>NZ_VFVT01000001.1:0-1240000 GCF_006442275.1 Mesorhizobium sp. B2-3-10
TGGCCGAAGAGGTTGCGGTCGCTGCCCTGCTGGACAGGCGCCGAGGTGGCCGGAGCCGACTTGCCGATCGACGCGGTGTTCGAATTGTCGGTCGAAGCGGCAGCAGCCTGGTTGGCGCCGTTGGAACCATAGTTGTCGCTGCCGGCGAAAGCGCTGCCGGAGAGAGCCAGAACGGCGGCGGCAGCAATGAGGATCTTGTTCATTTTAATACTCCTGAATTTGTAGGGTCCACCAGCGCGGCAGGGTCACCCGCCGCGTGCCGGGGATGGCTATTAATTGTTGCCGAAGAGGTTGTGGTCGGCGCCCGTCACAGGCGTCTGGGCAGCCGGCTCCGACTTCTTGGTCGAAGCGGTGTAGGAGCTGTCGACAGTAGCCGTGGGGGTCGCGGCGTTCGAACCATAATGGTCGCTGCTAGCGAAGGCGCTGCCGGAAATAGCCAGAAGGGCGGCGGCAGTGAGAATGATCTTTTTCATTTTTGTACTCCAGTATTTTTCCCGTCCGTCTAGCGGCGTGTCTTGGGATTAAATCGCGTCGTTCGGACAGCCCCGATGTGGGAGAGCCCCCTTGCCGTTTCCAATCACGAAGTTGTTCAGCGTGGACCATGACTCCACCACTTGAAATTGTACCAACGCCTTCTACATGTCTCATTTTTTCATTTGATATCAAATAGTTGTCTAAGATCACGACCCGATCACCAACTGTGTCGGAAGGCTGGGCGTTCACACCGTCCTGCACGCACCGTCAACAGAAACGAACCGTTCGGTTCGATTTTAGACTCTGCTAATAGTCACTTTTCGAAACCATTAACCCTTTTCCGGCCCGGCTGAGGGTCGAAAACGGTGCCCGCGCGCCTGGCGAGAAAAGGCGATTCCCCCGCTGCAACCGCGCCGGGACGATCCCGCGTATGTGTCGCGCCGCATGGATGCGATGTCGCTTTCGTGCCGATGTCGCAAACCCTGTCGTGATTAGATCGAGCGATCTCAGGTGCCGCTGCGTGACGACGGAGCGGAGAATTGGGAAGCCGGTCAGATTCCGGCGCTGCCCCCGCAACGGTGGTGGAGTTCAAGTCGCAACGGGAGACCACTGGGCGAAAGCCTGGGAAGGTGTCGCGATGGTCCGCCAGGACAACTCCAGAGCCCGGAAACCAGCCCGAGATCGCTAGAACTCGACTGATCGCGGTGGGCGGTCAAGGGGCGGATGGTGTTGTCCGGCTTTCGCCGGCTTGCGCCCAGTCCTTCCTCCATCACCACCAGTTCAGTCCTTGAAAATGAGGACAGGACATGGACGCGCGCAACGACATGCTGAGGCTTTTGAACGGCCGCAGACAGGGCCTTTCGCTGGAACAGCCCTTCTATACCGACCCGGACTACTTCAAGCTTGACATGGAACTGATCTGGTATCGCGACTGGCTTTTCATCGGCCATGATTGCGAGTTGCCCAAGCCGGGCAGCTTCATCACCGTGCAGATCGGCGATTATCCGGTCGTGCTGGTGCGCGATCAGCAGGGCAAGATCAACGCTTTCCACAATTCCTGCCGCCATCGCGGCAGCCGCGTCTGCAACACCGAGAAGGGTATGGCCGCCAAACTGGTGTGTCCCTATCACCAGTGGACCTACGAACTCGACGGCCGGCTGCTGTTCGCCCGCCAGATGGCCGATGGGTTCGACAAGAGCCAGTTCGGGCTCAAGCCGGTCGCCTGCGAAAGCGTCGCCGGCTATGTCTTCATCTGCCTGGCCAAGGAGCCCGCCGACTTCGCGCCGATGCGGGCGATGATCGAGCCCTATCTCCAGCCGCACCGGCTGAGCGAGGCCAAGATCGCCTTCGAGAGCACGATCATCGAGAAGGGCAACTGGAAGTTGGTCTGGGAAAACAACCGCGAATGCTACCATTGCGCGGGCAATCATCCTGAGCTGTGCAAGACCTTCCCGGAAGCGCCGACCGTGACCGGCGTGCAAGGCGCCGACAGCGATCCGGAGATGCTGGCCCACTGGGCGAAGTGCGAAGCTGTTGGCCTGCCCAGCAAGTTTCGCATCGACCCGGCTGGACAATACCGCGCCACCCGCGCGCCGCTGCTGCGCGATGCCCAGAGCTACACGATGACCGGCAAGCGCGCGGTGAAGAAGAACCTGTCCGACAGCGTCTCGGCCGACCGGATCGGCACGCTGATGCACTATCACTACCCGACAACCTGGAACCATATCCTCGTGGATCATGCGGTGACGTTCCGCGTGCTGCCGGTCAGCGCCACGGAAACAGCGGTTACGACCAAATGGCTGGTCCACAAGGATGCCGTGGAAGGCGTCGACTACGATCTCGCCGAACTCACCCATGTCTGGACCGAGACCAACGACCAGGACCGCCGCATCGTCGAGGAAAACGCCTTCGGCATCCTGTCGCCGGCCTACGAGCCCGGTCCCTATTCGGAGTTGCACGAGGGCGGCGTCATCCAGTTCGTCGACTGGTACGCGCGCTTTATCGGCCCACGGCTTTCCGAAGACGGCCGGCCTGCTCTGCGCAGTGTCGCCTAGCGCATGTCGGCCAAAACTGTGCAGCGGCTTTGGGATCACGACACGCCCAAAATGAAAGGTATGCAGGGATGAACGCCATGACTGATCTTGGCCTCTATCGCCACCTCGACCAGATGGCGCCGTGGAACGACAGGCTGCAGGTGCTGGAAGTAACCGGCGTCAGCGACGAGGCGCCCGACGTCAAGACCTTCACCTTCCGCTCCGACAACCAGACCTGGTTCCGCTACAAGCCGGGCCAGTTCGTGACGCTGGAATTGCCGACACCGGACGGCCCGCTGATGCGCACCTACACGCTGTCATCATCGCCGTCACGGCCATTCTCGATCGCGGTGACGGTGAAGGCGCAGGCGGGCAGCGTCGGCACACGCTGGATGTTCGATCACCTGACGCCCGGCTCGCACGTCAAGGCCTATGGACCGGGCGGCGACTTTTCGCTGCACAGCCACCCGGCGGCGAAATACCTGTTCATCTCGGCCGGTTCGGGCGTGACGCCGATGATGTCGATGCTGCGCTGGCTGAACGACTGCGCGCCATGGACCGATGTCGGCTTCGTCAATTGCGCGCGGCGCCCGGAAGAGATCATCTTTCGCAAGGAACTCGAACTGCTCGGCGGCCATATGCCGGGCCTGTCGCTCGGCTTCATGATCGAGGAGCGGTCGAGCCGCGAGGGCTGGTACGGCCATATGGGCCGCATCGACGCCATCCGGCTGCCGCTCCTGGCGCCCGATTTCCGCGAACGCGAAATCTTCTGCTGCGGCCCCGACCCTTTCATGCGCGCCGTGCGCGGCATGCTGGAGGCCGCCGGGTTCGACATGGCAAAATACCATCAGGAGAGCTTTGCCGCGCCGGCGGCGGAGGAAATCCCGGCGCCGTTTGCCTCGCCGGCTGAAGACGGCGCGGCGATTTGCGTCGAAGCCGCGACGCCGATCCGCTTCGCGCTTTCGGATGTCGACGCCGACTGTGTCGGCGGCCAGACCGTGCTGCAGACGGCGCGCGCCTCGGGCGTGCGAATACCGGCCGCCTGCGAATTCGGCCTTTGCGGAACTTGCAAAGTGAAGAAAGTCTCCGGCAGCGTCGAGATGAGCCACAATGGCGGCATCCTCGATCATGAGATCGATGATGGCTTCATCCTGGCCTGTTGTTCCAAGCCATTGTCGCCGCTTGAAATCGAGGCTTGATCCGCCCGGCTTTCGACTGAACCCGGAAATGGTCCCGCGTTGCCGGCAAAGGTTACCTTGCCAAGGAAGACCTGAAAGTTTACAGGCGTTGTTGGTGGAAGCGGTCCTGCTGGCGGGCAGGAAATGCAGGACGGGGCAACAATGACGCATGACTCCCACGCCTATGCGGTAGCGAGCCGGGATATCGTTTTCGAATCTTTCGATGGCGAGGCCGTGGTGCTCAATCTTGCCAATGGCAAATATTTCGGCTTTTCCGATTCCGGCAGCAAGGTATGGCAGGCGCTTTCATCCGGCGCGGACGCCCAGGCTCTGGTCGGGCTGAGCGCCGGCGGCTCGACAATAGGCCAGGCCGAACTCGAACGCTTCATATCGCAATTGCTCGAATTGGGTTTGCTGGTGCGCTTGGACGCGGCGGCGCAGCCTTTGCCGGGCGATTTGCCTGCCGAGCTTGCCGCCACGAACGAGCCGCTCAATGTGAGCATTCACGACGACCTCGCCGACCTGATCGTCGTTGATCCCATCCACGAGGTCGAGGAACCTCTCGGCTGGCCGGCGGTCAAGCAGGCTTCCTGACGGGGCGGCCGCAGCGTGATGGAAGGCGATTGATGCCGCGCGTCACGCTCGAAACCTTGCCGGATTACGCCAGGTATCTCATCGCCGCCGCTGAAGGCGCGGCCGCGTGCTATCCGACCATGCGAAAGGTTCGCCTGCCCTGGCTTGAACTGACCGTGCATCTCGGTCACGGCGTGCTTGCCGATGCATTGGGCCATGCTTTTGTCGAGCCCGGGCATGACCAGCCGGCACCGTCCACGGGTCGCATCTTCATCGCGCATCCCGGCATTGACGGCATCCCGGAGCCGGCGCACTGGGGCGATGCCCATTTCACCGAGCACGGTTTTGCCAAACGGCTCGCCGAAGCCGGTTTGCGCGGGCACCATTTCCACGACCTGGATTTCTGGCAGGTCTACGATCCGCACCGCCGCGTCGGCGTGCAGCTGATGGCCTCGGCCGATGCCTTTCCGCCCTGGGAGCCGGGAGCACCGCTGCGCGCCTTCCTGCACTGGGAATATGCCGCGCGCGGCATGCGGCTGACGCATGCCGGCACGCTTGGCATCGACGGCAACGGTATTCTGCTTGCCGGCTCGGGCGGGGCCGGGAAATCGGGGACCGTCGCCGCCGGCCTGCTTAACGGGCTCGACAGTGTCGGCGACGACTATGTGCTGATCGATCTCACCGACGGCGTGACCGCGCGCCCCCTTTTTTCGACGTTGAAGCAGGACACGGAAGGTTTCGCCCGGCTGGGCCTGCGGCAGCGGCTAACGGCGCAAGGCCCGCTGAACTGGCAAGGCAAGCACACGTTCCATATTCATGATATCGCGCCTCGGCCGGTGCCCGCCATGCTGGACATCGTCGCGCTGGTGGTGCCACATATCAGCGGAGGCGGAGCAAGTTCGATTATGCCGGTGTCGCGCAGGGATGCCATGATTGCCTTGGCGCCGTCCGGCATCGCCCAGATGCCGGGCGAGCGCGAAAGCGGCTTTCGCTTCTTCAGCGAATTGACGCGCCACCTGCCGTGCTTCCGTTTGTCCCTCGGCATCGACCCGGCAGAGATCGCCCGCACGATCGAGGATTTCCTGACACGAGGCGCCCGGTGAAGCTCAGCGTGATCATGCCTGTGTACAATCGCGAGCGCTATGTCGTCTCGGCGCTGCGCTCGCTCGTGCGGCAGCAAGATGCCGCCGATCTCGACATCATCGTGATCGACGACGGCTCGACCGACGGGTCGCCGGAGGCCGTGCGTTCGATGATGGCCGAGAACCCCTGCATTCGTCTTTTCCGGCAAGAGAACATGGGCGTGACCCGGGCTCGCAACGCTGGTCTCAGACTGCTCACGCCGGAAACGGAGCTCGTGTCGTTCCTCGATTCGGATGATGTCTCGCCTGCGGGACGATTCAAGGCCGATATCGCATGCTTTGACGCCGACCCCGCTCTGGAGCTTACCTATTCCCTGATGATGATGGTCGAACACATCGACGACGATCTGCTGGAACCCTGCCCCGGCAGCCATTTCATGACCGTGCGGGGAATTCATCTGTCGTCAGGCATTTTCTCGCGTAAGCTCATCGAACGGATCGGCGGCTTCGACGAGGCCTTCGGCCAGGCCGAAGACACCGACTACCTGCTGCGCACCTTTGAAAGCGGCCCCAGATTCGTCCTGCCGGATACCGTATCGCTTTACTACCGACGTCATCCCGGCAACATGACAAAGCAGGTCGACACATCCCTTCGGGAATTCTTGCGGGCCATCCACAAATCGATGAAACGGCGCAAGGCCGACCCTTCACTGCGCGGGATCGAAGGCATCTTCGATGTCAAAGAACTCGCCAACTGGCGCTTCATGTAGCATGCGGAGCTATGGCGTCGTCATACCGGCCTTCAACGCCAGCGGCACCATCGCCGAGACGCTGCGATCGGTCGCGGCGCAGACAGTGCGGCCTGAGCTGGTGGTGATCGTCGACGATGGATCCAGCGACGATCTCGCGGCGGCGATCGGCGGAACGGACCTGCCGCTGCAATTGCTGCGCCAGGCAAATGCCGGACCTGGGAGCGCCACGACAAGGGGCATCGCCGCCTTGTCGACGCCGCTCATTGCAACGCTCGATGCCGACGATCTGTGGCTGCCGAGCAAGGCCGAAACACAGCTCGCGCATCTCGAAAGGCATCCCGCAACGTCGGGCGTTTTTTGCCATTTGCGAAACTTCCGCAATGACCGGCCCGATGCACCCGAGGACGCGATCGTACCCGGTTGGTCGCGGACCACGATGCTGATCCGGCGCGAGGCCGCCGAGACCGTCGGACCAATCGTCGATCCGCCGGGCGGCCGCGGCGAAATGATCGACTGGATCGCGCGGGCACGCGAGACGGGCCTTGCCCTCGACATGGTGGAAGAGGTGCTGGCGCTGCGCCGCATCAGGCCCGGCAGCCTGTCCTATGGCCGCGATGCGGCGCGCGACCGCGGCTATCTCGAAGTGGCGCGGCTCGCCATGCTGCGACGGGCCCGGAACAAGGCCGGCGCGGGCTGATGGCGGGCATTCGCCGCATCAGCCGACGTTTCCCGGACTATGGCTGGTCCTGGCCGACGGGCGGGCTCGACCAACTGCTCAAGGCTGCCCTTCTTGTCGATGAGGACGCGGCCGCCGGTTGCGCCATGCAGTGGCTAAGCGCGAACGACATCGACCTTGTCTCCTTCAGGGAACACCGGCTGCTGGCCGCGATCTGCGATCGGTTCGGCCGGAAATTGGCCGGCCAATCCGCCTATCCGCGCCTTGTCGGCCTGCAAAAGATGCTGTGGACCAAGTCGCGCATGGCGATGCGCGAGGCCGAACCGGCGCTGCAGGCGATGACGGATTCCGGCTGCCTGGTGATGCTGATCAAGGGTGCCAGCCGCATTGCCTTGAACGCCTCGGCGCAGCGTGGCCGGGTGGCGCACGACATCGACATATTGGTGCGGCCGCAGGACATGCCGGCGGCATTCGGCGTGCTGCGCGACGGCGACTGGCAGATCGCCACCGGGGTGAGTCCCCAATATCTGAGGACAAGGCTGGCGTCGCTGCGCTCGATGAATTTTTTCAAGGGCAGTTATGGCGATATCGATCTGCACCAGCTTGCCTATGACGGCTCGCAGCAAAGCGACGAGGATGACCAGGCGATCTGGCAGCGCGCGGCGACGGCCGAATTCAGCGGTGTCGGCGTGCTGGTGCCGTCGCCCGCGGATCGCATCGCGCTCGCCATCGCGCATGGCGGGCTCGATGCCCATACCCACAGCGATTGGCTGGTCGATTGCGCGGTGGCCATTCGCACCGGCGGCGTCGACTGGGACGTGTTCCTCGATGTCGTCGCCAGGCGTGGCCTTGCCGTTGCCGCGGCGGTGGCGCTTTCCTACCTTGCGCTCGCTGTTGGCGTGACGGTGCCTGACAAGGTGCTGGCGCGCGTGCTGGACATGGCCGACCGCACCGGCCTTGCACGCTGGTCGGCGGTGCTGCAGGCCAAGCCGCGAACCGACTTCGGCAGGCTGACCTGGCTGTCGCGCGGCTTCGCCAAGCAGTTGCGGCTGAGACGCAAGAGCGGTCGGCTGCGGCAGGAGCCGCCCGCCAGGGCATGGCGCGGCAGAGCATGGCGCGGCAGGCAGGCACCTCGCGAGCCGCTGGAAGGACAGTCGCCCCTGGCCTTCTCGCAGGCCATACCGTGCCCTGCGACGGCAGGGGAGATGATGCTGGACATCACGATCAGGATCAGCGTCCCGCCGGTCCGGCGCCGCATCGAAATGGAGATCAATGTGGGCGACGACCACGTGGCGCGTCTGCGTGCGATGGCCATCAGCCGGTCTGGTGGAGAGCGGGTGCTGTGCTTTCGCGGCAAGGTTACGTTCGATGGCCGACAGCATGCCCTGACGCTGGAAGCGCGACCGTCCCGGCAGTTCCGCCAATGGGACGATCAGGCGACGGTCGCCACCTACGGCGCTTTGCCTTTCCATCTGGTCTCGGCGATTTTTTCACCGCTGCGCTGAACTGAACTATCGCTGGTCGCCCAAAGGTCGGCGGCGCCGTGCGGGGCGCGAACCCTCGCCTATACGGCGCCCTCGTCGGGCTTCGTCACCCGCCGCAACGTCAGATTGATCCTGCCGCCGTTCTTGAGCAGCGCCGAGGTCGAAGGGTAGATGCGGTCGACGCCATGGAAGGCAAGACGGCCCTCGCCGCCAAGCACGACGACATCGCCGCTTTTGAGCCTGAACGATTTGGTGGCGCCATCGCGGGTTGTCTGGCCGACCCTGAACAGGCAATCGTCACCCAGCGAGACGGAGACGACGGGTGCCGAGAAATCGGCCTCGTCGCGATCCTGATGCAGGCCCATCTTCGCTTCCGGCGTGTAGAAATTGATCAGGCAGGCCTGCGGTGGATTGGGATAGCCCGACACCTGACGCCACAGGTCTAGCAGACTGTCGGGGATAGGCGGCCACGGCTCTCCGGTCAGCGGATGCGTCGGCTGGTAGCGATAGCCGCGTTCCTTGTCGGTGACCCAGCCGAGAGGACCGCAATTGGTCATGCGCACGCTCATCTCCTTGCCGGTCCGAGGCATGGCCGGCACGAACAGCGGCGCCTGCTGGACAATGCTTCTCACCTCCTCGACCAGCGTCTCCTGGACGGCGCGGGACAGATGGGCCGGCATGTGACGGATGCCTTTGGGCAGAACGAGCATGGGTTGGCTCATGTGAATGGTTCGGAGCCTCAGCATGCCACCGCCAGACGAAAACGGCGACCCGAAAGCGGTCGTGGTTTTTACGAGGGATGGCCGCAGCGAATTCGTCTTGGCCAAATGGCGGTTGACGAACAAAGATGACTAACATAGTCAAGATTTAGAACCGGACCGGTTGACACAAGAATTTTCAGCTTCCGCGTCCAGCGAAGCCGCGGGCAGCCAACGAGAGCGAGGGATATGGAAGTGACATTTCTTCAAGGCTTCAACGCGATCGAACGGGGCTGCATCTGGTCGCGGCGAGGACTGCTTGCCACGACATGCCTGGCGACGCTGGCTGGTGCCTACCAAGCCTCCGCCCAGCAGGCAGGCACCCAGGCATCGGGCGGCGCCACCGTGCTCGAGCCCATTACGGTCAGCGGCGAGGCCGGCGGCGACACGTCCCGTGAGGACGACAGGACGGTGGCTGCCAAGCGCAGCTCCGGTGCGACCAAGACGGACACGCCCCTCATCGAAACGCCCCGCTCCGTCTCGGTGGTGACACGCAAGGAACTCGAGGAGCGCGGCGCGCAGGACATTGTCGAGGCGGTGCGCTATTCCTCAGGCGTCAGCACCGGCGCTTACGGATTCGACCCGCGATTCGACCAGATCTACATCAGGGGCTACGACGCAACCACGCTCGGCGACTATAAGGACGGCCTGCGCCAGCCCTATATCAACTACGGCACGTTCCGCACCGACCCCTACTCGCTCGAACGCGTCGATGTGATCAAGGGACCGGTATCGGTGCTTTACGGCGCGGGAACGCCGGCAGGCATCGTCAACAAGGTGCCCAAGCTGCCGACCAAGGACAGGATCAGGGAAGTCGAACTGCTTTATGGCGCGAAGGACAGGGCGCAGGCCGCCTTCGATTTCGGCGGTCCGGTCACCAAGGGCAGTGACGATTTCCTCTACAGGATCGTCGGCCTGGCGCGAAACGGCGACACCAATTTCGACATCGCCGACGACCGCTATTTGCTGCAGCCGTCGTTCACCTGGAATCCGGACGCCGCGACGTCCTTCACCATCTATGGGCTGGTGCAGGCGGACGAGACCGATTCCAATGTCGGCGTGATCACCGATCCGTCGGGAAAGGTCCACACCCTGCGCGAGAGCGACCCCGACTATGACCATCAGAAGATCCGGCAGCAGCAGGTCGGCTACAAGTTCGAGCACGATTTCGGCGGCGGCATCACGGTGCGCCAGAATGTACGATACTCCCATCTCGACCTGAGGTCGCGCTATCTCGCGGTCTCCGGTTGGACAGGCACGGTCGCGCATCGTTATGCGACCGCAATTCGCGACGAAATGAACGTCTTCCAGGCCGACAATCAGGTCGAGGCCAGGTTCGACACCGGGGCGCTCGCCCACACGTTGCTTCTCGGCCTCGACTACACGAACCTGACCTCTTCCTTCGGCTATGGGTTCGATCCGACCGATCCGGCCTACGATTTCGACATTGCCAACCCGACCTACGGTTTCTCCGGCCCGACCCCGGACACCACGTTCTCTGCATCCGACGCGGATCTGAGCCAGACCGGCGTCTATGCGCTGGATCAGGTCGAACTGGACAAATGGCGTTTCACGTTCGGTGGCCGCCAGACCTGGGTCGAGCAGACGCGCGACTATTTTGGGGGCGGTTCCGAAGCGGTGAACAAGAACGCCTTCAGCATGCAGGCCGGCGCCCTCTATCTGTTCGATAGCGGCGTCGCGCCCTTCGCCAGCTACGCGACGTCATTCGAACCGATCTCGAACCGCTCGGCCGATGGCGGCGGCATTCTTCAGCCTACGAAGGGCGAACAGTTCGAAGTGGGGGTCAAGTACCAGCCACCGGGAACGGATATCCTGCTGTCCGCGGTCGCCTACCATCTGGTCGAGAAGAACAAGCCGGTAGTCGTCGATCCCAATGCGGGCACCTATCGTTCACTGGGCGAGGTCACCAGCAATGGTTTTGAACTGGAAGCCCGCGCGGCCGTCATGGACGGGCTCGACGTGATCGCGGCCTATAACTACAACCATGCCGAGATCACGGGCGCCGGCCCTGACTCGACGGAGTTGGACAAGGTCCCCGCCGTCACCCCCGAACATGTCGCGAGCCTCTGGGCGAACTACAAATTCGACGAGGGCAGTGCGGCACCCGGCCTTTCGGTGGGAGCCGGCGTGCGGCTGCAGAGCGCGACCTATACCGACACGTCAAACACCGCCAAGAACGATGCCGCCGTCTATCTCGATGCCTCGGCGTCCTACGATTTCGGCGCCATCGACAAGAGGTATGAAGGTGTCTCGGCCGCTTTCGCCGTCCGCAATATTGCCGATGACCGCGCGACGGTGTGCAATTCCGGTTATTGCTACATGGGCCAGGGCCGCAACATCACGGCTTCGCTGAAGCGCCGCTGGTAAAGGCAACGCCGCGCGCCTTTCGGACGCGCGGCGCACTGATTCAGCGTTTTGATACAACCATGCCCGGCGATTAGCCAAGTTCTGGAATACGCAGAACCTGGCCCGGATAGATCTTGTCGGGATGGGTCAGCATCGGCTTGTTCGCCTCGAAGATGACCGTGTTCTTGGCGCCCTGGCCCTTGCCATAGCTCTTTTCGGCGATCTTCCAGAGATTGTCGCCCTTCTGGACCGTATAGAAAGTCGGCTCCTTGGCTGCGGCCGCCGTGCCGGAAGCCGGCGCGACCTGCAACTCGTCGGTCTGCACCTTGGAGACGCCCAGCGTGTTGCCGACGGCGATGACCGCCTTTTCGAAGATCGACTGGTCCTTGACGACGCCCTTCAGCACCGCCGTATCACCCTGGACAACGACCTGCACGCCATCGGTACCGAGCTTGTGTGAATCGAGCTCTTTCTTGAGCGTGTCGGCGGTGGGTGCGGCTTCCTCGTCGCCGCCGATGCCGAGCTTCTTGCCGACGTTCTTGACGAAATCGAACATACCCATCTCTAGGTCTCCCTTGCTGTGGCAATAAGGGAAACCTCGCATCCGCAACGCAAAATTGAAAGTGGTTTTGCGGGCACGATTTGCGTGTTGCTCAATCGTTCTCCACGCGACCGCGCAGCTTCTTGATCGTACCGCGCCCCGCCTTGCTCTTCAGCCGACGCTCGACCGCGCCTTTCGACGGCCGTGTCTTCTTGCGCGGCGGCGGCGGCGGTTCGGCGGCCTTGGCGACCAGTGCCGTCAGCCTGGCCCGTGCGTCGGCGCGGTTTTGCTCCTGCGTGCGAAAGCGTCCGGCCTCGACGACGATGACCCCATCCTTGGTGGCGCGCTGGCCGGCAAGTTTTATGGTCCGCTCGCGTACGCGGTCCGACAGGCCCTCGGCGTTCCGCGCGTCGAAGCGAAGCTGCACCGCCGTCGCCACCTTGTTGACGTTCTGGCCGCCGGGACCGGACGAGCGGATGAAATCCTCGTGCAGGTCGCCCGGGTGAATCACGGCTTCGCCCGATATGATGATATCGTCGTCGATCGGCATGCCGCAGTCATGGCGCGGCGGACCGAAAAAGAAAAGGCCCGATCGAAAGCGCAGCCCCTAACTGACATATGACGATCCTGATCACGACGCCCAGGCGAGTTCGCCAAGATGGCGACGGAGCCATTTCGTCTCTTCCGATGCCGTGCGCCCGAAATGCCGTTTGAAATCGCGGCTGAATTGGGAGGGGCTCGCATAGCCTACCAAAGCCGCGACCTCTGCGATCGTCCTGTTCTGGCGTGCTATCATCAATCGTGCTTCGTGGAGCCGTATCGCCTTCACGTACTGCATTGGACTGTTGCCGGTCAGGCTCTTGAAATGGACATGGTAGGAAGGAACGCTCATGCCCACGTCTTTTGCCAGGTCGCCGATCGAAATTTCAGAACCGTAGTTCTCTCGCAACCAGGCCAGGCTCTGGATAATCCTTCCGGACGTGCCTTTCTGCTGTAGCGCCGCGAGCATTGCACCGCCCTGCGGGCCGACCAGCACCCGGTAATGCAGTTCGCGCAGAATGCCGTCACCAAGGACGAGAGCTTCAACGGGGCTGCGAAGTGCCACAAGGAGGCGCAGCAGGACATCCTCTATTTCGGGGGCCATCCTGCTTGACACGAGACCTCGCGGCTTGCCGCTCGCCGGTTCGGCATGCATCTGCGCTTGCATGGCGAGTTCGGCTGCCATCTGCATATCGAACTCAACATAGACCGCAAGCAATGGTCGCTCCGAGCTGGCCATCGATTTCATGCGGAATGGAACGGGCACCGAAACCGCCAGATAGTGCTCCTCGTCGTAGAGGTAGATCTCCCTTTCGAGGATACCCTGCTTGCTTCCCTGTAATACGAACACCGCGCCTGGCTTATAGAGGACCGGGATGTCGTGAAGCACGGCTTCCGTCCGGAGTATGCGGACGCGGCTGAACGCGGTCGGATTGTAGCCGCAACGAGGGGCGAGAGCTCCGGCCAACTCGACCAGCTTGGATCGTCCGTGTTTGGGAGGAATAGGATTTGGCAACAAATTCAGAGAATCCGCGATCGAAATGCTCGGTTCCTCATAATATTTGTTAACTCATCACCAATCAAGGAAAGCTTGCGATCATGTCACAGAAGACCTTCTTTATCACCGGCGCGAATTCCGGCTTCGGCTTGGCCATAGCTTCCGCGGCTATCCAGATCGGCCATAAGGTGATTGGCGCCGTTCGCTCGGAGACATCACGCGCAGCGCTCGCCGACGTTCTTCCCGCAGCTCGACCGGTACTGTGCGACGTAACGGAATTCGACGCCATACCCGACGTCGTCAGGCAGGCGGAGAACGAACATGGACCGGTTGACGTGCTGATCAACAATGCCGGCTATGGGCATGAGGGAGTGCTTGAAGAGTCGCCGATCGAAGAGATGCGGCGTCAGTTCGACGTGAATGTCTTCGGCGCTGTCGCCGTCGCTAAGGCTTTTCTTCCCCGGTTTCGGGAGCGACGTCGTGGATTCATCGTCAATGTCACGTCGATGGGCGGCATGATTACCATGCCCGGCATTGCTTACTATTGCGGCAGCAAGTTTGCGCTCCAGGGCATATCGGAGGTGATGCGTTCGGAAATGGCCCCGTTCGGTGTCCGCGTGACCGCGGTCTGCCCCGGCTCGTTCCGGACGGATTGGGCTGGACGATCAATGGTCCGCACAGAGAGATCAATCACTGACTACGACGCGCTTTTTGATCCGATACGTGAGGCGCGACAGGTAAAGAGCGGCAAGCAGCTCGGTGATCCCGATAAACTGGCAGCCGCCGTTTTAGGCCTGGTCGAGTCCAGTGATCCGCCGCCGCAGCTTCTGCTTGGCAGCGATGCTCTCAAGCTCGTGTCGGACAGAATCGAACGTCTACGGCAGGAAATCGAGGTGTGGAAGTCTGTCACTGTCTCGACCGACGGCTGACGGCACCGACGTCCTGCCTGCGCCTATTCCGCCGCTTCCTGCATGTGCGGCGCCGCGCCGAGGACGGAGGCGTCGACATGGCTTTCGAACTTCTCGAAATTGACGGCGAACATGCCGACCAGCCTTGCCGCTTGCCGGTCATAGGCCGATTTGTCGGCCCAGGTCGATCGCGGATCGAGGATGGCGCTGTCGACACCAGGCGCCGCCAGCGGCACCTCGAAGCCGAAATTGGCGTCGGTGCGGAAAGCGCCTGCCTTCAGCGAGCCGTCGAGGGCAGCGGCGAGCAAGGCGCGCGTCGCCTTGATCGGCATGCGCTTGCCGGTGCCATGGGCACCGCCGGTCCAGCCGGTGTTGACCAGCCAGCAATCGGCGCCGTGGCGAGCGATGAGCTCGCGCAGAAGATTGCCGTATTCCGACGGATGGCGCGGCATGAACGGCGCGCCGAAACAGGTCGAGAAGGTCGCTTCCGGTTCGGTCACGCCTCTTTCCGTTCCGGCCACCTTGGCCGTGTAGCCGGAAAGGAAATGATACATCGCCTGCGCCGGCGTCAGCCGGGCGATCGGCGGCATCACGCCGAAAGCGTCGGCGGTCAGCATGATGATGTTCTTCGGATGACTGGCGCGCCCGGTCTTCGAGGCATTGGGGATGAAGTCGAGCGGATAGGCGCACCGTGTGTTTTCGGTGAGCCGGCCGTCATTGAAATCCGGCATGCCATCGGCGTCGAGTACGACGTTTTCCAGCACGGTGCCGAAGCGCTGCGTGGTGGCGAAGATCTCCGGTTCGGCTTCCGCCGACAGCTTGATCGTCTTGGCGTAGCAGCCGCCTTCGAAATTGAAGATGCCGTGCGGACCCCAGCCGTGCTCGTCATCGCCGATCAAGGTGCGCGACGGATCGGCCGACAGCGTGGTCTTGCCGGTTCCCGACAGGCCGAAGAAAATAGCGGCATCGCCGGCCGGTCCCTCATTGGCCGAGCAATGCATCGGCATCACGCCTTTCTCCGGCAGGAGGTAGTTGAGCATGGTGAACACCGACTTCTTCATCTCGCCGGCATAGGAGGTGCCACCGATCAGCACGATCTTGCGCGTCAGGTCGACGGCGATCACCGTTTCGGTGCGGCTGCCGTGGCGGCCGGGATCGGCGCGGAAGGACGGCAGGTCGATGATCGTCATCCCGGGCACGAAGTGTTCGAGTTCGGCCGCCTCGGGACGGATGAGCAGGTTACGGATGAACAACGAGTGCCAGGCAAGTTCGGTGATCACCCTGGTGGGCAGCTTTAGCTCCGCGTCGGCACCGCCGACCAGATCCTGCACATAGAGGTCCTTGTCCCCGGCATGGGCCTGGAAATCGGCGAGCAAGGCGTCGAACTGTGCCGGCGAGATCGCCTTGTTGTTGTCCCACCAGACTTGCGGCTCGGTGGCGGCGTCGCGGACGATGAACTTGTCCTTGGGCGAGCGACCGGTGTGCTGGCCGGTCTCGGCGAGCAGCGCGCCATGCGCGGTCAGCCGGGCTTCACCGCGCCGGATCGCTTCCTCGTAGAGCGCGGCCGCGCCGAAATTGTAGCGCACCGTGCCAGAGGTTTTCAGACCGACACGATCGATCGCGCAGGCAGGATTGCGTTTGCCGACTTCCGACATTGGTGACCCTTCTCAAGATTTGCCGCATCTTTGCCGGCGTATTTCCGGCACACCCACTAAGCAGGCTAGGATGGTCAGAACCAGAAAAGCCAAATGATATCAAATCATTAATCGATTTAGATATTTTGAAAGTTGTTTAAATCGTTTATATATGCGAAAAGTTTCACGGTTGCCCAAAGGATTGGCGAGGTTCGTTCGTCCAATCCATGTCGAGGTCGGATTGTGGCCGGCGGCACCCCGCGCGTGACAGCGGTTAAGGCCTATGCCACATTTTGTACCTAATTTGTCCTGCAAAAGCCCCTTCTCTACGACAGAAGGGACAGCTCATGAGGGAGCCGCTTGAAATGGCAACAATCGCGCTTGTCGATGACGACCGCAACATTCTGACGTCGGTGTCGATCGCCCTCGAATCCGAGGGATATCGTGTCGAGACCTACA
Organism: Mesorhizobium sp. B2-3-10; assembly: GCF_006442275.1. Lineage (NCBI taxonomy): Bacteria > Pseudomonadati > Pseudomonadota > Alphaproteobacteria > Hyphomicrobiales > Phyllobacteriaceae > Mesorhizobium > Mesorhizobium sp. B2-3-10. Next base: position 16,457 of record NZ_VFVT01000001.1, read on the forward strand.
CGGATGGTGCGTCCGCGCTGGAAGGCCTGGCGGCCAGGCCGCCTAATCTCGCCATCCTCGACATCAAGATGCCGCGCATGGACGGCATGGAGCTGCTGCGCCGGATGCGCCAGAAATCCGACCTGCCGGTGATCTTCCTGACCTCCAAGGACGACGAGATCGATGAATTGTTCGGTCTCAAGATGGGCGCCGACGACTTTATCCGCAAACCGTTCTCGCAGCGCCTGCTGGTGGAGCGGGTGCGCGCCGTGCTGCGCCGTGCCAGTGCCCGCGAGGCCGCGGCAAAAGCGCCGAGTCAGCAGGCCCGCTCGCTCGAACGTGGCCAGCTCGTCATGGACCAGGAACGCCATACCTGCACCTGGAAGGGTGAGCCGGTGACGCTTACCGTCACGGAGTTCCTGATCCTGCATTCGCTGGCGCAGCGTCCCGGCGTGGTAAAAAGCCGTGATGCGCTGATGGATTCGGCCTATGATGAGCAGGTCTATGTCGATGACCGCACGATCGACAGCCACATCAAGCGGCTGCGCAAGAAGTTCAAGGCTGTCGACGACGACTTCGAGATGATCGAAACCCTTTACGGAGTCGGATATCGGTTCCGCGAAGCGTAATTTGATGTATGTCGAGCAGAAGCGGTCCCTAGTGTGGGGCTGCGACATACGTCAAACCTGGGACTAGCGGGAGCTGCTGTTCGATGGCAGTGGAAGCACAGCGAACAAGACCGGCGGGCGCCGCCAGGCGGCCGTCGCGCATCATGCCTTCCTTCGTGTCGAAAATCACGGTGCCGATGCGCCGCTTCCTCGGCCACCATATCTTTTCCAGCCTGACGCGGCGTATTCTTTTCCTCAATCTCGCCGGGCTGGCGGTGCTCGTCACCGGCATCCTCTATCTCAACACCTTCCGCGACGGGCTGATCGACGCGCGCGTCGAAAGCCTGATGACGCAGGGCGAAATCATCGCCGGCGCGATTGCGGCGTCGGCGACGGTCGAGACGGATTCGATCAGCATCGACCCGGAAAAACTGCTTGAGCTGCAGGCCGGCGAAAGCCTGGGGCCTGGCTCGGACCAACTCGACAATCTGGATTTTCCGATCAATCCCGAGCGCGTGGCGCCGGTCCTGCGGCGGCTGATCTCGCCGACCCGCACCCGAGCCCGCATCTATGACCGCGACGCCAATTTGCTGCTCGATTCGCGCCATCTCTATTCGCGCGGTCAGATCCTGCGCTACGACCTGCCGCCGGTCGAGGAGGAGGAGCCCGACCTTGTCGAGCGCGTCCAGAAATTCATCTTCGACTTCTTCCGCAACACCGACCTGCCGGTCTATCACGAACAGCCCGGCGGCAACGGCGCCGCCTTCCCGGAAGTGGTCAAGGCATTGACGGGCAGTCCGTCGACCATCGTGCGCGTCTCGGAACAGGGCGAGCAGATCGTCTCGGTGGCGGTGCCGATCCAGCGTTTTCGCGCCGTGCTCGGCGTGCTGATGCTGTCGACCGAAGGCGGTGATATCGACAAGATCGTCGCCGCCGAACGCAAGGCGATCCTGCGCGTCTTCGGCATCGCGGCGCTCGTCACAGCCATCCTGTCGATGCTTTTGGCGTCCACCATCGCCAACCCGCTGCGCCGGCTGTCGGCGGCGGCCGTACGGGTGCGTCGCGGCGTCAAGAGCCGCGAGGAAATCCCAGACTTTTCCGACCGCCAGGACGAGATCGGCAATCTGTCGATTGCCGTGCGCGACATGACCAACGCACTCTATGCGCGCATCGAGGCGATCGAAAGCTTCGCGGCCGATGTCTCGCATGAGTTGAAGAACCCGCTGACGTCGCTGCGCAGTGCTGTCGAAACATTGCCGCTGGCGAAGAATGACACCTCCCGTGCGCGCCTGATGGAGATCATCCAGCATGACGTGAAACGGCTGGACCGCCTCATCACCGACATTTCCGACGCCTCGCGCCTCGACGCGGAATTGGCGCGCGAAGATGCCGGCACCGTCGACCTGAAGAAATTCGTCACCGACCTCGTCGCTGTTTCGCGTGAAACCACGCGCAACAAGAAGGCGGTCGAGATCGAGCTCAAGGTCGCCAAGCTGCCGCAGGGCGCCAAGGGCTATGTCGTCGTAGGTCACGATCTGCGCATCGGCCAGGTCATCACCAATCTGATCGAGAACGCCCGTTCCTTCGTCCCCGAGGACCATGGCCACATCAGCCTGTCGCTGGCGCGCGCCGGCAAGTTCAACATCCTGACCGTCGACGACAACGGTCCCGGCATCCGCGCCGACGCCATCGACCGCATCTTCGAACGTTTTTACACCGACCGGCCCGCCGGCGAGGCGTTCGGCCAGAATTCCGGCCTTGGCCTGTCCATCTCCAGGCAGATCGTCGAGGCCCATGGCGGTACGCTGACCGCCGAAAACATACCAGGCACCAAGCCCGGCGAGATCAAGGGCGCACGCTTCGTCGTGACGCTCCCGGCCGAGGGATGACCGCCAATCGCCAGGGATCGCGACGTGCGGCCTGACAACATACACGCCACGGCGCTGCTGATCGGCGAGAGCGGCATTCTCATCAGCGGCTCATCCGGGTCGGGCAAGACAACGCTGGCGCTGACGCTGATCAGCCATTGCCTGCAACGCGGATTGTTCTCACGGCTCGTCGGCGACGATCAGCTCTTCGTCGAAGCCCATGCCGGGCGGCTGGTGTGCCGTGCGCCCGCCACCATCGAAGGCCTTGCCGAGGTGCCGGGACATGGGCCACGGTCCCTGCCGTTCGAACCGGCCTGCGTCGTCGATCTGCATGTGCGCCTGTTGCCGGCCGGCGAAATCGCACGCTTCCAGGAGGATGCAAGCGACGACATCGCCGGCTGTGCGGTGGCGCGCATCGATCTGGCCGAGCGCAATGTCGCGGCCGCCTTGCTCGCCGTGATGGCGCGGCTGTCGATCCCGCCTTTTCTATGATCCGCGCTGGGTTTTTTGCTGCAATGCGTCAAAATGGCGTGGGCCGGCGCAATTTTGGGCTTGTCAACGGGCCGCGCGTCGACAAGATAGCGCTCCCGCCGCCTGGATTGGCTGGCGAGCATAAAATGCGCCTGTGAAGCGGCGATGACGGGAGCCACCAAAGAATGATCGGACTCGTGCTTGTAACGCACGGTCAACTGGCCACCGAGTTCAGACATGCCGTCGAACATGTCGTCGGGCCACAAGACAATTTCGAAACCGTGGCGATCGGTGCCGACGACGATATGGAGCAGCGTCGCCGCGACATCGTCGACGCCGTCGCCCGTGTCGATACGGGGGCGGGTGTGATCGTGTTGACCGACATGTTCGGCGGCACGCCGTCCAACCTTGCCATCTCGGTAATGGAGTCCGGCCGCACCGAGGTGATCGCCGGCATGAACCTGCCGATGCTGATCAAGCTGTCGTCGATCCGCAAGGGCGACAACATGGCGGCCGCGCTCGATGAAGCGCAAGCCGCGGGCCGCAAATATATCAACGTCGCCAGCCAGCTTTTGAGCAGCAAATGAGTACGCTGTCGCCTGACAAGGACCAGATCGTCAGGGAGTTTCCGATCGTCAACCAGCGCGGCCTGCATGCGCGCGCCTCGGCGAAATTCGTCCAGCTTGCCAGCGGTTTCAACGCTTCGGTCCATGTCGAGAAGGACGGCGTCAAGGTCGGCGGCACCTCGATCATGGGCCTGATGATGCTGGCGGCCAGCCCTGGATACTCGATCCGCGTCACCGCCAGCGGCCCGGAGGCGCTCGAGGTCATGGACGCGCTGGAGCAGCTCGTCGCCTCCCGTTTCGGCGAGGAGTGCTGACCCGGAAGTCAGCCATCCGAGACATGCACGAATAAAGATTTCTTTATATCCCATTGTCGTGCGAAGCCCGATCTGCTAGTCAGGCCGGCAATTCGCGCCCTTCGACGCGCCGACCGGCGCGGGCGCATCCGCAACCAATTCGCAAGCCAAACGATCAATTCACAGCAAGACAATTCGCATCGGAGCACTGCCATGACGGGTAGCAAGGACTATGTGGTCGCCGACATCTCTCTTGCCGGCTGGGGCCGCAAGGAACTCGATATCGCCGAAACCGAAATGCCGGGCCTGATGGCCTGCCGCGAGGAATTCGGGGCCAAGAAGCCGCTCAAGGGCGCGCGCATTACCGGCTCGCTGCACATGACGATCCAGACGGCGGTGCTGATCGAGACGCTGAAGGTGCTCGGCGCCGACATCCGCTGGGCTTCCTGCAACATCTTCTCGACCCAGGACCACGCCGCCGCGGCCATCGCCGAGACCGGCATTCCGGTCTTCGCCGTCAAGGGCGAGAGCCTCGAACAGTACTGGGACTACACCGACAGGATCTTCCAGTGGGCCGATGGCGGCCTCTCCAACATGATCCTCGATGACGGCGGCGACGCCACCATGTACATCCTGATCGGCGCCCGCGCCGAAGCCGGCGAGGACGTGCTGTCCAATCCGCAGAGCGAGGAAGAGGAATATTTCTACGCCCAGGTCAAGAAGCGCCTGAAGGCTTCGCCGGGTTTCTTCACCAAGCAGAAGGAAGCGATCCGCGGCGTCACCGAAGAGACGACGACCGGCGTCAACCGGCTCTACCAGTTGCAGAAGAAGGGCCTGCTGCCCTTCCCGGCCATCAACGTCAACGATTCGGTCACCAAGTCGAAGTTCGACAACAAATATGGCTGCAAGGAATCGCTGGTCGACGGTATCCGCCGCGGCACCGACACGATGATGGCCGGCAAGGTCGCGGTCGTCTGCGGTTATGGCGACGTCGGCAAGGGCTCGTCGGCCTCGCTCAAGGGCGCGGGCGCCCGCGTCAAGGTCACCGAGGTCGATCCGATCTGCGCGCTGCAGGCGGCGATGGACGGCTTTGAAGTGGTCACGCTGGAAGATGCGGCACCGACCGCCGACATCGTCATCACCACCACCGGCAACAAGGATGTGGTTACCCTCGACCACATGCGCTCGATGAAGGACATGGTGATCGTCGGCAACATCGGCCATTTCGACAACGAGATCCAGGTTGCGTCGCTGCGCAATCTGAAGTGGACCAACGTCAAGCCGCAGGTCGACATGATCACCTTCCCGGACGGCAAGCGCATGATCCTCCTATCGGAAGGCCGCCTGCTCAATCTCGGCAACGCCACCGGCCACCCGAGCTTCGTCATGTCGGCCTCCTTCACCAACCAGGTGCTGGCGCAGATCGAGTTGTTCACCAAGGGCGAGCAGTACCAGAACCAGGTCTATGTGCTGCCCAAGCATCTCGACGAGAAGGTCGCACGCCTGCATCTCGACAAGCTCGGCGCCCGCCTGACCGAGCTGTCGGGCGAGCAGGCCGCCTATATCGGCGTCACGCCGCAGGGGCCGTTCAAGCCGGAACACTACCGCTATTAACCAAAGCCGAATTTGCTACAAGATATTGATGCCGGGCGATTGACTTTTCGCCCGGCATTTTTTTGCGCCGAATGATTCTTCACGCCGATTCCAGCAGGCGCTATTGTTGTGATTCGCGGGTCCAGGGGCGAGGACCGGCGCACGCGTCAGGGCGGTCTTGCATTCAGGCGGCGAAGAGGACCAAGACATGCCGGGGGAAAACCCGCTTCACGCGGGACAGGCCGTTTCCGGCGGCCATCAGGATTCGGGGACCACTGGCTCGCGGCGCCTTTCGTGGCGTGGCCGCGCGGGGCTGTTGCTTGCCGGCTCCACACTTGCCGGCCCGCTGCTTGGCGGGGTTGCATGCGCCCAGGGCGCCGAAGTGGCGGCCGGCCTTTCGGTCAGCACGATCGAGGTCATGCAGCTAGCCGTCTTTGCCGGAGTGATGGGAGCGGCATTCCTTTCGGCCATCGTTCTCATTCGCGAACGCGCGCGCACCTCGGCGGAAAATGTCGAGCTGAGAAGCCGCGTCGCCGATATCAGCGCAGCGTTGCGACGTTCGGAAGCGCTGCTCAATCTGCGCGACCAGCGTGTGGTGGTCTGGGCCTCGGAAAACAAGAAACCCGAGCTCATCGGCACATTGCCGACCGAAAGCGGAGCGCCGGAGGAACGGGCCGCATTCCTCGCCTTTGGGCGCTGGCTGATGCCGCGCTCGGCGGCGGCACTCGAACATGCCGTGACGGGTTTGCGGGAAAAAGGCAGGGCGTTCGACCTGGTGGTGGAATCGCAGGCCGGCGCTCCGTTGGAAGTGCATGGCCGAAAGAGCGCGGCCCATGTGCTGGTGCGGTTTGTCTCGCTGTCCGAGACACAGCGCAGCCAGGCCCGGCTCAAGATCGAAAACCAGCGGCTGGCCGCCGACCATGACACGATGATCGGCCTGCTCGAGGCGCTGAAGATGCCGGCATGGCTGCGTGACGAGCATGGCCGGCTGAAATGGGTCAACCGGGCCTATGCCGACGCGGTCGAAGCCGAGAACGCTGAAGCCGCCGTGCGTGACGCCCAGGAGTTCCTCGGCGGCCAGGCGCGCGAGGCCATCGCCGCCCAGCACAAATCGCATCCGGTGTTCGAGCAATCGCTTTCGACGGTGATCGAAGGCGACCGCCGCGTGTTTGCCGTGACCGACTTTGCCGGCGCCGACGGTTCGGCCGGCCTTGCCTGCGACACCAGCGCCATCGAGGCCATCCGCGGCGAATATGAGCGGACCGTGCGCAGCCATGCCGATACGCTCGACCAGCTCAACACGGCAGTCGCCATCTTCGACACGAACGAGAAGCTGCGCTTCTTCAACCAGGCTTTCCAGAAACTGTGGGGGCTCGACAGCGGCTTCCTGCACAGCGCGCCCGACAACGCCCTTTTGCTCGACCGGCTGCGCAGCGAGGGCAAGATCGCCGAACAGCCGGAATGGCGCCGCTGGAAGGAAGGCCTGCTCGGCGCCTATCGAGCGGTCGAATCGCAGGAACACTGGTGGCACCTGCCGGACGGCAAGACCATCCGCGTCGTCGCCAACCCGCAACCCAAGGGCGGCGTCACCTGGGTGTTCGAGAACCTGACCGAGAAGATGGATCTCGAAAGCCGCTACCGCACCGCGGTCCGGGTCCAGGGCGAAACGCTCGACAATCTGGCCGAAGGCGTGGCGGTGTTCGGTCCCGATGGCCGGCTGCGGCTGTCGAACCCGGCCTTTGCCACGCTGTGGGGGTTGGGCACGGAAGTCGCCAAGCCCAATGTGCACGTATCGACCATACGCGAGCTCTCAGATCGGCAGGCGGTCGAGAGCCCCTGGCCCGGCTTTGTCGCCGCCATCACCGGCTTCGACGACGAGCGCCGCGAGCGTCACGGCCAGACCGAGCTCAACAACGGCACCGTGCTGCGCTACGCGGTGATTCCGCTGCCCAACGGGCAAGTGATGATGACCTTCGTCGACGTCACGGACAGCGTCCATGTCGAACGCGCGCTCAAGGACAGGAACGAGGCGCTGGAGAAATCGGACCAGCTCAAGAACGACTTCGTCCAGCATGTGTCCTACGAACTGCGTTCGCCGCTGACCAACATCATCGGTTTCACCGAGCTGCTGTCGCTGCCGGCGACTGGCCCGCTGACGCAGAAGCAGCGCGAATATGTCGAACATGTCGGCTCGTCCTCCTCGGTGCTGCTGACCATCGTCAACGACATACTCGACCTGGCGACCGTCGATGCCGGCATCATGCAGCTCGACATTTCCGAGGTGCATGTGGACCGCACCATCGCGGCTGCCGCCGAGCTTGTCGCCGACCGGCTGGAGGAGCATTCGATCCGCCTCGCGGTCGATGCCGCCGCCGCGCCGAAGACGTTCCATGGCGACGAAACGCGCATCCGCCAGATCCTCTACAATCTGCTCAGCAACGCCGCCAACTACGCGCCGGAGGCCAGCACCATCCGGCTGGCCTGCCGCCAGCTGGCGGACGGGGTCGAGTTCTCGGTTCACGACGACGGACCCGGCATGCCGCCCGATGTGCTCGATTCGGTGTTCCGCCGCTTCGAACCGCGCGCCAATGGCGGCCGCCGGCGCGGCGCTGGCCTCGGCCTGTCGATCGTCAAGAGCTTTGTCGAACTGCATGGCGGCGCCGTTCGCATCGAAACCGGCAAGGACAAGGGCACGACCGTCATCTGCACCTTTCCCGACATGCCGGGTATCCGCGCAGCGGCCGAGTAGCGCGCTCGATGACGGAACCGGTGCTGGAGCGTTTGCTCGCCGACGAGACCCAGACAGCCCGGCTGGGCGAGGATCTGGCGTTGGCGCTGCGCGTGGGCGACGTGCTGGCGCTCAAGGGCGATCTCGGCGCCGGCAAGTCGACGCTGGCAAGGGCACTGATCCGGGCGCTGGCCGACGATGCCGGTCTCGAAGTGCCGAGCCCGACGTTCACGCTGGTACAGAGCTACGATACCCGCGTGCCGGTTCACCATTTCGATCTCTACCGCCTGTCCTCGGCGGCCGAGCTCGACGAACTCGGCTTCGAGGAGGCGCTGGCGCAAGGTGCCGCCCTGATCGAATGGCCTGAACGGGCTGACGGCTACCTGCCCAAAGCGACGGTGCTGATCGAGCTCGTCCAGCATGGCGAGGGCCGGCTGGCCCGATTGTCGGGGCAAGGCGCTACCTTCGACCGTATGGCGCGCTCGCTGGCCATGCGCGGCTTTCTGGAGAGCACCGGCTGGGGGCAAGCGCGGCGCCGGCACTTCATCGGCGATGCCTCGGCCCGCTCCTACGAGATCGTAACGCTTGCCGGCGAAGCGCCGCGCGTGCTGATGAACTCGCCGCGGCTGGTGCTCGGCCCGCCCGTGCGCGACGGCAAACCCTATGCCGTGATTGCCCATACGGCGCAGTCGGTGTCCGCCTTCGTCGCCATCGACCGTGCGCTGCTGGCCGCCGGGGTCGCGGTGCCCAGGATCGACGCGCAGGATCTCGACCAGGGTTTCCTGCTGCTCGAGCATCTGGGCTCGGAAGGTTTCCTCGACGGCAATGGCGAGCCGGTCGCCGAACGGTACGAGGCGGCGGCCGAACTGCTTGCCATGATGCACGGCAAGGCCTGGCCTCACCGCATGGAGGCGGCTCCCGGCGTCGTTCATGACGTGCCGCCCTTCGATCGCGACGCCATGCTGATCGAGGCCGACCTGCTGATCGACTGGTACGTGCCGGCGATATCGGGCGAGCCGGCAAGCGAGGCGCTGCGTTCCGGCTACCACAAGATATGGAATGCGCTTCTCGACCGGCTGCAAGGCAGCGAATACACGCTGATGCTGCGCGACTTCCACTCGCCTAACATCATCTGGCGCGGCGAGCGATCCGGCCTCGACCGGCTCGGCATCGTCGACGTCCAGGACGCGCTGATCGGGCCTTGCGCCTATGACGTCGCCTCGCTCGCCATGGACGCCCGCGTCACCATGGCGCCCGAGATCGAGAAGCGGACGCTCGACGCCTATGTCGCCGCGCGTCATGCAGCAGGCGGCTTCGACGAAGAAAGCTTCCTCGAAGCCTATGCAATCATGGCCGCGCAGCGCAATTCCAAGATTCTGGGTATTTTCGTGCGCCTCGAAAAACGTGACGGCAAACCCTATTATCTCAGGCACCTGCCGCGCATCCGCGATTATCTCAGGCGGGCGCTGTCACATCCCACGCTCGCCGACCTGCGGGATTTCTATAGCGCGCACGGGCTGCTGGAGGAACGAGCGCTGTGACAATGAAACCGGACACCGCCATCGTCCTTGCCGCCGGGCTCGGCAAGCGCATGAGGCCGATCACCGACGCTATCCCCAAGCCGCTGGTCCGCATCGCCGGCAAGACGCTGCTCGACTGGGGCCTCGACAGCCTGGCGGCGGCCGGCGTCGGCAAGGCGGTGGTCAATGTCCATTACCTTCCCGAACAGATTGTCGCTCATGTGGCCGCGCGCCGCGCGCCGCGCGTCGTCATTTCCGATGAGAGCGACCGGCTGCTCGATTCCGCCGGCGGCATCGTCAAGGCGCTGCCGGAGCTCGGCCAGGAGCCGTTCTACATCCTCAACGCCGATACATTCTGGATCGACCACGGCCCGCTCAATCTCGGGCGGCTTGCCCTTGCATGGGACGCCGCGAAAATGGATATTCTGCTGATGCTGGCGGATCTCCATCAGGCGACAGGGCACTGTGGCAGCACCGATTTCCTGGTGGCGCCGGATGGCGCCCTGCGGCGTTCGAAAGGCGATCCCGCTGGCCTGATCTATGCCGGCGCGGCGATCATCCATCCGCGCCTGTTCAAAAACGCACCCGCCGAACCGCATTCGCTCAATGCCTATTTCGACAAGGCGATTGCCGCCGGCCGCCTGTTCGGCATGCCGATGCATGGCCACTGGATAACCGTCGGCACGCCCGATGCCATTCCGCTCGCCGAAGACGCAGTGGCCGGCGCACTCATCGGATCGCAATGAGCGGCTCAAGCCGCGTTTTCTCCATTCCCTCCGGAGCGCCGTTTCTGCCGACGCTGGCCGAGGCGCTGCTTGACGGCCGCCTTGTCTCCGGCTTTCGGTTCGACGGTGACCCCCTCGTTTTGGCCGATGTTACCATCTATGTGCCGACGCGCCGGGCCGCACGTGCCTTGCGCGGCGTCTTCGTCGACAGCCTGAAGGCGCGTGGCGGCGGCGGTTCGGCGATCCTGCCGGTGATCCGGCCGCTCGGCGAATTCGACGAGGATGAGGCCGCATTCGAGACCGATCCAACGGCGGCAATCGATCTCGCGCCCGCGATCCCCGCCACCGAGAGACTGTTGCTGCTGACGCCGCTGGTGCGGGCGTGGAAACGCCGGTTGCCCGCCCATGTCGCGGTCCTCTTCGCCGAGGAGATCGTCGTCCCGGCCTCCACCGCCGACGCGATCTGGCTGGCGCGCGATCTGGCCGGGCTGATGGACGAGATCGAGACGGAAGGCACCGATTGGGCCAAACTTGCCGGGCTCGTCAGTGGCAACCTTGCCGGATGGTGGCAGGTCACGCTCGAATTCCTCGGCATCGTCACCGATGCCTGGCCGAAATTCCTCGCAGAGAGCGACCGCTCCAACCCAGCCGCGCATCGCAGCGCCCTGATCCGTGCCGAGGCCGCGCGGCTGCGGCGCAATCCACCCGCCGGGCCGGTCATAGCCGCGGGGTCCACCGGCTCCATACCCGCCACGGCGGAACTGCTTGCGACCATCGCCGGCCTGTCCGGCGGTGCCATCGTGCTGCCCGGGCTGGACCAGATGCTCGACGAAGCCTCCTTCCAGGCGCTCGTCGCTCCCGGCGCGCGTCCAGCCGTGCTGGGCCATCCGCAATACGGCCTGGCAAAGCTGATCGGCAAGATCGGCGTGCTGCGCGGCGATGTCGAGGAGATCGGTGCGGCCGAGCCGAAGCTCGCGCGCCGCGCCGCCCTTGTCGGCGAGGCGCTGCGGCCGGCCGAGACCACGGAATTGTGGGCGGAAACACGAAACGGGTTTTCAGCGTCCGATATTGCCGGCGCCTTCGCCGACGTGACGCTGCTGGAGGCGGCAAGCGAGCGCGACGAAGCCGTCGCGATCGCCGTCGCGCTCAAGCAGGCAGTGGAAGAACCCGGCCAAAGGGCCGCTCTCGTGACCGGCGACCGCGCGCTGGCACGCCGCGTCTCGGTCGAGCTCAAGCGCTTCGGTGTCGTTGCCGACGATTCCGGCGGCACGCCGCTGTCCAACACGCCGGCGGCCAGCCTGCTCAGGCTGGCGCTCGAAGCGGTGTTCCGGCCGGGCGATCCGGTCGGCCTGCTGTCGCTGCTCAAGCATCCCCTGCTTGGCCTGGGTCTGGAACGGGTCAACGTGCGCCACGCGGCGGAATTGGTCGAACTGGTGGCGCTGCGCGGCGGCACCGGCCGCCCCGACATCGCTTCGCTGCCGGATCTTTTCGAGGCCCGCCTCACCGGGCTAGGCGACGGCAGCCGGCCGCCGTTCTGGTTTGCCCGCCTGACCGTGCGCTCCATTGAGGTTGCGCGGACCCTTCTCGCACGCCTGGCTGACGCGCTGGCGCCGCTTTCGGCCTTTCGCGGCCAGGCGGAGGCCGGCCTTGCCGAGCTGGTCGAAGCCAGCGTCGTTGCCCTGGAAAATCTCGGCCGTTCCGCCGACGGTGGTCTTGGCGAACTCTACGCCGGCGATGCCGGCGAAAAACTCGCCGAACTGCTGCGCGGGCTGGTCGCGGCTTCGGCGCGGCTGTCGTTCGCGGCAATCGAATGGCCCGATGTGATGGAGGCGCTGATCGCGCCCGAGACCGTCAAGCCAGCGCAAGGCACCGACAGGAACATCGCCATCTGGGGCGCCCTGGAGGCGCGGCTGCAGGATGTCGACACGCTGGTAATCGGCGGGCTCAACGAAGGAGTCTGGCCGCGCAAGCCGGAGAGCGACCGCTTCATGTCGCGGCTGATGAAGACCGGCATCGACCTAGAACCGCCGGAGCGGCGCATCGGGCTTGCCGCGCACGATTTCCAGATGGCCATGGGCGCGAGACATGTGGTGCTGGCCCGCTCGGCGCGTGCCGGCGACGCGCCCGCCGTGCCGTCGCGCTGGTTGCAGCGGCTGCTCACCTTCATTGGCAACGATCAGGCGGCGGCACTGCGCCGGCGCGGCGATGAACTGCTCGCCTGGGCGCGCGCGCTCGACACGGGGCCGAAGCGGGATTTCGCGCCACGGCCGCAGCCGAAGCCACCGCTCTCGGTCCGCCCGACGCATTTCTCCGTCACCGAGATCGAGACGCTGCGCCGGGACCCCTACGCTGTCTATGCCCGGAGGATCCTTGGCCTGACGCCGCTCGATCCGCTCGTCCGCGATCCGGGTGCGGCGGAGCGCGGCACGCTGTTTCACGCCATCCTGCATCTCTTTTCGTCCGAGGTGGCCGACCCGCGCGCGCCGGACGCATTGGCCGGGCTCATCGCCGCCGGCCGCGCCTGTTTTGCCGAGGCGGCGCTTCCGGCCGATATCGAGGCGGTGTGGTGGCCGCGGTTCGAAAAGCTCGCCGCCAACATCATCGAATGGGAGCGAACGCGCGCCGACGCGGTCATCCAGCGGCATGCCGAGGAGCGCGCCGGCAAGACTGTGGTCGGACAGTCCGGCGTAACGCTGTCCGGCTATGCCGACCGTGTCGACCTGCTGGCCGGCGGCATGGCGGACATTTTGGACTACAAGACGGGCTCATCGCCTTCCAAGGCACAGGCCCATACGCTATTGGCGCCGCAACTGGCGTTGGAAGGGGCGCTGCTCAGGCGTGGCGCATTCAAGGATTTGGGCACGCGCGAACCGTCGCAACTGGCCTTCATCAGGTTGAAGCCGAATGGCGAGGTGTTCGAGGAGTCCATACTCGAACACAACCGCCAACCACGCACCGCCGCCGATCTTGCCGAAGAGGCCTGGGCGCGGCTGGAAAAACTGCTGATCCATTATGCCGACCCGGCGACCGGCTATCTGTCGCGCGCGCTGCCGTTTCGCGAAGGCGAAACCGATGGCGATTACGACCACCTCGCCCGCGTGCTCGAATGGTCCGCCGGCGGCGACGCCGGGGATGAGGGAGGGGAGGCATGAAGAAAGCCTATCCGGTCCCGAGCGATACGGCTTCGAGCCAGGCGCGGGCCGCCGATCCCGGCAATTCGGCCTGGGTGTCGGCCAATGCGGGATCGGGCAAGACGCACGTGCTGGCCCAGCGCGTCATCCGGCTGCTGCTCAACGGCACCGATCCCTCGAAGATATTGTGCCTGACCTATACGCGCGCCGCGGCCGCCAACATGTCGAACCGGGTTTTCTCCACGCTGTCGGAATGGACATCGCTGGGTGATCTGGAGCTGGCCGCCAGAATAGAGGCGCTGGAAGGGCGCCGGGCCGATCGCGACACCATGCGCCGTGCCCGTCGCCTGTTCGCCGAGGCGCTGGAGACGCCTGGCGGGTTGAAAATCCAGACCATTCACGCCTTCTGCGAATCCGTTCTGCATCAGTTCCCCCTGGAAGCCAACATCCCCGCCCATTTCGAAATGCTCGACAGCCAGATGGAGGCCTCGCTTTTTGCCGCTGCGCGCCGCGAGATGATCTCCGCCGCCGGCGACAGGACTTTGGCGGAGGCCTTCGCCACTATCCTAGAACGCGGCGGTGAAGCCGGTCTCGACGCCTTGCTTGGCGAGATCGTGCGCAAGCGTGACGGGTTGCGTCATTTCCTCGATGCTGTCGGGCGTGACGGCTTCCAGCCGCTGTTCGATGAATTCCATTTCCAGCCCGGCCAGACCGCCGGAGGCATAGCGGCATCTGTATGGCCGCTGCCTGGTTTCCTGCCGGACTATTTTGCCGGCTTTGCCCAGGCAGCCGAAGCCACCGACGCCAGGTCGGTGTTGAACAACATCCTGCCCTATGCGCGCCTGGCCTTCGCCGAGAGCGACCCTCTCCGCCGGCTGCAGTTGCTTGCAAGAGCCTTCCTCAAGACCGACGGCGATCCTTATGATCCGGCAAAGGCGTTCAAAAAGGCGCTCACCGACCGGCTGCCTGAGCTGGCCGAGCGCTATGTGTCGGCCGCCAGCGCCATCATGGAGACTGTCGACCGGCTGGCGCTATTCCGGATGCTGGAGGGCACACGCGCGGCCCTGACCATCGCCGACTGGCTGATCGCACGCTACGAAGTGCTGAAGCGCGGCCGCGGCTTTCTCGATTTCAACGACCTGATCACCCGCACGGTGAACCTTTTGGCGCGGCCCGATGCCGGCCCATGGGTGCAATACAAGCTCGACCAGGGCATAGATCACATCCTGCTCGACGAGGCGCAGGACACCAGCCCGGATCAATGGGAGGTGGTGAAGCGGCTGGCGGAAGAATTCTTTGCCGGCTTCGGCGCCCGCGAGCGGGTCCACCGCACGGTCTTTGCCGTCGGCGACGAGAAGCAGTCGATCTACTCCTTCCAGGGTGCGGCACCCGACTCCTTCGCCGACAGCCGGTTGTTGTTCGCCGGGCGTGTGCGCGATGCCGAAGCGTCCTTCGCCGACCTCAAGCTGACCTGGTCGTTCCGCTCCACGGACGATGTGCTGGCCGCCGTCGACCGGGTCTTTGCCGATCCCATCGTGCGGCGCGGCATCAGCCACGATCCCGATCCGCTGAACCACAAGGCCATCCGCACCGATGCGCCAGGCTATGTCGAGGTCTGGCCGTCGGTCGGTGCCGAGGCCGTCGACGAGCCCGACGACTGGGCGCAAGCGATCGATCATGCCCATGCGCCGGCGGTACGCGTCGCCGAGAATGTCGCGGCCACCATTGCCGGCTGGATCGGCAAGGGGGAAATCATCGAGGGGCGTGGCAAGCGGCTGCGGCCGGGCGACGTGCTGGTGCTGGTGCGCAAGCGCGACAGCTTCGTCCACGCGCTGACCCGCGCGCTCAAGCGTCGCGACATCCCGGTTGCCGGCGCCGACCGGCTGAGCCTGTCGGGCCATATTGCCGTCAAGGACCTGATCGCGCTCGGCCACCTTTTGATCCAGCCGCAGGACGATTTGTCACTCGCCGCTCTGCTGCGCAGCCCGGTCTTCGACCTGCCGGAAGAGACACTGTTCACGCTCGCCGCGCAGCGGCCGTCCGGCGTGTCGCTGGCGGCATCGCTGCGCCAGCATGCCGGCGAAAGCGAAACGCTCGCGGCGGTCGTCGCGCAACTCGACGCCTGGGCTGACGAGGCCGCCTTCAAGCCGGTGTTCGAATTCTATGCCGCCCTGCTGGCGCGCGATGGCGTACGCCGCAAGATGATCGCGCGGCTCGGGCCGGAAGCCGGCGATATCCTCGATGAGTTCCTGAGCTTCTGCCTTGCCGAAGAGCGGACCGGCCTGCCCGGGCTGGAAGCCTTCCTGTCGACGCTGGAAAACGCCGGGCCCGAGATCAAGCGCGAGATGGACCAGACCCGCGATGAAGTCCGGGTCATGACCGTGCATGCGGCCAAGGGCCTGGAGGCGCCCGTGGTGTTCCTGGTCGACGGCGGTTCCGCCCCGTTCAGCGACCAGCATTTGCCGCGCCTGATGCCTTTCGACGGCTCTGGCCGACATTGGGATGGCAGGGGCTATCTCTGGCGTTCGGCCAGCGACGTCGCCAACGGCTTCTCGAAGACGGCCGCCGCTCGCGCCCGCGAACTCGCCGACGACGAGTACCGCCGGCTGCTCTATGTCGGCATGACGCGCGCCGAGGATCGGCTTGTCGTCTGCGGCTATCACGGCAAGCGGGCGCCGAACGCCGGCACCTGGCATTCGATCGTCAGCCGCGCGCTGAGCGGCGCGCCCGAAAGCGAACAGCGTCCGCATCCTGCCGACGGGGAGCCTGTCTACCGTTTCCACGTCACCAAACTGCCGCCGGTTGCGCCAAGTCCGGGCGAACAGGCGCGGCAGGCCGATGCTTTCAGCCCCCTGCCGGCGACCCTGTTCAGGCCCTTGCCGCCTTTCGAGGACCTGCCGCGTCCCCTGTCGCCGTCGGGCGCCTCGGCGCTGATCGAGGAAGGCAAGGAAGCGGTTGTCGACAAGGCGTCGCCGGTGCTGGACGCCGCTGCCGAGCCGGGTTTTGCCGTGCTGCGCGGGCTCGCCCTGCACAAACTGCTGCAGATGCTGCCCGGCATCGCCGAGGACGCACGGGAGGACGCTGCGAAGCGTTATCTCTCCCGAACGGGTGCGGCGTGGCCTGAGGCCGAGCGTGAAAAGGCCCTGGCATCGGTCATCGCCATCCTTGCCGACCCCGGCCTCGGTCATCTGTTCGCGCCCTCCTCGCGCGCCGAGGTCGCGATCATGGGCAGCCTGGAGGTCAAGGGCAAGATCCGCTCCATTTCGGGCAAGATCGATCGGCTGGCGGTGACCCCGAACGCGGTCTCGATCGTCGACTACAAGACCAACCGGCCCGCACCCGCCTCCCTGGCGGAAGTCCCGCCGGCCTATCTGCTTCAGCTCGCGCTCTATCGCGCCCTGCTGCAGCCGCTTTACCCCGGGCGGGAGGTCAAGGCAGCCCTGCTGTTCACCGAAGCGCCAAGGCTGATCGAACTGCCGTCCCGGGCCATGGACGACGCCCTTGCCCGACTCACGGGAGCGTGACACAAGAACTGCTTGAAGAAGGGCGCGACAACCACCACATTTGGTGGGACGAAAAATTTCGAAAGGATTTCCGCATGACCACCGTCAAGGTCGACAAGAACAATTTCCAGGCTGACGTGCTTAATGCCCAGGTGCCGGTTGTGGTTGATTTCTGGGCGGAATGGTGTGGCCCTTGCAAGATGATCGCACCGGCGCTCGAAGACATCGCCACTGAGCTCGGCGCCAAGGTAAAGATCGCCAAGCTGAACATCGACGAAAATCCCGAGCTTGCCGCCCAGTTTGGCGTGCGCTCGATCCCGACGCTGATGATCTTCAAGGGCGGCGAAGTGGCCGACATCAAGGTTGGCGCCGCGCCCAAGACCGCACTGTCGCACTGGGTCAACGGCAATCTCGCCTGATGCCATCTGAATTCGAAGCATTGAGCCCGGCCATCGCGCCGGGCTTTTTGTTGGCGTCATCGGTGCGCCGCTCTGGCCCTCACATCGGGCCACTCCATGTCCTCTGTTGGCAGCAGAAGCAGGGAGAGAGAAATGACCGGATCCGCCAAGGCCACCGTCTTCATCGACAACGAACGCGTCATCGTCACCGAGTACCGCTTCCAGCCGGGCGACAACACCGGCTGGCATCGCCACGGCCACGACTATGTCGTGGTGCCACTGATGGACGGCAAGCTGAAGCTGGTGACCAAGGACGGCGAAACCTTCGCCGAGATGAAGAAAGGCGCGCCGTATTTCCGCAAGGAGGGAGTGGAACACGACGTCGTCAGCGCCAATGAGGGCGAGTACGCTTTTATCGAGATTGAGCTGAAGTAAGCGGCACCTCTGACGCTGAGCGAGACCTCCCTAACTTCGTCATACCAGGGCGAAGCAGGAGCGAAGCTCCGTCGCGAAGACCCAGGTATCCATGCTGTGACGGCCATCGACGAATACAGCGGAGGAAATTCCGCACCGCTGCGGCGCTTTGAAGTCGCGGTTCCTGGGGTCTGCGCTGCTTCGCTTCGCTCCTCGCTACTCCGGGGGATAACGAGGCGATGGACGGCCTCAGGTTGGGGGCGTGCCGTTCTCGGCGAGAACCGCGCCGGCCAGGTAAAGTGACCCGCCGATCAGGATGCGCGGCGTGGGGCCGTCCCAGGTGTCGCGCAGCAGCATCAGGGCGCTGGCGACGGAGCTTACCGGTTCGGCCGTCAGCCCGGCTTCCGTGGCACGGATCGCCAGTTCGTCATTCGGCACACCGGCATCGCTCATGCTCACCGGCACGGTGTAGACATGCCGGACGAGGCCCTTGAAGGCGCGGAAATAGCCGGCCTGATCCTTGGTGTTGATCATGCCGGAAATGAGGAAGAGCGGACGCGGGTTCTTTTCTTCCTGCTCGGCCAGCGCTTCGGCGATGACGACGCCAGCGCCGGGATTATGGCCGCCGTCGAGCCAGATGTCGGCGCCCCTAGGCGCCAGTTCCGCCAGCCGGCCCTGCGCCAGCTTCTGCATGCGGCCCGGCCAGGCGACGTTGGTCATTGCCTTCTCGGCGGCGCGGTGGCTGATCTCGAAGCCGGCCGCCTTGACCGCGGCGATCGCGGCGGCCGCATTGGCGAACTGGTGGCGACCGGGCAGCCGCGGCGGCGGCAGATCCATCAACCCATCATCGTCCTGATAGACCATGCGGCCGTTTTCCTCGAAAGCGAGAAAATCCTGCCCGTAGACGAGGGTCGGGCATTCCAGCCGCTCGGCGGCGTCGATCAGCACCTGCAGCGCCGTCTCGCTTTCCTGCGCGCCGATGACCACCGGGCAGCCACGCTTCATGATCCCGGCCTTTTCGGCGGCGATCAGTTCGACGCGATCGCCGAGATAGGCCTCATGGTCCATCGACACCGGCATGATCACCGACACGGCCGGCCGCGCGATGACATTGGTGGCGTCGAAACGGCCGCCAAGACCGACCTCGATGATCGCGACATCGGCCGGATGTTCCGAAAACAGGATGAAGGTGACGGCGGTGAGAATTTCGAAGACGGTGATCTTCTGGCCTGCATTGGCCTTGGCAACGCGGGCAATGGCCTCCGCGAAGATGTCGTCGTCGACCAGCCTGCCGCCGCCTTCGGCGGCCAGCCTGTAGCGCTCGTGCCAGCTGACCAGATGTGGCGAGGTGTGGACATGGACGAGCCGGCCGGAGGCTTCCAGCAGCGCCCGCGAGAAGGCGGCGCAGGAACCCTTGCCGTTGGTGCCAGCGATGTGGATGACCGGCGGCAGCAGGTCCTGCGGATTGCCCAACCGCTCCAACAGCCGCGAGATGCGGTCGAGCGAAAGGTCGAAGCCCTTCGGGTGAAGCGCCATCAGGGCTTCGATTTCGCGGTCCGCGGCAAGCGTCGTCATGGCAAATCCCGTGCATGGCCTGGAGCCAGAATCGCTCCCGCAAAGACCACGGCTATCGAAAGGCTACAGCGCGCAACGGATGCCGCGCAATCGCTGTTCGCGGCGGCCAATGTCGCGTCAGGCCAGTCTCACGTCAGGCCAGTCTCGCGTCATGTCGATGTAGCGTCAAGCTTGCGGCCGGACTTCGGCGGCAACCACGGCCGGCGGCAAGATTTCCGGTTCCAGAGGCTTCTGCTCTTCCGGCATCTTGAGCAGCATCTTCAACAGGCGGGCGATGGTCTCGCGCAGCTCCAGCCGCGACACCACCATGTCGACCATGCCATGCTCCATCAGATATTCGGAGCGCTGGAAGCCGTCCGGCAACTTCTCGCGGATGGTCTGTTCGATGACACGCGGCCCGGCAAAACCGATCAGCGCGCCGGGCTCGGCGATGTGCACGTCGCCCAGCATGGCATAGGAGGCGGTGACGCCGCCGGTGGTCGGGTTGGTCAGCACGACGATGTAGGGCAGGCCGGCTTCCTTCAGCCTATCGACACCAACCGTGGTGCGCGGCAATTGCATGAGGGACAAAATACCTTCCTGCATGCGCGCGCCGCCGGAGGCGGCGAACAGGATCAACGGCCGCTTGCGCTGCAAGGCGACCTCGAAGCCATGCACGATGGCATCACCCGCAGCCATGCCGAGCGAACCGCCCATGAAAGCGAAATCCTGCACCGTCACCACCACCGGCAAGCCCTCGACGGTCCCCAGCGCATTGATGATGGCGTCTTCCAGGCCGGTCTTGGCCTTGGCGTCCTTCAGCCGGTCGACATAGCGTTTCTCGTCGCGGAACTTCAGCGGATCCTGCATGACCTTGGGATTGTCCAGGGTCTCGTACTTGCCGTCATCGAAGAAGAATTTCAGCCGCTCCTTGGCCGAGATCTTCATGTGATGGCCGGAAGACGGGATGACGAACTGGTTGGATTCCAGGTCCTTGTGGAACACCATCTCGCCAGTCTCGGGATCCTTGATCCAGAGATTCTCGGGCATGTCGGTGCGCCGGCCGAGCATCGAATTGATCTTCGGGCGAACGTAATTGGTGATCCAGTTCATCGCTTCGGCTCCTGTCCTGACGAAGAGTTGGGTAAAGACGTAGGGAAACTATTCGGCGGCAGCAAGGCGGGCCGAACGCACGCCTTGCGCAAGGCCGCTGACCAGCGTGGCGACTGCCTCCGCCGGATCGGCGGTCTTTTCACCGTTCGGCCCCAGCACGTTCGCGACCGCGTTGACGATC
Source organism: Mesorhizobium sp. B2-3-10 (assembly GCF_006442275.1). Lineage (NCBI taxonomy): Bacteria > Pseudomonadati > Pseudomonadota > Alphaproteobacteria > Hyphomicrobiales > Phyllobacteriaceae > Mesorhizobium > Mesorhizobium sp. B2-3-10. The sequence goes on from NZ_VFVT01000001.1 coordinate 37,102, forward strand.
GCCGTGCCGACGACCACGCCGTCGGCGTTGGCCCCGATCACGCGCGCCTGTTCGGCGGTCTTGACGCCGAACCCGACGCAGACCGGCAGGTTGGTGTGACCCTTGATGCGCTGGACCGCTGTGGCGACCTTGCCGGTGTCGGCAAGCGCCGAGCCGGTGATGCCGGTCATGGACACGTAGTAGACGAAGCCGGATGTGTTCTGCAGCACCTTGGGCAAGCGCTTGTCGTCGGTGGTCGGCGTCGCCAGCCGGATGAAATTGATGCCGGCCTTCAGCGCCGGGATGCAGAGTTCCTCATCCATCTCCGGCGGCAGGTCGACGACGATCAGCCCGTCGATGCCGCTGGCGATCGCGTCCTTCAGGAAGCGGTCGACCCCATAGATGTAGATCGGGTTGTAGTAGCCCATCAGCACGATCGGCGTTTCATCGTCGCCGGCGCGGAAGTCCGACGCCATCTTCAGCGTCTTGACCAGCGTCTGGCCGCCCTTGAGCGCCCTGAGGCCCGCCGCCTGGATCGCCGGGCCGTCGGCCATCGGGTCGGAAAACGGCATGCCGAGCTCGATGATGTCGGAGCCGGCGCCGGGCAGCGCCTTCATGATCGACAGCGAGGTTGCATAGTCGGGGTCGCCACCCATGAAATAGGTGACGAGGGCCGGGCGGCCTTCGGCCTTCAGCTTCGCCATGCGGCGGTCGATGCGGGTTGTCATGTCAGGCCCTTTGGACGAATTTTGCTCATAATCAACTCCCAGGTCGAACGGTCCAAAGGGCCTAGATCTCCATGCCCAGCATCGAGGCCACCGTGTGGACGTCCTTGTCGCCACGGCCGGACAGGTTGACGATGACGATCTGGTCCTTGTCCATGGCGGGCACGATCTTGACCGCATGGGCGATGGCGTGCGCGGATTCCAGCGCCGGGATGATGCCTTCGACGCGGGTCGTCAGCTTGAAGGCCTCGAGCGCCTCGTCGTCAAGGATCGGCACATAGTCGACACGGCCGGAGTCGCGCAGCCAGGAATGCTCCGGGCCGACGCCAGGATAATCGAGGCCGGCCGAGATCGAATGGCCGTCCATGATCTGGCCGTCGGCATTCTGCAGGAGATAGGTGCGGTTGCCGTGCAGCACGCCGGGGGAGCCGGCATTCATCGAGGCGCAATGCTCGATGCCGTCGAGGCCGCGCCCGCCGGCCTCGATGCCGATGATCCGAACCTCCTTGTCATCGAGGAAGGGATGGAACATGCCGATGGCATTGGACCCGCCGCCGACGGCGGCGATGATGGTGTCGGGCAGCCGCCCCTCCTGTTCGAGGATCTGCGCGCGCGCCTCGGTTCCGATCACCGACTGGAAGTCGCGCACCAGTTCCGGATAGGGGTGCGGGCCAGCCGCGGTGCCGATCAAATAATAGGTGTCCTCGACATTGGTCACCCAATCGCGAAGAGCTTCGTTCATGGCGTCCTTCAGCGTGCCGTGGCCGGCGGTGACGGGCCGCACTTCGGCGCCGAGCAGCTTCATGCGGAAGACGTTGGGGCTCTGGCGGGCGACGTCTGTCGCGCCCATATAGACGACGCAGGGAAAGCCGAAGCGAGCGGCGACCGTGGCGGATGCCACGCCATGCTGGCCGGCACCGGTCTCCGCGATGATGCGCTTCTTGCCCATGCGCTTGGCCAACAGGATCTGGCCCAGGCAGTTGTTGATCTTGTGCGAACCGGTATGGTTCAAATCCTCGCGCTTGAAATAGACTTTCGCGCCCCCCCCGAGGCCTTTCGCCGAGGAAACCTCACGAAGATGCCCGGTCAGGCCCTCGGCGAAGTAGAGCTTCGACGGCCGTCCGGCATAGTGGGTCGAAAGACCGGTCAGTTCGGCCCTGAACTCCGGATCGTTCTTGACCTCGTTCCAGTTTTTCTCCAGGTCGAGGATCAGCGGCATCAGCGTTTCGGCAACGAAACGACCGCCGAAAATGCCGAACATGCCCTGTTCGTCGGGTCCGGTGCGGAAGGAATTGGGTGTCGCCGGCTTGTTCATCGCCGATCTCCTAGATCTGTACTTTGAGCATGTCCTGTCGGAAAACGGTTCCCACTTTTCCGGGACATGCTCAGGGTTCGAAATTTTGTTCAGGCAGCGCGGTCGTCCCGCGCGGCCCTGACGGCCCGGAAAAACTGTTCGATCAGCGCCGGATCCTTGACGCCCGGGGCGCTTTCCACGCCTGACGAAATGTCGATCGCGGGCGGATTGGCAAGCCTAAGGGCATCGCCGATGTTGGCGGCGTTGAGCCCACCGGAAAGCATGTAATCGATCCCGGCGTCAAGGCCGGCGAGAATGCGCCAGTCGAAGGCGACGCCATTGCCGCCCGGCAGCTCCGAGCCCTTTGGCGGCTTGGCGTCGAACAGGAACCGGTCGGGGATGCCGACAAACGGCTTTATCCGTTCGAGATCGGCGGCCTCGCTGAGCGGCAACGCCTTCATCACCGGCAGCCCATGGCGGGCTTTCAGTTCAGCCACTCGCTCGGGGGTTTCGGAGCCGTGCAGTTGCAGCATGTCGGGCTGCAGCTTTTCGACGATTTCGTCGAGGAAGGCGTCTCTGGCATCGACGGTGACGGCAATCGCCAAGGCCTTGCCACGAGCCGCTTCGCGCAGACGGCCGGCTTCGGCCGGCTCAACATAACGCGGGCTTTTTGGAAAGAAAATGAACCCGACATGGCTGGCGCCGCCGGCCAGGGCCGCGGCCATTGCCTGGTCGGTCTTCAAGCCGCAGATCTTGATGTCGAGCGCCATGGCGCGGGAATTGGCACGAAAAGCGCCAAGAGTCGAGAAAAAGCATGCTGTTTGCCGGCAGGGCCAAAGGCGCTACCTATGGATTGGACAGCATGCAAGGCGGGAGCACAGCCATGGCCGACCAGACCGTTGCCGAACTGAAGCAGAAGATCGCGCAGGCGCGCGAGGTCATAGCGCACCTCATGGACAGGGCCGCCTTCAATGGCGCCGAGGCGCATCGAGCGCTGGATTATTTCGGCGGCGAAGCTTTCGACCGGAACTTTCTACCCTGGCCGCACCATAGCGACGAAGGGTTGCGGCCGGATGAGCTCAATGCGGCGAATGATGATTGAGGCGCCCTACTCGAACACAATCGCCTGCAGGGCGCCGCCATTGCGCTTCAGCCAATCCTTGCAGCGATCGGTGTCGGGGCAGAGCTTTTCGCACAATTTCCAGAATTTCGGCCCGTGGTTCATCTCCTTGAGATGCGCCACCTCATGCGCGACGAGGTAGTTTATGACAGGCTGCGGCGCCATCATGATGCGCCAGGAAAAGGACAGATTGCCTTCCGAAGTGCAGGAGCCCCAGCGGCTGGAGGTGTCCTTGTAGCGGATCGCCTTGGCGCGCTTGCCAAGCGCCTCCGTATGCTTGACGACCAGCTTCTCGATCTCCTTCTTGGCCTCGCGCTTCAAAAAATCGGCGATGCGGCGCGGCAGATGGATGCGGTCGCCATGCACGATCAGCAGCGGGCCGCGGTCGTCGCGCGATATGGTGACAGTGCCGCGCTTTGACGGCTCATGTACGATACGGTGGGCCACGCCGCGTACCGGAATCTTTATGCCCGGACGCACCTGCGGCCGTGTCGGCACCTTGGCCAGCCGCTGTTCCAGCCAGTCCTGGTGGCGGTCGAGGAACCTGTCCACTTCGCCGCGGCGCAGGCCCGGCGGCACGGTTATGCGCAGGCCCTGTCCGCCGGAATCGATGCGCAGCGTCAGACGCTTCGCCCTGGCGCTCTCGACGATCTTGAGCGGCAGCGTGCGGCCGGCGACGCAATATTCCCGCTCCACCACAGGCGTGGGTTTGGGCTTCGTCAGATTGCGGAAGAACCCGATGGTCATGGCGGGACGATACGCGATTCGAGGAGAACGAATAGAACAAAAAAGAAACGGCGCCGCTCGCGCGACGCCGTCATCATACCTTGGCCCTGTCGCCGGGCTTCAGTCGTCGAGCAGGTTCGAGCCTTTGCCACGCTTGGTGGGGGTCGTTCCGGTGCTCGGATCGGTCTTGGCCGGCGCGGTCGACTTGTTGCGGTTGGCCATGAACCGGTCGAACTCGTCCTGATCCTTGGCGCGGCGCAATTCGCGGGCATACTCATCGAACTGCGTCAGCATCTCGTCGAGCTTGCGGCGCTCTTCGTTCAGACGCTCAAGCTCCTTTTCGCGCCAGTCGTCGAAAGCGACGTTGCCGGTGCGGGCGGAGCCGTTGCCCCAGCGCGCGGCCTTGTCGGAGCCACGGCGGCAGCCGGCGAAGATGCCGTCGGTCGCGCGGTTGACGTCACGCTTGAAGCCCTCGAGCCGGTCGCCCCAGATGATGTAGGCGAGCATGGCGAAGCCGAGCGGCCAGAACACCATGAAACCGATCACCATCAACGCGATGGTCGCCGGCGTCCAGGCCGGGCGGATCAATGCAGATGTGTTCATTTTCTCCCATTCCTTCGGTTGGAGACAGCCAGAACCGGCTGCGTGGAATCGAAATGGGAAGGCGAAAACGGCGATTCAAGACGATGTCCGCCAAAACCGAACAAGGGCCTGAAATGATTATTGCTTTTTGAGCATATCGAGGAAAAGCACGACCAACCCGGCGATCAGGCCCCAGAATGCGGCGCCGACACCGAACAGCGTCAGCCCGGAGGCGGTCACGACGAAGGTGACGGTTGCGGCCATGCGCTCGCCCTCGTCCTTCAGCGCGATCGCCAGCGCGTTGGCGAGCGACCCCATCAGCGCAAGTCCCGCCACCAGCACGATCAGGCTCTGCGGCAGGACGGCGAAGATCGCCACCAGCGAAGCGCCGAAAATTGCGAAGACGAGATAGGCAAGCGCGTAGAACGGCCCGGTCTTCCAGCGCTCGGCGGGATCGGGATGGACGTCAGGGCCGGTGCAGATGGCCGCCGAGATCGCGGCCAGATTGGTGGTTCCGGCACCGAATGGTGCCGACAGGAGCGAAAACAGGCCGGTGACGCCGATCAGCGGGCCAGGTTCAGGGTGGTAGCCGGCCGCCCGCAGTACCGCCAGCCCCGACAGGTTCTGCGAAGCCATGGTGACGAGGTAGAGCGGCAGCGCCAGGCCGATGATCGCCTTGGCGGTGAAATGGGGAGCGATAAACGTCAGTGTCGACAGTTCGGGCGCGGGCAGGCCGCCGACACGGCCCGTAAGGAAGGCGGCAAGGCCACCGCCAACCAGCACCGCCAGCACCGACAGCGCCGGATTGAACAGCCGGATGACGAAGAATGCCGTGATCAGCGGCAGGATGAGCCAAGGGTCCGCCGGGATGGCCTTCATGGCATTGATGGCGAAGGTGGCGACGATGCCGGCCAGCATGCCGGAGGCGACCGAAGCCGGTATTCTCGATATCAGCCGGGTCAGCGGCCCAAACAGGCCGGTAGCGACCAGCAGCACGCCCGTGACGATATAGGCGCCGACGGCCTCGCCCATCGAGAAGCCGCTCGAGGCGGCGACCAGTGCAAGGCCTGGCGTCGACCAGGCGGTGATGACAGGCATTTTCGTGCGCCATGACAGCCACAGGCACTCGACGGTCATGGCCAGGCAGATCGCCGTCACACCGCTTGCCGTCTCGACCTGCGTCGCGCCGACCGCCTTGGCGGCGGCAATGACGATGGCCAGCGTGCCGCCGAAACCGACGATGGCCGCGACGAAGGCGGAGATCGGGATGGACAGGCGCATCGTCACTGGCCTCGCCTGGCCATATCGCCGACCGCCCGCACCAGCATGTCGAGATCCTGCGGCCGCGACAGGCGGTGGTCGCCGTCAGGGATCAGCGACAGCGTGACATCGTCGGCCGGCAGCAGGCTGACCAGCCTCAAGGCATGGCTCGACGGCACGTCGGCGTCGGCCAGTCCCTGCAAGATGTGAACCGGGCAATGCGTGTCGATCGGCCCGGTCATCACCCGGTTATCGCGCCCATCCTCGATCAGGGCGCGGGTGTAGACGTAAGGCTCGGGGGAATAATCCGAGGGTTCCGCGAAGAAGCCCTTTTCGGCGAGATCGCGCTTCTGTGGCTTGGTCAGCACCGGCTCGATCAGGTCGCTGGTAAAATCCGGCGCCGGGGCCAGCAGCACCAGGCCGACGACGTTTGCGTCGCCCGCCTTGCGCAATTCCTGCACCATGCGCAGCGCGATCCAGGCGCCCATCGACGAGCCGACCAGGATCTGATCGCCTTTGGCGAAATGCCGGAAGACGGCCAGGCTTTGCGCAAGCCATTTCGAGATCGTGCCGTCGGCGAAGGCGCCACCGGATTCGCCATGACCGGAATAGTCGTGCCGCAGGAAGGCCCGGCCTTCCCGTGCCGCCCAGTCCGACAGCGTCTCGGCCTTCGTGCCCAGCATGTCCGACTTGTAGCCGCCGAGCCAGACGATGCCGGGCGTCGAGCCGGCTGAATGGCGCACCGCGATATCAGATCCGTCGACATCCAGAAAAGTTGGAGCCAGAGAGGATGGGGGCGTGGCGATCATGGTTTTTTCCTCAGGCCCGTCTTTTGGCACGCGGTCCTTGTGGCACAGCCGGAGGCGTGGCGAAAAGTACTCGCGCTGTTTCTTTGTTTGGTGCAGGCCAGCGATCAGGGTGATTTTCTGTCAATGCTGTGCTATTGACTCCGCCCGCGCGCTCACCACATTGGCGCGTCCACGTATCAAGACCGACAAATCCCGAACGAAACGGCCAAGGAGACCACGACCATTCGCAGACCTTTCAAAGCAGCGGCGCCGACCAAGGATGGGCCGCGCTCCAATCGTGACATCCGGGTTCCCCGGGTCCAGCTTATCGACGCCGACGGCCAGAATCGCGGCGATATTTCCATCAACGACGCATTGCTGCTCGCCGAAGAGGCCGGGCTCGATCTCGTCGAAATATCGCCCAACGCGGTCCCCCCCGTCGTAAAAATCCTCGATCTCGGCAAGTTGAAATACGCCAACCAGAAGAAGGCGGCCGAGGCGCGCAAGAACCAGAAGGTCATCGAGATCAAGGAGATCAAGATGCGCCCGAACATCGACAGCCATGACTACGAAACCAAGATGAAGGCGGTGCGCCGCTTCTTCGAGGAAGGCGACAAGGTCAAGCTGACGCTGCGCTTCCGCGGCCGCGAGATGGCGCATATGGAACTCGGCATGCAGCTTCTGAACAAGGTGCGCGAGGAGGTGGCGACCATCGCCAAGGTGGAAGCCGAGCCGAAGCTCGAAGGCCGCCAGATGATGATGGTGCTGGCGCCGCGCTAAGGTTTGCGGAACCCACTTGGATCACGATGACGTCAGGCCCGGACATCGCGCTCTAAATCCGCCTGAATTGTGCTACAGGGCGTCCCGGCGATCGGCGGGACGCCTTATTTCTTAGCTCAAAGCTGCGATCGCCGGCAAAGCTCTTCGACGATCGGATTCCCGCATGGCCAACGACAAGGTTTCGGACGTCAAGGACGTCAAACACGGGCTGGGCAACTACCAGCAGATGCGCCGGCTGGTGCTTGCCGTGCTCGTGGTGGTGCTGTTTCTGGCGCTGCTGTTCGGCCAGTCGACCTTCCCGCCGGACACGCCGGTGCACGAAACGATCGAGATGTTCGGCGTGCTCTTGATTTTCCTCGGCATCGTCGGGCGCCTCTGGGCGACGCTCTATATAGGCGGGCGCAAATCCTCCGAGGTGGTGACCGGCGGCCCCTACTCGATCACCCGCAACCCGCTCTACGTGTTCTCGACCGTGGCCGCCGCCGGCGTCGGCGCGCAGATCGGCTCGTTCTCCGGCATCATCCTTTTCGCGGTTCTGTGCGCCGGTGCCTTCCATATCGTCATCCTGCGCGAGGAGAAGTTCCTCAAGGAGGCGCTCGGTGCACCCTATGCCGACTATCTGGCACGCGTGCCGCGCTTCTTCCCCAAGCTTTCGCTCTACCAGGAAGGCGACACCGGCAGCTTCAGGCCGAGCCTGCTTTTGACCACACTGCTCGACGGGCTGGTGTTCCTGATCGCGCTGCCGGCTTTCGAACTGATCGACGGCGCGCAGTTGTCGGGCATGCTGCCGGTCTGGTTTAGGCTGCCCTGACCGGGGACAGTGCGTCGCACACGGTGCTGAGGGTGTTGCGCCCGCGCCATCTTTGATCTATAGCACCGCCGTTCCAAGAAAACCGCCCGGCAGGGCATGCCGTGGCGGTTTCATTTGCTTTTCGGGCTTTGGTCGGCCCGGAGCGAACAAGAAGCGCGATCGTGCGCCAACAATACGGAGTAGCAAAATGCCCAAGATGAAGACCAAATCGGCCGCCAAGAAGCGGTTCAAGATCACAGGTACGGGTAAAGTCCTGTCGGCTGCGGCCGGCAAGCGTCACGGCATGATCAAGCGTTCCAACAAGTTCATTCGAAATGCCCGCGGCACGATGGTTCTGGCTGAACCGGATGGCAAGAAGGTCATCAAGAATTTTCTGCCGAACGGCCTCTAAGGCATTCGGTCCGGACACGCATCAGTTTTACGCAATTTCGAACGGAACGCCGCCAGGCACCTGGAATTGCTTTTAAGGAGATCATGACATGGCACGCGTAAAGAGAGGCGTCACCTCGCACGCCAAGCACAAGAAGGTCCTGAAAGCCGCGAAAGGCTTCTACGGCCGCCGCAAGAACACCATCCGCATTGCCAAGCAGGCGGTGGAAAAGTCGCTGCAGTATGCTTACCGCGACCGCAAGAACCGCAAGCGCTCGTTCCGCGCGCTGTGGATCCAGCGCATCAACGCCGCGACGCACGAGCATGGCCTGACCTATGGCCGCTTCATCGACGGTTTGAACAAGGCCGGCATCGAGATCGATCGCAAGATCCTGTCCGACATGGCCATCCACGAGCCGCAGGCTTTCGCCGCCCTGGTGGCCAAGGCCAAGGTTGCTCTTGAGTACCTCAAGAACACCACTCCGAATGCTTTTGAAAGCGCTGTCGCCTAGAGCATGATGCCAAAAAGTTTCTGACTTTTTGGACAACATCATGCTCCAGGGAAATTAGCGGGGAGCGCGATCTTTTCCGAAAAGTCTGCAACTTTTCGGGATCGGGCTCCGAGCCCAGCGCTTCCCAAGCATTCGAAATTCTGATTTGGGGAACCCGCGCTGGCACGGCTGGCGCGGGTTCTTTTGTCTCTGCCTGAAATTTCACTTTTAAAGTGACTTTCACTTAAGCCGACTTCCAACGCAGCGAGTTTGATCGTGAACGACGCAACCATTGGCCTTGATGCACTCGAAAATACCCTGATGGCTGACATCGCCTCGGCCGCCGACGAGACGTCGATCGAGGCGGTGCGCGTTTCGGCGCTTGGCAAGAAGGGCTCAATCTCGGAAATGCTGAAGACGCTTGGCGCGATGAGCGCCGAGGACCGGCAGGTGAAGGGCCCGGCCATCAACGGCCTCAAGAACCGTGTCACCGAGGCGCTGACGGCCCGCAAGGCTGAACTGAGGGATGTGGCGATCGCCGCCCGTCTGGCGGCTGAGAAGGTCGACGTGACGCTGCCGGTGCGACAGTCGCCGGCCGAGCGCGGCCGCATCCATCCGATCAGCCAGGTCATCGACGAAATCGCCGCGATCTTCGGCGATCTCGGCTTCGCCATCGCCGAAGGACCCGACATCGAGACCGACTACTATAATTTCACCGCGCTGAATTTTCCGGAGGGCCACCCGGCACGCGAGATGCACGACACCTTCTTCTTCCAGCCGGACGAGAAGGGCGAGCGCAAGCTTTTGCGCACTCATACCTCGCCGGTGCAGATCCGCACCATGGAGAAGCAGAAGCCGCCGATCCGCATCGTCATTCCGGGCAAGACCTATCGCCAGGATTCCGACGCCACCCACTCGCCGATGTTCCATCAGGTCGAGGGGCTGGTGATCGATAAATCGGCCAACGTCGCCAACATGAAGTGGGTGCTGGAAGAGTTCTGCAAGGCCTTCTTCGAGGTGCCGCAGGTCAAGATGCGCTTTCGCCCCTCCTTCTTCCCGTTCACCGAGCCGAGCCTCGAGGTCGATATACAGTGCGACCGCTCCAGGCCCGGCGAAGTGCGCTTCGGCGAAGGCTCCGACTGGATGGAGATCCTGGGCTGCGGCATGGTGCACCCCAATGTGCTCAGGGCCGGCGGGCTCGATCCCGACGAGTACCAGGGCTTTGCCTGGGGCATGGGCATCGACCGCATCGCCATGCTGAAATACGGCATGCCCGACCTGCGCGCCTTCTTCGACGCGGATGTGCGCTGGCTGTCGCATTACGGCTTCCGGCCGCTCGACATGCCGACGTTGTTCGGAGGCTTGAGCGCGTGACGGCCCTGAAGACTCCTGCTGCCAGCTACCACGGAACAGCCCAATGAAATTCACCCTCTCCTGGCTCAAGGATCACCTTGAAACCGACGCCACGCTGGCCGAAATCGTCGAGCGGCTGACCTCGATCGGCCTCGAGGTCGAGCATGTCGACGACAAGGCGGGGCTGAAACCCTTCGTCATCGCCAAGGTGCTGACGGCGGTGCAGCATCCCGACGCCGACCGGCTGCGGGTGCTGACCGTCGATACCGGCGACGGCAAGCCGCCGGTGCAGGTCGTCTGCGGCGCGCCGAATGCCCGCGCCGGCCTGATCGGCGCCTTCGCCGCGCCCGGCACCTATGTGCCCGGCATCGACGTGACGCTGACGGTCGGCAAGATCCGTGGCGTCGAAAGCCATGGCATGATGTGTTCCGAGCGCGAGCTGGAACTGTCCGACGAGCACAATGGCATCATCGACCTGCCCGAGGATGCGCCGGTCGGCACCAGCTTTGCGTCCTATGCGCATCTCGACGATCCGGTCATCGAGATCAATCTGACGCCGAACCGGCCCGACGCCACCAGCGTCTACGGCATCGCCCGGGATCTGGCGGCGAGCGGGCTTGGCCGCCTCGTCGGCGGGGCGATCATGCCGCATGTCGGCAACGGCATGTGCCCGGTGAAGGTGACGATCGAAGCGCCGGAGCTTTGCCCCGGCTTCGCCCTCAGGCTGGTCAAGGATGTCAAGAACGGACCCTCGCCGAAATGGCTGCAGCAGCGGCTGATCGCCATTGGGCTGAGGCCGATCAGCGCGCTGGTCGACATCACCAATTACGTCACCTTCGACCGCGGACGGCCGCTGCATGTCTTCGATGCCGCCAAGGTCGCCGGCAACCTCGTGGTGCGCCGCGCCAAGAATGGCGAAAAGGTGCAGGCGCTCGACGGGCGCGAATACACGCTGACGCCGGAGATGTGCGTGATCGCGGACGACAATGGCGTCGAGTCCATTGCCGGCATCATGGGTGGCGAACACTCCGGCTGTGACGAGAACACGACGGACGTACTGATCGAATCCGCTCTTTGGGACCCAATCACCACGGCCCGCACCGGCCGCACGCTCGGCATCATCACCGACGCACGCTATCGCTTCGAGCGCGGTGTCGACCCTGAATTCATGGTGCCGGGCATCGAACTGGCGACCAAGCTGGTGATCGATTTCTGCGGCGGCACGCCGACCGAGGCCGAGGTGGCCGGCTATGCCGGGCATCAGCCGAAGATCGTGTCGCTCCCGCTATCGGAAGTGAAACGGCTGACCGGTATCGAGGTGCCAAGGTCGGAGAGCCTCGACATCTTGTCGCGTCTCGGCTTCCACGCGCAGGGATCGGGCGACGTCGTCGACGTGACCGTGCCGTCCTGGCGGCCCGATGTCGACGGCAAGGCCGATCTGGTCGAGGAGGTCATGCGCATCCATGGCGTCGACAACATCGCGCCGCAGCCGCTCGGCGCGCATGACGTGGTCAACGGCAAGATCCTGACGACGCTGCAGATCCGCACCCGTGCCGCCAAGCGTTCGCTTGCGGTGCGCGGCATGATGGAGGCCGTTACCTGGTCGTTCATCCCGGCCAAACACGCCGAACTGTTCGGCGGCGGCCAGACGGCGCTGAAGCTTGCCAACCCAATCGCCGCCGACATGTCCGACATGCGGCCCTCGCTGCTGCCGGGGCTGATTTCGGCCGCGCAGCGCAACGCTGACAAGGGCATCGGCGACGTGGCGCTGTTCGAGGTCTCGGGCACCTATGAGGGCGACGGCGCCGACCAGCAGCGGCGCGTCGCCGCCGGCGTGCGCCGCGGCACGGCAAAGCTCGACGGCTCCGGCCGCAACTGGGCCGGCAATTCGGGCCCGGTCGGCGTGTTCGACGCCAAGGCGGATGCGATCGCCGCACTCGAAGCCTGTGGCGCACCGGTCGACCGGCTGCAGATCGAGGCCGGCGGACCCGCCTGGTACCATCCCGGCCGTTCCGGAACGATCAAGCTTGGCCCGAAGACCGTGCTCGGCACGTTCGGCGAGTTCCATCCGAAGACGCTGGAAGGGCTCGATGTCTCGGGGCCGCTCTGCGGCTTCGAGGTGTTCGTCGATGCCGTGCCCGAGCCGAAGGCCAAGCCGACCAAGACCAAGCCCAGGCTGGACCTGTCCGCTTTCCAGGCGGTGAAGCGCGACTTCGCCTTCGTCGTCGACAAGGGAGTCGAGGCCGGCACGCTGGTACGTGCCGCGCTTGCCGCCGACAAGAAGCTGATCACGGCTGTCTCGGTCTTCGACGTGTTCGAAGGTGCGTCGCTGGGCGAAGGCAAGAAGTCGATCGCCATCGAAGTGTCGATCCAGCCGGTCGAGAAGACGTTGACAGACGAGGATTTCGAGACGCTGGCCAAGCGCATCGTCGAGAATGTCGGCAAGCAGACGGGCGGCGTGCTGCGCGGCTGAGACTTGCGGGCGGATGGCGAATCGCTTTCCAAAGGGCGATGGACCATCTGCGCTATTCTGGGCTCTCCTTCGAGAAACAGCGTACGGCTTTTCTCGACATCGTCGCGGCTGACCCGCTGCTTGCCGAAATGCTGGCGAGGGTGCGCGCGCTTGCGCTGCCGGATTGGCTGGTGGTTTCCGGCGCGCTTTACAATAGCGTCTGGAACCACCTGACCGGCAAGCCATCGGGCTACGGCATCAGGGATGTCGACCTGTTTTATTTCGACGGTTCCGACCTGTCCTACGAGGCCGAAGACGCGGTGATCCAACGGGCCGCCAGGCATTTCGAAGGACTGCCGCTGCCGGTGGAAGTGCGCAACCAGGCGCGCGTGCATCTGTGGTATCCGCAAAAGTTCGGGCAGCCGTGCCCGCGCTATACGAGTGCCAGCCAATCCGTCAGCTATTTTGCCTCGAAGACGCATGCGGTGGGGGTGCGGTTCGACGGGGACGGGCAGCTGGACCTCGTGGCGCCGTTCGGGCTCGACGACCTTTTTTCGTTTCGAATTACGCCCAGCCGGCTGATGGATAACCGGAAGACGCATGAGGAGAAGGGCGCGAGCGCGGGCGTATTGGCCGGAGATTACGGTGGTGCCGTGGTGAGCTAAAAGAGTTTCAGGTTGGCGCGAGGCACCCCCCTCTGTCACAGAGGGGGGTGCCTCGCGCCAACGCCCTTTAATTCGCTGCATAAAAGGGCGCGCCCTTTTCCACCTTCACCCATTCACCAGCGCGAGCAACTCCTCCGTATAGCGCTTGCCCATAACCTTGTCGGGCGACAGCGCATCGCCGATCGCCGCGACCTCTGCCGCGCTGAGCACGATGTCAGCCGCCGCCGTATTCTGCTCCAAATGGCGGATTTTTCGCGCACCCGGGATCGGCACGATGAAGTCGCCCTGGTGCAGCACCCAGGCCAGCGCCAGCTGCGCCGAGGTGACGCCCTTCTCCATCGCCATCCTTTCCAGCGTGGCGATCACCTTGCCATTGGCTTCCATGGCGTCGGCCTGGAAGCGCGGCAAGGTGCGGCGCCAATCGTCGTCGCTCAGGGTCTCCGGCCTCGCGATGGTGCCGGTGAGCAGGCCGCGGCCGAGCGGGCTGTAGGGCACGAAGCCAATGCCCAACTCGCGGCAGACGGCGAATGTCTCGTCTTCCGGGTCGCGGCTCCACAGCGAGTATTCGCTCTGCACTGCTGATATCGGGTGCACTGCGTGTGCCCGGCGGATGGTGGCGGCACTTGCCTCCGACAGGCCAAGCGCCCGCACCTTGCCCTCGCGCACCAGCTCGGCCATGGCGCCGACCGTATCCTCGATCGGCACGTCCGGGTCGACGCGGTGCTGGTAGTAGAGGTCGATGACATCGGTGCCGAGCCGCTTCAGTGACGCCTCGGCGACGGCCTTGACGTGCTCGGGACGGCTGTCGACACCGGCCATGCGATCCATGCCGGTGCCTTCCTCCAGGATCTTGAAGCCGAATTTGGTCGCGATCGTCACCTTATCGCGAACCGATTTCAGCGCCTTGCCCAGCAGGATCTCGTTCTCGTAGGGGCCGTAGACCTCGGCCGTGTCGAAGAAGTTGACCCCGATCTCGACGGCGCGGTGCAAGGTGGCGATCGCCTCGGCTTCCGGCTGGCCGCCATAGGCAAAGCTCATGCCCATGCAACCGAGGCCGACCGGGAAGACTTCGAGCTCAGTTCCTAGCTTGCGGGTTTTCATCACGCATCTCCTTGTTGTGATGCCTAGGAAATAACGCCTTGCAGAACGTTCGATAATCGGCTCTTCTTCGTACGGGTCGTTCCATGAAATAGATCAATGAACCGAGCACATCTCTCACAGCTCGCGGTACTGGCAACCGTTGCCCAATGCGGCAGTTTTCGCGGCGCGGCCAGGGAACTGGCGATAGCTCCCTCCGCGGTGAGCCACGCGGTCTCCAGCCTGGAGGCACGGCTTGGCGTGCGCCTTTTGGCGCGCAGCACACGCAGTGTCGCTCCGACCGAGGAAGGCGCACAATTGCTGGAGCGATTGCGGCCGGCGCTTTCCGAGATCGACCTGGCGCTGGAGACGGCCGTCGAGGCGCGCGACCGGCCCGCCGGGAACTTGCGGCTCAGCGTGCCGCGCACGTCAGCGCATCTGGTGCTGACGCCACGGCTCAGCGCCTTTGCATCGGCCTATCCCGACATCGTGCTGGAGATCATCATCGAGGATCGCTTCACCGACGTGGTGGCAGGCGGTTTCGATGCTGGTGTCAGGCTCGGCGAGAGCCTGCAGCGCGACATGATCGCGGTGCGCATCGGGCCGGACATTCGTGGCGCGGTGGTGGGCGCGCCATCCTATTTCGAGAGCAGGCCCCGGCCCCGCCACCCGCGCGATCTTGCCGAGCATCGCTGCATCCGCTTCCGCTTCTCCAGCGGCATCCTCTACCGCTGGGAATTCGAAAAGGACGGCGAGGAGGTCGAAATGGCTGTGCAAGGGCCGCTGATCCTCGACGAGGACCATCTGATCGCCCAGGCCGCGGTCGACGGCGCCGGGCTCGCCTTCGTTTTCGAGGATTATGTCCGCGCGCCGCTCGCCGATGGACGGCTGATCCGCGTGCTGGAGGACTGGTGCCCACCCTTCCAGGGATTCTTCGTCTATTACCCGAGCCGCCGCCAGATGCGGCCGGCGCTGAGGGCTTTCGTCGATTTCTTCAAGGTGGGTGGGTAGGCAACTCTCCTCCTCGTCGGCAAGGGGAAGAAAGCTGGCCGCGCCAACGTTCGCCTCGCATGCAGGCTTCAATCACCAACACCGCGACCCGCTATGGATGGGCAACCATCGTCCTCCACTGGCTGATCGGGATTATCTTCATCGGCCAGTTCATGCTCGGCTTCGTCATGGTCAGGACCCCGAGCCAACGCACGGCCTTCGAATTGATCCAGCTGCACAAATCCCTGGGCTTCCTGCTGCTGGGGCTCATCATCCTGCGTATCGCCTGGCGGCTCGGCAATGCGGCACCGCCCTTGCCGCCTTCTGTCGGCGCCCTGGAGCGCCGCTCGGCGCCGCTGGCGCATCTGGCGCTCTATGCCTTCCAGATCGCCCTGCCCCTGTCAGGCTGGGCGCTGGTGTCGGTCTCGACGCTGGAGATTCCCAGCATGCCGTTCAACCTGTTCGTCATGCCGAACCTGCCGCTCGCCGAATCCGATGCCGCCGAAAGCTTTTGGACGTCGGCACACTGGTATCTCGCCTATGCCGGCGCGGCGCTTGTCGCCCTGCATGTCGCGGCTGCCCTGCGCCACCGTTTCCTGCTTCGCGACGGGGTGCTCGCGCGTATGATCACGCCTTCGTCAGCCGGGGAATAGAAGGCGCCTTGGTCTCGTTTGTGGGGTGAGGACGCCAGAGAGCGCTTCCTCCTAACAAGGAACAACCCAATGCGTGCGCGAATCCTCGGATTGGCGGCTATCGCCGCCTGCCTTGCCATGCCTGTTTATGCGGCGGTCGTGCTCGGCGATGCCGCCGGCAGCTATACGATCAGCCAAACTGGCTCCGCGATCCGCTTCACCATCGGCAAGGCCGGCGGCGGCGGGTTCGACGGCGCCTTTGCCCGTTTCAAGGGCATGATCCGCATCGACAACAATGATGTCGGCCGCTCGAAGGTCGACCTCACCATCTATCCCGAAAGCGTCGGCACCGGCCAAGGCCGCATCGATGCGTTCCTGCGCTCCGACGCGGTGTTCGACGCGGCCAACAGTCCCGAAATCCAGTTCCGCTCGACCAGCGTGACCCGCACCGGCGACACGTCGGCCCTTGTCACCGGCAGGCTGACGGCGCGCGGCAAGACGTTTCCGGAAAAATTCACCGCCGAGCTCGACGGGTTGAAGGGCGGCACGATCAAATTCCATGTCACCGGCAAGGTGCTGCGCTCGCGCTACGGCATGGATGTCGGCACGCCGCTCTATTCCAACGTCGTCGATTTCGACATGACGCTGACCGGGAAAAGGGGCTAGCGCGCGGCTGAGGTACCTGGGTTCCTTGCCCGCTTTCACGGGCCGAGGAACCGAGCGACCTGCATTGGCTTTTCCAGCGATTTCAGGCAAACCTCCTTGCCTGCAATCGATATGGAGAAGCGTGATGTTCCGATGGGGTGTGTTGTCGACGGCCAAGATCGGCCGCGAGCAGCTGTTGCCGGCAATCGTCGAAGCGGAGAACGGCGTCCTGTCGGCGATCGCCAGCCGCGACCTGTCGAAGGCCAAGGCATTGGGCGACCGCTTTGGCGCGCGCCATGCCTTCGGCTCCTATGAGGAGTTGCTCGCTTCCAACGAGGTCGATGGCGTCTACATCCCGTTGCCGACCTCGCAGCATGTCGAATGGACTGCAAAAGCCATCGAAGCGGGCAAGCATGTGCTGGTCGAAAAGCCGCTGGCACTCGATGCCAAGGACATCGCACCCCTGATCAAGCTGCGCGACCAGAAAAAAGTGCTGGTCTGCGAAGCCTTCATGGTCATCTACCATCCGCAGTGGATCAAGGTGCGTGATCTCATCGCCGGCGGCGCCATCGGCCGGCTGCGCCATGTGCAGGGCGCGTTTTCCTACTACAATGTCGACCCCAACAACATGCGCAACAAGCTCGATCTCGGCGGCGGCGCGCTGCCCGACATCGGCGTCTACCCGACCGTGTCGACACGCTTCTCGACGGGCAAGGAGCCGCTGCGCGTACAGGCGACGATCGAGCGCGACAAGACATTCGGCACCGACATCTATTCGTCGATCCGCGCCGATTTCGGCGATTTCGAACTGTCCTTCTACCTGTCGACGCAGATGGCGGCGCGGCAGGTGATGGTGTTCCACGGCGAGAAGGGTTTCATCGAACTGTTCTCGCCCTTCAATGCCGGGCTCTACGACCATCACCGCGTCGAACTGCACAACCAGAACCACACCGAGGCGCAGGTGTTCCGCTTCCCCGGCACGCAGCAATACAGGCTCGAGGTCGAGACCTTCGCGCGGGCAGCTCTTGGCGGCAAGGAGCGCGTCTTCACGCTGGAAGAATCCGTGCTCAACCAGAAAGTCATCGACGCCATCTTCCGCGCCGGCGACACAGGCGGCTGGGAGACCGTCTGAAACCCATATTACATAGCCGGCTAATCCTGGGGAGGAAAAATGGCTGACGACGCGGATGTGATCATTGTCGGCGCCGGCCTTGCCGGACTGGTTGCCGCCGCCGAGCTTGCGGAAGCGGGCAAGAAAATCATCATCGTCGACCAGGAGCCGGAGCAATCGCTGGGCGGCCAGGCGTTCTGGTCGTTCGGCGGGCTTTTCCTCGTCGATTCACAGGAGCAGCGGCGCATGCGCATCCGCGACTCCCATGACCTGGCGCTCGAGGACTGGATGGGCACCGCCGCCTTCGACCGGCCGGAAGACCACTGGCCACGCAAATGGGCCGAGGCCTATGTCGGCTTCGCCGCCGGCGAGAAGCGCTCCTGGCTGATCGAGCGCGGCCTGAAATTCTTTCCTGTCGTCGGCTGGGCCGAGCGCGGCGGCGGCAACGCCATCGGCCATGGCAATTCGGTACCGCGCTTCCACATCACCTGGGGCACCGGTCCCGGCGTGCTCGAGCCTTTCGTGCTGCGCGTGCGCGAGGCGCAAAAGCGGGGATTGATCGACTTCAGGTTTCGTCACCGGGTCAATGCCCTGACGCGGACGGGTGCAGCCGTGACCGGCGTACAGGGCGACATCCTGCAACCGAGTCCTGTCGAGCGCGGCCACAAGAGCCCGCGCGAGGTATCAGGCGATTTCGCATTGCAAGCGCAGGCGGTGATCGTCGCCTCCGGCGGCATTGGCGCCAACCATCGGCTGGTGCGGGAAAACTGGCCCACGCGGCTGGGCAACGCGCCGCAGCGCATGATCACCGGCGTGCCGGACCACGTCGACGGCCGCATGCTGGCCATATCGGAACAGGCCGGCGGCAGGGTCATCAACCGCGACCGCATGTGGCACTATGTCGAGGGCATCAAGAACTGGGCGCCGATCTGGACAGACCATGCGATCCGCATCCTGCCCGGCCCATCCTCGCTGTGGCTCGATGCCCGGGGAAAACGCCTGCCGGTGCCACTCTATCCCGGCTTCGACACGCTGGGCACGCTTAGCCACATCATGAGCACCGGCTTCGACTATTCCTGGTTCATCCTGACGAAAAAGATCATCCAGAAGGAATTCGCGCTGTCGGGCTCGGAGCAGAACCCCGACCTGACGGGAAAAAGCTGGCGCCAGGTGCTCGGTCGCGCCACGAGCGACATCCCCGGCCCGGTCAAGGCGTTCATGGAAAAGGGCGAGGACTTCATCGTCGAGGCCAATCTTTCGAAACTGGTCGCGCGCATGAACGCGCTGGCCGGCGGCGAACCGCTGCTTGACGTCGCAAGGGTCGAACGCGAGATCCGCGCCCGCGACATGCAACTCGACAATCCTTTCTCCAAGGACATGCAGATCACCGCGCTGCGCGGCGCGCGCGCCTATCTCGGCGACCGCCTGATCCGCACGGCAAAGCCACACAAGATGCTCGACCCGGCGAACGGACCGCTGATCGCGGTGCGCCTCAACATCCTGACCCGCAAGACGCTGGGCGGCCTGCAGACCGATCTCGACAGCCGCGTGCTCGATGCCGGCGGCCAGCCGGTGCCGGGCCTATATGCGGTCGGTGAAGTGGCGGGCTTCGGCGGCGGCGGCGTGCATGGCTACGCGGCGCTCGAAGGCACATTCCTGGGCGGCTGTATCTTCTCGGGCCGCAGCGCCGGCCGGGCGGCGGCACGCTCAGTGGGGTGAGACAGCGGCGTGCTGCCGGCATTTGGCTGAGCCGCTGCCATCGACCGTGCACCCAATAAACCGCGGCTTAGGAGATTTGGCGCGCCCGAAGAGATTCGAACTCCTGACCCCCAGATTCGTAGTCTGGTGCTCTATCCAGCTGAGCTACGGGCGCGCATCAGGCCATGTTTTCGACGGCCCCGCGATCCGGTCCGAAAGACCGGCCGCGAATGTGTGCAGTTCCCTAACGACTGAATTTGCGAAAAGCAAGCCGATCCGGCAAAAGTTTTGTCGCAAGCCTGTCATGCGGCGATGCCGACGCCCATCCCGGCACTTCGAGCCGCTGTGACCGGCCTGATCCTGGCGATCGGGAACTGTTGGAGAGAGCGACGGGTCCGCAAGGTGGTAATCTTGGGGCAACGGTACGGAAGCCGTCAGGCCGGGCGGCGCAGGCTGCCACGGGCCTGGTCGAGCCGCACCGGCTGGTCGGGGATGGTGACGGCGAATGTGGTGCGCCCGCCGATCGATTCGACCAATTCCACCGTGCCGCCATGCGCCCTGATCAGTTCATGCGCGATCGCCAGGCCAAGCCCGGTGCCGCCGCTGCGCGCCGAGCCGCGGAAAGCCGCGAACAGGTTTTCGCGCGCCTTCGGCGGCAGGCCGGGGCCGGTGTCGGTGACGGCGATGCGGCTGACGCTGCCCATGCGCTCGGCCGAAACCGCCAGCCGCCGCACCACGGCGCTTTCGGTATCGGCCGCCATCGCCTGCACCGAGTTGCGGCAAAGATTGGTGAGCACCCGGAAGAGCTGGTCGGAATCGGCATCCACCTCGAAAGCCATCTCGACCGCGTTGATGAACTCGATGCCCTGCTCGATGTCGAGCAGGCCGTGCACGTCCTCGACCAGTTGGCGCAGCCTCACCCTGCGGCGCGACGGCGGCGGCTCCTGCGTGCGGCCGTAATGAAGCACGCCCTCCGAATAGGAGACGGCGCGGTCGAGCGCGCGCAGAAGCTTCGGCGCAAAGGCCTGCACGGTCGGATCCTTGACCAGGCGAAGGCGGTCCGACATCAGCTGGGCGGAGGCCAGGATGTTGCGCATGTCGTGGTTGATCTTCGACACGGCGAGACCGAGGTCGGCCAGATGCTTCTGCTCGGCCAGCATCTTTTGCAGCCGCTCCTGCATCTGCGACAGTTCGCGCTCGGCCACTCCGATCTCGTCGGAACGAGCAGCGGGGCGGATGATCCGTCCAGGGTCGTCGGGAGCTTCCGAGAAGGAGAGCATCGAGCGCGTCATGGTACGGATCGGCCCGATCATGATCAGGTCGATCGCGGCATAGACCAGCATGGCCGTGAACAGCGAGATCAGTAGCGACACGAAAGCGACGTTGCGCGAATAGATGAGCATGGCCTTGCGGAGCGAGTAGTCCGGCATGATCAGCTCGAACTCCTTGTCGCTGTCGCCGACCGGTCCGAAGACGCGCAGCATCCTGTCGCCGCCGAAAAACAGCGTATCCAGCGCGCCGGTCATGCCCTTGATCATGCCGACGCTGGCGAGATCGATGTGTTCGTCGACCTGCGGCGGCATGTCGGCCACCACCAGAAGCCGCGACACGCCGCCGTCGCGCACCGCGATCGCCTTGGCGCCGATCGCCATCAGCACGTCATTCTGGGCCGTACGCGACAGCGAGGTCGACTCGCCCTGCACCAGCACGATCGACACGGCCGCGGCCGTGCTCAGCCTCTCCTTGAGCCAGCTCAGCCGGTAACTGGCGATCCAGGGCAGGAAGATGAGCACTTCGGCCAAAAGCACGAAAACGATGGTGAGCAGCAGCAGCTTCGTCGACAGACCACGCGACAGCGGTACCGTGCGGACAGCGGCTGACGCCGGTCCGGTCCCTTCCCCTGCTTGGCTGGCTTCGTTCATGCGACTCGATCTTCACAATCACTTGATCAGCCAAGATTAGGCGATTACGGCTTTTTTGCCAATTTCTCCCTTGGTCGGAAAAATAGATGCTCCAAAACAGGTGCGTCTTTAGGGCGCCGACGCCGGATTGACTTCCAAAACCCTTCTTTCTATAAGCCCGCTCACGCTCGGGCCATTCGTCCCGGCGCGGTTTCGATCGCGCCAAAACCGGCCCGGCAAAGCTCCTGTTACAAAGTGACAGAATCAAGAAGGGCCGCACCCCGCGGTATTAAAACAAATGAAGCGTACCTACCAACCGTCCAAACTCGTCCGCAAACGCCGGCACGGCTTCCGTGCCCGCATGGCCACCAAGGGTGGCCGTGGCGTCGTCGCAGCTCGCCGCAACCGCGGCCGCAAGCGGCTCAGCGCCTAAGCGAGACGAGATCGTTGCCCGCAACCGGCAAGCCAGTGGGGCAAAATCCCGAGCGGCTTCTGAAACGCGCGGAATTCCTGGCCGTCCGTCGTGGTGAAAAGCGACGCGGACGGTTTTTCCTCGTCGAGGTCCTAGACCGCGGCGATGGCGGGGGGCCGCGCGTCGGCTACACCGTCACCAAGAAGGTCGGCAATGCCGTTGTGCGCAACCGCGTCAGGCGGCGGCTGAAAGAAGCTGTCCGCGTCCATGCCGCAGATGACATGGTGCCCGGCAATGATTATGTCATCGTCGGGCGCGATGATGCGCTGCGCGCCCCTTTCGGCCAGTTGAAGGCCGAACTCTCCCGCCGACTTCGCGGAACACGATAGGCCAAGGGCTCTCGATGGAAAACAACCGGAACTTCTTCATCACCATCGCCCTGTCGGTGCTGATCCTGGCGGTATGGCAGTACTTCTACGTGCTGCCGCGCAGCGAGGCGCAGCGCGAGGCCGCCAAGATCGAGCAGCAGCGCGTCGAGGAACAGAAGAAGGCGGCCGATGCGGCCAATCCGGGCGCATCGACACCGGCCCCAGGCACGACCACCCCAGGCGCGACCGCCCCGGGCGCCATTCCCAACGCTCCGGGCGGTGACGTGGTTACCGTGGCCGGCCGCGATCAGGCGCTGGCGGCATCCAAGCGCGTCAAGATCGACACGCCGAGCCTCGAGGGCTCGATCAATCTGACCGGCGCGCGGCTCGACGACCTCAAGCTCAAGCACTACACCGAGACCGTCGACAAGAATTCGCCCGAGATCGAGCTGCTCAACCCGCAGGCGCTGCCCACCGGCTATTTCGCCGAGATCGGCTTTGTCGGCAACGACAAGACCGGCGCGGTGCCGGGTGCCGAAACGGTGTGGAGCGTGGACGGCAATCCGACGCTGACCCCGTCGACGCCGGTGACGCTCACCTACACCAATGACAAGGGCCTGACCTTCAAGCGCACCTTCTCCGTCGACGCAAACTACATGTTCACGGTGTCGGACACGGTGCAGAATTCCGGCTCGAGCGCGGTTTCGCTGTTCAACTATGGCCGCGTCACGCGCTACGACAAGCCGGCCGTCGCCAGCACCTATGTGCTGCATGAAGGCCTCATCGGCTTCACCGGCACGGAAGGCCTGCAGGAGCACAAATACGCGTCGGTCGAGAAGGACAAGCAGTACCAGCCCGGCAAGTCGACCGACGGCTGGCTCGGCATCACCGACAAATATTGGGCCGTCACGTTGGTGCCGACCGAAAAGCAGCCGTTCCAGCCGCGCTATGCCTATTTCGAGGATGGCCGCCACCGTTACCAGTCCGACTTCCTGACCGACCCGATCAATATCGAGGCCGGCCAGTCGGCGACCGTCGAGACCGAAATCTTCGCCGGCGCCAAGGAAGTCGGCAAGATCAACGCCTATGCCGAAGACCGCCATATCAAGCGGTTCGACCTTTTGATCGACTGGGGCTGGTTCCACTTCATCACCAAGCCGATGTTCTGGCTGATCGACACGCTCTACAAGTTCCTCGGCAATTTCGGCCTGGCGATCCTGGCCACCACCGTCATCGTGAAGGCCATTTTCTTCCCGCTCGCCAACAAGTCCTATGCGTCGATGGCGAACATGAAGAAGGTGCAGCCCAAGATGCTCGAGATCCGCGAGAAATACGCGGACGACAAGATGAAGCAGCAGCAGGCGATGATGGAGCTGTACAAGACCGAGAAGATCAATCCGCTCGCCGGGTGCTGGCCGGTGGCGCTGCAGATCCCGGTCTTCTTCTCCCTGTACAAGGTGCTCTACATCACCATCGAGATGCGGCACGCGCCGTTCTTCGGCTGGATCCAGGATCTGGCCGCGCCCGATCCGACCTCGATCTTCAATTTGTTCGGGCTGGTTCCGGTCACGCTGCCGCATATGCTGATGATCGGTGTGTGGCCGCTGATCATGGGCGTCACCATGTTCCTGCAGATGCGCATGAACCCGACGCCGCCGGACCCGACGCAGGCTGCGATCTTCACCTGGATGCCGGTCATCTTCACCTTCATGATGGCGGGCTTCCCGGCCGGTCTCGTCATCTACTGGGCCTGGAACAACACGCTGTCGATCCTGCAGCAGGGCGTGATCATGAAGCGCCAGGGCGCCAAGATCGAGCTGTGGGACAATCTGGTGGCGCTGTTCCGCAAGAAACCGTCACCGGCGGAATAGCCGGCGCCTCTTTGGCAAGAGAGCCCGCCCCAGCGACTGAGCCATAAAGTTGGACGGTCTCGGCAAGCAAACAGATTTGACGGCTGGGTCCTGTGTTCTACAGGGCCCAGCCTTTTAGTTTCAGCG
This sequence comes from Mesorhizobium sp. B2-3-10, assembly GCF_006442275.1. Taxonomy (NCBI): domain Bacteria; kingdom Pseudomonadati; phylum Pseudomonadota; class Alphaproteobacteria; order Hyphomicrobiales; family Phyllobacteriaceae; genus Mesorhizobium; species Mesorhizobium sp. B2-3-10. Next base: position 61,328 of record NZ_VFVT01000001.1, read on the forward strand.
ATGCGGTGGTCCGGCACGCGATAAAACAGGCACCGAGTCGGCAATTCCTGGTCTCCGTCATTGCCGGCAAATCAGCCGGCCCTCGCCGCTGCCGGATTGTTCCGCATGGAACTTATCCTGCGTTCAAGAGTTCGCGCAAAAGGCTTCCTAAGCTCCCGCGTGGAAAGGATCAGGTCGGCGCGCCCATCCAAATTCAAGGCAGTGCAGTAGATCGACCTCATCACATGCTACTTGCAGAGAGGCATTCCGATGAGCAGCAACATTCACCCAAAGACGGCCAAGCCCACCAACAAGGATTTGAAGCAGAATCCCGGAATCGGCGCCTCCAGGGGCACGATCAAGGGAGGCAATCTTCTCGACGAGGACGAGGAACTGGACGGCGAGAACACTTTCAAGGGAGATGTCGATAACGACACCACGCCGCAAGGCGGCGTCAATCCCCGACAGACCGGGCGAACCAACCAATAAGCCTGCGCGATCGGCGTGGGCTGCCGAGGAAGACCGGATGGTCCGAGCCCGGGAGCCGGGAGAGCGAATGGCACCGAAAACGACTTCGCTCTCAAGATGACATCACGTCGATCCGATCAATCGCCTGATTGGAGGCTCTCATGCTGGATTTCGAGCACGCCAGGCATCGGATGGTGGAGGCGCACATCGCGCGCCGTGGAGTGCATGACAGGCGGGTTCTGAATGCGGTACGCCGGGTTGCGCGAGAGCAATTCGTCGACGAGGGTTTCGAGGAATTCGCCTATGAGGACAGCCCGCTGCCGATCGGCAGCGGACAGACGATCTCGCAACCCTTCATCGTGGCGAAAATGGCGGAGATCGCCGAGATCGAGGCGACCGATCGCGTGCTGGAAATCGGCACCGGCTCGGGCTACGCGGCGGCCGTGCTGGCCGAACTTGCTGAACACGTCTTCACCATAGAGCGGCATCGATCGCTCGCGCAGCAGGCGGAGCGGCGGCTCAATGCCGCCGGTTACCGAAATATCGAGGTCAGGATCGGCGACGGCACAAAAGGCTGGCAGGAAAAGGCACCCTTTGACGCCATCGTCGTCGCGGCCGCCGGAACGTCCATCCCCCTCGGCTTGCAGGAGCAGTTGGAGATCGGCGGCAGGCTGATCATCCCGGTCGGTGAAGACCTCTACTCCCAGCGGCTCGTTCGCGTCACGCGGATCGCTGCAAACAAGTTCGAGGAGGAGGACCTCGGTGGTGTCATGTTCGTGCCGCTGATCGGCGAGCATGGCTGGCACGACGAAAACGCATCGGTGCGCGAGGCGCGCGCTCCTCCATTGCCGCAGCAAATTGGGCGGGCGGCCGAAGATTTGCCGCAGATCGACGATCCGGCCTTCGGCGCAATGTTCGATCGGTTCGGCAGCCGGCGCGTCGTTCTGCTCGGGGAGGCGAGCCACGGCACTTCGGAGTTTTATCGTGCCCGTGCGGCTGTCACCCGACGCCTACTCCAGCGACACGGCTTCACCATCGTGGCCGTCGAGGCGGATTGGCCGGATGCGGCGCAGATCAACCGGTATGTTCGCGGAGGGGAGCGGCGGTCGGATGCGCAGCCGCTCTTCCAGCGCTTCCCGACCTGGATGTGGCGCAACGCCGAGGTGTCCGAATTCATCGGCTGGCTGCGTGAATACAACCGGGATGTGCCCGGTCATGCGCGGAAAGCAGGCTTCTATGGGCTCGATCTCTACAATATGAGCGGCTCGATCGCCACGGTGCTTGCCTATCTGGACAAGGTCGATCCCGAAGCGGCCGCCGTCGCACGCGAGCGCTATGGGTGTCTGATGCCCTGGCAGAACGAGCCCAGCACCTACGGACGCGCGGCGCTGCGGCCGGGCTACAGAACCTGCGAAGAGGCCGTTGTGCGACAGTGCATGGATCTGTTCGAGCGATCCATGATGGAGGGCGACGGCGATCTCCTCGACGCCAAGCAGAGTGCACGTCTGGTCGCATCGGCCGAGCGCTACTACCGCGTGATGTATTATGGTGGCGCCGAGACCTGGAACCTCCGCGATCGGCACATGTTCGAAACGCTCGATCAACTTCTCGAAGCGCATGGGCCGAAGTCGAAGGCCGTGGTGTGGGCGCATAACTCGCATATCGGGGACGCGCGGCATACCGACATGGGCACTGTCCGTGACGAGTTGAACATCGGCCAGCTCTGCCGGGAGCGCTTCGGTGCCCAGACGGCGCTGATCGGCTTCGGGACGGATACCGGTACCGTCGCCTGTGCCTCGGATTGGGACCGTGAGATGGAGGTAAAGGACGTAAATCCGTCGCTGCCGGGCAGCTTCGAGCGGCTGTGTCACGAGAGCGGCAAACCGTCGTTCCTGCTGGATTTTGAGCGCCATGGCGAGCTCGGCGCCGACCTGGCGGCGCCGAGGCCGGAACGCTATATCGGCGTCATCTACAGGCCGGAGACTGAACGGCTCAGCCATTACATGGACTCGTCCGTCTCCCGCCAGTTCGACGCCTTCGTCTGGTTCGATCGAACGTCCGCGGTCACGCCGCTCAGCAAGCCGGCCGGCAGCATCGGCAAGGTACCGGATACATTTCCCTTCGGTATCTGAATGTCCGGGACTCACTTCCAGCGCCTGACGGGTCGGCCTGTCCGCAATCGCGCGGCCCGTCGAAAAAGCCCGGTTCGTCCAGGTATTTCTTTGAGCAGGGCTCCGTTCACGTTCCCGTGATCGGCGAAACTGCGAGCACTCGCGCGGCGTGACTGCCTGTGCGTTTCCAAAGGCTATCAATTCCGATCAGCCCTCACCCGGAGGAAGACCACATGCGCTTGCCCACATTCAGGACCATCGCCGTATCAGCCCTTGTCGCCGGCATGGCGATTGCCGCCCCAGCCCACGCCAAGAACCCGAATGTCGGCGGCGCGCCGATGTACGCCACCAAGAACATCGTGCAGAACGCGGTCAAGTCGAAGGATCACACGACGCTGGTCGCCGCCGTCAAGGCCGCCGGCCTGGTCGACACGTTGCAAAGCGCGGGTCCGTTCACCGTGTTTGCCCCGACCAACGAGGCTTTCGCGGCACTGCCGGACGGCACCGTCGATACGCTGCTCAAGCCCGAGAACAAGGACAAGCTCACCAAGGTGCTGACCGCACATGTCGTGGCTGGCAAGATTTCAGGCGCCGAGATGATGAAGAAGGCCAAGGCGATGGGCGGTAAATACGAGATGAAGACCGTCTCGGGCGACACGCTCACCGCCGAGATCAAGAAAGGCAAGCTCTACATCATGGACGAGTCCGGCGGCGAGGCGAAGGTGACGATCGCAGACGTCAACCAGTCGAACGGCGTCATTCACGTCGTCAACAAGGTGCTGTTGCCGAAGTAACGGCTTCCGGCGAAAGGGGGCGTTGGCAGGCCGTTGGGGCTTTCTCGGTCCGCCATCCCCGCCCCGTGACGAGGTGCCATGTTTCTTGGGAAGCCGTATCGGCGAGGCCGGGGTCCTGTCGTCCCTCACAGGACCCCGGTTTCTTTTTGCGTCCTGTGAGGGCGAATGGGCGTCAGCGGCGCTCAACTTCCGACCGCTTCCACCGCCTCATTCCATGACAGCGCTGTGGTCGATCTTGGCCGGCGTTCCCGGTTTGCGCAGCAGGAGCATCAGCGGGATGGCGGCCAGCGACAGGAGCATCATCAGCTTGAAGTCGTTCATGTAGCTGATAACGGTCGCCTGCAGCGTCACCACGCCGTCGAGCGCGGCGCGACCGGCGGCGGTGTAGGGGTTCATCGCCTGGAAGATCGCCGGATCGTTGAACGCCTGGTTGAAGGGCGTCACATAGGTGGCGATGCTGGCGTGGTTGATCTGCACATTCTGCGTCAGGAGCGCGGTGACCACCGATATGCCGACGCTGGAGCCGATGTTGCGCGACAGATTGTAGAGGCCGGTGCCTTCCGCGCGCCGCTCCGGCGCCAGCGTGGCGAAGGTTATGGTGGTCAGCGGCACGAACAGGAAGCCGAGCCCCGCCCCCTGGATGAACCCGGTGGAGATGATGGTCCATTGCGAAACGTCGGGCGTCCAGCCGGTCATGTCGTACATCGCCCAGGCGGTGATCAGCAGGCCGATGAGCAGCAGCCAGCGCGTGTCGACCTTGCCGATCAGCCGGCCGACCAGGAACATGCAGGCCATCGTGCCAAGCCCGCGCGGCCCCATGACGATGCCGGCCGTCACCACGGGGTAGCCCATCAGCGTCTGCAGATAGGGCGTCATCAGCGCCAGCGAGGCCAAGTAGGTGATGCCGATGATGAAGATGAAGATCATACCGACGGCGAAATTCCGGTCCAGGAACAGCCTCGGATTGACGAAGGTGTTGCGGCCGGTGAAGGTGTGGACGAGGAAGATGTAGAAGGCCGATGCGCAGATCACCGCCTCGACGATGATCTCGGATGACGAGAACCAGTTGAGCTGCTCGCCGCGATCGAGAAACATCTGCAAGGCGGCGATGGTGATGCTGAGCATGCCGAAACCCAGCCAATCCAGCCTCGCCTTGAAGTCCAGCTTGGTTTCCAGGACGTACAGCGACACGCCGGCGAAGGCCAAGGCGCCGATCGGCACGTTGATGTAGAACACCCAGCGCCAGCTGACATTTTCGGTCAGCCAGCCGCCGATGACAGGGCCCAGCACCGGCCCGACCATCACCGAAATGCCGAACAGCGCCATGGCGGAGCCGCGCTCTTCCACACTGTAGATATCGAGCAGGATGCTCTGCGAGAGCGGCACCAGGGCCGCGCCGAACAGGCCCTGCAGCAGGCGAAAGCCGACGATTTGCGGCAGCGATTGTGCGAAGCCGCACAGCACCGAGGCAACGACGAAGCCGGTGATCGAGGTCAGGAGGATGCGCTTGCGGCCGAAGCGGTTGGCGAGGTAGCCCGAAGGCGGCGTCATCACCGCCGCCGCCACGATGTAGGAGGTCAAAACCCAGTTGATCTGGTCGGCGCTGGCCGAGACGCTGCCCTGGATGTAAGGCAGCGCGACATTGGCGATGGTGGTGTCCAGCGCCTGCATGATGACGGCCAGGATCACGCAGGCAGTGATGGCGCCGCGATTGGCGACCACCGGCGTGGCAGCTGTCGCGGACGCGCTGGTCATGACTTTTGTCCGAACAGGCCGACGAGATTGGTGACGAAGTCGGGCAGGCCGCGTGCATGGCCCGTCTCGACGTCGACCACCGCGCTCATGCCGCCGCGCAGCGGCGGCTTGCCGTCGATACCATCGATCGTCACGCGCATCGGGATGCGCTGCACGACCTTGACCCAGTTGCCGGTGGTGTTCTGCGCCGGCAGCAGCGAGAAGCTCGACGAGGAGGCGGGGCTGATCGAGGCAACGGTGCCGTGCCACACGGCGCCCGGATAGGTGTCGACGCTGATCGTCGCCGTCTGTCCCGGCCTGACATAGGTCAGCTCGGTTTCCTTCGGCTCGGCCGCGATCCACAGGTCGGTCGACGAGACCAGGCTGAACGCCGGCTGCGAAGCCGGCAGGTACTTGCCGACCTGCAGCGCGTCGACATTGGTGACGATGCCGTCGAACGGCGCCTTGACCACGGAATCGCCGAGGTTGCGCTGCGCATCGTCGACGCCCGACTTGGCCTGCAGGTAGAAGGGGTTCTTCTCCACCGGCTGGTTGGCGTCGCCCCCGAGCTGGGCCAGCGTGGCCTGCGCCTGCGCCTTGGCGACGGACACTTTCTGGCGCGCGGCGACGAGGTCGTGCTGGGCGCTGTCGAAAGACGCCTTCGAGGCGGTGGAGGTCTTGAGCAGATCCTGCTGCCGCTGGAAGGCGGCCTCATAATAGGGGATGTCGGCTTGCGCCTGCTCGATCTGCGACAGCGACTGCTGGTAGCTCGCCTCCAGGGTCAGCACCTGGTTGCGCACGGTGCCGAGCTGGGCCTGGGCGGCGGCGAGAGCGGTCTCGAAGGAGGCCGGACGCAGGCGAAACAGCACGTCGCCCTTCTTCACGGCCTGGTTCTCATGCACGTCGATCTCCTGCACCGTGCCGGAGACGTCGGTGGAAACGCCGAGCGACTGGGCCTGGATATAGGCATTGTCGGTCGTCATGATCTGGCCGCCGGTGACGTAGTAATAGCCACCGACGACGAGCGCGACCGGAAGCAGGGCAAAAAGGACCGGCCGTGTCAGGCTGCGCTTCGGTTTGGCCGGAACAGGAGGGGCGACGGCGGCGGGGGCCTGCCGTGGCTGCGGCTCCTTGGCCGGAGCCTCGAGTGCCGCAGGCTCCAGGGCGGCCGGCGTTTCCAGCTCGTCATTGTCGATGACGACGTTGGCCCGCCGCTGCTCCCGCTCATTGTCGAGCTGGATGATCTGGTCGCTTCGACCCGATGGCGTCTCGTCTCCAGCGGGCTTTTTGGGATATGTTGATTCAGCCATGTATTTTCTCCCGGTCGACGGCCGGCTGGGTGCAAGCCGCGAGCAGATTGGATTTGATCAAGCTTAGGGTTTGCAGCAGACGCTGCTGTGTCTCAGGCGAAAGGCCGGCGAAGGCCTCGTCTCGAGTTTTCTGGCCGTTGCCGCGCATGATCTCGAGCAGCGGACGGGCCTGCGGCTTCAAGTAAAGCAGCCAGGCCCTGCGGTCGGCGGGATCGGGCCGGCGCTCGATGAAGCCGCGGGCCTCCATCTTGTCGAGCAGCCGGGCGAGCGTGATCGGCACGATCTCGATAAGGTCGGCGAGCTTGTTCTGGTGGATGCCTTCATGCAGCGAAAGGTACGCCAGCACCTGCCACTGGGCGCGGGTCAGTCCCGAAGCGCGCGACCGCTGCTCGAACCGCTTGCGAAGCAGGCGCGCAACGTCGTGCAGCACGAAGCTGATATTGGGGGAAGAGGGCATGGCAGGAGATCGGGATCGATGGACAATTTTTCGTGAGCATGCTTATTATCATCATGCACATAATCCCGCTGGACGCGCCGCGCAAGACCGATTAAGCCTCGGGCAGGAAAAAACGCATGGTCCACGGCACCGCAAAGGCCGCCTGGCGATGTGGATTTGCCGGCAAGGATTTGGCGATGAATTGGATTGGGATCGCGGCCGTCACGGCTCTCATTGGGTGCCCCGGCGCCGCGGCTGCCAAGGATGCGGTCAGTTGTGGCGGCGCCGCCATGCTGGGCGGCGCACAGCTCAATTGCAGCCACGTCGAATCCAAGGCGCCGCCGCAGTTCTGCACGTTTAGCTGGGATCTACACACGATGGCGGGCGATCAAAAAGTCGTCGAAGGCAGCTTCATGCTGCCGCCCGGAGCGTCGAACGTGCAGGTGTATCAGGGCAGTGGGTTCGACAGCGCGCTGTCCAATCCGATCGTGATCTGCCGCGGCGACAAATGAGCATGGCGAGCAAGGAAGGCTCGCTCGTCAGCCGATTGGTGCTATAGGGCGGATCACGTTATTTTGACCAGGCGCGCGGATTGCGGATCGGCGTGGCTATCAATTCCTGGACGGACTTCGACATGGACGGACCCAACCCCGGCATCAAGCACCCGATCCCGATGCACACACGCGTCGGCTTCCTGAAGCCTCTGGTGACAGTGCCGAATATCGAGATCGGCGACTTCACCTATTATGACGACCCCGACGGGCCGGACAAGTTCGCCGAAAAATGCGTGCTGCATCACTATCCCTTCATCGGCGACAAGCTCATCATCGGCAAGTTCTGCGCCATAGCCGAAGGCGCGCGCTTCATCATGAATGGCGCCAACCACGCGATGTCCGGCTTTTCAACCTATCCGTTCAACATCTTCGGTCATGGCTGGGAAAACGGTTTTGACCCAGCCACGTGGTCGAAGGAAGTGCGCGGCGACACAATGGTCGGCAGCGATGTCTGGATCGGCATGGAGGCTGTGATCCTGCCCGGCGTGGAAATCGGGCATGGCGCCATCGTCGCCGCCAAATCGGTGGTGACGCACGATGTGCCGCCCTATGCGATCGTCGCCGGCAACGCCGCGAAAGTGGTCAAGATGCGTTTCGACGACAGGACGGTCCGGCGGCTGCTGGCGGTGGCATGGTGGGATTGGCCGGTGGACAAGATCGGCCGCAACCTCGACGCCATCAGGGGCGCCGATATTTCTCTTCTGGAGGCAGCAGCTTGAACGTTCCCAACAGCACCGCGATCGGCACCGACCTGTTCACGCGCGGGTGGATCTTCATCCGCGGCGTGCCGGCCATGAAGTTCCTGCCGCCGGAAGGGCCGCCCGAGATCGCCTTCGCCGGCCGCTCCAATGTCGGCAAGTCGTCGCTGATCAATGCGCTGGTCAACCAGAAGGGCCTGGCGCGCACCTCCAATACGCCAGGGCGCACGCAGGAGCTCAACTATTTCGTGCCGGATGGATTTTCGGGCGAGGGCACCGACCTGCCGCCAATGGCGCTGGTCGACATGCCGGGCTACGGCTATGCCACCGCGCCCAAGGAGAAGGTGGACGAGTGGACCAAGCTGGTCTTCGATTATCTCAAGGGTCGGGTCACGCTGAAGCGGGTCTATGTGCTGATCGATGCCCGCCACGGCATCAAGGCCAAGGACGACGAAGTGCTGTCGCTGCTCGACAAGGCGGCGGTGTCCTACCAGATCGTGCTGACCAAGACCGACAAGATCAAGGCCGCCGGCGTGCCGCGGCTGATCGAGGAGACGCTGGCCAAGATCAAGAAGCGTCCCGCCGCGTTCCCGTTCGTGCTGGCGACGTCATCGGAAAAAGGCGAAGGCCTGGAGGAATTGCAGGCCGCGATCGTGCTCGCCGCCAATGGCGGCTAATCGTCGTGCGCGCATCCGTTGACCGGGCCTTGGCAATCCGTCAGCATCGCAGTGTCGTTCGAGGGCATTCGGATGCGTATCGTTTTTCGTTGTGATCCCGCGCTTGCCGAAACGCTGCCCCGGCCGGTTCCGGCGCGCGGCGTGCTGCCTGACTGGCTCCGCAAGATGCCTCCGAAAGCCTTTTCGGAAATCCATGGGCGAGAAATCCGGACGGTAAAGCAGTGCCCGCCCTTCGTCGATGCCATGACACATGGCTTCATGATCCTGCTGCCATGCGATGTGACTGTGGAGAACGGCGCCTTTGAATGGCGGTGGGACATCGCCGAGCCGTCAACCAAGGGTCATCCGCGTTCGCCGCTCAGCTTCCATGTCGCCGAACAGCTCGCCGGCGCACCGTTCTCGAATGGGCTTGCGGCCATAAAGTTCAACAGTTTCTGGACGATCGAGCTGGAGGAAGGCTGGTCCCTCTTCGCCACCCATCCGGTCAACCGCGATGATCTTCCTTTCCGACTGGTGACTGGTGTTGTCGATGCTGATCATTTCCAGGACGCCGGCATCAATTTCCCGGCAATTTGGACCGACCAGGGTTTCTCAGGAGTACTGGCGAAGGGCACGCCGGTTGCGCAATGCTTTCCAGTGCCACGCGCCGCGCCCGAACTCGTCTTCGAAAGCTTCGATGCCGTGCGCAAGGCTTCCTACGAAAAGACCGTCGCCGATGTTCTTGCCGAGCCCGGCGTCTACCGCAAGCAGTTTCGCGTAAAACGCGCCCGCTAGAACTTTCCTGGAGCTCTCTAGCCGCCAAGCAAGCCCTTCAACGCTTCGCGGTCGACCCAAAGCTTGCCGTGCGGCGCTGACGTCAGGGCCATGGCGATAATGCCGAAAGTCGTGGTGCGCTGCTCGTAGGCCGACCGATAGGCCTCCATCGCGGCGTCCATGTCGCCCGTCTCCTGCAGCGCCACCCCAAGATTGACCGCCGCCTCGGCGTCGCCGGGACGTATCTCCAGCGCTTTGCGATAGGCGGCCGCTGCCCCCACATGATCATGCAGATCCTGCCTGACAAGGGCGAGGTCGAACCATGCCGATGCTGGCGCGTCTCCGTTTACGGCCCGCTCCAGCAAAGGTGCCGCATCGGCAGGCATTCCGTCCTCGAACAGCATGCGGCCCAGACGCGCTGCCGCTTCCGCCGACAGGGGATCGGCAAGTGTCACCTGCCGCCACGCCTCGAGCGCGCGCCTCCGGTCGCCCGCCTCGTCGAGCGTTCGCGCCTGCTCGACAAGCACGGCAGCGTCAGGCGCCAATGCCGCCGCGCGTGAGAGATGGAACAACGCCTGGTCAAAATCCCGTGCCGCCCGCGCCAGACGGCCGGCGAGCAATTGAGCGGATGCGTTGTCAGCCCTGATCGCCAGACTTGCATGAATATGCGTGCGGGCTCCCGATATCTCTCCCTTGGCGAAAAGAACGGCGGCCATAAGGTGGTTGAGAGCTGGGTCGTCGGCGGTCCGGTCAAGAGCCTCCTGGCAAAGCAGCCGTGCCTGCTCGTGACGACCGGCATTGAAGTCCGTCACGATGCGCCGCATCTGATCCTGAAGCTTAGGATCGCCCATACCGATCTGCCTTCACGCTTGCGGCAGGGCTTTTTCGTCCTCGACGAGCTTTTCGGTGCCGTAGGCTTTCAGGAACATGTTGACGCCCGACCTGACGATGTGGTCGATCTCGTCCTGGGTCGGGGCCTTGGTGCGATAGGCGAAGATGCACTGCCGGAAAAGACCGGCCAGGCACAGTTCGGTGAACTGATAGGCGGCGAGGTCGACATCGTCGATCTCCAGCAGGCCGCGCTCGATGGCGGCGTTGAGGAACGTCACCACCTTGTCATGGCCGCGCTTGGGCCCGCGTTCGTAAAAGCGCGCGCCCATATCGGGTATTCTGTCGGAGGCGCCGATCACCGTACGCTGCGCCTGGATGACCCTGGCCGAGGTGATCTTCATCGACAGAACCTTGCCGAACTTCACCAGCGTCTGGCGCAAGTCGTCGGCGCGGTCGAGCATGTCGTACATGTTCTTGAAGATGGTGCCGCGCTCTTCCTCGATCAGCGCTTCGAACAGCTCTTCCTTGTTGGCGAAGTAGACGTAGATGGTGCCCTTCGAGACCCCGGCCTCGCGGGTGATGTCGTTCATCGAGGCGGCCTCGAAGCCCTTTTCGATGAAGACACGACGGGCGCCATCGATGATCTGGCTGCGCTTGACCGGGTCCTGTCCAGCGGCCGGGCGGCCGCGGCGCAGACCGTCCAGCAGGTCTTCGCACAGATCGGTTTCGCTGTTGCGTACAATCTCAACCATAAAAGTCGGACCTCGAAATAATTCGAACCAATCGGTTCGATTGCCCCTTGATATGGTCCTCTTTACGCGCTATGTCAACGGCCTGATCGAACCGAACGGTTCAGTATTATAACTTTAGAGAGATGTCATGTCCTCGACCGCGTCAACATCAGCCGAAGTCCGCCCTTTCCCCAACGCCAAGGTCGCGCCGGCGACGGAAGCTCCGGAAATTCCCCTCCAGCCGGTCGTCGCACCGCCGCCGGCGGAAGCTCCGGCCAAGAAAAAGCGCTCGGTGCGCTCCTTCCTGCTGCCGATCATCGGCCTTGCCCTTCTGAGCGGCGGCGCCTGGTATGGCTATGACTACTGGACCACGGGCCGCTTCATGATCTCCACCGACGACGCCTATGTCCAGGCCGACATGGCGTTCGTCTCGCCAAAAATTTCGGGCTATGTCGACCAGGTCCTCGTCAGCGAGAACCAGCAGGTCAAGGCCGGCGATCCATTGCTGACGATCGACGCCGGCGACTACAAGATCGCCGTCGCCCAGGCCGAGGCGCAGATCGCCACGCTGGCCAAGACGCTCGACCGCATCGACGCGCAGACCAAGGCCGCGCAAGCCTCGCTTCAGCAGGCGCAGGCGCAGAAGGTCGCCGATCGGGCCGCCGCCGACAATGCCGGCCGGGCCCAGCAGCGCGCCGCGCAACTGGTCAAGACCCATGTCGGCACGCAGGCACAGCTGGACGACGCCCAGACCGCGCTCGACCAGGCCAATGCCGCGCTCGTCGGCGCCGACGCACAGATCGCCGCCGCGCAGGCCAATATCGGTGTGCTCGAGGCACAGCGCGCGGAATCCGCCAGCACGCTGGCATCCCTGCAGCTCGGCCGCGACAAGGCCGCGCGCGACCTCTCCTTCACGGTGCTCAAGGCGCCTTATGACGGCGTCGTCGGCAACCGCTCCGTCGAACAGGGCGATCTGGTCAGCCCCGGCCAAAAGCTCGCCGTGGTCGTGCCTATGGACAAGCTTTACATCGTCGCCAACTTCAAGGAGACGCAGCTTGCCAGGCTCGTGCCCGGCGAAAAGGTCAACATCTCGGTCGACGCCATCGACGGCCAGCCCATCAAGGGAACCGTCTCCTCGCTGGCGCCGGCCTCGGGCGCGGTGTTCTCGCTGTTGCCGCCTGAAAACGCCACCGGCAACTTCACCAAGGTGGTGCAACGCGTTCCGGTCCGCATCGACGTACCGGCCGATGCGCTGAAGACCGGCAAGCTGCGCGCGGGCCTGAGCGTCGTCGTCGCCGTCGACAGCCGTACCGCGCCTGCCGCCACCAGTAACTGATCGCTTTTCGGAGGGCGGCTTGGTGGCTGATTGAAGCACCGAGCCGCCCGGCCTGCCTCAACGGGGCCCCAAGGAGGGCCAGGAAATGGCAACCGCAACCATCACCGCAGGATCGCCGCCGGCAATGCCGGCTGCCCCCGACACGATCTCGACGCGCCGCGTCATCGCCTTTCTGGCGATGGTGTTCGGCATGTTCATGGCGATCCTCGACATCCAGATCGTTTCGGCCTCGTTGGCCGAGATCCAGGCCGGCCTCAGCGCCAGCTCCGACGAGATCCCATGGGTGCAGACGGCCTACCTGATCGCCGAGGTGGTCATGATCCCGCTGTCGGGCTTCCTCAGCCGCATGCTGTCGACGCGCGTGCTGTTCACCGTCGCGGCGGCGGGCTTCACCGCGGCGAGCGCCCTTGCCGCGACCGCCACCAACATCGACCAGATGATCGTCTACCGCGCCGTGCAGGGCTTCATCGGCGGCGGCATGATCCCGAGCGTTTTCGCCGCGGCCTTCACCATCTTCCCGCCCTCGCGCCGTGCCATCGTCTCGCCGATGATCGGCCTGGTGGCGACACTGGCGCCGACCATCGGCCCGACCGTCGGCGGCTATATCAGCCACGCTTTTTCCTGGCACTGGCTGTTCCTGGTCAATGTCGTGCCGGGCATCCTCGTGGCGACCGCTGCCTGGTCGCTGATCGATTTCGACAAGCCCAATCTCAAGCTGTTCTCGAAGTTCGACTGGTGGGGCCTGGCCGGCATGGCGGCCTTCCTTGGCTGTATGGAATACGTGCTTGAAGAAGGCCCGAACAATGACTGGCTGCAGGACCAGGGCGTCTTCATCTGCGCCATCGTCATGACCATCGGCGCGGTGATCTTCTTCTGGCGTGTCTTCACCGCCGAGGAGCCGATCGTCGACCTCAAGGCGTTCAGCAACATCAACTTCGCCTTCGGCTCGCTGTTTTCCTTCGTCATCGGCATCGGTCTCTATGGCCTGACCTATCTCTATCCGGTCTTCCTCGGACGCATCCGCGGCTACGATTCGATGATGATCGGCGAAGCGCTGTTCGTCAGCGGCCTGGCCATGTTCGTCACCGCGCCCATCTCCGGCTTCCTGTCGAGCAAGATGGACCTGCGGCTGATGATGATGATCGGGCTGTTCGGCTTCGCCACCGGTACCTGGTGGATGACGCACCTGACCGCCGACTGGGATTTCTACGAGCTGCTCATCCCGCAGATCCTGCGCGGCTGTTCGATGATGCTGTGCATGGTGCCGATCAACAACATCGCGCTCGGCACTTTGCCGCCGGACCGGTTGAAGAATGCGTCGGGACTGTTCAACCTGACCCGCAACCTCGGCGGCGCCGTCGGCCTCGCCCTCATCAACACCGTGCTGATCGACCGTAATGCCTTCCACTATGCCCGGCTCTCCGAGCATGTGCAGTGGGGCAGTGCCGCCGCGCAGGCCAAGCTGCAGAACATGACGCTCAATTTCGAGCAGACCACCGGCCTCGACGCCACCAGTGCCGCGATCTCCAAGCTGTCGGGCATGGTCCAGCAGCAGGCGGCGCTGCTGTCCTTCATGGATGTGTTCTATCTGCTGACCGTGCTGTTCGGGACGCTGGGGTTCTTCACCATGCTGATCAGGAAGCCGGCCGCGCCCGGTGGCGGCGGAGGCGGCGGGCACTGAAGCAAGGAATCGTGGCAGCGGTTTTCGGGAAGCTCCTCCAGTCCACGCCCGAAAGCTCCGACCCACGCAAAAAACTCCGGGCCGCAAAGCCCGGAGTTTTTTTATTGCCTTTGGGTCCTCAGGCGGCGGCGGGCTTGAAGGTCAGCGCCACCCCATTGATGCAGTGGCGCAGGCCGGTCGGCGCCGGACCGTCATCGAAGACATGGCCGAGATGGCCTCCGCAGCGGCGGCAATGCACTTCGGTGCGGGTCATGCCCAGCGACCGGTCCTCGGTCTTGCCGATGCCATTGGCGATCTCTTGCCAGAAACTCGGCCAGCCGGTGCCGGAATCGAATTTCGTCTCCGAGGGATAGACCGGCAGGTCGCAGCCGGCGCAGGCGAAGATGCCCTTGCGGTGTTCGTTGAGCAGCGGGCTGGTGCCTGGATATTCGGTGCCTTCCTTGCGCAGGACGTTAAAGGCGGCCGGCGACAGGATGGCTTTCCACTCGTCCTCGGTCTTGGCGACCTCGAATTTTTCGGCGGCCTGCGCGGCCTGCGGGCTGCCCATGCGCAGCATTGCTGCCGCGGTTCCGATGACGCCGATAGCGGCGGCACCGCTCAAAAGAAAGTCGCGACGGTTCATGACCAGTTCCTCCTGTCGTCTGTTTTGCCAAACTATGCCGCCGCCCGAAAGTCAAAAGCCGGTGACGGTTGCCCCAAACGACACTCCGCGCCGTCCACTTTCGATCGTGGGCGGCGCGGAGCACGCGTGTCGATTGCGGATCACGGGAGCGAGACGGCGCGATCGACGGAGAGCTCTTGCAGCAGGTTCGTCCGCGACAAGCGCCTCGTTACATCTTCGGCCCGATCACATCTTCGGGAGCAGAACCTTGTCGATGACGTGGATGACGCCGTTGGACTGTTCGACATCGGCGATGGTCACATTGGCGACATTGCCGTTCTCGTCGGTGACGGTGACCTTGCCACCGTCGGCCTTCAGCGACAGCTCGCAGCCGCCGACCGTCTTGACCTTGTGCGTGCCGCCATCGGCCTTGGCCATGGACACCACATCCGCCGCCATCGCCTTGGCGCCAATCACATGGCAGGTCAGGATCTTGACGAGCTTGTCCTTGTTCTCGGGCTTGAGCAGCGTCTCGACCGTGCCGACCGGCAGGGCGGCGAAGGCTTCATTGGTCGGCGCGAAGACGGTGAACGGGCCGGCGCCCTGCAAGGTCTCGACAAGACCGGCCGCCTTGACGGCGGCGACCAGCGTCGTGTGATCCTTCGAATTGACGGCATTGTCGACGATGGTCTTGTTGGCAAACATGGCGGCGCCGCCGACCATCGGGTTTTCAGCATAAGCAGCCGTGGCAAGCGCGGAGACAGCGATCGTGCCGGCGAGCAAAAGGGTGGCGAATCTACGCATTGTATCAAAACTCCTCGGGTTTTCTCTTCCCATTTTGGGGACGCAAGGAGATACGGAACACAGATGCGTGAGTTTCAGAATATTTCGCGGATTTTTGATTTATTTTCACTGTGGATGTATTTTCTGCCTTGGCAATTCGCCGGCTACCGGTCCATTTAGACATATGGAACGGAGATAGACTGAGCCTGTTCTATCCAGGCGCCGCCAGTGCGAAGGCTCGATCAGATGCCCTTCAAATCGCCCGCGGCAACCACCGGCCCGGTGGGCTGCCCGGTCGGCGAACCGCCGGTGGGTTCGAGGCTGACGGCCAGCACGGCGCCCTGCGCGAGTTTCCGCTGCGTGGTGGGCGAGACGCCAATATGCGCCGTCGCACCAACCGGGATGACGCCCATCGAGATCGGCGCGTTCTTGCCCTCGATCATCCAGAGTTCGAAGTCCTTGCCGGCGGCGAGCGCGCCGGAAACATGCGAAAGGCTGACTTCATGCCGTTCGGAATCATAGACGGCGAGATATTTGACGTCACTGCCGTCGGCGGCCAGCGAAGCGACGAGTCGCGCCTGCGGCTGTTCAGCCGGCCGGTTGACATAGGGGACGGCGACGTAAAGCGCCAGCGCGGCAACAGCCGCCACCGCAAGGCCGCGCCAGAAGGCGAGGCTGGACCACAGGCTTGCGCGCGGCTCGGCAGGCGTGGTGGCGGCGGATGAAAACAACCGGCGGTCGATCGCCGGCTTCACCGAAGCCGGCGGCTCGATTTCAAGATAGGCCGCGCCCAGCGGCGACAGGCGAACTTCCCAGCCGTCGACCAGCCGCGCGAAATCGGTCTCGGCGTCGATGCGCCTGGAGGCTATCTGCCGCTCTTCGACCGGCAGCACGCCAAGAACGTATTCGGCGGCGAACAGGTCGTCGCCTCCACGTTCCGGTCCGTTGTCCTCTGCCAGCGTCATCTTTCCAGACATTCCCTGAGTTTCATCAGGCTGCGGCGCAGCCAGGTGCGCATCGTGTTCAACGGCACGCCGTGGCGTTCCGCCAGTTCGGCATAGCTTTCGCCCTTGAGATAAGCGCCCCGGACGGCCGCCGCCCGGTCTTTCTCCAACTCATCGAGACAATGATGGATCCGTTCGGTCTCGTCGCCCGCCACCACCATCGCTTCAGGTCCCGGCGCCGGATCGGCCACGTCGAGCGCGGCATCGATATCGGCGGCGGGCTTGCGCCGCGCTCGGATGCGATCGATCGCATGATTGCGCGCGATTGCCACCAGCCAGGAGATCGGGCTCAGATCGGAGACAGCAAAGCGATCCGCCTTCGTCCAGATCTTGACGAAGACTTCCTGCAGCGCTTCTTCAGCATCTCCCCGGTCGTTCAATACACGAAGGCATACGCCGAAAAGTTTCGCACTGGTGTGCCGGTAAAGCAGATCGAACGCTGCCCGATCTTTCATCGAAGTCCGGACGATCAGCTTGGTAATGTCCTGCGGCGTCATGCGCGCCAAATTAGGCAATTGCGCTGTATTTGCAACGCCGGAAATATGCTGTGCACCTAAAGTTCGGCGTCCGCACACCTGCCCCGAGACAGTGTCCCGGTTTGAAGTCAAAAGCTGGCAATCGCGTTTGAGGCGCTTCCCCCGACATGCTACGCTTCAGCCGAAGCAAGGGAGATTTGTCATGGGATTGGTGCTCGCCAAACCTGAGGATGTCGCCACTGCCTTTGCCGATGCCTGGAATAGACACGATATGAACGACTTCGCGGCGTTGTTCGCCGACGACGCCAATTTCGTCAATGTCGTGGGCATGTGGTGGAAGAACCGCACCGAGATCGAAAGGGCGCACCGCGCAACTCATGAAACCATGTTTCGTGACAGCCGATTGAAGGGTGTTGTCTCGTCAGTTGTTGAATTGTCTTCCGGCATTGCATCGGTGCACTATTCATGGATCCTGACCGGCGCATCCGCTCCGGACGGCTCATCCGCCGGAAAACGAGAAGGCATTCTGCTTCTGGTTTTGAAGGAAGAACAGTCGGGCTGGCGGATAAAGGTTGCCCAAAACACCGACATTGTTCGGGGGGCGATTGCGCCCCCTTCCAACGCCGGGAGATAGCCGTTTAAAAGTCGCCGCCAAACTCCAAACTGAGACACTATCAGCCTGGATTGCCAAGGGAATTGCCGCTGACTAGCTTGGCAGCAATGGGGGAGCGCACATGTCGGTCGAACGAATCCTTTGGGAAGAAGACGCAACCGGTCTTGCCGGTCTGGTGCGCAGGGGCGAACTATCGGCGATCGAGTTGACCGAAGCGGCGATCTCCCGTGCCGAGGCCACCCGCCCCGAAATCAATGCCACGGCCGAGCCGCTCTACGAGGCGGCACGGACCCGGGCAAAGAGCATCGACCGTTCGCTGCCGCTGGCTGGGGTCCCCTTCGCCATCAAGGATCTCGGCATCGCCATCAAGGGCGTGCCCTCGCATGGCGGCAGCCGCATTCCGGCCTGGGTGCCCGATTTCAACTCGGTGATGACCGAACGCTATCTCGCCGCCGGGCTGATTCCGATCGTCACCTCGACGTCACCCGAGCACGGGCTGCGGCTGATGACGGAATCCAAGGCCTTTGGCGTCACCCGCAATCCCTGGAATACCGGCCACACCACCGGCGGCTCGTCGGGCGGTTCGGCAGCCCTGGTTGCCGCCGGCGTCGTGCCGGTGGCGCATGCGTCGGATGGCGGCGGCTCGATCCGCGTGCCTTCTGCCTGCAGCGGCCTTGTCGGCCTCAAGACCTCGCGCGGCCGTGTCCCGTTGTCCCCACTGGTGAGCGAAAGCTGGTACGGCATGGTCGTCGATCACACCGTCACTCGCTCGGTGCGCGACTGCGCGCTGCTGCTCGACCTCACCCATGGTCCCGATACGCTCGCGCCTTATGCCGCGCGCCCGCCAAAAAGCTCGTTCGCCGCCGCTGCCGCGCGGGATCCCGGCAAGCTCACGCTGGCGGTGTACCGCAAGTCGCCGCTGGGCTTGCCAATTTCGGCCGAGACGCTGAAGGCGCTCGACATTGCCGTGGCACTCGCCCGCGAGGGCGGCCATTCGGTCGAGGACATCGATCTGCCTTTTATCGGCCGCGATTTCTTCGCCGATTTCTGCACAACGGTCGCCTCCGCCGTCGCCGGCTCGTTGCGGGGTGAAGCGCTGCGCGTCGGCCGCTCGGTGACGGGCGATATCGAGCGCGCCACGCGCGTGCTCGGCCGGTTGGGCGAGATGATCTCGGCCGGCGAAACCTATGCCGGCCTGCAGCGCCTACATGCCACCTCGCGGCAACTGATCACGGAGACCGCGCGCTATGATGCGGTACTGATGCCTGTTATCGCGCACCCGCCGCTCGCCTGCGGCGCCATGGATCCGAAAGGCGCCGACGAACTGATCGAAAACCTGCTCGACAAGCTTCACCTCACCGCGCTGCTCAGGATCAAACCGCTGTTCGGCCAATTGATGGACAAGAGTCTTTGGTTCACGCATTGGCCGGCGATCCACAATGTCAGTGGCCAGCCGTCGATCGCGCTCCCCGTCCATGTCACGGACGCCGGCCTGCCGCTCGGGATCCAGGCCGCCGGCCGGCCGGGCGACGAGGAAACGCTTTTGTCGCTGGCCGCGCAGATGGAGAAAATCTCGGGCTGGCTGACGCGGCGGGCGCCGCTGATGGTGCCGTCACGATGACGACACCGTGAACCGACTATGACAGCAATGCCATTTGCGGCTCGCGTCAATTCCGGCTAAGACGCCGCCGTCCTTACCTGATGCATGTCGCCCAAATGTGCCCAGCGGTTTGGGACAACGACATGCATAAAACCAAATACCAGGGAACCACGCTGATGACGGACGTCGCCGCCACCGCCGAAATGCAGGCCGCCCTCTTGTCGCGCGCGCTGCCCTACATGCAGCGCTACGAGCACAAGACGGTCGTGGTGAAATATGGCGGCCATGCCATGGGCGATCTCGAACTCGGCAAGGCCTTCGCCCGCGACATCGCGCTGCTCAAGCAGTCCGGCGTCAACCCAATCGTCGTCCATGGCGGCGGACCGCAGATCGGCGCCATGCTGGCCAAGATGGGCATCGAATCCAAGTTCGAGGGCGGCTTGCGCGTCACCGACCAGAAGACGGTCGAGATCGTCGAGATGGTGCTGGCCGGCTCGATCAACAAGGAGATCGTCGCGCTGATCAACGCCGAGGGCGAATGGGCGATCGGCCTGTGCGGCAAGGACGGCAATATGGTGTTCGCCGAAAAGGCGCGCAAGACGATGATCGACCCCGATTCCAACATCGAGCGCGTGCTCGATCTCGGCTTTGTCGGCGAGCCGGTCGAGGTCGACCGCACGCTGCTAGACCTTCTGGCGCGCTCCGAAATGATCCCCGTGCTGGCGCCGGTCGCGCCCGGCCGCGATGGCCATACCTACAACATCAACGCCGACACTTTCGCCGGCGCCATCGCCGGCGCATGCAAGGCCTCGCGCCTGCTGTTCCTCACCGACGTGCCGGGCGTGCTCGACAAGGACAAGAAGCTGATCGACGAGTTGACGGTCGCCGAGGCCAAGGCGCTGATCAAGGACGGCACGGTTTCCGGCGGCATGATCCCCAAGGTCGAGACCTGCATCGAGGCGATCGAGCGTGGCGTCGAAGGCGTCGTCATCCTCAACGGCAAGACGCCGCATTCGGTGCTGCTCGAACTGTTCACCGAACACGGCGCCGGCACGCTGATCGTGCCATAATGCTTGTTGTCAGCCGGCTAACCTTCTGCCTGGCAGGCCGCGATTTACGGCCGCAGGAAGCTCCGGCTTTGTAACCGGCCGCCGGACAACCATCGATTCCTCCTCAGTGTCCTGCGGTGCGCCCCAGAATTCCGCGAGCGTCGGGCCGCCTTTCACCCGGCGGTCGGTCACCAGAAAACCCCAGATCTCGCGGAACCAGACGCGGCGGCCCATCTGCGTGTACCAGCGCATCGAATGCCGCTGCTCGGGATCGGGGTGGAACAGGGTGCGCGCCAGCGCCTTCGGCCTCGACTGCACGGCGAGCTCAATCAGCTTGACCGAGAAGAACAGCATCCACGGCTTCAGCCGGGTCATCTGCAGCACCTGGTGCTTGTAATCCCACAGGCGGGCATCCCTCTGGATGACCTTGCGATCCCGCGCGATGCGGAAAAACGGCGTCCAGCGATGCGGCGTCACATAGAGCGCCTGGATCTGGTCGGGGTCATAGGCGAGGAGCTGGCGAAAGCCGCGCCACAGATCGCGAAATCCCTCATCCTCGAAGCCGGCCACCCAGGTCGCCATGGACAGGATGCCGTGCTTCCGCAGCAGCCGTATCGCTTCACGATCGGACGAGGTACTGCCGCCCTTGCGGATCAATTGCAGCGTCTGCTCGTCGGTGTTTTCCATGCCGAGCAGCCAGCGGATAACACCGGCCTGGCGGTAGAGGTGCAGCATATCGGCATCGCGCACGATATCGTCGGCGCGGGTCGAGCCGACGATCAGCACCGCCACGTTCTCGGCAATCAAGGCTTCGAGAAAGGCGCGCCATACCTTTTTAGAAACCGTCGGATTTTCATCCGCCAGGTTGATCAGTTCGACGCCATGCTCGCGGTGCAGCCAGGCGATCTCCTTGGCGAACTTGACTGGGTCGCGATGCCGCCAGCGGGTCCAGAAGCCACGCTGGCCGCAATAATTGCACAGATGCGGGCAGCCGCGCGAAAACTGCATGACCACCGCACGCTTGCCTCCCCAGTAGCTGTATCCGCGGTGGTCGATCAGCTCCCAGCCGACGCGGTAGGCGTCGAGGTCGGCGATGGTCATCGCCGCTTGCGTAGCGAAGGGACGGTCAAGATCGTCGCGGCAGGCGATGCCGGCAACGCTTGCCGGCGGCTGGCGCATCTCCAGCGCCTCGACCAGCGCCACCACGGTCGCCTCGCCCTCGCCGCGCACGATGAAGTCGAAGGCGTCGGTTGACGCCAGGATGTCGCGCCAGTGATAGGTGGGGAAGACGCCGCCATAGAGGATGATCGTCGCCGGCGCGCGCGCCTTGACCATCCCGGCGATCAACAAGGCGGTCGGATGTGCCGAGGTCGAGCCGGAATGGCCGATCAGAACGAAGTCGGGACAGTCCTTCAGGGCTTCCGCGACAACCGAGGCGAGCGGCATCGGCCCGAACTCGGCATCGACGAGCCGCACCTGATGACCGGCGTCGAGCAGCGGGCCGCCGATCGCCAGCAGACCAAGCGGCGGCAGGTGATCGTCCGGCACGCGGCTGCCGATGGCGGTGTGTGGCGGATTGATCAGGACGATTTTCATGGCGGACCTCCGGGAGGAATGGTCCGTGCATGCTGGTTGGAGAGCTGGTCGCCGAAAGGGCCGAGCTCAGCAGTTTGCTTGCAGTTTTTCCGCAGAAACGCGGATGCGCATCACCGCCTGAGATGGGCGAGCGGCACGTGGCCGGGTCCCTTGATGTTCTGCAGCACCAGTTGCGTGTGGACGTCGCGCACGCCGTCGAGCCGCATCAGCCGATGCATGACGAAGGCGTTGAGCTCGTCGACCGATGGCACCATGACATGCAGCAGGAAATCGTGGTCGCCGGTCATCGTCCAGCACGACGACACCTCATCCATGTGCTGAACGGCGGCAATGAAGCTCTCGGGCGAGCCGTCGCTGTGGCTGACGAGGCGCACCTGGATGAATACCTCGACCGTCAGGCCGACGGCGCGGCGGCTGATCACCGCGGCAAAACCCTTGATGATGCCGGCTTCCTGCAGCGCCTCGAAGCGCCGGGCGCAGGGCGTGGTGGAGAGGCCGACCTCCTGCGCCAGCTCGGAAACGGGTTTGCGGCCGTTGCGTTGCAGGACATCCAGCATCTTGATCTCGAAATCGTCGAATTGAGGCATTTTCACTCCTCCCAAGTGAATTGTGAGTGAATAGTATCTCGAATGTGGCGGAGGAGCCACCATCAAAACCGAATTGCCTCGGCAGATCGGGTTAGTCTTGCGGCACGTCAACCATTGGTGCGAGGAGAAAACCCATGACGACGATGAGCGTTGCCGAATACGCCCGCGACTGCGCGGCGCAAGGGTTGCGCGGGGACTATTCGGTGTGCCGCGCGGATTTCACCGTGGCGCAGGCTTATGACTATTCGACCGAGGAGCAGGCGGTGTGGCGCACGCTGTGCGACCGCCAGACCAAGCTGACGCAAAAGCTCGCCCATCACTCCTATCTCGACGGCGTCGAGAAGCTCGGCCTGCTCGACCGCATCCCCGATTTCGAGGACGTCAGCACCAAACTGCGCAAGCTGACCGGCTGGGAAATCGTCGCCGTGCCGGGCCTCATCCCGGCCGCACCGTTCTTCGACCACCTCGCCAACCGCCGCTTCCCGGTCACCAACTGGCTGCGGACCAAGCAGGAACTCGACTACGTCGTCGAGCCGGACATGTTCCATGACTTCTTCGGCCATGTGCCGGTTCTCTCGCAGCCGGTGTTCGCCGATTTCATGCAGATGTATGGCAAGAAGGCCGGCGACATCATTGCGCTGGGCGGCGACGAGATGATCACCCGGCTCTACTGGTACACGGCCGAATATGGCCTGATGCAGGAGAACGGCCAGAAGCTGAAGGCGTTTGGCGCCGGTCTGATGTCGTCGTTCACCGAGTTGCAGTTCGCTGTCGAGAGCAAGGACGCCCACCATGTGCCGTTCGACCTGGAAACGGTGATGCGGACCGGCTACGAGATCGACAAGTTCCAGCGCGCCTATTTCGTGTTGCCGTCCTTCGACGCCTTGCGCGATGCCTTCCAGACGGCGGATTTCGAAGCGATCGTCGCGCGCCGCAAGAGCCAGCCGGCGCTCGACCCGGCGACGGTCTAAAACATAAAGCGCGTCGCATGAATCTGTCTCAACGCGACGCGCTTTGGACGCTTTGATCGCGCTGGGCTATTGCATGGCAGCGGGGTTCATCCACAGGAGCTCCCAGACGTTGCCGTCAGGGTCTTCGATGTGGCGGTTGAACATGAAGCCGAGATCCTGAGCGGGGTTGGGATCGGCGCGGCCGCCGGCCGCGACGCCCTTCTCGATCGTGGCATTGACCTCGTCCTTGCTGCTCGCGGTGAGTGCGATCAGCATCTGGCTGTCACGCCTGGCGTCGCCGATCTGGCGGGTTGTGAACTGGCCGTAATGCTGGTGCGTCAGCAACATCACCCCGATCGCGTCGGAAAACATGACCGAACTGGCCTGGTCGTTCGAGAACTGCGGATTGAGCGTGCCCCCGATCGCGAGATAGAAATTGGTCGCTGCCTGCAGATCCCGCACCGGCAGATTTATGAAGATCATCTTGGTCATCGGTCTAAGCCTTGCCTTCGTTGACAGGTACTAGTCAGTCCAGTACCGTTTCATGGGGCTACCACGAGAGAACGGTACCGTCTAGTACTGGTTAAGAGGGCGCCATGAAAATCGACGGTGAGACCAGATCGGCTCGCAAGGATCGTGAGATCATCCAGGCGGCCACGGCGGCGTTCACCAGCAAGGGATATGACGGGACCAGCATGGAGGAAATCGCCACCAAGGCGGGGGCCTCCAAGCAGACCGTCTACAAGCATTTCACCGACAAGGAGACGCTGTTTGGCGAAGTCGTTCTGTCAACCGCTACCCAGGTCAATGACATCATCGAGTCAGTGACGACGCTGCTTTCCGAGGCGAAATTCATGGAAGGCGGCCTGCAGCAGCTTGCCCGACGCCTGATAGCGGTTCTCATGGATGAAGAGTTGTTGAAGCTGCGGCGCTTGATCATCGCCAACGCGGATCGAATGCCGCAGCTTGGCCGCGCTTGGTACGAAAAGGGGTTTGAGCGCATGCTTGCCTCGACGGCGTCCTGCTTTCAAAAACTCACCAGTCGAGGACTGATACAAACAAGTGATCCCTATCTGGCAGCCAGCCATCTTTTTGGAATGCTTCTTTGGATCCCCATGAATGAAGCCATGTTCACGGGAGGCAACCGGCGCTCCAAGGCCGAACTGGAACGCCACGCGGATGCCTCGGTGGAGGCATTTCTGGCCGTCTACGGAGTCCAGCCGAACTAGTCGCGTCCCCTGCCCACGTTTGCAGGGGTCGAGGACACCACCATGTGCCTTTCGACCCGCAAACAGTGATGCGCACCGGCTACCAGATCGACAAGTTCCAGTGGAACGGCCGGCCGCCGGGACATTCCGCCATTCCTACAGAGCGTAGATGGTCCGGTTGAACTTCGTCTCCATCACCACGTGGGAAGCGGTTTTGACGACGCCGCTGATTTCATTCAGGGCATTCACCTCCCGGTTCAGCTTCTCGAGCGTCTCGGCGGCAAGGTGGATGATCAGATCCCATTCACCGGTTATGG
This sequence comes from Mesorhizobium sp. B2-3-10, assembly GCF_006442275.1. Classification (NCBI taxonomy): domain Bacteria; kingdom Pseudomonadati; phylum Pseudomonadota; class Alphaproteobacteria; order Hyphomicrobiales; family Phyllobacteriaceae; genus Mesorhizobium; species Mesorhizobium sp. B2-3-10. Next base: position 86,205 of record NZ_VFVT01000001.1, read on the forward strand.
CATAGACAGCCTGGATCGAGGGCATCGCCTTGATCCTTCTGGAGACGTCCGGATAGCTCTTGTTGTTCAGGGCAGCGAGGGTGAAACAGTGGACGGCGTTCTGGGCCACCGTCTTGGCCAGCCGCACGGTATAGCCTTCGATGATGCCGCCGGCCTCCAGCTTCTGGATCCGCTCCTGCAGCGCTGTCCGCGACACGCCGAGCTGTCGTGCCAGTGACGCGACCGGCTCACGCGCGTTCTTCTGCATCAGCGCGAGCAACTGACGATCCTTCTCGGTCAATTCCACAAACAAAACCTCTCGCTCGATCCGCTTAGTAACCACCGCGCGATCCTATCGGCTGAACAGCCCCCGCGACAATCCGCTATACTGGCAGCGGCGAACGGAACAAGGCCAACTATCCGGCACTTTGTCATCCCAAGGGACGCAATGACTGCGCGATCGCCAATATCCCGCATTTCGCCGGGTGGAACCCTTCTTTTTGCGACCTGACTGTCTGGGGTCACGAACGCCGGTCCGTCAGAGGGAATCAGCTTCGGCTGTGATGGGCAAAGTCCGAAACCGATCCGGTTGAACCTGCAGCTGAAGCGCTGAGGTTCGACGTCGGCCACTCAACCTATCAGTTCAACCACAAGGGAGGGATAACTTTGAAAAAACTGCTCGATTTAGCCGTTCTTGCCGCCGCGACATTCGCCATCACGACGGCAGCCATGGCCGGTGAAACCCTGGACCGCGTCACGTCGAAAAAGGCGATGGTCATCGCCACCAACGCGGCCTGGCCGCCGCAGAGCTTTCTCAACGACAGCAACGAGCTCGCCGGTTTCGATATCGATGTCTCGCGCGAGATCGGCAAGCGGCTTGGTGTCGACGTCTCGTTCGAAACGCCCGACTGGGCGACGCTGACCGGCGGGCGCTGGCAGGGACGCTACGACCTTGGCGTCGGATCGGTCACGCCGACAAAAGCCCGCTCCAAGGTGATCGACTTTGTCGGCATCTATTATTACAGCCCCTACGTCTATGTCCTGCACAAGGACAGCGGCGCGAAGTCGGTCGCCGATCTCAACGGCAAGATCATCGGCGTCGAGACTGCCACCACCTCGGAGGATTTCATCCGCCGCAAGCTCGAAATCGACGCGCCTGGCCTGGCTCCCATCGAATACAAGCTCGAGCCGGGCGAGATCCGCACCTACGCCGATTCCATGCTTCCCTTCGATGACCTGCGGCTTGGCGACGGCGTGCGCCTGAATGCCGTGATCGCGCCGGAACAGACGGCGCAGAACGCCATCAAGAACGGCTATCCCGTGAAGATCCTGGAAGGCGAGTACGCCTTCCGCGAGCCGCTCGTCGTCATCGCCGAGAAGAAGGATCCCGAGTGGACCGCGAAGGTCGGGGGCATCATCACCGAAATGAAGACGGACGGCACGCTCGCCGCGCTGACCACGAAGTGGTACGGCAAGGACTACAGCGCCAAGTAATGTCATTCCGCCGGCTGCCTCCTCGGCAGCCGGCGGGCGTCACCCCACCTCATGAATGCCCCTCACTGCAAAGTCGTCGATGGCCTATCCGGACACCTATTACGCCCGCACCCTGACCGACCGGAAGACGCGGCCCCCGCTCAAAGGCGAGGCGCGATGTGACGTGGCCGTCGTCGGCGCCGGATTGGCCGGGCTGACGACAGCGCTGCAACTGGCGCGCGCCGGACTGCACGTCGTCGTGCTGGAAGCCCAGGTCGTTGGTTTCGGCGCTTCGGGACGCAATGGCGGCTTCGTCACACCCGGCTTCGCCACCGGCGGCGACACTATCGCCGCACGTGTCGGCGGGGAGGCAGCGCGCGACCTGCACCGGCTGTCGATCGAAGGCATGGACTTCGTGCGCGACACCATCGAAGCGCTCGGAATATCGGCCGCCCAGCCGCGTGCCGGCCTGCTCAGCGTCTTGCGCTACGACGGCGGCGATGCGCTGAAGGCCTATGCCGACCAGATGGCACGCGACCATGGTTACGAGCTTCAATATCTGCGCGGCGAAGACGTGCGCGCGGTGCTGAAGTCTGCTCGCTACCACCAAGGCCTGCGCGACCCGAACGCCTTTCACATCCATCCGCTCAACTATCTGCGTTGCCTGGCCGACGAGATCGAGCGGCTGGGCGGCAAGATCCATGAGAGTTCCGAGGTCGTGCAATGCGACCTGTCGGGACCGCAAAAGACGCTGCGCACGAGCCAGGGCACGCTTCGGGCGCCCCAGATCGTGCTCGCGACCGGCGGCTATACCGGCCCGGTGTTCGGCCAGCTCTACCGCGCCTTTCTGCCCATCGCGACCTATGTGATGGTTTCCGAGGCGGCTCCCCGCCTCATCGCGCAAGCCGTCGCCACCACCGATGCCGTCGGCGACAACAGGCGGGCCGGCGACTATTATCGTCTGGTAGAGAGCGGCAATCGCCTTTTGTGGGGCGGGCGCATCACCACGCGTGCCGCTTCCGCCGACGCGCTGGCGCGAGAATTGCGCCGTGAAATGGTCGGCACCTACCCGCAGCTCGCCGGCCTCAAGACCGAATTGGCCTGGTCGGGGCTGATGTCCTATGCCCGGCATCTGATGCCCCAGATCGGGGAGATGCAATCAGGCGTCTGGTACTGCACCGCTTTTGGTGGCCATGGCCTCAACACCACGGCGATTGCCGGAAAAATTGTCGCCGAGGGCATTCTGGGCGCTTCGGACCGGTATCGGCAGTTCGCGCCGTTCGGACTGAGCTGGGCCGGCGGCGCCGGTGGCCTTGCCGCCGCGCAGCTCACCTACTGGAAACTGCAGGCGCAGGACTGGTGGCGGGAACGCCGCGCCACCACCAAGGACAAGGTGACGGCATGATCGGCAGGCTGATGCTCTCCCATCCAGCGCTTGCCCGCCACGCGGCGGCAGCGCTTTTTCCCGCGCTGCTGGCCGCGGCCCTCTACGCCATGGGCATCAAGTCGAGCTGGATCGGCTCGGTGATGCCGCTTGCATCCGACTGGTTGCAGGCCAATCCAGCCTTGTCGCGCGCCCTCTCGGCCGTGTTGATCGCGCTCCTGGTTCTGGTGAATTGCAAGCTGCTGCTGCTCCTGCCCCGACGCCAGCAGATCGCCGGCGTCTGGATCGAGCTGTTCGCGCTGCTGATGCTGTTCTTCTATTCCTTCGACCTCTCCTTTGCCTTCATTGCCAGGAAGGTCGGCTTCCTGATCACCCAGGGCGTCACCACGACGCTTTACATTTCGGCGATCTCGATTCTCATCGCAACGACCATCGCGCTTATCGGGGCCATCGCCAAACTGACCGGCAACGGCATCGTCTACGGGCTGGCCACCTTCTACACGTCGCTGTTTCGCGGCCTGCCGTTGCTGATGCAGATCTACATCATCTATCTCGGCCTGCCGCAGGTCGGCTATGTGATCGGCGCGGTGCCGGCCGGCATCGTTGCGTTGTCGCTGTGTTATGGCGCCTACATGACCGAGATCTTCCGCGCCGGCATCGAAAGCATCCCGCGCGGCCAAAGCGAAGGCGCCACGGCGCTCGGCCTGAGCCCCGGCCAGACCATGGCGCTGGTCATCCTGCCGCAGGCCATGCGCGTCATCATCCCGCCGACCGGCAACCAGTTCATCGCCATGCTGAAGGATTCCTCGCTGGTGTCGGTCGTCGGCGTCTGGGAGATCATGTATCTCGCCCGCACGATGGGCCAGACGGAGTTCCGCCATATCGAGATGCTGATCACCGCCTCGATGATCTATTGGATCCTGTCGATCGCGCTGGAATTCGGCCAGGCCTATCTCGAACGGCGCTTCGGCCGATCGGACCGCTAGGTAGGTTTGACGCCTAAAATCAGCGCGGCTGCGGTGCCTCGGCCTTCAGCCGCACAAGCTGGTCGCGCTGCAGCTCGAGCGCGGCGGTGACGAACCGCCGGATGGTGGCAAGCTCGGCGTCGCCGAACGTGGCAATGAGCTTTTCACCTTCCCGCGCGATGGCGCCGTAATAGCGCGCCGAGAGCTCCCGTGTTGTCTCCGTTGCCTCGATAACCACCTTGCGCCTGTCCTCGAGGCTGCGCGTGCGCGTCAAGAGACCGCGCGCCTCCAGCCGATCGATCAACGCGGTCACCGCGGCCGGCGTCAGCCCGGTCGCGGCCGCGATCGCGCCGGCCGATTGCGGGCCGCCATGCAGCAGTCCGATACAGTGGCGCTCGGCCATGTTGAGGCCGAGTCTCGCGCCTACCGCATCGTCATAGGCCTGCGTCGCGTCCTGCCACTGCATGATGGCAAGGCCGATCGCGGCGGTCAGTTCGGCGCGATCTCCGCTTGACGAATTTAGTTCGATCATCTAATTATCAATCTGTCTAACATTTAGACCATTATAGCAATATGCGGCCACGGCTTGCGATAGGCAAGGGGCGGCCGCCAACGAGGAGTGGAAAATGAGCCTGATCCAACAGCGTACGCCTCTCTCGCATGAGGAAGAGTTCAGATACGCGAAGCTGGCGATGGAATGGTACGGCTGGGGATCGCCTATCGGCCTCGGCATCCTGCTGGTGTCGCTCGCCGCCGCCGCCGTGCTGGTGCGCATCGCCCTCTACGGCTTTTGAGCCTCTGCCGGCGCCATCCTTGGCGTCGGCAGAACGGGTGGTGATCCGAGCAGGGACGACGACTGCGCTCAGACCGTGACCACCTTGCTCAGGTGCTCACCCAGCCGGCAGGCGAGCGCGGTGATCGTCGTCGTTGGATTGGCTTGTCCCGACGTGCAAAAGACCGAAGAGCCGCCGACATAGAGATTGTCCATGCCATGCACCTTGCAGTTGGCGTCCACCACGCTCCTGGTGACGTCGGTGCCCATGCGCGTGCCGCCCATATGATGGTGGCCCGCCGTCTCTTCGTTGGTCGGATAATCGTCGCCCTTCGAGATCCAGTCGGCAATGCGCACCCGGCCCAGGTTCTTCTGGGCAAGCGTCGTGCCGAACAGCCTTAAGCCTTCGAGAAGGGTGCGGCGTTCCAGTTCCGATTTCTTCCAGTGCAGTTCGATGCGCGGCACGCCGGCATGGTCGACCTCGGTCTTCGACAGCTCGATCTGGTTCGAAGCCAGCGGCGCCTGTTCCCAGGCGACATAAAGCTGAGCGGCGCAACGCAGGTTCTGGTCGAGCTTGCCCGACACCCATTCCGCCATGTGCGGCGCCGTACAGGCAAGATCAGCGATGAGGCTCTTGACGCCCGGATAGGGAGTCTCGATCAGCCTGATGCCGAAATTCATGATCTTGAGCCGTTCCATCGCCGCAGCCATCGGCGAGAAGAAGGCCTCCTTGACGGCATCGACCTCGAACGCGCCATAGTCGGCCAGGATGGCATTGCCGCCCTCGAAGGTCGGATGCTCCATCCAGTAGCGGCCAAGCGCCGTCGCGTTCGGCACGACGCCGCCGTTGGAGCGCCGGTTGGACCACAAAAGCAGCCGGGAATTCTCCAGTCCGCCGGTGCAGACGATGAAATAGTCGGCGCTGAACGGGCCGGCGTCCTGCCCGTTGGACCATAATCTGGCGCCGGTCACGCGTTTGCCATCTCCGGCAAGCTCGGTGGCGTAGGTGTTGAGCACGACGGCGATGTTTTTGCTCTGGTCGAGTTGGTCGCCGAACTTTTCTGCAAACCGGACCGCCGGGCTCTTGATCAGCTGCACCCAGCGAATGTCGTCCGAGATCGGCACATCTGGCCGGAAATCGGGAAGGTCGAGGATATCGCGCACTTCCGCAAGATAGGGTTCGATGTCGGCGCGCCGGATCGGCCAGCCGGTGTCGGGTGCCCAGGCTTTCGGCTCGAAATCCTGTTTGTCGAGCACGCGACACCAACCGGCCCAGTGATTGGAACTGCCGCCCATGAACCGCAACCGCGTGATATCGAGATCGAAGTAGAAATCGCCGACCGTCGTGCCGCGGTAGAAATCCTGCGACTCGTCGCTGAATTCCCGCGAGCCGGCTTCCAGCACCACGACCGGGATGCCGGCCGCGCCAAGTTTCCTGGCGATCGTGGTGCCGGCGGGGCCGGAACCAAGGACACAGACCTTTGGCGCGAAATTGGCGGCGCGATACGCGTCGTAGCTGTCGAAGATCATGCCAGGTCGCTCCGCTTCAGGATCCAGCCATTGACCTCGACGATCTCGTCGGGATCGGCCCGGGATGAACCGCCATGGATGGCGTCGGCATCAGGCAGCTTGCGGAACAACGACAGGGCAGGCAGGGCGATCAGCGCCTGCACGAGCGTGCGGCGCGGCATTTTTTTGATGAAGAAACTCATGACAGGCCTCTCGGCTGGGGCTTCGATGCGCGCATGACGTTCCCCGAACGGCACACGCATCGTCACGGAAGCCAGTATCGTGCCAAGCATGGCCTCACGGCGGTAAAAAGCCTGACAAGCGGCACAACCGGATGCAAACAGGGTTAGAGATTTCTTAACCGGCCGGGTGTGCTGGCCGACCCGCTCATGCGGCTTCGGAAATGTCGGTATCGAGGATCGTCAGGTTGCGGCCCGCATGCTTGGCCTGGTAGAGGCGCCGGTCCGCGGCGCGCATCAGGTCCGATACCTTGACATCCTCGCCGCACACGGTGCCGCCGATGCTGACGGTCAACGGAATGGTTCGCTCATCGACAGGCCGGAAGCGGATCAGCTCGACCTCGCGACGGATTCGTTCGGCAACGCGCTTGGCCTCCTGTTCCGTGGCTCCGGTCAGAAACGCGCCGAACTCCTCGCCGCCGATCCGGCCGAGCACGTCGCCGCTGCGCACGCCGCGCTCGATGGCGCTGGCGATCAACAGCAGCGCGTCGTCTCCGGTCAGGTGACCGAAATTGTCATTGATCTTCTTGAAATGATCGGCGTCGATGATCAGCAGCGCGCCGCGGTCGGACTTGCGCCGGGAGCCGTCCAGCGCGGCAAAGAAGCTTTCCCGGTTGAGCATGCCGGTCATGTCGTCGCGGCTCGCCTTTTCCGCCAGGCGGCGGTGCGCCGCGGCGAGTTGGGCATGGGCACGGGCCAATTCGCGATGGGCATTTTTCAACCTGTCGCTCTGCCAGAACGTGCCGGCGCATGCCGTCCAGGCAAGGACCAGCGGACAGACCGTCGACGTCAGCCAGATCGTGCGCGTGACCGGGAATCCCATCGCTGGGACTATGATCAATGTCAGCAGGAGCGAGGCAGCGACGGAGGCGAAGGCGATGGCGGCGGATTTGAGAATAATGCTGTTCATCGCGGGCTCCCCACAGGACTTGTCTCTGTGCCAGCAAGCCCTGAAGGCCACCTTTCCGGGATGGCTAAAATTTGAATCGTGAGGCCATTTCCGCCACTCTCGACGCGCATAAGTTGTGGATAAAGTCCCTTTCAGAATCCCTGTTTCATGCCATAAGGAGCGCATGACCAGGCTTCCCGATCCCGCCCGCTTCGCCCATGTCACCGACTGGGTGTTCGACCTCGACAACACGCTCTACCCGCATCACTCGAATTTGTTCTCCCAGATCGACGTCAAGATGACCGCCTATGTCGGGGAACTGCTGGCGCTGCCGCGCGAGGAGGCGCGCAAGCTGCAGAAGGAGCTCTATCGCGAATACGGCACGACGCTGAACGGGCTGATGACGCGCCACGGCATCGATCCCGACGACTTTCTGGAGAAGGTCCATGACATCGACTATTCGTGGCTGGTGCCCGATCCCGTCCTCGGCACCGCCATCCGCCAGCTTCCCGGCCGCAAGTTCATCTTCACCAATGGCGACCGCAGGCATGCCGAGCGCACCGCGCGCCAACTTGGCATCCTCGACCATTTCGACGACATTTTCGATATCGTCGCTGCCGGCCTCAATCCCAAGCCGGCGCGCCAGACCTACGAGAAGTTCGCCGAACTGCACGCCGTCACCGGCCACAATGCGGTGATGTTCGAGGACCTCGCCCGCAACCTGGCCGTGCCGAAGTCGCTGGGCATGACCACGGTTCTCGTGGTGCCGCGCAATTTCGAGCCGACCTTCTCGGAAATCTGGGAACGCGACCCGGCGCAGGAAGACGACGTCGACTACGTCACCGACGATCTCGCGGAATTTTTGACGGGAATAGTGAGTAGTGAGTAGTGAGTAGTGAGTAGTGAGTAGTGAGTAGTGAGTAGTGGAGGAGCACACCTTTCGCTCGCTCACTACTGACTAATCCCTACTCACTAATTCCCACTGCCTACTCACTCACTCCCTAGCTTGTAGAAGCGGCTGATGATGCCCCACGCTTCGTCGGCTGTGTCGACGAAATCGATGATGTCCTGGTCGCCCGGGCTGATCGTGCCCTGCTCGGCGAGGAAGTCGAGGTCGATCGCCCGTTTCCAGAAGGACTTGCCGAACAGGATCACCGGCACGCGCTCCATGCGTCCGGTCTGGATCAGCGTCAGCGTCTCGAAGAACTCGTCCATCGTGCCGAAGCCGCCGGGAAACACCGCCACGGCCTTGGCGCGCATGACGAAGTGCATCTTGCGGATGGCGAAATAGTGGAAGTTGAAACAGAGCTCCGGCGTCACATAGGGGTTCGGCGCCTGCTCGTGCGGCAGCACGATGTTGAGCCCGATCGACGGCGCGCCGACATCATCGGCGCCGCGGTTTCCCGCTTCCATGACGCCCGGACCGCCACCGGTCACCACCACATATTCGCGATAATATGACGTGGCCGACTGCTGCGAGCAGAGGCGGGCGAATTTGCGCGCCTCCTCGTAATATTTGCTGTTTTCCTCAAGGTTCTTCTTCTGCGTCTCGTTCTTGGCCGCCCAGGCCTCGCCGCCGGGCTCCGGCAGGCGCGCGCCGCCGAACAGGATCACGGTCGAACGAATGCCGCGCTCGGCGAGGATCATTTCCGGCTTCAGCAGTTCCAGTTGCAGCCTGACGGCGCGCAGCTCGCGCCGGGTCATGAAGTCGGGATCGTTCCAGGCCAGGCGGTAGGTCTCGGCCCGCGTTTGCGGCGTGTCCGGCACGCTTTTCGACCGCTCCAGATCCTCATCCGAGTGCGGCAGCGGCGTCCATCCCGCCTTTTCCATGGGAGTCATCGAATCCACCCGTCCATTCCTTTACTTGCGCCGTCCCATGACGCTGGCGCGATTGACCCCCATTCCACCTTAACATAGGGTCCGCGCGACTTTTAAACAGGTTAAGGCGCAGCCCTTAACAGCTTGGTAATGGAGCAAATTCATGTCGAAGCCCGATCTGGCGAGCCTCGAAAAGACCATCGACAGGGCCTTCGAGGAACGCGACGCCATTTCGACCGCGACCCGCGGCGAGGTGCGCGACGCCATCCAGTCGGCACTCGACCTGCTCGACCGCGGCACCGCCCGCGTAGCCGAGCGGCAGGCCGACGGCAAGTGGCATGTCAACCAGTGGCTGAAGAAGGCGGTGCTGCTCTCCTTCCGGCTCAATCCGATGGAGATCATCAAGGGCGGCCCCGGCGAGGCCGTGTGGTGGGACAAGGTGGCGTCCAAGTTTGACGGCTGGGGCGCCGTCGATTTCGAGAAGGCGGGCTTCCGCGCCGTGCCGGCGTCGATTGTGCGCCGTTCGGCCTATGTCGCGCCGGGCGCGGTTTTGATGCCGTCCTTCGTCAATGTCGGCGCCTATGTCGATAGCGGCACCATGGTCGATACCTGGGCCTCGGTCGGCTCCTGCGCCCAGATCGGCAAGAACGTCCACCTTTCGGGCGGCGTCGGCATCGGCGGCGTGCTGGAGCCGATGCAGGCCGGCCCTACCATCATCGAGGACAATTGCTTCATCGGGGCGCGTTCCGAAGTGGTCGAGGGCTGCATCGTGCGCGAAGGCTCGGTTCTGGGCATGGGCGTCTTCATCGGCCAGTCGACCAAGATCGTCGACCGCGCCACCGGCGAGATCTTCTATGGCGAGGTGCCGCCGAATTCCGTGGTCGTCGCCGGCTCGCTACCGGGCAAGGCATTTCCAAACAACGAGCCGGGCCCAGGTCTCTACTGCGCCGTCATCGTCAAGCGGGTCGACGCCAAGACCCGGTCCAAGACCTCGATCAACGAATTGCTGCGCGATTGATCTTTCCGCCGGGCAGGCGCACCTTCCGCCCGGCGCGACAATCGGTCGCGCCGTTCAACTGGAGGGGTGACATGGACTGGAAATATCTGCTCACAAGCTTTGATGGCCGCATCAACCGGGGCAAGTTCTGGGCTGGCATCGGCGTATTCATCGTTATCGGCGCTATTGCTTTCATTCTCGATGCGATCCTCGGCACGCGTTTCACCACGGCCAGCGGTGCCCAGATCGGCATCATCGGCATCCTCTTCGCGCTGGCATCGATCTATTTCGCGATTGCCCTCTATGCCAAACGCTGGCACGACCGCAACAAGTCGGGCTGGTGGACGCTGATAGGCTTCGTACCCGTCATCGGTGGCATCTGGCTGCTGGTCGAACTCGGCATTCTCGAAGGCACCAGGGGTGCCAATCAATATGGATCGGACCCGCTTGCCTGAAAGATCGGATCTCAACTGGCTTTTCCTCAAGACCTCGGGCCGCGTCAGCCGCGCGGCCTATTTTCTCGGCGGGTTGCTCGTCGCCATCATCCAGGCATTTCCGCTGTACCGCTTCACGCTGGTGCCGGAGGGTTCGGCCGAGAGCAACATGTGGTCGTTCATCTTCTTCATCGCCTTCATCGCCTCGCTGTGGTCGAACATCGCGCTGGCGGTGAAGCGGCTGCACGACCTCGACAAGCCGGGTATCGCCGCGCTGATCCTGTTCGTGCCGGTCGTCTCGATCGTCGCCTTCCTTGTGTTGTGCCTGTTTCCAGGGCAGCCTGGACCCAACCGTTATGGCCGGCGCACCAACGAGCCGGCAGAATCAAAGAAATAGAGCATGACGTCGTCGGAAAACCGCTTCACACTTTTCGGCATCATGCCCTAGGGGGCCGATCGGATCGCCATGCGCTACCGCACGCTTGATCCGAAACTGATCATCGAAACCGCCGAGCGGCTGGAAGGGCGTGTGGCCGACCGTTTTCCGGAGGCCGGGTTGCGCGGCGTTGCCGCCGAACTTGTGTCGCTGTCGCGCGATCTGGCCAAGGCCGCCAAGGCCCTGGAAGCGCCTATCTGGTGGCTGCGTGGCATCATCGTCGCCGCCGTCATCGCGGGCGCGCTGATCTTCCTGTTCGTCGGCACCATCCTGCCGCTCATTCACATCTCCCAGGCCGACGACGCGGTCCAGTCGGTGCAAGGCATCGAAGCCACGATCAACATGATCATCCTCGCCGTGCTCGGCTTCCTGGCCCTGATCCGCACCGAGGAGCGCATCAAGCGCAAGCAGGTGTTTCGCCAGTTGCACGGCCTCAGATCGCTGATCCATGTCATCGACATGCACCAGTTGACCAAGGATCCGGCGGCGCTGTCGGCCAGCTTCAAGCCGACGGCGCATTCGCCGGCCCGTCTCACCAATGCCGCGGATCTCGCGCGCTATCTCGACTATTGCTCCGAAATGCTGTCGATCACCGGCAAGATCGCGGCGCTGTTCGCGCAATCCGTCAATGACGCCGTCGTCGTCGACGGCGTCAACGACATCGAGAACCTGGCGTCCAACCTGTCGCGCAAGATCTGGCAGAAGATCACGTTGATCGACGGCCGGACGGCGGCGCCACAACCTTCTCCGGCACCAGGCTTGGCGAGCCAAGCCGCTCGGCTTCCGCCGCGCGCACCAGCGCGCTGATAAGCTGGACCGTCGGCGCCGGCGTACCGGCTTTTTCAGCGAGCCGCAAAACAGCGCCCTGCAAGTCGTCGATCTCGGTCGACCGGCCACGCTGCAGATCGTCCCACATCGACGAGCGCGCCTCGGGATCGATCGCCAGCATGCGCCGCGCCAGGAGCTTGAACAGCCAGTCGGGCAACCTGAGCACCTTCGGCAGCAGCGTCGGGCGCAGGCCGGCGATCCGCGCCGGCTCGATGCCGGAGGCCTTCATCGCCAGCGAGGCATCGTCGATCTGGCTGGCCAGGATCAGCCGCCAGCGCCGGTCGGCGAGTTCGGTTGCCAGCGGCAGGCCCGACAGCGCCACCAGCGCATTGTTCAGGTTCATCAGAAGCTTGCCCCACAGCACGGCCTTCATATCGCCACGCGTTTCGACAGCCAGGCCTTCGGTGTCGAGAAGGTCGGCAAGGCCGACATCGCCCTTTTCGACCATCACCTTGCCGTCGCTGGCGCGGTGGACGCGCAACGGCAGCTCTCCATCGGCTGATTGCACGACATTGAACGGCACCATGCCAGCCAGCACCGTTCGCGGGCCAAGCGCCGCGCGCAGCCTGTCGGCGTTGTCGACGCCGTTCTGCAGGCTCACCACCACGGCATCGGGACGGGCATGGGCCTTGATGAGTGCCGCCATTTCCCGCGTCGCGCCGCTCTTGACGGTGACCAGGATCACATCGGCCGCCGGCAAGGACGCGGCCGGATCGGCGGTGACGACAAGCTCTGCCGGCTTGATCAGGCGATCGCGGCCCTCGAGGTCGCTGACGCGCAATCCGCCCTGCCGCAGCGCTGCCTCGATGCGCGGCCTGGCAAGCAGGACAACCCGCCGCCCGGCGAGCGCCAGGCAGCCGCCGGCATAACAGCCAATGCTGCCGGCGCCGGCAATGACGATCCTTTTTTTGCCGTTTGCCATCTCTTACTCCGCATCAGCCAGAACTATACGACATGAAAACCATAATGTCGGCGGTATCGTCGGCCATTGGCTTGGCCCTATGTCTGGCCGTGACAGGCCATTCGCTTTCGACTATCGCTTTTGCCATGACGCTGCCGACTGACCCCGCCGCAAACCTTGCCTCTCTCATCCGCTGTGCCTCGGTGACACCAGCCGAAGGCGGCGCGCTGAGCGCGCTGGAGGCGATGCTGAAGCCGCTCGGCTTCCTGGTCGATCGGCCGGTGTTCTCCGAAGACGGCACGCCCGACATCGAGAACCTCTATGCACGGCGCTCCGGCAATGGCCCGCATCTGATGTTCGCGGGTCATACCGACGTGGTGCCGGTCGGCGACGAAGCCGCCTGGACGCATCCGCCTTTCGCCGCCGATATCGCCAACGGCGATATGTATGGCCGCGGCGCGGTCGATATGAAGGGCGGCATTGCCTGCTTCATCGCCGCGGTGGCGCGCCACGTCGAGGCGAATGGTGGCCCGAAGGGCTCGGTCTCGCTGCTGATCACCGGCGACGAGGAAGGGCCTGCCATCAACGGCACGGTCAAGCTGCTCGAATGGGCCGCGTCCAAAGGCGAGAAATGGGACGCCTCGATCGTCGGCGAGCCGACCAATCCGGACACGCTCGGCGACATGATCAAGATCGGCAGGCGCGGCTCGATGTCGGGTAGCATCACCGTCAATGGCCGCCAGGGCCATGCCGCTTATCCGCAGCTTGCCGACAACCCGGTGCGCGGCCTGATGAGCCTGGTGGACGCCTTGCTGCATCCCGTCTTCGACAAGGGAACCAAGGATTTCCAGCCGACCAACCTCGAGGTGACCTCCATCGATGTCGGCAACCCGGCCACCAACGTCATTCCCGCCAAGGCAACCGCCACCTTCAACATCCGCTTCAACGACAGCTGGACGGCCGAGACGGTCCAGGCGGAAATCCACAACCGCCTCGATCAGGCGGCTGGGCGCAAGAAATACCGGCCGGGCAAGAAGACGCCAGTCTACTATGAGCTGGTCTGGCGCGACCGGCCGAGCCACGTCTTCCTGACCCGCGACGACAGGCTGGTCGAGACGCTGAGCGGCTCGGTCAAGGCGGTGGTCGGCAAAAAGCCGGCGCTATCCACCTCCGGCGGCACATCGGATGCGCGCTTCATCAAGGATTATTGCCCGGTGGTCGAATTCGGCCTGGTCGGCAAGACCATGCACATGGTCGACGAGCGCGTGGCCATCGCCGATCTGGAAACGCTGACGCGGATCTACCAGCGCTTCATCGACGACTGGTTCGGACAGGGCTGATCAGCATGCTTTCGGCGGACGAAACCCAAGCTTCGCTGACCGGCGCCTGGCGGCTGATGCTCGGCAAGGCCGACGGCCTGCGCCTGCTCGACCTCACGGCCGACGGCTTCTGGAATTCGTTCTTCGCCATCATCGTCGCGGCACCGGCGCTGATCGTCGGCTGGGTGGGCATCGCCAACGAGATCGGCGATCCCGATGCCTTCGCCGGCCGCTTCAGCATGCTGGTGCGACTGGCGACGGTCGATATCGGCTCCTGGGTACTGCCGCTGGTGGCGCTCGCCTTGGTGGCGCGGCGCGCCGGCATCGGCGGGCGCTTCGTCCACTATGTCGTCGCCAGCAACTGGGCCTCGGCGATCACCGCCTGGCTGATGCTGCCTTCGGCGCTGATCAGGCTTTTCCTGTCCTCGGCAAGCCAGGTCTCGAGCCTTGTATCGCTGCTGTTATTTTCCCTGTCGATGGTGCTGACCTGGCGTATGACCAACGCGACGATCGGCAGGGGCGCTGCCTTCGGCACCGCCGTTTTCGTCGGCATGTTCGTCGCTTCGCTGCTGGTGCTGTTCGGACTGCAGATGCTGCTTGGCATCTCCGGGCCGGACGATGTCGGGGCCCAGAGCCTTTCCGGGCTTTATCCTGGATAGAAACCAGGATTCTACCCGGGAGAACCAGGGTTCTACCCGGGATAATCGACGCCGATGAGAAAAAGCCCGTCGGGCGGCGCTACCTGCCCGCAGGCGGCGCGGTTTCGCGCCTCGAGCGCCGCCTTGAGGTCGCCCGATGTCCAGCCGCCGTCGCCGACCCGCTTCAGCGAGCCGACCATCGAGCGCACCTGGTTGTGCAGGAAGGATCGTGCCGATGCCCTCACCTCGATCAGATCATCGCCCGCCCGGCTCACATCGAGCCGCTCCAATGTCCTGATCGGGCTGTTGGCCTGGCACTGCGTCGAGCGGAAGGTGGTGAAGTCGTGCCGGCCGAGCAGGAGCTTCGCCGCCTCGTGCATGGCGGCGGCATCGAGCCGCTTCGGTACCCACCACACCTTACCCTTCTCCAGCGCCGAGGGCGCCCGCCGGTTGAGGATGCGGTAGAGATAGTGCCGGCCGATGGCGGAGAAACGGGCATCGAAATCGTCCGGGACGATCGTGGCCTTCAGGATGACTATGCGCGCGCCGGCCGCCTGCAGGTGTGCATTGACGGCATCGCGCACCTTGTCGTCGGGCCACGCCCTGGCAAGGTCGACATGCGCCACCTGCGCGGTCGCGTGCACGCCGGCATCGGTGCGGCCGGCGGCGCGCAGCCGGACCGCCTCGCCGCAGAATTTCTCGATCGCCTGCTCGATCGCCTGCTGCACCGAAGGCTGGTCGGCCTGATGCTGCCAGCCGGCAAACAGGCTGCCGTCATATTCGATATCGAGGCGAAAACGCGGCATGCCGGTCGGCTATACGCCCCCGCCTAGGCGGCGAGAGCGGTGAAGGCGGAGGCGTAGACCAGCCTGCCGGATTCGGGAGCTTCGCCCCAGGCCAGCGCCTGCAGCGCCTCGCCCTGGTATTCGCTTTCGAACTTTTCTGCGCGGGCGTGGCTATAGCCGAAACGGCCGTAATAGGCCGGATCGCCCAGCACGACGGCCAGTGTCTCGCCGGCGTCCTTGAGCCGAATATGGGCCTCGCGGATCAACGCGCCGCCGATGCCGCTGCCATGGAAGGAAGGCTCCACCGCCAGCGGCGCAAGCGCCACGGCGGCAAAACTCTTGCCGCCGCTCTGAACGAACAGCCGTGAGAACAGGATATGGCCGACGGCCTGGCCGTCCTCTTCCGCCACCAGTTCGACGACGGCGTCACCGCCGGTCACCAACGCGTCGACCAGTCCGGCCTCCGTTTGCTGGCCGAAAGCGTGTTCCTCGACGAGGCGGATGGCCTCGCGGTCCCGCGGCGTCGCCGCGCGTATCGACATCATGCTCATGAGAATTTCAGTCCTTTTTCGATCTTGGCTCCGCGCAGGAATTCCGACGCGGCGGCGGGCTTTCCGCCCGCACGTTGAACTTCGACCAGCCTGACCGCGCCTTTTCCGCAGGCGACTGTCAGCCGGTCATCGAGAATTCCTCCCGACTCGCCCAAATCTTCCGAAGGCGACACGCCTTCGGATAGTGTCGAGCGAAGCAGTTTCAGCCGTTCCATACGGCCGCCAATTTGAATCTCGGACCAGGCGCCGGGAAACGGCGACAGGCCACGAATGTGATTGTGAACCTCGGCCGCGGGCCGTGTCCACTCCACGCGCGTCTCGGATTTATCGATTTTCCTGGCGTAAGTCACCCCTTCGGCCGCCTGCGCGGTAAATGCCAGGGTGTTCTGTTCCAGCCGCGCCAACGCTTCCACCATCAGGGCAGCGCCGACACTCATCAACCGATCATGCAGATCGCCGGCTGTCATATCGGGGCCGATGGCGCATTTTTCAACCAGTCCCACCGGGCCGGTATCCAGCCCCGCCTCCATGCGCATCACCATCATGCCGGTCTCGGTATCTCCAGCCATGATGGCGCGCTGGATCGGCGCGGCGCCACGCCAGCGCGGCAAAAGCGATGCGTGGCCGTTGACGCAGCCAAGCCGGGGTGCGTCAAGAATTGCCTTGGGCAACAGCAATCCATAGGCGACGACCACGGCGATATCGCCGCCGAGGTCGGCAAAAGCGGCCTGCTCGGCCTCGCTTTTCAACGATGCCGGCGTTCGCGCCTCGATGCCAAGCCGCCCGGCCTCGCGCTGCACCGGTGACGGCGTCAGTTCCAACCCGCGCCGGCCGGCGGCGCGCGGTGGCTGCGTGTAGACGGCTGAAATCTCGTGGCCAGCCTCGGCGATGGCGCGCAGCGTCGGCACCGAAAACTCCGGCGTGCCCATGAAGATGACGCGAAGGGGCATTGCCCTATCCCACCAGCTTGCCTGGCGCCTTGTCCCTGGCGAGCTTCTTGAACTTCTTCACCACCATGTCGCGCTTCAGCTTCGAGATGTGGTCGATGAACAGCACGCCGTTGAGGTGGTCGATTTCGTGCTGCAGGCAGGTTGCCATCAGCCCCTCGGCCTCGATCTCCTGCAGCTTGCCGTCACGGTCCAGATATTTGACCCTCACCGAAGCCGGGCGCTCGACCTCGGCATAGTAATCAGGGATCGACAGACAGCCTTCCTCGTAGACGGACCGCGCGTCGGCGCTTTCGAGAATTTCCGGGTTGATGAAGACGTGTGGCGCCGGGGTTTCGTCTTCCTTGGCGAGATCGATCACCAGCATGCGCAGAGGCTCGCCGACCTGGATTGCCGCCAACCCGATGCCGGGTGCGTCATACATGGTCGCCAGCATATCGTCGGCCAGTTTGCGCACCGGCGCATCGACGCGCTCCACCGGCTTGGAGACCTGGCGCAGGATGGGATCGGGAAGAATGATAAGCGGCTTGATCGGCATGGCGTTTCACCTAAGACCTCAATAGAAAGGCGTCAACCGGTGCGCCTGCGCCTCGTTCACGTTTTGATCTGTGCCAGACCGCCGAATCGGCTATGCTGTCCACATGAATGATCTGAGCACCATCCTTTCGGAGCCCGTCGCGCGGCTCGGCGCCTCGACAATCACGCTCGGCCACGTCTTGGCCGTCGCCACATTGCTGTTTCTCGGCTTGTTCGTGGCGCTCGTCATCGCGCTGTGGCGCTCGGCCAAGGCGCGCGCGGTCGCCGCGGCGGAAGCCGCCGACCATGCCCGCGACGCCGAGGCGCGGATGGCCGGCATTCTGCAATCCCAGGCCGAGATGCAGGGCCGCATGGGCGCCATCGCCGAAGTGTTCGGCGCCCGCCAAGCCGAATTGACGCAGTCGATCGGCCAGCGACTCGACGCCATGACCGGCCGCATCGGCCAGACCATGACCGAGCAGACCAAGTCCACACATGAGAGCCTGGCGAAACTGCAGGAGCGGCTGGCGGTCATCGACACCGCGCAAGGCAACATCCAGTCGCTGGCCGGCCAGGTCGTGCAGCTGCAGGCGATCCTCTCCAACAAGCAGACGCGCGGCGCCTTCGGCCAGTCGCGCATGGAGGCGATCGTCGCCGACGGCCTGCCGCACGGCGCCTACGAATTCCAGGCGACGCTGTCGAACGGCAGCCGGCCGGACTGCCTGGTGAAAATGCCGAACGGCGCACCGTCGCTTGCCATCGATGCCAAATTTCCCCTGGAAGCGTGGAATGCCATCCGGGCCGCCGATAACGCCGACCTGCAGAGGGTCGCGGCCCAGGCCTTCCGCCGCGATATCGAGGTCCATATCCGCGACATTTCGGAAAAATACCTGCTCCAGGGCGAAACCCAGGACACCGCCTTCATGTTCGTGCCGTCGGAATCGGTGTTCGCCGAAATCCACGAGAATTTCGAAGCGGTTGTCCAGAAGGCGCACCGTGCCCGCGTCATCATCGTCTCGCCTTCGCTCTTGATGCTGTCGATCCAGGTCATCCAGGCGATCCTCAAGGATGCGCGCATGCGCGAGCAGGCGCATCTGATCCAGGGCGAAGTCATCAGGCTGATGGAAGACGTCCAGCGTGTCGACGAGCGGGTGCGCAAATTGCAGGGCCATTTCGGCCAGTCGGCCAAGGACATCGAAGACATACTCGTCTCGACCTCGAAAGTGACCAAGCGTGGCCAGAAGATCGAGGCGCTGGAATTCGGAGAAGGCGAGCCCGACGCCCCGCGCGGCGGCGCCCCTGCCAAGGTGGAGGCCGCACCGCGCGCTGCCGATTCAAAGACCGGGCAGCTGAGATTGAGGGTCGTCGAAGGCGACGACTGAACGCTACTGCTCTTCGACCGTCGTCATACCCTCGAATTCCGGAAGCCAGTGCAGCGCCGACCGATGCCATTTCTGGTGTCTCGGGACCAGGTTCTGGCGCTGCCGCGAGGTCCCGACCCTGATCCCATAGACCTTCGGACCGTCGCCGACCGATGTCGCATAGAGATGCGAGCCGCAGTCGGCACAAAAAGCCTGCGTTCGCTTGGCGCCGCTCGCCACGGTCTTGATGTAGATCTTCGGTTCGCCGCTGGTGATCCGGTAGTGATCCTCCGTCGCAGGAACGGTAACGCGAAATGCCGTACCGGTCAGTTGCTGGCAATCGGTACAATGGCAGACCGAGGTCTTCTCCGGGTCGACCTCCGCCTCGTAGGTGATGGCGCCACAATGGCAGCCGCCGTCGATCTTCATTGTCATTCCTCCAACTTCGATCGGCTGATTTTAGCGGCACGGAGACCCGAGGCAACGGCGGGGCGCTGGTCCAGAGGCCAGAATCCCGAAAAGTGCACCGCAGTGTCGCAAAAGTTCGTACTCGAATCTATCCGGACGCGGATTCGATCAGCTTGCGCCGCTTTTCCCAGGTGCCTGACGTCTGCGGCTTGACGAACAGCCGCGTGATCTCAGGCATCTCCTTCTTCAACCGCGCCTCGATGCGCTCGACACAGGCCTCGATCTCCGGCGCCGACAAATGGTCCTCGAATTCGATGCTCAGGCCGGCGACGATTTCTTCCGGACCCATATGCACCGTCAGCACGCCGTTCGCCCGCTGCACCGCCGGATCCTGCTGGACGATCGCCAGCACCTTCCTCTGCACCTCGGGTGAGGCCGGCTCGCCGATGAGCAGGCCCTTGCTTTCACGCGCCAGGAAGATTGCCGTCGTGCCGAGGATGAGCGAGATGCCGATCGAGGCGGCGCCGTCGAGTTCGGGCATCTCGAAAATCTCCGCCGCCAATATGCCGGCAAAGGCGACGGCCAGGCCGAGAAGGGCGGCACTGTCTTCGAACAGCACGGTATAGACGCTCGGATCCTTGCTCGATTGCACGGCTTGCAGCCAGCCCTGCTTGCCCTTCTGCTTGCGGAATTCCTTCAGCGCCACCAGCCAGGAGCTGCCTTCGAACAGGAAGGACAGGCCGAGAACGATGTAGTTCACCCTAGCGTTGGCGACCGGCTCCGGCGCCATGATGTGGATGATGCCCTCGTAGAACGACACGCCGGCGCCCAGCGCGAAAACCAGAAGGGCGACGATGAAGCTCCAGAAATAGAGTTCACGGCCATGGCCGAGCGGGTGCGAGCTGTCCGCGGGGCGTGCCGCCCGGTGCATGCCGTAGAGCAGCAGGCCGCCATTGCCTGTATCGACCAGCGAATGCACGCCTTCCGACAGCATGGCCGAACTGCCGGTGAAAAAGGCGGCGGCGAATTTGGTCAACGCTATGGCGAGATTGCCGGCGAGCGCCGCGTAGATAACCGTTCTGGAGCCGCCGTGTCCAGCCATGCAGGTTCTATCCCCTTCGAGGCAGTGTAGCGGCTCTGCCGCGGAGTTGCACAGCCATCACAACGCGCCAATCGTCGGGTCGTTCAATGTGTTCGAAACCTGCTGGCGGGAAGGCCAGCTATTCCTGGATCTCGTCGGTCCACACTTTGAAGCCCGCAAGCAACCCTGGCCCGAAGATATGGGTTAGCGGCACATCCGCCGCGTCGCGGCCGGAGGCGATCAGGATGCGGCCGATGCGTGGCGCGTTGTTGCGCGGATCGAAAGCGTGCCAGCGGCCGCCGAGATAAACCTCCATCCAGGCGCAGAAATCCATGCTCGCCCAAGGCTTCGGCATGCCGATGTCGCTGATGTAGCCTGTGCAGTAGCGCGTCGGGATATTGAGTGCCCGGCAAAACGTGACGGCAAGATGCGCGAAATCGCGGCACACGCCGCTCCGTTCGCGCCAGGCTTCCGCGGCGGTGCGCGTCACCCGTGCGTTGCCGTAGTCGAAGACGATGTGGTTGTGGACGAAATCGCACACCGCCTGCACGCGCGGGATGCCTGATGGCATATGGCCGAACAGCCGCCATGCCTCGCTTGCCAAGAGGTCGCTTTCGCAAAACCGGCTGGGCAGCAGGAACAGCAGCGTTTCAGCCGGCAGGTCGCGCACCTCATGCTGCCACGCCATCAACTCGCCCATCTCGAACGTGCCGGAGTCGCGGATCACCGCATCCGTACCGAAAGTGAAACGCCCGGGCGGGGCGACGAGCCGGTTGCACCAGTTGCCGAAACTGTCGCGATAACTCTCAATCGGCACTGGCGGGTTGGAGGTCAGG
The DNA here is from genome assembly GCF_006442275.1 of Mesorhizobium sp. B2-3-10. Taxonomy (NCBI): domain Bacteria; kingdom Pseudomonadati; phylum Pseudomonadota; class Alphaproteobacteria; order Hyphomicrobiales; family Phyllobacteriaceae; genus Mesorhizobium; species Mesorhizobium sp. B2-3-10. Next base: position 107,271 of record NZ_VFVT01000001.1, read on the forward strand.
AAATCCGGACGCTCAAGATCGGAGGCGCGGGAATAGTGGACATTGAGCATTGCGATGAGCGGCGTTTCCTGCGGAAAGTCGAAGCTCATCTCGCAGCCGATATGGATCCGCATTGTCGTCCTGACGGGCCTGCCTGACGATCACCCGGCGGTGCACGGGTCGATGCTGCAGTGCGAAGACAAGCATGGCATGGACTGCCGGGGTTTACGAGCAAATTAGAAAACCGGTTGAAAGCGGCCTGCCGTCGCTGGCAGCAGGCACTCGGCTCTTGCAGTCTGGCGTTTGTCTTGTTTCACTCCGTTTCCCGCAACTGGAGGAACGAATCATGGCTAAAGGTGCGATGAAGGCAGGCAAGGAAGCCCGCAAACCAAAGAAAGACGCCAAGAAGCCTGTAGCCGCTCCGGCCCTGAAGGCGCCGCCGGTCAAGGCGACGAGGATCAAGGAAAAGTAGATATCGCCAAGCGTGCATGGATTTCACCGGCGGCGTCCGACATGCCGCCGGCGAATTGTTGATTGGGCGTTCAGACACCCTATATCGACGATGCGGGGACGACCTCGCATTTCCCGAAATCCGGTTGGGACGGCCCGCCCACTGTTTGATTGAGCATCCGAAGACCTTTCGGCCGGATGTTCTGGATGGAGCGTTCCGATGCCATGGATTCTTCTGTTCTTCGCCGGCCTGTTCGAAATCGGCTGGGCGATCGGGCTCAAATACACCGACGGCTTCACCAGGCTTGTTCCGACCGTGCTCACGGTCGCGTCGATGATCGTCAGTTTGACCTTGCTTGGCCTGGCGCTGAAGACCCTGCCTGTCGGCACAGCTTATGCGGTGTGGACCGGTATCGGCACCGTCGGCACGGCGCTGCTCGGCGTCTGGCTGCTGGGCGAGCCCGCGACGGCGATCAGGCTTGGCTGCATCGCGCTGATCGTCTGCGGCATCATGGGGCTGAAACTCGCGGCCTGAACGGCCCTGTCCACCGGCCGACGCTATCGACCGAGCTGACATCCATGAATCGACGTCCCTGGATGCAGGGAGGCTTCCCGTGGGCAACACCGACAAGCGCGAAAAAGGGCCGCGCCTTGGCGCGTCCCTCATTCATCATCCATCGAGGCGAGTGCGCTGTTAGCGACCCGTAAAGCCGGGCGGTGTCCTGCCGGTGCGCTGCTTGCGTGCCGCATAGCGTGCGTCGCGCTTTGCCTTGCGCTCGGCTTCATCGGCAAGCAAACGAGCGATACGCTCGTTCTCTTCAGCTTCCCGAAGCTTGGCATCCGCTTGCGCTGCCTCTTCGGCGGCAATGCGCGCAGCTTCGGCTGCTGCCTCACGCTCGGCTTTCTCAATCGCCTCGCGTGCCAGCTTTTCCTGCTTCAGCTTGGCCTTCTCGGCCTCGCGGATCTCACGAGCCGCAAGGATCGCCTTGCGTTCTGCCTGTCGTGCCAGCACCGCGGGATCGTCTGCTGCCGGCTTTGACTTGAAGCGCTCCAGAAGCGCCTTCTTTGCCTCGGTCGCGGCATTGCGCCGCTCGAAAATGTCTTTTTCCCTGTAGATAGCCAAGTCCACTTCCTTGAAGTCTATTCGCGACGCTTACATACGCGCGAAAACCGGGAGTTCAAGCGCCAAAACGGCATGCCAGCCATGAAATTCCGGGATGTTGCACCCGGGAGACGCATTTTCCGTCGAAATCGACATGCACTGTTCACCAGCCAGCCTCTGGCGGCGCGACGGACGCGTCGCTACCTCTGGAGCATGATGCCGAAAAGGGGAAAGCGGTTTTCGGACGATATCATGCTCTATCTATCTCTTCGATTTAGGGTCGGATTCAGATTTCAGGTCGAACAGAGCTGAAATCATCCGACCCTAGCGCAACAATCAACACACTGGGATGACATCCAAATGGAACTCGGCCTCTACACTTTTGCCGATGTGAGCCCTGTGCCGGGTCCCGGCGCCATCGGTCCGCATGAGCGGCTGCGCAACCTGATCGAGGAGATCGAACTTGCCGACCAGGTCGGGCTCGACGTCTTCGGCCTCGGCGAACACCACCGGCCGGACTATGCCGCCTCGGCACCGGTCGTGGCTTTGGCCGCGGCGGCGGAGCGTTCGAAGCGCATCAAGCTGACCAGTGCGGTGACGGTATTGTCCTCCGACGATCCGGTGCGCGTTTTCCAGCAGTTTTCCACGCTCGACCTTCTGTCGGGCGGCCGCGCCGAGATCATGGCTGGGCGAGGTTCGTTCATCGAATCCTTCCCGCTGTTCGGCTACAACCTCGAGGACTATGACGAGCTGTTCGCCGAAAAGCTCGACCTGCTGCTGGCCATCCGCGATCAGGTGAAGGTTACCTGGTCGGGTAGGCTGCGCGCGCCGATCAACGATCGCGGCGTCTATCCCAGGCCCTTCCAGGACAGGCTGCCGGTCTGGATCGCCATTGGCGGAACGCCGCAATCGGCCGCTCGGGCGGGCGCGCTCGGCCTGCCGCTGGCGCTTGCCATCATCGGCGGCGAACCGGCGCGCTTCGCGCCGCTGTTCGACCTCTACCGTGAGGCCGCCAAGCGCGCTGGCGGCGATCCGACGGGGTTGGCGACCAGCATCAACGTGCATGGCTTCATCGCCGACACGACCGAGCAGGCGGCGGACGACTTCTACGGCCCCCAGGCCGAGGTGATGAACCGCATCGGCCGTGAGCGCGGTTGGGGTCCGACATCGCGTGCGCATTTCGACCAGTCGCGTGGTCCCGACGGCGCGCTGTTCGTCGGCAATCCGGAGCAGGTGGCGGAAAAGATCGTGACCCAGCACAGGGTGTTCGGTAATGACCGCTTCCTGCTGCAGATGGCGATCGGCACCATGCCGCACGCCAAGATCATGAAGGCGATCGAGCTCTACGGCACCAAGGTGGCGCCAATCGTACGCAAGGAAACCGCGAAATCCGCGCCGACCGTGGCGGCGCCTGTCGCGCGGACTTAATGGGGCCGCAAGCCTCGTTCCATGAGCCCTGGATGAGGGTGCTATCGGGTTGCCCGGTGCAAGGCCGCATCCATCATCGCGGCATGATGGATTTCGGTCGCCTCGTCGGCTGGGAACATGCATGCAATGCGCAGTTCCTGGGCGGCGACGGTTTGGGGGGTGCCGACCGGCCTGCTCCCGTACCAGGCCCGCCACCTGCCCGGACTCAATTACACGGCATGTAGTCGTGGAACGCTTGCAGCCGAGCCGTCGGTTTGAGCTGTATTGACGGCGCCGCCGCTCGAAGGCGGCCACGCCGTCAGCGCCGGCTAACGGAACCTTGAAGCCGCGCTGGCGTTTCCGTCTGCGGATTGCATCAGTTGTGATGTGCCCGCCGAGGGGATCGCGATGAAGGCCGAACCCACCGCTTTGGGCGCAGGCGTTGCCGAAGCCGAAGAATCGCGAGTGGCGGCGCGTGCAGATACGCGTCTCATGCGCTCGTTGCTCATCGGTATCTTCCTGTTCATGACCGTCTATGCGCTCTATTTCGCGCGCGCTTTTTTCATGCCGGTCATCTTGGCCTTCCTGCTGGCGCTGACGCTGACCCCGATCGTGCGGCTGCTGCGCAAGCGCGGCATTCCCGAAGTGGTTTCGGCGACGCTTCTGGTGCTTGTGTCGATCTTCGTCTTCGCAAGCGCCGGCTATGTGCTCAGTGGGCCTGTCATCGATCTCATCAACAACACATCGTCCATCGGCCAGCAGCTGACCGAGCGATTGGCGCAGTTGCGACGGCCGCTCGAGAGGATCATGGACATCGCGCACCAGATCGAAGGGCTGACCGAGACATCGCAGGAACCGGGTGTGCAAAAGGTCGCGGTAGCGCAGTCCGGCTTCTTCTCGTCGGCGGCGAGCAACATCCTGTCGGCTGGGACAAGCCTGACCATCATCTTCGTGCTGTCGCTGTTCCTGCTCGCCTCGGGCACGATGTTCTACGAGAAGATCATCCAGTCCTTCGCCAGCCTCACCGAAAAGAAGCGGGCGCTGCGCGTCGTCTACGACGTCGAGCGGGAAATCTCGCACTATCTGCTCACCGTCACCATCATCAACACCGGCCTCGGCACGGTCATCGGCCTCGGCCTGTGGGCGCTCGGCATGCCCAATCCGTTGGTCTGGGGCGCGGCGGCCGCCCTGCTCAATTTCCTGCCCTATGTCGGGGCCATGATCACGCTTGTCCTGGTCACCGTCATCGCGCTCATCACCTTCGACACGATCGCCTATGCGCTGTTGGCGCCTGCTTTCCTGGTTTTGTGCGACATCATCGAAGGCCAGTTCGTGACGCCGATGGTGGTCGGGCGGCGGCTCGAGATCAACGCCGTGGCGATCTTCATCGCCATCGCATTCTGGTCATGGCTGTGGGGCTTCGTCGGCGCGCTGATGGCGGTGCCGCTGCTGGTCGTCGTCAAGGTGTTCTGCGATCATTTCGAGAGCCTCAGCCATGTCGGCAACTTTCTCGCCGCCCAACACACCGCGGTCGTTGAGGACGAAGCCGACGAGCAGGACGCCGCGGCAGCCGGATAACCGGCGCACGGTTTGCGACGGCGGGATCGAATGCCTATATCCGGCCGATCAGTGCCCGGTGCCCTTCCCGATGAACGACGTTCCCTTCGACCTCGACGCCTATTTCGCCCGGATCGGCCATGCCGGTTCCGGGCACGCTTCGCTCGACACGCTGAAGACGCTTCATTTCCTGCATCCGCAGGCGATCCCGTTCGAGAATATGGATCCGTTTCTGGGACGCCCGGTCCGATTGGATGTCGCCTCGCTGCAGGGCAAGATCGTCCTTGGTGGGCGTGGCGGCTATTGCTTCGAGCACAATCTCGTCTTCATGCACGCGCTGAAGGCGCTCGGCTTCAAGGTCGGCGGCCTTGCCGCGCGTGTGCTTTGGGGTCAGAGCGAGGACGCCATCACGGCGCGTAGCCACATGCTTTTGCGCGTCGAACTTGACGGCCACACCTATATCGCCGACGTCGGATTCGGCGGCCTGACGCTTACGGCGCCGCTGCTGCTGAAGCCCGGCCGGGAACAAAAAACGCCGCACGAGACATTTCGCATCGTCGAGGCCGGCGATCATTTCCGCCTGCAGGCCTTGATCGGCGGCGACTGGCGCTCGCTGTATCGCTTCGACCTGCAGCCGCACTATGAGGTCGACTATTCCGTCGCCAATTACTTCCTGTCGAACAACCCGGCATCGCATTTCCTCACTTCCGTCATAGCGGCCCGCGCCGCACCCGACCGGCGCTATGCGCTGCGCGGCGATCGCCTATCGATCCATCACGTCGATGGCCGCACCGAGCAGAAGCAGATCGCCACCGCCGCCGAACTTGCCGACACGCTGGAAGGCCAGCTCGGCATCACCATTCCCGACCGCGAGGCCTTCGAGGCCCAGGTGCGCGAGAAGAAGATCGTGGAGACCAGTATATGACCGAACTGTCCGTTCTCGACCTGTCGCCGATCGTCGAAGGCAGCGATGCCTCGCAATCGCTCGCCAATTCGCTCGATCTCGCCCGCCACGCCGAGCGGCTGGGCTACAAGCGCTACTGGCTGGCCGAACATCACAATATGCCGGGGATCGCCAGTGCGGCCACATCGGTCGTCATCGCCCATGTCGCCGGCGGCACCAAAACCATTCGTGTCGGCGCCGGCGGCATCATGCTGCCCAACCATGCGCCGCTGGTGATCGCCGAGCAATTCGGCACGCTCGCCGCCCTGTTTCCTGGCCGCATCGACCTTGGCCTCGGTCGCGCTCCCGGCACCGACATGAACACGGCGCGCGCGCTGCGGCGCAATCTCGAGGCCGGCGCCGACAATTTCCCGCAGGATGTCGTAGAGCTGATGGGCTATTTCCTGCCGGCCGAGGAAGGCCAGCGTCTGCGCGCCGTGCCCGGCGAGGGCCAGACGGTGCCGATCTGGATTCTTGGGTCGAGCCTCTACGGCGCGCAGCTCGCCGCCATGCTCGGCCTGCCCTACGCCTTCGCCTCGCATTTCGCGCCGGCGGAACTCGATCATGCGCTGGACATCTACCGCTCGCGCTTCCAGCCGTCGGAGCAGCTCGAAAAGCCGCATGTCATGCTCGGCCTCAACGTCTTCGCGGCACCCACCGACGCCGAGGCGCGGCTGCTGTTTACCTCGCTGCAGCAGGCCTTCGTCAATCTGCGCACCGGCAGGCCCGGAAAATTGCCGCCCCCGGTCGAGAACTATGACCGGGATCTCGACCCTATGGCCAAGTCCATGCTCAGCCAGGCGCTGTCCTGCGCCGTCGTCGGCTCACCGGAAACAGTCCGGCAAGGCATCGATGCGTTCGTGCGCCGCACCGGCGCCGACGAGCTGATGGTCACGGCGCAGATATCAGACCACGCCGCTCGCGTGCGTTCCTTCGAGATTTTGGCCGAGGCGCATAGATCGTTGTCGCAAGCGGCCTGAAACAGGCGGCCTGGAGCTTTTGCCGACGTCGATGCTCTGCTAAGTGCGGGTATCCTTCGCAACTGCGAGCCTTGCCTTGCCCCATGACCTCGATAGACGCGAGCAGTTTGCCATCGACCTGGCGCGGCGGGCCGGCGAACTCGGCCTGAAATATTTCCGCGATCTCGACAGCCTGACCATCGAGAGCAAAGGCCATCAGGACCTGGTCTCGCAGGCCGACCGCGAGGTCGAGCTGTTCATCCGCGCGGCAATCGCCGCCGACTATCCGCAAGACGGCATTATCGGCGAAGAGCACGCCTCGGTCGCCGGCTCGACCGGCCATGCCTGGGTCATAGACCCCATCGACGGCACCGCCAATTTCGTACGCGGCATTCCGGCCTGGTGCGTGGTGATCGCTTGCGCAAGAAATGGCGAGACGATCGTCGGCGTCATCCACGAGCCGTCGACCGGCGAGACCTTCCACGGAAGGCTGGGCGGCGGCGCCTTCGTCAACGGCAAACCGATCAAAACGAGTGCGGCCAGCAGCCTGCAAGAGGGCTCGGTGGGCACCGGCTTCTCAAACCGGGCCGAAGCCGAGAACATCGCCGTGCTGATCAAGAAGATCCTGGCCGAGGGCGGCGTCTTCTTCCGCAACGCGTCAGGCGCGCTGATGCTTGCCTATGTCGCCTCGGGCCGGCTGCTTGGCTATGTGGAAGAACACATGAACCCCTGGGACTGCCTCGCCGGCATGCTGCTGATCGAGGAGGCCGGCGGCACTGTGCTGAAGGCGGATCCGAAGACAGTGCTGCAGAGCGGGACGCAAATTATCACCGGCGGCAAAGGCATCTTTTCGAAGCTGCAGGAACTGTGTTCCGGGGTCTTCACGCCCTGATCAAATCCCGAGAATTGCCCGAAAACCGCTTCACACTTTCGGCATGCTCAGGCGCTCACGCTCTGCACCACTGTCCCCAGCGGGCGGCATGAATTGCGGATCATCAAACGGCCCTTGAGGACGAGCTTGCGTGGCGGCGCGTCCCTGTTGCCAGCGAGACGGTCGAGCAGCAGATTCGCCGCCTGTTCGCCGATCGCCTGCACCGGCTGCGCCACCGTCGTCAGTTGCGGCTGGAACACGTCGGACCAGGGAAAATCGTCGAAGCAGGCTACCGAAATGTCCTCCGGACAGGACAGGCCGATGTCGCGGATCGCCTTCATCGTGCCGATCACCATCGGGTTGTTGGCCGAGAAGATGGCGCTTGGCCGCTCATGCAGCGACAGCAGCTGCATGGTCGCGTTGTAGCCGTCGATCTCGTGGAAATTGCCGGAACGAACCAGTTCCTCGGCCACCGGCAAGCCGGCGGCCTGGAGCGCCTCGCAATATCCGGTCATCCGGTCATGCATGGGTGAAATATCCGAGGTGCCGGTAATGTAGCCAATCCGCCGATGGCCGAGATTGATCAGATAGCTGATGGCGTCGAACACCGCGCGCTGGTTGTCGAGAACCACGGCGTCGGTGTCGACGCCCTCGCACAGACGGTCCAGCAACACGACCGGCACATTGGCGTCGACGACGATCCGCTCGAGGATCGCACCGCCACCGACGCGCGCCACGATCAGCCCGTCGACCATGCGGTCGAGCAGCAGCCTGATCTGGTCGTCCTGGGTGTTCAAATCCTCGTCGGTGCAGCACAGCATGACGGCATAGCCGGCGCGGTCGAAGGCCTGCTGGATCACCGAAACGACGGCGGTGAAGAATGGGTTGGTGATGTGCGGGACGGTCAGGCCGATGGTGCGGGTCGTGCCCATCTTCAGGCTGCGGGCGATGGCGTTGCGCTTGTAGCCGATATCGCGGATTGCCTGTTCGATACGCTGGCTGAGTTCCGGGCTGACGGTCGCCGTACCATTGATCAGCGCCGACACGGTGGCGACCGAAACACGCGCGGCCTCCGCCACGTGAAGCATGGTGGGCGCGGTGGATTTGCGCTGTTTTTTTCGCCCTGACGCTGTCATTTTCGAAACGTTTCGTCCCCCCTCTGCCGCCAATACCTACGGAATCCTGTCTTTTTAAGCAAGAATCGAAATGCATCAAACTTCTGGCACCTGATATCGGCTTGACACTATCGAAACGTTTAGATTAGCGTTTGCCTGGAGTTGACGACGACGGAAGGGAGGCCGCCATTGTCATGCAAGAGAGCAGTTCCCCTTCTTCGACGCGCAATGCGGCATCGGATCGGCCGGACATCGTTCTGAGCGCCGAGCACATTTCCAAGAGCTTTGGCGGCATCGCCGCGCTCGTCGATGTCGGCTTCGAACTGCGACGCGGCGAGGTCCATGCCCTGATGGGCGAGAACGGCGCCGGCAAATCGACGCTGATGAAGATCCTCTCCGGCGTCTATACCGGCTATGAAGGCACGGTCAGCGTCGATGGCCGGCCGGTCGGCTTCGCCGGCGTGCGCGACGCCGAGGATGCCGGCATCGCCATCATCCACCAGGAACTCAACCTGGTGCCGGAGCTCAGCGTCGCCGACAACATCTTTCTTGGCCGTGAAAAGCTGATCGCCGGGCTGATCGTCGACCGCAAGGCGAGCAGCCGCGCGGCAAGCGCCCTCCTGCAGCGGCTCGGCATCGAACTCGATCCGGACGCTCGCGTCGGCGCCTTGCGTGTCGGCGAACAGCAACTGGTCGAGATCGCCAAGGCGCTGTCGATGTCGGCGCGCATCCTGATCATGGACGAGCCGACCTCGGCCCTGTCGCCGGCCGAATGCCAGCGGTTGTTCCGCATCATCGGCCAGCTTGCCGATAGCGGCGTCGCCATCGTCTACATTTCGCACCGCATCGACGAGGTGATGCATCTGGCCGGTCGCGTCACCGTCTTCCGTGACGGACGCCATGTGCTGACGCGGCCGATGGCCGAACTCGACGAAAACGCCATCATTTCGGCGATGGTCGGACGGGACCTGCTCGCATCCTCCCAAGGTGAGCGGGATCCCGGCGGCAGGACCGTGCTTTCGGTCAGCGACCTGTCGCTGTCGAAGCCCGACCGCCAGGGCTGGCGGCAGGTGGTCGGCGGCGTCAGCTTCGATCTGGCCGCCGGAGAAATCCTCGGCATTGGCGGGTTGCTGGGCTCAGGCCGCACCGAGATCATGGAAGCGATCTTCGGCTCGAGCGATGGCCGTGCCGGCGGCGAGATCCGGCTCGACGGCCAGCCAGTGGATATCCGCTCGCCGCGCGATGCAAGACGCCTCGGCATCGCGCTGGTGACCGAGGACCGCAAGACGCAGGGCTTGCACCTGCAGGCCTCGATATCGGACAATGTGGCGCTGCCGCTGGTCGGCGCGCTGGCGCGCTTCGGCATCCGCTCGCTCGCCGGCGAGCAGGGGCTGGCGCGGCAGGCGGTCAAGGCGCTCGGCATACGCTGCCGCGACATCGACCAGCCCGCCGGCACGCTGTCGGGCGGCAACCAGCAGAAGGTCGTCATCGGCAAGTGGCTGGCGACCAGGCCCAGGGTGCTGTTGCTCGACGAGCCGACGCGCGGCATCGATGTCGGCGCCAAGCGCGAAATCTACGACCTCATCTTCCGGCTGGCGCGCGATGGCCTGGCCATCGCCGTCATCAGCTCCGAGCTGCCGGAATTGCTGCATCTTTCCGACCGCATCCTGGTGATGGCCGACGGCCGCCAGACAGGCATCCTTTCGCGCGACGCGGCGAGCGAGGAGGCCATCATGCGCCTCGCGGCACCGCGCCGGACCCTATCGAGACCCGCCGCATGACCGCACTGAAACTCCTGTCCCGCACCAAGCTCTACTGGGGCCTGATCGCCATCTTCCTGATCGGCGTGCTGGGTTCGCCGGTGAGTTCCAAGGGCAACAACATCTTCCTCTCCTACGGCAATCTGCTCGACGTGCTGCGCCAGGTGTCGACCACCGGGCTGATCGCCACCGGCATGACGGCTGTCATCATCACCGGCGGCATCGACCTTTCCGTCGGGTCGCTGATGGCCATCTGCTCGGTGGTGTGCGCCATGCTGCTGACGGTTCCGGGCGTGACGCCCGGTGTCGTGCTCGGCGTGCCGACCGTCGCGCTGGTCGCGCTGTGCCTCGGCTTCGTCGTCACGCGCTTCACCTTCCTCAATGTGGAGAAGTCGCGCGCCGGCGCGGATGCCGCCGTTCGCGATGTCACGCTGGACACCGTTCGCGGGCTGGTCACGCCGGCAACCGTCGGCGTCGTCCTGTGCTGTCTTTCGCTGTGGTACCTGTTGCCGCAGATCGAGCCCAAATTCGGCGTTCTCGGCGTGCTGCTGGTGGCGCCCTGCGTCGGCCTGCTGTTCGGCGCCATCAACGGTTTCATCATCGTTGGCGGGCGGCTGCAGCCGTTCATCGTCACGCTGGCGATGATGGTGACGGCGCTCGGCATCGCCCGGCTCACCGCCGGCCAGAACAATGCCGTGCTGCCGGTCTATACCGGTTCCAACGCAACCGCCGATTTCGAGCTGCTGCGCTCGCTGGTGTTCGGCGTCATCCCGATGCCCGGCCTGTTCTTCCTCGGCGCCATTGTCATCTATGGCGCGGTGCTGCGCTTCACGCCCTTCGGCCGCTATGTCTATGCGATCGGCGGCAACGAGGAGGCGGCCAGGCTCTCCGGCATCGCCGCCGGCCGCGTCAAGATCGCCACCTATGCCATATCAGGCCTGCTCGCCGGAATCGCCGCGGTGCTCTACGTGGCGCAGTACCGGCAAGGCAAGCCGGATGCCGGCGCCGGGCTGGAACTCGACGCCATCGCGGCCGTGGTCATCGGAGGCACCAGCCTGATGGGCGGACGCGGCAGCCTGACAGGCACCTTCTGCGGCGTGCTGATCTTCGGGCTGCTGTCCAACATATTGCAGCTCCACAACATCAATTCGAACCTTCAGCTGGTGCTGAAGGGGGTGATCATCATCGGCACCGTGCTCGTGCAGGAGCGCAATGCCGGCGATCTCATGGCCTATCTGCGCCTGCCCGGGGCGGCGCACAAGGAAACGGCCGCCGCAAAACGGCCGTCGCAAGAGACACCGTCTCTCAATCTCGGAGGAAACAAGAAATGAAACGACGTGACATGCTGAAGCTTGCCGCACTCGGCGCGGCATTGCTGACCACCACGGCACTGCTCTCCACCGGCCATGCCTTCGCCCAGGACAAGAAGTGGAAGATCGGCTTTTCGCAGGTGACCACCATCGAGCCCTGGCGCGCCCAGTTCAACAAGGACATCATTGCCGAGGCCGCCAAGCATCCGGAGGTCGAGCTGATCATCACCGACGGCGAGGACAAGACGGAGAAACAGGTCGCCGACGTCGAGAACCTGATCCGCCAGGAAGTCGACGCGCTGCTGGTCTCGCCGAAAGAATCCGCCGGCCTGACCGGCGTCGTGCAGCAGGCGATCGACGCCAAGATCCCGGTCTTCGTGCTCGACCGCAATGTCGACACCAAGGACTACACGCAGTTCGTCGGCGGCGACAACAAGCTGATCGGCCGCGCGGCCGGCGAATACGCCGTCGAACTGCTCGGCGGCAAGGGCAAGGCAGCGGGCAATGTCGTCGAGATCTGGGGCGGCATGGGCACCCAGCCGGCGCATGACCGCCATGACGGCTTCCATGAATTCACCGACAAGGAACCGGGCATCAAATATTTGCTCGACCAGCAGTCGGGCGACTGGAAGCAGGACCAGGCCTACAATCTGATGGCCAACGCGCTGAAGACCAACGAGAAGATCGATCTCGTCTACGGCCACAACGACCCGATGGCCTACGGTGCCTATCTGGCCGCCAAGGATGTCGGCCGCGAGAAGGACATCAAGTTCATCGGCATCGACGGCCTGCCCAACGAAGGCGTGCAGATGGTGAACAAGGGCGAGCTGACGGCGACCTTCACCTATGTCACCCCAGGCGCGGAAGGCTTGCGCCAGGCGATCAAGTTCCTCAACGGCGAGAAGGTGGAAAAGACCATCACCTTGCCGACGCAGAAGATCACCAAGGAAAACGCCGCCCAGGTGCTGAAGGACAACGGCCTGTGAGTTTTCGCCGGAGATAAGCGCCGGCCCAAGGTCCAGGTTCTTCGTCCGAGGGACAGCTTGGCACCTTCCTCTCCCCCGTCGATCGGGGGAGAGGAAAGGACCTCGCCGCCGCCGCTCTACGCCAGCTTCGCCAGCAGCTTCATGAAGGTGGCGATTTCCTTGTTCGTGAGCGGCGCCAGCGTTTCCTGTGTGATTTCCCGGGCAAGCGGGATCAGCCGCTCGATCGCGTCGCGACCCTCGGCCGTCAGATTGACCAGCAGCCGCCTTTTGTCGACCTCATGCCGGGACAGCTCGACCAGGCCACGCGCCTTCAGCCGGTCGATGACGCCCTTCACCGTCGCGGCATCCATGGCGATCAACGTGCCAAGCTGGTTCTGCGAGGTCTCGCCGACATCGCGCAGCTTGGCCAGTGCGGCGAATTGCGGCGGCGTCAGATCGGCGATACGGGCGGCGAAGATCGAGACATGGCGCTGGTGCGCCTTGCGCAGGATGAAGCCGACCTGTTCCTGCAGGAGGTAGTCGTGATCGTCGGCCTCTTCGGTCTCGACCAGCTTGAGCAGGTTGTCCTCGCCGCTCACCGCAGCCCGTCCCAGGCTTTTATGTCATCCGCAGCGAGGCCACCCATGCGGTTGTGGATGCGCGGGCCACAGGTCATGGCGAGGCAGAACAGTATCTCGTCAGGACGCGGGCCGTCGCTGATGCCGACCTCCATGGCGTCGAAATGGCTGCGCACATAGGCGGCGTTGATGTGGCCGAGCGGTACGTCGAGCTTTGATCCGAAGGCGCCGACCTTCTTGGCCGAGGGCACGATCGCCTTGGCATCGCCCAGCCGCTCGCGCATCGCGTAACCGCCGGGTACATGCCACAACGCGCCGTGTTCCAGCTCGCCTGCGCTGCCGACAATGGCGCCCTTGCCGTAGCCGTCGATCTGTTTCACGTCGCCGCCGAGCGCCGCGATCAGCCGGTCGGCAAGAAGCAGGCCGAGCGGCTTCAGATCGTCCATGGCGCTCTGCAGCTCCTCGACATAGCGCCCGGCGAAAGGGTTCTTGACCACCGCCATGGCGGCGGCACGCCGGCGCGGCACGTCAGTGACAGGCCCACCGTCGTGAAAAATCTCTTCGCTCAGCACCGCGATCTTGCGGATCGGAAACTCAGGCATGGGCAACTTCCTCCGGTTCATGCTTGTTGGGCGGGCCGAGTGCAACGGAGCCGCTGATACGGGCCTCCCCACCAAGAAACAGCGCCGATGCGGCAATCAGGCCGCGCCGCCGAAAATCTTCGGCGACGGCGAGGCCATTGTCCAGCGCCCGCGCCACCTCGCCAGAGGCAAGCGTGCCGACGCCTTGTGTCACCAGCCGTGCGCCAAGATCGCTGTCGGGCGACAGGTCGCTTGCGGGAGTGCGCCTGATGGCGGGATTGCCGGGCAGGTCGACGGCGTTGGCGATAAGCGTCGCCGCCGCATCTGCCTCGGCGCCGGTGCGCGCGAGCACGGTGACGGCATCGGCAATGCCAAGCGAGAAGGAGCGGCCACGCCAGCCGCTGGTTGCGACACCACGCACCCCATCTTGCGCGCGGATCGTGATCCGGTCGGCCATGCCGTTGCCGGTCCCGGCGACCGCCAAGCCAATCGACGTGGCCTTGTCGAGATGGAGGGCGCTGTCGCCGCCATTGTTGACATAGGCGCGGTCGAGCTTGCGGCCGGCAAGCAGCGCGGCAAGCATTTCGTCGGCTACCGATCCGGCGACGGCGGCCATCGGCGTGATGAAGCATTCCGCCAGGGGCATGACGGCTGCTTCCATGCGGCGCGCCGTCGGGCCGGTGAAGGTTCGCGGCGCCAAGAAAAATGCTGGGAGGCGCAGTTCGGGAAGCTCCTCGACCAACTCGATCAGGATCGTCCGGAAGCGCGCGACGGCTTGGGCATAGGCGGCGCGACACTCGTCAGCCTCGCCAAAGACCTCGACGATCAGGTCGATCGGCCCATGGTTGAGATGCAGCCGCTTGCCATCCTGCAGCCAATGCGCTTGCGGGCCTTCCATCAGCCGGCCCCATCCGAGCCCGCGCGGCGCAACTGCGCCAGCGGCGGCCATGGATTGCTGGCCGGGGCACCCGTGCCGCGCCGGGGATTGAGGTACTCGCCGCCCTTGGCGACAATATCCGCGACGCTGCGGATTTCGGCCTCGTAGCCGCCAAGCCTGACATAGTCGTCGCGACGCAGCGTGAACTCGATCGGCGCCACCAGCGCCGGCGTCGGCACATAGCCGAAGGCGCCTGGCGGAACTCTGGTGACATCGACCATCAGCGTGATGCCGCCGCCCGGCCAGACATAGACCGGCGCGCCGCCGACGGTGACGTAGGTTTTCAGGCCTTGCACGGAACGGGTGAGATTGACCGGGTTTTCAGTGACGCCGGCACGCAGCGACCCGCCGGCGCCGCCGATGAACAGCACGGTGCACAAAGCCGGCTCGCAATTGTCCTCGATCAGGTTGACCGATTTTTGCAGCCGCTCCGGAAACGGTTTTTCGACCGGTTTCAAGTCGTCGTCGAGCTCGTAATAGGCGAACTGCTCGCCGGTGGTCGAAACCATCAGCAGCGACAGGCCCGGCCGCGCGCCCTTCTTGGCGTTCCATTCGCCGAGGATCGACAGCGGATCTGAAATGCTGGTGCCACCCCAGCCGAGGCCGGGCTCGGAGACCTTGAAATAGCGGCCCGGCGTCGAGCGGCGGCCGACGATCTTGATCCCGGTATCCTGCCAGCCCAGCACCTTGCCGGCCTGGTGTTCGGAAACGACGCCGGTAATGTGGTCGTCGACCACCACCACCTCGTCGACCAGCCCGCGCCATTGCGTGGCGAACATGCCGATGGTGGCCGAGCCGCAGCCGACGCGCATGCGATGTTCCTGCTTGCCGTCGATGACGGGCGGTTTGCCGGCTTCGACAATGACCGTGGCGCCGCCGTCGATGGTGAGTTCCACCGGTTTGCGGTTGCACAGGTTGAGCAGCGCATCGCAGGTGGCGCGGCCTTCCGCCTTGGAGCCGCCGGTCAGATGATGCACGCCGCCCAGCGACAGCATCTGCGAGCCATATTCTCCCGTCGTGACATGGCCGATGGCTTCGCCCTCAGCCCGCACAACAGCTGTTTCGGGTCCGATATGACGGTCGGTATCGATCTTCACCTTGACGCCGCAATAGGAGAAGATGCCTTCGGTCACCACGGTGACGAGATCGACGCCTTCCACTTCCTGGCTGACGATGAAGGGAGCGGGCTTGTAGTCGGGATAGGTTGTGCCGGCGCCGATTGCGGTGACGAAGCGGCGGCCGGTGTTGATGAGTTCGCCATCCCACTGCTCGCCCTCGGCGACAAAGGGGACAATGGCGGCCCCGGTCTCGGCCGCATGGTCGAGGATGGTCAGCGGGTCCATGCGCACGATGCGGCCCGCGATATTGCCATAGCGGTCGCAGGCTCCGGTGCGTCCGTCAGCGATGTAGCACATGACGGGACAGGCATCGCAGCGGATCTTTTCCGCCACCAGCTTCTCGCCGGGATCATGAGTTTCGAAACGCTCGGCAAGCTCGCTCATGCGCGTGCCTCCTTCTCGCGGATGGCCGCCAGGATGCGGCTTGGCGTTGCCGGCACCTTGGTGACCAGCACGCCGGTGGCGTGACGAATGGCATTGAGGATCGCCGGCGCCGTCGGGATCAGCACGTGCTCGCCCAGGCCCTTGGCGCCGAACGGCCCTTCGGGATCGGGCACCTCGACAAGGATGGTCTCGATCGGCGGCACGTCGCCGATGGTCGGGATGAGATAGTCATGCAAATTCTCGGTGCGGCCGGGGATGTATTCTTCCATCAGCGCCATGCCGATGCCCTGAGCTATACCGCCCTCGATCTGGCCCTCGACCAGCAGCGGGTTGATCGCCTTGCCGACGTCATGCGCGGCGATGATCCTGATCAGCTTGACCGTGCCAAGCCTGAGGTCGACCTCAAGTTCGGCGATCTGCGCGCCATAGCCATAGACCGCATAGGGTTTGCCCTGGCCCTTGGCATCGAGCGGCAGCGTCGGCGGGTCGTATGTCTCCTCGGCGTGGAAGACGAAACCGTGCGCATCCACGTCGAGTAAGCCAACATCGATGCTTCGTGTCGCCTCGCCTTCGCGGATGACGATCGCCGGGCCATCCAGTTCAAGCGAAGCCTTGTCCGAGACATTGGCAAAGCGCAGGATCTTCTCGCGCAGGGCGCGTCCTGCCTTCTCGGCCGCCTTGCCGGTGACGAAGGTCTGGCGCGAGGCCGAGGTCTTGCCGGCGTCGGGACTGATCGCCGTATCGGCGCTCTTCAGCCGGAATTTTTCCAGCGGCAGGCCGAGCGCGTCGGCGCAGATCTGCGTGATGACGGTGTTGGACCCTTGGCCGATATCGACCGCGCCCTGATGCAGGATGACCGCGCCGTCAGCCGCGATGCCGACCCGGATGGTCGACGGATTGGGCAGCGAGGTGTTGCCGCAGCCATACCAGCACGAAGCGACGCCGACGCCGCGTTTCCTGTCCAGGTTGGCGCTGTTGAAAGCGTCGGCATCGGCTGTCGCCCGCGCCCAATGCGGTCGCAACGCTTCGAGGCATTCGGCGATGCCGACGCCGGACTCCAGGAGCTGCCCGGTAACCGTTTCGGATCCGTTCCGAAGGCAATTCTTCAGGCGAAAATCAAGCCGATCGATACCGAGTTTGCCGGCAAGCTCGTCATAGAGCGTCTCTTGCATGATCGTCGCCTGCGGCACGCCGAAGCCACGGAAGGCACCGGCAATCGGCCCATTTGTGTGGATGGCGCGGCCCTCGGCGCGGTAATTCGGCGTGAAATAAGGACCGGAGGCATGCACCGGCACGCGGTTGGCGACCGTCGGCCCCCAGCTCGCATAGGCTCCGGTGTTGAAATCGCCTTCGAAGATCATGCCTGTGACATGGCCCTCGGCATCCGCGCCGACGGTGGCCTTCATCCGCGCCGGATGGCGCTTGGTGGTCGACATCATGGATTCGTTGCGGGTGTAGGCAAGGGCCGCGGGCCGCCCGGTCTTCAGCGCGACAAGGCCGATCAGCGGCTGCAGGGAAACGTCGAGCTTGGAGCCAAAGCCACCGCCGGTCGCGGTCGGCACGATGCGCACCTTGTCGACGGCAAGGCCGAGCACTTTCGCCGTGTCGTCACGATCCATGTAAGGCGCCTGCGTACAGGCGATGACGACGAGCGTGTCGCCGTCGAGATATGCATAGCCGGCTTCCGGCTCGATATAGGCGTGCTCGACATAGGAGGTGTCGATCGTATCGCTCGCGATGAACGCCGCATCGGCAAGTGCCGACTCGGGATCACCACGTTCGACGAAGCCCTTGGTCAGCAAATTGGCCGGGCGGTTTTCATGGATCAGCGCCGCACCTTCGGCCTGCGCATCGCCGGGCTGGAGAACATGCGGCAGTTCGGTCCAGCGGACGGGGAAATCCGACAGGTCGAGATCTAGGATCGCCTCGCGCTCGCCGGCGACCAGCGCGACAGCCTCGCCGCGAAGCCGGGCAAAGCCCTCGGCCAACGCCGGCTGGTCGGCGAACGGGCCGATAACGCCGAAGCAGTTTTTTCCCGGGATATCGGCTGCCGTGAAAACGCCCGTGATACCGGAATGGCTGCTTGCCCAGCCATCGATGTCGCCGAAGGCGAAGCCGGCATGATGATGCGGCGAGCGGATTACCAGCACCGCAAGCGCTTCGGCCGGAAAGGAATCGCCGCCGAATTTCTCGGCCCCGGTCACCTTTGGCACACCGTCGAGCCTGACCGGTGACGCGCCGATGGCCTGGCCGGACCGAGGCAGACGGAAGTCCAGGCTCGCGGCCTGGAGGGAAGCCTCCATCACCGCGGTGATGATCTTGCGGTAGCCGGTGCAGCGGCAGAGGATGCCGCCCAACGCATCCTGCACCTCGGTCTCGGTCGGCCTGGGTTTCGTGTCCAGCAGCGCTGACGCCGCGACCAGCAGCGCCGGCGTGCAGATGCCGCATTGCGCGGCGCCATGCGCCAGGAACGAGGCTTGCAGCGCCGACAGGCGCCCATTGGCGAGGCCCTCGACCGTCGTCACCATAGTGCCGGAAGCGGAGGCCGCCGACATCAGGCAGGCGCAGACGGGGTCGCCGTCGACCAGCACCGTGCAGGCGCCGCAATCGCCGGCGTCGCAGCCGACCTTTGTGCCGGTCAGCCGCAATTCGTCACGCAGCACCGAGGACAGCCGGCGCAGCGGTGGCACGTTGACCGAGACGGCGGCGCCATTGACCGCGAAGGCGATATCGGCGCGTTCCATGCTCATGCGGCCACCTTGTCGTCCGTGGGCTTGCCCGCGGCCTCAAGGGCGGCGCGCGCAACGATTTCGCGCACCGCGTCGAGCCTGTATTCGGCGCTGCCGCGCACGTCGGCGATCGGCTGCAGCTCAGCCATCGGTGCAGACCTGACCGCGGCAACAAGCCCGGCGTCCAGGGGAAGCCCGCGCAGCGCCGCCTCGACACCGGCAAGCCGCCTCGCCACGGCGGAACACGAGCCGACGGCGACGGCCGCCTGCGCGACGGTGCCATTCTCGGCAACCAGACGCACCGCCACCATGGCAATGGAAATAACGAGATAGCGCCGCGCCCCGAGCTTGACGAAGGCCGATGTGCCGGCGGGCTTCGGCACATGGATGGCCGTCAGCATCTCGCCAGGCCGCAAGGCCGTACGGCGATTGCCGAGGATGAACGCCGACAAGGGCAGATGGCGCGTCGCCGCCGCCGAGCGCAGCTCGACCTCGGCATCGAGGACCAGCAGCCCCGGCACACCGTCGGCGGCCGGCGAGGCGTTGCAGAGATTGCCGGCGACCGAGGCGACGTTCTGGATTTGTGGTGAACCCACTTCCCGCGCGGCCTGTTTCAGCGCCTCGAAGGCCGGTGGCAAGGGATGGCGGATGATGTCGGTCCATGTCGTGCGCGCGCCGATGATCCAGTGGCTGCCGGTCTCGGCGATGCCGCGCAGCGCTGTCAGGCCGTTGATGTCGAGGACATTGTCACGAAACGGTTTGCTGCCCTGCGCCGGATAGAAATCCGTACCGCCGGCAAGGATACGCCAAGCGCCCCCGCCAAGCAGCGCGAGCGCCTCGTCGACCGTGGTGGGTTTCGCGTAACGGATCACGCTTTCCTTCCCAATAAGGTGGGCCTTCAATAAGGTGGGGCTTCCCGATAAAATGGGCTTTGCCCGAAACTGGCCCTCCCGAGGCACTTGCCTAGGGAAAGTCTTTACCGGCTTCGACCGGTAAATTCATTCGTATGCAAATGATATCAAGACGGCGGAAATTGTCAAAGCCAGAGTTTGCGCCGGCATCCGTCCGGCTGGCATCGCCACGCATTTGTTATGCCGCTGGAGGTTGACGCGGACCGCCATCTGGTCAAGTTTCTCCTCCAGTCGCGCCAGCGGCTTTTTCTTTCGCCGGGTGCCTCGTTCGGAGCCCGACCCCAGCCTGACAGGAAGGAAGCCCATGGCCGACGAAGCGCTCGTTGTCATCGACCTGCAGAACGACTTTTGCCCGGGCGGCGCGCTGGCCGTTGCCGGCGGCGACGAGATCGTGCCGCTGGTCAATGACATGGTCCGGCGAACAGACCATGTCGTGCTGACACAGGACTGGCACCCCGCCGGCCATTCCAGCTTCGCCTCCAGCCATCCTGGGTCGCAGCCCTATTCGACGATCGAGATGCCCTATGGTCAGCAGACGCTTTGGCCGGACCATTGCATCCAGGGCAGTCTCGGCTCGGATTTCCATTCCGGACTTGCCTGGACCAAGGCCGAACTCGTCATCCGCAAAGGCTTTCGCCCGGCCATCGACAGCTATTCCGCCTTCTTCGAGAATGATCATGCGACGCCCACGGGGCTCGCCGGCTATCTGCGGGAGCGCGGCATCGACACACTGATCCTGGTCGGCCTGGCGACCGATTTCTGCGTCGCCTTCTCGGCGCTGGACGCGGTCAAACAAGGGTTTAGAACCACGGTCAGGCTCGATGCCTGCCGTGGCATCGATCTCAACGGATCGCTCGAGACAATGCTGGCGAAGATGCGCGATGCCGGCGTGACGCTCGAAGATCGCACTTCGGGCTGACTCGTGGGGGGTAGAAGGGGATACTTGCCGATAGCGACCGGGGCGGGCGGCGCGCTCATCGTCGCGATGCTGTTGCCAGCCCAGGCCTGCGCGGCCGAAGAGCACGGCCTGCCTGGCGGCGCGATGTCGCTGTGGTGGGCGCTGCCTTTTGCCGGGCTGCTGTTGTCGATCGCGACCGGTCCGCTGCTGTTCCACCATGTCTGGGAACACCACTACGGCAAGATCGCGGCCTTGTGGGCGGCGCTGGTGATCGTGCCGCTCGCGATTGCCTTCGGTACTCCCGCGGCAACCGAGGCGGTGCTGCACGCGCTGCTGACGGAATACATGTCGTTCATTGTCCTGCTGTTTGCGCTCTACACGATTTCAGGCGGCATCCTGCTTGCCGGCAACATCCACGGCACACCGCTGGTCAATGCCGGGCTGCTGATCGTCGGGGCGCTGCTGGCCTCGGTGATCGGAACGACGGGCGCCTCGATGATCCTGATCAGGCCGATCCTGCGCGCCAACGACAACAGGCCTTTCAATGCCCATGTCGTCATCTTCTTCATTTTCCTGGTGTCCAACATTGGCGGTTCGCTGACGCCGCTCGGCGACCCCCCGCTGTTCGTCGGCTTCCTGCGCGGCGTCGATTTCTTCTGGACGACCACCAACCTCTACCGGGAGACGCTGTTCGTTGGCGTCGTCGTGCTGGCGGCGTTCCTGGCGATCGACCTCATCCTGCACCGGCGCGAGGCCGGCGCACCGAAGATCAAGGATCCGACACCCGATACGAAGGTGCGCCTGCGCGGCCTGGCCAACCTCCCGCTGCTGGCCGGCGTGATCGGGGCCATCCTGCTGTCGGCGGCGTGGAAGCCGGGCGTGAGTTTTTCCGTGTTCGGCGTCGGTCTCGAACTGCAGAACCTGGTCCGCGACGCGATCATCCTCGCGCTGGCCCTGCTATCGCTTCCGCTCTCCTACAAGAGCCACCGCGAGGCGAACGGCTTCAACTGGGGTCCGATCGCGGAAGTGGCCAAACTGTTCGCCGGCATCTTCATCTGCATCGTCCCGGTCGTCGCCATTTTGAGGGCCGGCCACAACGGTGCGCTGGCGCCGCTGGTCGCGCTCGTCACCTCGGCGCAAGGCACGCCCAACGACCTCGCCTATTTCTGGCTGACCGGTGCATTGTCGTCCTTCCTCGACAATGCACCGACCTATCTGGTGTTTTTCGAGCTGGCGGGCGGCGATCCTCGCCACCTGATGACGGAGTTCGCCTCGACGCTTGCCGCAATCTCGGCCGGCGCCGTGTTCATGGGCGCCAACACCTATATCGGCAACGCACCCAACTTCATGGTCTATGCGATTGCCAGACATCGCGGCGTCAAGATGCCGGGCTTCTTTGGGTACATGCTGTGGTCCGGGCTGGTGCTGGTACCGACCTTCTTGGTCGCGGGTTTTCTGTTTTTCGGTTGATCAGCCCACGCCGACATAGCGCCGGACCGCCGAGGGGTCGACGCGCAGGGCCTCGACATCGACCGTCTCGCGGTTGCGGCCGTTTTCGATGAAGCAGACACGATCGGCGACCGACAGCACGGCATCGACCCGCTGCTCGACCAGGATGGTGGAAACATTCATCTCGCGCAGCTTCGACACCGTGTCGCGGATCCTGGCGATCATCGACGGCATCAACCCTTCGGTCGGTTCGTCGAGCAAAAGCACCTGCGGCTCAAGGCAAAGCGCGCGCGCCATGGCCAGCATCTGCTGCTCGCCGCCGGACAAGGTGCCCGAGCGCTGCCGCAGCCGCTGACGCAGCAGCGGGAAGAGGTCGAGAACGTTCTCGCGCGTCGCCTTGCCTTTGCCGCGCGCCATCAGCCCGATCTCGATGTTTTCGGCCACCGTCATCTCGGCGAACAGCCGCCTGCCCTGCGGCACGTAGGCGACACCGGCCTTCGGCACTTCATGCGCCGGCAGGCCGGTCAATTCCTGCCCTGCGAGCCTGATCGAGCCGGCGCGCGCGGGAACCAGGCCCATGATCGCCTTCAGCGTCGTCGTCTTGCCGGCGCCGTTGCGCCCGAACAGGCACAGCACCTCGCCCTTGTTCAGCACCAGGTCGAGCCCATAGAGCACCTGGACCGCGCCATAGAAGCAATCGAGCCCGGAAATCGTCAGCGCTTCGACCGTGCTCGCCTCCATCATGGCGCCGTTCCCAGATAGGCATCCTGAACCGCAGCGTTCTCGCGGATCGCCTCGGGCGTGCCCTCGGCCAGGATCCTGCCGGCGTTGAAGACGGTGATGCGATCGGCAAGCTGCATCACGACCGGCATGTTGTGCTCGATCAGCAGCACGGTGGCGTTCTTGGCGATGTCGCGCACGAGTTCGATGAAATTGTCGATCTCGCTGTCGGCCAGACCTTGCGTCGGCTCGTCGAGGATCAGCAGGCGCGGTTTCAGCGCCAGGCCCATCGCCACTTCGAGCAATCGTTGATGGCCGTAGGACAATTGCCCGGCCGGCATATGGGTGCGGTCGGCCAGCCCTGTACGTTCAAGCGCAGAGATGACGCCGGCACGCAGCTCAGCCTTCGAGCGGCGATCGCCGAGCGTGAGCTGCACCGGCAGCGCGACATTGTCATAGACGCTGAGATTGGCAAAGACGCTGGTGATCTGGAAGGTGTAGGCGATGCCCCGGCGGACCCTGGCATAGGTCGGCAGGCCGGTGATGTCGGCACCGTCGAAGACTATCGCTCCCGAAGACGGCTGGATGCGGCCGCTGATCAGACTGACGAAGGTTGTCTTGCCGGCCCCGTTCGGACCGATGACGGCGCGGATCTCGCCCGGCATCAGGGTGAAGTCGACATTGTCGACCGCACGCAGGCCGCCGAAGCTGCGCGACAGGCCCTTGGTGGTCAGCAGCGGCGTCATGGCAGCCATCCGAGCCAGCGCTGGCGGATGGTGCCGAGAATGCCTTTCGGGAAAAACAGCACCAGCAGAATGAGTGCCATGCCGACGATCAGCAGGTAGGCCGACGTGTAGCCGCTGGTGACGTCGATGACATAGTACATGAACAGCGTGCCGATCAGCGGTCCAAGCGTTGTGGCCGCACCGCCGAGCAGCACCCACAGCAGCGGCAGGATCGAATACTGTACCGAGGCGAAACTCGACCCGACATAGCCGAACAGCAGCGCGTAGGCGGCGCCGGACGCCGCGCAGATCGTGCCGGAGACGATAATGGCGGCAAGCTTGTTGGAGAAGGTGTCGTAGCCCAGCATCTTCGTGCGTTCCTCATTCTCCCGGATCGCGATCAGCACGCGACCGTATCTGGACCGGACGACGGCAAGCGTGATCAGCAGCACGAGCGAAAACAAGCCGAGCGCCGTCATGTAGCGTACGGTCGGGTTGGTGAGATCGAGCGAGGTGGCGCCGAGATTGAGGACACGCGCCGGCTGCGGCACGACCTGACCCTGATCGCCGCCGGTCCAGGCCGCGAAATAGAGGATGGCCAGATAAAACACCTGCGCGAACATCATGGTGACGATCATGAAGGCCACGCCCGTGGTGCGCAGCGCCAGGAGGCCGATCACCAGCGCCAACGCCGCGCCGCAGGCAATGCCGGCGAGGAACGCCAGCGGCACGCTCCAGCCGAGCTGAATGACGGCAAGGCCGGCGCCGTAAAGCCCGGCGCCGAAGAACATCGCATGGCCAAGGCTGAGCAGGCCGACATAGCCGAACAGCATGTTGTAGCCCATGGCGAAGACCGCCAGCACCATGATGCGGGCGAGCAGGCCGTGATAATAGCCCGGCAAGAGGAAGCTCAGCATGAAGAGCATGGCAATCACGCCGAGATGCAGCGCATAGGCCTTTGCCGGCGAAGCTTCGCTCATCGCGATGCCGTCCCGAACAGGCCTTGCGGCCGGAACACCAGCACCATGGCGACCAGCAGCGTGGCGATGATCTTGGCCAGCGTCGGCGAGAAGAACATCGAGATGATGCCATCGGAGAGGCCGATCAGCACGGCGGCGACGACCGTGCCGCGCAACGAGCCGAGGCCGCCGATGATGACGACGATGAAGGACAAGAGCAGCGGATCCTGCCCCATCAGGTAGTGCGCCTGGCTGATCGGCACGATCAGCACCGCGGCGATCGCCGCCAGCATGGCGCCGAGCGCGAAGACGCCGCCATAGACGCGGCCGACCGGGATGCCGAAGGCCTGCGCCGTCTCGCTGTCATACTGCGTGGCACGCATGATGAGGCCGATCCTGGTGCGCGTCAGCACCAGCCATGTCGCGATCAGCAGAAGAGCGGATGCGGCGATGATAGACAGCTTGTAGCCGGAATAGCCGAACCACGGCAGAAGGATGCGATAGCTGAACGGCGGCTCCACGGGCCGCGCTTCGGGGCCATAGAAGGTCAGCGCCAGCTGCTGGATGATGTAGAGCATGCCGATGGTGGCGACGATGGTGGCTTCCGGATTGTAGTTGAGCCGGCTCAGCACCAGCCGTTCGGCGACCAGCGCGATGGCGCCGACGATCAGCGGCGCGATCACCAGCGCCGCCAGGAAGCCAAGAGCCGGATGGCCGCCAATTGCCGATGTGATCGCCCAGGCAAGCACGGCGCCCAGCATGAAGAACTCGCCATGAGCGACGTTGACGACACGCATGACGCCGAACACCAGCGACAAGCCCAGGGCCGTCAACGCCAGCACGGCCGAGGTGACGAGGCCTTCAAGGGTTGCGAGGAGAAGGTGGGGTCCGAAGTGCATTTGTTATGCACCAACGGATGCGCGAGGCACCCCCCTCTGCCCTGCCGGGCATCTCCCCCGCAAGGGGGGAGATTGGATGTCCTCGCTGGTTTCGCCAATCATCAACGCGGGCAGATGGGCGCTGCCATACGAACTGCCGATCTCCCCCCTTGCGGGGGAGATGTCCGGTAGGACAGAGGGGGGTGGCTTGGCGCTCACGCTTGCTGGAGAAGTCAGTTCACAGCGCCTGCGTCGTGTAATCCCCTTCGGCCTCGTAAAGGCCATCCTCGATCTTGGTCTTGTGCACGACTTTCAGCTTGCCGCCCTCGACCTTGGAGATGTTCTGGATGCCAAAGCACTGGTGGATCTTGCCATTGAAGGTTTTTGGCCCCTGCGGATGCTCCGGGCCTTCGGCGAATTCCTTCAGCGCCTCGGTCGCCTCGACCAGCTTGGCGCGGTCTTCCGGCCCCTTGTAGCCGGCGTCTTCCATCGCCTTCTTGACGACGTAGAGCGTTTCCCAGCAGCCGAACATGTGCGCGGCGGTGGAGACATCCTTGGCGTCGCCGACGGCGGCGCCATTGTCGTCGATGCCGACAGCGGCCCGATAGGCTTTCTGCGCTTCGGTGTCGTCGGGCTGGGCGTAGCGCGGCGAGCCTTCCCAGAAATGGCTGCCGTCGAGGAATTCGAGGCCGGGGCTGTTGATGTCCACGGCTTCCAGCGAATCGATGAAGCCGAAGAGTTGCGGCCGGTTGGAACCGAAGAACTCGCCGAGTTCCTTGACGAAGGTGAGCACCGCCGGGCCGACCATGACGTGGTAGATCACCTCGGTCTCGGCCGGGATCTGCGGGAAGTACTTGGTGAAGGACGATTCCGTCGGCGGAATGGCGATCTGCGCGATCACCTCGGCGCCTTGCGCCTTCAGCGCCGGCGGCAGGTAGTCGCGATGGTCGTAGCCGAAGGCGAAATCGGGGAATATCTGCGTCACCTTCTTGCCGGCATTGGCCGCGATCCATGGCGCCATCGACTGGATCTGGCTCTTCACGTCGGTGATACCGGGCTGGAAGACATAGCGGTTGAGCTTGGTCGAGGCGACATGGTGACCTTCGCTGACGACGAAGTAGGGCATCTTGTTTTCGCCGGCGGCAGGCGCCGATCCGATGACGACATGCGAGAACAGCGTACCGAAGACGATGTCGGTCTTGTGCTGGGTGGCGAACTTGCCGACCACTTCGGCGCCGCGGCCGGGATCGGTGCCATCATCCTCGATGATCACCTCGACCTGGCGGCCATTGATGCCGCCGGCGGCATTGATCGCCTTGATCGCGGCGGCGGTCGTCTTCTCGTACCAGCGGCCATAGGCGGCGCCAATGCCGGTGCGGTGCGACTGGAAGCCGAGCTTGATCGGCGCCGAACTCTGTGCCTGGGAGTAGCGGACGAAGCCGGGCGCCATGGCGAGGCCAGCGCCGGCGGCGAGGCCCTTCAGCGTGGTACGGCGGGTGAGTGCGGTTTTGGAGAGATCGAAAAATCCGTTCTTGTCAGTCACGTTCGTTCCCCTGTTTTTGTGTTTTGACCAACGATAAGGCGGCTCGAACATCCTCGGCAAGAGGATGCAAAATTGCATGTGTACAAACTAAATCACCAAAGGCTTGGCCTGGCAAGCGAGCTTTCCGTCGGGGCATGGCTCACAGGAGATGGCTTGTCTCATCCGACTGTCGGCGTGGCAAGCAGCCAGAGACCGAAAATGGTGTAGGCGATCATCAACACGGTGAGCGGAAACTGACTGAGCGCGGCGCGGGCAGGCTGGGGATGCAGGCGCCAGGCAAAGCCGTGCGCGACGAGGACAGCGAGCACATGGCCAAGGATGATGGCGCCCGCCTGGACATTCCACAGCCACCATGCCGACACCGCGCCGGCGACGATGCCGGCCTCGACCTGCATGTCGGCGGTGCCGAACAGGTTCCAGCCAAGCGCGAAGGGATCGGACAGGGAGGCCAGCGCATATTGGCCGTCGACCAGCAGCGCCGTCAGATAATGCGCGACATGGTAGGCGAGCGCGATCGGCACGATCGACCACACCAGCATGCCGGCTGCCTGGGCGAAAGGCTGGCCGCCGCGGGCAAGACGCTGGCCGAGGACGACGGCAAGCAGGAACACCGCCGCGAGCAGCACGAATGTCATAACGAGCCCAAGCGTGCCGCTGCCGATCACGGCCGTGCGGCCCGGAAACTCGAGCGGATTGATGCCGAACAGGCCGAGCCAGGAGAAGGTCTTCGACAGGCCGTCGAAGGAGACCGAGGACAAAGCGAGCAGCACGAAGGCGATGCCGCTGGCGGGCAGCGGCTGGGCCCGGAGCAGTTTGGCGCCCGGCCAGCACAGCGCAAGTCGGCCTTTGTCGCCGCGCTCGATCGGCGCGAAGCGCGCCACCACCGAAAAGAAAATGCCGAGGAATTCACCGCTTCGACCCCATCTGTCGTAGCCGAACACCAGCATCGCCACCAAGGTGAACAGCCAGTAGAGGCCGGCGGCGAAGGCCAGCCGCGCCGGATCGTCAGGAGCGGGATAGACGAGTTCGAACCAGGCGAAGGCAAAAAACAGCATGACAGCCGGCCAGCAGCCGAGCCATTGCGGAAGTTGCCTAACGCCGTCATCGCTTCCGCCGGTCAGCCGCGACAGCAGCCGCCACGGGCCGTACCAGGGGTTGAGCCACGACCAGAGATCGCCGAACACGCCTTGCAGCAGTGTCAGGCCGGCCCATAGCAGCGTCCACACCACCAGTGGCAGCGGGTTGGAGAGCGGGTCGCGGCTGCCTATGAAGCCGGCGGCGAGGAGAATTGCAAAACCGGCAAAGGAGATCAAGCTGATGGCGGCGCGGACGCTGTCGCCGAAGGCGAATAGCGGCAGGCGTCGGCGCCAGAAACGGTCGAGGGTGTCGGACGGCAGCAATGCCAAGACAAGGAAACTGGCGGCCACGGCGAAAGCGCCGCCGGCGAGATAATAGCCGGTAGGAAGGAGCAGGACGTGGCCGCGGTCGGAGGCGTGGGCGAAGGCGAGAGTGGGGGAGACGAGCCACAAGGCCGAGAACCATAAGGCGAACGGCAGACGGAGGCGTTCTACGACGAAACTCGAACTGTCCAAGGGTCCGCCCACCCTCAAACCTTGACCAGTTGCTCCACGCGGTCCTTCTGCCCAAAAATCCTCAAATACCGCTCGATCTCCTTGAGATCGCCGGTCGCCTTGGCCGGGTTGTCGGAGAGCTTGACCGCCGGCCGGCCATTGGCCTCGGTGACCTTGCAGACCAACGATATGGCGTCGAGGCTGTTGGTCTCGGTCGGCGCGCAGCCTTCGAAGTCGTTGGTCAGGTTGGTGCCCCAGCCGAAGGACATGCGCACCTTGCCCTTGAAGTGGCGGTAGGTCTCCTCGATGGTCTCGACCTCGAGCCCGTCGGAGAAGATCAGCAGCTTCTGCCTGGGGTCCTTGCCCTTCTCGCGCCACCAGTCGATGATTTTTTCGCCACCTTCGATCGGCGGCGCGCTGTCGGGGCGGAAGCCGGTCCAGTCGGCGACCCAGTCCGGCGCGTCGCGCAGGAACGAGGCGGTGCCGAAAGCATCGGGCAGCACGATCAAGAGATTGCCGCCATAGTAGCGCTGCCAGTCCTGCAACACCTTGTAGGGCGACTGCTTCAGCTCTTTTTCCGAATTGGCAAGGGCCGCGAACACCATCGGCAGTTCATGCGCGTTGGTGCCCAGCGCTTCGAGATCATTGTCCATGGCCAGCAGCACGTTGGAGGTGCCGGTGAAAGCTTCGCCGATGCCTTCCTTGAGCGCCTCGACGCACCAGCGCTGCCACAGGAAGGAATGGCGCCGGCGGGTACCGAAATCCGAGATGCGGATGCCGGGCAGCGCCTTCAGCCGTTCGGTCTTGGCCCACATCTTGGCCTTGGCGCGGGCATAGAGCACGTCGAGCGTAAAAGGCCCGAACGATCGCAAAGCGGCACGCGAACGCAATTCATTGATGATGGCGAGCGCGGGGATCTCCCAAAGCGTAGTGTACATCCAGGGGCCGGAGAAAGAGAGCTCGTACTGGCCGTCACGCTTGGAAAGCTCATAGTCGGGCAGCCGGAAGCCTTCCAGCCAGGCGAGGAATTCCGGCTCGAAAATCTGCTTGCGGCCGTAGAAATTGTTGCCGGCCAGCCAGATCATTTCCTTCTTGGAGAAGCGCAAGGTGCGGGCATGGTCGAGTTGTTCGCGCAGCTCGCCTTCATCGATCTCGTCGGCGAGGCGGACCGAAGTCGTCCGATTGATCAGCGAGAAGGTGGTGTCGACCTTGGGGTACATGCCCCAGATCATCTGCAGCATCAAAAGCTTGTAGAAATCCGTATCGAGCAGGCTGCGCACGATCGGGTCGAGCTTCCAGGTGTGGTTATAGACACGCCGCGCAATATCGGTCTTTGCCATGCTTGCTGCCGCCTTCGCTGCCTGCCACCCACAATCGCGACAGGCCTCATAGCATCGAATTGGCAAAAACGCTGCCCGCTTTCAGGCTGGCCCGACAAAAAGAAAGCCCTGCATGCGGCTATGTGGGTTTGCCGCCCATCACCTTGAGCGCGGGACGTTTGCGGCGGGTGACGAGGCGGCCCGCAACCGGGGCGTCGGCGCGGCCGTCATCCCCGGCCTTCTCGGCAAACAGCCAGTCGATGAACACCTGCACGATCGGCGTCCCCCGCATTTCGTTGCGGCAAACGACATAGAAATCGTCGACCGCCGGCACTGACAGACTGAACGGCGCGACCAGCATGCCCCTGGCCAGCAGGGCGCTTGCCGTCACCGAGTCGCCCAGCGCCACGCCATGGCCATGGACGGCGGCTTCCGCCGTCATGCGTGCATCGCCGAGATGATGGCGACGGCCGCGCTCCAGGTCCAGCGCGTCGGCAGCGGCCAGCCAGGTGTGCCACTCGCGGCCATCGTCGCCATGCAGCAAGACATGGTCGGCGAGGTCGCGAACATTGCGGATCGGCCGGTTGTTGATCAGCGTCGGGCTGACCACCGGGAACAGCTCCAGGCCCGACCATTTGCGCATCCAGCAATCGGCCCAGCTGCCATCGCCATAATGCACGCAGACATCGATATGCGGCGCCCGGATATCCCTGGGATCGTTGGAGGGAATGAGCTTCAGCTGGATGTCGGGATATTGCGCGGTGAAGCTGCCCAGCCTCGGCGTCATCCACAAGAGCAGCAACGCAGGCACGCAGGACACCGACAGCGCGCCGCTGCTTGCCGGCCGCGTCAGCCGTTGGGTGGCGGCGGCGATGCCGTCGAAGGCGACCGATACCGCCGGCAAAAGTTCGGCGCCATGCGGGGTCAGCTTGACCCGCTGGCCGACGCGCTCGAACAGCTTGACGCCAAGCGATTGCTCCAGCGCCTTGATCTGGTGGCTGACGGCGCCGTGCGTGACATTCAGTTCGTTCGCCGCCTTGGTCAGCGAGGCATGGCGGGCCGTGGCCTCGAAGGCGCGCAGCGGGTTGAGAGGTGGCAGGCGCTTGGCCATGGATGCTCGGCCTTATTGTGAGATTTTCTCACAGGAAACACCCTAACAATATCAATTGCTTTTTCAAAGCGGCTGCCGGACACTTTGATCCGGAACAACATCAAGACGTGAAATCTGCAGACTGCCAGCCGGACAACGGCCCGGCCGGATGACGGTCGGTTCGCCCGAGGTCACCGCCGGCACCACTGCATCAGCCGAGGAGGAGCGGATATGGGATATGATCGCGGCAAGCTCGATGCGCTGCGTCGCAAATATGGCGAGAGCCATGGCGGCGAGATGTTCGACCCGAAATTCCGCAAGGTCGCCGACAAGATCTTTTCCAAGAGCGGCACGCGGCTGGCGCCCTATTCCGGCATCCCGACCTTCCTTGCCGCGCCCTACCGCGAAATCGCAGCGGACAATCCGGACTTCGGCGACCTGCAGGTGGCGATAACAGGCGTGCCGATGGATCTCGGCGTCACCAACCGGCCGGGCTCGCGCTTCGGGCCGCGCGCCTTGCGAGCGATCGAGCGCATCGGCCCCTACAATCATGTGCTGGAATGCGCGCCGACGCATGAACTCAGGGTCGCCGACATCGGCGACGTTCCGTTCCAGAGCCGCTACCGACTGGAGACCAGCCATGAGGATATCGAGCGGCGCATCAACCAGATCGTCGACGCCGGGGTCATCCCGTTGTCGGTCGGCGGCGACCACTCGATCACCCACCCGATCCTGAAGGCGGTCGGCAAGAAGGCCCCGGTCGGCCTGATCCACATCGACGCCCATTGCGACACCAGCGGCCTGTTCGACCTGACCAAATTCCACCATGGGGGCCCGTTCCGCAACGCGGTGCTGGACGGCGTGCTCGATCCGACGCGCACCATCCAGATCGGCATCCGCGGCTCGGCCGAATATCTGTGGGAATTCACCTACGAGTCCGGGATGACCGTGGTCCATGCCGAGGAAGTGACCGGTCTCGGCATTCCCGCCATCATCGAGAAGGCGCGCAGAATAGTCGGTGACGGCCCGACCTATGTGTCCTTCGACATCGACAGCGTCGATCCCGCCTTCGCACCGGGCACCGGCACGCCGGAAGTCGGCGGGCTGACGACGCGCGAAGTGCTCGAACTGCTGCGCGGCCTCAAGGGTCTCAACATTGTCGGTGGCGATGTCGTCGAGGTGGCGCCGCAATATGACGCCACCACCAACACGGCGCACGCCGGCGCGCAGGTGCTGTTCGAGATCCTGAGCCTGATGGTGTTCAGCCCGGCAGTATCAGGCAAGGGAGCCTGACAAAGAAAGGCGGCCGCCGCACTGGAGCCGGCGGCCGACCCAAACAATCAAAAGCTTCCAGAAGGGGAATGACAATGACAATCCACCGCAAATCGTCCATCGCCGCCGTTCTGCTCCTGGGGTTAGCCGGCTTCGCCACGCAAGCCGCCAATGCCGACGCGCTGGCCGACATCACCAAGGCCGGCACCATCAATGTCGGCGTCTTCGCCGACTTCCCGCCTTTCTCCTCGGCCAGTGCCGACATGAGCCTCAAGGGCTATGACATGGATGTGGCGCAGTACATCGCCGACACGCTCAAGGTGAAGCTCAACACCGTTGCCGTCACCGGCCAGAACCGCATCCCCTATTTGAACGACCATCGCGTCGACATCCTGATGAGCGTCGGCTACTCGAAAGAGCGCGAGCAGGTCATCGACTTCGCCGCTGCCTACGCGCCCTATTACATCGCGGTGATCGGTCCGGCGGCAATGCCAGTCAAAGGCAAGGAAGATCTCGGCGGCAAGTCGATCGCCGTCAATCGCGGCACGCTGGAAGACACCTCGCTCACCGAAGCAGCACCGGCCTCGGCGGACATCAAGCGTTTCGACAACTACAATTCAGTGATCCAGGCCTTCATCTCAGGCCAGACCCAGTTGATGGTCGTCGGCAACGATGTCGGCGCGCAGGTGCTGGCCAAGCAGGATGCGCTGAAGCCGGAGCAGAAGTTTCAGCTTCTGACCTCGCCTTCGCATATCGGCCTCAACAAGCATGAGGATGCCCTCAAGAAGGCGGTCAACGACGCCATTGCCAAGATGCTGGTCGACGGCAAGCTTGACGAAAGCTCGAAGGCCTGGCTGAAGACGCCGCTCAATCCCGACAACCTCAAGGATTGAGTTGCCGTGGCCTTCGGCTGGCTTCCAGGTGCCGTGGGCGACATCGCGCACGGCGCGGCGACGACGATCCTTTTGATCGCGGTCACCACGCTTGCGGGCACGCTGCTCAGCATCCTCGGTGCCGCCGGGCGGCGAAGCGGCCCCGCGCTGCTGCGCCGGGCCATCGGCTGGTATGTCGAGGTGATGCGCAACACGCCGTTCCTGGTGCAGCTGTTCTTCATCTTCTTCGGCCTGCCTAGCCTCGGCATCAGGCTCGATCCGATCCTGGCCGCCATGCTGGCGATGACGCTCAACATGGCCGCCTACACGATCGAGATCGTCGGCGCCGGCCTTGACGCGGTGCCGCACGGGCAGACGGAAGCGGCCCTGGCGCTTGGGCTGAGGCCGCGCCAGGTGTTCATCAAGATCGTGCTGCCGCAGGCGCTCAAGATCATCTATCCCGCGCTGACCAGCCAGATCGTCATCATGATGCTGGAATCAGCCGTGGTGTCGCAGATCGCGGTGCGCGAGCTCACCTATGAGGCCGACATGCTGCAGGCGCGCACTTTCCGTTCTTTCGAGACGTATTTCGTCGTCACGCTGGTCTATCTCTTGATGTCGATGGCCTTGCGGCGGCTGCTGGTTGCAGGCGGCCGCCGCGCGCTCGGAGCTGGCGTGTCATGATCGAATTCACCCTCTGGGACATCGTGCGCAACCTTCTGCTTGCCGCGCGCTGGACGGTGCTTTTGTCGCTGGCCGCCTTCGTCGGCGGCGCGCTGGTCGGAATGGCGGTGCTGTTCCTGAGGATCGCCAAGAATAAATGGAGCCGACGCGTTGCCTCCGGTTACATCGCCTTGTTTCAGGGGACGCCGCTCTTGATGCAGCTGTTCCTCATGTTCTTCGGCCTGCCGATGCTTGGCCTGCGCATCGAGCCGTGGACGGCGGCGGTGCTCGGCCTCACCTTCTTCGCCAGCGCCTATCTGGCCGAAATCTGGCGCTCTGGCGTCGACGCGCTGCCATTGGGCCAATGGGATGCCGGCGCCAGCCTCGGCCTGCACTATCTGCAGGAGCTCAGGCTGATCATTCTGCCGCAGGCGTTCGCGATCACCCGCGCGCCGACGGTCGGTTTCCTGGTGCAGCTGATCAAGTCGACCGCGCTGACCTCGATCATCGGCTTCGAGGAGCTGGTGCGGACCTCCAACGCCATCAACAACGCCACCTTCGAACCGTTCAAGGTCTATGGGCTGGTGGCGCTGATCTTCTTCGCCCTATGCTTTCCGCTGACGCAGTATGCGCGACGCCTCGAACAACGAGCGGCGGCTCGATGAGCCGAGAGCATGTTGCGCTGGCCAACATCGACGGCGGCCGCAAACTCCCGGTGCCTAGCGTTCGAACGCCTCTTGAAGGTCATTTGATCTGCTGGATGCTCAGCTTTCGACCGACGAGGACCCTTGCCCCTCGCCATTTCCAAATCCTCACGGACGAACGCGGATGATCGTCTTCCCAGTGCGTCGCCCGGTAGGGTTGAAGGCGGCGACGGCATCGTTGAGGGTCGAAACGTTGCCGATGTTCGTCCGCAGTCGTCCGTCCCGCACCCGCTGGACGATCTCGCTCAGTTGGGCACGATCGGACTCGACAACGAAGTCGACCGCCAGGCCGTCGGCAGGCCGCGCCTCTGTCGATCCGACGACGGACACCAGTGTTCCTCCGGCTCGAATCAGGCCGGCGGACCGCTTCCCGATTTCCCCGCCGATCACATCGAACACGAGAGCGACTTCGCCCACGTCTTCGAGGGCGTCGTTCTCGAGGTCGACGAACTCATTCGCGCCAAAGTCGAGCACCGTCTGACGGTCGGCGGCGCGTCCGGTGCCGATGACGTAGGCGCCCGCCTCTCGTGCAAGTTGCGTCACCATCGACCCGA
The DNA here is from genome assembly GCF_006442275.1 of Mesorhizobium sp. B2-3-10. Lineage (NCBI taxonomy): Bacteria > Pseudomonadati > Pseudomonadota > Alphaproteobacteria > Hyphomicrobiales > Phyllobacteriaceae > Mesorhizobium > Mesorhizobium sp. B2-3-10. Next base: position 142,144 of record NZ_VFVT01000001.1, read on the forward strand.
CCGCGCCGGCCGCACCGTGCGCGAGGACGCTCTGCCCCGCCTGAAGGCGGCCATGCTGGAAAAGTCCCTGCCACGCGGTGAGACCCGAGATCGGCAGGCTTGCGCCCACCGTGAAGTCGACGTCGCCCGGCAGCGGCGCGAGGTTGCGTGCTTCCGTGGCTACATACTCCGCGAGCGTGCCGTCGCGATGCCAGTCGGCGAAGCCGAATACTCTCTGCCCTACCGACAGTCCCGTTGTGCCGTAGCCGAGTGCGACGACAATTCCGGCCAGCTCGTGCCCAAGGATCGACGGTGTTCGGTCAAGGCCGCGGCGGTCGGTCCAGGTCGAGGGCCATGCCAGCTCGGTCGGGACGAATCCCGAAGCATGAACCTGAACGACGACATCGTTTATCGCTGGCTGCGGCTCAGGCCGCTCCACCAGCTTCATCCCGGCCGTTCCCGCAGCCTGGTCCGTCACCACAATTGCCTTCATGATAATTCTCCTCGGTCATTTGTCTCTTGGTGGAAACGTTTGCCGCTTGGGAACCGTTCAATATCTTATGCCAGGGCCTTCTCTTAGCGGGCGTCCGTGGTCCGATCTGAAGGCGTCGTTTTAATGGGCGGCAATGTTAGGACATGCCGGAAGGCTGGCAACCGGCCATCGGGTTCAATGTCCGAACGCGCCTGACGGCACGATGCGGTCGCGGCGCAGCCAGCGGGCCAGAAGCAGCGCTGCCACCACGGCCAGCCCCGAAGACAGGCCGATCCAGATGCCGACGCCGTGGAAGCCGAAATGGAAGGCGAGCAGCACGCCGAGCGGCAGGCCGACACCCCAATAGCCGATCGCGGCGTAGATCATCGGGACCTTGGTGTCGTGCAGGCCGCGCAGCATGCCGGCGGCAACCGCCTGCGCGCCGTCGAAGACCTGGAACAGGGCGGCGAAAACCAGGAACGAAACGGCTAGCGCGATCACCCTGGCATTGGCGGGATTGCCAAGGTCGATGAAGGCGCTGATCAGGAGATGCGGCCAAAGCACCATCACCAGCCCCATCAGCGCCATGAAAGAAACGCCGATGACGAAGGCGGTCCAGCCGGCACGCGACACACCTTCGGGATTGCCGGCGCCATGGGCAAGCCCGACCCGCACCGTCACCGCCTGGTTGAGGCCGAGCGGCACCATGAAGGAAATCGAGGCGATCTGGATGGCGATGGCGTGCGCGGCCAGCGAATCCGCGTCGATCAGGCCCATCAGCAGGGCGGCGGCATTGAAGATCGTCACCTCGAAGGCGAGGATGCCGGCGATCGGCAGGCCGAGCCGCAGCAGGCCCTTGAAGCGCGGCCAGTCGGATCGCCAGAAGCGGCCGAACAGGTGATAGCGCCGAAATTTTTTCTCCCGCATCACCACGACAGCCATGCCGGCGAACATCAGCGTTGAGGACAGCGAGGTCGCAAGGCCCGAGCCGGCGATGCCCATGGCCGGAACACCGAGATTGCCGAACATGAACACCCAGTTGGCGAACACGTTGAAGGCCACGGCGACGAAGACGATGACCAGCGCCCAGCCCGGCCGCTCCAGCGCCGAGATGAACGAACGCAGCACGATGTAGCCGTAGAAGGGCAGCACCGCCCACTCCAGCCAGCGCAGGTAAATGCCGGCCTGACGCGCCAGCGCCGGCTCCTGGCCCATGGCCAGCAGGATGGCCTCGCCGTGCCACAGCACGAGCCAGATCGGGACCGAGATCAGGATCGCCAGCCACAGGCCCTGGCGCACGGTGCGGCGCAGGTCACGTACGGAATAGCGGCGGCGGCCAAGCTCGGTCGCGATCATCGGCGAAGTCGCCAGCATCAGGCCGAGTCCGAAGATCAGCGGCATGAAATACAGGTTGGCGCCGAGCGCGCCGCTGGCCAGCGTGTCCGCGCCGAGGCGGCCCATCATCATGACGTCGGTGGCGGTCATCGCCGTCTGGCCGAGATTGGTCAGCACCATCGGCCAGGCCAGCGCCAGCGTCGCCCTGATTTCCTGACGCCAAAGATTTTCCGGCGCGCGAGCGCCGGCTTCGATCGCGGACATTGTCCTGCTCTTTCAAGGTTGCGGCGCGTCGGCAAAGAGCCGGAAGCCGCATTGCAAACGGCAAAACCTTCGGTTTCGCGCGTTTGCGCCGTCTCTTGAACGAAATGCGACATGAAGGCAAGGGAGGGGCGCGAGAACAGATTGAGCCAGCGCCATTGCCGGGAGGCGTCGCCTCGTTCCCTTGCCGGCCCGGGCTGCTCCGGATTAAAACGTCGGCGGCGGGCGAATATGGGAAGCAGGATGGCGTTCAGACGCAGAAAGAACACGGCGGCGATCCCGCGCACGGCGCCTTCCTTCGAGCATATCGTCACCGAGGCGAGCGACAGTTTCCTGTGGCGGCTGGACGACTATCCCTGGGAGCGCAACGTCTGGAACTTCCATCCGGAATACGAGATCCACCTGCTGCGGAAATCCTCCGGCGTGGTCCTGGTCGGCGACCATATTGGCGAGTTCGGGCCGGGCTACCTCACCATCGTCGGTGGTGGCCTGCCGCATGACTGGGTCACCGCGGTGCAGCCCGGCGAGTTGATCGAGGGTCGCGACATCGTGCTGCAATTCGATGCCGAGCGGCTGCGAGGATCGGCTGACATGCTGCCGGAATTGCGCGAACTGGAGCCGTTCCTGGAACGGTCGCTGCGCGGCATGGTCTTCCACGGCGGGACCGCGCTTGAAGGCGCCGCGCTGATGGAGCGGATGGGTACGGTGCATGGGCTGGCCCGGTTCTGCCTGTTCCTCGAACTGGTCGACCTGCTGGCCCGGACCGATGAGTATGAGCTGTTGTCATCACCGAACTTCCAGCCGGTTCTCGATGCCGCCTCGCTCGACATCATCCAGCGCACGCTGACCTATCTGTTCCAGCATTTCGCGGAGGATCTGAAGCTGCCTGACGTGGCCGAGCTGGCCGGCATGAGCGAAAGCACCTTCTCGCGGTTCTTCCAGAAGAACACCGGCAATTCCTTCAGCGACCATCTTGCCAAGCTCAGGCTGTGGCAGGCGTGCAAGCTCCTGGCTGATACCGATGTGCCGATCACCGACATCTGTTTCCAGGTCGGCTACATGAACATCTCCAACTTCAACCGCGCCTTCCTGCGCAAGCACAAGATGACGCCGTCATCCTATCGCAAGCTGTCGCGGCAGCGTCTGGCGATGCGTGCATAAGCGCATCCTGAATCACCCTTTTGGACCAGATCGATACTCGTGTGACGCGTCCCCTATGTGGGTGCCGTTTTTTGCGCTGCACAATGCATAAAAGTACAGGTCTGCTGCAACGGGGCTTCTAGCTTGGCCCATCGCAACTGCGCATTTTGGCGACGGGTGGCATGTCGTCCGGGCGATGGTGAGGATCGCGCAACCCGATGACCTGCGTTTCCTGCGACGTATTCCTGGAGGAGAAAAAGATCATGAAACCAGTTCGGCTCGCTGCCAGCCTTGGCGCAGCTTTCGTGCTTTCCGCTACCGTTTCAACCCTAGCCCTGGCGCAGGCGCCGGTCTGCTCGGCACCGGTCAAGGTGCTGGCGCAGCCACGCGACGGCCTGACGCTTCTGGAGGACTCAAAGGCCGAGTTCGAGAAGCTCTCCGGCGCGAGCTTCAAGATCGATTATCTCAACGAGAACGATCGCCGCGCCAAGTCGCGCGCGGACGCGTCCACAGTCGGCAACTACAACGTCTACTATGTCGATGAAGCAAATGTGGCGCTTTTCGCCTCGTCGAAGTGGATCGTGCCGCTGACCGATTTTTATCCGGCTGACTACGACTATGCCGACTTCGACCCAGGCCGCCAGAAGGTCGCCACCTATGACGGCAAGGTCTGGTTCGCGCCGCTGACCGGCGGGGGCGACCTGATGGTCTACCGCAAGGACGTGCTGGAGGCCGCCGGCATCCAGCCGCCCAAGACGCTGGACGAGCTGATCGCCGACGTGCCGAAGCTGACCAATGCGGACAAGGGCATGTATGGCATCGCGCTGCGCGGCGCACGCGGGTCGGGCGCAAATGTCTGGCGCTGGATGCCGTTCTTCAAGGCCTATGGCGGCAAGTGGTTCGACGGCGACAAGCCGGCCTTCAATTCCGAGGCCGCGGTCAAGGCGACCGAGACCTATCTGAAGCTGTTCAAGGATTCGGCTCCCGGCACGCAGACCGGCAGCTGGGACGAATCGACCGGCGCCTTCCTGTCGGGCCAGGTCGCGATCCTCGTCGAATCGACGCCGCTTTCGGGCATGGCGGTCGATCCGAAAACCTCGCAAGTGGTCGGCAAGATCGGCTTCCTGCCGCCGCCCTCGCCACTTCCCGGCGGCGGTTACGGCCATGGCCTCGCCATCGCGGCGAAGGCCAATGCCGACGACGCTTCGAAGAAATGCGCCGGCCTGTTCATCGCCTGGGCAACGTCGAAGGAAAACGAGAAGCGCCGGCTCGACGCCCACCAGTTCGGTGAGCTGAACCGCACCAGCATCCTGTCCAGCAAGGAGTTCGCCGATATCTACGGCGCCGATCTCGGCCAGGCGCTTGCCGAAACAGGCAAGGTGACGGCGGTGAACTTCTGGCAGGATCCACGCTGGCCGGATCTCGGCGACCGCTGGGGCATCATCCTCGAGGAATTGATCGCCGGCACGCGCACCGACGTCAAGGGCAGCCTCAACGAGCTCGAGGCCTATGCCAATGAGCTGGTGAAGAAGTAGGTCCCTCCCTCTTGCGGCGCGCGGTTCGCGGCAGTCTCGGGACCGCCGGAACCTGTGCGTCGCAGGAGGGCCTGCCCGTCATGTCCAGATATCAGAGACACAGCAAGGCCTGAGACCAATGCCTCGACGTTCATCCCTGCCGGTCACCTTTGTCGTGCCGACGTTGGTCATTCTGCTGATCCTGTCGATGGTGCCGACGCTCTACGCGATCATCATCGCCCTGCAGAACCGCGAGCTGAGCTCGACGGCCTATTCCTGGGTCTGGTTCTCGAACTTTTTGGATCTATTCTCCGACCGCCGCTTCCTCAACGCCGTCTGGGTGTCGGTGAAATGGGAGATCGTCACCGTCGTGGCGACCATGGCCGTGGCCATTGGGCTGGGCGTCTTGATGTTCGAGGTCGCGTCACCGCGCCTGCGCAATCTCTACTGCCTGCTGTTCATCATCCCGGTGCTGCTGCCGCGCGTCTCGGCCGCCTTCGTCTGGAAGTTCGCCTACCATCCGCTCTACGGCATCGCCACCTACCCCTACCGGCTGCTCACCGGCGGGCTGATCTTCGATCCGCTGTCCAAGCCTTCGACGGCGCTGTTCGCCGTGGCCTCGGTCGATGTCTGGCAGTGGGGCCTATTCTTCGCCGTCATCGTGCTGAAGCTGCTGGAGACGTTGCCGCCGCAGCCGATCGAGGCGGCCCGACTCGACCACGCCCGGCGCTGGCAGATCCACGCCTACGTCACCTTGCCGATGCTGAAGGCGCCGCTGATCAGCCTGATGTTCGTCAAGATGATCGAGTCGCTGCGCTCCTTCGACCTGATCTATGTGATGACCCGCGGCGGCCCCGGCGTGGCAACCGAAACGCTCGACATGTACGCCTTCTCGCAAGGCTTCATCGAGTCCGGCAAGGTCTCCTACGCCTCGGCGATGGCCGTGCTGATGATGATCGCCACCGTCATCACCTTCACCATGCTGTGGAAGCGGGTGCAGGCATGAGGCCCGGCCGCATGATCGCCAAGGCCGTCCTGGCCTTCGCCGGATTTCTGGCCGTGTTCCCGCTGCTGTGGACGGCGCTCAATTCGCTGAAGAACAGCGTCGACATCATCACCCGCGTTCCGCGCCTGGTGTTCACGCCGACGCTAGCCAATATCAGCTATATCCTTGGCCGCGACAGCGTCATCACGGGCCTCTACAATTCGGTCGTCGCCTGCGGCACGGCCGTGCTGATCGGCGTCGTGCTTGGCCTGCCCGCGGCCTACGCGGTGGCGCGCTATCCCAACCGCTGGGCCGGCGATATCCAGTTCTTCGTGCTGTCGCTGCGTTTCCTGCCGCCGGTGGCGGTGGCGATCCCGCTGATGGTGATCTGGCTGCAGCTCGGCCTCTACGACACTTTGCCGGCTTTGATCGTCACCTACTCCCTGCTCACCATCTCGGTGATTATGTGGCTGGCCATTCCAGCCTTCCAGGCCGTGCCGAAGGAAATCGAGGAAGCCGCCTTCGTTGACGGGTACGGCGCTTACGCGGTGTTCTGGCGGATCGCGCTGCCCGTGGCTGCCCGTTCGCTGATCGGCGCGATTGCCTTCAGCTTCGTGCTGGTCTGGAACGAGTTCCTGATCGCGCTGATGCTGTCGAGTTCCAATGCCAAGACCTTGCCGATCGTCGCCTCCGAACTCTCCCAGCAAGGCATGAATGTGCCGTGGGGGATTTTGAACGCCTCGGTCGTGCTCCTGTCGCTGCCGCCGCTGCTTTTCCTCGGCGTGCTCAGCGGTTTCCTGAATTCCGTTTTCCGGCAAAAAAAGACTTGAAGTGAGGACGACCCGATGCGGGCTTTGGTACTTGAAAAAAAAGGCGAACTGTCGCTGCGCGAGATCGCGTTGCCGCTCGATGTCGGACCCGACGACGTCAGGATCGCCATCCACACGGTCGGCGTCTGCGGCAGCGACGTGCACTATTACACCCATGGCGCCATCGGCAGCTATGTCGTGCGGGCGCCGATGGTGCTCGGCCACGAGGCCGCCGGCACAATCGTCGAGGTCGGCGCTAATGTCAGGAGTTTGAAAGTCGGCGACCGCGTCTGCATGGAGCCCGGCGTGCCGAACCTGTCGTCGCGCGCGACAAAACTCGGCATCTACAATGTCGACCCGGACGTCACTTTCTGGGCGACCCCGCCGGTGCATGGCATCCTTGCTCCCTATGCCGTGCACCCGGCGGCTTTCACCTACAGGCTGCCCGACAATGTCTCCTTCGCCGAGGGCGCCATGGTCGAGCCCTTCGCCATCGGCATGCAGGCGGCAAGCCGTGCCCGCATCATTCCGGGCGATGTCGCCGTCGTCGTCGGCTGCGGCCCGATCGGCATCATGATCGCGCTTGCCGCCCTTGCCGGCGGCTGTTCGAAAGTGCTGATTTCCGACTTTTCCGCGCCCAAGCTGACGATCGCAGCGCAATATGCCGGCATCGTGCCGGTCAATATCGGCGAGCAGTCGCTTGTCGACGCCGTCGCGGCGGCGACCGACAATTGGGGCGCCGACATCGTCTTCGAGGCGAGCGGGAGCCCCAAGGCCTTCGCCGACCTGTTCGATGTCGTGCGGCCAGGTGGCGCGGTGGTGCTGGTCGGGCTGCCGGTGGAGCCGGTGGCCCTCAACGTACCGGCGGCGATCTCGAAGGAAGTGCGCATCGAGACGGTGTTCCGCTATGCCAACATTTTCGACCGCGCCCTGCAGCTCATCGCCTCCGGCAAGGTCGACCTCAAGCCGCTGATCACCGGCACCTATGATTTCGCCGACAGCATCAAGGCGTTCGAACGGGCCGCCGAAGGCAACCCGCAGGACGTGAAGCTGCAGATCCTGCTTACAGGCGAAAAGGGCTGACCATGTCCGCGATCGTTTGCTCCCACGTCGACAAGGCCTACGGCGCCACCACGGTCATCCGCGATCTCAACCTCAGCATTGAAGAGCACGAATTCGTCGTGTTCCTAGGCCCGTCCGGCTGCGGCAAGTCGACCTTGCTTAGGATGCTGGCGGGTCTGGAGGACATCAGCGGCGGCGAGGTCTCGATCGGCGGCAAGGTGGTCAACGACCTCGATCCGGGGGATCGCGGCATCGCCATGGTGTTCCAGAACTACGCGCTCTATCCGCACATGACGATCTTCGACAACATCGCCTTCGGGCTGCGGCGCCAGAAGGTGCCGGCGGCCGAGATCCGCAAGCGGGTCGAAGCGGTGTCGGGGACGCTGGGGCTCGACCCCTATCTCGGCCGCAAACCGGCCGAACTTTCCGGCGGCCAGCAGCAGCGCGTGGCGATCGCCCGGGCCATGATCAAGACGCCCAAGGTGTTCCTGTTCGACGAGCCCTTGTCCAATCTCGACGCCAAATTGCGCAACCACATGCGCGTCGAGATCGCGCGGCTGCACCAGTCGCTGAAGACCACCACCGTCTATGTCACCCACGACCAGCTGGAGGCGATGACGCTTGCCGACCGCATCGTGCTGCTCAAGGACGGCGTCATCGAGCAGATCGGCTCGCCAGCGGAAATCTACCGGCGGCCGGGCAATATTTTCGTGGCCGGCTTCATCGGCACGCCGAACATGAATTTTGCCGATGTGACGGTCGCCCGCGCCGGCAACGGCTGGACGCTGACCGGCGCCGGAACGGTGCTTTCGATAGACGGGGCGGGTTTTCATCTCCAGCCGGGCGATCGCGCCGTGCTGGGCATCCGCCCGCCGGACCTGAAGACGGCCGGCGCCGGCGCCGCCGGCATATTGCAAGGCACTGCCGATCTCATCGAATTCCATGGCAATGACGCGCTGGTGACCTTCGGCTCCGGCGGCAAGGAGATCAGCGCACTGGTTCCGGCACGCGAATGCCCGGTGCTGCATGCGCCCGTCCGCTATACGTTCGAGGAGGAAGCGATCCACCTGTTCGACGCGACATCGGGCGCGTCCCTGCGCAAGCAATAGAGCGCTGAGACCTACCGGATGGCGTCGAGCACCTGCCGCTGCCGGTGCATCTCCAGGAAAATGCGGTAGTCGCGATCGAAGCGGGCGCCAGCCGCCGGGTTGGCGGCGCGTGCCTTGCCGCCCTGCTGCATGGCAAGGCAGGCGGCGTTGAGATCGGGGAACAGCCCGGCAGCGGTCGCCGCCACCATGCCGGTGCCGAGCAGAACCGCCTCGTCGGCCAGCGGCTCGACCACCGTACAGCCGGTGGCGTCGGCATAGAGCTCCATCAAGAGCGGGTTCTTGGTGTGGCCGCCGGTGACGTGCAGCGTGTCGATCAGGTAGCCGTTCTCATTCAGCGCCTCCAGCACATGGCGCACGCCGAGCGCGATGCCGACGGCGGTGCGCCAGTAGAGCTTGCACAGGCTGTCGAACGACGAATCCAGCGTCAAACCGCTGACGACGCCGACGGCGTGCGGGTCGGCCAGCGGCGAGCGGTTGCCGTGGAAATCCGGCAGCACATGCAGCCGCGCGGCAAGGTTCTCGCCCTCGGCGGCGCGCAGTTCGGCGACGCGCCCGGCAATCCTGGCATGCATGGCCGCGTTCGGCTCGCCGCCGGCGCCGTGCCAGCGGATGATGTGGTCGAGCAGCGCCCCGGTCGCCGACTGGCCGCCTTCCGATAGCCACAGCTTCGGCAGCGCGGCGCCGTAGTAAGGGCCCCAGACGCCGGCGAAAGGCTGCGGGTCGGGCGACATCGCCATGACGCAGGAGGACGTGCCGGCGATCAGCGCCAGATGGCGGCCGATATTCTGGTCGTCGCCGGCAAAACCGCCGAGCACGCCAAGCGCCCCGGCATAGGCATCGATGACGCCTGCGCCGACGCGGCAGTTTTCGGTCAAGCCGAGTTCCGCCGCTGCCTGCGCCGTCAACGGACCGATATCGGCGCCGACCGGGCTTGCCTTTTCGGGCAGATTGCCATGGTCAAAAAGATCGTCGAGGCCGACAAGTTCAAAGAAATCGCGCTGCCATGCGCTGTCCTGGTGCGCCAGATAAGTCCACTTCGCTGTCAGCGTGCATTGCGAGCGGGCCAGCGAGCCCGTTGCCTGCCAGGTCAGGAAATCGGCCAGGTCGAACAGATAGCCGGCTTCATTCCATGTCTTCGGTAGATTTCGCTTCAGCCACATCAGCTTCGGCGTCGCCATCTCGGGCGACATGACGCCGCCTATATAATTCAGCACCTCGTGGGCGCTCGCCGTGCATTCGTCGGCTTCGGCGATGGCGCGGTGATCGAGCCAGACAATGGTGTCCCAGCGCTTGTCGCCGGTGGTCGACACACTGAGCTGGCCGCCTTGCCTGTCCCGCACGACCAGAGAACAGGTGGCATCGAAGGAAATACCGGCAATATCCCCGGCGGCGACGCCGGCCTTTTCCCGCGCGGCACGCACGGCGGTGCAGACGGCGGACCAGATATCGCGCGAATCATGCTCGGCATGATCCGGCTTCGGCTGGTTCATGGCGATCGGCCGCTCGGCACGGCCGAGCAAGGTGCCACTGGCGTCGAGAATGCCCGCGCGAGCGCTCCCGGTGCCGACATCGACCGCGCAGACAAACTGTTTCGTCAAGATGCTCTAACTCTCGCTCCCAGGCCTGCAATCAGATCGGGCAATTGCAGCATGTCAGCGAATATAAAGTCCGGTTCGGTCGACGCAAGCCGCGCTTTCAATGCCGGATTGCCAGCGTGCGCGCCGCCGGTAAAGGCAAGGACGCGCATGCCTGCCGCGCGTGCGGCGGCGACACCAGCCGGGCTGTCCTCGATGACGAGACACCTGCGCGGATGGGCTCGCATGGTGGCGGCGGCGTGGAGGAAAAGGTCGGGCGCCGGCTTTCCCTTGGCAACCATGGCCGCGCTGAACAGATGCGGCTCCATCAGCGTCAGCAGACCGGTGATGTCGAGCGCGTAACGAATGCGTTCCAGCGTGCCGGAAGAGGCGACGCAGTACGGCAGGCCGAGCTTCGGCAGCATCTCCTTGACGCCGGGGATCGGCATCAGCTCCTCGCGGAACTTTCGCATGAGGTCGACGCGCATGGCGGTGAGATGCTGGTCGGTGATCTCCAGGCCGAAGTCGCGGCTGAGGATCTCGCGCACGCTTTTCATGCTCTTGCCGAGGAAATGCTCGTAGGCAGCGTCCTCGCCAAGACTGCCGCCGGCCAGTTCGATCATGCCGAGCAGCGCCGAGACGGAGAGCGCCTCGCTATCGACCAGCACGCCGTCGCAGTCGAAGATGACCAGTTCAGGCCTCATGATGCCGGCTGGCTCTCAGAGCTTGCCGGCGAGGTAGCGCGTCAGCGTGGCGCGCGTGCCATTGGCCCAGAGCACGTTGAGCGCGTGGGCGAAGGCCTCGACGAAGGCGGCGGCGCGGCCGACGTCGCGATAGATATCGTCCATCGCAAGCCACGCGGCGGGCGCGTCCTTTGCCGCCTTTGCCGTTGCCTTCAGCCGGTCCCAGCTCGGGTCGTTGGGCTCGATGACGGCGCCGCTGTCCGTCGTGCCGAAGCAGTAGCGGCACCAAAGGGCCGATTCCAGCGCCAGTCCGGCAACGCCTTTGCCGGCCTTCAGCCGGTCGGCGATGGTCGGGATGATGAATTTCGGCTGGCGATTGGACCCGTCGAGGCAGAGCCGGCGCACCGTGTCGCCGATCTTGGGATTGGAGAAGCGCTTCTCGATGAGCTGGTAATAGTCTTCCAGCACCGTGTCCGGCACCGGCGGCACCGTCGGGATGATCTCGTCGTGCTCGAGCTTGTCGAGGAATCCGCGCACCAGCGGCTCCTGCATCGCTTCATGCACGAAGTGGATGTCCATCAGCCCGGCCGGATAGGCGATGGTGGCGTGGCCGCCATTGAGGATGCGGATCTTCATCAGTTCATAAGGGGCGACGTCCTTGACGAACTGCACGCCGACCTTTTCCAGCGCCGGGCGGCCATCGGTGAAATGGTCTTCCAGCACCCATTGCCGGAACGGCTCGCAGAACACCGGCCAGTTGTCCTCGATGCCAAAATCGTCGGCGAGGATCTTGCGCTCGCGGTCGCTGGTGGCCGGCGTGATGCGGTCGACCATGGCGTTCGGGAAGGCGACCGTCTCGCTGACCCAGCTCGCCAGATCCTCGTCGATCAGGCGGGCAAGGCCGATAACACCATCCGACGTGACATGGCCGTTGTGGGGAATGTTGTCGCAGGACATCACGGTGAACGGCACGATACCATCCTCGCGGCGTCGCACCAGCCCGGCCAAGATAATGCCGAACACAGTCTTCGGTGTGGCGCCCGGCTGCGCGTCGGCGACGATGTCGGGATGGGTCGGGTTGAAGACGCCGGAGGCCGGGTCGATGAAATAGCCGCCTTCGGTGATGGTCAGCGAAACGATCCTGATCGCCGGATCGGCCAGCCGATCGATGATGGCGGCGGCATCGCCCGGCATCAGGAAATCGATCATCGCACCGGTGACGCGGGCGCTCATATGGCCCTCGTCCTGCTCGACCACTGTGGTCAGCCAATCCTGCTCTTCAAGCTTGCCGCGGCCGATCTTCTCGCCATCGAACACGCCGGCGCCGACAAGCGCCCAATCATGACCGATGCCCTGACCGAACAGGTCGTCGAGATAGACGGCCTGGTGCGAGCGGTGAAAATTGCCGACACCAAAATGCACGATGCCGGCTTTCAGCGCCGAGCGGTCATAGTTCGGACCTGCGACCTTGGGCGGAAGCCTGACGAGGCTCGAGGAAGAAAGTTTCACGGTCATCTGCTTTACCCTTTGGCCGATTTGCCGCCCGACTGTTTCGCCTCCTTCGGGAGGGCGAGGATGAGGGGCCGCACCTGGTGTTCCAGCATGCGGCCCCTCACCCGCCCCCGCGGCACCTTCTCCGGAGGAAAGAAAGAGGCGCCGTCCCCCTCAAATCGTTCTTTTCAACTCATCCATTGGCCGCCATCGACATTGTAGGTCTGGGCGACGATGTATTCGGCCTCGTCACTGGCGAGGAACACGGCCATGCCGGCGAGGTCTTCCGGCTTGCCCATGCGGCCGTAAGGCACGCCTTCGCCGACCAGCCGCTTTTTCTCGCCCTTCGGCCGGTTCTCGTATTTGGCGAACAAGGCATCGACTTCGTCCCACATGTCGCTGTCGACGACGCCGGGCGCGATGCCGTTGACGTTGATGCGGTGCTTGATCAGATCGAGCCCGGCCGACTGGGTCAGCGAGATGACCGCGGCCTTGGTGGCGCAATAGACCGCGACCAGCGGCTCGCCGCGACGCCCGGCCTGGCTTGCCATGTTGATGATCCTGCCGCCCTTGCCCCGCGCGATCATCGACCGGGCGGCTGCCTGCAGCATGAACAGCGTGCCCGCGACATTGACGGAGAAAAGCTTTTCATAGCTCGCCCGAGATATCTCCATGATCGGGGCCAGGTCGAACAAAGCGGCGTTGTTGATCAGGATGTCGAGACCGCCCGCCTTGTCCTCCACCGCCTTCACCGCCGCATCGATGGATGCCTGGTCGGTGACGTCGAGTTTCACGGCATAGGCGTTGTCGCCGATCGCGGCGGCCGTCTTCTGCGCTGCTTCAAGGTTGATATCGGCGATCGCGACAGTGGCGCCCTCGCGCACATAGGCTTCGGCGAAAGCCCTGCCGATGCCTCGCGCCGATCCCGTGACCAGCGCCGATTTGCCTTGCAGCCTCACTGTCCCATCCTCACTGGCCCACCCTCACTGGCCCACCCTCACTGGGCCATCGCCTTGCCGTCAGCGCCGAAGCGATGCAGCTTGGCCTTGTCAGGGGTGAGATAGATCGTGTCGCCATGGCGGACCGCCAGTTCGCCGTCGGCGCGCACCGTCAGCGGCCCGACGCCGTCGGCTTGAACGTGCAGGAACGTGTCGGAGCCCAGATGCTCGGCCACGCCGACCGTCGCCTTCCAGTCGCCCGCCGTGGTCGATATCTGCATATGTTCGGGCCGGATGCCGATGGTCTTGGCGGTGTATTTGCCAGCCGGCGCGCCTTCGATCAGGTTCATCTTGGGCGAGCCGATGAAGCCGGCGACGAACAGGTTCTTCGGCGTCTTGTAGAGTTCCATCGGCGAGCCAACCTGCTCGATATTGCCGGCGTTGAGCACGACGATCTTGTCAGCCATGGTCATCGCCTCGACCTGATCGTGGGTGACGTAGATCATCGTGGTTTTCAGCTGATGGTGCAGTTCGCTGATCTCCAGCCGCATGGTGCCGCGCAGTGCCGCGTCGAGGTTGGACAGCGGTTCGTCGAACAGGAAGGCCGAGGGCTGGCGCACAATGGCGCGGCCGATGGCGACGCGCTGGCGCTGGCCGCCGGAGAGCTGGCCGGGGCGGCGTTCGAGGTAGTTGGTAAGGTTGAGCACGCGCGCCGCGTCCTTCACCTTCCTGTCGATGGTCGCCTGGTCCTCGCCCGCCATCTTCAGCGGGAAAGCGATGTTCTTGGCCACCGTCATATGCGGGTAGAGCGCGTAGGACTGGAACACCATGGCAAGCTTGCGCTTGGCCGGCGCCTCGCCGGTGACGTCGCGGCCATCGATGTTGATGGTGCCGCCGCTGGTGTCCTCAAGGCCAGCGATCAGCCTGAGCAGCGTGGACTTGCCGCAACCCGACGGGCCGACGAAGACGACGAACTCGCCGTTTTCGATCACCAGGTCGAGGCCGGGGATGATGGACGTCGAACCAAAGGACTTGGAGACGTTCTTGAGCGTGATGTTTCCCATGGTTTCCTCCCCGAGGGCTGTTTTTCGCCGATTGCTTCAGGCAATTTCCGTCACTTCACCGCGCCAAATGTCAGGCCGCGCACCAGCTGCTTCTGGCTGAACCAGCCCATGATCAGGATCGGCGCGATGGCGAGGGTCGAGGCGGCCGAAAGCTTGGCCCAGAACAGGCCTTGCGGGCTGGAGAAGGAGCTGATGAAGGCGGTGAGTGGGGCGGCTTCCGTGGTGGTCAGCCGGATCGTCCAGAACGCCTCGTTCCAGGCCAGGATGATGTTGAGCAGCATGGTCGAAGCAATGCCCGGCACCGCCATCGGCGTCAGCACGTACCAGATTTCACCCCACAAGGATGCGCCGTCCATACGCGAGGCTTCCAGGATTTCGCCTGGGATTTCGCGGAAGTAGGTGTAGAGCATCCACACCACGATCGGCAGGTTGATCAGCATCAGCATGATCATCAGGCCGATGCGCGAGTCGAGCAGGCCGAGATTGCGGAAGATCAGGTAGATCGGGAACAGCACGGCGACTGCCGGCATCATCTTGGTGGACAGCATCCACATCAATATGTCCTTGGTCCGCTTGGTCGGCGAAAACGCCATCGACCATGCCGCCGGAATGGCGACCAACAGCGCCAGGATGGTCGAGCCGACAGAAAGCAGCACCGAGTTCAGGAAGAACTTGAAGTAACCGCTCTGCGCCTGGACCTCGGCATAGCTCTCGAAAGTCCCGGACGGGATCAGGTTGAAGCCCTGGATTGCCTCCTGTTCCGACTTGAACGAGGTGATGATCGTATAGAGGATCGGAAAGAAGATCAGCAGCGCGACGGTCCAGGCGGCAATTGTCGCGATTGTCTTGTGCTGGGTGGTGACTGAGCGTGCCATCGTATCCTCCCTTACTTGTCCAGGTTCTTGCCGACGGCGCGCATGGCGAAGAAGGCGACGATGTTGGCGAGAATGACGGCGATCACACCGCCCGCGGATGCCTGGCCGATTTTGAATTCCAGCAACGCCTTCTGGTAGACGAGGAAGGGCAGGTTGGTGGAGGCGTATCCAGGGCCGCCATTGGTGGTGACCAGGATCTCGGCGTAGACCGAGAGCAGGAAGATCGTCTGGATCAGGATGACGACGGTGATCGCCCGCGACATGTGCGGCAGCGTCAGATAGATGAAGCGGCTGATGAAGCCGGCGCCGTCCATCTCGGCGGCTTCCTTCTGCTCGCCGTCGAGCGACTGCAGCGCGGTCAAGAGGATCAATGTCGCGAAAGGCAGCCACTGCCAGGCGACGATGATGATGATCGCCGTCATCGGATGCTGGCCGAACCAGTCGATCGGCTGTGCTCCGAAGAAGCGCGCTATGTCGGCGAACACGCCATATTGCGGGTGCATGATCATGTTCTTCCACACCAATGCGGCCACCGGCGGCATGACGAAGAACGGCGAGATGACGAGGATGCGCACGATCCCCTGGCCCCACATCGGCTGATCGATGAGCAACGCCAGCAGGATGCCGCCGATCACCGTGATCAGCAGCACGCTGACCACCAGGACAAGCGTGTTGAGGATCGACTGCAGGAAGGCCGGATTGGAATAGAACAGCGCGTAGTTGGATAAGCCGACGAACCCGTCGCGCATTGGGTTGAGCGGATTGTACTGCTGGAAGGAGAACCAGATCGTGATGACCAGCGGCACGATCATCCAGACGAACAGCAGCACCACGGAAGGCGCCATCATGAATCGGGCAAGCGAACGGGTCTGCTGAGTAGCCATGACGGTCACCCTTCAAGGATCAGGCTGAATTTTCACAGGCTCTGGAAAGGCGGCCGCCCGAACTGGGTTTCGGGCGGCCGGTGCCGGTCGAGGAGGTGACCGGCGTTCGGCACCGGGAGGAGCCTTACTTGATGTAGCCGCCCTCGGTCATCGCCGCGGTGGAGGCGTCCTGGGCCTGCTTCAGCGCATCGTCGACGCTCGACTGGCCGGCAAGAGCCGCCGAGAAGAGCTGGCCGACGGTGGTGCCAAGCCCCTGGAATTCAGGGATGGCGACGAACTGCACGCCGACATAAGGCACCGGCTTGACGGTCGGATGCGTCGGGTCGGCGGCATTGATGGAGTCCAGCGTCATCTTGGCGAACGGAGCCGCCTTCTGGTACTCGGGGTTGGCGTAGAGCGAGGAACGCGTGCCCGGAGGCACGTTTGCCCAGCCTTCCTTCGACGCGACGAGCTCGGCATAGTGCTTGCTGGTCGCCCAGGAGACGAACTTCTCGGCGGCGTCGGCCTTCTGCGTGCCGGCCGGAATGGCCAGCGACCACGCCCATAGCCAGTTGCCGCGCTTGCCCAAGCCATTATCCGGCGCGAGGGCATAGCCGACCTTGTCGGCGACGGTGGAGTTCTTCGGGTCGGAGACGAAGGAGGCGGCGACGGTGGCGTCGATCCACATGCCGCACTTGCCCTGCTGGAAGAGCGCCAGGTTCTCGTTGAAGCCGTTGGACGAGGCGCCCTCGGGACCGTCGGCCTTCATCAGGTCGACATAGAACTGCAGCGTCTTCTTCCATTCCGGCTGGTCGAACTGCGGCTTCCAGTTCTCGTCGAACCAGCGGGCGCCGAAGGAGTTCGACATGGCGGTCAGGAAAGCCATGTTCTCGCCCCAGCCGGCCTTGCCGCGCAGGCAGACGCCGTTCACGCCATTGGCGCGGTCGGTCATCTTGTCGGCCGCCTGCTTGATGAAATCCCAGGTCGGGGCGTCGGGCATTTTCAGCCCAGCCTTTTCCATCAGGTCCTTGCGGTACATGACGAAGGAGCTCTCGCCGTAGAAGGGCGCGGCATAGAGCTTGCCATCGACCGAAAGGCCGCCGGCGATGGCCGGGATGATGTCCTTGGCGTCATAGTCGTCGCCGAGCTTGTCGAGCGGCAGGAGCCAGCTCTGCTTGGCCCAGATCGGAACCTCGTAGGTGCCGATGGTCATCACGTCATATTGGCCACCCTTGGTGGCGATGTCGGTGGTGACGCGCTCGCGCAGCACGTTCTCTTCGAGCGTGACCCAGTTGAGCTGGATGTCGGGGTTAGCCTTGGTGAAGTCGTCGGTCAGCTTCTGCATGCGGACCATATCGCCATTGTTGACGGTGGCGATGGTGATGGATTCGGCGTGTGCGGCGAACGCAAGCGTGCTGGCCGACAACAAGCCCAGGGTGAGCGTGCGAAGTTTCATCAAATTCCTCCCATAAACCAAGTTGAGCATTTGCCTTGGTTGTGAGCAATTACTCACTTAGTCTTAATTATGTCAAGCCGGATTCGATGCTGCAGCGCAGCACACGACCGGCGAATGGGACGGAGGTTCGGCGACAGGGCTCGGATTGCCGCCGTCTGGAGTCCAGGCGGCGGGGCCAAAGCCTCTCGAACGGGATGTGGTTTGTTGCCCCGGTCTGACGTCGGCTTATATGCCGGTCAGCAGGCGATCTCGGCCAGCAGCCAGTCGCGGAAGGCGCGGATCTTGGGCACGTTGCGGCGCGCCTCGGGGTAGACCAGCCAGTAGGCGTGCCCGTCGTCGCCGACCAGCTCGAATGGCTGGATCAGCCGGCCGTCGGCGAGTTCGGCCTTGAACAGCGCCCGGGTCAGGATCGCCACGCCATGGCCCGATATGGCCGCGTTGGCTTCATAGGCCTGCGCGCCCATGCTGCTGCCGGGCCGCCTGGCAAGGTCGTGGCTGTGCACGCCGGCGGCCTCGAACCATTGCGTCCACCAGATATCGCTGGGATCGAGGATCGGCAGCTTGAGCAGGTCGGCCGGTTCGTTGATGCCGCCGATGCTCGCAGCGAGCTTCGGGCTCAGCATGGGCGTGAAATCGGCATCGAGCAGCTTGTGGGCTTCCAGCCCCGGCCATTTGCCGCCGCCAGAACGAATGGCGAGGTCGACATCCTCGCGGGCGAAATCCGTCAGCCGGCTCGACGTGTCGAGCCGCACGGCAAGCGAGGGATGCGCGATCTGGAATGCGCCCAGATGGTGCGCCAGCCAGTTCGAGGCAAAAGTCAGCACCGTGGTGACGCACAACAACCCGTCCGCCCCGCCGCGCGCGGCGGCATAGGCCTGGCTAAGAATGGCAAAGGCCTCGCTGACCGCCGGCGCCAGGCGCTGGCCGGCTTCGGTCAGTTCGATCTGCCGCGGCCGGCGCAGGAACAGCGGAGCGCCGACGCGCTCCTCCAGCACCTTGATTTGATAGCTGACCGCCGCTTGCGTCATGGCGAGTTCGCCGGCGGCCTTGGTGAAGGAAAGATGCCGCGCCACCGCCTCGAACACCCGGATCGCCTGTAACGGCGGCAGCTGCGAAACCTGCGGCGCGCTGAGATCAGGCATAAAGCCTCCTTATGGATCGTTATCGACGTTCGATTGGCAAAAGCGGCCGGCAAGGCCGACATTCATCCTCAACCCGTCATTCGGGTTCAGGATAACGAAGGTTGACGATCATGACCATGGCGCAGCAAAAATGCACTCCCGCCCCCGATCATCGCTGGATTTCGTGGCTTGCGGACGGATTCGGCTGGTTCGCGACCCGAAAAAGGGCGCATCTCGACGTCAGGGACCTGTCGCCGCATCTGCAGCGCGACCTCGGTTTCCTCGATGGCAACGACCCTTTCGGCCGGCACCAATAGCCTTGCTGGCTTTATCGCGAAGCCGTCAGATACTGGCTAGCAGGGCGGCCGCCGTCCGCTCGTCGGTGATGAGCCCGTTGACCAGCCGTCGGTTGACCGCCGCCAGGATGCCGGGCAGCTTGCGCTCCCCCATGGCGAGCGCGATCACCAGCGACTTCTCCCGCGACGGCAGCGCCGCCGACGACACCCGGTCATTGGTGATGCCGTCGATCATGCGGCCCTCGCGGTCGAACACCCAGCCAACGATTTCAGCGACGCCGCCGGCCTTCTGCAAGGCTTTCAGTTCGCTTTCGGAAATGAAGCCATCCTCGTAGAGCGGCGCCTTCGGGCCGAGGTCGCCGATACCGATGAAGGTGACGTCGGCCTCCGCCGCAAGCACCAGTGTCGGCTGGATCATCGGCTGGTTGAGCAGCATCTCGCGCTCCTGCGGCGAAGAGGCGATGACCGGCAGCGGCATCGGGAAGGACCGCGCCTTGACCCTGTCGGCCATGGTGAAGATGACGTTGTAGAAGGCAGCGGACCCGTCCGGCGAGATGTTGCCGGTCAAGGACACCACCTTGTGCTGCGGGCATTCCATCGGCGGCAATTGTTCGATCGCCGCCTTCAGCGTCCGTCCGGTGCCGATGCCCATGACGATCGGCGTCGGCGACCGCAGCCGCCGCTCGATCTCGGCGGCCGCCGCTTCGGCGATGCCGATGGTGGTGGAGGATGAATTGGGGTCGCTCGGCACCACCTCGACCAGGTCGAGCGCGAAGCGCGATTTCAGCCGTGCGGCGAGATCCAGGCAGTTGGCGATCGGATGATCGACGCGGACCTTGATCAGGCCTTCCGACACCGCCAGCGACACCAGACGCTGCGCCGTCTGCCTCGATATGCCGAGCGTGGCGGCGATCTGGTCCTGTGTGTTGCCGGCAACATAATAGAGCCAGCCGGCGCGCGCCGCGTCGTCCAGCCTGTTGCTGCCGCCATCCTGCCGGGTATTCACGTCCTGCCTCCCCAAACCGCCGATCATCAGGCGGTCGTATCATTTTCGCAGGGAATGACCGCCTGCGCAATTGTCAATCTCAAGAGCAAATGCTTGCGCCGAAGCAGCGGTGATTTCTCCGCCGACATCCTATCGGAGAAAGCGCCACAGGTCCGTTTCTCCATCTGAAGGCATGTTCAATGGCCGCCAAAGGTTTATCTCGCGGCGCAAACCCTTTAAGGGATCGAAAAAAGGAGCGCTGCATGACACCGAAGGCGGTTTTCTGGGACATGGACGGGACGCTGGTCGACAGCGAACCGCTGCATGAGGCAGCCCTCATCGCAGCGATGCGCAATGCCGGCCTCACGCCTCCGGCCGATCTGCACGAACGCGTGCTCGGCGTCGCCGCCTGGCCGGTCTACGAAATGATGCGCGACGAGTTCGGGCTGCAACTGCCCTTCGACGAATGGATCGTTCACAAATACGAGCATTACCTGCCGCTGGTCGAGGGGCTGAAGCCGCGCCCAGGCGCCATCGAGATCTTCAAGGAGTTGCGCGCGCTCGGCGTGCAGCAGGCGGTGGTCTCAAACTCGGATCGGATGATCGTCGACGCCAATCTGCATATGGTCGGGCTGACCTACCCCGGCATGAAGACGATCAGCCGCAACGATGTGCGGGAAGGCAAGCCGCACGCGGAGCCTTTCCTTCGCGCCGCCTATCTGGCAGACGTCGATCCCGCGCACGCCGTCGCGGTCGACGACAGCTGGCCGGGCGCCATGGCGGGCCTGGCGGCGGGAATGAAGACGATCTTCTGGCCTGAAAAGCCGATGGAAGGACCGCCCGGCGCCATTGTCATCAACAGCGCCGGGGAATTGCGGGCTCAGCTCGGACTGTAGCGTTCAGTTCCGGTACACCGGCTCCTGCTCGTCGAGGATCGCCTTCAACTCGGCGAGATGACGTTCGGCCTGGCCGGGATAGTTGTCCATCTCGCTCGCCGCCTTCTCGGCGATCGCGTCGGACAGGGTGCGCAGCGGCCGGCCCGTCCACAGGGCCTTGATGTAGGTCTCGGCGGCACGCTCGAAATAGAACATGCGGTTGAAGGCGTCGGCGACGGTGTCGCCGATGACCAGCACGCCATGGTTGCCCATCACCATCACCTTGACCTTGGGGTCGGCGAGAAGCTGCGAGCAGCGCTCGCCCTCTTCCTCGAAGGCCAGTCCGCCATAATGGGCGTCGACGACGTGACGGTTGAAGAACATCGCCGAATTCTGGTCGATCGGCGGCAGCGTCGAGTCGGCAAGCGAGGCCAGCACGGTGGCGTGGATCGAATGGACGTGCATGACGCAGCGCGCGTGCGGCACGTTGCGATGGACGGCGCCGTGCAGGCCCCATGCCGTGGGGTCGGGTGCATTCGGCCCGGAAAGCGTCTCGGGGTCGTTGGCGTCGATCTCGATCAGGTCGCTCGCCTTGATGCGCGAGAAATGCACCTGGTTCGGGTTCATCAGGAACCTGGTGCCGTCGTCGTTGACCGCCAGCGAGAAATGGTTGGCCACCGCCTCATGCATGTTGAGCCGCGCCGTCCAGCGGAAGGCGCAGGCGAGATCGACGCGCTCTTCGTAGAAGGGCAGGTTGGTGAGCGTTTCCTTCTGCAGGCGGGCGATGCTCATCGAAAATATCCTCCGGTTTGGCCCAGAATGCCGCGCGCCGCTGGTGCCCGCAACCGCTTTCGCTTGGTGCAGAAGGCCAGTTATGCCGCGGTGCTTGCGGCGCCAACGGTTCGCAGTCCGCCGTGCTCGATGATGAAATCGATTACCTCCCGCAGGCCCTTGCCGCGCGAAAGATCGGTGAAGCCGAACGGCCGCTTGCCGCGCATGCGGCCGGCGTCGCTCTCCATGACGTCGAGATTGACGTTCACATAGGGCGCAAGATCGCTCTTGTTGATGACCAGGAAATCGGACCGCGTGATCGCCGGGCCGCCTTTGCGCGGGATTTCTTCGCCCTGGCAGACCGAGATGACGTACAGCGTGAGATCCGCAAGGTCCGGCGAGAAGGTGGCGGCAAGGTTGTCGCCACCGGATTCGATGAAGATGATGTCGAGGTCGGGAAATTTGCGGTTGAGCTCGGCGATCGCCTGCAGATTGATCGAGGCATCCTCACGGATGGCGGTGTGCGGGCAGCCGCCGGTCTCGACGCCGACGATGCGGTCCTCCGGCAGCGCCTGCAGCCGGGCCAGCATCATGGCGTCCTCCCTGGTGTAGATGTCGTTGGTGACGACGGCGATGGAGAACTCGTCGCGCAGCGCCTTGCAGAGTTTTTCGGTGAGCGTCGTCTTGCCGGAACCGACGGGGCCGCCAATGCCGATACGAAGGGGGCCGTTGGGTTGTGTCATGTCGGAAGCTCCGTGATGGCAAGGACTGCGAAGCCGAGCCCGATCAACAGGCAGAGCGGCGAATAGAAACTGGAATCGAGCCGAGCGAAAGGCTGTTGCGGCGCCAGCCGGCGCCACCAGGGCGTGAAACCGGCAATGCCGCGCCCCAGGAACACCAGTCCGATCAGCATCGCGGTGGCCGCGAGGCCCTGCTTGGGAAACGGCGAGGCAAAGAAACCGATGAGCGCCAGCGGCCACAGCGTTGCCAGGCCGAGGCAGGCGGCAACGGCGAAACTGGCGAACGGCGTCGGCATTTCGTTGACGCCGCGAAAGCCGACGACAGCGTGGGCGCAGGACGCCGCGTCCCTGCCCGGCCAGACGCCGCCTATGCCCCAATAGACATGCAGTGCCGTGATCAGCAGCAGGACGAAGGAGAGGACGAAGGCGAGGAGGATCATGAACGGAACAGCCGCGAATACTGGGTTTCGTGCCTCATCGCCATGACGTCGGAGACGAAGGCGCAGCCGCCGAGGTCGTCCAATGTCGAGCGGGACGCGCGGGCAGCGGTCGAGAGCGCCAGCGGCTCGAAACCCGCGAGCAGCGTCATCGCCTCGTTCTGGCCGATCATGCCGAGCCGGATCGCGGCCTGGACGAGGTTGGAGAAGAAGGCTTGCGCGAAGGCGCACAGCGCGTCCTCAAGAGCGATGCCGTTGCCGCCGGCCACGGCTCCGACGGCCACGCAATAGGCGCAATCGGCCGGCAAGCGCTCCAGCACGGCAGTGGGCCAGGCGGCGGCTGCTTTGAGGAAGGCCGCGCCTTGCAGCATGGTCTCGGCGTGGCGTTCGCGCGAGCCGGCCAGTGCCTCGGCCAGTGCGGCAACCTCGGCCAGATCGCCACCTTCACGGGCGCGGCGCCAGCTTTCGGCGAACAGCACGGCATCGTTCCAGCCCGAGCCCATCTCGACCAGCGTCTCCAGCCAGCCGGCTAGGCCGGCGGCATTGGTCACCAGCCCATCATGCACCGCGCGCTCGAGGCCATGGCTGTAGGCAAAGCCGCCGACCGGAAAGGCCGGCGACAGCCACGCCATCAGCCGCAGCAGGGCGATGTTCGAAGGCTGGTCAATCATGATCGTGATGGTGATGGTCGTGCGAATGCGCATGGCTGTGTGAATGCGCTTCGCCGTGGCTATGGCTGTGCGCTTCGGCATGGGCATGCGCATGGCCGTGATCATGCCCGCCGGAATAGGCGCCGCGCACCGGTTTGAACGGCTCGGAGACGTCGCGCACCGTGGCGCCTAGCCCCTCCAGCATCGCCTTGATGACGTGGTCGCGCAGGATGAGGATACGGTGCGCCTCGATGCCTGCGGCGAGATGGCGGTTGCCGATATGCCAGGCGAGTTCGGCGAGATGCACGGCGTCGCGGGCGCGGATGTCATAGACCTCTTCGGGCGCCGCGATGATCTCGATATGGCCGCCATCCTCCAGCACCAGCCGGTCGCCATCGTTCAGGGCGACAGGCTCGGGCAGGTCGACCAGCACCTTGCCGCCGTCGGCAAGTTCGATGGCGCGGCGGCGCAGATGCCGCTCGTCATGGGCGAGAACGGCACGGCCGGACGGCGCGGTGGTTGCGGCCGTGCCGGCGGGCAATACGGAGACGGCGCGCGGGAATTTGGTGAAGTCGGTGTTGAGGTTGAGTTTCATTTCATGGCTCCGCCATTTGCCTGCGCCCGGGTCCGGGCCGGCCGCGCCAGAACGCGATCGAAATAGGCATTGACGCGCTCGGAGTCGAGCGGGAAACGGCCGGCACGCGCCCAGCCGCCCATGTCGCCGAGCAGCACGTCGACGGCGGAAAACCGGTCGCCGAGCGCGAACGGCTTGTCGCCGAGCCGGCGCTCCAGCGCCTTGACCTCCGCGGCGAAGTCAAAGGCCGCGGCAGGACCGACATCGACCCGCACTTCCCTGGGCAGGAGGAAACGGTGGCGCAATTTGTTCCACAGCGGCGCCTCGAACTCGCTCTGGGCAAAATGCATCCAGGAATCCATTTCGGCGCGGCCTGCGAGACCGGGATTGGCGCCCATGCCTTTATCGGCGTGCTTGTCGGCGAGATAGACGCAGATCGCCGCCGAATCCGTCACCGTCAATTCACCGTCTATGAGGATCGGCACCTTGCCCGAGGGATTGAGCGCATAGGCTTCGGGCGAGCGCAGCTTGACCTCGACGAACTCATAGGGCTGGCCGAGTTCCTCCAGCATCCAGAGGACGCGACTGACCCGGGATCCGCGCGATCCGACGGCCTTGTACATCGTTGAACCCTGCCTTTCCCGAGCAGCCTAGTGCATCCGCGGCCGTCATACGATCGTGTCGAAGAGCCGCAGGATGAACGATATCTGGTAGATCAGCGCCGCCGCGACGAAGGCGATGTGGAACCGGCGGTCGCGCACCAGGATCGCGACGACGCACAGCACGACGAAGACCGGCGTGCGGAACAGATACTCGCTGCCGAAGCGGGCGAAATGCTCAGGCCCCTTCAGCAAAGTGTCGACCACGTCGAGCAGGTAGGTCGCCGCCAGCAGGCCGAAGAACCAGGCGCGGCGCGAATAGAAGAAATCCTCGTAGCTGGTGTAGTCCAGCATCGAATCCGGAAACAGCAGCGCGCAGAGCAGGAACAGGGTGATCGCGTAGAAAATGATGAACAGGTACTTGCCGAAGGTCCAGGTTTCGATGGTGTAGAGGCCGAACTCCCACCACCAGAAATGCACCAGCATCAACAGCACCGAGGCGACCCAGGCCAGATGCACGGGGTAGAGACGGTATTGGCCGGGATGCTGCACAATGCGCGCCACCCCCGACAGCAGGCGCGCGACGCCAAGCCCGATCACCATGCCCATGACGATGCGAATATGCGGGAAAATGTCGTGGGCGGAGGCTATTTGCTGGTCCATAGGTAGCTGATAATGCTCTCGATGCTATGAAAAAGCTCTAGCGGACCACGTGGTGCTATTCGCGAATAAGCTGATCCGATGACCACGGCGTGCCGGGAAAATAGTCATGGTCGAGAATTTCCCTGATCGAATACGGACAGTCCGCGGGGAAATTGCCCTCCCTCAGGCCGGTCTCGTCCGCCGCCTTCAATCTCGCTATTTTGAATTCTCGTCCGAGCCGCTGTCCCGGATAGGCTTTCAAGCTAGGGCTTTCATCGAGCAGATCTTCGATCTGAAATCGCTGCTCGCGGATGGTCAGCAACCATCCAGTTTTGCGCCTTTCCGGCTGAAATTCCCATTTGAGCAAATGCAGGAGCAAGGTGCCAAGTCTACTCGCAATTTCTCTTTTGTCGCTCCGCCCCAAGCTCTCGATCTCCTCCGCCAGGTTATCGCGATCGAGGTCTGAGAGGCGACCTTCGCGCAACAGCGCGCCTTGCTCGGCGCACCACTGAGCATAATCGGCCTCATAGGGCGTCAATTGCTGTTTTCGAAAAATCTTGTTCATTTAAGTGATATTGCTCTCAAAGCACGTAATTTCCAAGCCAGACGGAAAAGGTAGACCGTTATCCGAACCCTTCGGCGCAACATTCCGCTGCCGCAGTTGACGAAGCGCATGCGCTTTCATGGCAGTTCATTGCCCATTCATGAATTTCAGCGGAACGTCTCAAAACAGAAAGTACCTTTGCGCCATCGGCAGCACGGTCGCTGGTTCGCAGGTCAAGAGTTCGCCATCGGCGCGAACTTCGTAGGTTTCCGGATCGACCTCGATATGCGGCGTGGCGTCGTTGAGCACCATCGAGTGCTTGCCGATGCCGGCGCGCGTGTTTTCGACGGCGACGAACTGCTTGTCGACGCCGAGCCGGCCGTGCAAACCGGACTCGAGCGCGGCCTTCGAAACGAAGGTCACCGACGAACTGGTGCGGGCTTTGCCATAGGCGCCGAACATCGGCCGGTAGTGCATCGGCTGCGGCGTCGGGATCGACGCGTTGGGGTCGCCCATCGGGGCGGCCGCTATCATGCCGCCGATCAGCACCATGTCCGGCTTGACGCCGAAGAAGGCCGGGTTCCACAGCACGAGATCGGCGCGTTTGCCGACCTCGATCGAGCCGATGTCCTTCGACAGGCCGTGCGCGACGGCCGGATTGATGGTGTATTTGGCGATGTAGCGGCGGACGCGGAAATTGTCGTTGTCGCCCGTCTCCTGCGGCAATGACCCGCGCTGGCGCTTCATCTTGTCGGCCGTCTGCCAGGTGCGGATCGCCACCTCGCCGACGCGGCCCATGGCCTGGCTGTCCGACGAGATGATCGAGAAGGCGCCGATGTCGTGCAGGATGTCCTCGGCCGCGATGGTCTCCTTGCGGATGCGGCTTTCGGCAAAGGCGATGTCCTCGGGGATCGACGGCGACAGATGGTGGCAGACCATCAGCATGTCGAGATGCTCGGCGAGCGTGTTGACTGTGTAGGGCCGCGTCGGGTTTGTCGAGGACGGGATGACGTTGGGCAGGCCGCAGACCTTGATGATATCAGGCGCATGGCCGCCACCGGCGCCCTCGGTGTGGAAGGCATGGATGGTGCGGCCCTTGATCGCCGCCACCGTGTTCTCGACAAAGCCGCTCTCGTTGAGCGTGTCGGTGTGGATCATCACCTGCACGTCGTAATCGTCGGCCACAGACAGGCAGCAGTCGATCGCCGCCGGCGTCGTGCCCCAGTCCTCGTGCAGCTTGAGCGAGCAGGCGCCGCCCAGCACCATCTCCTCGAGCGCGGCCGGCAGCGAGGCATTGCCCTTGCCCGACAGGCCGATATTCATCGGGAAGGCGTCGAAGGACTGGATCATGCGTGCCATGTGCCACGGCCCCGGTGTGCAGGTCGTGGCCAGCGTGCCATGCGCCGGACCGGTCCCGCCGCCGAGCATGGTGGTGATGCCCGACATCAGCGCTTCCTCGATCTGCTGCGGGCAGATGAAGTGGATATGCGCGTCGAAGCCGCCCGGGGTCAGGATCTTGCCCTCGCCGGCGATAATTTCCGTGCCGGGGCCGATGATGATGGTGACGCCGTCCTGCGTATCCGGATTGCCGGCCTTGCCGATGGCCGCGATGCGGCCATCCCTCAAGCCTATATCGGCCTTGAAGATGCCGGCGCTGGCATCGATCACAAGCGCATTGGTGATGACGGTGTCGACCGCACCTTGGGCACGGGAAACCTGGCTCTGACCCATGCCGTCGCGAATGACCTTGCCGCCGCCGAATTTCACCTCCTCGCCATGGATGGTGAAATCCTTCTCGACCTCGATGAAGAGTTCGGTGTCGGCTAGCCGCACCTTGTCGCCGACCGTCGGGCCATACATCTGGGCGTAGGCGGCACGCGTTAGTCTGGCCATCAGCGGTTGCTCCCGAAATGCGGTGTTGGTGAAGCCGGGCTGCACATTGCCGCCCTCCAATGGTCACGCAATGACCCGCTGGGCGACACCTTCCGGACCCATTTGGCGGTTGAGGTTGAAGGGTCACCCCAAAACGACCGTTTGCCAAATCGATGGAAGGAAAATCCATGCGCAAAACGACAATTCTTGCAGCCGCCGCCAGCCTGATGCTGGCGGGTGCCGCCAGCGCCCAGCAGCAGCCCGCGCAACAGCCCGCCCCGACTACGCCGGCTCCAGCCGCGCCCGGCGGTCAGCAGGCCGCGCCGGCGATCCAGAGCGTCAACGTGATCGACATCAGCGAGTTGCCGAAGGACACCCAGACGCAGGTCAACCAGGTCATCGCCCAACGTGGCGATGCCGGCCTGCAGAAATTGCGCAGTTCGATCGATGCCACCCCCAAGGTGAAATCCGCCCTCCAGGCCAAGGGCATGACGTCGGCCCAGGTGGTCGCGGCCAGCATGGAGCCGAACGGCGCGCTGACCCTGATCACCAAGAAAGCCAGCTGACGAACCGGCGCGGCGGGCCGGTATCCGGTCCGCCCACCGAACCGGAGAGGGAACCGTGACAGGGCTGGGGACGTTTCGTTTCAAAGGCCTTGAAGCAAACTGCGAAAGCGAACGATGACCCTCACCACCCTGCCCGATCCCCGATGCCATGCGCGATGGTTGCATGTCATTGCCGCGGCTGCGTTTCTGGCGGCGAGTGTCCCGCGGGCGGCGCTCAACGCGCAGGGCCTGGAAAGTCCCGAGACCGTCGACCGCATCGTCGGATCGCAAGTCAACCAGGAAGAGGCCAAGACGACCGCTGAAATCGGAAAAGTCAGTTCGGCGATCGACCGCACGCGCGAAAACATCAGCACGGTGCGCAAGACGTCCAAGCTCGACAAGGTCGATATCGTGTTCCTCACCGACGCGGCGCGCAGCGAAGGCGGCCCGCCGCCAGCCATCGAGAACAAGGTTCGGCAGCATCAGGACGATGTCACTGAGCTGCGCAAGGAGATCGAGGCCAACGCCCTGCTTTTCAATGCCCTCGATTCGCGGCGCGTCCTTGCACAGGACGTTCTCGCCGTGGAGTTCGACGATCCGGGAAAGATCGTCATCTATGCGGCCGCCAAGCCCTCGGGCTGAGCCCCACGCAGCGCTTGCGCGCGCTGGCCTTGCCGGCCACGCATAAGAAGCCCTCACAGCTTGCCCATCACCTTCTGCTGGAAGCCATGGATTTCACGCTTGCCGCCAAGCGGCACCAGCGTGACGTCCCGTTCCTGCCCCGGCTCGAAGCGCGTTGCGGTGCCGGCGGCGATGTCGAGGCGCATGCCGCGCGCCCGTTCACGATCGAATTTCAGCGCCTCATTGGTTTCGTAGAAATGATAGTGGCTGCCGACCTGGACCGGTCGGTCGCCACTGTTGGCCACTTTCAGGATGACGGTCGGCAGACCCTTGTTGAGCTCGATGTCGCCTTGAACGGGGATGATTTCGCCTGGGATCATGGGACCTCACACGACGCCGAAGGCAAGGCCGATGCCGATCGCCGCGCAGGCGGCGCCCGTGATGCGGGCCACGCCGCGGGACCTCATGCCGAGGCCAAGCCCGACGGCGATGCCGACGGCATGGAGCAGCACGGTGGCGACGGCAAAACCGGCCATATATTCGAGGCCGCCGGCATTTTCCGGCACGTCCGTGCCATGGGCATGGCCGTGCAACAGCGCGAACAGGCCGATGATGGCGACACCGGCCGAAACAGGCAGATCGACCGCCAGCGCCACCAGCAGGCCGAGCGCCACGACGGAGGCCAGTATACCCGGCTCGACGAAGGGCAGCGGCACATAGGCCATGCCCAGGGCCGCGCCACCCAGCATGACGCCGACGAACGCCGCCGGCCAGACCCAGATCGCCTTGCCGCCCTTGAGGGCCGCCCACAGACCGACGGCGAGCATCGCCGTCATGTGGTCGAGGCCCGACAACGGATGCGTGAAGCCGGCCATGGCGGAGGAGGTCGTGCCGATGCCGACATGGGCGTAGGCAGGCATGGCCGCCGCCACGAGCAGGATCGCCGAGAGGCACAGGCGTTTGACAGGGATCATTTTACTTGCCTTTCGTTTTGCGGTGTCACGCGGCCTTGCGGGGGCCGCAGCCCTCGGCCTTGAGCACGCGTTTGGTCGAAGCCGGATGTTTCTTCAGCATCGCGGCGGGGCGGATCGGCCGGGCCGTAAAATTGCCGCCGCAGTTCGGGCAGACGCCGCCAAGCACGCTTTCGACGCAGCCGGCGCAAAAGGTGCACTCGAAGGTGCAGATCCGCGCATCCGTCGCTTCCGGCGGCAGGTCCTTGTCACAGCATTCACAGTTCGGGCGCAGTTCAAGCATGTCTGTCTCTCCTCACCGGATCGGTTCGTGCACGGTCACCAGCTTGGTGCCGTCGGGAAAGGTCGCTTCCACCTGTACGTCATGGATCATCTCGGCGATGCCTTCCATCACCTGAGCGCGGCTGACGACATGGGCGCCGGCCTCCATCAGCTCGGCCACCGGGCGGCCATCGCGGGCGCCCTCGACGACGAAATCGGTGATCAGCGCGATCGCTTCCGGATGATTGAGCTTGACGCCGCGCTCCAGCCGCTTGCGCGCCACGATCGCCGCCATGGCGATCAGCAGCTTGTCCTTTTCCCTTGGCGTCAGGTTCATGCGTCTTCCTGAAGTGATGCGGACACAGTCACAGTGACCATAATTTGGGCAGCCCCGCTTTTCCGTTGAGCAATCCGACGAGCGGGACCAGCCGCTGGCGCAGCTGGTAGCCGTCCTCGGCGTAAAGCCTCGCAAGAAGCTTGCCAGATGTCTTCACGGTCCAGACGCTGGCGCCACCCCGGTCGCCAATGATCTCCCTGGCCTGGTCGAGCAGGGCTTCCGCGCGCGGCGACACCAGCAGCAGCGTAGCCACGGCGATCGCGCCATTTGCTATCGCCGGACGGGCCATGATGTCGGCGATATCAGGTCCGATGCGGAAATCCTCGGCGTGGATGAGGGTTCCTTCCCTGCGGATACGCCAGCGGTCGCGAAAAGTGCCCTGTGTGGCACGTTCGCCCATGGCCAGGCGGCCGAAGACGGCCGCTTCCAGCACCAGCGCCTCGGCCCCCGCGGCAAGCTCGACGTCCAACGTACGGACAAACGCGGCGCGATCGAAGACGATGGTTTCCTGCGGCAGCCAAGCGATGCTGCCGTTCTCTCCGACGGTCAGCCTGACCCGGACTTCGGCATGGTCCGATGCGGCGCGATAGACTTTTTCGCAGGCCTGGGTCGTTATCCCCGCGCTGGCATGCGGGCCGACATCGACATCCCAGCCGAGGCGGTCGCCGCCGGTCAGCCCGCCGGCGGTGTTGATCAGGACGGCCTCCAGCGGGCCGGCCGAAACATACGGCAGCCTTATCTTGGCGGAGCCGTCCTGATAGAGGCGCCGCAGCCGCGTGCGGCCGTCAATGCTGGCGCAACCTAGCCGCGCCTTGCCCGCCGCGCGCTGGGCCAGCTGACCTGAAAACTTGGTATTTTCGATCGTATCCACGCCGTCAGGTTAAGCACTGTGGCGCTTTTGTCGACATATAGCTTGTTGCTTGATGGCGTTTCCGTTTCTATAGAGGGAACCACCTTGGTACGATCAGGCGACGCTTGGCGGAGGGATAAGGCGAAGATCGCGGCCTGATATCGAGGACAAGAAGGCGCCGTTCAGTTGGCGTCGGGAAACGACACAGTGGGGAAGAAACCGAATGGCTGACCAGCTGGCAGCGGACATCATCGAGAAGATCAAGGCCCATGCCGAGCCGGGCGGCGAGGACATCACCACCACAACCGAATTGACGGCGCTCGGCATCCATTCGCTGGAGCTGACCGAGATCATCTTCGACCTCGAGGAGCAATATGGCATCGAGATCGAGATGAACACGGTCGACGCCTGGAGCAACCTGAAGAACGTCGGCGACATGGTCGAGGCCGTTCGCGCGCTGATCGCGAAAAAAGCCTGACCGAATGCTGAAGCGCGTCGTCATTACCGGCATCGGTGGACTGTGCGGATTGGGCACCGATGCGCAGGCAATCTGGGCCGAGATGCGGGCCGGCCGGTCGGCGATTGGCCCGATCGACAACCCCTTCCTGCACGACCTGAAGGTCAAGACCGGCTGCGAAATCAAAGCCCTGCCGGATCACGGCATCGAGCGCAAGCAACTGGTGTCGATGGATCGCTTCAGCCTGCTGGCGGTGCTCGCGGCGAAAGAAGCCATGCGGCAGTCCGGATTGGTCCCGCATGCGGACAACACCTATCGGATGGGAACCATTGTCGGTGTTGGCGTCTGCGGCTTCGAGACCGTCGAGGAGAATTATCGCGCCATCCTGCTCGAGGGCAAGAATCGCGCCGGTATCTTCACCGTTCCAAGAGTGATGCCGGGCGCCGCCGCCGGTCAGGTCAGCATGCATCTGGGTTTGCGCGGACCGGTGTTCGGCGTCACTTCGGCCTGTTCGTCGGCCAATCATGCCATCGCATCGGCGGTCGACCAGATCAGGCTCGGGCGCGCCGACGTGATGGTGGCCGGGGGCACCGATGCGCCGCTGGTGTGGGGCGTGCTGAAGGGCTGGGAGGCGCTGCGTGTGCTTTCGCCCGACACATGCAGGCCGTTCTCGGCCGACCGCCAGGGGCTGGTGCTGGGCGAAGGCGCCGGCATGGCGGTTCTGGAAAGCTACGACCATGCGATGGCACGCGGCGCCACCATTTTGGCTGAAATCGCCGGCGCCGGCCTTTCGGCCGATGCCTCCGATATCGTCGCGCCGACCGTCGAGGGGCCGGAAGCGGCGATGCGCTTCTGCCTGGCGGATGCCGGGCTCAATCCCGAAGACATCGACTACCTTAACGCGCACGGCACCGGCACCAAGGCCAACGACCAGATCGAAACCCTCGCGATCAAGCGCGTCTTCGGCGACCATGCGCGCGCGCTATCCGTCTCCTCGACCAAGTCGATGCACGCGCATTGCCTCGGCGCCTCGGGCGGGCTGGAGATGATCGCCTGCGTCATGGCGATCCGCGAAGGCGTCGTGCCGCCAACGGCGAATTACCGCGAGGCCGATCCCGACTGCGATCTCGACGTCACGCCGAATGTCGCGCGCGAGCGCAAGGTGCGCGCCGCCATCAGCAATGGCTTTGCCTTTGGCGGCACCAATGCCGTGCTGGCCTTCAAGGCAATCTGACCCCGGGCGGTTACCACCGGCCGGGCGGTCACCACCTGGCCGCGCGGTCACCACCGTTCGCGCGGTCCGAATTGGGTGACTGTCCGTGCGTGGTGAAAGCGGCGCCGCCATATTGATCCGGCCTCGCCGCAGCCCTAATTCTTGGCCGACCCGCCAATATCGCACCGCTTGGTGCGCATCCCCCCGCTCAGGAGTTCCCGATGGCCGACCTGTCCGCCTTTCCGATCGCAAGCCGCTGGCCGGCCAAGCATCCGGACCAGATCCAGCTCTATTCGGCAACGACGCCGAACGGCGTGAAGATCTCGATCGCGCTGGAGGAAATCGGCCTGCCCTATGAGCCGCACCTGATCAACATCGGCAAGAACGAGAGCTGGACCCCGGAATTCCTGTCGCTCAATCCCAACGGCAAGATCCCGGCGATCATCGATCCCGACGGACCGGACGGTGCGCCGATCGGCCTGTTCGAATCCGGTGCGATCCTGCTCTACCTGGCGGAAAAGACCGGCCTGCTCATGCCTGTCGACGCGGCGCGGCGCTACGAGACGATCCAGTGGGTCTTCTTCCAGATGGCGGCGATTGGGCCGATGTTCGGCCAGGTCGGGTTCTTTCACAAATTCGCCGGCCGCGAGATCGCCGACAAGCGGCCGCTGGAGCGCTACCGCGACGAATCGCGCCGCCTGCTCGGCGTTCTCGACGTCAGGCTGAAGGGCCGCAAGTGGATCATGGACAATGACTACACCATCGCCGACATCTCGCTGCTCGGCTGGGTGCGCAACCTGATCGGCTTCTACGAAGCCCGCGATCTGGTCGGCTTCGACGATTTCGCCAATCTGGCAGCCTGGCTGGAGCGAGGCCTGGCGCGGCCGGCGGTGCAGAAAGGCCTGACCATTCCGGCGCGAGGCTGAACCCGTCAGCCCACGGGAAGAGCGGCCTACTTTGCTTTCGCCTTGGGTCCGCCCCTGCCGACCACGGAGGCGGCAAGGGATGCCACGCCCCGCGCTGTGGCCACGACCGCGCCGGCGGCGACATTGGCCGCGGTGCGAACCTTCGAGCCGCCGCCTGCTTTCGAGCCGCCGGCCACGGCCGGCTTCTTCGCCTGGGCGGGCTTGGCGGCCGCTTTCGGCACGGTCGCTTTCGACCCTGGCACGACTTTTTTCGGCGCCGCCTTGCCGAAGGCCTTCGCATCCTTGGAGCGCTGGGCGATCGCCGGGCCAGCCCCGGCCGTCGACTGCGCCCTCGGTTGTGCCGACTTGCCCCTGGCGGGCTTTTTTGCGTTTGTTGCCATCGGACGGAATCCCTCTTCTGGCATGATTGCCTGATCGGGATAACGCGTTGTAAGTCTTAAGGTTCCGGCCGAAAAATACTGAAAATTAACCGGGTTGACCAAAGACCAGGTCGGCCGCCCGGCGCCGCGCAAGCACGCGTTCGATGTTGGGCATGTCGTTGGAGGCGATCCAGGCGCGCGCATCCGCCTCGGAACGTCCATGCTCGTGCCAGCGTTCCATCAGGCGGCGTTCGAGCTCGTTGCGCGGCACGTCGACGAAGATCGAGAAATCGAACAGCGGCGCCAGGCGCGACCACGGCTCCTCGTCTAGCAGCAGGTAATTGCCTTCCACCAGGATGAACTTGGTCTCGGCGCCGACAATTGCCGCGGCGGCGCGCGACAATTCCATGCCGCGGTCGAACACCGGAATGGCAATCTCGGCCTCGCCGGCGCGGATGCGCTTCAAAAGCGTCTCGAAGCCGCCAAAGTCGAACGTGTCGGGCGCGCCCTTTCGCGCCCGCAGACCGCGCCGCTCGAGCACGATGTCGTCATAGTGGAAGCCGTCCATGGGCACGACCTCCACCGCGCCTTCCGGCAAAAGGTCATGCAGGCTTGCCGACAGTGTCGACTTGCCGGCGCCCGGCGGCCCGGCAATGGCGACGATGAAGCGATTTGCCTTGCCGGCGCGCTTGAAGATGGTGGCGGCGAGGTGGGCGATTTCGGACATTTTTCGGCTCCTTCCGCGGATTTGGACGCATCTTGTCGGCGGTCGCTTGAAATTTCAAACCGCGATTTGCACGATTTAGAGCGACCGGTTGTGGAGTCAGCAGTGGCGACTGCGATTAGTCCGTTACGGCTTTGTCTTCAGCATGCCGCTGGCTGGCCGATACGCAGAAATTCGCTATCGAACGGGACCTCCGATACCGCGGCGCCAGCCAACCGCAGGCGGCCACCCGCCGTGGTGATCGCCCACGGAGGCTCGCCACCCGACAGGGGCAACGCACCGATGACATGGCGGAACGAGACGCGATCCTGGCCGAGCGCGAACGCGGTCGCCACGCCCTCGCGCTTCAGCCAGTTGTCGCCAAGCGAGGCGGCGTGGCCGACCGCGGTGCGCCCATCCTCGATGCCGAGCACGCCGAGATGGCGGCCGCTCCACGGCGCGTAGTCGCGCCCGCCATTGCTGAACCACAGCATGGTAACCGGCAGTTCGGCCGGGTTCTTCAGCACCAGCACCAGATCGTCCTCGGCCTGGCGCGCAAGCGCGGTCCAGCCCGGCCCGCCATGGTCGGCCTCGACCAAGGTGAGGAAATCCTCGCGCCGATCATCCATGCGGTAATCCGTCAGATCGAGCGTGCCGCCGCCGGCAGCGGGGAAATGCCCGAGGTCCGACGACCGACCGGGGTAGGCCAGCATGAAGCGGCCGCGCGCGGAGTCCGGCTCCAGCGGATCGGCTGGCGTGGCGGCAAACCGCTTCGGCGAGAAAGCCAGCCTGCCGCCGCCTTTCATTGCCGTCATCGGGTGATGGGCGACCGA
This sequence comes from Mesorhizobium sp. B2-3-10, assembly GCF_006442275.1. Classification (NCBI taxonomy): domain Bacteria; kingdom Pseudomonadati; phylum Pseudomonadota; class Alphaproteobacteria; order Hyphomicrobiales; family Phyllobacteriaceae; genus Mesorhizobium; species Mesorhizobium sp. B2-3-10. The sequence goes on from NZ_VFVT01000001.1 coordinate 177,936, forward strand.
GATCGCGCCGGACCCGCCGGAAAACACATGTTCCTGGTAGAGGAAAGGATGGTCGTCGCGCAGCGTGAAAATCTTGTCGACGCTGGCGCCCATCACCTTGTGGCGCAGCCGGAAAACCGCGCGCCAGCCGCCATCCGTGGCGCCGCTGTCGACCACATCCCAGGCGCTGTTGGCCGGCCAGCCATGCAGCGGCGCCTCCTCGACATCGCTGCGCGAAAACGGCGCGCACAGAAAGTCGCCGGAGAGCCGGACGGTGCCCCGCGGCAGGTCTGGAGGCAGCGTCTCGCCCGCGTCGACCCAGGGTGCGCGGTGCAGCGGCTTCAATCGGCGCGCGCCGCTCTCGATGATCATGTCGGCGATGTGGCCGACCGTGAGGTCGAGCGAAACCGAAATGCCCTTGGCGTTGATCGTGACTGTATCCATGGCTCTCTCACCCGAATCCGAAGGGTGCCAAGAAGAACCCGTTCGGCGCACCGCGCAAGCGCGCGGGCGCGTATTTTGCATCGGTTTCGCGCTCGCTTCGTCGGAAAATGCCAGCCCTATTGCCGCTTGTAGTCCCGCACCGGCGATTTCGTCCCGTCGGTATAGGTCACCTGCACCGACATCGAGGTCACGCCTTCGGCGACCTTGAAATAGGGCTGGAAATCATCGGGGATGGCGTAGGGATCCCTGGCATTGCAGGGCGGCATGGGAAGGGTCTTGTCGAGCGCGGCACCATTCAGGCTGTAATGCACTTCCTTGATGGCGCAGCGGTAGGACAGCATCTGCGTGAAATAGACCAGCCCATGATTGCCGCTGGCGTCGAAGGCGATCCATGAGGTCCAGAACTGGTCGAGGATCTGCTTGTTGCCCTGTTGCAGGGCGGCATCCGGGTCGAAGCCTATGTCGAACGGGCCTGTCTCGCGCCCCCTGATGTCGAGGTATTTGATCGCGATCGTGGTCTGCGCCGTGCTGTCGGGCAATTCGAAGCTCGGATTGGGCATCGGCTTGCCGGTTCGCTGGTCGTTGAGCGCCAGCAGGCCGGTGTCGGTGAAGGGACCGCTGCCGCCAAGACGCCAGGATATCGCGGTCGCCGGCTCGGGCAGCGAAATGGTCATCGACCAGCCCTGGTTGGAACGCATCGGCGTCAGCGACGGCGCAAAGCGGGCGGGGTCGAGCACGTCGCCAAGGGCCGCCAGCCGGCCGCGGCCGCGGTCCAGCCAGTCGGCAAGCTGGGTCTGGTCGACGAAATATCCGAGCAGCCCGCCATCCTTCTCGTAAGAGACGAACTTGGTCAGCGCCTGGGCTTCGCTGCGCTTATCGGCCAGCGTCTGGCTGCCGAGCCGATCCTCCGAGAACTCCTGCGCCAACAGGAAATAGGCCGGCGCATAGTCCGGATTGGCCGCGATGAAGGCGTTGAGCTTGTCGAGCCGCTGGGTATCGTCGAACTGCAGCAGGTGGACGAGCTTGATCGATGGCGCCTTGGCTTTCTCCGCGAGCTGGCCGAACACCTCGCGGGCGCCGGCCTTGCCATCCTGGACCCGCAGAAGCGTGGCAAAGCGCGTATAGGGGTCGATGGCGTCGACATCGAAGCCGGCAAAGGCGAGGTAGGAGCGCCGCGCGTTGAGCATGTCGCCCGAGAGCTCGTAGACGCGGGCATTGTGGTAGAACTCGTCCGGCCGCTTCGGCTCGGCGATGGCGCCGCCTTGCGCGGCCAAGGTGGCAAACCCCTTGGCTATCGTGTCGATCGAGGCGGCGATCTGCTCAGTCGTCGCCTGAAGCTTTTCGGCCTGGGCCACTTGCTGCTGCTGGCCGCCCACGAGTGTCTCGGTGGTTTGCTTGACCGCTTCGACGGTCCTTTGCGTCGCGGCGCCTTGGGCCGCTTGCTGCTGCTGGGCGGAGGCGATCTGATCGGTTTTCTGGGCAACCGTGTCGGTCGATTTCTTGACCTCTTCGACGGTCTTCTGGGTTTGCGTGACCGTCTGCTCGATCCTGGCCACCTTTTCGGCGACGATGCCCATCGACTGCTGCAGTTGCGCGACCGCCGGCACCAGGCTGGCGATGATGCCGTTCTGCGAATTGGTCTCCTTCTGCACGGCGTAGACGCCGCCGGCAACCGCCGCCGCACTGGTGGCGAACACCAGCGCCGGCAGCGCCTTGGCCGCCAGCACGAGCCTGAGCACGATGGCAATGGCGATGATGACGGCCGCGATTGAGGCAGCCAGCGCGATATAGGCGGCAAACGGCGCCAGCGGGTTGAGGATGTCGGAAACGGCGCCGCCGATGAAGGCGATGCTCCCGGCCCATTTGCCGGTGCGGCTGAGCGACGCCCTGATCAATGACGGCGCGGCGCCAGCCCCAATGTCAGCCATTTGCGAGCCCCCCTGCCGCCAGATGCCACGCTCCTTCCCACGGGAAACGCTGCTTTGGCAAGGAAAGACAGGAAACGGGCGATTTCGGGGCGGTGGCAAGGCTTGGTTCCTCTTCCCCGCTTTGGAGGGTGGGGAAACAGGTCGCGCCGGCACTCGACATTCCCGGGGCTAACCGGCATTAACCAAATGGACGCACCCGCCGCGTTACGTTAGCTTCGCCTTAACTCAGCAACAGCATCGCCAGAACAGTCCAGCCCTTGTCCTTGCCGCGTCTTTTTCCGCTCTTCCAGAAAATCCTGGCTGTCCTGGCCCTGGCGGCCCTGACGGCCGGCTGCTCGACCACGGCCCCGCCCGACAGCGTTCTGGCCGTGCCGGCGCCGCCGCAGAAATACGCGGCCATCGTCGTCGACGGAAAGAGCGGCAAGCAGCTGTTCGAGGTCAATTCGACGGCGCAGCGTTATCCGGCCTCGCTGACCAAGATGATGACGCTCTATCTGCTGTTCGAGGCGATGGAGACCGGCCGCGTCACCAAGGAAACGCAGATCCCGGTTTCCGACCACGCCGCCTCGCAGCCGCCGACCAAGATGCGTTTCCGGCGCGGGGAGACGATCGATGTCGATTCCGCCATCCGCGCCATCGTCGTCAAATCGGCCAATGACGTGGCGGTGGCGGTGGGCGAATATCTCGGCGGCTCTGAAGACCAGTTCGCCGCCATGATGACATCCAAGGCGCGCCAGCTCGGCATGAGCAGCACCACCTTCCGCAACGCATCGGGCCTGCCCGACGAGGGCCAGATGACGACCGCCCACGACATGGCGGTGCTCGGCATGTCGCTGCAGCGGCGCTTCCCGCAGCACTTCCATTATTTCTCCGAAAGCGACTTCATGTTTCGCGGCCGGCTGGTGCGCGGCCATAATGACATGCTCGGCCGCGTGCGCGGCGTGAACGGCATCAAGACAGGCTATATCAGGGCTTCCGGCTTCAACATCGTCACCTCCTACGATGCCGACGGCCGCCAGCTGATCGTGGTGGTGATGGGCGCCGACAGTGCCCGCCAGCGCAACGACCATGTCGAAGCGCTGATCCAGCGCAGCCTGTCGCCCACCATGGCCGACACCAAGACCAGGCTGATGTTCGCCGAACAGCAGTGAAGTGAGGCGTGATCCGCGCAGCGGACAAAAAGCCAATTGCCTGGCTTTGTGAACGATGAACGGTGAAGACACGGTCCGCCCTTGGGCGGACGCCGACCCAAGTCGTGCCTTGGTCACTGTAAAAACCTTGCAGCCGGCTATCGTCTTGCGACTGTCACGCAATCGTGCGGAAGACGTGGCATAGGCTGCGAATCCGACAGTGGATAGGCGCCGTCGCCTCAGCGTATCCTAACTTACAGCGCAGGAGCCCATCATGAGCACCGTTCCCAAGGCATCCGAGCAGAAGTCGGCCGACAATGAGAACGACAGCGGCGGCGAGTATTTCGAGGCGCCGACCACGCAAGAGGATTCGCACGAGGTTTCCGACGAGCATTTCGACACGCCCGAAGTGCCGGACTCCGAGCCATCAGGTCCCGGCGCATCGCGGCTGAAGCCCAAGAAAAAGCCGTCGGCGATCTCGGGCCGCAAATTCCGCAAGCGCGACCTTGTACGCATCGACACGCTGCGTCCGAGCCTCGCCGACCGCATTCATTCGGACCACCCCGACCTGCCCAAGGGCGCGCGCATCAGCCGCGAGGAGCTCGGCCGCTACCGCATGCGCTACATGGAGGAGCTCTTACAGCAGGAGCACGGCGAGTTCTCCGAGCTCGACCGCCAGGTGGTAGAATCGATCGCCCGGCAGGACACGATTTCGGAAAACAGCGAAGAAGAATTCGAGGAGCACCGCTCCTTCGCCGACCGCGTTTCCGACAACATGGCCGCCTTCGGCGGCAGCTGGTGGTTCCTGATCTCGTTCGCCAGTGTGCTCCTGGTGTGGATCGGCATCAATCTGATCGCGGGCATGGCGGGCGCCTTCGACCCCTACCCCTTCATCCTGCTCAACCTGCTGCTGTCCTGCATCGCCGCCGTCCAGGCGCCGATCATCATGATGAGCCAGAGACGGACGGAGGCCAAGGATCGGCTGCGCTCCTTCAACGACTACCGCGTCAACCTCAAGGCCGAGTTGGAAGTGCGCCACCTGCACGAAAAGCTCGACTACCTCATCTCGCGCCAATGGACGCGGCTGGCCGAGATGCAGCAGATGCAGCTCGATGCCATGCATGAGCTGGCGAGCGCCAAGAAGGCAAAGCGGGCGGTGCGCGGGCGGCGGCCGGTGAAGAGCCCGGCTGGAGAGTGAGGGGGTGAGGAGTGGTCCGCGTAGCGGACGAAAAGCCAACTGCTTGGCTTTTCGAGCTTCGAACGCCCCGAGCCTGCGAAGGGCAGGATGCCGTACGCGAGGCCCAGACGCATCAAGCCAAGTTCGCAACGCCGCCAATTGCCCGTTGAAGCCCGCGCGCGCTTCCGCTAAGAAGCCGTGACTTGCCGGTTTGCCGGCTGGTTCGTTTTCCGGGCTCTTCGCCCTGAAAGCACCCGTAGCTCAGCTGGATAGAGCGCTGCCCTCCGAAGGCAGAGGTCACAGGTTCGAATCCTGTCGGGTGCGCCACCCCAACTGGGTCCGTTCCGGACACATAGGTTTTACGGTTTATACCGGAGACATGGGTAACACTTTTGGCCCGAACGGGTTTTGGAGCCAGACTTGGCCACAACCACCACCAGGCGTGTCCTGATCACCGGCGCCGGCGCTGCCGACGGCATCGGCTTTGCCATTGCGCGGCAGTTTGGCCGGGCCGGGCATGCGGTTTTCCTGACCGGTGCCAGCGCGCGGGTGCTGGAGCGCGCTGGCGAGCTTCGCGGCGAGGGCATCGATGCCACCGCTGGGGTCGCCGATCTCACCATCGCCGCGGAGGTGGAGCGGCTGCGGGCCGAGGTCGGCGCTGTCGCTATCCTGGTCAACAATGCCGGCATGGGTTCGCTGGCATCGCCGTCCGTGGACAAGACGTTCCTGGCGATGAGCGAGGCCGAGTGGGACCGGGGCATCGAGACCAGCCTGAAGACCGCGTTTCTCGTCACCAGGGCGTTTCTGCCGGCGATGGTCGAAACGGGGTATGGGCGCATCGTCAACGTCGCGTCGGTGACCGGGCCGCTGGTCTCCTACCAGGGCACCGCCGCCTATTCCGCGGCGAAGGCCGGCATGGTCGGCCTGACCCGGACATTGGCGCTGGAAGTGGCGCGCCACGGGATCACCGCCAATGCCGTCGCGCCCGGCTGGATCGAAACCGGCGCGTCGAGCGAGGCGGAGCGGATGGCGGCCCTGCATGCGCCGCCGGGCCGCGCCGGCCGGCCCGACGAGGTCGCGGCGGCGGTCGTGTTCCTGGCTTCCGAGAGCGCCAGCTATATCAACGGCGCCTTGCTGGTGGTCGATGGCGGCAACAGCCTTGAAGAACGCAAGGGATAGACGGCGCGGCCAGTCTCATGCCTTGGCGGATTTCCACCTTGGCGCAACTCCTTTCACCGTAATGAAGTGTAACCTCTATCTCGTTAGAAATTTCCCCGCCGCCACCTGGCCGCTGGCACCGTAGCTTGACTTAACTATCAGTCTGCACTAATCATAAGTCATGACTGTTGATAGCGCACAGCTTGCCGCCCTGGGCGATCCGACCCGAAGGCAGATTTTCGAGCTGATCGCGGAGCGTCCGCGCTCGGTGGCGGAGGTCACGCGGCAGGTCAGCGTGTCGCAGTCCGCGGTGTCGCAGCATCTCAAGGTGCTTCGCGACTCGCGGCTGGTGCGCGCGGAGCCGAAGGGCGCCAGCAACGTCTACCACATCGATCCGCACGGGCTGGGCCAGATGCGCGCCTGGCTCGACCGGTTCTGGAGCAAGACGCTCGCGGCCTACAAGCTGGCCGTCGAGACCCCACCAGAGGAGTGACCATGAACACCCAGATCCCCATCGCCTCCGTGAAACAATCCGTCGTCGTCGAGGCGCCGATCGAGCGCGCCTTCAAGGTCTTCACCGAGGATTTTGGCAGTTTCAAACCGCCCGAGCATAACCTGCTTGCAGCCCAGATCGCCGAGACGGTGTTCGAGCCTCGCGTCGGCGGCCACGTCTATGACCGCGGCGTCGACGGCAGCGAGTGCCGCTGGGCGCGCGTGCTGGCCTATGAGCCCCCCAACCGCGTGCTCCTGAGCTGGGACATCAGCCCGCAATGGCGCATCGAGACCGACCCGGCCAAGACCAGCGAGTGGGAAGTGCGGTTCACCGCCGAAACGGCTGGGCGTACCCGCGTCGAGATCGAGCACCGCAACCTGGAACGCCATGGCCAGGGCTGGGAAGGTGTGCGCGACAGCGTCGCCGGCGATCAGGGCTGGCCGCTTTACCTGCAGCGCTATGCCGATCTGGTTGCTCGGCAGGCCTGATCGCGGTTCAAAGGCGCTTCGCAGCCTGGGTGGTCAGGGCGCCACGCCCCTGCACGCCCAGGCGACATTGGCGAACGACCTCGGGCCGTCCGGTCGCCCGGCCTGATAGGCATCGCGGACGGCAGCCTCGGTGCGCTCGCGCTCGGCTGCCTCCAGCGTGGTCACGTATTTGCCGAGCGGGCCCTCGCCGGCTGAAATCGGCGCCCAGTAATCGGCGAAGTCCTGGTAATCCATGCGGATCATCAGCTCGGTTTCGGTCACGTCGGCCAGCCCCTGCTCGATGAAGGTCCGCTTCATTTCGCCGGGCTGCATCATCGGCTGGAAGCAATAGCGGCCGCGCAGCTGGCGCCCGCTCTCGCTGAGCGCGGCGACCGTGTCGATCATCATGCGCATGCCCGCCATGCCGCCGAGATGGTCCCACACCACGGCCGCGACCACGCCGCCCTGCCGCGTCACCCGGCGCATTTCGGCAACCGCCTTGCCGGCTTCCGGCACGAAGTGAAGCACCAGCAGCGCCAGCGCGCGGTCGAACGCATTGTCGGCGAACGGCAAGGCGGTGGCGTCCGCCTGCTGGATTTCGATGCGCGGATCGGTGTTGCGCCGCTTTGCCGCCTCGACGAAGACAGGCGAAAAGTCGATGGCCGCGATCGCCGCGAGTTCGGCGGATTTCGCCAGTTCGAACGTCAGGCTGCCGGTGCCGCAGCCGACGTCGAGGATCTTTTCGCCAAGGGCGAGCCCGGCGAAACCGATGAAGCTGGGCGCGAGCTTTCGGCTCCAGCGGCCCATGAGTTGCTCATAGCCGGACGCGTCATGAACGGTGAAACTCGACGTCATATGCCCCTCCCTTGGCTGCGGGCGCAGGCTAGACCTCTATCAGGATGAAGCCAAGGCAGGGGAGCACGGCGGACGCCTGCCTCCGAGTGCGGGAGGAAAAGTCCGGCTCTTATGCGACACCCTTGAATGCCGCCACGCTCTCGCGCTCCACCAGCGGGCATTCCAGCTTGGTGATTGGATATCGCCCCCGCCCCACTATCGCAGGCGCTTCCAGCTGCTCGATCGCCCATTGGCCCATGGCCATGTGCGGAAGGATCGACGTCGTCAGCGGCGGGAACAAATGCCGGGCGATTTCCTCGTCGTCATAGCCAACGACCGAGATGTCGGCGGGAATGTGCAGGCCGGCTTCCTTCAGGGCTTCGTAGCAGCCGATCGCGGTGCGGTCGTTCTGGCAGAAGATGGCGGTCGGGCGGTCCTTCAGGGCCAAGAGCTTCACTGTCGCGGCGTAACCGGCGCTGGCCGACCAGTCGCCCTCGACCACCAGTTCGGGGTCGAAGGGGATGTCGGCGGTGGCGAGCGCGCGGCGGTAGCCTTTCAGCCGGTCCTGTGCTGCCTGCATCCAGGGTTCGCCCGTGATGGTGGCGATGCGGCGGTGGCCGTGGCTGATCAGGTGTCGCGTCGAGCTCTGGCCGCCGGCGATTTCGGAGGGCACCACGGCGGGGAATGCATAGTCCGCCGTGTAGCAGTTGAGCAGAATGACCGGAATGTCGAGGCCGTAGAGGAAGTCGGGCGCCGTGATTTCGCGGGTGAAGATGGTCATGTAGATCAATGCCGAAATGCCGCGCCTGGTCAGCGCCGAAATGGCGCGCGACTCCATCACGGCGTCTCCCATGGTCTGCGCCACCAGAAGCACGTTGCCAGCATTCCACGAGGCCTGGCGCGCGCCCTCGATGGCGACCACGGCTTCCGGGCTGGTGGCGAGCTGGTCGACGGCGAAGCCGATCACGCCGTCGAGTCCGTCGAAGGCGGGGCCATCAAAAGCCCCCTCGAAAGCCGCAACGGGCTTCAGCGCGGAGAAGGCGGGGGCGCTGTAGCCAAGCGCGCGCGCCGCCTCGATCACCCGCTCCCGAGTCTGCCGGGACAGGCGAATGCCAGGTGAATTGTTGAGCACGAAGGAAACCGTCGCCTGCGAGCAGCCGGCGGCGCGTGCGATGTCGGTCATGGTGACGCGGCCCTTGGGCTTTGCCGCCGCCTTGCGGCGCTTCCTGATGGCCTGGTCCGTCGTCTCGCTCATGCCGCCCCCAAATCCCCAGCCTGTCTAGCCGCAGCCCCCCGGTCCAACAAGATGAGGCGGCGCTTCCGATTCACATGCGCATCGACCGCACTAATAATTATTACCATTCTTGAGACCCATCCCCGACACACCGGCTCGAGCCCCCGCAAAAACCAGAGGTCGCAAAGGCCCTGGCTGCGTGCGATCAGCCATCGCCGCGTCGGTAGATCGATTCGGCCATGACACCCGAGCGCCACCGGACCGGTCGTTTGCTAATAGTGTTTACTAATACAAGGATGCGCTATACCGTCAATCCATCGCCGCCGGCCCCGATTGGTCCGGCTGCGATGGAAGTGTCTGTGAATGGCCCGATGGGGGGCGGATATGACTTCCGCAAACCATGTCTCAGATATGTGATATGTCAGACAAATCGGACTATTTACGAACGAAGAATGAGTCTCTAAGGTCCGTGGCCGTGGCTGGTAACGACGCCATTCTTTCACTGCCGGGAACCCCTTGAGGAGGAGGGCGTCCACGCCGCAGACGGCAATTCAGGTGAGCAAGACAAATTTAGTGTGCAAGACAATCCAGTGAGCAAGTCCGGCCAGTCCTACGACTGACCAAAACGGGAGGTTGAACATGAAATCCTTGATACGCAATGCATCCGTGGCCGCCGCGGCCCTGGCTGTCGGCCTGACGGCGACGGCAATCGCGCGCGCCGACGACAAGCCGACGCTGGCCTTCGTCGTCAACGGCGCTTCCGACTTCTGGAAAGCGGCCGAAGCCGGCGTCAAGAAGGCGCAGGGCGAACTGCCCGACTATACGCTCGAACTCAAATATCCCGAACAATCCTCCGTCGCCATCCAGCAGCGGCTGATGGACGACCTGGTGACCGCCGGCGTCAAGGGCATCATGGTCTCGGCCGTCGATCCCAAGACCTCGACGGATGGCCTGAACAAGATCGCTTCGCAAACGGCGCTGTTCACCACCGATAGCGACGCCCCGCAGACCAAGCGAGTCGCCTATATCGGCTCGTCCAATGTCGACGCCGGCAAGCAGGCGGCCGAAATCGCCAAGAAGGCGATGCCGGACGGCGGCAAGTGCCTGGGCTTCGTCGGCCTGCTCGGCGCCGACAATGCCAAGGAGCGCATCCAGGGCATGAAGGACGGCCTCGCCGGCACCAAGATCGAACTCGTCGACGTGCGCGGCGACGACATCGACCAGGCGCGTGCCAAGAAGAATGTCGAGGACGCGCTGGTCGCCAGCCCCGACGTCACCTGCATGGTCGGCTTCTACTCCTACAACACGCCACGCATCTATGAAGCGCTGCGCGATGCCGGCAAGCTTGGCTCGATCACCGTCGTCGGCTTCGACGACGATCCGATCACGCTGGGCGGCGTCAAGGAAGGCACCATTGCCGCCACCGTCGTGCAGCAGCCCTTCGAATGGGCCTATCAGGGCATGAAGCTGATGGCCGCCTATCTCAAGGGTGACAAGTCGGGCATCCCGGCCGGCAATTTGATCATCATCCCGACCAAGATCATCGGCAAGGATGACGTCGACGCTTACGCCGCCAATCTCAAGGCGATGGCTGGAAACTAAGACCAGAAGCAGTTCAGCCGGCTCAACTTCGCTTGAGCCGGCTGTTCGCATTGACGAACCCTGCCGGGGTCGTCAGTCTGCAGAACGGGCCATGTCGGCCCACCGGCTGCTGTCAGGCATGATGAATTATTCCGACACATCCATCGCGGCGACCACCCCGTTTCTCAGCCTCGAGAACGTGCGCAAGACCTATCCGGGCGTCGTGGCGCTCGACGGGTTTTCCATGGAGGTCAGGCCGGGCGAGGTCATCGGCCTGGTCGGCGAGAATGGCGCCGGCAAATCGACGCTGATGAAGATCCTCGGCGGCGTTACCACGCCCGATAGCGGCGCCATCACGGTCGACGGCGCCGCCCACAAAGGCCTGACCGTGGAGGGGAGCCTGGGTTCGGGCATCGCCTTCGTCCACCAGGAACTCAACCTCTTCGAAAACCTCGACGTCGCCGCCAACATCTTCTTCGGCCGCGAGCCGCTGCGCGCCGGACCGCTAAGACTGGTCGACCGCGCGAAACTGCGCGACATGGTGGCGCCGCTGCTGAAGCGCGTCGGCGCCAACTTCTCCGCCGACACGCAGGTCGCGGATCTGTCGCTGGCGCAGCAGCAGATGGTCGAGATCGCCAAGGCGCTGTCGATCAAGGCGCGCCTGGTGATCCTCGACGAGCCTACATCGAGCTTGCCGCTGGCCGAGACCGACAAGCTGCTCGACGTCATCAAGGCACTGAAGGCCGACGGCATCAGCGTCATCTTCATCTCGCACCGCCTGCATGAGATCGAGCGCGTCGCCGACCGCGTCGTGGTGCTGCGCGACGGCATGCTGGCCGGGACGCTCGGCAAGCGCGACATCAATCACGACCAGATGGTCAAGCTGATGATCGGCCGCATGCTGAAGGAGCGCGAAAAGGCCTCCGAGGCGGCGCGTGCCCCCGGCGCCGTGGCGCTTGCGGCCAAGGCCGTCCGCACCCCCACCTACCCCAGCCGGCCGGTCGATCTCGACGTCAGGCGCGGCGAAATCCTCGGCCTTGCCGGCCTTGTCGGCTCCGGCCGAACCGAACTGGCGCGGGTGTTCTTCGGCATCGAAGCCAGCCTTGGCGGCACGCTGGAGCTCAACGGCAAGCCGTTAACGCTGGCCAGCGCGGCGGACGCAGTCGCGCAAGGCATCTTCCTTGTGCCGGAAGACCGCAAGCTGACCGGCATCCTGCTCGACCTGTCGATCGCGCAGAATATTTCACTCCCCAATCTGCCGGCGCATGCCAGGCGCTCGCTGGTCTCCGCAAGCGCCGAGACCGCCACCGCCGAGAAGCAGAAGAAAAACCTCGGCATCAAGGCGCCCTCGGTGCAGACGCGCACCGGCACGCTGTCGGGCGGCAACCAGCAGAAGGTCGTGCTCGGCAAATGGCTGGCCATGAACCCGAAGGTGATGATCCTCGACGAGCCGACGCGCGGCATCGATATCGGCGCCAAGGCCGAGATCTACGGGCTGATGCGGGCATTGGCCGACGCCGGCGTCGCCGTGCTGATGATCTCTTCCGACATGGAAGAGGTGATCGGCGTCTCCGATCGCATCGCCGTCATGCATGAGGGCCAGATCTCGGGCATTCTCGACAAGGATCAGTTCAGCCAGGAAAACGTGCTTTTGCTCGCGGTGGGCAAACCGGCGAACAGGCCGTAAGCGGAGACGACGATGACAAAGAAAGATCTCGGCCTGCTGATCCTGATCCTGGTGGTCGGGGCGATCGTCGCCATCATCAATCCGCGCTTCCTCTTGCCGATCAACCTCGCCAACACCTCGAACCTGATCGGCCTGTTCGGCATCCTCTCCATCGGCCAGGCGTTCGTCATCATCACCGGCGGCATCGAACTGTCCGTCGGCTCCGTTGTCGCGTTGCTGGGCACGCTGTTCATCGACTTCATCGCCGTGCGCGGCATGGGATGGCCTGTTGCCTTCGTGCTCATCCTGGTGCTCGGCGCCATCATCGGCCTGGCGCATGGCTGGCTGATCACGCGGCTCAAGCTGCAGCCCTTCGTCGTGACCTTGTGCGGGCTTTTGATCTATCGCGGCGTCGCGCGCTTCTACACCGCCGACGGCACCGCCGGTTTCGCCTTCGGGCAGAATTTTCCCGATCTCGAATTCCTGACCGCCGGCCGCTCCTGGGGCGTGCCGAACTCCTTCTTCGCGCTGATCGTCATCGCCATCGTCATGTGGGTGGTGCTGCACCGCTCGGTGTTCGGGCGCTATCTCTACGCCATCGGCAAGAACGAGGAAGCGGCGAAATATTCCGGCATTCGCACCGGCCGCGTCGTCATGGCGGCTTACGTCATCTGCGGCGTGCTTACCGCGCTGTCGGCGATCTATTTCGCCATGTACACGCGCTCGATCTCGCCGGCCAGCCACGGCCAGTTCTACGAGCTCTACGCCATTGCGGCCGCGGTGCTTGGCGGCTTCTCTCTGCGCGGCGGCGAGGGCTCGCTGATCGGCGTCATCCTCGGCACGGTGCTGCTGCAGGAACTGCAGAACCTCGTCAACCTGCTCGGCATTCCCTCCTCCCTCAACTTCGCGGTGATGGGTGGCGTCATCCTCATCGGCGTGCTGGTCGACCAGCAATGGGGTGTGTTCCGGGCGCGCCGGCGGATGGTCGATGCCGCCCGTAAGGGCGCGGTCGGCGCCGCCGCCGAATAGGTTCCTCCCGGCAGAAATAGCTTACCGGTGCTGGGAGCTGACGGGGTGGCGTGCCTTTCGCGGCCACCCTCTGGTTATCAGCCATGCGGCTTGACTGAAATTACCTGCCGCCCTGGCGCGCGGCGCGGCGAACGCTTTGCAACAGGATGGCAAGGCAGCCGACCAGCAGCAGCCCGCCGCCAAGCAGCGGCGGCAGCGCGAGCAACTTCACCGCCGCGGTGACGGCGGCCACCAGGACCAGCGCCAGCAGCGCCAGATTGCCGTCGTCGACGAACATGCCGAAGACTTCCCTGACAACGAGACGAAGGACGTTCATCGGGCGAGCCCTCCGGCTGCCGTTGGACTGATTCCGCGCAGCCAGCGCACCATGGCGAAGGACGCCAGCGCGACGATGGCGAAGATGGCGAGCAGGGCAAGATCGGCGCCAGGCCAATCGGCGCCGATGCCTTCGCCGGTCCAGAAGATGCCAAAGCTGGTCAGCATCAGCCCGACCACGAATTTGAGCGCATTCTCGGGCACGCGCGCCAGCGGCCGGTGGACGGCCAGGCCGACAAGCATCACCAGGATGAAAGCCGCCAGCGCACCCATGCTGGCGTAAAATGTCTGCCCATGCGCGGCGCCGACGGCAATGACGATGAACACCACCTCGACACCCTCGAGCAGCACCGCCTTGAACGAGGCCAGCCCGGCGAGGTAGTCGGCGCGCCGGTCGGCGGCCTGCCGGTGCAGGGCCGCGGTTTCCTTGGCGAAGGCCGCTCCCTCGTCATGCAGGGCAATGACGCCGACGCTGCGCAGGATGGCTTTTCGCAGCCAGCGCATGCCGAACAGGATGAGCAGCACCCCGACGACGAACTGCAGGGTGGTGATCGGGACCAGCGCCAGCAGCGGGCCGAAGGCCAGCACCAGGGCCGCCAGCACCGCCAGCGCCAGCGCGGCGCCGGTCAATGCCGGGCGCCAGCTGCGTGTCACCCCCACCGCGAGCACGATGGTGAAAGCTTCGACGACCTCGACCAGGGAGGCGAGAAATGCCGCCGTGACTGTCGAGAGGATGGGTGTCAGTGTCTGCATGAAGCTTCCTGTCTGGCTCGCCCCTGATTCCTGGGGCGAATTCCCGGAGCGTAATCCAGAATCACCCTATGCGGCCAGCAGCCCGGAGCATTTCCAGCGACAGCGCAAGCAGGCGGGTGAAACAAGTCCGGATCAGATCAGGCCCGACATGTCGGAAAACGCCATGGCCTTGCGCAGCACTTCGGCGAAACGCTCGCCGGCCACTTCGCGCGGACCGCTGTTGTCGATCGACGTGACGCCAGGGCCGGACAAGCTCATATTGGCGCTGCGCGCCAGCCGCGCCAGCACCTCGCCGCGCGACTCGCGGCCGCGCATGGCCAGCCGCTCGGCCAGCACCTCGGGCGAAGCGGTGATCTCGACGATCGCCAGATTGGCATAGCGCTCGCGCAAGGTGGGGATGATCGCGCGCGACACGTTGGCGACGGCGACATGTCCATTGGAAACAGACCAGTCGACATCGGCAGGCAGGCCATAGCGCAGGCCATGCGCTTCCCAGGAGACGGCGAAAGCGCCGTCGGCATCGGCCTCGGCGAAGGCGGCGTCGGCCAGCGTATCGTGGTCCTCGCTCGCCGCATCGCTCGGCCTGGTGATGACGCGGCGCACGAACTCCAGCTGCGTCTCGTCGGCAAACAGCGCCTTGGCGTAGCCGATCACCGTGTCCTTGCCGGCACCGCTGGGGCCCACGACGGCGACAAAGACGCCGTGACGGATCGGAAAGGTTTCGGCGGACAGTTCGCGCTCGATCGAGGCCGACACCATCATGCCACCCGGCGCCCCTGCCGCCAGACGGTGCGTACGACCGGAACATGATCGTCGACGCGCACGCGCACCAGATCGGCGCGACGGCCCAGCTCGATGACGCCGCGGTCGTCGAGGCCGACGGCCTGCGCCGGGTTCTTCGAAACCATGGCGACGGCCTGCGGCAGCGAAATGCCTTCCACCATGTCGCCGAGGAAGAAGGCCGACTGGATCAGGCTGAAGGGAATGTAGTCGGACGAAAGGATGTCGAGCAGGCCATCGCTGGCCAAGGTGCGAGCCGAGACATTGCCCGAATGCGAGGCGCCGCGCATGACATTGGGCGCGCCCATAAGCACGCCGAGCCCGGCGGCCTTCGAGGCCCGCGCCGCTTCCTCGGTGGTCGGGAACTCGGCGACCCGCACGCCCTGCTCGATGGCCTCGTCGACATGAGCGGACGTCGCATCGTCATGGCTCGCGAGCACGATGCCGCGCTCCTGGCAGGCGGCGGCGATGAAGACGCGGTTCGGCCCAGAGTTGCGTGCCGATTCGTCCATCCGCTTCTCGCAGAATTTCTGGAAATCGCGATCCGAGAGTTTCAGCTTGCGCTGGTAGTAGTAGGCATAGGTTTCAAGGTTGACGAACTGGCGCTGGCCCGGCGCGTGGTCCATCAGCGACGCCAGCTTGACCCGTTCGTCACCGTCGAAATTGGCGAATGCGTTGAGGCAATCCGGCGCTGAAACCTCGCAGCGAAGATGCAGGAAGTGATCGGCCCGCAGACGATCCCGCGCGACGCTGTCCTCGATCGCATCGGCCAGCTTGCGGATGTCGTCCAATGTCAGGTCGGCGTCCTCGTCCATGCCGACGCGCAAGGCATCTAGCACGGTCGTGATGCCGGCGGTCGCCACCTGCGCGTCATGGGCGAGCACCGCGGCGATCGGGTTCCAGCGCACTTTCGGCCGCGGCGCATAATGGCCCTCGAGATGGTCGGTGTGGAGTTCGACCAGCCCTGGAATGATGAAGTCGCCGCCCATGTCCTCGCCGATCCGGGCAGCACCGGCATCGATGCCGGCGATCAAGCCGTCGCGCAGCACCAGTGAGCCTTCGACGATCTCGTCGGCAAGAACGATGCGGGCGTTGGAAAGAACAGTTTCGGCGGTCATTGCGGGTAGTCCTTGGTTCTTGCAGTCGGGTTTCGTTCAGGCGGTTTTCCGGGCCGGGCGGCGTCCGAGCGCGTGCTGGGAAAGCACCATGAATGGCGCGCCGGGTTCGGGTTCGACGAACAATGTCAGCGCGTCCACGAGCACGGGCTGGCGCAACACATCGGCGAACAGGCTGTCGATCGCCGCGCGCAGGCGAGGGCTTTCCTGTGGGCCGGCCCGGCCGGACAGGGTCATGTGGAAGCGGAAGGTCTCGAAGACATAGGGATAGCCCCATTGGCAGAGATTGCGAAACTCGGCCGGCTTCAGCGAATCCGGGCTGCGCCGCTCGATCTCGGCCTCGGACAGCGGCGCGCGAAACCGGTCGAAATCGCGTACCACATTGTCGGCGAAGCGGTTGAGCGGCGGCAGCGGCCCTTCCGGCACCAGCGCGAAGAAGCTGTCGATCTGGCTGACGACCAGGCGCGGGATCGTGACGACAGGCGTAACCTCGGCAAAATGATCCAGCGCCGCGCGCAGCGAGGTCTCGGTCTCCGTGGCAGCCAGGTGGAAGGGCGCCTTCAGCGTCGCGTGAAAGCCGTAGCGGCGTGCCGAGGCGGTGTGGAAGGCCACTTCCGCCGCCGACAGATCGGCAACGGCCTCAACCGGCCTGGTCGCGGCACCGAACGGATCGCGGCCCAGCCAGTCGGCGGCGATGCGCGCCAGCGGCTCGTCCTGCCGGGGGGTGAAATAAATGGCATAACGCATGGGAAGTCCTCGTCAGAACCGTTGCCATAGGTGATTTCCATGACGGATTGACGAAGCTTTGACGGGTTTTAGAAGGCAAATCGACCCCTAGGGTCCTTAGCCGACGATTTTTCCCAGCTGGACCAATAAGTTCGGCCGGAAACGCGAGACGGTCAGGCCTTCATCAACCATTCGTGCTCGGGCGCATTGTGGAATTTCCAGGTCCGCTTCGGTCCGGCCATCACATTGAGATAATAGAGGTCATAACCGTGGCAGGCGGCACAGGGGTGATAGCCCTTGGGCACCAGCACCACATCGCCGTCCTCGATCGCCATGGCTTCGTCCAGCGCACGATGTCCGCTTTTGTCGGCATCGGTGTAGACGCGCTGGAAGGCAAAGCCCTGCGGCGGGTTGAGGCGATGGTAGTAGGTTTCCTCCAGATAGGATTCGGCAGGCAGATTGTCCTGGTCATGCTTGTGCGGCGGGTAGCTCGACGTGTGACCGCCGGGCGTGATGACCTCGACGACCAGCAACGAGTCGGCCGGCTGGCCTTCCGGCAGGATGTTGGTGACGTAGCGCGTATTGGTGCCCTTGCCGCGCACCTCCTGGCCGAGATCGTCCGGTCCGATCACCCGGACCGGCAGGCCACCGCCAAGACCAGGCGCCGAGCAGACGCCAAGTTCCAGCTCGGTATCGGCCGTTACCGACCAGTCCGATCCCTGCGGCACGTAGACCGACCACGGCTTGCCATCGAAGGGCGACATGCGCTCGCCGAGCAGGCCGAGATCCTTGCCGCCGGCTTTCGCGGTACCCTTGCCGGTCACGAACACCAGGCAGACTTCGCGGTCGTCCGTCTTTCCCGAGGCGCTTTCGCCCGGCTTCAGCCGATGCAGGTCGAAACCGACATAGGTCCAGCCGGCGCTTTTCGGCGTCACATGGGCGACGCGGCCATGGCCCTTGTCGGCCTTGACGAGCAGTTTCGACATTTTGTCTCTCCTATCCTAGCCTTCCAACTTCGTCATCCTGGGGCGGAGCAGGAGCGAAGCTCCGTCGCGAAGACCCCAGGATCCATGCCGTTACCTTCGTCGAAGGGCGCAGCGGAGCGGAATTCCTGCACCGTCACAACGCTTCAAAGTCATGGCATGGATCCTAGGGTCTGCGCCGCGTCGCTACGCTCCTTGCTCCGCCCTAGGATGACGAAGCGATGGGCGTTTCGGCCAATCGCCGACGTGTGCGATCCGTTACGCTCGCAGTATCCAATCCACAAAACTGCTCGCGCCATGGACCGCCTATTCCTTCGGATCGGCCGGAGGCTTCGTCTCGTCGGCCGGCTTATAAAGATAAAAAAATTGCCAGGCGCCGTAGCCGGCAAAGCCGAGCGCGATGACGCCCCAGAACGGCGTGCCGGTGGCGAACTCGATGACCGACCAGATGAAGCAGACCGCGACGACGGCGACACGCCGCCACAATGGCCGGAAGAAGGGGTGCTCGGAATCTTTCATCTGGCCAGCCTACAGCAAGCCCGGCCTGGCGAGAACCCGATCAGGCATTCGGAAACCCTTGCGTCTCCACCGTGTAGCCGGCTGATGTCATCACCCGCATCAGCTCCTTGTGGCCAACCTGCGCCATCTTCAGCGGCGGGTTCTTCTTCGGGTCCTGCTCGGCCTCGACCACGAACCAGCCTTCATAGCCGTGGTCGGCGAAGCGCTGCACGATGGCGCCGAAATCGAGCGAACCGTCGCCCGGCACGGTGAAGGCGCCGAGCGCCACGGCGTCGAGGAAGGACTGCTTCGTACGGTCGAGCTTCTCGATCACGCCCATGCGCACGTCCTTCACATGGACGTGGCTGATGCGCTTGTGGTGGTTGTCGATGGCGCGCAGCACGTCGCCGCCGGCAAAGGCGAGGTGTCCGGCATCGAGCAGCAGTGGGATGCCTTCGCCGGAATGGCGCATGAAGGCATCGAGCTCCGGCTCGGTCTCGACCACAGCCGCCATGTGATGGTGATAGGACAGCGGCATGCCTTGCTCGGCGCACCATTCGCCGAATTCGGTCAGGCGCCGCGCGTAGGCCTTCATTTCGTCGCCAGTAAGCTTCGGCTTGGTGGCGAGCGGCTTGGAACGGTCGCCCTGGATCGAGCGGCCGACCTCGCCATAGACGATGCAGGGCGCGTCGACTGCCTTGAACAGGTCGATCATCGGCTGGATGCGGTCCTTGTTGGCAGCCATCTCCTCATCGACCAGCGTGCCCGAGAACCAGCCGCCGCACAGCGTCACGTCGGCGGCCTTCAGGATCGGCAGCATGATGGCGGGGTCGTTGGGAAAGCGCCGGCCCATCTCCATGCCGGTGAAGCCGGCAGAGCGCGACTGGCGCAGACATTCCTCCAGCGACACGTCATCGCTCAGTTCGGCAAGATCGTCGTTCCACCACGCGATGGGGGACATGCCCAATTTGGCTTTCAAGTCGTCACTCCGGATTAGACAGTTCAATTTTTTTGGCGCTAGCGCCGCCCCTCATCCGCCTGCCGGCACCTTCTCCCCGTATCGTGACGGGGAGAAGGGAGCTGGCGTCAATCGCCGACGCTCTGCATCCGCCGCTTCTCGTCATAGGCCTTGCGCGCGGCGTTCACCTGAAGCCGCGCCGAAACCTCGGGCACCGCCACGTCCCACCAATGGCCACCGGCATCGGTCGAAACCAGCGGATCGGTGTCGATGACCAGCACGGTGGTGCGGTCGTTCTTCTTGGCTTTTTGCAGCGCGTTTTCCAGCTCGGCAACCGACGGCACTTTCTCTGATATCGCGCCCATGCTCGCCGCATGCGCGGCAAAGTCGATGTCAGGCAGGATTTCATGGCGCGAGTCCTGCAAGAGATTGTTGAAGTTGGCGCCGCCGGTCGCCATCTGCAGCCGGTTGATGCAGCCAAAACCCCTATTGTCGAGCAGCACCACGGTCAGCTTCAGGCCGAGCATCACCGAGGTGGCGATCTCGGAGTTGAGCATCAAGTAGGAGCCGTCGCCGATCATGACGACGACCTCCTCGTCGGGCTTGGCCATCTTGGTGCCGAGCCCGCCGGCGATCTCGTAACCCATGGTCGAGAAGCCATATTCGGCGTGGTAGGAGCCGGGCGCGCCGGCCTGCCAGAGCTTGTGCAGTTCGCCGGGAAGGCCGCCTGCCGCATGCAGCAGCGTCACGCCTGAGCCCATGGCGCGCTGAACGGCGCCGATCACCTGCGCATCCGAGGGGAAAGCAGCGTTGGTCGATGCGGTCACCTTGGCCGCGTCGGCCTGCCAGGCCTTCTTGCCGGCGGCCGCATTGTCGGTCCAGGCGGCAGGCGCTTTCCAGCCTTGCAGAGCGGTTGCCAACTCGGCCAGCCCTTCCCAGGCATCCGCGACCAGCGGCAGCGCCCGGTGCTTGCCGGCATCGAAGGGCTGCACGTTGAGCCCGATGATGGTCTTGCCGGAATTCTTGAACAGCGCCCACGAGCCGGTGGTGAAATCCTGCAGCCGCGTGCCGATGGCCAGCACGACGTCGGCCTCTTCCGCCAGTCGGTTGGCGGAAGAGGTGCCGGTAACACCGACCGCCGCCATGTTGAGCTGGTGATCGTCCGGCAGCGAGGACTTGCCGCCTTGCGTTTCGCAGACCGGGATGCCGGCGGCTTGGGCGAACTTGGCCAGTTCGTCGGACGCCTGGGAGTAGAGCACGCCGCCGCCGGCGATGATCAGCGGCTTCCTGGCTCCCTTGAGCGCCGCCACGGCCGCCGCCAGTTCGTCACGGTCCGGACGCGGCCGGCGCTGGCGCCAGATCCGCTCGGCAAAGAAACTCTCGGGATAGTCATAGGCCTCGGCCTGCACGTCCTGGCAAAGCGACAAAGTCACCGGGCCGCATTCGGCCGGATCGGTCAGCACCTGCATGGCGCGGCTCAGCGCCGGGATGATCTGCTCCGGCCGGGTGATGCGGTCGAAATAGCGCGACACCGGGCGGAAGCAGTCGTTGACCGTCGCCGTGCCGTCGGAAAAATCCTCGGCCTGCTGCAGCACGGGATCGGGAATGCGGTTGGCAAAGACGTCGCCCGGCAAAAACAGGACGGGCAACCTGTTTACGTGGGCGAGGGCCGCCGCCGTCACCATGTTCATCGCGCCGGGGCCGATCGAAGAGGTCGCGGCCATGAAACGGCGGCGGAAATTGGCCTTGCCATAGGCGATCGCCGCATGCGCCATCGCCTGCTCATTGTGGGCGCGGAAGGTCGGCAACTCGTCGCGCACCTGGTAGAGCGCCTCGCCGATGCCGGCGACATTGCCGTGGCCGAAGATCGCCCAGACGCCGCCGAAGATCGGCGTTTTTTTCCCGTCGATCTCGGTCATCTGGCGGGACAGGAAGCGGGTCAGCGCCTGCGCCATCGTCAGGCGGATTGTCTGGCTCATGGTGTTTTCCTCCGCAGTCCCTACGCCGTTGCGTATTGTTATGCCGCCTTGCGGCCGCGCGCGGCAAGCCACGCTTCGGTCAACTGTTCGAAGCGCGACGCCATGTCGGCGACAGCCTCGTCATCCGACATCCTGCCGGCCAGCCATTGTTCGGCTGCGTGGACGAAGATGGTGCGCCCGACGGCAAAGCCCTTGACGATGGGCGCGTTGGCCGTGGCGGCAAAAGCGGCCTCCAACTCGTCCTGCGGCGCCTCCAGGCCAAGCAGCACAATGCCCCGGCACCAGGGATCGTGCTTCAGGATCACCGCCTCGATCTTGGCCCACGCGCCGCTCGACGCCTGCGGTTCGAGCTTCCACCAGTCCGGCTTGATGCCGAGCGCATAGAGTTCCTCCAGCGCGCGCGGGATCGTCGTGTCGTCGAGCTTGCCGTGCTTGCCGGCGATGATCTCGATGAGAAGTTCGCGTCCAACTTTGCGCGCGGCCTCGAACAGCGCGCGCAGCTTCTGCTGCTGTTCTTCCTTCAGTTCCGCTGGATCGTCGGGATGATAGAAGCACAGGCACTTGATGCAGTGGTCGACGGGCCATTCGGTAAGCTGCGAGCCGATGTCCTGCGAGAATTCGAAGCGCAGCGGCCGCGAGCCCGGCAGTTCCACCGGGCGTCCAAGCCAGGCGAAGGGGTGGCGAGCGAATTCGAACATCGCCTCGCGGCCATGTTTCTCGTCGATCAGCATGCCATAGCCGTCGCGGCCGGCGGCGACCTTGGCCGCGGCCTTGACCGCCAGCACCTTGAAATCGCGGATGCGCGCCGGATCGGCGCCGGTCTTGGCCGCCACATCCTCGAGCTGCACACGGTGATCGCAGGCGAGCGCCATCAGCGAGGGGATGTCGCGCCGGCGTGTGGTTGCCCAATGGATGTGGTTGATCGCCTCGTCCTTGCGCAGCGCGCGATGCTTGCTGCCATTCTCGAGGAAGAACCGCAGCTCCTCGAAGGTCGGGTATTCCGGCGCGCAGAGCAGCCGCGACACGGCGAAGGCGCCGCAGGCATTGGCCCAGGTCGCCGCCGTGGCAAGGCTTTCGCCGCCGAGCCAGCCGCGCAGCAGACCGGACATGAAGGCGTCACCGGCGCCGAGCACATTGTAGATCTCGATCGGGAAACCCTTGCCGACGACGCCGTCCTCGAGATCGTCGCTGATCGGTCCGTCATAGACGATGCAGCCCATGGCGCCGCGCTTCAGGACGATGGTGGCCGAGGACAGGGAGCGGATCGTCTTCAGCGCGCTCAGGCAGTCGTCGGCGCCGGACGCGATCATGATCTCTTCCTCGGTGCCGACGATGAGGTCGCAATCGGGCAGCACCGTCTTCAACTGGGCCGAGACGCGGTCGGATTTGACATAGCGCTCAAAGCCTTCGGCGTGGCCGGCAAGGCCCCACAAATTCGGGCGATAGTCGATATCGAACACGACCTTGCCACCCCTGGCCTTCATGATGCGGATCGCCTTGCGCTGGGCGGCATCGCTGTTGGGGCGGGAAAAATGCGTGCCGGTGACGACGATCGAACGGGCCGAGGCAATAAACGCTTCGTCGATATCCTCCTCGGCCAGCGCCATGTCGGCACAGTCGGATCGGTAGAAAATCATCGGCGAAACGCCTTCGCTCTCGACCGAAAGCAGAACCAGCGCGGTCAACCGCTCCTTGTCGGTCTTCAGACCGTCGGTGTTGACGCCTTCGCGTTTCAGCTGCTCGCGGATGAAGCGGCCCATCTGTTCGTCGCCGACGCGCGTCAGCAGAGCCGAGCGCAGCCCGAGCCGCGCCGTGCCGACGGAAATATTGGCCGGGCAGCCGCCGACCGACTTGGCGAAGGAGGTGATGTCCTCCAGCCGCGAGCCGATCTGCTGGCCATAGAGGTCGACGGACGCGCGGCCGATGGTGATGACATCGAGCGGCGCCTGTCTTGCGTCCACGGCTTCGCTCATTGGAACCTCCCGTCGGTCTTGTCGTCATGGACAACATTGTTTTGGGTAACACGCGCGAGCGGCTGCGTGGCGCCGGCAATATGAAATAATAATTCCAATCCATAGTCAATATGGAATGAGCATTCCCTAGGCTAAAATTGCCTTGAAGGGACGCCTGATCAAGCCTTGCGCTTACGGCTCGCGTCGCGCCGCTTCTCGCCGACGCCGACGGTCAGCGCCATGGCCAGCGCCATTGTCGCCGACAGCGAGCGGAAGCCGGCGAAATCCGCCTCGGCAACCTCGAACCAGACCCTGGCGAACTGGGCGAGCGGCGAGAACGAGCTGTCGGTGATGGCGACGATCGGCACGCCCTGCTCGGAAATGGCGCGCGCCTCCTCGATCGTGGCCGGCGCGTAGGGCGAGAAGCTGATGGCGATGACGGCGTCCGCCGGTGTGGCGAAGCCGACCATCTCGGCATTCAGGCCGGCGGCCGATTCGATCAACTGGTTGCGGATCTTCAGCTTGCCGAGCGCATAGGCGATGTAGGAAGCCACTGGATAGGAGCGTCGCTTTGCCAAGACATAGATGGTCTGCGCCTTCGCCAGCAGTGAAATCGCGTCTTCCAGATGCGCATCGTCCAGCGTGCGGGAAATGTCGTTGAGCGAGGTGCTGGCGGCGGCGATGAAGCCGTCGAAGATCGCCCGGTGGCCGGCACCGCCCTCGGCCTTGGCGCGCAGCGCCTGCAGCCGCTCGTCATAGGAAGAGTTGCGCTCGCGCAGACGTTCCCGGAACACCTGCTGCAGGCTGGTAAAACCGTCGAAGCCGAGTTGCTGGGCAAAGCGGATCAGGGTCGAGGGCTGCACGCCGGCCGAAGCGGCGATGCTGGCGGCGGTACCAAAGGCGATGTCGTCGGGATTGTCGAGCGCGTAGGCGGCGATCTGGGCGATGCGCTTGGGCAGGCTCTCGCGCCGGTCCAGAATCGTGGCACGCAGCGTCTCGAAGTCGCGAGGTACCTGTTCGTCCATCGTCCCTCTGCCCAAGCCTGTCTGGACACCCTCTCTGCCCCATCATAGCGAGCCTGCGCAAGAACGCCATAAAAAATGAGGCAGACATTCCATTCCTGAAAAAAATGGACTAATTCATCCACTCAGCTTCTATGGCAGCGGAGGAACGAAAAATGGTCGGCGTCGGTCTTATCGGCACGGGTTTCATGGGCAAATGCCACGCCATCGCGTGGAGCGCCGTCGGGGCCGTCTTCCCCGATGCGGCCAAGCCACGGCTCGTCCATCTCGGCGAGGTCAATGAGGAGCTCGCCAGGCGCAAGGCAGGCGAGTTCGGCTTCGCCAAGGCCACCAGCGACTGGCGCGCCGTCGTCGACGACCCGGAGGTCGATATCGTGTCGCTGACAACCCCCAATCAGTTCCATCCGGAAATGGCCATCGCTGTCCTCGAAGCCGGCAAGCATCTGTGGTGCGAAAAACCGATGGCACCGAGCTTTGCCGAAGCCGAGGCGATGGCGGCCGCGGCGAAGAAATCAGGCAGGGTCGCCGCGCTTGGCTACAACTACATCCAGAGCCCGGCCATCCGCCACATCGGCGCGCTGCTCGACGAGAAGATCATCGGCGAGGTCAACCATCTGCGCATCGAGATGGACGAGGATTTCATGGCTGATCCCGAGGCGCTGTTCTTCTGGAAGCACGAGGCGACTTCCGGCTATGGCGCGCTCGACGATTTCGCCGTGCATCCGCTGTCGCTGGTCTCGGCGCTGTTCGGCCGCGTCGGCAGCGTCATCTGCGACATGGCCAAACCCTATGCCGACCGCAAGCTGGCTTCAGGCGGCCGGCGCGCGGTGGAGACCTACGACATCGCCAGCGTGCTGATGCATCTGGACAACGGCATTGCCGGCACGCTGCAGGTCAACCGCTCGGCCTGGGGCCGCAAGGGCCGCATCGCCATCCAGATCTTCGGGTCCAAGGGATCGATCCTGTTCGACCAGGAGCGGATGAACGAATTCCAGCTCTACCTGACGTCCGACCGACCCACCGAACAGGGCTACCGCACCATTCTGGTGGCGCCGCAGCACAGGCCCTATGACCTCTTCGTGCCGGCGCCCGGCCACAGCCTCGGCTTCAACGACCTCAAGATCATCGAATGCCATGAATTGCTGACACGGCTTGCCGGCAAGCCGGCCCGGCTCATCGAGTTCGCCGAAGGACTGGAGATCGAGCGCACCGTGCACGCCATGGCGCGCTCCTTCGAGGAGAAGCGCTGGGTGGACGTAAGGTAGGGTTCGCTATGCTGGTCGCTTTAGCCGGCGGCCGCTGCATTGACTTCCCATCCGTCGACCCAGACCTGCCGCAAACGATCGCCTTCGCCCTTGAAACGTAGCCCGGTCGGCCGGCAATCCTCGATGCGGTCGCTGCGGAAGTTGCGGATCGCCTGGCGCAACTCGCACCAGGCGACGATGTTGGCGGTTTCGGCGTAATAGATCAGAGCGATCGGGCGGATGAGGCGCTCGGAAGCGCGGCCAAGCTCGTCGCGATAGGAGAGCTCGAGCTTCTCCTCGTCGCGTACGGCGCGGCGCACCAGCGCCAGATCGATCGCGCCTGCGGAGGGCGCGGCGAAGCCCCAGGCGTGCAACGCATTGGCGTCGAGCGTCTGGCGCAAGGGCGACGGCACCGCGCCGGCGATCTTGGCGCCGACGCGCTTGGCCGCCTGCTTGAGCTCGTCGTCGCCCGTGCGCTCGAGCAGCGCCAGCGACAGGACGATCGCCTCCATTTCCTCGATCGAAAACATCAGTGGCGGCAAGTCGAAGCCGGGGCGCAGGATGTAGCCGATGCCACGGCCACCCTCGATCGGCACGCGCATCGCCTGCAGCGCCGCGATGTCGCGATAGATCGAGCGGATCGTCACTTCCAGTTGCCCGGCGATCATTGCCGCCGTCACCGGCTGCCGCGCCAGCCGCAGGATCTGGATGATCTCGAACAGGCGTGACGCCTTGCGCATTTTTCTAACCCGGTACCGATCACAACTGACACACCATCGTCAGTTGGGCCTGCCTATAGGACTGCCTATCGATTTGAAAATCAACAGGTTCCGCCGAGGCTGGGCCGAGCGGAACAAAAGGCAACTGACATGGGCTATGCTGAAAATCTCTGGCTGTTCTTTATCCTCCTGTTCGGCATCATCGCCGTTCCAGGCATGGACATGCTGTTCGTGCTTGCCAATGCGTTGACCGGCGGCCGCGACAGGGGTCTTGCCGCGACCGGCGGCATCATGGTCGGCGGCATGGTGCACACGCTGAACGGCGCTATCGGCGTCGGCCTGCTGGTGCATTTCTTGCCGATCCTGTTCAAGCCGCTGCTGCTTGCGGGCGCCGCCTATATGGCCTTCATCGGCATCACGCTGATGCGCAGCTCCATCACCGTCGGCAACGAGGGCCCCGCCGGCAGCCGCTCGGCATGGAAGGCGTTTCGCCAGGGCTTGGTGACGTGCCTGATCAACCCGAAGGCCTACCTCTTCGTGCTCGCCGTCTATCCGCAGTTCCTGAAACCGGACTACGGCCCGATCTGGATGCAGGCGACGATCATGGGCCTGCTGACCGTGCTGACGCAGGCCGCGGTCTATGGCGGGCTCGCAATATCGGCCGGCCGCAGCCGCAAGCTTCTGATCGCCAATCCACGGGTGACCATCCTTGCCGGCCGGGCGGCCGGGCTGCTGCTCTTCGCGGTCTCCGTGTTCACCGCATGGGAAGGGCTGAGGGCGGCGTAGTCTCGGGCTGAACCGAACCGCCGCCTTCTGGCGCCTGCCGGATCAGGCGGCGCCGTGCCGCAGCGTGGCGAGAAGCTCGTCCAACTGCCCGAACGTCTCGGCCATCGCATCCGCCGCCCCGGTGCCGGCGGCGTCGAGGGCCTCCTTCGAGGGATAGACCTCGTGCATGACCAGCAGCGTCTTGCCGCCTTTTTCCTCGAAGGTCACTGTGGTCACGGGTCCACCGTCACCACCTTCGTCATTGGTCCAGACGAGGCGCGTGGGCGGTGTCACTTCGAGATACCTGCCGAAGAACTCGGCAGGGTGCGAGTCATCATGCCCGAACACCAAACGGTACCCGCCTCCGACACGAACATCCATCTCACAGGAACGCAGGAACATGCCCATCGATTTCGGCGTCCACCACTGCTTGAACAGCTCGGGCTTTGTCCAGGCCTCGAACACGATGCGGGCCGGCGCGTCGAAGCTTCGCGTGACGACCAGCTCGCGGTCGGACTTCCGTTCCACCGTCGTGCGGTTCTGCATGGGGGTGGGCTCATTCGCTCTTGTTTCGTCCATCGGCTTCCTCCTTCCGTTTCATTTCCTCGACAACCTTGTCCAGCTCGTCGAAGCGTGCGGCCCAGAGCTGGCGGTATCTCTCGATCCATCCCGTCTCCTCCTCCAGGCGGCGCAGGCCGAGCTTGCAGGTCCGCACGCGCCCGACCTTCCGCGTCGTGACGAGGCCTGCCTGCTCCAGAACGCCGACATGCTTCTTCATGCCCGTGAGGGTCATGTGGAATTTCTGGGCCAAGTCCGTGATCGAGGCATCCGCACGGCCGAGCTGCTCCAGAACCCCGCGTCGGGTGGCGTCCGAAAGCGCGGCGAACGAGGCATCCAGGCGGGCAGGAGAATACTGAACCATTTGGTTCAGTATGTAACACGCGGATCGGTGACATGCAAGGAGGTGAGCGCTGCGGGGCCTAAGAGCGGCGTGGTCCTGGACTGAAACTGGAAGCGCCGCCCTTATGCTCCCCCAGATCAGGCGGCGCCTTGCCGGCTGTCCAGCAAGTTGCGGCGCGCCGACCGGCGCCATTCCACGGCGCCGGCAAGGCCGTGCAGCACCGTCTCCGTGGTCGCCCAGTCGATGCAGCCATCGGTGATGCTCTGGCCGTAGACCAGTGGCTTGCCGGGCACGACATCCTGCCGGCCGGCGACGAGATTGCTCTCGATCATGACGCCGATGATGCGCTCGTCGCCAGCCGCCACTTGGCCCGCGACATCGGCCGCGACCTTGGGCTGGTTCTCCGGCTTCTTGGCTGAGTTGGCATGGCTGACGTCGATCATCAGACGGGGGGCGATACCGATGCGGACGAGTTCGACCGATGCGGCTTCGACGCTTGCCGCATCGTAGTTGGGCTGAACGCCACCACGCAGGATGACATGGCAATCCTCATTGCCGGTGGTCGCCGCGATGGCGCTGCGTCCGCCTTTGGTCACCGCCATGAAATGATGCGGCTGGGCGGCCGACTTCACCGCCTCGCCGGCGATCCTGAGATTGCCGTCGGTGCCGTTCTTGAAGCCGACCGGGCAGGAGAGACCCGAGGCCAGCTCGCGATGGATCTGACTCTCGGTCGTGCGCGCGCCAATCGCGCCCCAGGCGACGAGGTCGGCAATGTATTGCGGCGTGGTCATATCGAGGAATTCGGTCGCCGCCGGAAGGCCGAGATTGTTGACGGCGGACAGCACGTTGCGCGCCATCCGCAACCCCTTGTCGATGTTGAAGCTGCCATCCAGGTCGGGATCGTTGATCAGGCCTTTCCAGCCGACCGTGGTGCGCGGCTTCTCGAAATAGACGCGCATGACGATCTCGAGCCGGTCGGACAGAGCCTCGCGCAGCGCCGCCAGACGGCTGGCATAATCAACGGCCGCGACCGGATCGTGGATGGAACAAGGGCCCACAATGACAACAAGCCGATCGTCGGCCCCGGTGAGGATGGAGTGAATGGCGTTGCGCGAGGCGGCAACGGTGCGTGTCGCCGTGAGTGAGCGCGGTATCTCGCGCATCACCTCGTCCGGCGTGCTCAGCAGTCTCAGTTCCTTGACCCGGAGGTCGTCTGTGGTGGTCAACACGGCTTTCTGCTCCTGTTTGGGAACCTGCCGGCTGAAACAAAAAAGCCGCCAGGTCTGGCGGCTGTTCGGATCTTGTTGCTGCAATCTTCAGATCGAGCGCAATCCTCCCGCCGCCAGCGAGCTCCTAAAGTACCAATACGTGGCGGTCAGGTTGATCATGCGTGGGCTATAGCTGAACTTGCGTTGAATGTCACGCACCTGATGGCGGTCTTGTTTGAATATGTAAGAGGGTATATGTTGGATATTCCAAAAAGGATATGCTCCAATGCCGCTTTATGTGAAGGACCGGGAAGTCGACCGGCTGGTACTTGAGGTGCAGCGCCTCACAAAGGCGCCGAGCAAAGCCGAGGCGGTTCGCCGGGCCCTGACGCATGAAATTGAGCGCGCCCGCAGTGTGCAAACTGTATCGGAACGCTTGGCGGAGGCAGTCAGAATGGCTGGCGAAATCGGAGCGGATAATCCTGACTTCGATATGAGAGCCTATTCGGACGAGCTTTCAGGGGGGCTATGAGCCTGTTCATTGACGCTTCGGCGGTCGTCGCTCTGTTGCGTCCGGAGCCCACGGCAGGAGAACTCGCCGCCCGGATGGACGCCCATGGCGGGCCTTTCTTCATTTCGGCGATCGTTCGTTTCGAGACCGCAATGGCCTTGGCGCGTTCAAAGACCCCCCTGCCTTCACCCATCCAACCGGCGGCAGTCGCAAAGGCGAATGCGGCCGTGGACCGTTTCGTGCAGGATTTGGGAATCGGCGAGGTCCTCATTTCGGCCGAAGTCGGGCGGCTCGCCATCGAAGCCGCACGCAGTTACGGCAAGGGTGTCGATTCGCCGACGCAGCTCAACATGGGCGATTGCTTTTCCTACGCCTGTTGCAAGGCATATAATTTGGCTTTGCTCTACACCGGTCAGGATTTCACAAAGACAGACATAGGATAGGTTCAAGGTGCGCCACGCAGATCGCTCGCATGAACCTACTCCGGCGACGACCCGGCGACACTCTGATCGTAGTCGACCAGCGATCCGGTCATGACGCCCGATTGCGGGCTGACCATGTAGCTGATCAGCCGCGCGAGCTGGTCCGGCTTGACCAATTGGCCCATCGGCTGCGCGGCTTCGGCCTTCGCCAGCCAGTCGTCGGGCGCATCGTGCCATTTCTTCTGCACGATGTCTTCGCCCTCGGTATCCATCCAGCCGGGCAGCACGGCGTTGCAGCGGATGCGGTTGAAGCGATAGGCGTTGGCGACGTTCTTGGTCAGCGTCATCAGCGCGCCCTTGCTGGTCGAATAGGGCGTCAGGAAAGACTGCCCGGTATGCGCCGACATCGACAGCACGTTGACGATCGATCCGGGCGCCTTTTTCTCCAAAAGATGCGCCACCACGCCCTGCATCAGGAAAAACGGGCCGCGCACATTGGTGTCGAAGATCTGGTCGAACAGCTCTTCTGAGGTCTCGACCAGCGAGCCGCGCGCCGAGGTGGCGGCGGCGTTGACCAGGGCGTTGATCGTACCGAAATGCGAGAGCGCGGTGGCGACCGCGCGCTTGCAGTCGGCAACCTTGGAGACATCGGCGCTGATGAAGATGGCGTCGACGCCTGATTTCCTGAAATGAGCAACAGCCTTGTCGCCCTTCTCCTGCGAGCGGCCGATGAGCGCCAGCGCCCGGCAGCCTTCGTCGGCCAGCGCTTCGGCGACCGCGAATCCTATGCCTTGCGCACCGCCGGTGACGATGGCGCGTGTGTTTGAATTGCGATCGGCGGATGCGCTCATCGCTCTGCTCCTGTGCCTTGGGGGTCCGGTTCTTACTTGTCGAGACGAATGGTCTTGCCCGTGGTCGCCGACTTCAGCGCGGCATCTGCCAGCTTCAGCGCCACGAGGCCATCAGCGCCGCTCGGCGCCGCCTTCTTGCCGGACGTTGCCGCCGCGATGAAGGCGGCGATCTCGAGGGCATAGGCGTCGAGGTAGCGGGTCATGAAGAAGTCGTGCAGCGGCGGGCGCGTGTAGCCCTTCTCGTTGGCGAGCTCGATCGACACCGGCCGCTGGTTCTCGGCCGCCACCATGCCCTTCGAGCCGTGCACCTCGATGCGCTGGTCGTAGCCATAGGTGGCGCGGCGCGAATTGGAGATGACTGCCTGCTTGCCCGAAGCCGTTTCGAGGATGACGCTGACCGAGTCGAAATCGCCGGCTTCGCCGATTTTCTTGTCGACCAGCACCGAGGCATGCGCGCTGACCGCGACAGGCTCCTCGCCGAGCAGGAAGCGCGCCATGTCGAAATCATGGATGGTCATGTCGCGGAAAATGCCGCCCGAGCGCTTGATGTAGTCGATGGGTGGCGCGCCGGGATCGCGCGAGGTGATGGTGACCATCTCGACGGTGCCGATGGCTCCGTCGTCGATCGCCTTGCGCACGGCGGCGAAATGCGGGTCGAAACGCCTGTTGAAGCCGACCATCAGGGTCGCCTTGGCCTTGTCGACAACGGCCAGGCACTGCTCGACCCGCTTGACGTCGAGGTCGATCGGCTTCTCGCAGAAGATCGCCTTGCCGGCCTTGGCGAAGCGCTCGATCAGATCGGCATGGGTGTCGGTCGGCGTGCAGATGACGACCGCGTCGATGTCCTTGGACTTCTCGATTTCGTCGATGCTGCGCACCTCGGCGCCATAGGCAACAGCCAATTCGCTCGCCGCCTTCTCGAAGGCATCGGCCACGGCGACCAGTTTTGCCTGGGGGTTGGAACCCACGGCGCGGGCGTGGACCTTGCCGATGCGGCCGGCACCAAGGAGGGCGAAGCGAACAGTCATGGATATTTTCCTCTGGGGATGGTTCGAAGCGGGGCGCCGGTCATGGGCGCTGAATGATTTTACGGTCAAGACAAATCGACGGGAAGGCGATGACCATCGCCTCCGAGCCCGGCCCTTAGGCCGCGAGTTCCGCCTCGCCGGTCTTGGCGCCGGTGATATAGGATACGATGTCCTGCCCGTCGGTATTTTCCTTGCGCAGATTGGCGACGATGCGGCCGCGCCGGAACACCACGATGCGGTCGCAAAGGTCGAACACCTGGCGCATGTTGTGGCTGATCAGGATCAGCGGCTCGCCATTGTCCTTCAGCGTGCGGATGATGTTTTCGACCTGCGCCGTCTCCTGCACGCCGAGAGCCGCCGTCGGCTCGTCCATGATGATCAGCTTGGAGGCAAAGGTCGCCGTCCTGGCGATCGCCACGCACTGCCGCTGGCCGCCCGACATGTGGCGGATGGTGTTGGAGAGGTTGGGGATCTTGACCGCGGTGCGGACCAGCGCCGCCTCGGTTGCCTTGCGCATGTATTTGCGGTCGAGGATCGAAAATGGCCCGAGATTGAACAGCACCTTTTCACGGCCGAGGAACAGGTTCGACGGCACGTCGAGGTCGTCGGCCAGCGCCAGGTTCTGGAACACCGTCTCGATGCCTGCCTCGCGGGCCTCGATCGGACCGGCGAAATTCACTTCCTTGCCATCGAACCAGACTTGGCCGCTGGTCCGCTGCTCGACGGCGGTGATCTGGCGCACGAAGGTCGACTTGCCGGCGCCGTTGTCACCCATGATGGCGACATGCTCGCCCTTGCGCAGCTCGAAATTGGCGCCTTCAAGCGCATGGACGCCGCCATAGCGCTTGGTGAGGTTCTCGGTTTTCAGGACGATGTCTGTCGTGGAGATATCTGGCATGGTCAAGCCCTCAATGCCCGCATGCGTTGGCGCCACTGGTCGAGAACGACCGCGCCGACGATGATCACGCCCTTGACCATCTCCTGGTAGTAGGCGTCGAGGCGCAGGAAGGTGAAGCCGGAGATGATGACGCCGAAGATCAGCGCGCCGATCACCGTGCCGATGATGGAGCCGCGGCCGCCCGACAGCGAGACGCCGCCGATGACCGCCATGGCGATGGCATCGAGTTCGTACATGACGCCCATGCCGGCCTGGGCGGTGAGGTTCTTGGAGGAGAGCACGACGGCGGCGAGTGCTGCAAGAATGCCGGCGATGACATAGACAAGGATCTTGTGGTTGGCGATCTTGATGCCAGACATGCGCGCGGCGTCCTCGTTGGAGCCGATCGCGTAGCAGTGCTTGCCATATCTGGTGTAGGTCATGATCAGCTGGAACAGCACGGCCAGCGACAGGAAGATGATGACGGGCATCAAGCCCTTGCCGATACCAGCGAAACTGTCCGTCGGGAACGAGATCGGCTGGCCCTTGGACCACCATTTGGCGATGCCCCGCGCGGTCACCATCATGCCGAGCGTGGCGATGAAGGGCGGGATGCGCGTGTAGGCGATCAGCGCGCCGTTGACGAGGCCGGCGAGCAGGCCGCAGCCGATCGCCACCAGCACCGGGACGATCACGGGCAGGTCGGTCCAGCCTTGGGCCAGAAACATCGCCTTAGGGTTGGGATTGCCGTTGACGGTCGCGACCTGGGCAAAGCTCATGGCGATCATGGCCGTCGCGCCGACGATCGAGCCGGAGGATAGGTCGATGCCACCCGTAATGATCACCTGCGTGACGCCGATGGCGATGATGCCGACGATCGACACCTGCAGAATGATGATCTGCAGGCGCGCCTCGTTGAAGAGGCCGGAGACGTCGCTGCGGGTGTTGAACAGGAAGCTGTCGCCGAGAAAGACCCGGCCGATCAGTTCGAAGATGACGACGAGGATGACGAGCGCCAGGAAGACGTTGAATTCGGCCGGCCATGTGCGCTTCCTGGCGTCATAGCTGACCCCGCCGACGCCGTGAGATGTCTGTGCCAATTCTTCTATCCTCCGTCAGCCGCGGTCGTTCCCCGAGCATCTTCGGGCGCCGAGGGAAGCGGAGCGGCGCTGTCGCTGCGCGAGAGCGCCGCTCCGTATGTCCGCGGCTCAGTTCTTCTTCAGGAACTTGTCGATGTTGGCCGGCGTGACCAGCTGGAACGGGACATAGACCTTGTGCTCGACCTTCTCGCCCTTGGCGAGCTTCAGCGCGGCATCCAGCGCCCCCGCGCCCTGGCCGGCGGCGTCCTGGAAGACGGTGGCATCAAGGTCGCCCGCCTGCATGGCGGCAAGCGCGTCCTGGGTGGCGTCGACGCCGCCGACGACAACCGACTTCATGTCGATGTTGGCGGCCTTCATCGCCTGGATGGCGCCGATGGCGCTTTCGTCATTGTTGGCAATGACGCCGTCGAACTTCTTGCCGGTCGACAGCCAGTTGGTCATCAGGTTCTGCGCCTGGTCGCGATCCCAGTTCGAGGTCTGCTTGTCGATGATCTTGATGAAGCTGCAGTCCGGTGTGGCGATGACATCGTCGATGTCCTTGGTGCGCTGCACGGCGGCCTGGTTGGAAAGCTCGCCCATGATCACATAGACATTGGCTTCCTTCTTGCCGGCTTCCTTGAACAGGCGGCAGACTTCCTTGGTTTCGAGCGTGCCGGAATCGGCCTCGTTCGAGGCGACGAAGGCCTGGTTGTCTGGCAGCGTGTCGACATTGACCGGCTGGCGGTTGACATAGACCAGCGGGATCTTGGCCGCGGCCGCCGCATCCGACATCGCCTGCGTGGCCGAGGTGTCGACCGGGTTGACGATGATGGCGTCGACGCCCGAAGCGGCGAAGTTCTTGATCTGGTCGAGTTGCTTGGCGACGTCGTTCTGCGCGTCCTCGACCTGCAACTCGACGCCGCTCATGCCCTTGGCCTGCTCGATCATGCCGTTGCGCAGCACGGTGAGGAAATTGTCGTCGAACTTGGCCATCGACACGCCGATCTTGGCGGCCATGGCCGATGAACTCATCAGCGCCGCGAAGGCGACGCCCAAAAGCAGTTTCTTCATTGTATTTCTCCTCCACTTTTGGTGTCCGGTTGCACCGATCTCTCCGGAATCCCCGTTCTGCCTGGGGAATCTCTCCCGATTACCGTCTCTCTCCCCGGGTTGCGCCTGCCGTTTGCTGGAACGCCAAGGCCTCTTGATGAAACAGATGTTCCGGAACGAAAGAACCAAAATACGTGACTGGTGAAATATTTATTCCATTTGCTCGGGAGGCGTCAAGGGAGATTCCAGAACCGGATGTGCGATTTTGGCGGACACGGGAATGCGGTGCGGAGCCGACGGCGTCTGCGCGCCGGGTCCATTCCTTGGATGCCGTCGGCGGGCGATGGCATGGCGTTCAGAAATGCCAGATGTCTCTCTGCAACAAGAGATCGAGCGGCGCTCTCCAGACCCTGCACGACGCCGCCTGCTTCACCTGCCGTTCGACACTGAGCTTGCCGTTGAGATCGAAGAAAGCTCCAATTCGCCTTCGGGCATGGAGCTTCTTTCCCCTGGTACTGTAGTTGCGGATCGGCAGCCAGTGGCGGCTGATCGTTCGCCCATCCTGGGATAGCGCGACGCCGGTACAGAATTGTTCCGGGGTGTGCAAATGCACGATTTCACTGACTTTCTCGCTGGC
Organism: Mesorhizobium sp. B2-3-10; assembly: GCF_006442275.1. Taxonomy (NCBI): domain Bacteria; kingdom Pseudomonadati; phylum Pseudomonadota; class Alphaproteobacteria; order Hyphomicrobiales; family Phyllobacteriaceae; genus Mesorhizobium; species Mesorhizobium sp. B2-3-10. The sequence goes on from NZ_VFVT01000001.1 coordinate 213,429, forward strand.
CGCGTATGCTCGCTCCAGCGCCGGAATGTTGTGATGATGAACGCCAAGGACGCCGCTCGCCCACATCGTTTCATCTCCGATCAGGATGCGGCCTCCAATGGAGAGCCCCTCGCCTTCGAGCGAGCGATAGGGAGCCTTTGGGCGCCCTTCGCACCGCCACATTATCGAGGACAAGGCTGAAATTCGGTTGAAACAGCGCGATATGTCGCCGGTCGGATACATGTCCGCATCCATGAAGAACAGGCGCTCGCAACGTTGAAGCAGATCGATGATGCCGGCGGCCTTGATGCCAAATCTGTATCGATTGCCGAAGGACATCTCGGTCTGTCTCTGGGCCGTGAGCTCGATCGCTTCGATGGGATAGCCGTCGAAAATGGAGGGTCGGTCGGTCAGCACCGTGATCCTGGCACCCGGGCAATAGTGAAGCAAGCGAAGCGCGCTGAAGAGCGCGCCACGCGCATAGAGCTCGTCGCTCCCAAAAGCGATGTACCCAAACCCATCCCCGTCCATTGGGTATGTATATATTAGCGATCGGTAATGCGTCAATTTGGATGCAGGTCGGGCGCTATGCTTTAGGCCAAAGCTCGCTAGATGTTCTCGGGCAGGTAGATGTCGAACGGCAGGAAGGTCTGGCCGGGTGCGTTGGCCGCGCCCGTCTCGATGGCATGCGCCATGAGGCCGAGCAGTTCGCGGCACAAGGCAGCCAGCGGCGTGGAGATCACCATGGTCAGCACCCCGTCCGCCAGGGCGGACCGCGAGACCGCCGATATCTCGTTGCAGACGACCGCCGGCATCTCGGCGGGCCTAGCCTGCCGCAGCGCCGCGACCGCGCCTTCCATGCCGCCGCCCGCGACGTAGCAGCCGACGAGGTCCGGGTGGCGGCCGAGCAGGTCGAGCAGCGTGTCCTGCGTGATTTGGTTGGCCTCGAGATTGACCAGCGTTTCCAGCAAGGTGAAGTCCGGCGCCTGCTCGCGGAAGAAGGAGCGGAAGCCGATCTCGCGCAGTTCATGGCCGTGGAAGCGGTGGCTGCCGACGAAGAGCGCAACCTTGCCCGGCCGCTTCGCCGCCTTGGAGATCATCCAGGCCGCGGTGCGGCCGACCTTGCGGTTGTCAAGGCCGACATAGCCCTCGCGAATGCCGGCCGCGAAGTCGGACAGCAGGGAAAAGACCGGCAATCCCTTGGCCTTCATCTCCTCGACGGTGACCGTCAGCGCCGGATGATCGGGCCCGACCAGGGCGACCGCCCTGCATTTGGCCGCCAGCTTGCGCGTGCGCTCGACGATTTCATCCGGCGTCAGCGAACTGGCGAAGTCGATGACGGCGACGCCGCGGAAGCGCTGCGATTGCGACACCGCGAGTTCGAGCTGCCGCGCGAACTCCGTGTAGAAGACGTCGTTGCCTCTCAAAAGCAGGAAGCCCAGCCGGTATTCCGGCAGCTCGTGGCGCATCCTCTGCTTGATCAGGCCGGCGGCATGATAGCCGATCTCGGTCGCGGTCTCGTAGACGCGGCGCGCCGTTTCCTCGCGCACCGGCAAGCGATTGTTGAGCACGCGGTCCACCGTGGCGACACTGACGCCGGAGACGCGCGCCAGATCAGTGATGGTCGGCCGTTTCGCCATGATCGTCCTCGCTCGATTGCCCGATATCGATACCTTACTTTGATAGGAAATGATAGAAACTATCTTTGTGATGTTGAGTCTATCATGGCGCGGCGTTATTTCTGGGTATCGAGCCCGTTGCCTTGGGAGGCAATCATGACCGCAGCGCCGTCCCGGCGTGACTACAGCCTGATCGGCCGCGACGCCCGGCTTGCCGTCGAGAACGGCCTGTCGGCCGCCGAGTGGTATCACACCGACATTCCCCGCAAGCAGATGAAGGAGTTGATGCAGCGCTCCGATGGCCCGGCGATCCGCGACACCGCGATCTGGCTGACCGCCCTCATCGTCAGCGGCGCCGGCGGTGCCTGGTTCTGGGGCAGCTGGTGGTGCGTGCCGTTCTTCTTCGTCTATGGCGTGCTCTACGGCTCGTCGACCGATTCACGCTGGCACGAATGCGGCCATGGAACCGCGTTTCGCACGCAGTGGATGAATGACGCGGTCTATCAGATCGCCTGCTTCATGATCATGCGCAACCCGGTGACCTGGCGCTGGAGCCACACGCGCCATCACACCGACACCATCATCGTCGGCCGCGATCCCGAGATCTCGGTGATGCGGCCGCCGGACCTGGCGCGCCTCGTCCTCGGTTTTGTCGGCGTGCTCGACGCCTGGCACGCGATGTCGGACATGCTGCGCAACGCCGCAGGCAACATCAGCGCTGCGGAAAAAACCTTCATTCCCGAACAGGAGCAGCCCAAGGCGATCCATATTGCCCGCATCTGGACGGCGATCTATGCAGCGACTATCGCGCTGGCACTCTATACCGGGTCGTTCCTGCCTTTGATGCTGGTCGGCCTGCCCCGGCTCTACGGCGCCTGGCATCATGTAATGGTCGGCCTGCTGCAGCATGGCGGCCTTGCCGACAACGTCACCGATCATCGGCTGAACAGCCGTACCGTCTACATGAACCCGATCAGCCGCTTCATCTACTGGAACATGAATTACCATGTCGAGCATCACATGTTCCCGATGGTGCCCTACCATGCGCTGCCCAGGCTGCACGCGCTGATCAAGCACGATTTGCCGGCGCCGACGCCCTCGATCCTGGCCGGTTACCGCGAGATGATCCCGGCCTTCCGCCGCCAGCTGCGCAACGAGGATTATTTCCTCAAGCGCGAGCTGCCGCCGACCGCCAGGCCGTACCGCGAGGAATTCCACAACGACATCGTCGCCGCGGCGGCGGAATGACATCCGACAACTCCAGGGGAGGACTGAATGAGCGATTGGGTCGAGGCCTGTGCCGCCGGTGACATCGACGAAGAAGATGTGATGCGTTTCGATCATGGCGGGCGCACCTTCGCCATCTATCGCAGCCCGGACGACGACTATTTCGCCACCGACGGACTTTGCACGCATGAGAAGGTGCATCTCGCCGACGGGCTGGTGATGGACGACATCATCGAATGCCCCAAGCACAATGGCCGCTTCAACTACAAGACGGGCGCGGCCAGGGGCGCGCCGGTCTGCGTCAACCTAAGGACCTATCCGGTCAAGGTCGACGCCGGCAAAGTGCTGGTTCAGATCGGGTAAAGGGCATGACGCCGGGAATGGTGATCATCGGGGCCGGCGAATGCGGCGGACGGGCAGCACTGACGCTGCGCGATCTCGGCTATGACGGGCCGGTGACGCTGGTCGGCGACGAGCCGCATCTGCCCTATGAGAGGCCACCTCTGTCCAAGGAGGCGATGGCCAGCGACGCGCCTGCAATCAAGGCGATCGCCAGCGACGAAATCCTGGCGGGAAAAGCGATCCGGCATATCCATTCCGTTCAGGCGATCGCGATCGATCGCGCGGCGCACACGGTGCGCCTGTCCGACGGCTCGGTGCTGCCCTACGACAAGCTGCTGCTGGCCACTGGCTCGACCCCACGCAAGCTGCCGATGCCTGGCCTTGGCGGGCGCTGCGTCTATCTCAGGACCTTCGCCGATGCGCTGGCCATCCGCGCTCATCTCAGCGCCGGCAATCGCATCGCCGTCATCGGCGGCGGCTTCATCGGCCTCGAGCTTGCCGCGGCGGCGCGCAAGCTCGGCACAGATGTCACCGTCATCGAGGCGCAGTCGCGCATCCTGATGCGCGGCGTTCCGGCCGAGATCGCCGAAATCACCCATGACGCGCATGTCGCCGAGGGTGTCGACGTGATCTGCGGGGAAGGCATCTCCGCCGTCGCCGACGACGGCAAGGAGGTGCGGGTGACGCTCGCCGGCGGCCGGGAGATCATTGCCGACCTCGCCGTGATCGGCATCGGCGCCGTGCCGGTGACCGGACTCGCGGCGGAGTCCGGCCTGGCCATCGAAAACGGCATCGCGGTCGACGCAGAACTGCGCAGCAGCGATCCCGACATCTTCGCTGCCGGCGACTGCTGCTCGTTCCCGCTTGCCATCTATGGCGGCCGTCGCGTGCGGCTGGAAGCCTGGCGCAACGCGCAGGAACAGGGCGCACTGGCGGCCAGGAACATGCTGGGCGCCGGCGAGCCGCATGCCGCTGTGCCGTGGTTCTGGTCGGATCAGTATGGCCTGTCCCTGCAGATCGCGGGATTGTCCGACGAAGGGCGTAGCACCGTGCGCCGCGATCTCGGTGACGGCGCCTTCATCCTTTTTCATCTGGCCGAGGACGGCAGGCTGGTGGCGGCCAGCGGCATCGGCCCGGGCAATGCGGTGGCGCGCGACATCAGGCTGGCCGAAATGCTGATCGCGAAGCGGGCAAAACCGTCGGCGGAGGCGCTGGGATCGCCTGAAGTCAAGCTGAAGGCGTTGCTGGCGGCATAGGGGTCGTGCACCTTGTGGATGTCGGCGCCGCCCCTCATCTGCCTGCCGGCATCTTCTCCCCGTAGAACGGGGAGAAGGGGGCTATGGCAACCTCGCCGCAATTCATGCACCGATTGGCGAAATCATTGATGACAGCGTCTTTCTCCCCGTCACTACACGGGGAGAAATGTCCGGCAGGACAATGAGGGGCGGCGCGGCTTTGGCAAATCAACGTCAGCGCGCCGGGTCCGCCCTAAAACAGCGCCTTCAGCTCCGGCAATTTGTCGTTGACCAGCCAGCCGTAATAATTCTCTTCCGGCAGCTTCTCCGGCTCGCCGGTGGCGCCGCGTTTTTCGTTTTCCGCCTTCAGCGCATAGGCGCGCTGTTCCGGATTGCCGACATTGTAGAGCGTGGCGGTCAGGCCCGGATTGCCCGAAATGTCGAAGCCGGCGATGCTCTTATAGGCGTCGATCGACTTCCTGATCGTCGCGGCGACGTAAGGAAGCGTCAGGTCCGGATCCATGATGGTCTTGTAGACCGAATTGGGATCGGAGACGTCGAGCTTCGGCAAGCCCGACACCTTGTGCACGAGATCGCTCATCTGTAGGGCGGTCAACGGGTTGAGCTGGCCGAGGCCGAAGGTCTGGCCGGCATAATAGGGCTGGAAGAAGGTGGCGCCGAAGCGGTTGTCGGGGAAATCCTCGCCGCCGACGGTCTTGCCGCGAAACGAGCGGTTCCAAACCTGTTCACGGCATTCCCACAGATCGTAGCTGTCCGAAATCGCGTCGCATTTCCTGAATTCCGGCCGCTGCACGAAATCGGTAATGTCCTCACCATCATAGGCGAAGGAGAGCTTGCTCGAGAGGTAGGAGATCGCCTTGACATAATAGGTCTGCAGCCGGTCATAGGCGTCGACATTGTAGGTGTGCTCGCCAACGATGGCGCCGACGATGTGCATCGGGTCGATGCCATAGGCGCTTGCCGCCTTCTTGATCTTGCCGCGCAGGTCGGGGTCGTTCTGCAACAGCGCGTAGACCTTGCGATACTTCGCCTGGAAGCTGGTGTTGGTCGCCTGGGTGCGGCGACTGGAGGCGCCGGGAATGTCAGGCTGCTCGGCATTGCGGTTTCCCGGCGGCACCAATGTCGCCGCGTCGGCGGCGAACAGCGTCGCCGCCAGCGTCAAGCCGAGAATGACCAGGATGAGTTTTTTCATGCGCCGCCGCCTAGAGAATTGCCGCGCAAACTAGGTAAAGCACCTGGTCGAGTCGAGAGCGCCTCTTCATCCGGCGAGACGAAAGGTGGCCAGATGATACCATCTGGCCACACATGGCTCCTGCCGGAGTTGTTACTCGATGCCGCGCCGGACCGCTCCGGCTTCTTCGTTCAGAGGATGAACCGCGACAGATCGGTGTTTCTGGAGAGGTCTCCGACATGCTTCTGGACATAGGCGGCGTCGATGGTGACGGCCGTGCCGTTGCGGTCGGGCGCATCATAGGAGATCTCGTCCAGCACCCGCTCCATCACCGTCTGCAGCCGCCGCGCGCCGATATTCTCGATGCTGGCATTGAGGTCGACGGCGACGCCGGCCAGCGAATCGATGGCGTCGTCGGTGAAGGTCAGCTCGACGCCCTCGGTTTTCATCAGCGCGATATACTGCTTGATCAGGCTGGCCTCGGTCTCGGTCAGGATGCGGACGAAATCGTCCTTCTCCAGCGCACGCAGTTCGACGCGGATCGGCAGGCGACCCTGCAATTCCGGCAAAAGGTCTGACGGCTTCGAGACGTGAAACGCGCCCGAGGCGATGAACAGGATATGGTCGGTCTTCAACGGCCCGTATTTGGTCGCCACCGTGGTGCCCTCGACCAGCGGCAGCAGGTCGCGCTGCACGCCTTCGCGCGAGGGGCCGCCCGAAATGTCCGACCTGGCGGCAATCTTGTCGATCTCGTCGAGGAAGACGATGCCGTCATTTTCCGCTGCGTCCAGAGCCCGGCGCACCACCTCGTCCTGGTCCAGCAACTTGTCGGACTCGTCGCTGACCAGCAGGTCGTAGGACTCCTTCACCGTCGTCTTGCGCAGCTTGGTCTTCTTGCCGCCCATTGCCTTCGACAGCATGTCGTTGATGTTGAGCACGCCGATATTGGCGCCCGGCATGCCGGGAATTTCGAAGCCGGGCATGCCACCATTGCCGGTGTCGGCCACCTCGATTTCGATTTCCTTGTCGTCGAGTTCGCCGTCGCGCAGCTTCTTGCGGAAACTATCGCGCGTCGCCGGGCTCGCCGTCTTGCCGACCAACGCTTCCAGCACGCGTTCCTCGGCGTTGACGTGGGCGCGTGCCTTCACGTCCTCGCGCATCTTTTCGCGCACCAGCCCGATGGCGATTTCGACCAGATCGCGGATGATCTGCTCGACATCGCGACCGACATAGCCGACTTCGGTGAACTTGGTCGCTTCGACCTTGACGAAAGGCGCGCCGGCCAGCCGGGCCAGGCGGCGCGAGATCTCGGTCTTGCCGACGCCGGTCGGGCCGATCATCAGGATGTTCTTCGGCATCACCTCTTCGCGCATCTGGCCTTCGAGCTGCTGGCGGCGCCAGCGGTTGCGCAAGGCAATGGCCACGGCGCGCTTGGCGTCTTTCTGGCCGATGATGAAGCGGTCGAGTTCCGAAACGATTTCGCGGGGAGAAAATGTGCTCATATCACTAAATTCCACTTTGCCACTGCTTGATGGCCTCGAACGGATGCAGCAGCATGATCACGTTGAGTGTAAGATTGTCCCGGATGAGATAGCCGGTACCCAGTTCGAAGAGGATGGCGAGGCTGACGATCACCCATATAGGTAGCCTTCGCGCCATCACAAATCCCAGCACCATGGCCAGTGTGTCGGACACCGAATTGATGATCGAGTCGCCGTAATAATCGAGCGAAATGGTGCCGGCGCGGTAGCGCTCGATGATGAACGGGCTGTTTTCGAGGATTTCCCAGCCACCCTCGACGAGGACGGCGAATGCCAGCCGCAAGCCGATCGGCGAGCGCGGGAACAGGAACCGGGCCAGCGCATAGAACAGGAAGCCGTGGATGATGTGCGAGAAAGTGTACCAGTCCGAAATGTGCTGGGAGTTCTCCGAACTGTTCACCACGCCATGCCACAGCTTGACATAGCCGCAGGTGCAGATCGGCGGATGGCCCATCAGATAGAGCGTCAGAGCCTGGGCGACGAGCAGGCCGGCGACGATCAGCAGCCCCATCCGCCAGCTGTCCTCGTAGGCCGAAAGGCCCTTGTCCTCGCTGGATATGACCATGCCCTGGATTACCCCTCTTGCGCGTCTTCGGCATCGATCGCCATCAGCACGACGTCGCCATAGATTGACTGCCTGCGATCAATGGCCCGGAAACCCGCCTTTTCATAGGCGCGGATGGCCCTGAGATTGGCGGGGTCGGGATCGATGATGACACGCGGCACGCCTTCCTCGAACAGGTCTTCGACGAACTGACGCACGACGGCCGAGCCATGGCCGATGCCGATCAGTTCCGGCCGGCCGATCGAGACATCGATGCCCAGCGTGCCGAACGGCTGATCGGCATAGGGATGGCCGTCTTCCATGTGCGGGTCATAGCTCTGCAGATAGGCGATCGGCTTTCCGTCGAGCTCAACGATCAGCGGCTCGACGGAAATCGAGTCTATGTGATCGGCAATCTCCGCGATTTCCGTCTCAGGATCATCCCACCATTCTGCAACATGCGGCTCGGCGAGCCAGCCGGCGATCATCGGCAGGTCCTTTTTGGTCACCGGCCGAAAATCGTAGCTACTTTCTTGTTTGACCATGATCTTTTCCGAAAACCGGTTCCCACCTTGCGGGGTCATGGTCTGGTTCAGGCGGCATCGAGCGTTTCGACGACGAAATTGTTGTTGGTGTAGACGCAGATATCGGACGCGATCTGCATCGCCCTGCGGGCGATCTCCTCGGCATCCTTGTCCGTATCCATCAGCGCGCGCGCCGCGGCCAGCGCATAATTGCCGCCCGAACCGATGGCCATGACGCCATGTTCTGGTTCCAGCACATCGCCATTGCCGGTCAGCGCCAGCGAGACCGACTTGTCGGCGACCAGCATCATCGCCTCCAGCCGGCGCAGATAGCGGTCGGTGCGCCAGTCCTTGGCGAGCTCGACGCAGGCGCGCGTCAGTTGGTCGGGATATTGTTCGAGCTTGGCTTCGAGGCGTTCCAGCAGCGTGAAGGCGTCGGCGGTGGCGCCCGCGAAACCGGCAATCACATTGCCGCCCTTGCCGATGCGGCGCACTTTGCGGGCATTGCCCTTCATGATGGTCTGGCCCAGGCTGACCTGGCCGTCGCCGGCGATCACCACCTTGTTGCCCTTGCGCACCGTCACGATGGTCGTGGCGTGCATGGTCAATTCATTGGACATTTCTTGGCTCCGATTCGCACCATCCCTTCAAAAGGCGATTTGGCGCGGTACGAGTGACTTTGATCGGCCATATGTATGCACGGGGCCAATGATTGCAAACCGCTCGATAGCGGCCGGGATCGCAACTGGCAATCGCCGGATCATGCTGCTAGAAGGCTCTCGTTTTCAAGCCAGCGAGCGCTTGAGACCCGTGAACCGGTCACGATCTGAACCACTGGCACAAGGATAGAGTGATGGCGCCTCGTTCCGCCGATGCAAGCCGCAAGACTGGGGAAACCGATATCTCCGTGTCGATCCATGTCGACGGCTCCGGCAAATCGGACATCGCCACCGGCGTCGGCTTCTTCGACCATATGCTGGACCAGCTTTCCCGCCATTCCCTGATCGACATGACAGTCAGGGCGACGGGCGACCTGCATATAGACGACCACCACACGGTCGAGGACACCGGCATCGCGCTCGGGCAGGCCTTGACCAAGGCGCTGGGCGAGCGGCGCGGCATCATGCGCTACGCCTCGATCGACCTTGCCATGGACGAGACGCTGACGCGCGCGGCGATCGACGTGTCGGGCCGCCCCTTCCTGGTCTGGAACGTGTCGTTCTCGTCGCCGAAGATCGGCACCTTCGACACCGAACTGGTGCGCGAATTCTTCCAGGCGCTGGCGCAGAACGCCGGCATCACGCTGCATGTCACCAACCATTATGGCGCCAACAACCATCATGTCGCCGAGACCTGCTTCAAGGCGGTGGCGCGCGCGCTGCGCGCCGCGCTCGAGCGCGATCCGCGCCAGCCTGACGCGGTTCCCTCCACCAAGGGTTCTTTGAAGGGATAGCCTCATGACCGCCTATGTCGTGATGGAGCCACCTGGCCGCAGCGAGAAAGTCGACACGACGACCTTAGTCCGCGACGGCTTCACCTGGCTCGGCCTGCTTGTGCCGCCGCTGTGGCTTGCCTGGCACCGGATGTGGGTCGAAGCGGCGCTCGCCTTTGTCGTCATGGGCGTGCTGTCGATGCTTGGCGAGAGACTTGGGCTCGGTGTGGCCGGCTCGCTTTTGTCGCTGCTCGTCTCGCTCTATGTCGGACTGGAAGGACAGGGCTTGCGCATCGCGGCACTGCGCCGCCACGGTTGGCATGAGTGGGGCGTCGTCGAGGCCGGCTGGCTCGCCGACGCCGACATGCGCTATGCCCTTGAGGTCGAAGGGCTTTCGGATGAAGCGGCACCCGCGCCGCGCATCGTCGCAGATGCCGCTTTGGCGCGCCCGGCACAGCCAGGCATGGCGCTGGGGCTGACCCACATTCCGGGACGGCGCTGAGATGCGGGTTGCGATCATCGATTACGGTTCGGGCAATCTGCGCTCGGCCACCAAGGCCTTCGAGCGCGCCGCGCGCGAGGCCGGCATCGCGGCCGAGATCGACCTGACGGCCGATGCCGACCGGGTGCGGACGGCCGACCGCATCGTCCTGCCCGGCGTCGGCGCTTACGCCGATTGCGCGGCCGGCCTGCGTGCCGTGGACGGCATGTGGGAGGCGGTCGAGGACGTCGCCATCGCCAAGGGCCGGCCTTTCCTGGGAATTTGCGTCGGCATGCAGCTGATGTCCGAGCGCGGCCTCGAAAAGACCGTCACCAACGGCTTCGGCTGGATATCGGGCGACGTCAAGGAGATCACGCCTTCTGATCCGGCGCTGAAGATCCCGCAGATCGGCTGGAACACGATCGAATTGAGGCATAAGCACCCATTGTTCTCCGGCATTCCGACCGGCGAGACGGGACTGCATGCCTATTTCGTCCACTCCTACCATCTCGACGCAAAAAAGCCGGACGAGATCCTCGCGGTCGCCGACTATGGGGGCCCGGTGACGGCCACGGTCGCCCGTGACAATCTCGCCGGCACGCAGTTCCATCCTGAGAAGAGCCAGGCGCTGGGCCTGGCGCTGATCACCAATTTCCTGCGCTGGAGGCCCTGAACCATGGGCAAGAAGGGCTATTGGCTGGTAATGCTGACGGTGACAGACCCGGAAGGATATCAGCGTTACCGCGACGCCATCGGCGACGCGGTTTCTTCTTTCGGAGGCCGCTATCTCGTGCGCGGCGGACAAGTGACCAATCCCGAAGGGTCGGAATTTGGCAGGCAGGTGGTGGTCGAGTTCGACTCTTATGAAACCGCGCTCAGCTGCTATCGATCGCCAGCCTACCAGACAGCGTTGCAGAACAGGCTGGCGGCTTCGACCGGACATTTCGCGATCGTCGAGGGTGCCTGAGTGATCCTGTTTCCAGCCATCGACCTCAAGGACGGCCAATGCGTGCGGCTGAAGCACGGCGATATGGCGACCGCGACGATCTACAATGATGACCCCGCCGCGCAGGCAAAAGCCTTTGAAGAGCAGGGCTTCGAGCGGCTTCATGTCGTCGACCTCAACGGCGCCTTCCAGGGCCAGAGCGTCAACAGCGCCGCGGTAGGGGCCATCCTGAAGGCGACGAAGAACCCGGTGCAGCTCGGCGGCGGCATTCGCACGCTGGAGCAGATCGAGGACTGGCTCGACCGTGGGCTGGCCCGCGTCATTCTCGGCACGGTGGCGGTGCGCGATCCCGATCTGGTCAGGCAGGCCTGCAAGGCATTTCCGGGCAAGGTCGCGGTCGGCATCGATGCCAAGGGCGGCAAGGTAGCGGTCGAAGGCTGGGCCGAAGCCTCGAGCCTCGGCGTCATCGAACTGGCCAGGAAATTCGAGGGCGCCGGCGTCGCCGCCATCATCTATACCGACATCGACCGCGACGGCGTGCTGACCGGCATCAACTGGGACGCCACCATCGACCTCGCCGACGCGGTGTCGATCCCGGTCATCGCCTCGGGCGGGTTGGCTTCGATCGCCGACATCGTGCGCATGACCATGCCCGATGCGAAAAAACTCGAAGGCGCGATCTCGGGCCGTGCCCTCTATGACGGCCGCATCGATCCCACAGAGGCGCTGGCCATCCTGCGGGGCCGGCCGGCGATGGAGACGCGGTCGTGAAGGTTTCGCTCATCCTGGCCTCCTATGACAGCGGCCACTATCATGGCGGCATGGGCCAGGGACCGGACGCGCTGATATCGGGCGGGCTCGTCGATGCCCTGACCCTTGCCGGCCACGACGTCACGGTCGAGGATATCGGCAGGGTCGGCGACGGCCAGGAGCGCGAGATCGCCACGGGTTTTGCCGTCTGCAACGCCGTCTCGGGCGAGGTCCGCATGGCCCGCGACAGGGGGCGGTTTCCCATCGTGCTGGCCGGAAACTGCCTGACGTCAGCCGGCGCGGTCGCCGGCGAAGGCGCCGACGCCATCATCTGGGCAGACCAGCATGGCGACCTCAACACGCCCGAGACCTCCGTCTACGGCTTTCTCGACGGCATGGCGCTGTCGACGGTGCTCGGCCTGTGCTGGCGTCCGATGGCGGCCGCCATTCCCGGCTTCAGGCCGATCGATCCCGCGCGTTGCGTGCTCGTCAACGCCCGCGATCTCGATCCGGCGGAGGAAAAACTACTCGAAACATTGCCGGTCATCCGGACGGAATGTCCAGGCGTGGCGCAAGCGACGGAAAAACTGAAGACCGCCGGCGCCAACAGCGTGCACATGCATCTCGATCTCGACGTGCACGACCCCAAGGCGCTGCAGGCCAACCGCTACGTCACCGCAGGCGGACCGAACCCGGAGCAGCTGCGCGACGCGGCCTGCGCCATGGCGCTTGCGGTGCCGGTCGTCGGCATCACCGTTTCCGCTTACGATCCGGCCTTCGATGCCCAAGCCGATGTGCCGCCCTTGGTCGGTCAGCTGCTCAACGATCTGCTTGCCACGATAGAGGGCCGCTGATGCTGAAGGCCCGCGTCATCCCTTGCCTCGACGTCAAGGACGGCCGTGTCGTCAAGGGCGTCAATTTCGTCGACCTCATCGACGCCGGCGATCCCGTGGAGGCCGCCAAGGCCTATGATGCCGCCGGCGCCGACGAACTTTGCTTTCTCGACATCACCGCTTCGTCGGACAATCGCGAGACCATCTTCGACGTCATCGCCCGCACCGCGGAACAATGCTTCATGCCGCTGACCGTCGGCGGCGGCGTGCGCCAGGTGGCCGACATCCGAAAATTGCTGCTGGCCGGGGCCGACAAGGTGTCGATCAACACGGCGGCGGTGAAGAACCCGCATTTCGTCGCCGAAGCCGCCGACAAGTTCGGCAACCAATGCATCGTCGTCGCCATCGACGCCAAGAAAGTCTCCGGCCCCGGCGAGGCCGACCGCTGGGAGATCTTCACCCATGGCGGGCGCGAGAAGACCGGCATCGACGCCGTGGAATTCGCCCGGAAAATGGTCGATCGCGGTGCCGGCGAGATCCTGTTGACCTCGATGGACCGCGACGGCACCAAAGCCGGCTACGACATCGCGCTGACCCGCGCGGTGTCGGACGCGGTGCGCGCCCCGGTCATCGCTTCGGGTGGCGTCGGCACGCTCGACCACATGGTCGAAGGCATTCGCGACGGCCATGCGGGTGCTGTGCTGGCGGCCTCCATCTTCCATTTCGGCACCTACACCATCGCCGAAGCCAAGGCGCATATGGCCAAGGCCGGCCTGCCGATGCGGCTGGACTCGCTGGGCAACAGGTCCTAGAGCATGCTCCCGAAGCCGGCTTTCGGGAAAAACCCGGCTTAAACAAGAAGATAGATCGACATGGCCGAGTTTTCGCTCTCCGACCTGGAAAAAATCGTCAGCGACCGCGCCCATTCCGGCGATCCGGATTCGTGGACGGCCAAGCTTTACGCCCGGGGCATCGACAAGGCGGCGCAAAAGCTCGGCGAGGAGGCGGTCGAGACCGTGATCGCTGCAGTCAAGGGCGACAAACAGGGCCTCGTTTCCGAAAGCGCCGATCTTATATATCATTGGCTTGTCGTTCTCGGCATCTCGGGTGTCCCGTTGAACGACGTGCTCAAGGAGCTTGAAGCCCGTACCGGGCGTTCGGGCATCGCCGAGAAGGCGTCGCGGCCCAAGGGCTGATCGGGAGGAAGGGCAGGTATCTCGATGGATCAGCTCGCGCCAACCGAGAAATACTCTCCGTTTCGCTTCTTCTCGGCCGAGCAATGGTCGCGGTTCCGCGCCGATACGCCGCTGACGCTGAGCGAGGACGAGTTCCGCCGCCTGCGTTCGCTCAATGACCCGGTCGACCTCGAAGAGGTCAAGCGCATCTATCTGTCCTTGTCGCGGCTTTTGTCGGCGCATGTCGAGGCGAGCCAGCTTCTGTTCCGGCAGCGCCAGGCTTTCTTCAACGCCGCCGACGTGGCCAAAACGCCTTTCATCATCGGCATTGCCGGTTCTGTCGCGGTCGGCAAATCGACCACGGCGCGCGTGCTGAAGGAATTGCTGGCGCGATGGCCGTCGAGCCCCAAGGTCGACCTCATCACCACGGACGGCTTCCTGCTGCCCAACGAGGTGCTGCGCCGCGAAAACCTGATGGAGCGCAAGGGTTTCCCCGACAGCTACGATGTCGGCGCGCTGCTGCGTTTCCTCTCGGGTATCAAGTCGGCGTTGCCCGATGTCCGCGCGCCGGTCTATTCGCACCTTACCTATGACGTCATCCCCGGCGAGTTCGTCACCATCGACCGGCCCGACATCCTGATCTTCGAAGGCATCAACGTGCTGCAGCCGGGCAAGCTGCCGCAGGACGGCAAGATCGTGCCCTTCCTGTCGGACTTCTTCGACTTCGCCATCTACATCGATGCCGACGAGAAGCTGATCCACAATTGGTATATTTCCCGCTTCATGCGGCTGCGCGAAACCGCCTTCCGCGATCCGGACTCCTTCTTCCACCGCTATTCGCAGCTGTCGGAGGATGCGGCCAAGGCGATCGCCGAGGGCCTGTGGACCAACATCAACCTGAAGAACCTGCGCGAAAACATCCTGCCGACGCGTGCCCGCGCCGACTTGATCCTGCGCAAGGGCGCCGACCACCTGATCGAGGAAGTGGCGCTGCGCAAGTTGTAGCCGGTAGACTGGGGGTGGCGGGCGCTCCACAAGCCCGCCACGCCGCTGTTTATGTGTCAGCCATTGGCGAACGGCACGGCGACATAGATCTGGGTGTCGCCACGCTCCACCAGAAGCAGCACCGATTTGCGTCCGGATTTGCCGGCTTGGGCAATCGCTTGGGTCACCTGCCTGGCGCTCTTCACCGGAGCCTGGTTGACGGCGACGATGACATCGCCCGGCTGGATGCCGGCAGTCGCTGCCGGCTTGTCGGGATTGACGCTCGCAACCACCGCGCCGTGCTCGTTCTCGGGCAGGTTCATCTGCTGGCGGATGTCCGGCGTGATATCCATCAAGCCAAGGCCGACGGCCGGCACGCGGGAACCCTGTTCGGTGCCCGGCGCGCTGGAGTCATCCGTAGACGCCGTTTTCACATCGTCGCTGTTGCGTCCGACCTCCACCGAGATCTGCATGGCCTTGCCCTTGCGCCAGACATCCAGTCTCTCCTTGGCACCCGGCGCGACGTCGGCGACGGCTCGTGACAGGTCCTTGGGATCCTTGACGTCCTGCCCGGCGAAGCCGGTGATGACGTCGCCGGTCTCGACGCCGGCCTTGGCCGCGGGCGAGCCGTCATTGACCTGCGAGACCAAGGCACCGCTGGGACGGTCCAGCCCGATGGCGCTTGCCACATCCGGGGTGACGGGCTGGATCTCGACGCCGAGATAGCCGTATTCGATGTTGCCGCCCTTCATCAGCTTGGCGACCACCTTCTCGGCCTGGTCCGACGGAATGGCGAAACCGACACCGACGCTGCCGCCATTGGGCGAATAGATCGCCGTGTTGATGCCGACGACATTCCCGTTGACGTCCACCAGCGGGCCGCCGGAATTGCCGTGATTGATCGGCGCGTCTATCTGGATAAAATCGTCGAAGGGCCCGCTATGCAGGTCGCGGCCACGCGCCGAGACGATACCGGCTGTTACCGTGGTGCCGATGCCGAACGGATTGCCGATCGCCAGCACCTGGTCGCCTGTCATGAGCTTGTCGGAGTCGCCCCACTTCACGGTTGGCAACGACTTGCCGGCGTTGATCTTCAGCACGGCGAGGTCGTTCTTGGCATCGTGACCGACCAGCTTGGCCGGGAGCTCCGTGCCGTCGTCGAGCGTGACCTTTATCGAGGAAGCGCCGTCGACGACATGGTTGTTGGTGACGATGGTGCCGTCGGCACCGACGATGAAGCCCGAACCGAGCGCTTCGGCCCGCGGCAACCGCTGTTGCGGAGGCGTCTTGGGAGCGGGCATGCCCTGATCGCCGAAGAACTGGCGGAAATAGTCGTCGAAGGGCGAGGCGCCATCGAAGGGCGACGCTTCGTTCATTGCTTCCGGCTGTCCTTTCATGACCGTGGTCACGGTCACGACGGCCGGCTTGGTCGTGGCCACGATCGGCGCCAACGAACCGCTCGGGGCCGTGGTCCCGGCAACGGGGGTCTGCGTCGTTGCAACCGTGTTGCCCGTGCCGACGCCGTTCGCGCCGTCGGCGAATGAGACGACAAAGGGAGAAACCAGCAGCGCGGCGCCCAGCAGGGCGGCGATGCGATGCCTACGAAGAATGCTCAGGTTTGACATGGTCGTTCTGTCCGGGCGAGGGGTTGATCCGCGCCGCGGGTCTTCCTGGGAGAAGTGCCCGTCAGCGTGCCGACGGCCCGGGTTGCCTGCCTCGCCACGCATGGCAGCCGGCCGGATCGACAACAACTATCTAGGGCGCCGATCTGCGCGATTTAGGGTTTTAGCCCGACCTTACGAAGATTTAATTCAGAGTGCGCTTACGGATCGCAGATAGGCCGACGCGATTTCGCGCATGCGCCCGCCGTCGAAGCTCGGGCCGTGGCCGCCATGGCCGATCCTGATCGGCAGGTCGAGCAGCCGGCGCATCGTGTTGCGATAGGCCTCCCGGTCGGAATCCGGCAAATCGTCGATCAGCGTGTCGTCATAGATGGCGTCGCCGCTGAAAAACAGGCCGTCGGCCTCATCGAAAAGCGCGATCGAATCCGGCGAATGTCCGGGGAGATGCAGCACCCGAAACCGGCGGTCTCCTAGATCGACCACGTCGCCTTCGTCGAGCATACGCGTCAATGGTGCCGGCGCTATCGCATAGTCGGCCGACTTCCAGCCAGGCGCCGGCAATTTCGAAACGGCGCCCTCGAGATCGTGGAACATGTAGGCGTAAGTCGCGGCCTCATCCATGCTCTCGAATTGCGCTGCGCTCATCCTTGGCCCGGCCCGCAGCGGAAATTCGTGCAGCGAGCCGACATGGTCGAGGTGGATATGGGTGGCGACGACCAGAAGCGGCTTGCCTTCGGGCGTCCTTATCTCCGGCGCCAGCGGACAGATGCCCATCCCGGTGTCGACCAGAAGGTCGGCGTCGCGGCCGGTGAAATGCCAGATATTGGCGCGCACATAGTCGTGCACGAACGGCTCGGTCAGCATCGTCGTCCTGCCGTCGACGATGCGCCTGGAGAACCAGCTATCCATCAGGTGTGAGCCTGGCATCAGGTGTGAGCCGGGCATCAAGCGGACCCGGCATCAGACGAACGGCTTTCCAACCTTGTATTTTTCCGGCACCAGCCGCTTGAGATAGGCCATTCCGGCCTCGGACAGCTGGTTGGCGTCGGGCTTCATGAAATCGTCGGGCATGTGGCGGGTCTTGCCGGCGACGTTCTTCAGCGGCACCTTCTTCAGCACTATCTTGCTGCCATCATACTGCAGCGCCACCGAGCCGCCGCCCTGTTCGGCGACGCCGACGGCAAAGGCGCCTGCATCGAAGGCCTCCTGCGCATCGACCGGGCTGATGGAGCCGACATAACCGCGCGGCATGTAGCCGAGTGCGTCGACGCGGGCACGCTTGCCCGGCAGCCCCTCGGCCAATGCCCGTTCGAGCGCCGCCGGCAGGTCGCTGCCCGAGAGTTTGACGTTGCCGTGCTGGTCGCGCTCGAGCTTGTCCGCCGGCACCAGGCTTTCGACCAGCGCCTTGCCGTCGGCGGTGCTGACGCCTTCCGACACGGCGACGATGCAGCGCTTGTGGCGGTCGAGCGTGGCGCGCACGTCGTCGATGAAACCGGCGGCGGAGAACGGCCGCTCCGGGACGTAGACCAGATGCGGGCCGCTGTCGGAATCGAGCTGCCAGGCCGCCGACGCCGCGGTCAGGAAGCCGGCATGGCGGCCCATGACGATGCCGACATAGATGCCGGGAAGCGCGCGAAAATCGAGATCGACGGACAGGAAGGCGCCAGCGACGAATTCGGCCGCGGACATGAAGCCCGGCGTATGGTCGTTTTCCTCGAGATCGTTGTCGATGGTCTTCGGCGCATGGACGAAAGCGATCTTGCCGCCGGCGGCATCGGTCAGGATCTGCTGCGTGCCCGAGGTGTCGTTGCCGCCGATATAGATGAAAGCGTCGGCGCCCGCCTTCTGCAGGCCCTTCAGGATGACCTCGCAATAGGCGGCATCCGGCTTGTCGCGCGTCGACCCGAGGGCAGCGCTCGGCGTCCCGGCGATCAGCCGCAGCCGGTCCTCGGGGATGGCGGAGAGGTCGACATAGTTGCCGTCACGGATGCCACGCACACCGTGCAAGGAGCCCAGCACCTTGGCACCGGGATGGCGCCTGCGGATCTCCAGCGCGGCGCCCACGACCGTCTGGTTGATGACGGCGGTCGGGCCGCCGCCCTGCGCGATGACGAAAGTTCCGGCCATGCTTGATGTCTCCCTGGAGCATGACGCCGAAAGAGACGGATTCGGATTTCAGATCGAACGGACCTGAAATCATCCGGCTCTAGGCGATGGTTTTCAGGTCACCTTGGCCTGTCTTGCCGCATCGCGCAACGGGAGAAACGGAGGGCTGGACGATCACATGACGACGACGGGGTTTTTCTTCGAAACCCGGCTGTAGAGGTCGATAATGTCCTGGTTGATCAGGCGCACGCAGCCCGACGACATCGCCTGGCCGATGCTCCACCATTCCGGCGAGCCATGGATGCGGTAGCCGGTGTCCTTGCCGTCCTGGTAGATGTAGAGCGCACGCGCCCCGAGCGGATTGGTCAGGCCGCCGGGCTGGCCGCCCTGCCACTTCACCAGTTCCGGCTTGCGCTGGATCATTTCGGGCGGCGGCGTCCAGGTCGGCCACTCCCTGCCGTACTGGATGTTGGCGCGGCCGGACCAGCGGAAACCGTCCTTGCCGATGCCGACGCCGTAGCGGATGGCGTCGCCACCCGGCTGGACCAGATAGAGCATGCGTTCCTTGAGATGCACGACGATGGTGCCGGGCGCCTCGCCGGTCGTATCGACGACGATCTGGCGGCGGAACTCCGGCTTGACCTTGAGATAGGGCACCTCGGGCACGTTGAAGCCGTTATCCGTCAAGGAGGCATACATGACGTCGGGGCTGGTGATGTTCTTGTCGACGCTGATCGACGGCCGGATCGGCACCGAACCGGTGACCGTATCGTCGAGCTGCAGCGCCGGCAGATCGCCACCACCCGAGGTCGAGCAGCCGGCGACGCCGAGCAATGCCAAAGCGCCCGCCCCGGACAGGACGGCGCGGCGGGAAAGAAGAAGATCGGTTTCGACTGCGTCGCCGTTTCGTGGCGGCGTCGGACCTTGCGGCAACTCACGCATATACCCAAACCCTACGCTGTCGGCGGGAAGCACGGTCCGGCCGGATAGTGGGCATTTTCATCATTCATGGTTGATAAAGCGTGAATGCCTTGCGCTGCTTGCGTTTGCGCCTTGCCGAGGCGCCGCTCCGCCCTCCCGCGCGGTCGCCATTAAACATCTGCAAGACGTTGAAACCGTCATCAAGCTTTTTGCCGCTGGCGCAATTGACGTCGCGGTGCCGTAAGAGTCGTGCCGGTTGCCCGGCCGGAATACGCAAAAACAAGGATTCGGCCCCTTTACATTCTTCGGGAGCCAAGGATTTATCCTCTTCTTTGAGCTCAAGGGAGACGAGCATGTCCTTCGAAAACTGGGCCGCCTTCACTGCCGCGTCGACCATCCTCCTCATCATCCCGGGCCCGACAATCCTTCTGGTCGTCTCCTATGCGCTGGGCCAGGGCTGGCGCACCGCTTTGCCGATGGCCGTCGGCGTGGCGCTCGGCGACTTCACCGCCATGACCTTGTCGATGCTGGGCATCGGCGCGCTGCTTGCCGCTTCGGCTGGTGTTTTCACCATCCTGAAACTGATCGGCGCCGGCTATCTGATTTATCTCGGCGTGAAACTGTTCCGCGCCGGCGGCACGCTGAAGGCTGAACCACGCACCGACGCGGTGTCGTCGGCCAAGATGATGGCGCATGCCTGGCTGGTCACCGCGCTCAACCCGAAAAGCATCACCTTCTTCGTCGCCTTCCTGCCGCAGTTCCTCGACCGGCACGCCGACTTCCGGACGCAGATGCTGATCTTCGAGACGACCTTCCTGGCGCTCGCCTTCGCCAACGCCTTCGGTTACGCGCTGATCGCGGCACGCGCCCGCAACGTGGTGCGCAATCCCAAGGCGATCCGCATCTTCAACCGCACCGGCGGCACGCTCCTGGTCGGCGCCGGCATCGCCACGGTGGCGATGCGTTCCGGCAATTGATGTCCTGACGCGGGTGAGGCCCGGAGGGCCTCACCATTTAACGCTGAAGCCCAGATTGCCCTCGAGGATGCGGCGTTTGTCGCCGCCGAGATTGGTGGTGTAGTCGCCGGTGGCGAAGATGCTGACCTTGTCGGTCACCTTGGCGACAATACCGCCGCCGAACTCGAACGAGGTTGACCTGCCCTCCGTCGAGATGTCGGTGGTGTCGAAGCTGACACGATCGGTGCCGCCAAAATCATGCCAGATATTGGCCTTGAGGTAGGGCTGCAGCGCTATGCCATTGACAGCGGACTCGCCCTGCAGCCGAGCCCCGATCCGGCCGGTGACGCTGCCCTCGCTATCGAAGGAAACCGACGAGAAACGATCCTTGGCATCGTCGAGCGACAGATGCTGCCAGATCAGTTGCGCCTGCGGTTCGAGCGTCCAGCCCTGCGCCAGCGCAATGCGATAGCCGCCCTCCAGCGAGGCGGTGACACCTGTTCCGCCAATGTCGATGCCGACATCGCGCGACGACGTCGCGTCGCCGCCGAAGAAGGTGGCCATGAGGACGCCGTCGAGGTACCAGCCGCCTTGGCCGATGCGGGTCCAGTAACCGCCGACGCTGGTGCCGCTGAGATCGATGCCGCCGACGGACAGATCATTCTGCCCCAGCGCCTGGCCGCGCACATCGCCCTTCATGCTGGCATAGGCGACGAACAGGCCGGCGCGATCGATCCCGCCCGACGCGGTTTCGCGTCCGAAGACGTCGAAGCCCGCCTGCAGGCCGAACAAGGTGCCGTCGAAGGACGGCGACACCGTTCCCGACCAGCCCATCTTCGCGTCCTGGCCGTAGATGCGGCCCCAGACCGGCGACAGCTCCGTGTTCGACAACAGGCTCTGTTCGCCGCGCCGCTCATGGAAGGTGCCAAGTGTCGTCATCGCCAGATGCTCGGCCACAGGCGGCACCGCGGAATAGACCGGCACCTCGACGCGATAGAGCAGGATTTCCTCCCCTGCCGCGGGCATCGGAAGATCGGGCACGGCGGTCGGGACCGGCGGGGGCGGTGGCGGTGGATCAGCCGCCGGCGCCGGCGGCGGCAGTGGCGGCGGCACGGGCACCGGATCGCTAGCCTGCACGGGCGGCGTCGGGTCGGCCGGCGGAGTGTTGATATCGCCCTCGGTCGGCGCCGGCACCGGCGGCAGCGCGGATGGCGGCGGCGGAGGTTCGGTCTCGGGCGGCACCGGTTCCGGCGCGGGTGTTGGTTCTGCCGCCGGCGGCGCCGCGGCCGGCGATGTCGGCGTTATCAGCGACGAGCGCAGATACCAGTTCTCCGCGCTGCCTGCGGTGACGCCACCCTTGAACAGATAATATTCGAAGGCGCCTGCCGCGACCGGCACGTCGAGCGCGAAGGCGCTTGAGGTGGAGGTGGCGCCGTTGACCGCCTGGACGACCATGATGCCGTCCTGCATCGTTTCGGCCCCCGCGCCGCCGACATTGACCACCGCGATGCCGGTCGAGCCGGAAGCCGTGCCGCCCGAATGCACCAGCCTGTCCGACGCCGACGAATCATCGCCGAGCTCGGTCTGGATGAGCAGCAGGCCGCCGAGCCCGGTGTAATTGCCCGAAATCATCAGCCGGTCCGTCGCGCCGGTACTGCCATTGGTCAGGTCGATGCGGCCTGCATTGACGACGTCCGCAAGCTGGCCCGACGTAAAGGCCTGGATCGATGCGTTGAAGCCGCCGCCATAGAGCGTGCTCGCGGCATCGACATTGAGCGATCCCGTGCCGGTGCCGCTGTCTCCAAGCACGAGATTGCCGTCCAGCGTGAGCTGGGTGTCGTTGGTGGCGTCGACGGTCTCCCAGTTCTGGATCCGGCTGATGCCGTCGAGCTTGACGTTATCGAAGGTCAGCGTATCGGTGCCGAGACCGCCATTCAGCGCGTCGGCGCCGCCCAGATTGGCTTTGGTCAGGTTGCTCAGCTTTGCCGTATCGTTGTCGCCGCCGAGGTCGACGGCGCCATAGATGATGCCGCCGCCATTCCACACGAAATTGTCCGCGCCGAAGCTCATCAGCACATCGCCGCCGACGGTGCCGCCCGTGATCGTCACGCTGTCGTTGCCGCCGCTGACGCTGATGTTGCCGCCGATCGTGCCGCCGGAGAGAATGATGGTGTCCTGGTCGAAGCCGGTGACCAGGTTGCGGTCGATGATGCCGCCCGACATGTTGAAATAGTTCTTGTCGAGCTTCATGTTGACGCGGCCGATGCGGCCGTCGGTCATCACGGCACGGTCGCCGTCGTCGAAGAAATCGACGATGCGCCCGCCGGTCATGGTGAAGGTGTCCAGCCCGTCGCCCTGGTTCAGCGAACCGACCTGGCCGCCGCTCATGTTGAAGTCGTCGATGCCGGCGCCCTGCTGGACATTGCCGGCGACGGTGCCGCCGCCGATGGTGAAGAAATCCGTGCCGTCACCCTGATCGACCGTGCCGGTGATGGTGCCTGACTGCATGTTGATGCGGTCCGTGCCCGGGCCGAAGGTGACGTTACCGCTCACCTGGCCGGTGCCGCCGGCGGGAAAGTTCAGCGTGTTGTTGCCGATGGTGTCGTTGAGGCTGCCGCCCGAATCGCCACTATCGCAAGTGAAGACGTCATTGCCCGGAGACGGAACCAGCAGGCATGCCGCCAGGGCCGCGGAGTTCGGCAGCAACATAAGGGTCGTAGTTGCAAGTAAGCTAATAAACCCAGCATTGATCCGCCTGGGCTTTCGCTGCAGCAAAGAAACAGCCCTGCCAATGTGCTCCGAACCGCTGTTCGGAACCTGTATTTCAAAATGCCGCATCGCGTCCCCTCTCAGATCGCGATTTCAAGCCCCTTACCCGCGCCGCAATCAAGCCACAATTCGTCCAGTTTTACAAAGCCTATTCTGTCTCCCATGGTTGATGAACTGCAAAAATGTCTGACATGCCGCGGCGCGACTCGTGAAATGGCGTAGCCGTGGCCTATGCTTTAAGATCACGCTGGACCGTGGGCATCATGCCCATCGGGCCTCGACCGGGGACTCTCGCATGGCCATCAGGGACGCATTTGGCCTGGCATTTTCGGGCGCGACGGAAGCTGGATTCGCGCCCTACGGCCAGGCCGTGCGCGAATTGCAGTGTTTCATTGGCGATCCCGTGAAATCCGTCGATCGCGCCATCGCGCAGGACCCCGGTTTTGTCATGGCGCATGTCTTCAAGGGCTACCTTTTCGGCCTTGCCACCGAACCGGAGGCGACGGCCGTGGCCAGGATCTGCCACGAGGCGGCGCTGCCGCTTGCCGCGACAACGCGTGAGCGGGCGCATGTCTCGGCCCTCGGCCACCTCGCCAACGGGCGCTGGCATCAGGCCTCCGGCATTCTGCGGGACATAGCGATCGATTTTCCGCTCGACGCCGTGGCGCTCCAGGTCGGACACCAGGTCGATTTCTTCACCGGCAACGCCCGCATGCTGCGCGACCGCATCGCCCGCGCCCTGCCGTCATGGCAGGCGGACATGCCGGGGTATCACGCCATTCTCGGCATGCAGGCCTTCGGGCTCGAAGAGATGGCTGAGTATGCGCAGGCCGAAAGGCTCGGCCGTACGGCGGTCGAGATCGAACCGCGCGATGGCTGGGCGCAACATGCGGTCGCGCATGTGATGGAGATGCAAAGCCGGCAAAGGGACGGCATCGCCTGGATGCGTACCGATCCCGAAGCCTGGACGAAGGAGAGCTTCCTCCAGGTCCACAATTGGTGGCACCTGGCGCTGTTCCACTACGATCTCGGCGAGACCGGCGAGGTGCTGGCGCTCTATGACGGGCCGATCTATGGCAGCAGATCGACGCTGGCGCTCAACATGGTCGATGCATCGGCGATCCTGTGGCGGCTTCACCTCGGCGGCGTCGACGTCGGCGACCGCTGGACGGCGCTAGCCGCCAATTGGGTGCCCAAGGCCGCTGCCTCCAACTATGCCTTCAACGACGCCCACGCGATGATGGCCTTTGTCGGCGCCGGGCTCGATGCTCCGGCCCGGACCTTGCTCGGGGCACAGCGCGAAGCGATGCGGGGCGGTGACGACAATGCCGCTTTCACGCGGGATGTCGGCCATCCCCTGACGCTTGCGATCAAGGCGTTCGGAGAGGGCAACTACGCCGAAACCATCCGACTGATCCGGCCGATCCGGACCATCGCCCATCGATTTGGCGGCAGCCACGCGCAGCGCGACGTCATCGATCTGACGCTGATAGAAGCCGCCTTGCGTGCCGGCGACGGTGCACTGGCCAGGGCGCTGACGACGGAGCGCTCGACCGTACGCCCGGACAGTCCGCTGTCGGCGCTGTTTTCGAGACGTGCCGCCGATTTGTCAGAGAATTGACCCGGAGCGGATCTTGCCTTAAAAACTGGCTCAAACATATTTTTCGGGTTCCGAAAAAAATAAGAACGTGGGAGGAAACCATGTATCTCGGCCTCGACCTGGGCACATCGGGCGTCAAGGCGCTGCTGATCGATGCCGGACAGGGCGTCATCGGCTCCGGCCATGGCACGCTTGATGTTTCTCGCCCTCATCCGGGCTGGTCCGAGCAGGATCCCCTGCACTGGATACGCGCCTGCGAAGACGCGATCGCCGAACTGAAGGCGGCACATCCCGGGCAGTTCGCCGCAATCAAGGGCATCGGCCTGTCGGGCCAGATGCATGGCGCGACCTTGCTCGATGCGGCCGATCAGGTGTTGCGGCCCTGCATCCTGTGGAACGATACGCGCAGCCATGTCGAGGCGGCGGCACTGGACGCCGATCCGCGCTTCCGCGCGCTCACCGGCAACATCGTCTTTCCCGGCTTCACCGCGCCCAAGCTCGCCTGGGTGAAGAACAACGAACCCGCTGTCTTCGCCAAGGTGGCAAAGGTGCTTTTGCCCAAGGATTTCCTGCGGCTCTGGCTGACCGGCGAGCATATTTCGGAAATGTCGGATTCGGCAGGCACGTCCTGGCTCGATGTCGGCAAGCGGCGCTGGTCTTCCGAGTTGCTTGCGGCGACCTCGCTTGAGGAAAAGCAGATGCCGTCGCTGGTTGAGGGCACGGAAAAAGCCGGCGCCCTGCGCGCCGGACTCGCGTCGCGGTGGGGCATCGCGGCCGGCACTCCGGTGGCTGGCGGCGCCGGCGACAATGCGGCTTCCGCCTGCGGCATGGGCACGGTCGGCGCCGGCCACGCTTTTGTCTCGCTCGGCACATCGGGTGTGCTGTTTGCCGCCAACGCCGCCTATCTGCCCAACCCGGCCAGCGCGGTGCACACCTTCTGTCATGCTCTGCCCAATACCTGGCACCAGATGGGCGTCATCCTGTCGGCAACCGATTCGCTCAACTGGCTGTCGGAGATCACAGGCAAGGGCGCGGGCGAACTGACATCGGAACTCGGCGAGACGCTGAAGGCGCCGACCGGCGTATCCTTCCTGCCCTATCTCTCGGGCGAGCGGACGCCACACAATGATTCCGCCATTCGCGGTTCGTTCACAGGCCTGGCGCATGAATCGGGCCGCGCAGTGCTGACACAGGCCGTGCTCGAAGGCGTCGCCTTTGCCTTCCGCGACAGCCTGGAGGCATTGAAAACCGCCGGCACGACCTTGACGCGCGTGACCGCGATCGGCGGCGGCTCGCGCTCGCGCTACTGGCTGAAGGCGATCGCCACCGCGCTGCAATTGCCGGTGGATATTCCGGCTGATGGCGATTTCGGCGCTGCGTTTGGAGCGGCCAGACTTGGCCTGATCGCCGCGACCGGCGCCGATCCGCTGGCCGTGTGCTCCGCGCCGAGGACAGATGCCACGATCGAGCCGGATGCAGCTCTTGGCGGCGCCTTCGCCGATGCCTATCACCGATACCGCGCGCTCTATCCGGCGATCAAGGCCGTAACCGCGTGAGTTGGCGCTTGTCCCATTCCTTTCGTCCGGGCGCTGGCGCTGCCCCTCACCTGCCTGCCGGCATCCTCTCCCCGTATAGAGACGGGGAGAGGGGCGCTGTCATTGCTGGTTTCGCCAATCACCAACGTCGCAGGAAAGGCGTCGAGATTGCCGCCGGCCCCCTTCTCCCCGTCACTATACGGGGAGAAGTGCCCGGCAGGGCGATGAGGGGCGGCGCCGACTTCGCCAATCGGTCCCCTCTACAGATTGGACAAGCAACTACTGTAAGCGTGGGAGCCACTCAACTTGCCAGCAAGACCTCA
The DNA here is from genome assembly GCF_006442275.1 of Mesorhizobium sp. B2-3-10. Lineage (NCBI taxonomy): Bacteria > Pseudomonadati > Pseudomonadota > Alphaproteobacteria > Hyphomicrobiales > Phyllobacteriaceae > Mesorhizobium > Mesorhizobium sp. B2-3-10. The sequence continues at coordinate 240,065 of NZ_VFVT01000001.1, forward strand.
CTGCGCCGGCACCTTGTCGAGGAAGCCGGTGACGCTCTTCAGGCGGCCGTTCTCGATGATGCCGATATCGGTGCCTTCGATGACGGAAGCAGTGCCCTCGGGCCCGAGATTCCACGAAAATCGGATCTTGTCGGCAAAGCCGTCCGGCGTGCCCTTCAGCGAGAAGCGGAAGCCGGCAAAGCGCTGCTGGACGCCGCCGATCAGCGCCGCGACGCCTTCATGGCCGTCGCCCTGCATGAGCGGATCGCGATAGCTGACGTCCTCGGTGAAGACAGCCTTGAGCAAGGCCGCCCGGCGGTCGGCATCGCTTTCGTTCCAGGCGGTGATGTAGTTCAGGGCGATCGTGTTGAGGTCGGTCATGGTCTGTCTCCTTCGTTTGACGGTTTTGACAGGACCGTTTTCGACCAGCCTCGGCGTGAAACCAATTACGCCTGAGGTAATCGGGCAAACCTATCTTGGAGAGGAAGAGAACCATGAGCAGCGGCTTTTTCGGCGATATCCAGACAATCAAATATGAAGGACCGGATTCGACCAATCCGCTGGCCTACCGTTTCTACAATCCCGACGAAGTGGTGGCCGGCAAGCGGCTGGAAGACCATCTGCGCTTTGCCGTCGCCTACTGGCATTCCTTCGCCTGGCCGGGCGGCGACCCGTTCGGCGGCCAGACCTTCGACCGTCCCTGGTTCCCCAAGGCTGGCGGCGTCGACACGATGGAATTGGCGAAGCTGAAGGCGGATGTCGCCTTCGAGATGTTCTCGCTGCTCGGCGCTCCCTATTTCTGCTTTCACGACGCCGATGTACGGCCCGAGGGCAAGGATTTTTCCGAAAGTGCGGCCCGCCTCGATGAGATCGCCGATTATTTCGCCGGCAAGATGAAGCAGACCGGCGTCAAGCTTTTGTGGGGCACGGCGAACCTGTTCTCCAACCGCCGCTTCATGTCGGGCGCGGCGACCAATCCCGATCCGGATGTGTTCGCCTACGCGGCGGCGACGGTGAAGAGGTGCATCGACGTCACCAAGCGGCTGAAGGGCGAGAATTACGTGCTGTGGGGCGGGCGCGAGGGTTATGAGACGCTGCTCAACACCGACCTTGCCCGCGAGCAGGAACAGGCTGGCCGTTTCCTGAACCTCGTCGTCGACTACAAGCACAAGATCGGCTTCAAGGGCACGATCCTGATCGAGCCGAAGCCGCAGGAGCCGACAAAACACCAGTATGACTACGACGTCGCGACCGTCTACGGCTTCCTCAAGCGCTTCGGCCTGGAGAAGGAGGTCAAGCTCAACATCGAGCAGGGCCACGCCATCCTGGCCGGCCACTCCTTCGAGCACGAACTGGCGCTGGCCAATGCGCTCGGCGTCTTCGGCTCGATCGACATGAACCGCAACGACTACCAGTCGGGCTGGGACACCGACCAGTTCCCCAACAACGTGCCGGAAATGGCGCTGGCATATTACCAGGTGCTCCAGGCCGGCGGTTTCAAGACCGGCGGCACCAATTTCGACGCCAAGCTGCGCCGCCAGTCGCTCGACCCGCAGGACCTGCTGATCGGCCATATCGGCGGCATGGATTCCTGCGCGCGCGGCCTCAAGGCGGCAGCGAAGATGGTAGAGGACAAGGCGCTGTCGGGTCCGCTCGCCGAGCGCTATGCCGGCTGGAACAGCGCCGAGGCCAAGGCGATGCTGTCGGGCAAGCGGACGCTGGAAGAGATCGCCGAGCGCGTGGTGAAGAAGAAGATCGAGCCGCAACCGCGCTCCGGCCGCCAGGAACTGCTCGAAAACATCGTCAACCGCTACGTCTGACGCTGCCTGACCGTCGGCAATCCAAGCCGGCGCACTATGCGATTCGAAAGCTTGGCGCGCGGAAACTTTCTGCGCGCCATGCTGAAATCGACGACAAGGTTTTGCCCTTGCCGCCTCTCAATGACCTCGCTCTTGCCTTCAAACTGCCGTCACGAATCTCGTATAGGTATGGCTCGTGGCGGGAGAGGAAGAAGGAGGCGAACCGATATGCAGAACGAACGTGAAATCGACGCCCTGCTCTCACCTGGCGAGGCCGGATCGATCATCGACCGGTTGATGGCAATGCCGCATCCCAGGGATGGCGCGCGCCGGTCCAACGAATGGGATCGTGCTGTTGCCAGCCGTTTCGAGACCCATCTGGCTAGACAGATGCGCTCACAGATCGATGGCGGCAGCGACCGGCAAAACGCCGCCTGAGCCACCTGGATCAACCTCGGCGAAGCCTGACAGGGGCTTCGCCAAAAGCCCTTGAAAATGCTCTCGAAAAGGCCGCGGCAGACGAGAACCCCGTCCGCCCGGCGATATCCGCCATGGCGATCCGGGTGTCGACAACGAGCCGGCGCGCGGCGCCCAGGCGCAGCCTGAGATAGTAGGCGCCCGGCGTCTCGCCGATCGACTTGCGAAAGATGCTTTCCAGGGTACGCGCCGTCACCCCGGCGCGCCTGGCCACCGCGTCGATGGTCAGCGGCTGGTCGACATGCGCTTCCATCAAGCGGATCGCTTGCGCCAGCCGCCGATCGTAGCCGTCGAGCCGGCCGAGCGAGACCAGCGGCTGGGCATCAGTCGCGGCACGCGCCTGGTCGTAGATGAAGACGCTGGCGACATCGAGCGCCACCGCCATGCCGAGTCGCGTGCGAATCAAGTGCAGCATCAGGTCGAAGGTCGGCGAGGCGCCGCCCGAGGTGAACACCGGCCCATCGATGACATAGCGGTCCGGCCGGACATCGACGCCGGGAAAAGCCGACGAAAAATCCTCCATGTCTTCCCAATGGGTGGTGGCGCTGCGGCCCTCCAGCAGGCCGGCGCGCGCCACCAGCCAGGTGCCGGCCTCGACGCCGCCGCACGCGCGGGCCGCCCGCGCTGCCCTCCGCAAACCTGAAAGCAGAGCCGACGTCGCGTAATTCTGGGTGCCGAAACCGGCGACGACGACGAGAACGTCGGTTGTCTCCTTGGCGTCGAAACGGCCGCTGACCGCCACCGGCAGGCCGCAGGTGGTAACCGGCGCCTCGCCTGTCACCGAGACCAGTTTGAAGTCGAACAGGGTCTCGCCGGAAATGCGATTGGCGGCCCGCAGCGGGTCGACGGCGGAAGCGACGCACATGATCGAGGAGCCGGAAAACACCAGGAACGTTACCTTGAGGGTCTCACGTTCGGCGCGAAAGACGGACTTTTCGCTTTTGATCATGTCGCCTTCGTAAAACGCAAAGCAGCTTTGATCAAGTCGAGCGATGGTAGGGGCTGTTTCGAATGGGAGGAGAGTTTCGATGCCGCTCGCGATGAACCGTGAGGTCTTCATTACCTGTGCCGTGACCGGGTCCGGCGGCTCGCAGGATCGCTCACCCCACGTGCCGCGCTCGCCCAAGCAGATCGCCGATTCGGCGATCGACGCGGCCAAGGCCGGCGCTGCCATCGTCCATTGCCATGTGCGCGACCCCGAAACCGGCAAGCCCAGGCGCGACGTGCATCTCTACCGCGAGGTGACCGAGCGCATCCGCGCGGCGGATGTCGACGTCATCCTGAACCTCACCGCCGGCATGGGCGGAGACATGGTGTTCGGCTCGCCCGAAGCGCCGCTGCCGCTCAACGAAAAAGGCACCGACATGGGCGGCGCCACCAACCGCATGGAACATGTGCGCCAGTGCCTGCCGGAAATCTGCACGCTCGACTGCGGCACCATGAATTTCGCCGAGGCCGACTATGTCATGACCAACACGCCCGGCATGCTGCGCGCCATGGGCGGCATGATGACGGCGCTCGGCGTCAAGCCGGAAATCGAGGCCTTCGACACCGGACATCTCTGGTTCGCCAAGCAACTGGTCGAGGAAAAGGTGCTCGATCCGGACGCGCTGGTGCAGCTCTGCATGGGCGTGCCGTGGGGGGCGCCCGACGATCTCAATACCTTCATGGCGATGGTCAACAACGTGCCGTCGACATGGAACTGGTCGGCTTTCGCCATCGGCCGCAACCAGATGGCCTACGCCGCTGCCGCCGTGCTCGCCGGCGGCAATGTCCGCGTCGGCCTCGAGGACAATCTGTGGCTCGACAAGGGCGTGCTGGCGACCAATGCGCAATTGGTCGAGCGTGCCGCCTCGATCGTCACCAATCTCGGCGCCCGGATCCTGGGGCCGGAAGAAGTGCGCAAGAAGCTCAACCTGACCAAGCGAGCGCCGATCGCGGCATAAATTATTCGCAGGGAGGGTCGATATGGCTACTGTAAAATTCACCGCCATGAAGGATGGCGACAGGCAAGACTACGAGTTCCTGACCGCGCACGAGATCGACTACGCGGCCAGGACCGGCGAGCGGCTGCTCGACGCGCTGGTGCAGCTCGACGAAGGCCTGTCCGGCTACAAGATCACGCGGCTGGGTCATTCGCTGCAGGCGGCGACGCGGGCCTGGCGCGACGGCGCCGACACCGACTGGATAGCCTGTGCGCTTCTGCACGACATCGGCGACATCTACGCGCCCTACAATCACGACGAATACGCCGCTTCGATCCTGAAACCTTTCGTGCGCGAGCAATGCACCTGGGTGGTGGAGAAGCATGGCGACTTTCAGCGCCTCTACTACGCCCACCATCTCGGCGGCAATCGCCATGCGCGCGACCGCTTCGCCGGTCATGCCTATTTCGACGATTGCGACCAGTTTTGCGAACGCTGGGACCAGTCGAGCTTCGACCCTGACTATGAGACACTGCCGATCGACTTCTTCCGGCCGTTCGTGCTCGAAGTCTTCGCCCGCAAAGCCTACGACCCCTCGGTCATCCGCGCCGGCGAGCGCGTGCCTCTCGCCGATCCCGAAACCGCCAGGACAAGAACCGGAGCCTCTCAATGAGCATCATCAACAAGGCGGCCGCCATCGGCGGCGGGGTCATCGGCGCCGGCTGGGTGGCGCGGCTCCTGCTCAACGGCATCGACGTGTCGATCTTCGATCCCGATCCCGAAGCTTCGCGCAAGGTCTCGGAAGTGATGAAGGGCGCGCGCCGCGCCTACAAGCAGATGGTGCCCGGCGGCCTGCCGAAAGAGGGCAAGCTGACCTTCGCCAAGACGATCGCCGAGGCGGTCGCGGATGCCGACTTCGTCCAGGAAAGCGTGCCGGAACGGCTCGACCTCAAGCACAAGGTGCTGGCCGAGATCGACACCCACGCGCCGGCCAACGCCATCGTCGGTTCGTCCACCTCGGGCATCAAGCCGACCGACATGCAGGTGGCGATGAAGAAGCACCCGGAACGGCTGGTCGTCGGCCATCCGTTCAATCCGGTCTATCTGCTGCCGCTGGTCGAGATCGTCGGCGGCGACCAGACTTTCCCGGAAGCCATCGAAGTCGCCAAGGAAATCTATGCCTCGATCGGCATGAAGCCGGTCGTCATCCGCAAGGAGATCGAGGCTTTCGTCGGCGACCGCCTGCTCGAAGCCGCCTGGCGCGAGGCGCTGTGGCTGATCAAGGACGGCATCTGCACGGTCGAGGAACTCGACGACATCATGCGCTACGGCTTCGGCCTGCGCTGGGCGCAGATGGGCATGTTCCAGGTCTATCGCGTTGCCGGCGGCGAGGCCGGCATGCGCCACTTCATGGCGCAGTTCGGGCCCTGCCTGAAATGGCCGTGGACCAAGCTGATGGACGTGCCGGAGTTCAACGATGAGCTGGTCGACCTGATCGCCACCCAGTCTGACGACCAGGCGCACGGCCTGTCGATCCGCGAACTGGAAAAGATCCGCGACGACAATCTGGTCGCGATCATGGATGCGCTGTCGAAGCAGAACAAGGGCAAGGGCTGGGGCGCCGGCGCGCTGCACAAGGATTACACAAGACAGCTCGCCAAGCTGGCGGCGAAGAAGCCCGTGGCCTCAAAGGCAGCGGAAAGGGCCAGGGCCGCCAAGCCAGTGAAGAAAGCCGAAAAGCCGAAGAAAAAGAAGAAGGGCTGAGACCATGGATTTCGGTCTTTCGGAAGAGCAGAAACTCATTGTCGAGACGACGCGCGCCTTCGTCGAGAACGAGCTTTATCCGCACGAGCGCGAGGTCGAGCGCACTGGCGTGCTGCGCCGCGAGCTGATCGAGGAGATCAAGGCGAAGGCGATCGAGGCGGGCCTCTATGCCGCCAACATGCCTGCCGATGTCGGCGGCGCGGGGCTCGATACGGTGACCTGGCTGCTCTACGAGAAGGAACTCGGCCGCGCCAATTACGCGCTGCACTGGACCTGCGTGGCGCGCCCTTCCAACATCCTGCTCGCCGGCACGCCGGAGCAGCGCGAAAAGTATCTTTTCCCCTGCATCCGCGGCGAGAAATGGGACTGCCTGGCGATGACCGAGCCGGGCGCCGGCTCCGACCTGCGCGGCATGAAGGCGACCGCCGTGCAGGATGGCGACGACTGGGTGCTGAACGGCACCAAGCATTTTATCTCCCACGCCGATCTCGCCGATTTCGCCATCGTCTTCATGGCCTCGGGCGAAGAGGATTCACCGCGCGGAAAGCGCAAGAAGATCACCGCCTTCTTCGTCGACAAGGGCACCAAGGGATTCACGGTGCGCGACGGCTATCGCAACGTCTCGCATCGCGGCTACACCAACGCCATTCTCGAATTCGACGACTGCCGGCTGCCGGCATCCCAGGTTCTGGGCGAGGTGCACAAGGGCTTCGACGTCGCCAATTCCTGGCTCGGCGCCACGCGGCTGCAGGTCGGCGCCACCTGCCTCGGCCGTGCCGAGCGAGCGCTCGGCCATGCGGTCGAATATGCCGCGCAGCGGCAGCAGTTCGGCCAGCAGATCGGCAAGTTCCAGGGCGTGTCGTTCAAGCTCGCCGACATGGCGACGGAACTCAAGGCCGCCGACCTGATGGTGTTCGAAGCCGGCTGGAAGTACGATCAGGGCACCGTCACCGACCAGGACATGGCCATGGCCAAGCTGAAGGCCACCGAAATGCTCGCCTTCGTTGCCGACGAGGCCATCCAGATCCATGGCGGCATGGGGCTGATGGATGACCTGCCGCTGGAGCGCATCTGGCGCGACGCCCGCGTCGAACGCATCTGGGAAGGCACGTCGGAGATTCAGCGACATATTATTTCGCGGGCGCTGCTGCGCCCGTTCGGGGCTTGATCGATGCATAAACTTGAACGCCTCCTGCGCCCCAAATCGATCGCCGTGTTCGGCGGCGTGCAGGCCGCCGCCGTCGTGGCGCAATCGATCAAGATGGGCTTTGCCGGCGAGATCTGGCCGGTGCACCCAACCAAGGACGAAGTTGCCGGACGCAAGGCCTACCGATCCGTCGCCGATTTGCCCGGCGCGCCGGACGCGGCCTTTGTCGGCGTCAACCGGCACCTCACCATCGAGGTGATCAAGGCGCTGGCCGAACGCGGCGCCGGCGGCGCCGTCTGCTTTGCCGCCGGCTTCCTCGAGACCGAGGCCTATGACGAGGACGGCGAAAGGCTGCAGGCCGAACTGGTCGCCGCCGCCGGCCAGATGCCGATCATCGGCCCGAACTGCTACGGCCTGATCAACTATGCCGACGGCGCGCTTTTGTGGCCAGACCAGCATGGCGGCATCAGGTTGGAAGAGGGCGGCAAGGGTGTCGCCATCATCACCCAGTCGTCCAACATCGCCATCAACATGACGATGCAGAAGCGCGGCCTACCGATCGCCTTCCTGATGACCGCAGGCAACCAGGCGCAGACCGGCCTGTCCGAAATGGCGCTCGGCCTGATCGAGGACGAGCGCGTCACCTCGCTTGGCCTGCACATCGAGGCGTTCGATTCGGTAGCCGGCTTCGAGCGCCTGGCGGCAAGGGCACGTGAGCTCAAGAAGCCGATCATCGCCATGAAGGTCGGCCGCTCCGAACAGGCGCGGCAGGCAACCGTCTCGCACACCGCTTCGCTTGCCGGCTCGGACGCTGCTTCCGGCGCCTTCCTGAAGCGGCTTGGCATCGCTCGCGTCGATTCCATCCCCTCCTTCATCGAGGCGCTGAAGCTGCTGCACATCACCGGCCCGCTGCCTGGCTATACCTTGTCGTCGATGAGCTGTTCGGGCGGCGAGGCATCGGTCATGGCCGACAGCGCCGTAGGCCGATGGGTCAACTTCCCGGTCCTGAACGACACCCATCGCGCCCATGTCAAATCGACGCTCGGGCCGCTGGTCGCGGTGGCCAATCCCCTGGACTATCACACCTTCATCTGGAACAACGAGCCGGCGATGACCGCCACCTTCACCGCCATGGTGTCGGGCGGCTTCGACCTCAACATGCTGGTGCTCGACTTCCCGCGTCCCGATCGCTGCTCGGTGACCGACTGGTGGGCGACGCTGCGCGCCTTCGAATCGGCGCTGAAGACCAACAAGGCGCGTGGCGCCATCGTCTCCTCGCTGCCGGAGAACCTGCCGGAGGAATACACCGCCGAGTTGATGGCGCGCGGCATGGTGCCGCTTTTCGGCATTTCCGAAGCGATGGACGCCGCCCAGGCGGCGGCCTTCATCGGCTGGGCCTGGCGCGAGCCGCAGGCGCAGCCGGTGGATACATCGGCGTCGGGCGCGGCCGGTGGCGATCATGTTACGCCCGACGAGGCGCAAGCCAAGGCGCGGCTGATCAAGGCCGGGCTTCCGGTGCCAAAAGGCGAACGCGCCGGCAATGCGGTCGAAGCGGTGATCTCGTCCATGGCGCTCGGCTTCCCCGTCGCCCTGAAGGCGCTTGGCGTCACCCACAAGTCCGAGGTGGGCGCCGTCAGGCTGAACCTCAAGGACGCCGAATCGGTCAGCACCGCGGCGCATGACCTGTTGCCGCTCGGCACCGGGCTCTATGTCGAGCGCATGGTGCGCGACGGCGTCGCCGAACTGATCGTCGGCTTCACCCGCGATCCGATGTTCGGCGCCGTGATGACGCTGGGCACTGGCGGCGTGCTGGTCGAATTGCTGCGCGACAGCGTCACGCTGATGCTGCCGGCAACGCGCGACGACATCGAGGCCGCACTGCGCGGCCTGAAACTGTTCCCGCTGCTCGAGGGCTATCGCGGCCGGCCGAAGGCCGATCTCCAGGCCGCCATCGACGCCATCGCGGGCATTGCCGGTTTCGTGCAGGAGAATGCCGGCGAGATCGAGGAACTCGACATCAATCCGCTGATCGTCTGCTCCGAGGGCAAGGGCGCCTGGATCGCCGATGCATTGCTGGTGCTGGGAGAAAACAAGAATGTCTGACGTCATTTCGACCCGCCGCGAAGGCTTGATCCTCGAGGTCACGCTCGACCGCCCCAAGGCCAATGCCATCGACCTGAAAACATCGCGGCTGATGGGCGAAACCTTCAAAGCGTTCCGCGACGATCCCGACCTGCGCGTCGCCATCGTCAAGACCGCCGGCGACAAGTTCTTCAGCGCCGGCTGGGACCTCAAGGCCGCCGCGAGCGGCGACGCGGTGGACGGCGACTATGGCGTCGGCGGTTTTGCCGGGCTGCAGGAATTGCGCGACCTGAACAAGCCGGTCATCGCCTGCGTCAACGGCATGGCGGTGGGCGGCGGCTTCGAGCTGGCGCTGTCCTGCGACCTCATCTACGCCTCCGATCATTCCTCCTTCGCGCTGCCCGAAATCCGCGCCGGCACGCTGGCCGACGCGGCGACGATCAAGCTGCCGAAGCGCATCCCCTATCATGTCGCCATGGACCTTTTGCTCACCGGCCGCTGGATGGATGTCGCCGAGGCGCATCGCTGGGGCCTGGTCAACGAGGTGCTGCCCAGGGAAAAGCTCGAGGACCGCGTCTGGGAGATCGCCCGGCTGCTCGCCAGCGGCCCGCCGCTGGTGTTCGCAGCGATCAAGGAGACCGCGCGGGTGGCGGAATCGCTGACCTTCCAGGAGGCGATGAACAAGGTGACGCGCCGGCAACTGCCGACGGTCGATGCGCTGTACGGTTCCGAGGACAATATGGAAGGTTTCCGCGCGTTTGCGGAGAAGCGGGAGCCGGTTTGGAAGGGGAGATAGCTCGCCGACGATGATGTTCCGTCACACCCCCCTCTGGCCTGCCGGCCATCTCCCCCGCAAGGGGGGAGATCGGCAGCTTCGCCTGCGGTGCTTTTGTCGCGGTGCTGGCGATTGGCGAAAGCGGAAACGCCATCCGATCTCCCCCCTTGCGGGGGAGATGTCCGGCAGGACAGAGGGGGGTGCCTGGGCTCGACCTTTGACGTCGGTTGAGCCGGCATGACCGACTACAAAACCCTGATCGACGCCGAGACCTGGGCTTTCATCGAGCGGACGAATTCCTATTATCCGCCCGACACGATCGATTACACCATCGCGCAGCAGCGCGAGATCTACCATCGCATGTGCCGCGAGTTCTTTGCCGGCTACCCCGAGGGGGTGACTGCGGAGACCACCGCTATTGCCGGGCCGGCATGCGATATCCCGATGCGCATCTACCGCAACGCAAAGCCGGACCATGCCGCCATGGTGCTCTACTTCCATGGCGGGGGCTTTATCCTCGGCGGGCTGGACAGCCATGACGACGTCTGCGCCGAGCTTTGCGGCCGCACCGGTTATGAGGTGGTCTCGGTCGACTACCGGCTGGCGCCGGAGCATCTGCATCCGGCCGCTTTCGACGATGCGATGAGCGCCATCGAATGGGCCGCCGGGACCTACGACCGCCCGGTCTTGCTGTGCGGTGACAGCGCCGGCGGCAATCTTTGCGCCGCCGTTGCGCACGCGACACGTGGCCACGCGAAAAAGCCGATCGGCCAGGTGCTGATCTATCCCGGTCTCGGCGGCGATCGCGCGCGCGGCTCCTATGTGACGCATGCCGAAGCGCCGATGCTGACGGTGCGCGACCTTGAATTCTACAAATACGTCCGTACCGGCGGCGTGGACCAGACCGGTGACATCACGCTGTATCCGCTGGCCGATGCCGATTTCGCCAATCTGCCGCCGACCGTGCTGATTACCGCCCAGTGCGACCCGCTGTCATCCGATGGCGAGGCTTATCGCGACCGCATCGTCGCGGCGGGCGGGCGCGCCGCCTGGTTCGAGGAGCCCGGCCTGGTGCACGGCTATCTCAGGGCCCGGCATGCCGTTGGCCGCGCCCGCGCGAGCTTCACCCGGATCGTCGACGCGGTGGCCACGCTCGGAAAGGGCGGCTTAACCTGGTAGGACGAATGGTTGTCCGCTCAGGACGCCTTGGCCAGGAAGGTCTGATAATCCGATTTCGCCTGCAGCAGGCGCAGCACGTTCTCGCGCGAACCGCGCACATGCGCGCGGGCCAGGGCGCCGGCGCGGCTGACATCGTTTGCGCAGATCGCCTCGACGATCTCGGCGTGTTCGTCGCGGGCGATCTTCCATTCATCGAGCCACAAGAGTTCGGTCCAGACATAATGCTGGCACTTGTCGAGGATGCCGCACAGCATGCCATGCAGCATGACATTGCCGCTGATCTCGGCAATGACGCGGTGGAGATCGATGCCGACCTCCAGTTCCTGGAATTTTTCCCGCGTCGTGCGATCTGGAATGGCGGCCAGCCGCTCGCACTCGGCCAGCATGGCGCGCAGCCGCGCCTTGTCCTTCTCGGTCGCAGCGGCCGCCGCCAGTTCGGTCGCGTGACCGTCGAGCAGTTCGCGGATGGCGAAGGCCTCGCGGAACATGTTGATGTCGAACTCGGTGACGGCATAGCCCTGGCGCGGCCGGCCGGTGACCAGCCCGTCGCGCTCAAGGCGATTGAAGGCTTCGCGCACGGGGGTGCGGCTGACATTGAGTTTCGCCGCGATGTCGCTTTCGGTGACGCGTGAACCCGGCGGAATCTGGCCGGTCACGATCATCGCCTTGAGCGCGGAATAGACCGAGTCGCGCAGCGTGTTTTTTGGTTCCTTGGCCAAGTTCCGTTTCCAGTTCTCCGGCCGCTTTAGCCGGACATCGCCTCGTTTGTAGTCGCAGTCGGCGTAATTTGCCACGCCCCGCGGCGCCGTTCCCGCCGTCCAACCGATCGCGCCCGTCGCAGTTGACAACACCGATCTCTCGGCTACATTCTAAATTGTATACAAAATCGCATGCCAAATCAAAAAACAAATGGGAACACCGGTCGGAGAACCGAAATGAACAGGACCACCAGCTTTAGAACTCTAGCGATAGCCGGGCTCATTGCCTCCGTGGCAGTGCCCGCCGTCGCCGCCGACACGATCACCGTCGCCTCATGGGGCGGCACCTATCAGGAGGCGCAGACCAAGGCCTTCTTCAAGCCGACCGCCGATGCGCTCGGCATCACCATCAAGGAAGACACGACCAACGGCCTCGATGACGTACGCCTGCAGGTGACCGGCAATGCGGTGAAATGGGACATCACCGAACTCGGCGCCGACGAATGCGCGCGCGGCTCGAAGGAGGGGCTGTTCGAAAAGCTGGATTACGGCATCATCGACAAGAGCGGCATCAACCCCAGGCTGGTGCATGAGGACTGGGTCGGCATTTCCTACACGTCCGTCGTGCTGATCTACCGGACCGACGTCTTCGGCGACAAGGGCCCGAAGACATGGGCCGACTTCTGGAACGTGGAAAAGTTTCCGGGACGGCGTGCGCTGAGCAGCAGCCAGGCGACGGAGACGCTGAGCGTCGCAGCACTCGCCTCCGGCCTGCCGATCGACAAGGTCTATCCCGTCGACATCGACGGCGCGCTGAAATCGGTCGACAAGATCCGTGGCCATGTCGACGCCTGGTGGACCTCCGGCGCCCAGGCCATGCAACTGGTGAAGGATGGTGAAGTCGATATGGCGAGCATCTGGAACGGCCGCGCCGGCACTTTGAAGAAGGAGGGCGCGCCGGTCAGCTTCTCCTTCGACCAGGGCGTGCTCACCGCCGATTGCATGGTCATCCCCAAGGGCGCCAAGAACAAGGACGCGGCGATGAAGGCGCTGGCCATGTTCGTCAGCCCGCAATTGCAGGCCAACCTGCCGCTCTATGTCGACAATGGACCGGTGAACGAGAAGGCCTTCGAGACCGGCAAGATCCCGCCGGAGCGGATCAAGGACATCAATTCGGCGCCCGAAAACGTCAAGAAGCAGGTATTGCAGGATGCCGAGTTCTGGCGCGACAACCTCGTCGAGGCGACGGAAAAGTTCAACAACCTGATCCAGCAATAGGCCGGAATCCTGCATTGCGGGACGGCAGCAGCGCCGCCCCGCTCCTTCAGTCTCTGCCTCGGAGATAACGATCTTGTCCATTGCACCATCCGCGCTGCCGATCGGCATGCGCGCGATCGAGAAACGATTTGGCAGCGTGCCGGTGCTGCGCGACCTGAACCTCGATGTCGAGGCTGGCGAGTTCCTGACGCTGCTTGGGCCTTCGGGCTCGGGGAAGACGACGCTGCTGATGATCCTGGCCGGTTTCGTGCGAGCCAATGGCGGATCGATCAAGGTCGGCGGCGACGAGATCATCACCACGCCGCCGCACCGGCGCAATATCGGCATGGTGTTCCAGAACTATGCGCTGTTTCCGCATATGAACGTCTTCCACAACATCGCCTTTCCGCTGAAGCAGCGCGGCGTCGGTGTGACAGAGACAGCGCAGCGGGTGGAGAAGGCGCTGGAGCTGGTGAAGCTGCATGGCCTGGGCGAGCGCCGGGTGGACCAGCTTTCCGGCGGCCAGCGCCAGCGCGTGGCCCTGGCGCGCGCCATCGTCTTCGAGCCGCGCATCGTCTTGATGGACGAACCGCTGTCGGCGCTCGACAAGGGTTTGCGCGAGCATATGCAGATCGAATTGCGTGCGCTTCATCGCCGTCTCGGCATGACCACGGTCTATGTCACGCACGACCAGCGCGAAGCCATCACCATGTCGGACCGTATCGCGGTGATGAACGGCGGCCGCATCGAACAGCTCGACCGGCCCGAAACGCTTTATGCCGCGCCGAAGACGCAATTCGTAGCCGGCTTCATCGGCGAATCGAACTTCATCCCGGTCGAAAGCCGCGATGGCTCGGTCTGGTATGAGGACAGGCCGATCCAGACCGGCGCACCGACGCCGCCGCCCGGTCCGCATCTGATGGTGGTGCGGCCGGAGAAGCTGCGGCTGGTCACGGCATCCGACCCGTCGACCGGCGTCAATGTGCTCGATGCGACGGTCAGCGACATCATCTACCAGGGCGACAGTTTCGTCTGCTATGCCAGCCTGCGCGACGGCCGCCAGCTGACGCTGCGCGACTATTGCCGCAGCGATGTGCTGGCAAGGCTGCCGGCGCCCGGCCAGCCGATCACGCTCGGCCTCGATGCCAAGGACACGATCCTGGTGGCGGCCGAGGGATGAGCGCGCAGTCCGCCTTCCTGACGGAGACCGCCAGTCCGGCGGGGCAGGACCTGAACGCGCAGGCCCTGCGCGCGGATGCGCGGCGCGAGTCATTGCGGCTGCTGGCGCTGCTGGCGCCGAGCCTGTTCCTTGTCTGCGTGATCATCATCGTGCCGATCGGCTGGCTGCTCTGGCTGTCGCTGTTCGACGAGACCGGCGCCTTGAGCGCCGCCAACTATGCGCGTTTCTTCGAGCAGGCCTCCTACATCAGGACCTTCATCACCACCTTCGAGGTCGCCTTCATCGTCACCGGCGCCTGCGTGCTAACAGGCTATCCCCTGGCCTACATGTTGTCGCAGCTGCCGCGCCGGGCCGCATCGATCTGCCTGATCTTCGTCATCCTGCCGTTCTGGACGTCGGTGCTGGTGCGCACCTATGCCTGGCTGGTGATCCTGCAGCGCAAGGGCCTGATCAACAGCTGGCTGATCGATCTCGGCGTGATCAGCCAGCCGCTGTCGCTGGCCAACAATTTTTCGGGCGTCGTCATCGGCATGACGCATATATTGCTGCCGTTTCTGGTCTTGCCGCTCTATGCCTCGATGAAGACCATCGACACCGACTGCCTGCGCGCCGGCATGAACCTCGGCGCCGGCCCCGCCGCCACTTTCCGGCAGATCTTCTTTCCGCTGTCGGTGCCGGGCCTCGCCTCCGGCGTGGTCATCGTCTTCGTGCTGTGCCTCGGTTTCTTCGTGACGCCGGCGCTGATGGGTGGCGGCAAGGTGGTGATGTGGGCGATGCGCATGGAACAGACCACCAGCCTCTATTCCAACTGGGGCGCCGGTGCGGCACTCGGCGTGGTGCTGCTGGTGGTCACGCTGGCGCTTCTCGGCCTGTTCCAGTGGCTGCTCGGCGCGCGGGCCACCGGCGTATGGAGTTCGCGATGAGTGAAGATATCGGATTGCCGATCTCGCATCGGCAACGGCTGTGGCTCTACGCCTTCGGCGGCCTCGTGCTGTTGTTCCTGATCGCGCCGTCGGTCATCATCGTCATCATGTCGTTCTCGGATTCGACGCTGCTGCAGTTCCCGCCGCGGCAATGGTCGCTGCGCTGGTATGAAAGCTATTTCCAGTCGCTGGAATGGCGCGACGCCACCATCGTGTCGGTGAAGGTCGCGGTCATGACCGCGCTGGTGGCGACGCCGCTCGGCACTGCCGCCGCCTATGCGATCAACCGGGGCACGCTGCGCTTCAACGGCACCATCAACGCGCTGCTGACGGCGTCGCTGATCATCCCGGTGATCCTGGTCGGCATCGGCACCTTCTTCCTCTATGCGCGCATCGGCCTCAACAACACGCTGATCGGCTTGGTCATCGCGCATACGGTGCAGGCGCTGCCGCTGGTGGTGCTGACGGTGCTGTCGGGCCTGCGCTCCTACGACATGAACCAGGAGCGGGTGGCGCGCAGCCTGGGTGCGGGGCGCATCGCCGCCTTCTGGCAAGTGACGATGCCGCAGATCCGCTTCTCGATCGTCTCGGGTGCGCTGTTTGCCTTCATCACCTCCTTCGACGAAGTTGTCGTCTCGCTGTTCATCTCGGGCGGGGAGACCACGACACTGACACGCCGCATGTTCAACGCGCTGCGCGACCAGATCGACCCGACCATCGCCGCCATCTCGACCTGCCTGATCGCGCTGTCTGTCCTGCTGTTGTCACTGGCGCAGATCTTCGGCCGCCGGCATTGATTTCATCGGGCCCATTCGCTTCAAGGACCCATTCGCTTCAAGACACCGGGGGATACCCAGACCAGATGCGTGATTTCCAGTTTCCCGGCCGCTCGCCGGTTCGTGCCACGGAAGCGATTGCCGCGACATCGCATCCGCTTTCGACGCTTGCGGCCATCGAGATGCTGCGCGCCGGCGGCAATGCCATGGATGCCGCCATCTGCGCCGCCGCCGTGCAGGGCGTGGTCGAGCCGCAATCGACGGGGATAGGAGGCGATTGCTTTGTCCTCTACTGCCCCAAGGGACGGAGCGAAGTGCTGGCTTTCAACGGCTCGGGGCGTGCACCGGCGGCCGCGACCGTCGACTGGTATCGCGACAAGGGGTTTAGCGAGCTTCCCAAACAGGGGCCGCATGCGGTGACCGTGCCGGGCGCCATCGACGCCTGGTGCCGGCTGCTGGAGGACCATGGCAGCAAGGGCTTGGCCGAAGTGCTGGCGCCGGCGATCCACTATGCCGAGAACGGCTATGTCGTGCACGACCGCGTCGCCTTCGACTGGGCCGAACCCGAAACCGATCTTTCCGCCGACGAGCATGCCGCGCGCATCTTCCTGCCGGGCGGCATGGCGCCGAAGGCCGGCGACGTGCACAAGCAGCCGGCGTTGGCCGCGACCTTGCGGGTGATCGCCAAACAGGGCCGCGCCGGGTTCTACGAAGGCGCGGTCGCCGACGACATGGTGCGCCGGCTCAAGGAGCTGGGCGGGCTGCACACGGCGGAAGATTTCGCCGCGACCAGGGGCGACTATGTGGCGCCGGTGAGCGTCAGCTATGGCGGCCACGAGATCCACCAGATGCCGCCGAACAACCAGGGGCTGACGGCGCTTCTGATGCTGAACGTGCTGTCGGGCTTCAGGCTCGGCGGGCTCGACCCCAACGGCGCCGAGCGCCTGCACCTGGAGATCGAGGCCGGGCGGCTGGCCTATCGCGACCGCGACCGTTTCGTCGGCGACCAGGACCATGTCCCGGTGCCGGTGAGGCAGCTTCT
Organism: Mesorhizobium sp. B2-3-10; assembly: GCF_006442275.1. Taxonomy (NCBI): domain Bacteria; kingdom Pseudomonadati; phylum Pseudomonadota; class Alphaproteobacteria; order Hyphomicrobiales; family Phyllobacteriaceae; genus Mesorhizobium; species Mesorhizobium sp. B2-3-10. The sequence continues at coordinate 257,068 of NZ_VFVT01000001.1, forward strand.
GTCGGCAGCCTATGCCGACCGGCTGCGCGCCGAGATCGACCGCGAGCGCGCCATGACCCATTTGCCCGACGTGCAGCTGCCGGGCAGCGACACGGTCTATATCTCGGTCGTCGACCGCGACCGCAACGCGGTCTCCTTCATCAACTCGACCTATTATTCCTTCGGCAGCGGCGTTGTCGGCCCCAAGACAGGCGTGGTGCTGCAGAACCGCGGCTCGAGCTTCCGCCTCGATCCGGCCCACCCCAACGCCATCGCGCCCAGCAAGCGGCCGATGCACACGATCATGCCCGGCATGGCGACCAAAAACGGCCGCGTGGTGATGCCGTTCGGCGTCATGGGCGGCGGCTACCAGCCCTTCGGCCATGTCCATCTTCTGACCAACATGATCGATTTCGGCATGGACCCGCAGCAAGCGCTCGACGCGCCGCGCGTGTTCTACAATGACGGTATGGTGGAGGCGGAGCGCAACGTGCCCGCCGAGGCGGTCGAAGGCCTGCGGCGGCGCGGCCACGCCATCACCGAGCCGCACCATCCGCTCGGCGGCGGCCAGGCGGTGCTGATCGACTGGGAAAAGGGAACGCTGACGGGGGCATCCGATCCGCGCAAGGACGGGATGGCGCTGGGGTATTGAGGAACTACCGGGCGCTGGCGCTGCCCCTCACCTGCCTGCCGGCATCCTCTCCCCGTATAGTGACGGGGAGAGGGGACACTGTCATCGACGGTTTCGCCAATCGCCCACGCTGAACAGGCGCCGAGACCGAAACTGCCCCTTTCTCCCCGTCCCTATACGGGGAGAAATGCCCGGCAGGGCAATGAGGGGCGGCGCTGACATCAGATGGACTTTCGCAAGCCATAGTCTTGAAACATAGCTGGTGACCATGACCCAAATCCACACTGACCTTTCCCACCGCCTCGTCGCCGGCGCCGACGACGCGCCGGCGATCCTGGCGCCCGACAGGCCGACGCTGACCCATGGCAGGCTGCGCGCGCTGATCGCCACCACCGCCACGCAGCTCCATGCACGCGGCATCGGCCGAGGCGACCGGGTGGCGATCGTGCTGCCCAACGGGCCGGAGATGGCGACGGCTTTCATCGCTGTCGCCGCCACAGCCCCGACGGCGCCGCTCAACCCCGCCTACCGGGCGGACGAGCTCGATTTCTACCTGACCGACATCGGCGCCAAGGCGATCCTGGTCGCCGAGAACGAGACTGGCCCCGCCGTGACTGTGGCCGAGCGCCTCGGCATTGGCGTGCTGCGGCTTGTCGTGCCGCCAGACGCGCCGGCCGGCAGCTTCACCATCGAAGGCGCGGCGGTCGGACCGCAAGCGGCGCCCGCCAAGGCCGGGGACGGCGACATCGCGCTTCTGCTGCACACCTCCGGCACGACGTCACGCCCCAAGCTGGTGCCGCTCAGCCATGCCAATGTCGCGGCCTCCGCCCGCCATATCGGCGCGACGCTCGGCCTGACGGCTAGCGATCGCTGCCTCAACATCATGCCGCTGTTCCATATCCATGGGCTGATCGCGGCGGTGCTGTCGTCGCTGGCATCGGGCGGCAGCATCTACTGCACGCCAGGCTTCAACGCGCTGCGCTTCTTCCAGTGGCTGAGTGACGCGAAGCCGAGCTGGTACACGGCCGTGCCGACCATGCACCAGGCGATCCTGGCGCGCGCGGCGCGTAACCCGGAAGCATTGGCGGCGGCGCGCCTGCGTTTCATCCGCTCGTCCTCGGCCTCGCTGCCGGCGCAGGTGATGGCCGAGCTCGAGGCGACTTTCGGCTGCCCGGTCATCGAAGCCTATGGGATGACCGAGGCCGCGCACCAGATGGCGTCGAACCGGCTGCCGCCCGGCCTGCGCAAGCCGGGCAGCGTCGGTGCCGCCGGCGGACCCGAAGTCGCCGTGATGGCGCCGGACGGCCGGCTGATGCAGGCCGGCGAAACGGGCGAGATCGTCATTCGCGGCCCCAATGTCACCTCAGGCTACGAGAAGAACCCGGACGCCAACGCCACGGCCTTCGCGCATGGCTGGTTCCACACCGGCGACCAGGGCGTGCTCGACGATGACGGCTACCTCAGGGTAACCGGCCGGCTGAAGGAGATCATCAACCGCGGCGGCGAGAAGATCTCGCCGCTCGAAGTCGACAATGTGCTGATGGACCATCCGGCGGTGGCGCAGGTCGTCACCTTCGCCATGCCGCATGACAAGCTCGGCGAGGAGGTGGCGGCGGCCGTGGTGCTGCGCGAAGGCATGAGCGCCAGCGAGGGCGATATCCGCGCCCACGCCGCGATGCGGCTCGCCGACTTCAAGGTGCCGCGCAAGGTGCTGATCCTGGAGGAGATCCCCAAGGGGGCGACCGGCAAGCTGCAGCGCATCGGGCTCGCCGCCAAGCTCGGGCTCTGATCATGAAGATCACCATTTTCGGCGCCGGCGCCATCGGCGGCTATGTCGCGGCCAAGCTGGCCATCGCCGGCCGCACCGAGCTGTCGATCGTCGCCCGCGGCGCGCATCTCGACGCGATCAAGGCCAATGGCCTGCGCCTGATGGAGGACGGGCGGGAAACGACCGCCCCCGTCAAGGCCGCCGCCAAGGCGGAAGAGCTCGGCACGCAGGACTACGTCGTGCTGGCGCTGAAGGCGCATTCCGTCGCGCCCGCGCTCGACCAGATTGCCCCGCTGCTTGGGGACCACACAGCGGTCGTCACCATGCAGAACGGCGTTCCCTGGTGGTATTTCCACAAAAACGGCGGCGCGCTCGAAGGCACCAGACTGCAGCAGGTCGACCCCGGCGGCACGATCTGGGACCGGCTCGGCCCGCGGCGTGTCATCGGTTCGGTGGTCTACCCCGCCGTCGAGGTCGATGCGCCCGGCCTGATCCGCCATGTCGAAGGAAAACGCTTCTCGCTCGGCGAACCCTCGGGCGAGAAGAGCGAACGGGTCACGCTCCTGGCCGGGGAGATGGTCAAGGCCGGGCTGCAGGCGCCGGTGCGCGACGACATACGCGCAGAGATCTGGATAAAACTGTGGGGCAATCTCTCCTTCAACCCGATCTCGGCGCTGACCGGCTCGACGCTTGCCGCGATCGTCGCCGACGAGGGCACCCGCATGCTCGCCCGCGCCATGATGCTGGAAGCGCAAGCGATCGGCGAAAGCCTCGGCGTGCGCTTCCCCATAGACGTCGACCGCCGCATCAAGGGCGCCGGCGACGTCGGCGAGCACAAGACCTCGATGTTGCAGGACCTGGAACGCGGCAGGCCCATGGAGATCGACGCGCTGGTGGGCGCCGTGCAGGAGCTTGGGCGACTGACGGGCAAGCCGACGCCGGCGATCGATGGGGTGCTGGCGTTGGTGAAGAGGCTGGCGGTGGAGCGGGGGTGTTATGGGTGAATAGGAAACCGACATCGGTTAGTGCCTGCCGTCCCGAATGACCGGAGAGAGACGTCCATAACTCTACCGGTTGGACGGCCGCTTTGCGCCTCATCTCGATTATCGAAGTCAGCTGTGCCGCCGCCGAAAAGCGGACGTTAGTGACGACGAATCAGATGTGACGGGTGCGCCAGGACCGCACCTAGCCGTAACCCATGTGTGATGTCGACTTGTCCTTAGTTCCCGCTCGTAAAGCGTTGCAGGGCCAACATTCCACAGCCGGTAGACACGATCGGGCTCGGCCAAGCCGCAGCCGGGTTCTGTCAAAATATTTTGGGCTCCGACGCGGAGTGGATAGCTGCTTCTGCCGACTTTTTTCCGCAAGGTGGAGAAAAACAGTTGGCGACCTACTTCAGAGGGTAGGAACGAACGCTGACTTCAGATTGAAAGGAACGCGCAATGCCGAAGACTACGATTTACCCTTGGTACGCCAAGGACGGGGAAGAGGCCGTGGTCCGCTTCTCCCGAGATCTTTTCCAATAGCGCATTTGGTGCCGATCACCGTGCACGCTCGCCACCGTGACCAAGTGATCCGCTGTACTTCGGCCTTCCGCTTGCAGTGCTTCCCTGCTTAATTCGAGGAAATTTGCACAATTATAAGGTTGCGGCATGATACCAATCTACATCGGCTATGATCCACGGGAATCCCGCGTTCTAGACGTAGCGCGATGGAGCGCTTATCGGCGGACAAGCACGCCGTTGCAGATACTACCATTGGTGCTCAAAGACCTTGAAGCCCAAGGAATTATGAAGCGACCGATGGTGGTACGGGATGGTAAGCTCTGGTGCCCGATTTCCGAGGCGCCGATGGCGACCGAGTTTGCCATATCGCGCTTTGCCGTTCCGTTTATAAGGCAAGGCGGCTGGGCCATGTTCTGCGATTGTGATGTCCTGTTTCTGAAGGATCCAGCCAAGCTGCTCGATCTAGTTGATCCTTCCTACGCGATTATGGCGGTTAAGCACCAGCAACGCGAATCCGAAGCGGTCAAGATGGACGGACAAATGCAGACGTTCTATCGCCGCAAAAACTGGTCGTCGGTCGTTTTGTGGAATCTAGATCATCCCTCCAACAAACGGCTGACCAACGAGATGCTCAATACGTGGCCTGGACGTGACCTCCACGCCTTCAAATGGCTTGAGGACCACGAGATCGGGGAATTGCCTCTGGCATGGAACTACCTCGTAGGAGCTTCGGCTTCCGAACTCCATCCCGCCGATGTCTCGCTGGCGCACTACACGCTCGGCGGCCCTTGGTTTGCGGGCTGGTCCGGCACCACGCAATGGGACGAATTGTGGAGGCGAGAAGAGAGAATTCTGCGCGCGTTTGAGGAACATGCCGTTCAGGTTCCCGCATGAAAACTCCGCTTTTGGATTTCTTGCCAATCTTCTCAAAGCCAACTCTTCGGTTGCCCAGGGCCACTGGTCCCGCCTTGGTGATGGGGTCGGCGCCGAATTTTCGCCTCCCGGAGGGACATGGTGTCGATTGGGCACTTGTGACCGTCAATGCTTCCCAGCTTTTGGCGGAAACGTTCGGCCTCCGCCTTCCTGATATCGCAGTCATCCGCCGCGGCATTTTGGTCGGCGCGAGCGAACAGGACTTCTACAAGCGCGATTTGTTAAAGGGACGGCAGGCGAAACATCTGATCGTACCGGTTTGGCCGGACGTTGAAGACAAGCTGAAAGCTGGTTGTCGCACCTTCAATTATGGTTTCGATACCTTGCAGGCGCTCACCAAATGGCAACTTGCCAACATCGTCTGGCGGCTTAGCGGCAAATATCATGTGTCCCGCGGCTGGCACCGGAAAATCTCCACCGGAGCCTTCGCGATCATGTTGACGCGTTTCGCCGGCTTCGCCCCTGTTGTAGTCAGCGGGTTTTCCCTGTCCCAGGCTGGGCATGGATACGACACCCGAAATGCCTTTCGATATCATGCCGACGAAGATGCGTATTTGCTTCGCCTGGTAGTGAGTAGAGGCGAGCCAATCTACGCGGAGGATAGGGACTTCGCTGCGGAAACTGGATTGCCCTTATGGCAGGGACAGATGCCATGACGAGTGCTTCTTAGGGAAGCTTGCAACATGGGCTGTCCCGAACGCTATAGCAAAGATGATCTAGCTCCGGTGGTGAAAAGAGATATCCATTTCTCGGAGATGCGAACCGACCAATGACCAACATTACCCGCCCTTCAGGAGGTTGGTGTGCTGAATATCTCGATGGTTGATCGGCAGACTGTCAAGTCCATTCTCGTTATTCAGACGAAGTACATCGGGGACATCATTCTAACTTCGGTGCTCGTGCGAAATCTGCGCCTCGCTTACCCAAACGCTGCGATAGCCATGCTCTGCGCTCCTGGCCTGCGAGACTTCGTAATCAGCCAGAATATCGCGGACCTGGCCATCGGGTTCGACGGTAGAAGTGCTGGTAGAAGTCTGCTTCAGCGGGTGAAGGAATATTCAAGCTTGGTAGCTGACCTCCGTCGCCGAAAATTCGATCTCACCATTGATGTAACTGACTCGAAGACGTCAAGGATATTGCACAGGTCAATCGGCGCTCCGCTGCGCGTTGGGTACAACCCCCCGGAAAAGCCCCTGAAGTTTTGGGAAGGTCAGCCTGCTAATATATTTGCTAAACCCTTTGGTCATGGAGGCGCGCACTATTTGTACCGGTATTTGTCCCCGCTTGAAGCCCTTGGGATAGAATTACGCGAAGTGACGCCGAGGCTTGAACCCACACCGGTTGGGCGAAGCGCGTCTACCCAGGTTCTGGCGCAAAGCAAGCTGGCTGTAAAAGCTTTCGTCGCTGTGCACGCTGGAGCAAGGTTCGAAGGGCGGTGTTGGCAACCTGAACGGTTCGCTGCAATAATCGACGAGGTTTATGCCGCGACGGGCCTGCGGTCACTACTGGTTGGTGGACCTAATGAAGGCTCAACCGCGCAGACAATCTTGGACATGGCAGCGTCACCATTGGCGAGCGTTGTTGGTAAGATCTCGCTTGAGACATTAACTGCTTTGCTTGCGGATGCATTTATCTTTCTGGGAAACGAGAGCGGCCCAATGCACCTGGCTGCGTCAGTCGGAACCCCGGTTGTGGGCCTTTATGGCCTCACGCCACCCGACATCTGGGGACCTCTTGGGGTGCTTCACCGCACCGTTGAGCCGCCGTTGCCTTGCCAGTGCATTGCGCCCGATTTGTGCAAGCCCGGCAATCCGGGCGGCGTGTACTGCGTTCATCGACTACCCGTTGCCAAGGTCGCCCAGGCGACACGAGACCTGATGGATGCAGTGAGGCAACAGGCGAACGAGACGGCCAATCAAACAGACTCACTCCGGTAGAAACAGCGATGACCGGCCCGCGTGAAACCGTGAAGAAGGCACTGCAGACCTATGTCGACGAGATCGTGCGATCATCAATTCGCTGATAGGCAGGCGGTAAAGGATCGCCAGTAGCGATGCAAACCCTAAGTCACCCCTTCCCCACCCGCCCCAGCACCCGCGCATAAACCTCTCCCACGATCCCGCGCCGGAACACCAGCACGCAGACCATGAAGATCAGGCCGGTGGCGATAGTCACGGGGAAACCTGACGTGGCGAGCGTGTTTTCCAGGCCGACGACGAGGCTGGCGCCGATGATCGGGCCGACCATGGTGCCGATGCCGCCGAGCAGCGTCATCAGGATGACCTCGCCCGACATCTGCCAGGTGACGTCGGTGAGGGTGGCGAACTGGAAGACGATCGCCTTCAGCGAACCGGCGAGCCCGGCCAGCGCCGCCGACATGACGAAGGCGGCGAGCTTATAGCCGGCTACGGAATAGCCGAGCGAAATGGCGCGGTTCTCGTTTTCGCGGATCGAGCGCAGGATCATGCCGAAGGGCGAGTTGACGATGCGCCAGATGGCGAAGATGCCGAGCAGGACCATGACAAGCACGAAATAATAGACGTTCATCGGGGCGTTGAGGTCGAGGACACCGAACAGGACGCCCCGCGGCACGCCCTGGATGCCGTCCTCGCCTTGCGTGAACGGCGCCTGCACGCAAAAGAAGAAGAACATCTGCGACAGCGCCAGCGTGATCATGGCGAAATAGATGCCTTGCCGGCGAATGGCGAAGAAGCCCATGACGAGGCCGAGCAGGGCCGCACCCGCCATGCCGAGCAGGATGCCGGCTTCCGGCGGCCAGCCCCAGACCTTGACGGCGTGCGCGGTGAAATAAGCGGCGCCGCCGAAGAAGGTGGCGTGGCCGAAGGACAAGAGGCCGGTATAGCCGAGCAGGAGATTGAAGGCGCAGGCAAACAGCGCGAAGCACAGCATCTTCATCAGGAAGATCGGGTAGACGAAGAACGGCGCCGCCAGCAGCGCCGCTATGCCGAGCCCGACCAGCACCCATTCGAGCCTTGGCGAGGGTTTGGCCGATGCCTCGCGCAGCGAAAGCCCGGCCATGTCGGATGTCTCTTCCGCCATCTCAAGCGTCCTTTCCGAACAGGCCGGCCGGCCGGACCAAAAGTACGATCGCCATGATGACGAAGACCACCAGGTTGGAGGCCTCGGGGTAAAAAACCTTGGTCAGGCCTTCGGCGAGGCCAAGCATGTAGCCGGTGACGATGGCGCCGAGGATCGAGCCCATGCCGCCGACCACGACGACGGCGAAGACGACGATGATGAGGTCCGATCCCATCAGCGGGCTGACCTGGTAGATCGGCGCGGCCAGGATGCCGGCGAGCCCGGCAAGCGCCGAGCCGAGGCCGTAGGTGAGGGTCAAAAGCAACGGCACGTTGACGCCGAAGGCCTGGACGAGGCGGGGATTCTCGGTCGCGGCGCGCAGATAGGAACCGAGCCTGGTCTTCTCGATCAGCGCCCAGGTGCCGAAGCAGACGAGCAGCGAGGCGACCACGACCCAGCCGCGATAAATGGGCAGGAACATGAAGCCGAGATTGGTGCCGCCGGCCAGCAGCGGCGGCACGGCATAGGGGTTTCCCGACACGCCATAATAGTAGCGGAAGATGCCTTCGAGCACGAGCGCGAGGCCGAAAGTGAAGAGCAGGCCGTAGAGCGGATCGGTGTCGTAGAGCCGCGACAGCGCCAGGCGCTCGACCACGACGCCGAAGATGCCGACAATCAGCGGCGCCAGGACCAGCGCCGGCCAATAGCCGATGCCGAGATGGGTGAGCAGGAGATAGCCAATGAAGGCGCCCAGCATATACTGGGCGCCATGGGCGAAGTTGATGACGCGCAGCAGGCCGAAAATCACGGCCAGACCAAGGCTCAGCATGGCGTAGAAGGAGCCGTTGATCAGCCCGACCAGCAATTGGCCGAGCAATGCCTGGACGGGGATGCCGAAGATCATCGTCATGGCGCCATCATACACCCAGGATTTCGTGGAGCAGCGTCATGCGGTCCGCCAGTTCGCCGGTGGGAAACCCGGCCACGACCTTGCCGTGCTCCATCAGGTAGAAACGGTCGGCGACACGGCTGGCGAAGCGGAAATTCTGCTCGACCAGCAGGATGGTCATGCCGCGCTGCTTCAGCGTCGCCAGCAGCTCGCCGATGCGCTGGACGATGACAGGCGCGAGGCCCTCGGTCGGTTCGTCCAAGAGCAGCATCTTCACCCCGGTCCGCAGCATGCGCGCGATCGCCAGCATCTGCTGTTCGCCGCCCGACAGCCGCGTGCCGGGACTGTTGCGCCGCTCCTTCAGATTGGGGAACAGATCGAAGATTTCCTCGACGCTCATGCCGCCCGGGGCGACGACCGGCGGCAGCACCAGGTTCTCGTCGACGGTCAGCGTCGAGAAGATGCCGCGTTCCTCCGGCACGAAGCCGATGCCCTGGTGCGCGGTGCGGTGCAGCGGCAGCCGCATCAGGTCGGCGCCGTCGAAGACGACCTTGCCGGTGCGTCGGCGGATCAGGCCCATGATGGCGCGCAGCGTCGTCGTCTTGCCGACGCCGTTGCGGCCGAGCAATGTGACCGTCTCGCCGGCAAACACTTCGAGGTCGACGCCGTGCAGCGCATGGCCCTCGCCATACCAGGCATTGAGGCCGCGGACCGCGAGCAGGGGCGAAGCGCTAGTCATCGGCGGTGCCCATATAGGCCACCTTGACGCGCTCGTCGCGGCTGACGGTGGCGTAGTCGCCGGCCGCGAGCACCTCGCCGCGCTGCATCACCGTTATCCAGTCGCAGAGATCGGCGACCACGGTCAGATTGTGCTCGACCATCAGAACCGCGCGGTCGCCCGCCACCGAGCGGATGAGGGCGGAAACCGTGGCCACGTCCTCATGGCCCATGCCGGCCATCGGCTCGTCGAGCAGCAGCACTTTGGGATCCAACGCCAGCGTCGTGGCGATCTCCAGCACGCGTTTCCTGCCATAGGAAAGATCGCCGGCCAGCCTGTTCGTGGCATCGTCGAGGCCGACGGACCGCAGCAGTTCCATGGCACGCGGCGTCAACCGGTCGAGCGCCGCCAGCGAGCGCCAGAACTGGATGCCGAGCCCGGCCGGCCGCTGCAGCGCGACGCGCACATTGTCGAGCACGCTGAGATGCGGAAAGATCGCCGAGATCTGGAACGAGCGCACCAGCCCCATGCGCGCCACTTTGGCCGGCGAGGTGCGGGTGATGTCGTGGCCGAGCAGTTCGATCCTGCCGCTGGTCGGCGCCAGGAATTTGGTCAGCAGGTTGAAAACGGTCGTCTTGCCGGCGCCGTTGGGCCCGATCAGCGCATGGATGTTGCCATGGCGGACATCGAGATCGACATTCCTGACGGCGACGAAGCCGGCAAAGTCACGCCGCAGGCCGCGAGCGGAAAGCACCACCCGCGGCTCTTCCGCGTTCAGATCAGGCGGCACCGTGGCCGCGCCGGTCACTGGGCGGCCGTCGCGCAGCCGCTGTCCTTCTCGCTCAGGAACGCCTCCTTGCCGGGAATGGTGGCGAGGTATTTGTAATAATCCCAGTCCTTGGTGCTCTCGCTGGGCGCCTTGACCTGGTAGAGATACATATCGTGGACCATGTTGCCATCGGCCTGGACCTTGCCGCCGGTGATGACGGCGTCGTCCACCGGCAGCGAATGGAGTTGCTTGGCGACCGCTTCGGTCTCGTCGGTGCCGGCCTTGTCGATCGCCTTCAAATACTGCGTCACCGCCGAATAGGTCGCGGCCTGGATCATGTTCGGCATGCGGTTGGTGCGCTTGAAGAAGCGCTGCCCGAATTCGCGGCTCTTGTCGTCGCGGTCCCAGTAATAGCCCTCGGTCAGCACGACGCCTTGCGCCGCCTGCAGGCCGAGCCCATGCACCTCGGCCAGTGTGAACAGGAGCGCCGCCAGGCGCTGGCCGCCCTGGACGATGCCGAATTCGGCCGCCTGCTTGATGGAATTGGAGGTGTCGAGGCCGGCATTGGCCAGACCGATGACCTTGGCGCCCGACGATTGCGCCTGCAGCAGGAAGGACGAATAGTCGGTCGCGCCCAGGGGATAACGCACCTCGCCCAGCACCTTGCCGCCATGGCTCTCGACGAACTTGGCGGTCTGCTCCTTCAGCGAATAGCCGAACGCATAGTCGACGGTAACGAAGAACCAGCTGTCGCCGCCCTGCTGGACGAGAGAGCCGCCGGTTCCCACCGCCTGCGAGTGGGTGTCATAGGCCCAGTGGAAGCCGTAGGGCGAGCACTGCTTGCCGGTGAGGTCGGTGGTCGCCGCACCGGTGACGATGTCGATCTTCTTCTTTTCCTTGGAAATCCCCTGCACGGCGAGCGCGACCGAAGAGGTCGTCAGCTCCATGATGGCGTCGACCTGCTCGGTGTCATACCACTGGCGGGCGATGTTGGAGGCGATATCGGGCTTGTTCTGGTGGTCAGCGCTGATGATCTCGACCGGCGCTCCCTGCACCTTGCCGCCGAAATCCTCGACCGCCATCTTGGCCGCCTCGACCGACCACTTGCCGCCGAAATCGGCGTAGACGCCGGATTGGTCGTTGAGGATGCCGATCTTGACCTTGCCATCGGAAATCTCGGCGGCCGAGGCGGGGATAGTGGTGGCCGCGAGAAGCGCGGCGGAAACGACATGGCGTAGCTTCATGAGTTTACTTCCTCCCAATGTGGATGAATCCGCCCGCCCCCTACGATCGTCATCCGCAAGCACTATGCAACATTAGGAAAATGAGGCGGAAGGGCAAGGGGCGGCCCCGGATTTCGTGACGGCGAGACGGCCCATGGCGTGCGACACGACTATGTGAAGCTCGACCTGCCGCAGACCGAGCTTGTCTGGGCCCGGATGGCCTCAGCCCTCGGCGGCGACGAGATGGCCGTTGCCGACATCGCTGAGCGCCAATTTCAGCGGCGCCTCGCCGATCCGGCGGGTGGCGCTGGGGATTTCCTGGTCGAGGCGGGCGAAACGGCTTCGGCGCCGCGCCGGATCCGGCACCGGCACGGCTTCGATCAGGCGCCTGGTGTAGGGATGGCGGGGGTTGGAAAAGACCTGGTCGCGTGTGCCCATCTCGACGATCTGGCCGAGATACATGACGGCGACACGGTCGGAGATATTCTCGACCACGGCCATGTCGTGCGAGATGAAGAGATAGGCGACGCCAAATTCGCGCTGCAATTCCTTCAGGAGGTCGAGCACGCGCGCCTGCACCGAGACGTCCAGCGCCGAGACGCTTTCGTCGGCGATGATCAGCTTTGGCCTCAGCGCCAGCGCACGCGCGATGCAGACGCGCTGGCGCTGGCCGCCGGAAAATTCGTGCGGGTAAAGCTCCATCTGGTCCGATGACAGGCCGACGCGATCGAACAGCGCGGCGACGCGCTCGCGGCGTTCTTCCTTCGAGGCGATGCCGTGGATCAGCAGCGGCTCGGCGACGAGGTCGCCGACGCGCATGCGCGGGTCGAGCGAAGCATAGGGGTCCTGGAAAATCATCTGCACGTCGCGGCGCACCGCCTTGCGCTCGTCGCGGCCGAGGCCGGACAAATTGCGACCGCCGACGACGATGTCGCCGCTATAAGGCACCAGCCCGGCCAGCGCCTTGGCGGTGGTCGACTTGCCGCAGCCGGATTCACCGACCAGCGCCAGCGTTTCGTTGGGCGCGATCGAAAAGCTGACGCCCTCGACGGCGTGAACGCGGCGGGTGACCCGGCCGAAGACGCCGCCGCGCAAGTCGAAGCGGACGTGGAGATTGGTGACCTCGGCGACCTTCGCCGGCGTTGCGGCTTCGGTTTCCCTAGATTTCTGACGGCCGGCGCCGCTGCCGATGCGCGGCACGGCGGCCAGCAGCTCGCGCGTGTATTCGGCTTGCGGGTGGGCGAAAATGTCCGACGTCTTGCCTTCTTCGACCATGCGTCCATGCCGCATGATGATGACGCGATCGGCCATTTCGGCGACAACGCCCATGTCGTGGGTGATCAGGATGACGCTGGTGCCGTGCTTCTGCTGCAGGTCGCGCAGCAGCTCCAGCACCTCGCCCTGCACGGTGACATCGAGCGCGGTGGTCGGCTCGTCGGCGATCAGCACGTCCGGTTCCAGCGCCAGCGCCATGGCGATCATCACCCGCTGGCGCATGCCGCCGGAGAGCTCGTGCGGAAATTGCCTTAGCCGGCTTTCGGCCTCCGAAATGCGCACCGCCTTCAACGCCTCGACGGCGCGCTGGCGGGCCTCGTCCCGCGACAGGCTGGTGTGCGCCTCGATGGATTCGGTGAGCTGGCGACCGATCGACAGCACCGGGTTGAGCGAGGTCATCGGCTCCTGGAAACTCATGGCGATGCGGTCGCCGCGGATATGGCGCATCCGGCGTTCGTCGAGGGCGGTCAGCTCGGTGGCGCCAAGGTGGATGGTGCCGGCGGAGATGCGCGCGGCGGGCTGCGGCAGAAGCTGCATGATCGCAAGCGCGGTCATCGATTTGCCGGAGCCGGATTCGCCGGCGATGCAGAGCGTCTCGCCACGCTTGAGCGTCAGGGACAGGTTGGAGACGACCTCGCGGGAGCCCTCCTCGCCGCGCACGGAGACGCAGAGGTTGGCGATGGTGAGGATGGTTTCGGGAGTTGAGGTCATTGGGGAGGCAGCCCGGAAAGGGATTTACTCCGGCACGCCCCCCTCTGCCCTGCCGGGCATCTCCCCCGCAAGGGGGGAGATTGGCAGTTCCCACGCCCCGCCTCTCTTCCAACGGTGACGATTGGCGAAAGCCCAAGCGCGATCCGATCTCCCCCCTTGCGGGGGAGATGGCCGGCAGGCCAGAGGGGGGTGTCTAGACGCTGACCTGTCATTCAAACACGCAGCGCGGGAAGTAGAACGACACCACCCAGTTGGGCATGTCGACGATCTCGCTGATGCGGAGATCGCCGCAGACCGAGGCCAGCATGTAGGCTTCGACCGGGTCGATCTGGTAGCGGCCGGCGAGCAGGTCGACCATCTGCGCCACGGCCTCCTTCGCGCCCGCCATCAGGTCCGGCCCGATGCCGGTCGTCACCTCGTAGCCCTTGGCGTCGAGATGGCGTGTCACCGGACCCGGCGTGGTGAAGCGCGGCGTTTTCAGCCGCGCATCTTTCACCAGGTCGAGTTTCAGCACGACGTTCATCGGGCTTTCGATCGCCGTGCCGCAGACCTCGCCGTCGCCTTGCGCGGCATGCGTGTCGCCAACCGAGAACAGCGCGCCCGCCACCTCCACCGGCAGATAGAGCGTGGTGCCGGCGGCGAGATCGCGGATGTCGAGATTGCCGCCGACGCGGCGCGGCGGCACCACCGAGTGGTGGCCCATTTCGGCCGGCGCGTTGCCGATGGTGCCGGCGAATGGCTTTAGCGGCACGCGAGCGTTTTTGCCGAACAACGCCGGCTCCAGCGAGGCGGCATCGTATTTCCAGATGTTGAGCGCCGGCTCCTGGAAATCGTCGGCGAGCAGGCCGAAACCGGGAATGTTCGCCGTCCAGCCGAAGCCGGACGGTTTGAACATCTCGATCGTCACCTTCAGCGCGTCACCCGGCTCGGCGCCTTCGACGAAGATCGGCCCGGTGACCGGATTGATCTGGCCAAAGTCGAGCTTGGCGATGTCGGCGACGGTGCTGCCGGGCTGCAACTGGCCGCCCGAGGAATCGAGGCACTGGAACTCGATGGTCGAGCCTGGCGCCACCCGCTCGGCCGGGACAAAGGAATTGTCCCAGCCGAAATGGTGATGGCGCCCGTGGATGGTGTAATCGCAGTTATTGCACATCTTTTACGTACACATTGTCATAGTTGATCGGGATATGGACCGGGTCGACATAGAGGTTGTCGGCGCCGCCCATGCGCGCCGATTTCATGGTGAAGCGCTGTTCGTTGAAGACCGGCGCCCAGGGGGCGTCCTCCATCACCTTGTCGTAGATGGCGCTCCACATCTTGTCGCGCTCGGCGGCCTTGGCCGGGTCGACCACCGAATCGGCCTCTGCCGCCTTGGCGTCGAGATCCTTGTTGCAATACCACGACCAGTTCCAGCCGCCCGGTACCGCACCGGCGCAGCCGAGGATCGGGCCGTAGAAGTTGGACGGATCCGGGAAGTCGGCGATCCAGGCCATGCCGCCCGACCAGATCATCGGCGCGCCGGCCTTGTCGCCGCCGGCGGCGATGACGTTGGCCTGGGCCAGCGACTGGATGCTGGCCTTGATGCCGATAGCCGCCAGGTCCTGCTGGATCGCCTGGGCGATGCGCGGGTTGGGGTCGGTGTTCATGGCGAACAATTGCGTGTCGAAACCGTCGGGATGACCGGCCTCGGCCAGCAGCGCCTTGGCCTTGGCGACGTCATAGGGGTAGCCCTTGTACGCCTTGTCGTAGCCGGGCATCGACGGCGGCAGCGGCTGGTTGGCCGGCACGGCGCGGCCGTTGATGATCTGGATGATGCGCGCCTTGTTGAGCGCCATGTTGACGGCCTGTCGCACCTTCACATTGTCGAACGGCGCCATGGTTGTGTTCATGGTCACATAGCCGGTGTGCAGTTGGCCTCCTTCGACGACACGCGCCTTCTGCTCGGGATCGGCCATCACCTCCTGGAATTTGGCCGGCGGAATGCCGTCGCCAGGCACGTCGATCTCGCCCTTCTGCAGGCGCAGAAGCGCCACGATCGGCTCCTGGCCGATCTCGAAGGTGATCTTGTCGAGATGCGGCAGGCCCTTGTGCCAATAGTCCGCGTTGCGTTCGAAGACGATGCGCTGGCCAAGCGTCCATTCCGCCAGCTTGAAGGCGCCGGTGCCGACCGGATGCTTGCCGAAATCGGCGCCGTATTTCTCGACCTCTTCCTTCGGTACGACATGGGAAAAGTTGATGGCCATGACATGCAGGAAGGTGGCGTCCGGGCGGGTCAGCTCGAACTTGACCGTGTAGGGGTCGACGACGGTGACGCCGGACAGCGTCTCGGCCTTGCCGGCGGCGACATCGTCATAGCCCTTGATCGAGCCGAAGAAGCCGGCGCCGGGGCTCTGCGTCTTCGGATTGGTGACGCGGTCGAGCGAATATTTCACGTCTTCGGCGGTCATCTCGCGGCCATTGTGGAACTTCACGCCATGGCGCAGCTTGAAGGTGAAGGTCTTGCCGTCGGGCGAAATCTCGTAGCTCTCGGCGAGGTCGGGCTTGAGGTTGGTGGTGCCGGGCTCGTAGTCCATCAAGCCGTCGAACAGGCTCTTGATCATCGACCAGTTCTGCCAGTCATAGCCGATGGCCGGGTCGAGGGTCGCGACGTCGTCCTTGTAGGTGATGGTGACGGCGCCGCCCTGCTTGGCGTTCGGGTCGACGGCGTCCTCGGCGCGGGCGCTTGTCATGCCGAGCATCAGCGCCAGCGCCGATGCCGCGACGGTCGATGCGAGAAACTTCTTCATTGTCCTGTTCCCTTTCTCTGTTTGTTTTCTGGTTCATCGCAGTTTGATACGGGGGTCGATGAAGGGCGCGATGATGTCGGCCAGGAGATTGCCGAGCACGATGGCGAAGGCCGAGACCAGCGTGACGCCCATGATGATCGGGATGTCGACGCGCTGAATGGCTTGCCAGGCGAGCTGGCCGATGCCGGGCCAGCCAAACACGCTTTCGACCACGACGATGCCGCCCATGAAGATGCCGATGTCGATGCCGATCATGGCGACGACCGGCAGGATGGCGTTGGGCAGCGCATGGCGGAAGATGATGGCGCCCCGAGCCAGGCCCTTGGCACGCGCGGTGCGGACGTAATCCTGGCGCAGCACGTCGATCATCGACGAGCGCATCATGCGCGCATACCAGCCGGCGCCGAGGATGCCCATGGTGAGCGACGGCAGCACGAGATGGCGCCATGTGCCATAGCCGCCGATCGGGAACCAGCTCAGCCTGACCGCGAAGACATAGAGCAGCAGCAGGCCGACGAGGAATTGCGGCGCCGAGACGCCGATGAAGGAGGCGACCATCAGGGTCTGGTCGGTGGCGGTGCCGCGCTTGACGGCGGCGATCAGGCCCATCGAGAGGCCGATCAGCAGCTCGCACAGGATGGCGCCGACCATCAGCAGCAGGCTCGCCGGCAGCCGCGAGACGATGAGTTCGGTCACCTCCGAGCGCTGGATGTAGGAGCGGCCGAGATCGCCGCTGACGAGCCTCGTCAGATAATGCCAGTACTGGACGACGAAGGGCTGGTCGAGGCCGAGCTGCTGGCGGATGTTCTCGACCGTCTGCGGCGTGGCGCTGCGGCCGGCGATCTGGCGCACCGGGTCGGCGGGCAGGAGATAGAGCAGCGCGAAGGTGATCAGCGAGACGCCGAGCAGGATGAGCAGCGACTGGATCAGCCGGCGGCCGAGATAGGCGATCATGCCCGGCCCCTTTGCGTCGGATCGAGAATGTCGCGCAGCGCGTCGCCGATCAGGTTGAAGGCCAGCGCCAGGGCCAGGATCGCGGCGCCGGGGAAGAACACCAGCCAGGGTGCCGCCTGGAAATAGGTCTGGTTCTCGAAGATGATATTGCCCCATGACGCCGTCGGCGGCTGCACGCCGATGCCGAGGAAGGAGAGCGTGGCCTCGAGCAGCACCGTGGTCGAGATGCCGAGCGTGCCCCAGACGATGATGGTCGGCAGGAGATGCGGCAGGATGTGGCGAAACAGGATGCGCGGCGCGCCGGCCCCGATGGTGCGTTCGGCATCGATGAACTCGCGTTCGGCGAGTGACGAGGTCTCGGTGTAGACGACGCGGGCGGTCTGCACCCAGTTGACCAGCGCGATGACCATGGCGACGATCCACAGGCTCGGCTGGAACACCGCCGCCAGGCAGATGGCGAGCAGCAGCGCCGGAAACGCCATCATCAAATCGGTGAAGCGCATCAGCGCGCCGCCGATCCAGCCGCGGAAATAGCCGGCGGTGACGCCGACCAGCGTGCCGATCAAAAGCGCGACGCCGTTGGCGACGATGCCGATGATCAGCGAGGTGCGCGCGCCGTAGAGGATGCGGGTCAACAGGTCACGCCCGAGCAGGTCGGTGCCCAGCCAGAATTTCGCGCTCGGCGGCAGAGGCGAGCCCTCGATGGTGAGACCGTCGAACATCTGTTCGTTGGGATCGTAGCCGGTCAGCCATGGCGCCAGGATCGCACCGGCAACGACAATGGCGACGATAACCAGGCCGAGCAGCGCCAGGCGGCGCTTGACCAGCCGGCGCCAGACACCGGCGCGCGGTCTGGCCGGCATGCGCCCTGCCATGAGATCAGGCGCGATGGGGCTGGTCATCGCCGCTCTTATCTCCGATGTGGGCTTCCCCGGTCCGGGCTTCCCCGGTCCTGGCTTCCCCGGTCTTGGCTTCCTCCATCATCGCCACGATCCGGCGCGCGGCGTCCTCGACGCTGATCTGCCAGCTCATCGCTAGCGAGCGCAGCTGCGCATAGGCGCGGTCGTCGTCGCCGCCTTTCGACAAAGCCGAGACAGCCCGCACGATGGTCTGGCGTTCGGCGACCCGCTGGCGCAGCGCGGCAATTTCGCCGGCTAAATGTTTTCTCGCCTCGAAACTCTGGCGCGCGATCAGCAGCGCGCTGTAGACCCCGGCATTGCCGACCGGCTTCAGGAGCTGGGCGTCGGCCTTGTGCGACAGCGCCCATTCGATGCGGCCCGGCGCCTCCGAACCGATCAGCGCCACCAGCGGCATCGGCGCCTCGCCCGGCTTCCAGGGGAATTGCTCGTCGAAGCCGAGATCGGCGTCGAAGAAGACGAAGTCGGCGGCCAGGGCCTCCGGTGCCAGTTCCGGCCAGCAATCCACGGTGACAAGGCCGATGGCCGACAACTGCCTGGTGATCGCCTGCATCGTCGGGTGCGGGCGATGCAGGACAAAGGCCCTGGCGCCGCCGAGATTGGGGATGCGCGGGGTTCTGGTCACGACACCACCCGCAAGCGTGGCCGGCCGAATGTCTTTGCGGGGTCGTAGCGCGACAGGTATGGGTCCGGCGCGACCTCGTGCTGCCGGCTGACGACTTCGAAATAGCCGTCCGCGATCCGGCCGATGATGACAGGCAGCGTGGCGTGCTGGGAATGGGCGTCGATGGCGATCGGGCCGAGCCGCGTGGAGAAGCGCCGCTCGGCGAAGGCCTTGGAAAATTCCGCCGGGCCGGCGTCGGGATCGCGCGACAGCACGTCGGCCATTACCTGCACCGAGGCATAGGCGGAGGCTTCGAAGGACGACGCGAAGGCGGCCGGCCGCGGCGCGAAATACGGTCCGACCGACAGGTGACCCTTGCCCGTTTCGCCGATCGCCGGCAGTTCGCCTTCGGTCAGGTTGCAGGAAATCACCGGGCAAGATTCAGGACTGAAAGCCGCATCCTCGCCCGCCAGATCGCGATAGGCCGCAAGGAAGGCATAGGACGAGGTGCCAATCAGGTTGTTGAGGATGAAGTTCGGTCGCGTCGCGCGTATCTCGGCGATCAGCCGCGACACGTCGGTCTCGCCGATGCGCAGATAGCGCTCGCCCAGCACCTTGCCGCCGGCATCGGCGATGAGGTCGCGCGCAACGCGGTTCATCTCCCAGCCCCAGATGTAGTTCGACCCGAGCAGGAAACCGTTGGCGCCGAAGCGCGGCACGACATGGGCCATAAGCGGCACCAGATGCTGATTGGGACAAGCGTGCATGTAGACGACATGCTCGTTGGCCTCGAAGCCCTCATAGGGGCAGGCATACCAGAGCATGCCGCCCGCCTTCTCCAGCACAGGGATGGTCTCCTTGCGGCTCCAGGAAGTGACGCAGCCGACGACATGGCGTGCACCGCTGGTCCTGAAGATGTCTTCGCACAGAGTCGCGTAACGGTCGGCATTGCTTTGCGGGTCGCGCTCGACCGGCACCAGTTCGATGCCTGAGCTCCTGTCGGCGTTGATGTCGGCGATCGCGCGCATGGCGCCCATCCGGCACGCGTCGGAGACGAGCTGATAGCTTCCCGAGCGGGAATAGAGGATGCCGATCTCGATGCGCCGTTTCAAACCGATCCCCAAAATGACAATGCCCCGCAGCCAGCGCCGCAAGGGCGAGGCATACGAGGCATATTTGCCGCCCGGCGATCAGAGCCGGTATTTTGCCCTAGCGTATTCGGTCCGGCGGGTCAGTCAAGCCCTCAACGCCATCCGCGTCAAACACCGAGTGTCGGGCCATCGCCGGTCCCGCGAAATCCGCTGCCGCTATTTGGCCGCCGGCCTGTGTTGGCGGGCATAGGTCACGCAGGCATCCACAGTGCTGACACAAAGCGCGTCGCGCTTGTTCGGCAGGTTGTTGTCGCCGGCGTAGGCAACTTCGGCGACACGGCCGCCGACCATGCGGACCTGCGTGTCGCAGTAACCGCCGGGAGCGACATTGACGGAACCGCCGACCGTCGGGATCGCCCCCACGGCCAGGGCAGGAACGACGACGCTGAGATTGCCGCGCTGGACGACGCGCTTATAGGTCCAGATCTGCCCGGACTGGCCGACATCCGCTGTGGCGGTCGGAAATCCCGCGCACATTCGAACATCGGCTTCGCTGAGGCCGACCATCTCCTTGCGTGCCGCAGCCGCCGTTGGATCGACCTTGGCGATGCGCGACGTGTCGTCGGGAACGACGCAGGAGGACTGGATGACGACGACGAGGCCGGAAAGGGCAAGCTTTCGAATGCAGGGAAATGTCATACCGATTATTGAGATCGCGTGGCGCCCGGCCGCCCTCTCTACCTAGGCAAGCCAGCGGTCGGATCAACCCGCACAGCTTCACGAAAAAGTGGCTGAGCAAGCCGCAAAGCTTTTTGACTTCGCCGTGGATGAACCCGGCAGCCAACGAGGGCCGTCCATCATTTTCGGGCGATGTCCTCGAAGCTCAAATCGGACCGTATGAGATGTTGCGCAGCCGGCCGGCAGAGGCGGGCTCGTTGAAAACTTGACTGCCTTCCCGACATCTCCGGATGGCGGCGCGGCGCCGTCATGGTCGACCCGGCGGCGTCCTGTGCTCACATCCCTGAGTTTTTTGAGAGAATATTCCCGGCTTTGCCGAGAACGGCGAAACACGTTCTTTGATAAAATCAGTAGAATTTCTGACGATGTGAACAAGCCTCGGCAATCCGCCTTGCTGCCATGACTTCACAATCGCAGAGATCAATCATGTCCGATCCCAACAACACTTTGCCCTCTTCCCCAAGGTCACCCCTCACCCGCCGCAGCGGCCTCGCTCTGCTGTTCGCGTCGGCCGTCGCGATCGGCAGCCTGATGGCGCCGCATGCGTCCTTGGCCGAGGACAAGAAGGCGATCAAGGTCGGCATCATCAGCGGCGAGGACGAGGATGTTTGGCGTGTCGTCGTCGCGCAAGCAGCCGAAAAGGGCCTCAGCATCGAGACCGTGGTGTTCAACGACTACACCCAGCCCAACGAGGCGCTGGAGCGCGGCGAGATCGACGCCAACGCCTTTCAGCACCAGCCCTATCTCGACAACCAGATCAAGACGCAGGGCTACCACATCGTGCGTGTCGGCTATACCGGCGTGTGGCCGATCGGCCTCTACTCCAAGAAGTACACCAAGGTTGCCGATCTGCCGGAGGGCGCGGTGATCGGCGTGCCGAACGACCCGTCCAACGAAGGCCGGGCGCTGCGCGTGCTGCAGAATGAGGGCGTGATCAAGCTCAGGGATGGCACCGGCATTCTCGCCACCACCGCCGACATCGCCGAAAATGCGAAAAAGGTCGAGATCAAGGAGTTGGATGCCGGCATCGTCGGCCGCTCGGTCGAGGATCTCGACGCCGCCGTGGTCAACACCGACTGGGCGCTGAAGAGCGGCCTGACGCCGGAGAACCGCATCGCTCAGGAGCCGATCGCGGACAATCCGTACCGCAACTTCATCGCGGTCAAGGTCGGCAATGAAAACGAGGCCTGGGTGAAGACGCTGGTCGCGTCCTACCAGAACGAGGCTGTGAAGGCCGAGTTCGACAAGGTCTACAAGGGCACCGGCCTCAGCGCCTATTGAGTTATCCGGGCACCGACGTGCCTTTGACAGCTTAAGCGGTCCGCGCGATGCGCGGGCCGCGATCGCGTTTCGGGACCTGCCCATGGACCAGCATTTTATCGCAACCACCGAGGCCGCGGATCAGGCCGCCACGCAGGACGTGGTGCGCCTTGTCGACCTGAAGCGCCGCTTCGGCCAGACGGCGGCGCTCGACGGCATTTCCTTGACGGTGCGCAAGGGCGAGGTTCTCGGCATCATCGGCCGCAGCGGTGCAGGCAAGTCCACCCTGATCCGCTGCCTGAACGGACTGGAGCGGCCTGACACCGGCGAGGTGTTCATCGAAGGTCGCGAGATCAGCCGACTTGGCGAGCGCGAGTTGCAGCCGCTGCGACGGCGCATCGGCATGATCTTCCAGCATTTCAACCTGCTGTCGGCCAAGACCGTCGAGGACAATGTGGCGCTGCCGCTCAAGATCGAGGGCCGGCCGAAGGCGGAGCGGCTGAAGCGGGCGGCGGAGCTGCTCGATCTCGTCGGCCTGTCGGAGAAGGCAAAAGCCTATCCGGCGTCGCTGTCCGGCGGGCAGAAACAGCGCGTTGGCATCGCCCGAGCGCTTGCCGCGCGGCCAGCGCTGCTTCTGTCGGACGAGGCGACCTCGGCACTCGACCCGGAGACGACGCGCTCCATTCTCGCCCTGCTGAAGGATATCAACCGCCAGCTTGGCCTGACCATCCTTTTGATCACCCACGAGATGGAGGTGATCCGCTCGATCGCCGACCGCGTGGCGGTGATCGACGCCGGGCGCATCGTCGAGGAAGGGCCGGTCTGGTCGGTGTTTGCCGATCCGCAATCGGACGTCACAAGACGCCTGCTCGGGACCATCCGGCCGCAACTTCCGCCGGAGCTGGCGGCGCGGCTGCTGCCGGGAGCTGGCACCGAAACGGTCCTGCGCGTCGACGTGGCGGGCGAGGCGGCGCGCGAGCCGCTGCTGTCCGACCTTGCGGCCGCCGTGCCCGGTCCCTTCCGCCTCGTCCATGGCGGCATCGACCACATCCAGCGGCAGCCGGTCGGAACGCTGTTCATTTCCGTTCCCGGCAGCGATGCGAACCATCTCGCAGAAATCATCACATTCCTGAAATCCCGCCAGGCGCGGGTGGAGGTGCTTGGCCATGTCGCCGGTCCTGTTTGAGCTTCTGTTGCGATCGATCTGGGAGACGGTGCTGATGACGGCCGCCTCCGGCCTGATCTCGCTGGTGTTCGGCCTGCCGCTCGGGCTGGCCCTGATTGCCACCGAACGCGGCGGCATCGCCGAAAACCCTTGGGTGAACCGCGTGCTCGGCGCCGTGATCAACGGCTTCCGCTCGGTGCCGTTCATCATCCTTCTGGTGGCGCTGATCCCGGTGACGCGGCTGATCGTCGGCACCTCGATTGGCACATGGGCGGCCATCGTGCCGCTGTCGATCGCCGCCACGCCCTACTATGCGCGGATCGCCGAAGTGTCATTGCGCGAAGTCGACCACGGACTGATCGAGGCGGCGCGCGCCATGGGCGGCAATCGCTGGACCATCATCCGCGAAGTGCTGGTGCCCGAGGCGCTCCCCGGCATCGTTGCCGGCTTCACCGTGACGCTGGTGACGCTGGTCGGCGCCTCGGCGATGGCAGGAGCCATCGGTGCCGGCGGCCTCGGCGACCTTGCCATCCGTTACGGCTACCAGCGCTTCGAGACGTCGGTGATGATCGCCGTGGTGATCGTGCTGATCATCCTGGTCTGCGGCGTCCAGTGGGTCGGTGACCGGCTGGTGGCGCGGCTGGATCGGCGGGGATAGTGAGCCGGCTGGTATTCAGGGCCGACCATGAGCTTCTCATGGAGCGTCGGCGATGGTCACCATGAGTAATTTGAGAGCCACAACGATTTCCAGCCAAGCCGCGCTAGCCCCTCAGCCTCGCCCCTTCCGGGTCGAAGAACGGCATCGGCACCACCACCGCGCGGGTCGGTTTGCCGTCGATAGCGATGCTGAGCTTTGTTCCAACGCCCGTGAACGGCAATCGCAAATGCGCTGTCGCCAGCACCTTGCCCAGGGAATAGCCGTGGTCGCTGTAGGTGACCACGCCGGCGTCCTCGCCGTCGGCCATCACCCGTGCATCCGTCGCGGACGGCTTGTCGCCGTCGAGGATCAGCCCGGTCCAGCGCTCGTCGAGGCTCTCGTCGCGCACCTTGAGCAACGCGTCCCGGCCGATGAAATCGCCCTTATCGAACTTGATCCAGCGGTCGAGGCCGACATGGAACGGCGTGCGCGTCTCGTCCATGTCGATGCCGTGCGCCGGATAGGCCTTTTCCAGGCCGAGCGTGAACATGGCCAGCACGCCATAGGGTTTCAAGCCGAAAGCTTGGCCAGTGCGCATCAGCGCGTCCCAAACCGAGGTCGCCTCGTCGGCCGGCACGAACAGCTCGAAGCCGAGTTCGCCGGTCACGCCTGTACGGGAGATCAGGACCCGCGTTCCGTTGATATGGCCTGATGTGAAGGCCCAGCGCTTCAATCCGTCGAGATCAGCGTCCGAAATCATCGCCTTCAAGAGATCGCGCGAGCGTGGGCCCTGGATGGTCGGGAAGGCGACGGCGGCCGTGATGTCGGTGACATAGGCCCTGCGCCCTTGCGCATGATGCTGGAGCCAGGGCAGCATCTTGAGGCGGTTGACCGAACCGGTGACCAGCATGAAATGCTCCGCGCCCAGCCGGAACACGGTGAGGTCGTCCATGATGCCGCCGTCCTCCCGACAGACGGTGGAATAGCGTACTTGGCCCGGCTTCATCGCCGCGGCGTCATTGACAATGACATGGTTGACCAGCGCCTCGGCGTCGGCACCCTTGATGTCCATCTTGCCCATGGTGCTGAGGTCCTGCACGCCGGCATTTTTACGCGTATTCAAATGTTCGTCGGCGATGCCGGAGTAATATTTGGCCGAGATGAAATCGCCGCCGACCCGACCCATGGCCGCACCCAGCCCGACGATGCTGCTGTAGAAAGGGGAGCGCCGCTCAGCCACGAAAATCTCCATCATTCATAAAAAATCGGCAGCGCCGGGTGGCGCCGCCGAGCTCGATTGGTACCGGGATCAACTCCCGTAGACGTCGAATGAAAAATACTTGTCGTTGATTTCCTTGTACTTTCCGTTGGCGCGCAGCGCGTCGATTGCCGCGTTGAACTTGTCGGCCAGTTCCTTGTTGCCCTTCTGCAGCGCAATGCCGACCCCCGGGCCGTGAATGGCCGGATCGGCCGTCAGCGTGCCGAGCAGCTTGCAGCAGGCGCCGTCGGGCTTCTTCAGCCATTCGGTGAGGATGATCGAGCCGTCCATCATCGCGTCGAGGCGGCCATTGGCCATGTCGGTGCGGGCGTCGTCGCCGGTCGGGTAGGCCTTGACGGTCGAGCCCGAATATTTCTGCTCGGCGAAATTCTGGTGGATGGTGGCGCTCTGCACGCCCAGCACCTTGCCTTTCAGGTCGTCCGGCGAGGTGCCCGCGATGGCCGAGTCCTTCGGCACCGCGATGGCCGGCGGCGTCTGGTAGTATTTGTGGGTGAACTCGACCTTTTCAGCCCGCTCGGGCGTGATGGTGATGTTGATGATGGCATCGAACTTGCCGGCCTGCAGCGCCGGAATAGAGCCGTCGAAATCCTGTACGGTGAACTCGCATTCGACCTTCATCTGCGCGCACAGCGCCTTGCCGAGATCGATGTCGAAACCGCCGAGCGTGCCATCGGCATTGGCGTGGTTGAAGGGCGGATAAGCACCCTCGGTACCGAGCCTCAGCTTTTTCTCCTGGGCGGAAGCAGCACCGGTTGCGAGCGCAAAAGCTACGGAAGCGGCAAGCACGAAACGACCGAAAAGACGCATGGTCCAGATCTCCGTTGACCGGCGAAGTCTACGGGCTTTCATGCTCCCGGCGGAGACGGAAACGACATGTGCCGCGGCGATCGCGGCGCGGGGCAGTCCGCGTCCGGTCAGGTTCCTTGTGCCGCGGCCCCGAACAGATCCCTGGCTTGCTCCGTCGTGTAATAACCAAGCTGGACGTCCCGCGCGACCAGTTCCGGATCGCGCTCACGCGGATCGCCATAGCCGCCGCCACCCGGCGTGCCGACGCGCACGCGGTCGCCGGCCTTCAGTGGGATGTCCTGCTCCTTGGAGAGGTGCGGCGGCACATGCTCCTCGCCGTTGCGGAACACGGTCACGCTGTTGGGCTCGCCATCCCGACCGCCAAGGGCGCCCTGCGGACCGAAACGGCCATGGTCCATGACAAAGGAGGCGCGCGCCTCGCCGCGCAGGATCTCGACCTCATAGGCGAGGCCAAAACCACCACGATGCTTGCCGGCGCCGCCCGAGCCTTCGCGCAAGGCATAGTGGCGATAGAGCACCGGAAAGGCCTGCTCCATGATCTCGACCGGCGGCGACTTCGAAATGCCGATGGTCGAGCAGCCATTGGTCAGGCCGTCATGCCCCGAATTGCCGCCATAGCCGCCGCCGGATATCTGGTACATGACGTAGTCGCGGCCGCGCGCCGGATCGTTGCCGCCGAGCGCGAAATTGCCGCTGGAGCCGGCTGGGGCCGCCGTCACCTTGTCGGGCAGCGCCTGCACCATCGCCGCGAACACCGCCTCGGCGATGCGCTGCGACACTTCCGCCGCACAGCCGGACACGGGGCGGGGGTATTTGGCGTCGAGGAAAGTGCCTTCCGGCCGCTTGACCTCGAGCGGCTCGAAGGCGCCGGCGCTGATCGGCACGTCCGGAAAGATGTGGCGCATGGCGAGATAAACCGAGGACAGGGTCGTCGCCAGCACGCTGTTCATCGGTCCCGCACAAGGCTTTGACGATCCTGAAAAGTCGAAGGTCAGCGTGTCGCCCTTCTTGTCGACTGCGAGCGCTATGGTCAGCGGTTCGTTGACCACCCCGTCGGAATCGACAAAAGCCTTGGAGCGGTAGGTGCCATCGGGAATGGCCGCTATATTGGCGCGCATCTGCTCGGCGGCGCGGCGGCGTAGCTCGGCGATCGCCTCGACGACGGTTTCGTCTCCGTAACGATCCAGGATTCCATTGAGCCTGTCCTGGCCGATCAGCAGCGCGGCGGCCTGCGCCCGGATGTCGCCGATGCGCTGGTCGGCGACCCGGATGTTGGAGCAGATGATGGCGTAGATTTCAGCGTCGAGCACGCCCTTCTTGAACAGTTTTACCGGCGGCAGCCGCAGACCCTCCTGCTCGACAGCGGTCGCGGACGCGGAGAAGCCGCCGGGCACGGAGCCGCCAATATCGGGCCAATGGCCGGTGTTCGACAGCCAGCAGAAGATCTTTCCGCCGCGGTAGACCGGCATGGCGAAGCGCACGTCCATCAGATGCGTGCCGCCGAGATAGGGATCGTTGACGATGTAGATGTCGCCCGGCTCCGGGGCCAGGCAGCGGCCGTCGGCAATCATCTCGATCACCGTCCTGGTCGAATATTGCATGACGCCGACAAACACCGGCAGGCCCTGACTGCCCTGCGCGATCAGCGAACCGTCGATGGCGGAATAGATGCCGTCCGAGCGGTCATTGGCCTCGGCGATCACGGGCGAGAAGGCGGCGCGGGAAAAGGTCAGGTCCATCTCGTCGCAGACCTGCTGCAAAGCGGCCTGGAGCACCGAAAGCGTGATGGCGTCGAGCTTTGCGCTATCCACTGACATGTCAGGCCTCGCCAATGTCGATGATGATGTTGCCGTCGGCATCCGAGCGCGCGCGGTCGCCGGGTTCGAGCACGGTGGTCGCATCCATCTGTTCGAGGATCGCCGGCCCTTCGATGACCGCACCGAGTGGCAGCTTTTCCCTGCTGTAAACCGACGTGTCGTGCCAGCGCCCGGCGTACCAGACCGGTCGGATCTCGCGCCGCGCCCCGTCGAGCGTCCTTGCCCGCCCGGCCGGGTCGATCAGCCGCGACAGGTCGATCGCCGGTCGCACGCCGGTGACCGAGGTGTTGAGGTTGACGAGGTTGGCGCGGATTTCCGGCAGCTCCACCTTGAAGCGGGCGAAATAGGCTTTCTCGAACAACGCCTGCAATTGGCTCCGGGTCACCGACGCGGACGGCAGCGGCACGTTGATGATGTGGGTCTGGCCGACGAACTGCATGTCGGCGGAGTGGGTGACGCGGATCGTTTCCGGCTTCACCGCTTCCTTGGCGATCAGCTCCTCGCCTTCGTTCCGGTGCCGTTCCAGTACTTGGTGGAGCTGGCTTTCGTCCAGCACGGCCACGGGCTGGTTGATGGTGTTGACGAAGTCATGGCGCAGATCGGCGACGACGCAGCCGAGCGCGTTGGTGATGCCGGGCCGCGCCGGCACCAGCACTTTGGGCAGGCCGAGTTCGCGCGCGAGCGCCGTCGCGTGCAGCGGTCCGGCGCCGCCGAAGGCGAACAGCGCGAAATCGCGGGGATCATGGCCGCGCGACACCGACACCATGCGGATGGCGCCCGCCATCTTCATGTTGCCGAGCCTGAGGACAGCGCCCGCCGCCTCGACACCCGACAGGCCGGTTGCCTTGCCGATCCTGTCCTCGAAAATCCTGGTGACGCGCTCCGATGTGACCGGGTTTTCGACGGCGAGCAGCTTCTTCGGCGCCAGCCGGCCGAGCACCAGGTTGGCGTCGGTGATCGTCGGCTCGGTGCCGCCGCGCCCATAGCAGATCGGGCCGGGATTGGCGCCGGCACTTTCCGGGCCGATCTGGATCAGGCCGGCCGCATCGACGCGGGCGATCGAGCCGCCGCCGGCGCCCACCGTGTGCACCGCCACCATCGGCACATGGATGGGCATGGCATATTCGATCTCGATCTCGTTCGAGACCGCCGGTTCGGCGTTGCGGATCAGCGCCACGTCGGTCGAGGTGCCGCCCATGTCGTAGGTGACGAGGTTTTCAAAGCCTGCGCGCTTGCCCGTATAGGCGGCGGCGATAACGCCGGAGGCGGGGCCCGACATGACCGTCTTGGCCGATTCACGTGTGACGAAGCGGGCCGAGATCATGCCGCCATTGCCGTTCATGATCAGGAAGTCGCGGGCATAGCCCTTGTCGGCCAATTCCTTGCGCAGCCGCTCGACGTAGCGCTCCAGGATCGGCTGCACCGAGGCGTTGACCGAGGCCGTCACCCCGCGCTCGAATTCGCGCGCCTCCGACAGCAGCGCATGGCCTGACGTGATGTAGCCGTTCGGCCAGGCTTCGGCGGCGATCTCGGCGGCGCGCCGCTCATGCGTGGGGTTGGCGTAAGAGTGGAGGAAATGGATGACGAGGGATTCGCAGCCGGCCGCGATGAGCGCCTGTACCGCCTCGCGCATCTCGGCTTCATCGAGCGGCGTGCGCACCGCACCCGACGCCTCGACGCGCTCCGACACTTCGAGGCGCAGGTTGCGCGGAATGATTGGGACGAAGGTTCCGGTCATGCCATAGGGTTGCGGCCGCGTCCGCCGGCCGAGTTCGATCACGTCCCGAAAACCGCGCGTGGTGACCATGCCGGTCTTGGCCAGCCGGCGCTCCAGCACCGCATTGGTGGTGGTGGTCGTGCCATGCACGATGAGGTCGATGCCGTCGATCGGAAAGCCGGTGACGCCAAGCGCCGAAACCACGCCAAAGGCCTGGTTGTCGACAGTGGTCGGGGTCTTGGCCAGATACACCTTGCCACCGTCCTTGCCGTCGATCAGGAGCAGGTCGGTGAAGGTTCCGCCGACATCGATGCCGGCGACGACGCTGCCCAGGGAATCCGGCGGCTGCACCGAAAAATTCTCTTTCATTGTCGAAACCCGAAATGCTGAGACTACGGAAATGCCGCAGTTTGGAAAGGTGTTTTACGGCGGCATCTTGACGCAAATATCGTTTGTATACTAATAAATTCCGGACACAAGAGCTTACCGCTTCGGTAGCGTGCATGGCATGCCGGAACCTGAATGGTTCGGGCGCGCACGGGAAAGTTTGGCGCCCGCGTCTCTCATTGGGCGAGAAGGTTGGAATCGATGAACACCACGCCCGCGTTCAACACCGCTGAAGCCCGTCCGCTACAGTTTCCGATTCCGGCCAACGTCTATGCCGAGACCGTCGTCTCGGTGAAACACTATACCGACCGGCTGTTCTCGTTCCGCATCACCCGGCCGCAGTCGCTGCGCTTCCGCTCGGGCGAATTCGTCATGATCGGCCTGCCCAATGCCGAGAAGCCGGTGTATCGCGCCTACTCCGTCGCCAGCCCGGCCTGGGACGAAGAGCTGGAATTCTTCTCGATCAAGGTGCCGGATGGCCCGCTGACCTCGGAACTGCAGAAGATCCAGGTCGGCGACACCGTCATCATGCGCCAGAAATCAACCGGCACGCTGGTCGTCGACGCGCTGACCCCCGCCAAGCGCCTGTTCATGATCTCGACCGGCACCGGCATCGCGCCCTTTGCCAGCCTGCTGCGCGATCCCGACACTTACGAGAAGTTCGACCAGCTGATCCTGACCCACACCTGCCGCAACAATGCCGAGCTGATCTACGGCCAGGAGCTGGTGGCGGCGCTCGAAAGCGACCCGCTGATCGGCGAGCTGACCACTGGGCGCGTGACGCTGTACAATTCGACGACCCGCGAAGAGTCGGCGCGCATGGGCCGCATCACCGCGCTGATCGGCTCCGGCAAGTTCTACAGCGACCTCGGCATCGAAAAGCTCGATCCCGAGACCGACCGCATCATGATCTGCGGCTCGATGCACATGCTGAAGGACGTCAAGGAGCTGGCCGAAAGCCTCGGCTTCCAGGAAGGTTCGCTCAGCCATCCCTCGAGCTTCGTCGTCGAACGCGCCTTCGTCGGCTGAGGCCAGCGCGTCTCCCAGAAATCTGGTTTTGACCTTCCGGTCAAAAACCAGCTGCTTTCGCGGCCTTTTTCAGCTATCCCTCGCTTGAGGACTCGTGAAGCGCGACTTCGCGGGCTATCTTCGTGCGTGTCGCCCAAAACTGTCGACGGCTTTGGGAGAAGGATGCGCGCGTGAGATATCAAGCGCACGCCGCTGAATGAAAGGGCAGGAGATGAGCAGCACAATCCGCGAAGCCGATCTTGGCACCAAGGTGACGCCGCTGCCCGCGCGCGCCGCCGCCAACACGCCGGTGCCGCTAGACCATCACATCGCGCGCAATCCTGGCCTGAAACTCGACCTCGGTTTTCTCGAATCGGTACGCAGCGTCAACCGCTCCGCGCTGGAACGCCGCGTCGCCAGCCTGACCAAGCGGCGCTCGATCAAGGCCGACAACCAGGCCGCCTGGCTGCTGCGGGCGATCGCCTGCATGGACCTGACGACGCTCAACTCCAACGACACCGAGGAGCGCGTGCGCCGGCTCTGCGCCAAGGCGATCAACCCGCTGCGCCGCGACATCATGGAAGGCCTCGGCATTGCGGGCGAGACCATCCGGCCCGCCGCCGTCTGCGTCTACCATCCCTTCGTCGCCACGGCCGTGGACGCGGTGCGCGGCACCGGCATCCATGTCGCCGCGGTCTCCACCGCCTTCCCGCATGGGCTGGCGCCGCTGTCGACCCGGTTGCAGGAGATCGAGGCCTCGGTGAAGGACGGCGCCGACGAGATCGATGTCGTCATCCCGCGCGGCCTGGTGTTCGGCGCCAAGTGGCGCGAGCTTTATAATGAAATCGTCTCGATGCGGGCCGCCTGCGGTGACGCGCATCTCAAGATCATTTTGGGCACCGGCGACCTCGCAACGCTGCGCAACGTCATGCTGGCCTCGATGGTGGCGATGATGGCGGGCGCCGATTTCATCAAGACGTCGACCGGCAAGGAAAGCGTCAATGCCACACTGCCCGTCGGCCTCGCCATGGTGCGCGCCATCAGGGCCTATTTCGAGGAGACAGGCTATCTCATCGGCTTCAAGCCGGCGGGCGGCATTTCGACCGCGAAAGTCTCGCTCGACTGGCTGGTGCTGATGAAGGAAGAACTCGGCCGTCCATGGCTGGAGCCGGAGCTGTTCCGCTTTGGCGCATCGAGCCTGCTGACCGATATCGAACGTCAGCTCGAGCATCATCTGACCGGGCATTATTCGGCCAATCACCGCCACGCGATGGCTTGAGCACCCCCACCCCGATCGGCTTTGCCGATCGACCCTCCCCACAAGGGGGAGGGTGAAGGAGGAACCTGATGAACATCCTTGAACGCTATCACGCCATGGAATACGGCCCGGCGCCGGAGGCTCGCAACGAGGCCGATGCATGGCTGGCCGGGCGCGATTTCTCCAAGGCGCTGTTCATCGACGGCGCCTGGAAAGCGGCCGGCGGCGGCAAGACTTTCGACACCAGCGAGCCGTCTTCCGGCAAGCTGTTGGCCAAGGTGTCCGATGCCAATGCCGCCGACATCGACGCGGCGGTTGCGGCCGCCGCAAAGGCGTTGCCGAAATGGAGCGCCAGTTCCGGATACCAGCGCGCGAAAGTGCTCTACGCCATCGGCCGCGCCATGCAGCGCCACCAGCGGCTGTTCGCGGTGCTTGAGACGATCGACAACGGCAAGCCGATCCGCGAAAGCCGCGACATCGACGTGCCGCTGGCGATCCGCCATTTCATTCACCACGCCGGCTGGGCGCAGGCGCTGGACAGGGATTTTCCCGGCCAAAACGGTGTCGGCGTCGTCGGCCAGATCATCCCGTGGAATTTTCCCCTGTTGATGCTGGCCTGGAAAATCGCGCCGGCGCTTGCGGCGGGCTGTACCGTGGTGCTGAAGCCGGCCGAGTTCACGCCGCTCACCGCCATTCTGTTCGCCGAGATCTGCGAGCGCGCCGGCGTGCCGAAAGGCGTCGTCAACATCGTGCAGGGCGGTCCGGAAGCGGGCGCGGCGATCGTCAACCACCCCGGCATCCAGAAAATCGCCTTCACCGGCTCCTCGGAAGTCGGCAAGATCATCCGCAAGGCCACTGCGGGCTCGGGGAAAAAGCTGTCGCTGGAACTTGGCGGCAAGTCGGCCTTCATCGTCTTCGAGGACGCCGATCTCGACAGCGCTGTCGAGGGCCTGGTCGACGGCATCTGGTTCAACCAGGGCCAGGTCTGCTGCGCCGGTTCGCGGCTTTTGGTGCAGGAAGGCATCGCCGATGCCTTGATCGCCAAGGTCAAGACACGGATGAGCCGGCTGCGTGTCGGCAGCCCGCTCGACAAGAACACCGATATCGGTCCGCTGGTCGACCTGACCCAGCTCGACCGGGTCAAGGGACTGATCGCCGAAGGTGCCCGGCAGGGCGCCGTCTGCTGGCAGCCGGACGCAACGCTGCCGTCTTCCGGCTACTATCACCTGCCGACGCTCGCCACCGGTGTTTCGCCGGCTAATATTCTAGCGCAGGAAGAGGTGTTCGGGCCGGTGCTCGCCACCATGACCTTCCGCAACACCGAGGAAGCGATCGAACTCGCCAACAACACGCGCTATGGCCTCGCAGCCTCGGTGTGGAGCGAGAACGTCAACCTGGCGCTCCATGTCGCGCCGCAATTGAAGGCTGGCGTGGTCTGGGTCAACGGCACCAACATGTTCGACGCCGCCTGCGGCTTCGGCGGCTATCGCGAGAGCGGTTTCGGCCGCGAGGGCGGGCGCGAGGGCATGTTCGAATATCTGGCGGCGAAACTGCCGCTCGGCCCGGTCATCAAGCAGGCGACATCGTCGGTGCAGCCCGTGGAACAGGCGGACGGCGTCGCTATCGACCGCACCGCGAAGCTGTTCATCGGCGGCAAGCAGGTGCGGCCGGACGGCAATTACTCGCTTGCCGTCGCCACCGCCAAGGGCAAGCTCGCCGGCGAAGTCGGGCTCGGCAGCCGCAAGGATATCCGCGATGCGGTTTCGGCTGCCCGCGCCTGCAAAAGCTGGCCGGAGGCGACCGCTTATAACAGGTCGCAGGTGCTTTATTACCTGGCCGAGAACCTTTCCGGCCGCTCGGAAGAATTTGCCGCCCGGCTCACCGAACTGACCGGAGCCAACACCAAGGCCGCGCGGGACGAGGTGGAGCTCTCGGTCGAACGGCTGTTTCTCTATGCCGGCCTCGCCGATAAGTTCGAGGGACGCGTGCACCAGCCGCCGGCGCGTGCCGTGACGCTGGCGCTGCATGAGCCGGTCGGCGTCGTCGGCATCGTCGCGCCGGACAATCTGCCCCTGCTCGGCTTCCTCTCGCTGGTCGCGCCGGCGCTGGCCATGGGCAACACGGTGGTCGCCGTGCCGTCGGAACGGTATCCATTGCTGGCCACCGATCTCTATCAAGTCATCGAATATTCCGATGTGCCGGCCGGCGCCGCCAACATCGTCACCGGACGCACAGCGGAGCTTGCCGGCGTGCTGGCCAGGCACGACGACGTCGACGGACTGTGGCTGTTCGCCGACGCGGATACCTGCGCCAAGGCGGAAGCCGAGTCCATCGGCAACCTCAAACGCGTCTGGAGCGGCAACGGCCACAGCCTCGACTGGGCCTCGGAAGAAGCCGCCGGCGACGTTTTTCTGCGCCGTGCCATCGAGGTGAAGAATGTCTGGGTGCCTTACGGCGACTAGAGCATGATGCCGAAAAGTGTGAAGCGGTTTTCGGACGACATCAGGCTCTATCTCTTTGATTTAGAGACGGATTCAGATTTCAGGTCGACTCGACCTGAAATCATCCGGCTCTAGGGCATGTCACACAGGGATCGCGATCGGGCTTGACGCCTGGTCATATGTTCTTTAACGAGAAAAAACATCTTTATCAGTGAACTGGCACAGGCCGCACAATCGCGCCTGACTGGCACATGACGCTTTCGCCGGCCGCCGATAAAGGCAATTGACCCAAGCAGGCGAGGAAAAGGCATGGCGGATCTGACAGGCAAGGTCGTTGTCATCACGGCAGCGGCGCAAGGCATCGGCAAGGCGAGCGCGCTGGCCTTCGCCAAGGCTGGGGCCACCGTCCATGCCACCGACATCAACGAGACGCTGCTGGCGGAACTCGCCAAGACATCAGGGATCAAGACCCGCAAGGTGGACGTGCTCAACGACGAGGCGGTCAATGCCGCCTTTGCAGAGATCGGCGCCGTCGACGTGCTGTTCAATTGCGCCGGTTTCGTCCATTCGGGCTCGATCCTGGAGATGAAGGACGCCGATCTCGATTTCGCTTTCAATCTCAACGTGCGCGCCATGATCCGAACCATCCGGGCGGTGCTGCCCGGCATGCTGGAGCGTGGCGACGGGTCGATCATCAACATGGCTTCGCTGGCCAGTTCGACCAAGGGCGTGCCGAACCGCTTCGCCTATGGCGTCACCAAGGCCGCCGTCATCGGGCTGACCAAGGCGGTCGCGGCCGACTATGTCGGCAAGGGCATACGCTGCAACGCCATCTGCCCAGGCACGGTCGAAAGCCCGTCGCTGCAGGACCGCATGCACGCTCAGGGCGATTATGACGCCGCCCGCGCCGCCTTCATCGCCCGCCAGCCGATGGGCCGGCTCGGCACGCCGGAGGAGATCGCAGATCTCGCCGTTTACCTTGCCGGCGCCACCTACACGTCCGGGCAGGCCTATAATATCGACGGCGGCTGGTCGATCTGAGCGCTGCCTTGAGACAACCGGACATCGGGTCGCCGGCCGCCAATACAGGCTGTTCGCGCTTGTCGTGAAGCAGGCTGATGGCTAGGGTCCGCCCGGTTCCAGAGACGGCCGCCCCGGCGGAGAGTTTGTAGAACGGCCACGAGGCCGCAATCAGGAGAAGATGCATGAAACTGCTGCGCTATGGCGAGGTGGGAAGCGAACGGCCCGGCCTGCTCGATGCGGATGGAACGATCCGCGATCTCTCCGCCCATGTCGCCGATATTGCCGGCACGACACTTCATCCGGCCTCGCTGGACATGCTTTCGAAGCTCGATGCGAAGTCGCTGCCGGCGGTTTCCGGCAAGCCGCGCCTCGGCGCCTGCGTCGCCGGCACCGGCAAGTTCATTTGCATCGGCCTCAACTATTCCGACCATGCCGCCGAGACCGGGGCCACCGTGCCGCCGGAACCGATCATCTTCATGAAGGCAAGCTCGGCCATCGTCGGCCCGGACGACGACGTGCTGATCCCGCGCGGCTCCGAGAAGACCGACTGGGAAGTAGAGCTCGGCGTGGTTATCGGCAAAACCGCCAAATATGTCAGCGAAGCCGACGCGCTCGACCATGTCGCCGGCTATTGCGTCTCCCATGACGTGTCCGAGCGCGCCTTCCAGGCCGAGCGCCAGGGCCAGTGGACCAAGGGCAAGAGCTGCGACACGTTCGGCCCGACCGGACCGTGGCTGGTGACCAAGGACGAAGTTTCAGACCCGCAGAACCTGAAGATGTGGCTGACGGTCAACGGCAAGACGATGCAGAACGGCTCGACCAAGACCATGGTCTATGGCGTTGCCTATCTCGTTTCCTACCTCAGCCAGTTCATGTCGCTGCACCCCGGCGACATTATTTCGACCGGCACCCCGCCCGGCGTCGGCCTCGGCATGAAGCCGCCGGTGTTCTTGAAGGCCGGCGATGTCGTGGAGCTGGGGATCGAGGGATTGGGGCAGCAGAAGCAGACGTTCAAGGCCGATTTGTAAGCGTAACTTCTCGTTCCCTCCTTGTGGTGCTCCGGAAGGAGAGAAGACGGTTTCGCGCCTTTCCTCTCCCCCGTCGATCGGGGGAGAGGTGTCGAGCGAAGCTCGACGGAGTGGGGGGTCGACTGCTCGGCGAGAGACTAAGCACTCGCTGGGGTTGCGCCTGCTTTTCAGCGACCGCGCTTGGAAGAAGCGCTTTCCCCCACTCCGTCGCCGCTTCGCGGCGCCACCTCTCCCCCCTCCGGAGGGAGAGGAAAGAAGACGCGCCGACGTATCTACTTTATCGTCGTCCCATCAGCGCCGAACCGATAGGTCTTCGCCGCATCGGGCGTCGCGTAAAGCGTGGCGCCGGGCTCCGCGTCGTACACGCCGAAAATCCGCACGGTGATCAGGCCGGCCTTCTCGCAATCCAGATAGAGATTGGTGTCGGCACCGAGATGTTCGGCGTGGACGACCGTGCCCTTCCAGGCGCCGGATTTCGGATCGACGGTCAGGTGCTCCGGCCGCACGCCGATGGTCCTGGCTGTCTCGCCGAGCCGGGCGCCGTCGACGAAATTCATCTTCGGCGAGCCGATGAAGCCGGCGACGAACTCGTTTGCCGGCGAATTGTAGAGTTCCATCGGGCCGCCGATCTGCTCGATTTTTCCGGCATTAAGCACGACGATCTTGTCGGCCAGCGTCATCGCCTCGACCTGGTCGTGGGTTACGTAGATCATCGTCGCTTTCAGCCGGCGATGCAGCTGCGCGATCTCCAGCCGCGTGTTGACGCGCAGCGCCGCGTCGAGGTTCGACAGCGGCTCGTCGAACAGGAACAGTTTCGGCTCGCGCACCACGGCGCGGCCGATGGCGACGCGCTGGCGCTGGCCGCCGGAAAGTTCCGCAGGTCGTCTTTCGAGATAGGGCTCCAGCGACAGCATGGACGAGGCGATGCCGATGCGGCGATCGATTTCCGGCGCCGGCGTGTTCGCCTGCTTGAGGCCGAGGCCCATATTGTTCTTCACCGTCAGATGCGGATAGAGCGCATAGGTCTGGAACACCATGGCAATGCCGCGTTTCGCCGGCGGGGTGACCGAGACATCCTCGCCATCGATCAGCACCCGGCCCGAGGTCGAATCCTCCAGACCGGCGATGACCCGTAGCAATGTCGACTTGCCGCAACCCGAAGGGCCGACAAAGACGACGAACTCGCCATCCGTCACTTCGAGGTCGATGCCCTTCAGCACCTCGACCGGCCCAAAGGCCTTTTTCACGTTCTCGATTTTCAGCGAGCCCACGGCAGTCCTCCAAATTGATGGGTGGGCGCCAAGCGGCCCCTGTACGGCGCGGGCGACGGCAGCCTGATCACAGTCGCACCGCCTTTCCGCCGCGCACGCTCTCGTCGGCGGCAAGGCAGACGGCAAGCGATCGCACCGCGTCGTCCATATGTCTGGTGAGATCGATATCCTCGTGGATCGCCTTAAGGACAAAAGCCTGTTCGAGATCGCAGAGATCCTGATGGCCGGGTTCGCCTTCCATCGACAGCATCTCGTCCGCCTTTAGGAACTTGCCGTCCGTGCCGGTCGCGGCGCTGTGCAGGCGGATGGTCGAGGTCTTGGTGTGGGTGTCGATGTCGTCGGACCTCACGCCCTCCTTCATGACGATCGACACGCAGCCCTTGGGCGAAATCACGTCCTTCACGAAGAAGGCGGTCTCCGAAATCATCGGACCCCAGCCGGCCTCGTACCAGCCGACCGAACCGTCATCGAACAGCACCTGCAGATGGCCGTAATTGTACATGGAAGGCGCGACTTCCTCGGTCAGCCGCACGCCCATCCCGCGCACCTCGACCGGCTTGGCATCGGTGATCTGCAGCATGACGTCGAGATAATGCACGCCGCAATCGACGATCGGCGATGTCGTCTGCATCAGCTGCTTGTGCGTCTCCCAGGTATGGCCCGAGGATTGCTGGTTGAGGTTCATGCGGAACACGTAAGGACCGCCCAGCTTGCGCGCTTCGGCGATCAGCCGGATCCAGGACGGGTGGTGGCGCAGGATATAGCCGATCACCAGCTTTCGGCCGTTGGCCTTGGCTGCCGCGACGACACGCCTGGCGTCGGCCACCGTCGTTGCCAGCGGCTTTTCGACGAAGACATGGCAGCCGGCCTCGAACGCCTTCACCGCATAGTCGGCATGGCTGTCGGAATAGGTGGCGACGCAGGCGACGTCGGGCTTTTCGTCGCGCAGGGAGTCATCGAACGAACGCCTGATGCCATAGCCGGACAGTCCCCCAGGCAAATGCACGTCGGAGCGGTTGACCAGCGCGGCGATCTGAAAACCTGGATTGGTGTGATAGGCCAGCGCATGGCTGCGGCCCATATTGCCTAGGCCGGCGACGACAACGCGAAGGGGTCTTTCTGAACTCACTTGACGGCTCCGGAAGTAATGCCGCGGATCAGTTGCCGCGAGAAGATGACGTAGAGGACCAGCACCGGCAGGATCGCCAGCGACAGTGCTGCCAGAATGGCGTTCCAGTTGGTGACGAACTGGCCGAGGAAAAGCTGCGCGCCGAGCGTCACCGTCTTGGTCTCTTCCGACGGCGCCAGGATCAGCGGAAACCACAGATCGTTCCAGATCGGGATCATGGTGAAGACGGCGACGGTCGCCATGGACGGCCGCACCAGCGGCACCACCAGGCGGAAGAAGATGGTGTACTCCGACAGCCCGTCGATGCGGCCGGCATTCTTCAGATCGTCCGACACCTGCTTCATGAATTCGGACAGGATGAAGACCGCCAGCGGCAGGCCCTGCGCGGTGTAGACCAGGATCAGCGCCGTCAGCGTGTTGACCAGCCCGCTCGCCACCATCAACTGCAGAATGGCGACGGTGGCGAGCCGGATCGGGATCATGATCCCGAGCGCCAAATAAAGCCCCATCATCGTGTTGCCGCGGAAGCGATATTCCGACAGCGCGAACGCGGCCATGGCGCCGAACAGAAGCACGAAGAACAGCGAGCCGACGGTGACGACGAGACTGTTCTGGAAATAGTGGATGAAGTCGCCCTGGCCGATCACCGTGGTGTAGCCGATCAGATCGAAGGTCTTTGGCGTCGGCGGCGTCAGCGGCGCGCCGAAGATGCCAGCGCGGGACTTGAACGAATTCATGATGACCAGGATCACCGGAAACAGCGCGATCGCCGTGTAGGTCAGCAGGATCGCGTGGGCGCCGATGATGCGGGGCAGTGAACGGGTGGCGATGCTCATTGGAAACCCTTCCTGCGCAGAGAGGTTGGCGCCAAGGCACCCCCCTCTGTCCTGCCGGACATCTCCCCCGCAAGGGGGGAGATTGGCAGCGTCGGCCTTGCCGTCCATCTTGCAACGATGGCGATTGGCGAAAGCAGTAGCGACATCTGATCTCCCCCCTTGCGGGGGAGATGGCCGGCAGGCCAGAGGGGGGTGCTCAGGCTCGACATCTCTCGCCCCTCAGAACTGGTAGCGACGCAGGCGCGTCTGGATGAGGAAGAGGTAGACGCAGACACCGCCCAGGATGATCAGGAACATGATCGTGGCGATGGTCGCGCCCATGTTGGGATCGCCGACCTGCAGCTGGAAGCCGAAGAAGGCGCGGTAGAGGAAGGTGCCGAGAATATCGGTCGAATAGTTCGGACCGGCGAGAGCCCCTTGAGCGGTGTAGATCAGGTCGAAGGCGTTGAAGTTGCCGACGAAGGTGAGGATCGAGATGATGCCGATCGACGGCAGGATCAGCGGCAGCTTGATCTTCCAGAACTGCGACAGGCCGGTGATGCCATCGCATTCGGCCGCCTCGATCACCTCTTCGGGGATCGACAGCAGCGCGGCATAGATCAGCATCATCGGAATGCCGATGAATTGCCACACCGAGATCAGGCTGAGCGCGGTCAGCGCGTACTGCTCCTTGCCGAGCCAGGGCGTGAACAGGCTTTTCAGGCCGACGAAGTCGAGCAGATGCGGCGCCACGCCCCATAGCGGCGACAGGATCAGCTTCCAGGCAAAGCCGACGATGACGAAGGACAGGATGGTCGGCACGAAGATCGCGGTGCGGTAGAAGGCGGCGAACCGCAGCCTGGGGCTGGAGAGAATTGCCGCCAACAGCACGCCGACCGGGTTCTGCACCAGCATGTGGATGATGAAGAACCAGACATTGTTGCGCAACGCATTCCAGAAATTGACCGACCAGTTGGGATCGCCGAACAGGGTGCGGAAATTGTCCAGGCCGACGAAGATCTGGGACTGGTCGACATTGCGGAACAGCGAGAGCTGCAGCGTGCCGGCGAGCGGCAGGATCATGATCGCCGTATAGACGAGCACCGCCGGCGCCAGGAAGACGGCGATATGCCAGCGGAATGGTCTTTTGGGTCGTGTTTGTGCGGCCATGAGTTCGGTCCCCGCCGTCTCTCGGTTCCAGACGATGTGATGCTAGATGATGCCTCGATGCATGGCCCAACCTTGCCCGGTGCGGCAAGACAAAGGCCTGCGACTGATCAGCCAGCCTTCCCCAACAACAGCAAGGGTAAGGCCGTGAGGCAGAGCCGACAATCGCAATATGAAGACAGGATAATCCGGAACCGGCCGGGCATGCGCCCAGCCGGCTCCGCTGCCTGAGCTCTTACTTGGCCGGCTTATACCAGCTGTCGAGACCGGTTTGCAGCTTCTTGGCCGCGGCTTCGGGCGTATCGGTGCCGTTGATGACGTTGGCCGATTCAACCCAGGTCTCGTTTTCG
This sequence comes from Mesorhizobium sp. B2-3-10, assembly GCF_006442275.1. Classification (NCBI taxonomy): domain Bacteria; kingdom Pseudomonadati; phylum Pseudomonadota; class Alphaproteobacteria; order Hyphomicrobiales; family Phyllobacteriaceae; genus Mesorhizobium; species Mesorhizobium sp. B2-3-10. Next base: position 298,157 of record NZ_VFVT01000001.1, read on the forward strand.
AGGTTCGGCGTGCCGCGCGACAGGATCTGGTAGGTCGAGCGGATCGTCGACTTGCACTTGCCGCGCCAGGAGACGAATTCCTGCGCCAGCGGGTCTTCCATCTTCACCGGCGAGGAGTTCAGGCTGAAGAAGCCCGGCAGCGCGTTGGCGTAGATGGTGGCGAAATCAGGCGAAGCCACCCAGGACAGGAAGGTCTTGGCCGCGTCCGCGTGCTTGGAGGCTGCGTTCAGGCCCATGCCGATATCGGTATGGTCGGAGATGTAGCAGGTGTCGCCGGCCTTCTCGACCGGCGGCGGGAAGGCGCCCATCTTGAACTGGGCCTGGGTGTTGAACAGGCCGATTTCCCACGATCCGGCCGGATAGATGGCGGCGCGGCCGAGCGTGAACAGGTTCTGGCTGTCCGGATAGGTCTGGGCCTCGAAGCCGTCGCCCAGGTAAGGCTTCCACTTGGCCAGTTCCTCATACGGCGCGACCCAGTCCTTGTCGGTCAGCTTCTGATCGCCCTTGATCAGCGCCTTGCGGCCGTCCTCGCCCTTCCAGTAGTTGGGGCCGATGTTCTGGTAGCCCATGGTCGCGGCTTCCCAGAGGTCCTTGGTGCCCATCGCCATCGGGATATAGGTGCCGTCGGCCTTGATCTTGTCGAGCGCGGCGAAGAACTCGTCACGGGTCTGGGGCACCTTGATGCCGAGCTTGTCGAAGGCGTCCTTGTTGTAGATGAAGCCGTGGATGACGGACGCCATCGGCACGCAGAAGCTCGCCTTGCCGTCATCGGTCTGCCAGGCGGACTTGGCGACCGGCGAGAAGTTTTCCATGCCGGGCAGCGCCGAGAGGTCGGCAAGGTTGCCCTTCTTGAACAGTTCGAGCGACTTGTCGAACGGGCGGCAGGTGATCAGGTCGCCCGCCGAACCGGCGGCGAGCTTGGCGCCGAGGGCGGCGTCATATTCGGTCGGGGCCGATGGGGCGAACACCACCTTGATGCCGGGGTTCTTGGCTTCGAACGCCGGGATCAGCTTGTCCTTCCAGATGGCAAGGTCGTCGCCGCGCCAGCTTTCGATGTTGAGCGTTACGTCCTCGGCGTGAGCCAATCCGGCCGAGCCGAGAATGCTGGTGCCCAGAAGCAGTGCCGTCAGTAGTTTCGTTGTCATGCTCAGTCTCCCTGTTGACCTTTTTCAGGTTCGGTTTTGATGAGAACCTAGGCTTTGGAGCCCTTGTTCCCCTCGCAAGCCAATTTCACCCCGATGGAAATCGGGAATGAAACTGGCCTATTTCTTCGTTCGAGCACGATCTTTTCCGAAAAGCGGTTTTCACTTCTCGGGATCATGCCCCAGCGCGGAAAGGGCTGGCCGCAGCTTCTGGCCTGTCCGTTCCAGTATCTTGCGCGCCGCATCGGCGCTGTCGGCGCCGGCAGCGAGCAGAATGGCTGTCTTGACCGCGCCGCCGCTCTTTTCGAGCAGGCTGGCGGCCTCTTCCTGGCCGCGGCCGCTGACGGCGGCGACGATGCGTGCCGCCCGGTCGCGCAGCTTCATGTTGTCGGCCATGAGGTTGACCATATAGCCGTCATGGACATGGCCAAGATGAACCGCGGTCAGCGTCGACAGCATGTTGAGCGCGATCTTCTGCGCCGTTCCGGCGCCCATGCGGGTCGAGCCGGCGATGACTTCCGGCGGTGTCTCGAGCAGGATGGCGGTGTCGGCCTGCTGGAGCAGAGCCGAACCCCTGTTGTTGGCGATGCCGATGGTGGCGGCTCCCCGGCGCCGCGCCTCCTCGATGGCGCCCACCGCATAGGGCGTCGTGCCGCTGGCGGAGAGGGCGATCAGGCAATCGCCCACGCCGACACCCGCATTGGCAACCGCCGTCGTGGCCTCCTCGGCGTCGTCCTCGGGCCCGCCGGCCAGTGTCCTCAAGGCGTCGTCGCCGCCGGCGATCAGGATGGCGATGCGGTCGCGCTGGATGCCGAACGTGCCCGGCAATTCCAGCGCATCGGCCAGCGCCATCAGGCCGGAGCTGCCGGCCGCGGCATAGGCAAGCTTGCCGCCGCCGCTCAGGCGGCCGGCAATGATCTCGGCTGCCCTGGCGATGGAGGGAATGGCGTTGCGGACCGCTTTGGCGGCCTCGACCTGCGCATCGGCCAGCGAAGCAAGGATGACTTCGGGAGCCTGGATATCCAGCCCCTCGGCATTCCCATGCAGCGCTTCGGTGCGCGTTTCGGCCATCGCAGTTCCTCCGATCCACAAAACAATACCAAAAAAATACCACTTGTCCACATGCATTAACGAATTCGCAGTCAGGAAATCGCTAAGCCGACGAATTGCGGAAGCTTTTCAATAAAATACGGCTTAATCTTTTTGAAACGGAAATTAACTCTTGGCTATTGGTATTTTATTGGTATTATCCTGCCGGAGGAGAAAATCGCGTGAAATTCGTGCTCGGTATCGATGGCGGCGGCACCAGCTGCAGGGCCGCACTGGCAACGGCGGACGGCGCTGTTGTCGGCCGCGCCAAAAGCGGCGCCGCCAACATCCGCACCGACCTCACCGGCGCCCGCTCGAACATCGTCGATGCGGCGCGGCAAGCTTTCATCGCCGCCGGGCAAGATCCGGACCTGATCCCGCAAACACCCGCCATCCTCGGCCTTGCCGGCGCCAATGTCGGCACTTACCGGCAGCAGCTCGAGGCGATCCTGCCGTTCAGCACCAGCCGCGTGGAGACCGATGCGGAGATCGCGCTCGAAGGCGCGGTCGGTTCCGGTGACGGCGCGATCGCGATCCTGGGCACCGGCACCGCCTATATGGCGCGCAGGGATGGTAAATCGCGCGCCATCGGCGGCTGGGGATTCCAGGTCGGCGACCAGGGCAGCGGCGCCCGCATCGGCCGCGACCTGCTGGAGCAGACCCTGCTCGCGCATGATGGCGTGCGCCAGGCCTCGCCGCTGACCGACAGCATGATGGCCGTTTTCCGCAACAATCCCGAGGACGTCGTCGAGTTCACCACCAACGCCAAGCCCGGCGATTTTGGCGGCTTCGCGCCGAAAGTGTTCGAGCACGCGCAAAAAGGCGACATTGTCGCCAACTGGATCCTCGACAAGGCGGTCGCCGATGTCGAGGCCTCGCTGGGCGCGCTCGACCTCGCCGCCGGAGCACCGCTCTGCCTGCTCGGCGGGCTGGCGCCGCTCTATGCGCCGCGCCTGTCGGCGCGCTACCGCGCCCTGCTGAAGGAACCGCTCGACGATGCGCTAGGCGGTGCCGTGCAGATGGCGGCACGCCTTTTCGCTGGACGCGCGGAGGCTGCGCGATGAGCGATGCCGCCGACCAGATCTTCGCCACGCTCAAACAATCCTCGCAAAGCGGCGCGCCCCTTTACCTGCAGCTCAGGAAAAGCATCGAGGACGCCGTCAATCGCGGCCTGATCGGCCCGGGCGACGCGCTGCCTTCCGAGCGCGACATCGCCACCAAGGCCGACATTTCGCGCGTCACCGTGCGCAAGGCGGTGCAAGACCTGGTCAAGGGCGGCATATTGGTGCAGCGCCATGGCTCGGGCACCTTCGTGGCGCCGCGCATGGAGCGCGTCGAGCAGTCGTTGTCGCGGCTGACCTCCTTCACCGAGGACATGGCGCGGCGCGGCATGGCGGTGCGCTCGGCCTGGCTCGACCGCGGCCTCTACGCGCCCTCGCCCGACGAGATGATGGTGCTTGGCCTGTCGTCGAGCGAACTCGTGGCGCGCGTGGCGCGCCTGCGCATCGCCAACGACACGCCGCTGGCGATCGAACGCGCTTCGCTGTCGGCTAGCGTGCTGCCGGACCCGGCTGGAATTGGCTCCTCGCTCTACGCGGCGCTGGAATTGACCGGCAACAGGCCGGTGCGCGCGGTGCAGCGCATCTCCGCCGCCAATCTCGGCGAGGGCGATGCGCGCCTGCTCGAAGTGCCGCCGGGCATTGCCGGCCTGCATATCGAGCGTATTTCCTACCTGGCGAGCGGCAAGGTGATCGAGTTCACCCGCTCCATCTACCGGGGCGACGCCTATGATTTCGTCGCCGAACTGCGGCTGACAGGGCCGAGCGAAGAGGGCCGATCATGATTGCCAACACCACGCATATGCAGCGCGAGATCGAGGAGATCCCGCAGGCCGTCGCCCGCCTGCTCGACGGCTCCGGTGCCGTGCTGGCCGAAGCAGGGCGCGGCATCAAGGAGCGCGACCCGCATTTCGTCGTCACCGTGGCGCGAGGCTCGTCCGATCATGCCGCCACCTTCATGAAATATGCCGTCGAATTGACCGCGGGCCTTGCCGTCGCCTCGGTCGGGCCGTCGATCGCCTCGATCTATGGTCGCAAGCTCCGGCTTGACGGCTCGGCCTGCCTGGCGATCTCGCAGTCGGGCAAGAGCCCCGACATCGTCGCGATGGCCGAAACCGCACGGGCCGGCGGCGCGCTGACCATTGCCGTCACCAACACCGCCGATTCGCCGCTCGCGCGCGCCTCGGACTATGCGATAGACATACTCGCCGGGCCGGAGCGCAGCGTCGCGGCAACCAAGACCTTCATCAATTCCGCCGTTGCCGGTCTTGCCCTGATGGCGCATTCGACCGGCGACGACGCGCTTCTCGCGGCCCTGGCCCGCCTGCCCGAGCATTTCGGCAAGGCGATCGCCTGCGACTGGATGAGCGTGCTGGCCGAGACGATCGAGAAGCAGAAGTCCCTTTTCATTCTCGGCCGCGGTCCGTCGGCGGCGATGGCAAACGAGGCGGCGCTGAAGTTCAAGGAGACCTGCGGCATGCATGCCGAGGCCTATAGCGCGGCCGAAGTCATGCATGGCCCGCTGGCGCTAATCGGCCCCGACTTTCCGGTGCTGGCGCTGGCCGCTCGCGACGCGTCCGAGCCCTCGGTCGCCGAAGCCGCCGACAGCCTGGCGGCCAAGGGCGCGCCGGTTTTCGTCACCTCGGCGCTCGCCAATCGCGCCACGCGCCTGCCGCATGTCGCCACCGGTCACCCGCTGACCGATCCGCTGACGCTGATCGTTTCCTTCTACATGTTCGTCGAGGCCTTTGCCCGCCATCGCGGCCTCGATCCGGACGCGCCGCGCAACCTTCGCAAGGTGACGGAGACCGTATGAGCGACCGTTTTGCCCTGACCGGCGCCCGCATCTTCGACGGCGACGACTGGCATGAAGGCGCGGCCCTTGTCGTGCGCGACGGCCTCGTCGAGGCCATGCTGCCGCAAGGCGCGCTGCCCGGGGATATCCGTGCCGTCGACACCGGCGGCGGCATGCTGGTGCCGGGCTTCGTCGACATCCAGGTCAATGGCGGCGGCGGTGTGATGCTCAACGATCATCCCGATGTCGCCTCGATCGAAACCATCTGCCGCGCGCATGCGCCATTCGGCACGACGGCGCTGCTGCCGACGCTGATCACCGACACGCCCGCAATCACGGCCGCCGCGATTGCCGCCGGCGAAGCGGCAGCGCTGCAAAAAGTGCCGGGTTTCCTCGGCCTGCACCTGGAAGGTCCGCATCTGTCGATTGCCCGCAAGGGTGCGCATGATCCGGCGCTGATCCGGCCGATGACGGACGCCGACCAGGCCATGCTGATCGCGGCGCGACAGAAGCTGCCGGTGCTGCTCACCACGATCGCGCCGGAATCCGTCGATCCTGCCCGCGTCAAGGCCTTGGCCAAGACCGGGATCATCGTCAGCCTCGGCCATTCCGACACGGGCCATGCCACGGCTAAAGCCTTTGCCGAGGCGGGCGCCAGCGTCGTCACGCACCTGTTCAACGCGATGAGCCAGATCGGCAACCGCGAGCCCGGGCTGGCGGGCGCCGCGATCGACATCGGCGCCTTGTCGGCGGGGCTGATCGCCGACGGTATCCATGTCCACCCCGCCACGATCAGGATCGCGCTCGATGCCAAGCAGGGACCGGGCAGGATCGTGCTGGTCACCGACGCGATGGCGACGATCGGCACCGAGATGAGTTCGTTCACGCTCAACGGCCGCACCATCTACCGCAGGGATGGCAGCCTCAGGCTTGCCGACGGGACGCTGGCCGGTGCCGACCTCGACATGATCTCGGCCATCCGGTTCATGCACCGCACCGTCGGGCTCGAGCTGTCCGAAGTCTTGCGCATGGCCTCGCTCTACCCGGCCCAGGCGATCGGCCAGTCGCACCGGCTTGGCCGCTTCGCCAATGGCACGGCGGCGGACATCGTTGCGCTGTCGGACGATCTTGACATAGGAAGCGTCTGGATCGACGGCGACAAGGTGTTCGAGGCTGTCGCTCCGCGCTGAGAGCGAGGCCATGCAGACAATCGATTGTGTCGTCGCCGGAGCAGGCGTCGTCGGGCTTGCCGTCGCCAGGGCGCTTGCCTTGTCGGGCCGCGAGGTGGTGGTGATCGAAAAGGCCGACGCGATCGGCACCGTCACCAGCTCGCGCAATTCCGAAGTCATCCATGCCGGGCTCTATTATGCGCCCGGCAGCCTGAAGGCCCGGCTGTGCGTCGAAGGGCGCCGGCAGCTCTATGCATACTGCGCCGAACACACTATCGGCCATCGCCGCGCCGGCAAGCTGATCGTCGCCAGCGAACCCGGCCAGACGGGCGGGCTGCGGGCGATCGAGGCCAATGCGAAACGCTGCGGGGTCGACGATCTCGCGCTTTTGACACGCGCCGAGGCCGAAAGCCTGGAGCCGGCGCTGAGATGCGCCGGCGCGCTGCTGTCGCCATCAACCGGCATTGTCGACAGCCACGCGCTGATGCTGTCGCTGCGCGGTGACGCTGAAGCCGCAGGCGTGTCCTTCGCTTTCCTCACCTGCGTTGCCGGGGCGACGATCGAAGCCGATGGGATCCGGATCGACACGCGCGACGCCAATGGCGAGACCTTCGCCGTAGAGGCCAGCGCTTTCGTCAATGCAGCCGGCCTCGATGCGCAGGCCGTGGCCAGTCGGATCGAGGGTTTCCCAAGGGATCTCATCCCCCGGCAGTGGCTGGCGCGTGGCAATTATTTCGCGCTTCCCGGGCGGTCGCCGTTTTCGCGGCTGATCTATCCGGTTCCGGTCGAAGGGGGCCTCGGCGTCCACCTGACGCTCGACCTCGCCGGCAATGCGCGCTTTGGCCCCGATGTCGAATGGATCGACAGCGTGGATTACACTGTCGATCCCAGCCGAAGCGCCGTCTTCTACGAGGCGATCCGCCGCTATTGGCCCGATCTCGCGGATGGCGCCCTGCAGCCGGCCTATGCCGGCATCCGGCCGAAGCTCTCGGGCCCCGGGCAGCCTGCGGCGGACTTCGTGATTCAGGGACCGGCCGATCACGGCGTGGGCCGGATCGTCAATCTGTTCGGCATCGAGAGCCCCGGCCTGACGGCGAGCCTGGCCATCGCCGACCATGTCGCCGAACTGTTGTACCCGACCTGAGCCAGCGTTCGCGCGCCGGAGCGCGACATCTGCTTAGCCGGCTTTATTTGAGACGTAGAGATCCTTGTAGCTGTCGCGCAAAAGGTTCTTCTGCACCTTGCCCATCGTGTTGCGCGGCAGGTCGTCGACGAAGATCACCCGTTTGGGATGCTTGTACTTCGCCATGCGGCCGGTGATGGCGTCGAGAATCTCGGCCGCGCTGATCCGCGACGCGGGCGAGCGTACGACGACCGCGGTGACGCCTTCGCCGAAGTCCGGATGGGCAAGGCCGATGACGGCGCTTTCCAGGACGCCGTCGAGCGCGTCGATCTCGCTTTCGAGCTCCTTCGGATAGACGTTGTAGCCGCCTGAGATGATCAGGTCCTTGCCGCGACCGACAATGTGGACATAGCCGTCGGCGTCGATCATGCCGAGGTCGCCGGTGATGAAGAAGCCGTCGGCGCGGAATTCCGCCTTGGTCTTTTCCGGCATGCGCCAGTAGCCGCCGAACACGTTCGGACCCTTGACCTCGATCATGCCGACCTCGCCCTGGGCGAGCGGCTTGCCGGAATCGGGATCGGCGATGCGCAGCGACACGCCGGGCAAGGGAAAGCCAACCGTGCCGGCGCGCCGCTCGCCCTCATAGGGGTTGGAGGTGTTCATGTTGGTCTCGGTCATGCCATAGCGCTCGAGGATGGCGTGGCCGGTACGCTCTCGCCAGGCCTTGTGCGTTTCGGCCAGCAGCGGCGCGGAACCAGACACGAACAGCCGGATGTTTTTCGCCGCCTCGCGATCCAGCCCGTCCTGCTGCAGCAGCCTGGTGTAGAAGGTCGGCACGCCCATCAGCGCGGTGGCGCGCGGCAGCAGCGAGACGATGCGGCTCGCGTCGAATTTCTGCTCGAACAGCATCGAGGCACCGGCCATCAGGGTGACGTTGGTGGCGACGAACAGGCCGTGCGTGTGGAAAATCGGCAGCGCGTGGATCAGCACGTCATCCCTGGTGAAACGCCATTGCTCGACCAGCACCCGCGCGTTCGAGGCGAGATTCTCATGGCTGAGCATAGCGCCTTTCGAACGGCCGGTCGTTCCCGACGTGTAGAGGATCGCCGCAAGGTCGTCGGCGCCGCGCTCCACATCGTGGAACTCGGAAGACTGACGCGATGCCTGGTCCGCGAGGGATCCCTGGCCACCGCGGTCGAGCGTGACCACGTCGGCACCGGACGGCTCGACCATCCCACGGATGTCCGCCGACCGTGCCGGATCGCAGACGATCACCCGAGGTGCGGCATCCCCAAAGAAATAGCCGAGCTCGGCCAGCGTATAGGCCGTGTTGAGCGGCAGGAAGACGGCGCCGGCGCGCAAGCAGGCGAGATAGAGCAAAACCATCTCCGGGCTCTTCTCGACCTGCACGGCAACCCGGTCGCCGGGCGCGACATCCATTTGCAGGAGCGCATGCGCAAGCTGCGCCGACCGTGCCAGCATGTCGCCATAGGTGAGCGAGCGTCCATCATCGGTTTCCATCAACAGACGCCCAGGCGCCGGCATCCGGGACCGGAACGCATCGAACAGATGATTGCTCATGAAATCTTCCCAGGTGACGCCGGCCGCGATCTTGGGCGGCACGCGACGAAGAGTTCGCGTTTCCCAGCCCTGCCGTCAAGGCCGCAGCCGGCTGCCCGGCGTCCACCGAAAGATTCGAGGGATGGGACGGCAGAGAGCGCCGACCAAACAGCCGTCAACGCTGGGCGCGCTTACCCGGACCGGCGGGTGCCTCGCCTTGCCTGAAGCGTTCCATGCACATGGCGGCGGTCAGCTGGTAGTGATCGATCAGGGCCTGGACGGCACCATCCGCATTGCCGTCCAGCGCATTTTCAGCAATCAGCCGGTGTTCGGCGAAATCGTCGCGCTGGATGCTCTCCCCGTCATTGGCCATTTGCCTGTAGCGGTAGGCGTGATCGGAAAGCTGGTCGCAGAAACCAACCAGCCAGTGCGACCGGCACGCCGAGATCAGCACCCGATGGAAAGTGCGATGCACCTTCTCCCACTCCGGATTGAGCGACGAGCTACTTTGCGGCGAAAGCCGTGAGGCCCGCCCCAGGCGATGCAGCGCCAGCACCAATTGTTCTTCCCATTCGGCGGTGCGGTGGGCAATGGATTCGCGCAGCGCCCGCTCCTCGAGCCAGCAGCGCGTGCGCGTCAGTTCCTCGAGTTCCGTCGCGCTGACCGGCATGATGAAAAAGCCACGCTGGTCATGGCGGCCAAGGAGACCTTCGGAGGCAAGGCGATTGAGGGCTTCACGAACAGGGGAGGCACCTGCGCCATACTTGGAAACGACCCACTCGACGCGCAGCTTGCTTTCGGTTTCAAGAGCGCCGCTGAGAAGATCATCACGCAATTGGTGATAGACCGTGCTGGCAAGCGTGCTCTTGGCTCCTGTGCCGTCGTCGTTCAGATTGGCAGCTCCGTATGTCAAAAGCGACTCCTTGTCCCCTTACTGTCGTCTTGGGCAATTCGAGTCCGAAATTCTCTCTCCGTACACGTACCATATAGCGTGACGCTTCCGGCACTCAAGCAGAAGATCGCGCTATTGTACTTTAGGACAATGGAATATACCCAATCTGCGGGGCCGATCGCGAGAATTCGAATATTTCTACAACCAGCAGAAGTTTAACGTGTTTTGTATGCACGCAGGATCATCTGTTTCTTGTGCTCCCATGCGAGCATCTTTTCTGTCGCGCGCAAAGACAGCGGGCGACTGCCCGAATCAGATCGTCGCGCAACCCGATTCGGACGCGCGGCAGACCATGCCCTTCCAACGACGCCGATCCGTAGCAATTGGTGCCGGAATGACGCGCTGTGTCAGCCGGCGGCCTTGTCGGCCGCCGCTCTGATCGCTTCGATGTTGGCGCGGTAAGCCTCGACACTGCCACCCCTGAAGATGGCAGCACCGGCCACCAGCACGTTGGCGCCGGCAGCGGTGACCAAGGGGGCGGTTTCCGGCGAGACGCCTCCGTCGATCTCGATGCGGATCGGCCGGTCACCGATCAGCGCCTTGATCCTTCTCACCTTGTCGACCATCGCCGGGATGAAGGCCTGCCCGCCGAAACCCGGATTGACGGTCATGATCAGGATCAGGTCGAGCCGGTCGAGCACATATTCGATCGCCGTTTCCGGGGTCGCCGGATTGAGCGACACGCCCGCCTTCTTGCCGAGGTTCCTGATTGTCTGCAACGAGCGGTCGAGATGCGGCCCGGCCTCGGCATGCACCGTCATGCCGTCGCAGCCGGCTTCGGCAAAGGCGGCGAGGTAGGGATCGGCTGGCGCGATCATCAGGTGGCAGTCGAAAAAGGCCTTGGTGCGATTGCGGATCGCCTTGATGACAGGCGGGCCGAAGGTGATGTTTGGCACGAAATGCCCATCCATCACGTCGAGATGGATCCAGTCGGCACCGGCCGCCGCCACCGCCTCGACCTCGTCACCGAGCTTCGAGAAATCCGATGCCAGCACCGACGGTGCGATCAAGGTTTTTTTGCTCATCTCGCGGCCTTTCCGGGCGCCCTTTTGATACGATCGCTGCGTACCGACTGCCTAAAGCGCTCCCGGGGACTTGTCGAGGGCGCCAGTACAGCGGTTCCACAGGCAGGGGTAACGTCGCGGCGTTCCCGATCCTGTCGCCGCCAACCTCCGCCTGCCTGGATCATGAAGAAAGACCCGCCGGATTGCTCCAGCGGGTCTTCGTTTGGCGTCGCGCGGGTGCCTATTGCTGCTGAAGCTTCAGCACCCTGTTTGGCACCGGGTCCTGCTGCTGGTCGATCGGCTGCCTGCGCCGCGGCAGCAATTGCAGCAACTGGCCCGGATCGATTTCCAGCGATGGCTGCCCGCGCATCGGCCGGCAGTTCGGATACCGCCCGACCATGCCTTCCGGACAGTGCCGCGTGAAGATCGGCTGGCACTGGCCGTTGACCATCTGCGAGCCCGGCGCGCATTCGCTCTCTTGCCTGGGCTTGCGGCATGCGCCGTCGATCACCTCGGTCCCACGCGGGCAGACGCATTCGCCGCGCTTGTTGTGGACCTGGCCGCGTATGTCGCACTGCTCCAACTGCGGCTGCTTGCGCCGACAGGCATTGCCTTGCACCTCGGTACCCCTCGGGCAAACGCAATTGCCGTCGGAGTCATGGACCTGGCCACGGATGGTGCACTGGTCAGGCTTCGGCCTGATCGGCCGGCAGGCTCGGTCTCGCACCTCTGTGCCTTGCGGGCAGACGCAGTCCCCGTCCGCATTGTGGACCTGGCCACGGATGGTGCACTGCTCGGGCTTCGGCCGGACCGGACGGCAGGCGCCATTGCGCATCTCGGTGCCTTGCGGGCAGACGCAATCGCCATCGGCATTGCGGACCTGGCCAGGAATGCGGCACTGCTGCGGCTTTGGCCGGATCTGGCGGCAGGCCCGGTCTCGCACCTCGGTGCCTTGCGGGCAGACACAGTCCCCGTCCGCATTGTGGACCTGACCACGGATGGTGCACTGCTCGGGCTTGTCGGTCCCGACGCATTTTCCGTTCTCCAGCTCCGTGCCGCGCGGGCAGACGCAACGTCCGTCCTCGGTGCGGATCTGGCCTTCGAGCAGCACACAGCGCGGCGGAGGTGGCAGCGGCAGAAGGTTAGTGCATTGCCCGTTGCGGAAGGTGGTGCCTTCCGGGCAGACGCAGCGGCCGGCATCGTTCATGACGAAGCCCGGCGAGCACTGGTTCTTCACCTCATGCGTGATGATGAAGGGATGGCACGCATAGGCCCTGCCGCGATCGCCCTGCACGTTGGTCGCGTCGTTGGACAGCACGTCGCCGCCGCCCTGCACCCGTGTGTCGGGAGAGAGCACGCCAACGCAGTTCCGGCCGTTGACGTTGCCCTGCAGGTTGGCAAGACGCCCATCGTCGGGGATGACCACGGTCACACGGTGCGAGCGGCTTTCGCCGGCGCCGAGCGTCAGGTTGGCGATGCAGGAGGCCGGCAAGGTCGTCGGTTCCGGCGAACAGCCGAAGGGCGGCTCGATCGAAGTGATCGCGACGCCTTCCAGCCGGCCAAGCCCATCGACGCCGATCGCGTCGCCGATGCGGACCGGGCCCGAGAAGGGGCTCGTCCCGTCATTGGTGATGGTAATGTCGAACGAGCAGGGCTGGCCCAGCCTGCATTCGCGGTCGCCGGTCTTCTCGACACGGATGGTCGAGGAGCCGCCGCCCTTGGCGCAGGCCTGGCCGATCGGGTAGACGACGTCGTCGCCCTGCGCCGGCCCATAGGAGCCCCGCGCGCAGTTCTCGAATTCGCTATTGGCCGAAACCGTCACGTCGAAGTGCCTGGAGGTTCCGGGCGTCATGACGGCGCCTGGTATCTGGCACGACAACGCATTGGCCGGAACCGGTCCGCATGCCCATTCCGCGCCGTCAGGGGTTACGGTCTGGATCTGGACAGGCGCTCCGCCCGACACCAGCGTGGCGGCATCGTTGACCCGCACCGGACCGGTGGGGGCAGCCGTGCCGACATTGGCGACGGTGATGCGGCAGGACACCAGCGCCGCGCCGGCCAGCGAACCGTTGCACACCTTGGTGATGCGCAAGGCCGGCTGGCCGCTGTTGGGACGGCGGATGCGTTCCTTGGCGCAGGCCTTGTTGTTGGTGAGATCGACCTCACCGGGGATGGCCTTCACCTCGGCGCAGTTCTCGACCGTGTCGGACCGGTAGCCGGCCGGCATGACCGCCTTGACGAAGATCGGTGTCGAGGCGCCCGCGGGCAGCGAGATGCCGGCATTGTCGCAGCGGAACTGGCCGGGGCCGTTGGGGCCGCATGTCCAGGGCGGGCTCGGGCCGAAGGTGGAGGACGCCGGCGCGCCGCCGGGGTAGTTGTCGATCACCGTCAGCGGCCCATTGTAGGTCGATGTGCCGTTGTTGATGATGTCGATGATGAAGGTGCAGACGCCGTCGGCGGTGCAGACTTCGGTGCGGGCACGCTTCTTGAGAATCAGGTCGACCTTCTTCTCGACCGGCGGCTGGCAATCCGGATTGCGATCGCCGCGCCGGCAGATCGGGATCGACGCGCAGCCCCGGTCATTGGCCTGGCTGCCGAACAGCGGCTTGCCGCTGGCGCCGTAATTGTAGGTGGCGCAGTTGCGCAGCACGCTGCCTTGCCAGCCTCCGGCCGGCTTGAAGCCGAGCTTGAGGTCGACAAAGGCTCCCGGAGCGAGCGTGGTCACCGGGTAGGTGCACGTCATCGGGGTGGTTCCCGGCGCGCAGACCCAGGGCGGATTGGGCCCTGAACTCAGCGTCGAGCCGGCCGGCAGCGTCACCTCGTCGAGCACGATCTTACCGTTGTAAGGCGCTGTGCCGACATTGGTGACCCGGATAGTGAAGTCGCAGCCGCCGCCCATTGTGCAGCGTGTGACGTCGGCATGCTTTTCGACCTTGAGGTCCGGTTCCTTATCCCTGGGTGGGCACCTCTGGTCACGCGGGATGACGATGTCGATGGTTTGCGTGCAGCACAGGCCCCAGCCCTCCTTCGGTCCGGCATAGGTCTCGATACCGGTGACGATGAGGTGGATGACGTCGCCGGGTGACGCGCCGACGATCTTCCAGTTGAGCACGCCGCCGCCCGCCGGCACCTTCTGGGTGTCGGGGATGATGCTGATGCCTGGCGAGGTCGTCGACACCTGCACCCATTTGCCGCCCATCTCGGGGCCGACAGGCATGTGGTAGATGAAGGCGCCGCCGCCGGGCACGCAGTCGACCGTGCCGCGTTCGACCTTGAAACACTCATAGTCGGTTGGAGGCGGAGGTTGCTTGTCGCATTTGGTGAGGTCGATCCGGATCGAGGTCTTTTCCCCGGTCGCGATGTTGCCGTCGTCCGGCTTGCCCGGATCCTGCGACGGGATGATGGTGCCCGTGCCGATGCCGCCGGTGACCTTGATCGTCCCCTGGTTGTCGACGTTGACCGGCGCTGGAAACGCGGCGTGGTCGATCTTGGCGGTGATGCGGAAGGTGATGACGCGTTCGTTCAGTGCACCCGAGCCATCGAGATCGCTGGCGGAAATCCGGAAATCGGAAACCGTTGCCGTGTCGTTGGGGCCGGCCGAATTGCTGACGACAGCGCCCGGCAAGGCCCCACCCGATGCATCGGTGCCGTCGCCGGAGACGGTCACATTGACGATCGAAAGACCGTGCGGAAGCTGGTCCCTGAAGTCGAGCTTGGCTTTCTTTAGCGCCGCCTCGAGGGCAGGATTGGCAAAGCCTTGCGGATTGCCGCGCAGTCCGAAGGTCAAGGTATAGAAGACATAGTCGCAACTGCGCTGGCCACCGGTCTTGGTGAAGAACGGCACGACACGTCCGGGTTCCGGGTTGATGATGCGCGGATTGTCGAGCTGCAGCGGCTGCACATCCTGGCTGGTGACAGCCTGGACGGCCTGGGCGGCGGATGCCGGCAGTGCGGGCGCAAGGGCGACCGCGATCCCGGCCGCCATCAGCCAGCGCGCGCCGCGCCTGGCGAGTGACAGGGGTTTCATGATCGTCTCCATGACGGCTTTTGGGGATTTGGCCGCGAGCGGGGATGGGGCAAGACTGTTCATCTTTGCCTCCTCAACGTTCGCAGCTGACGGCTGGGGTCCGGAGCGGCAAGGTCATCTTGCAGCAAGGGTAGTAGCCACCCTTGTCCTTGTCGGACTTCCTGTAGAAGCAAAGTCCAACATCCACTCTGTCGCCCGGATAGTGGCCGGTGATGTCGATCGTGTAAGGCTTGCCCGGTGCATGCGACATAGGTGAGGTCACCGCGACGCCTGGCGTCCTGGATTGGGCCTTGATCGAATCGCCGCCGAAGCCGGCATGGTCATGGAGATAGAGATCGGCCTCGAGACCGCGCGGCGTGCAGTAATACTGCACGCCCTCGACATCGAGACACGGAGGCAGATTGCCCGGCGGTAGGAAATCCGGCGGGTAGAAGGGGGGCTCATAGCCCCCCGGTATGTCCTCATAATAGCCGGCCCGGCCCTCGCAGGGATGCCAGACGGCGACGTCGCCGACATGGCCTTCCACTTCGGGATCCTCGAAATAGCCGTCGAAATCGACGAACCAGGAGCCGAGGGGCGGCACGTTGGCCGGCTTGACCAGCTCCTTGGACGTGATCTGCACGCCGTGCACGGCAAGCGGCCCGTCCGCGGCGAGCCTTTCGGCGAACTCGGGGTTGTCGCGCAATTTGTCGCCTGTGTTGACCAAGGTCTGGGTGCAGACCGAGGTGTCGAGATTGCCGTCGGCATCGTAGCCATATTGCAGATCGAGGCCGCCGGCCGACTGCCTGTTGCCTTGCGGGAAGCCGACCGCATATTCCTGCGGCGCTTCCACCCAGACCGATTCCGTCGAGGGATCGTCGGGATTTTCCCTGAAGTAGCGGATGGCCTCGCCTTTGCCGGAATCGGCGAAGCGGCTGTAATCATAGCGGTTTTCGATCGGGCCGCGCTGGGCGAGATACATGAAGCCGCTGTTGTCGAAAGCGATGTCGGTGACGGCGTAGTCCTTGTCGGCCTTCACAGTCAGTTCCCAGCGGGGATCGCCGGCGAAGGTGCCGTCTCGGGCAATGCCCACCGACCAGATTTCCGACTTTTCGCCAACCGAATAATAGAGCCGGCCACCATGATAGGAGACGGCCCAGACGCGGCGCTCGTCCTGGGTGTAGCCCCAGCTGTCGGGGTCCTCGGTATCGAAGGCCGCGCCCTGTACGTCCATCACCGCGCCATCGTCGGCGACCGGGGCCAGCCCATGCGCCGGCCGGCCGGCGCCGCCATGGTCGAACGTGTCGACCAGTCTGCCGTCGGCGTCGATGCGATCGATCAGGCCGGTGTCGAGATCGGAGGCAAAGAACTGGCGGTGGGCGGGATCGAAGGTGATATTGCCGATGCCAGGTCCGCTGTTGGTGTCGATGTCGGCGAATTTGGCGACCTGGCCGGTGATGCCGTCGATCTTCCAGATGGTGCCCGGTCCGCCGCCGTTTTCGGTGCCGAACTGGCCCTCCATGAAGGTGGCGCCCGCCGTGCCGCGGCGCTGCCGCTCCGGCCTGCCGTCCTTGTCTGCGTCCGGCGTGACGATCTCAATGCCATGCAGCGAGGTGGCGGCGGCATAGAGGTTGGGAACGCCAGAGGGCACACCGTCGCGCACGCCATCATCATAGGTGAGGCCGAACACCTCGCCGATCTGGCCTGCTGTCACCTCGAAAGGCGGCGGCGTGAAAACGAGCTGGCCCGAGGCCGGACCACCCAGGTGTGAAACGTCGAAGACGCGCAAGGTGGCGCGCGAGATGTCGATGAAGGTCTCGTCGACCGGATCGACGCCGGGCGGCAACCCCTCGTCGACATTGGGGATGATGGTGCCGGGAAAGCCGGTGACCGCCATCGAGCCTGGATAGATGATCTGGGTTTCCTGCGCTTGGGCGGCCGCGCCCAGCCACAGGCTGGCGGCAAGCGCCAGAGCCAGCAGGCCGGCGGCCTGCAATGCACCGCGCAAGCGGTTGTCGAACTCAAGAAAAGGCACGAACGCGCCGCGGATGCGAGACATGACACTACCCCCGTAGTCCAGGGGAGAGACGTCCGGACTTGCCGCGCAAATCAGGGCAAGGCGCGGTGGTCCGGCTCGTTCTTCCCTGATCGAATTGTCTGCTTTCCTCATAGTGACGATACGCCTGCTCCTGCGCAGGGTCAACGGAATCAGCGGGAAGCCCAGCGCATCGACCCCGTCCCGAAGGCGGTGGTCGCGCCGAGCTCCTGTTGGTCCCGGAGACCATGGAGCCTCTGGGTTGCTGGTCATGGGGGGCTTCCTTTCCGGGGCCGCACCATGCGGCACCTGGACATCAGTCGCGGGCCGGCGCGGAAAGGTTCATGGAAGCGTTGCGCAGAATGCTTGCGCGCGATGCCGCCTGTTCTTATATACGCGCCAAGCCGTGCGGCGCCGGAGAACCGGTGGGTGGACGGTATTTCTTGTGAACAGGGGCTTTCGTCGGAACGCCTTACCGGGTCCTGAGAGCCTGCTTAGCGGAGAGACTAGAAAAATGGCAAAAGTAATCGGTATCGATCTCGGCACCACCAACTCGTGCATCGCCATCATGGATGGCAAGGAGCCGAAGGTAATCGAGAATGCGGAAGGCGCGCGCACGACGCCTTCCATCGTCGCCATCTCGGGCGACGGCGAACGTCTCGTTGGCCAGCCGGCCAAGCGCCAGGCGGTCACCAATCCTGAAAACACCATCTTCGCGGTCAAGCGCCTGATCGGCCGCCGCTATGACGATCCGGTGACGGAGAAGGACAAGAAGCTTGTCCCCTACAAGATCGTCAAGGGCGACAATGGCGATGCCTGGGTCGAGGCCGGCGGCAAGAAGCAGTCGCCCTCGCAGATCTCGGCCATGATCCTGCAGAAGATGAAGGAAACGGCGGAGGCCTATCTCGGCGAGAAGGTCGAGAAGGCGGTCATCACCGTTCCGGCCTATTTCAACGACGCCCAGCGCCAGGCCACCAAGGACGCCGGCAAGATCGCCGGCCTGGAAGTGCTGCGCATCATCAACGAGCCGACAGCGGCAGCGCTCGCCTATGGCCTCGACAAGAAGGAAGGCAAGACCATTGCCGTCTATGACCTTGGCGGCGGCACGTTCGACATTTCGGTGCTCGAAATCGGCGACGGCGTGTTCGAGGTGAAGTCGACCAATGGCGACACGTTCCTCGGCGGCGAGGATTTCGACATGCGCCTGGTCGAGTATCTGGCGGCCGAGTTCAAGAAGGAACAGGGCATCGACCTGAAGAACGACAAGCTCGCCCTGCAGCGCCTCAAGGAGGCGGCTGAAAAGGCCAAGATCGAGCTGTCGTCGACGACGCAGACCGAAATCAACCTGCCCTTCATCACCGCCGACGCGACCGGACCGAAGCACCTGACGCTGAAGCTGACGCGCGCCAAGTTCGAAAGCCTGGTCGAAGACCTCGTCCAGCGCACCATCGAGCCGTGCAAGGCGGCGCTCAAGGATGCCGGCTTGAAGGCTGGCGAGATCGACGAAGTGGTCCTGGTCGGCGGCATGACCCGCATGCCCAAGATCCAGGAGATCGTGAAGCAGTTCTTCGGCAAGGAGCCGCACAAGGGCGTCAACCCGGATGAGGTCGTCGCACTCGGTGCCGCCATCCAGGCCGGCGTGCTGCAGGGCGACGTCAAGGACGTGCTGTTGCTCGACGTGACGCCGCTGTCGCTCGGCATCGAGACGCTGGGCGGCGTGTTCACCCGGCTGATCGAGCGCAACACGACGATCCCGACCAAGAAGAGCCAGGTGTTCTCGACGGCCGAAGACAGCCAGTCCGCCGTGACCATCCGCGTCTTCCAGGGCGAGCGTGAAATGGCCGCCGACAA
Source organism: Mesorhizobium sp. B2-3-10 (assembly GCF_006442275.1). Lineage (NCBI taxonomy): Bacteria > Pseudomonadati > Pseudomonadota > Alphaproteobacteria > Hyphomicrobiales > Phyllobacteriaceae > Mesorhizobium > Mesorhizobium sp. B2-3-10. The sequence goes on from NZ_VFVT01000001.1 coordinate 316,941, forward strand.
CAAGGCGCTTGGCCAGTTCGACCTGGTCGGCATTCCGCCGGCGCCGCGCGGCGTGCCGCAGATCGAGGTCACGTTCGACATCGACGCCAACGGCATCGTCAACGTCTCGGCCAAGGACAAAGGCACCGGCAAGGAGCACCAAATCCGCATCCAGGCGTCGGGTGGACTTTCCGACGCCGACATCGAGAAGATGGTCAAGGATGCCGAGGCCAATGCCGATACCGACAAGAAGCGTCGCGCCGTCGTCGAGGCCCGCAATCAGGCCGAAGCGCTGGTGCATTCGTCGGAGAAGTCGCTGAAGGAATATGGCGACAAGGTCTCGGAGACCGAGCGCACGGCGATTTCGGACGCGATCGCGGCGCTGAAGGCCGCTGCCGAGGGCGACGATCCGGCCGACATCGAGGCCAAGAGCCAGGTGCTTGCCGAAGCTTCCATGAAGCTTGGCCAGGCCATGTACGAGGCCTCGCAGAAGGAAGCGGCGGAAGCCGACGCCAAGGCGGATGCCGCCAAGGACTCTGACGTGGTCGACGCCGATTTCGAAGAAATCGACGAAGATGACGACAAGAAGAAGTCGGCCTGAGCGGCTTGACGGCAAGACAATGCGAAAAGCCCGGCGCAAGGCCGGGCTTTTTTGCAACCCTCGCTGAAAAAGTGCGAGCACTGCCGAAAAAATCACTGAAAACCACGGACAAGTTCGCGCCGGCCCTAGCATACGGGCAGCACCGCTCCTAAATCGAAACAACGTGCCGGCAACCGACGCAACATTGCATCAAGACGTTGAATATCCGGACTGCGGGAAAAAATGAAAGCTGATTTCTACGAAACGCTGGGCGTGCAGAAGGGCGCCGACGAGAAGGAGCTCAAGAGCGCTTTTCGCAAGCTGGCCATGCAATTCCATCCCGACCGCAACCCCGGCGATCATTCCTGCGAGCACAAGTTCAAGGAAATCAACGAAGCCTACGAGACGCTGAAGGACCCGCAGAAGCGCGCGGCCTATGACCGTTTCGGCCATGCCGCCTTCGAGCAGGGTGGGATGAATGGCGCGCAGGGCTTTGGCGCAGGCGGCTTCGCCGACATCTTCGAGGACATTTTCGGCGACATGATGGGCGGCCGCCAGCGCCGCTCTTCCGGTGGCCGCGAGCGCGGCGCCGACCTGCGCTACAACATGGAAATCTCGCTGGAGGAAGCCTTCGCGGGAAAGACCGCGCAAATCCGCGTGCCGGCTTCGATCTCCTGCACCGAATGCTCCGGCAGCGGCGCCAAGCCGGGCACCCAGCCGGTCACCTGCTCGATGTGCAACGGCCACGGCAAGGTGCGCGCCACGCAAGGGTTTTTCTCGATCGAGCGGACCTGCCCGCAATGCCAGGGCCGTGGCCAGACAATCAAGGATCCCTGCCCGAAATGCGCCGGCCAGGGCCGTGTCACCGAGGAGCGTTCGCTGTCGGTCAACATCCCGGCCGGCATCGAGGACGGTACCCGCATCCGCTTGGCCAATGAGGGTGAGGCCGGGCTGCGCGGCGGGCCATCGGGCGACCTCTATATCTTTCTGGCGGTCAAGCCGCACGAATTCTTCCAGCGCGACGGCGCCGATCTTTATTGCAAGGTGCCGATCTCGATGACCACCGCCGCACTTGGCGGCTCCTTCGAGGTGACGACGCTCGACGGCACGCAGACCAAGGTGAAGGTGACCGAAGGTACGCAGAACGGACGCCAGTTCAGGCTCAAGGGCAAGGGCATGCCGGTGCTGCGCCAGCCCAATGTCGGCGACCTCTACATCCAGACCGCGGTCGAGACGCCGCAGAACCTGTCGCGCCGCCAGCGCGAATTGCTGGAAGAGTTCGAACAGCTCTCCTCGCAGGACAATTCGCCCCAATCGAGCGGCTTTTTCGCCCGCATGAAGGACTTTTTCGAGTCTTTCGGCGAGCGTTGAGACGCGACGAAAACTATCTTATCCACGCCATAGGCAAGGCCGCGCCTTGCCTTGCGTCATCCAGGTGTTAAGTAGCTTCAAGGGGCCCGCTGAGGAGAGCTTGCATGGCACGTGGTCACGGACTGCGGAAGGCGTTTGCCGAGAAGTTCGACGACGAACTCAAATTCTTCAAGGGCTGGATCGACAAGCCGAAGACAGTCGGCTCGATCGTTCCGACCAGTTCGATCACCGCGCGCAAGATGGCCTCGATCGTCAATCCCAAGTCCGGCCTGCCGGTGCTCGAGGTCGGCCCCGGCACCGGTGTCATCACCCGCGCCATCCTCGCCCAGGGCGTGCGGCCCGAAAACCTCTACGCGATCGAATATTCCACCGATTTCGTGCGCCACCTGCGCCAGCTCTACCCCGGCGTCAACGTCATCGAGGGCGATGCCTTCAACCTCAACGCCACGCTTGGCGAGAGGAGCGGGATGATCTTCGACAGCGTCGTTTCCGGCGTGCCGCTGCTCAATTTCCCGGTCGCCCAGCGCATCGCCTATATCGAGAGCCTGCTCGACCGCATTCCAGTCGGACGGCCGATCGTGCAGCTGACCTATGGTCCGATGTCGCCGATCCCGGCCGGCCGCGGCGACTACACGGTGAAGCATTTCGACTTCATCTTCCGCAACATCCCGCCGACGCAGCTGTGGATCTACCGGCGCGAGGCGCATTAGAAGAGAAGGCAGTAGGGCAGTAAGGGAGTAGGGGGAAAAGATTGGCTAGGGAACCATCCTACTGCCCTACTGCCCTACTGCCCTACTGCCCTACTGCCCTACTGCCCTACTGCCCTACTGCCCTACTGCCTTTCCCCCATCCAGCCGTTGATTTGATCGAACCTTGGCTGTACGTGTCCCAGAACAAGGGTGGCCAATGGCAGTGATCCCGAAAATCCTCGTCTTCGCCGGCTCGGTGCGCAGCGGCGCCTATAGCGGCAGGACCGCCGACGTGGCGCAGAAGGAACTTGCGGTGCAAGGTGCCGAGGTGACCCGTATTTCGCTTGCCGATTACCCCTTGCCGATCCTCGACGAGGACCTGGAAAAGGAAAACGGCGTTCCTGAAAACGCCCAGAAGCTGGCGCGGCTGATATCAGCCCATGACGGGCTGCTGATCGCGACGCCGGAATATAACGGTTCGATCCCGCCGCTGCTCAAGAACACGATCGACTGGGTGAGCCGGGTGCGACGGGATGGCGGCCGGTCGGTCAGGCCGCTTGCCGGCAAGGTCGCCGGCCTCTGCTCGTCCTCCAACGGGCACTTCGCCGGCATCCGCTGCATCAACCATTTGCGTGCCGTGCTGGTGCGCTGCCAGATGGAAGTGGTGACACCGGAATGCTCGGTGCCGGAGGGTGGCGACGCCTTCGACGGGGACGGCCATTTCCGTGACGAAAGACTGCACAAATCGATGGAGCACCTATGCCGCACGCTGATCGAAACCTCGCGCATGCTGTCGACCAGGGTCGAGGCGTGACCGCCGCAACAATGCAGCCTCATTCCATGCAGGAGCGATTGATCGTCGGCCTCGACGTGCCGACCGTGAAGGAGGCCGAGCAGGCGGTGCGCGAGCTCGACGGCGTCGTCTCCTTCTACAAGATCGGCTATCAGCTGGCTTTTGCCGGCGGCCTCGACTTCGCCAGGGAGCTGGCCAGCGGCGGAACGAAAATCTTCCTCGACATGAAGCTGCTCGACATCGACCACACGGTGGCCAAGGGCGTCGAGAACATCGTCAGGATGGGTATGACCATGCTGACCATCCACGCCTATCCCAAGGCGATGCAGGCGGCGGTGGAGGCCGCGCGCGGCAGCGAGCTTTGCCTGCTCGCCGTCAGCGTGCTGACCTCGATGGACGAGCAGGACATGATCGATGTCGGCTATGAATACGACCCGCACACGCTGGTGCTGCGGCGGTCCGAACAGGCTCTGCATGCCGGCATGGGCGGCATCGTCTGCTCGGCCGCGGAAGCCGAAGCGGTGCGCCGCATCGTCGGCCCTGACATGGCGGTGGTGACGCCGGGCATCCGGCCGCCCGGCAGCGACCATGGCGACCAGAAGCGCGTGGTGACGCCGGCGCAAGCGGTCCGCAACGGCGCCAGCCATCTTGTGGTGGGCCGCCCGATCATCGCGGCAAACGACCGCCGCGCGGCAGCGCAGGCGATCCTCGACGAAATGCGCTCCGCGTAGAATAAGGGAGAGAACAATGCCGAAGGGATACTGGATCGCCCGCGTCGATGTGCGCGACGCCGAAGGCTACAAGGATTACGTCGCGGCGGCAAAACCAGCTTTCGAGCGCTTCGGCGCGAAATTCCTGGCCCGCGGCGGCGAGCATGAGAAAGCCGAGGGCCCAGGGCGGGCGCGCAATGTGCTCATCGAGTTCGAATCGCTCGCCGCCGCGCATGACTGCTACCACTCGCCGGAATATCAGCGCGCGGTGGCCATCCGCCAGAAGGTCGCCGACGGCGAGATCGTCTTGGTCGAGGGTATCTAGCGCAAAAGCCTGTTCGCCGCGGTTTCAGCCATCGCGTCGGCCAAGCTCAACCCCCATTGCTGGCGGCAATAGGCGCGGAAGTCGAAGCAGGGCAGGCCGGGACAGACCTCGAATTCGATCAGGTGAACCGTGTCGTCGGCCTCGACGCGCAGGTCCATGGAAAACACATCGCGCAGGCCGAGCCCGGTGATCAGCCGTTCGGCGATCCCCTTGATCCTCGCATCGGCCGCCGGCTGGCTGTCCGCGACCGCAGCGAGTTCGGGTTCGGCGTATTGCCCGGCAGCCTTCGCCGCCTCGCCGGTGGCGCCATAGAGAGCCAAACTGTCTTCCATGGTCTGGAAATCACCTCCCGACTCGACAAAGGCGACGCCGAGCGCTTCAACGCCGGTATCCGGCATCAGCCCAAGGAAGCTGGCGCGGACGTTGCGGCCGGCGACATAGGGCTGGACGACGACATCGTCGCGATAACAGGCGAAAACACGCCGGCTAAGCTCCAGCGCGTGAGCGAAATCGGTTACGCGCGAATCCGGCCAGATGCCGATCTTGGCGCCGAGGCGGTTGGGCTTGACGAACCAGCCGGCGGCGGAGGCCGGCGCCTCGACCAGCCATTTGCCATCCCGCGCGAGACCGGCCTGCGGCACCGGCAGGTCGAGCGCGCCAAGCACGGCGCCGGAGCGGAACTTGTCCTGGCAGAGCGCGAACAGCGAATCGTCGGCGCCGATGGTGTTGAAACCGCTCAGTCTTGCCAAAGCGGGTGCCGCGCCGCCACGGAAATAGGCGACGCCGTCGGTCAGCGTCCAGACCAGCGCGCTTCGCGGATCCTCCCCGTCGAGCACCTTGGCCGCATCGTCGAGCACCACCGGCGCAAAGGACAGGCCGCGCGCCTCGCAGGCGGCGGCCAGCGCATCGAATTCGAGAGCGAGATCGGTCGACTGCGCCAGATAGGACGAGATTTCGGCGGCACGCCGCGATGCATGACCGTCGGCGAGCAAGCGGTCGAAACAAGCCTTTTCAGGCTCGTGGACAAGGACCAGTTTCGGCTTGTGCGTTGGCATGATGTGGCGGTTCCCGACGGTGCGATGACCTACCATCGCACGGCCCGCACAATCGGCTTTCGCGAAATCGACGCGCCCCGGGCGCCTGTGTGACAGCGCCAGGATTGCGACCGTAGCCCGGGTCCGCGTCCGGCGATGTCAGGCGATCAGCACGCGCGGTTCCAGGCGGCCATTGACAGGAATGTCGAGCAGGAAGGTCATGCCGCCCTGCAGGTCGAGCAGACGCTGCTTTTCGTTCTTGCCCGACCAGGCCGAGGTCACGGCCAGCCGATCGGCATTCCTGCCGACGAAGGCCGGGCAGGATGGCTGCGTCACCGGCATGGCGACCGTGCGGACGAGCTCGCCGTCCGGCCCATAGGCCTCGATGACGCTGCCACCCCAGACGGCGTTCCACAGGATGCCGTCGCGGTCGAGCACCGAACCGTCGATATAGCCCTTGGCCGAGCGGTGGTCGACGAAGATCTTCGGCTCGCCGACGGGCAGGCCGGTTGCCGGATCGCAGGCAACGCGCATCAGCAATCCGGTCGAGGTGTCGGTGTAGTAAGCAAGCGCGCCGTCTGATGAAAAGCAGATCGAGTTCGAGACGGTGATATCCGAAAACAGGCGGCGCAGTTCGCCTTTGAAAAACCAGTAGATCGAGCCCGCGCCCTTCTCCTCGCCCTTGCCCATGGTACCGACCCACAAGGCACCGCAGGGATGGACGCGGGAATCGTTGGATCGGGTGACCGGGTTGTCGGCCTCGATGGCGGTGTGCAGCGTCATTCCGCCGGTGGCGACGTCGCGGACAAAAAGCCCGGTTTCGGTGGCGATCAGCTGTCGCTTGTCATCGATGATGGCGATCGCGCTTGCCATCTGGCCAAGCTCGTGGATTTTCAGCGCTCCGCCGGCCAAGGGCTTTTCCAGGAGCTGGCTGTTGACGATGTCGAACCAGAACAGCGCATCCGTGCCGGGATCGTAACTTGGCCCTTCGCCGAGCTGGCAGATATGATCGGAAAAGACGGAAACGATCGGTTCACTCATCATGCTTCTCCGAATACCGCATCCCAGGCAGTAATGGCTGCGGAGGCGCGCGCCGACACGTCATCGGCGCTCATGCCTGGCTTGAACAGGCTGGAGCCAAGCCCGAAGACCGTGACGCCAACCGCCTTGTAGCCGGCAAAATCCTTCTCCGAAACGCCACCGACCGCGCCGACCAGCGTCTGCGCCGGCAGCACCGCCCGGATCGCGGAAATGCCCGATGCGCCGAGCACGCTGGCGGGGAAGAATTTCAGCGCCGAGGCACCGAGCCGGATCGCCTGGAAGGCCTCGGTGGGAGTGAACACGCCAGGCATGGTGACCATGCCGTAATGCGCGGCGCGGCCCATCACCTCGGCATCGATGTTGGGGCTGACCAGCAGTCGTCCGCCGGCCGCGTGAAGACTATCGACGTCGGCCGCAGTCAGCACCGTGCCGGCGCCGACCAAAGCTGTCTTCGGCAGCACTTGAACAAGCCTGGCGATCGACGAAAACGGCTGGGGCGAATTGAGCGGCACCTCGATAGCCTCGATGCCGGCATCGAACAATGCCTGGCCGATGGCGATCGCCTCGCTTGCCTTGAGGCCGCGCAGGATGGCGACCAGGCCGCGCTTAAGTTTTGGAAAGGGTGCGGTCTCGGTCATATGGCGGCTCCACTTCTGGCAATCATGCCATTCTCCCGCGCGGCCTCGATGAGACCGGCGCGTACAGCCTCGTCCGCGTCGACTGTCCGCACACCAAGCCCGGCAAGGCCGAGGGCGGCCTGGTAGAGCCCGGCAAGCGCGCCCGAGGCAACCAGCACGACCGATGTCGCGCCGGCGCCATGCCGGCGCCGGGCAGACGCGATCTCGCCGCCGATCAGCAAGCCGGACAGGCAGGCGGCGGCATCATCGGCCTGGAGGTCCTGGAGCAGGCCGGCGGCGCGGATGGCAAACAGCCGAGAGGTGACATCGCCGCCATCGCCTAGCGCTGTTTCGCACCAGCGGCGGAAGAACGGATTGTCTGGAGCAACCGGGCTTGGATGTTCACCCAGCGAATGGCGCAGGATCGAGTGCGCGGCAAGCACGGAAAACAGCTCGCCCGTCGGCCAGGTACCGAAGCCGGCGACGGCGCCGTCCTCGACCAGCACCCATTTCGAATGCGTGCCGGGCATGCAGACCAGTTCGCGGCCCTTGGCCGGCAGGCCGGCGCCGGCAAGCTGCGTCTCCTCGCCGCGCATGACATCGGGCGCGTCGGCCAGGCGCTGGGCAAGGCCGGGAATGATTCGGATGTCGCGCTTCTGCCCGGGCACCCTAGCGGCGCCGCCGAGAATGGCACCGAGCGGCGACGGAACGCCGACATAGGGCGCCTCCAGCCAGCCCTGGCGGGAGCCGGCCATGCCGCAGATGATGACTGGCAATTCCTCCGGCGCGCCCATCGCTGCCAGATGGCCCTCCAGAACGTTGGCGAAGCCCTTTTCGCGCGCGGTGATCAGGCCATCGTCGCCGCGACGCTCGGCAAGCACCTTGCCGCCGCCATCGATCAGCCAGGCCCGAAGCCGGGTCGTGCCCCAATCGAGCGCCGCGACTGCCGGCACGCTGCTGGCAAACCCCGGGCTCACAGGAAACCTCCATCGACGATCAGCATCTGCGCGGTCAGCATGCGCGAGGCATCCGAGGCCAGGAACAGCACCGTGCCGACCATGTCGTCCGGCCGCATGACGTCCCTGATGCACTGCTTGGCGACATGGGCGGCAAGCGCCTGTTCGGTGACCCAGAGCTGCTTCTGCCGCTCGGTGATCACCCAGCCGGGCGCGATGGCATTGACGCGGATGCGGTCGGGCCCGAGCTTGCCGGCCAACCCCTTGGTGAGGCCGAGGATGCCGGCCTTGGCGGCGGTGTAGGCCGGCAGGTCGGGATGATTGATCAGATAGGACGTCGAGGTGAAATTGATGATTGAGCCGCCGCCGGCGCGCTTCATGCCCGGCGCCACCGCCTGCGCGGTGAAGAAATGCGGCCGCAGGTTGATCGCCTGGTTATTGTCCCAGAACTCGACGGTGACGTCCTCGACGGCATGACGTTCGTCCCAGGCGGCGTTGTTGACCAGCACGGTGACGTCGCCATGCGCTTCGGCCGCCTTCGCGGCGGACGCCCGCAGTGCTTCGATATCGCGCAGATCGGTCCTGAGATAGAGCGGCCGACGGCCGAGCTCTTCCTCGATACGGTCGGCGAGTGCGATGCTGGGCTTGTCGGCGATGTCGATGAAGGCGACCTTGGCGCCCTGGCGCATGAACCCTTCGGTCAATGCCGCGCCGATGCCGGAGCCGCCGCCGGTGATCAGCACCGAAGCGCCTTCGAGGTCGGCAAAACGCGCCGATGGCATCATGATTTTTCGTCTCCCGGGTCAACCGGCGCGCATCCTAGCCAGACACGTCCGGCGGGCAAGGGCGAAAAGACCGATTTCGGGGCTTATGTCTGACAAAAAGGCGATCGCGCCCGCGCTCGACCCCGCCAGGCGGCATCGCCGCATCGCGGGCAGGGCCGAAACCTGCCGCTCAGATCGCCTTGGCGCGCAAGGCGCCACGGAAGGAATCACGGAGGTAGCCCAATGTCGCGTCGGCATCGGCCGGCTTGCCGAACAGATAGCCCTGCCCGCCGGCGCAACCGAACTGGACCAGGCGATCGGCCTGCGCCTCCTCTTCGATGCCTTCGGCGACCACGTCCATGCCAAGCCCTTCGCACATGGCGAGGATGGCGCGGATGATGTGTTCGGACGGCCGGTCGTCGAGAATGGAGGAGACGAAGGCGCGGTCGATCTTGAGCTTGTCGAAATGGAATTCGCGCAGGCGGCCGAGCGAGGACTGGCCGGTGCCGAAATCGTCGAGCGAGACACGAATGCCGACGCGGCGCAGATCCTCGACGATCTGCGCGGCCGAGGCCGGGTCGTTCATCAGGCCGGTCTCGGTGATCTCGATCTCCAGCCGGCGCGGGTCGAAGCCGGTACGGTCGAGGATCGCCAATATGTGCAAGCCGGTGTTCTGGTCGACGAGCTGCGAGGGCGACAGGTTGAAGGACAGGAACAGGTCTTTCGGCCAGCTCCTGGCGGCCTCCGTGGCCTTGCGCAGCACAAGCTGCGACAACGGGCCGATGATGCCGCGCTCCTCGGCGATGGGGATGAAGACGGTCGGCGGCACCGAGCCGAGGTCGCGGTCTGTCCAGCGCGCCAGCGTCTCGAAGCCGACGGTGCGGCGCGTGGTGAGATCGACGATCGGCTGGAAATGCGGCTCCACCTCGCCGGCCGAGACGGCACGGCGCAGCGCCTGTTCGATGCGGGTGACGCGCTTGGCGGCCTCCTCCATCTCGCGGGTGTAGACGACGACGCGGCCGCGGCCGGAGCGCTTGGCATGGTAGAGCGCCGTTTCGGCCTTGTTGATGAGGATCTCGGTGGTCTCGTCGCCGGAATAGAACAATGAGCAGCCGACCGAGGCCGAGAGCCTGGCGGTGCGCTCGCCGACATCGTAGGGCGCCGACAGGATCTCGATCAGCATGCGGGATTTTTCCGCCGCCGCCTCCTCCGAGAACACCAGCGGGTAGAGGAAGGCGAATTCGTCGGCGCCGATGCGGCAGACCGTCGAATGGCCGTCCATCGAGGCGCGCAGCCGCATCGCGACCTGGATCAGGATGTCGTCGCCGGCCTTGTGGCCGAACAGGTCGTTGATCGGCTTGAAGCCATCGAGGTCGAGAATGCCGACGGTGAAGGGCGCGGGATCGTCGGAACGGTCGCTGATCAGGCGATCGACCTTGTCGAAGAAGCGGCGATGATTGCCAAGCCCGGTCAACGGATCGGTGAACGCCAGATCCGTGCTTTCCCTGTTTGCCTGACCGGTGCCAAACGGAGTTTGCATCGGTGTCCCTGTTCGTCCCTGCTTTTGTCGTCGGAATTTATTTTCCAGACTGGCAGCAAACCCTTTAGGAAACGTATCGCGAAATCGATTTTTCGCTGGCTAAAACGCGTCGCGTCGAAGCGGATTCATGGGCCGCGATTGAGGTCGTGGCAAAACCATTCCTGGAATTGCCCTGGTACACCTGTGTCCAGAAGGGATCGCCGTGCGGTCAAAGCCATTGTCTTCAGGCAAATCAGCCGTTGGGCCGGACACGATAGAGTTCAAGCGACGCGCCACGGGTTTCCGCGACCGGCTCCAACCATTCCGGCACGCTGCCGCGCATCAGCCCGGCAAGAAACCCGTCCGGCGCCGCGAAGGCGAAAAGCTGGTTTTCCGGATTGCCGCGGCATAGCGCGACGAGGCCGACATGATGATCCCTAACGATCGACCTGGCTTGCGCATCGGAACCCAGGAAAGCGTCGAACGCCAGCAGATCTCCCCCGGCGTTGCGATGGTAGGGTCCGGCGAACACGCGATGCCCGGAGTATGCCAGGATCGGCGATCCGAGATTGGAGACGGCGAGCACCGTGGTATCAGGCAGCCTGCCGAGTGCGGCGAAGGTGGCCTTGGCCTGGCAGGACGGATCGGCGCCGGCGTCCCTGGTGATCTTTGCTCCGGTTTCAAACGCCGCCGACGCTGCCCCGGCGGCGCCTGACCAGATTGCGTTGACCGATACCAGCCAGGCCGCTGCCATCCGCAGCACTGAGCCGCGCGACGGGCTGGTTTCGGCCCGCCGCCGCCATTTGGCGATCCAGGCCGAGAGCGGGATCACCGCCAAGGCAATCGAGAATGTCGAGCCGCGCACTTGCCAGACGCTGACCAGGAACGCAACCGCCAGCAGCACGGCGACAAGGCTGTCCTGGCGCCGCCAGCCGCCGCGGACAAGGCGCAACGCCATCAGCACGATCGCCACCAGCGGCGTGGCGTAGCGCGCTGCCAGCTCGCCGGGATCGCGGGCGACCAGCTGGAACAGCGATTGAGCCTCGTCGATGTTATCGAGCCACAGCGCCTTGAGGCGCGAATCGAGACCGGCATAGGGGGCCGACAGGCATTGCGGGAACACGGACAGGACGACAGCGCCGAGCACGATACCGAGCAGGGCAAGCGACAGCAGCCGCCGCCCGCGCGAGCTGCCGGCGGCCTCGATCGAGGCGATAGCCGCAAGACCGGTTCCGGCCAACACGGCCACGACGAACTGGACGGTAGAGAAGGCATCGCATTGCGCCTGGCCCCAAGCCTGCATCGGGATGGTGGTGACGAACACCAGGGCCGAGACACCGGCAAAGCCGAGGCCGAAGTCCATGGCGATTATCCTTTCGCCGGTTGCGTCAAAGGCAAACAGCATCGCCAAGCAAACACCGATGGTGGCGACGTAGGGAGCGGTTTCCATGCCGACGGCCAAAGTCAGCGCGCTGCACAGGCCGGCAAGAAGCGCCGCCGGCCGGTACACCGGTGCGTCGAGCAGGAAGCTCAGGCTGGTGACGGTCAGCATCAGCTGCGCATTGTGATGATCGAGCGCGCCCGGCGCGAAGATGCCCATGAAATACAGCGCTGCCGCACCGACGACCACCGCGGGCAACACTGCCCTATCACCGGCGAAGGAACGCGCGGCGCGGATGATGAAGACCATGGTCAGGCAGAAGAGCAATGCCGGCCAAGCCACTCGCGCAACATTCTCGGCGAGTGCCATGTTGCCGGTCAGGCTCGATACAGCCAGCACAATGGCGGCGATCGGCGCATCGACAAGTCGCGACCAGTGTATGACGAAGCCGCCTTCCAGGCCCATCCGGTATTGATGCAGGTCAAACCAGCCCTGGCCGGCCAGCAGATCGCGAACCTCGACCAGCCGCAGCAGATTGTCATTGTCGCCGCCGGCATTGCTTAGTGCCGGAAATCCGGCGCAGGCGTGCACGGCAAGGACGCCCAGCGTGGCGAGCAGCGCAAACGAGATGTCGGACTCCCAGATGGAAGCGCCGTTCCTGGCTATGCTCATTCTGATCGCCTTTGGCGGGAATGCCGGGTTTGGGGATCAATCGGCACTCATGAAGTCAGGCTTAAACCTAGCCTTAACGGCTTCAATAAATAGTAAAGCCGCCTGAGCGAGGCTGACATTCAGTGCCATACGGCTGAACGGGCATCCGGAGACGAAAATGCCGCAAGACGTTCGCTACGAACCAATCATCGCCGTGCTCCTGCCTTGCTACAATGAGGAACTGAGGATCGCCGAAGTGGTGCGGCGGTTTCGCGAGACGCTGCCGTCGGCCATGATCTATGTCTACGACAACAATTCGCGCGATCTAACGCCGCTGCGAGCCCGCGCGGCAGGCGCCATAGTCGTGCGCGAGCCGCGCCAGGGCAAAGGCAATGTGGTGCGCCGGATGTTCGCCGATATAGACGCCGACATCTATCTGATGGCCGATGGCGACGGCACCTATGCGCCGGAGGATGCACCGCAGCTGATCAACACGCTTTTGACGGAGCGTACCGACATGGTGGTGGGCACCAGGCGCGGCGTCACCGGCGAGGCCGGCAGGGCGGGGCATGCCTTCGGCAACCGTGTCTTCAACAGCCTCTACAAGCGGCTGTTCGGCTCGGAATTCACCGACATCTTCTCCGGCTACCGCGTTTTCACCAGGCGCTTCGTCAAGAGCTTCCCCGCCGTTTCCGGCGGCTTCGAGATCGAGGCCGAAATGTCGGTGCATGCTTCGCAGCTTAAATTGCCGGTCAGCGAAATCGCGCTCGACTACGGCCGGAGGCCGGAAGGCTCGTCTTCGAAGCTGTCGACCTGGCGCGACGGTGCCAAGATCCTGTGGATGTTCGCCATGCTGATGAAGGAGACGCAGCCGCTGCGCTTCTTCGGTGCTTTTGCCGTGTTCTTCCTGGCATCGAGCTTGTTCCTGATGGCACCCGTGCTGATCGAATTCGCCGAAACCGGTCTCGTGCCGCGCATGCCGACCTGGGTGCTGTCGGTCGGTTTGCTGCTGCTGTCGATGCTGGCGGCGGTGACCGGGCTGATCCTCGATTCCGTGTCGCGCGGCCGAGCCGAGCAGAAGCGCATCGTCTATCTCTCGATGCCTTCGGGCCGCATCGATCGGCATGGGCTCACCGGCGAACACGTGGCCGTGAAACCAGAGCCGGGCAAGACACCCCGGGCGGCCTGAACGGTGCAACGCGTCGCCCGCTTTGTCTTCGCCGGCGGCATCGGTTTCGTCGCCGATGCGGCGGCACTCTGGCTGCTTGTGGTCTTGACGCCGCTCGGCCCCTTCGTTGCCCGCCTCCTCTCGATCGGCTTCGCGCTCTGCGTCACCTGGCTGATCAATCGCCGCCTCACCTTCTCGCCATCTGGCCGGGGTATCGCGCAGGAAGGCGCTCGTTATGGCGGCGTCGGCATTGCCACCGGCATCGTCAACTACGTCGTTTATTGCGCCATCTTGTTCGTGCTGCCGGCAGTGCCGCCGCTGGCGGCCCTCGCCGTCGCTTCGCTGGTCGCCATGACGCTTTCCTTCCTCGGCTATTCCAGGCTGGTCTTCGACCGTTAGGCCCTGGCACGATTGGAGGTCAAGCTTTCACCCTGTGTCGACCGGCGCAGGCTGGCGCCCGTCACGTCATGCGGCGTCGTTCTGCCGGAACCGGGTCACCCTCGGGTCAAGCCCGAGGGCCTGCCCTTAAGGCGACATGCATCACTCGCGCGGCGCAAACACCCACAGCGACGACAGAATGTAGCTCACCGCGCTTGCGGCAACCGTCGTCAGCGCCGACATGGCAAACGCCGACATCCCGAAACGCGCGACTGCCACATGCGACACCAGACCCGAAAGCACCGCGCATCCGAGCTGCAGCGCAAGATAGCGCGGCATGACCCTGGCATGATCGTGCCGACCGCCGAATGTCCAGCCGCGCTGCGCGCTGTAGGCAAGAACGAAGGCGACCGCGTAGGCGACGACACTGCCGATGAAAGGCGAAGCCCCCAGCGACATCAGGAGCCACGACAGGACGAAGAACAGCAATGCCGCGCCGGCGCCGACCGTCAGGAACCGGAACAGCTGCGTCTGGATAAGGGCAGGCAAGGCTTCGCTCATACGTCGTGTGCCGGCAGTTTGTCAGCCGGCAATTCATTCGGCGGTAAATCACCGGCCGGTAATTTAGGAGATTGGCCGATGCGACCAGCCTTCAGCGGCTTGACCGGTATCTCCAGGACACCGAGCAGGAATGCCGAAAAGAAGACCTGGAACGAAATGACGATCAGGCTCAGGCCCAGCACGACGATGCGCGGAATTTCGGAATCGGTCAGTGGACCGAAGCCGAGATGGGCCCAGCGGGCCACGGCATAACCGAAGAACAGGAAGCCGGCGGCAAAGCAGATGCCGGCATTGGCGGCGAGACGGTCGGTGCTGATGGTCCTGGTCAGCCAGTCCGATCCGCGGCTTGGCGGCAGGATGCCGGTAATTTCGGCATAGTATCGCGAAATGGCACCGAAGGTGATGAGCTGGATGCCGGTGACGATCATGAAACAGGCGGCGACGAAGGTGTTGAGATCGAGCGAAAGATTGTCGACCACCCGCAAGGGGCCGAACACCAGCAGCGCAGCGAACAGCGTGCCGAGGCCGGAAAGCACCGCCCCTGGAATGAAGAACATCCAGCGCGGATTGTAGACCAGCAGGAATTTGAGGTGCCGCCAGCCGTCGCGCCAGGTCCTGAGATGCGGCGGCCGGCTGCGGCCGTCGGGCTTGAGCGTGGTCGGCACTTCCTCGATGCGCAGGCCGGCAAGCGCGCTGCGCACCACCATTTCGCTGGCGAATTCCATCCCGGTGGTCTGCAGATCGAGCTTCCTGATGCTGTCGGCGTTGAAGCCGCGCAGGCCGCAGTGGAAGTCGCCGGTCTTGATGCGGAAGAACAGGCGGCCGACGAAGCTCAGCACCGGATTGCCGAGATAGCGATGCAGAGCCGGCATGGCACCAGCCTCTATGCCGCCGCGGAAGCGGTTGCCCATGACCAGGTCGGCGCCGCCGCGCAGCCGCGCCACGAATGCCTCCAGTGCACCGAAATCATAGCTGTCATCGGCATCGCCCATGATGATGAAGCGGCCCCTGGCGGCGGCGATGCCGCCCAGAAGCGCCGCGCCATAGCCCTTCTGCGCGACCGGGACGACACGAGCACCGCCTTGCGCTGCGATCTCCCGCGAGCCGTCGGTGCTGCCATTGTCTGCGATCAGCACCTCGCCCGCTATGCCGGATTGGTCGAGAAAGGCCTTGGCCTTGCCGATGCAGACGGCGAGCGTCTCGGCCTCGTTGAGGCATGGCATCAGGATGGTGAGTTCGAGCTGCTGGGTCGAGGCTGCGCGGACGGCAGTGAGCGCGTTCATGATCGTCGTTCCATCGGGTGCCCGGCGCGGCGTCAGGTCGGCCGGCTGCATTCGGAGCCTACCGTCGCACGGCAAGGCTTAAGAAAGCGATGATGTCAGTCCTCGCCATGTCTGCAACCGGCAGACGCGCCTTGCTGATCCCAATGTTCAAAACGTCGCGATTGGCAGAACGCGCCGCGACGCCTATATCGCTTGCGTCGACTATGCTGGGGACCTGCCATGAAGTTGAAAATCGCCGTCCAGATGGACCATGTCTCCACCGTGTCGATCGCCGGCGACACCTCGTTCGCCCTGTCGCTGGAGGCGCAGCGGCGCGGTCACCAGCTGTTCCACTACACGCCCGACCGGCTGTCGATGCGCGATGGCAAGGTGTTTGCCCGCGTCGAGGAGATGACGGTGCGCGACGAAAAGGGCAGCCACTATTCGCTGGGCGAAAAGGTGCGCACCGACTTGTCCGAAATGGACGTCGTCCTGCTGCGCCAGGACCCGCCCTTCGACATGAACTACATCACCACGACCCACATCCTCGAGCGCATCCATCCAAAGACGCTGGTCGTCAACGACCCGGCCTGGGTGCGCAACAGCCCGGAAAAGATTTTCGTCACCGAGTTCCCGGACCTGATGCCGGACACGCTGATCACCAAGGATCCGCTCGAAGTCGCCGCCTTCCGCAAGGAATTCGGCGACATCATCGTCAAGCCGCTCTACGGCAATGGCGGCGCCGGCATCTTCCACATGCTGGAAGCCGACCGCAATCTCGCCTCGCTGCTCGAAATGTTCGGCCAGATGTTTCGCGAGCCCTATATCGTGCAGCGTTACCTGAAGGATGTACGCAAGGGCGACAAACGCATCATTCTGATCGACGGCGAGCCGGTCGGCGCCATCAACCGGGTGCCGGCCGAGCACGACTCCCGCTCCAACATGCATGTCGGCGGCCGCGCCGAGAAGACCGAGTTGACGACACGCGAGCGCGAGATCTGTGCCCGCATCGGGCCGTCGCTGAAAGAGCGCGGCTTCATCCTGGTCGGCATCGACGTCATCGGCGACTACATGACCGAGATCAACGTCACCTCGCCGACCGGCGTGCGCGAGGTCAAGCGCTTCGGCGGCGCCGACATCGCCAGCCTGTTCTGGGACGCGGTGGAGGGGAAGCGGACATAATTTGTTTTCAGTTTGTGTTAACCATGTTCCGCTTTTGCAGCCGGGTACAACCGGCGCGCAACCTGTGCGGCTGCCGGTTGCGCCAATGTTCCCGATTTGATCAAGGGTGGCGCCTCAAAGCCGGCGCTGTTCGCGCTCCCTG
The DNA here is from genome assembly GCF_006442275.1 of Mesorhizobium sp. B2-3-10. NCBI lineage: Bacteria > Pseudomonadati > Pseudomonadota > Alphaproteobacteria > Hyphomicrobiales > Phyllobacteriaceae > Mesorhizobium > Mesorhizobium sp. B2-3-10. Next base: position 334,044 of record NZ_VFVT01000001.1, read on the forward strand.
AGGTCAGCCGTCTGGGCCAGGACCCAATCCCGGAACAGCTTGATCTTAGGCGTGTTGCGGCGGCTTTCGGAATGCACCGGCCAGTAGCCGCTCCATGCGCTCACCTCACTTGTTCCTGTAATGTTCTTGCCCTGGGCTGAAATCTGTGGTTGTCTTGCGTTGACGTCGCTCGCGGCCCGTTAAGGGGCAAGGGCGAGCCGGCAGCGGGGGCAGACAATGGTGGCGCGGGTTCGTACGGTTGCTTTCCAGGGCATCGAGGCAGTGCCGGTCGACGTGCAGGTGATGATCGCGCCCGGCAAGGTCAACATGCATATCGTCGGCCTGCCAGACAAAGCGGTGGCGGAAAGCCGCGAGCGGGTGCAGGCGGCCTTGCATGCGTCGGGCCTGTCGATGCCGTCGAAGAAGGTGACCGTCAACCTGGCGCCCGCCGATCTGCCGAAGGAAGGCAGCCACTACGATCTGCCGATCGCGCTTGGCTTGATGGCAGCCCTTGGCGCCATTCCGGGCGACATGCTGGCTGGCTATGTCGTGCTGGGCGAGCTGTCGCTCGACGGTACGATCACCGCCGTTGCCGGTGCCTTGCCGGCGGCGATCGGCGCCAATGCCGAAGGCAAAGGGCTGATCTGTCCCTTCGCTTGCGGGCCGGAAGCGGCCTGGGCAGGGCGGGAATTCGACATTCTCGCGCCCCGCAGCCTGATTGCGATCGCCAATCATTTCCGCGGCACACAGGTGCTGTCGCGCCCGGAGGCCGGCATCCGCGCGGCGGCGCGCGACCTGCCCGACCTTGCCGACATCAAGGGCCAGGAGACGGCGAAGCGGGCGCTGGAAGTGGCGGCCGCCGGCGGACACAATCTGCTCATGATCGGTCCGCCAGGCTCAGGCAAATCGATGCTGGCGCAGCGCCTGCCGTCGATCCTGCCGCCACTGGCGCCGAAGGAACTGCTCGAAGTCTCGATGATCGCCTCGGTGGCCGGCGAGCTCGGCGAAGGCAAGCTGACCGACCGGCGGCCATTCCGCGCCCCGCACCATTCGGCCTCGATGGCGGCGATGGTGGGCGGCGGCCTGCGCGCGCGGCCAGGCGAAGTCTCGCTCGCCCATCACGGCGTGCTGTTCCTCGACGAGTTCCCCGAATTCACGCCGCAGACGCTCGATGCGCTGCGCCAGCCGCTTGAAACCGGCGACTGCATGATCGCACGGGCCAACCATCGCGTCACCTATCCGGCTCGCATCCAGCTGGTGGCGGCGATGAACCCGTGCCGCTGCGGCATGGCCGGCGAACCGGGTTATCGCTGCCTGCGCGGCGATCGTTGCCGCACCGATTACCAGGCGCGCATTTCAGGTCCGCTGCTCGACCGCATCGATCTCAGGATCGAAGTGCCGGCGGTCTCGGCCAGCGACCTGATCCGGCCGGATCGAGCGGAAAAGAGCGCCGACGTGGCGTTGCGCGTGGCGCGTGCCCGCACCATCCAGCGCGAGCGTTTCGAGCGGCTCGGCGTCAACAGCGCCACCACCAACGCGCATTGTTCTCCAGCCGTCATCGAGACGATCGCCATGCCCGACGCCGCAGGCCTGTCGCTGCTCAAGGATACCAGCGAAAAACTCGCCTTTTCGGCGCGGGCCTACCACCGGGTGCTCAAAGTGGCGCGCACGCTCGCCGACCTCGACGCCAGCGAATGTGTCGGCCGCATCCATCTGGCCGAAGCGATTTCCTATCGCATGAGTTCGGAGCGCATGGCGCAGGCGGCGTAGCCGCGTGTCGCGCAGCTCCGGTTACCTATCGCAAAGTCCCGATGAAATGCAGGCGACGGTCGAAAAACACGCTGGCCGGGAACGGATAGAGCGACAGCTTCTCACGCCAGGTGCGGGGTGTGATGCTTTTTTCCATGATCGCCTTGGCGATGGAGCCGTCGCCGCAGCCAAGATCAAGAACGGTGCCGGCCGGGCCCAGTTCGTCGGCCAGCCGGTCGGACAGGATGCGCACACGGCGCTGGAAAACCGCCCGGTCATGGACGGAATTCAACAGTTTCTTTTCGATCGCCATCGTGTTGGCCATGCCAATGCTCCGGAGCCTTCCAGCCAGCACTAACCGAAAAAAGCAAAGGAACCGTATCCAGCCATAAGAGCCTGCCGCCTTCGGCACGACATTGCCGCTGGGGCTGACGCCGCCGTCTTTGCCGCTCGATCGTCCAGCCGATCGCCGACTACGCGGACCGACGACATCCAGTCGCTCCAAGCCCTTTCAGCGCGACATCGCCCTTATCCTTGATGGGCCTTCAACTCCAGCCGCCGCTTGTGCAGCACAGGCTCGGTGTAGCCGTTGGGCTGGCTTGTTCCCTTGAACACCAGGTCGCAGGCGGCCTGGAAGGCGATGGAAGCGTCGAAGTCGGCGGCCATCGGCTGGTAGAGCGGGTCGCCGACATTTTGCAGATCGACAATTGCCGCCATGCGCCGCAAGGAATCCATCACCTGGATTTCCGAGCAGACCTTGTGGCGCAGCCAGTTGGCAATGTGCTGCGAGGAGATGCGCAGCGTGGCGCGGTCTTCCATCAGGCCGACATCGTTGATGTCGGGAACCTTGGAGCAGCCGACGCCCTGGTCGATCCAGCGCACGACATAGCCCAGAATGCCTTGGGCATTGTTGTCGAGTTCGCGCTGGATCTCGTCGGGCGTCCAGTTCGGCCGCACGGCCACCGGCACCGACAATATGTCGTCGAGCTTGGCCTTGGGCCGGCTCTTCAGCGCCGCCTGGACCGCATGGACATCGACCTTGTGATAGTGCGTGGCGTGCAGCGTCGCCGCCGTTGGCGACGGCACCCAGGCGGTGTTGGCGCCGGCCTTGGGGTGGGCGATCTTCTCGGCCAGCATCGCGGCCATCAAGTCGGGCATCGCCCACATGCCCTTGCCGATCTGGGCGTGGCCGGCGAGCCCGCATTCCAAGCCCGTGTCGACGTTCCAGGCCTCATAGGCGGAAATCCAGGCGGCCTGCTTCATGTCACCCTTGCGGATCATCGGGCCGGCTTCCATCGAGGTGTGGATCTCGTCGCCGGTGCGGTCGAGGAAGCCGGTGTTGATGAACACCACGCGCTCCCTCGCGGCGCGGATCGCTTCCTTGAGGTTGATTGTGGTGCGCCGCTCCTCGTCCATGATGCCCATCTTGATGGTGTTCCGGGCCATGCCGAGCAGGGCTTCGACACGATCGAACATCTCGACGGCGAAGGCGACTTCCTCCGGGCCATGCATCTTGGGTTTCACGACATACATCGAGCCGGCGCGAGAGTTCATCCGCCGTCCCTTCGGCCCGACATCGTGCAGCGCGATCAGGGCCGTCATCGCCGCGTCCATGATGCCTTCCGGCACCTCGTTGCCGTCGCGGTCCAGGATGGCCGGATTGGTCATCAGGTGGCCGACATTGCGCACCAGCATCAACGAGCGGCCAGGCACGGTCACCGTGCCGCCGGCAGGGGCGATGTAGGCGCGGTCGGGGTTGAGCTTGCGGACGAAACTCTTGCCGCCCTTGCTGATTTCTTCGGCGAGGTCGCCCTTCATCAGGCCGAGCCAATTGCGGTAGACGACGACCTTGTCCTCGGCATCCACGGCCGCGACCGAATCCTCGCAGTCCTGGATGGTGGTCAGCGCCGATTCCAGGATGACGTCGGCAATGCCAGCCGGATCGGTGCGGCCGATCTGGTTGTCGCGGTCGATGACGATCTCGACATGCAGCCCGTTTTTCACCAGGAGCACGGCTTGCGGATTGGCGGCGTCGCCGCGATAGCCGACGAATTGCCTGGGATCGGCCAGCGTCGTCGAGCCGGCGCCGGCGCTGAGCTTCAGGGCGGCGTTGGCGACCGACAGGCCGTTGACCCCCGCCCATTTGCCAGAGGTGAGCGGCACCGACTGGTCGAGAAAATCCTTGGCCCAGGCGATGACCTTGGCGCCGCGCGCCGGGTTGAAGCCCTTGCCCTTCTCAGCGCCATCCGTTTCGGGGATGGCGTCGGTGCCATAGAGCGCGTCATAGAGCGAGCCCCAGCGTGCATTGGCGGCGTTGAGCGCGTAGCGCGCGTTCATCACCGGCACCACCAGCTGCGGTCCGGCCACGACCGCGATTTCCGGGTCGACATTGTCGGTCGAGACGCTGAAGGCCGGCCCTTCCGGCACGAGATAACCGATCTCCTTCAGGAACGCCTTGTAAGCGTCCATGTCGATGGGCGCGCCATTGTCGCGATACCAGCCATCGAGCTTTTCCTGCATGGCATCGCGTTTTGCCAGCAGCGCCCGGTTCCTGGGCGCCAGATCATGGACGATGACCGCGAACCCGTCCCAGAAACGCGCCGCTTCGATGCCGAGGCCGGGCAAAGCTTGGTCGACGACGAAGTCATGCAGCTCGCGGGCAATGCGCAATCCGGCGATCTCGATGCGATCGGTCATCAGGCTACTCCAGATGAAAGGCTTTGCGGGCGTTTGGCATGTCAGGGGTGCAGGGTCAATTCAGCTTAGGGTGTAGGTGGGGCATTTTGGGCGGTTGGCCAATCTCCCCGAGGAGGGCGGAGATGGCTCTTCTTCCTCAAACCGCGATCCTCGGCCTGCCCGAGGCCACCGCCACGATATGCGCTTCGATGAACATGCGCTGCGCTTCGACAGTCGAGACCCGGAACTCCGTCGCCACATCGATCTCGGCGCTGTCGGTACCGGCATCGAGAGCCCGCTGGGCGACAATTGCCCGGACATCGGCCTCGGCGGCCGCGATCGCCGCCGCCTCGTCGAGGAAATCGCGCACCATCTCACCCGAGGCAAGCCGGAACAGGCCTTCCTTGGGCTGGCTGACGCGGGCCTCCGCCGAAACCCTGACCTGGCCGACGACGGCGCCGAGCGCGTTGGCGACGTCGGTATCCCGGGGCACGACGCAGTCATTGCCGACCAAGGGCGCCAGGCCGGCATAGTGCAGCGGCGCCGAAGCGCCGAGCCCGATGACCGGCCGGTCGAGCGCGACGCTGAGGCGGGCGATGCCGGGGTGGGCATTGACGGCGCGCTGCACCAGCGCATGCGCCACCGTCGCCGCGCCGTCGAGCCCGTCCTCGGCAAAGGCTGTCTCCAGGATGTATTCGGCCGACCAGCGCGTCAGGGTCAAGAGCACCCGTTCGGAGATCACTTCCGGCGAGGCCGCGATGGCCTGGCCACGGCCATCGCGCCTGCGGGCGAACAGTTCGGCGCCAAGGCGGGCGGCGGCGGCATCCCAGTTCGCCTGTTTGCCAAGCACGTGCGCGGCGTCCGACGGGGTGAAGCCCGAGATATGCACCAGCCCGCGCGAGACCAGCCGGTTCAGCGTGGCATTCTGGGCATTCGAGGTCAGCAGCCTGTCGAGGGCAAGCGGCGTCGCGCCGATCGCTTCGTAGAGCTTTGCCTCGGGGGCGGTCAGCCCCGCGGCGAGCCTGTCCGGCACGCCGGTGCGGACCGCGAAGCGGCCGTCCATGCGGCCTGTGTTGGGCGCGCGCAACTGGCGTTCGAGTTCCGCGGTCACCGCCTCGCCATGCGCCATGCCGGACAGCGCCAGCGGCACCAGGCGGCGCGGCCCGAGCAGGATTTTCGGATTGAGCGCGCCATCCTCCAGCATCACTTCGGAATCGCCGCCGAGGCCGAAAGTGCGCATCGCGACCGCCTCGACCATGGTGCGGAAACCACCGACGGTGGCGCCTTCCGGATCGAGCCGCGGCCGGCCGCCATCGAGGACCGCCACGTCGGTGGTGGTGCCGCCAATGTCGGAGACCACGGCGTTGTCGAGCCCGGTCATGTGGCGGGCGCCGACCAGGCTGGCGGCGGGGCCGGAGAGGATCGTCTCGATCGGCCGCTGGCGGGCAAACGCCGCCGAAACCAGCGCGCCATCGCCGCGCACCACCATCAACGGAGCGGCGATGTTGCGGGCCTGAAGGAACCCCTCGGTCGCCGCCACCAGCCGATCGATCATCGAGATCAGCCTTGCATTGAGCAGCGTGGTGAGCGCCCGGCGCGGACCGCCGAGCTTGGCCGACAGCTCATGGCTCGCCGTAACCGGGAGGCCGGTCCTGTCGCGGATCAGCTCGCGGGCGGCGATCTCGTGCGCCGGATTGCGGGTGGCGAAATAGGCACAGACGGCAAAGCCGGACACCGACACGCCGAGTTCCGGCAGCATCGCCTCCAGCCCGGACAGGTCGAGCTTGGCGGCATTGCCATGCACATCATGGCCGCCCGCGCAAAACACCACCGGGTCGGTGCCGAGCGCGGTCTTCAGCCCGTCGCGGGCAAGATCGGCCTCGGAAAAGCCGATCATGACCAGAGCCACGCGGCCGCCCTGGCCCTCGACCAGCGCATTGGTGGCGAGCGTCGTCGACATCGAGACCAGTTTGATATCGGCCGGATTGGTGCCCGCCTTTTCCAGCACAGCATCGACGGCGCCCGAAATGCCGACGGCCAGATCATGCCGCGTGGTCAGCGCCTTGGCCTTGGCCAGCACCTTGCCCTTGTTCGGCCCCTCCCGCGGACCCTCGGTCTCGGACCACAACACGGCATCGGTGTAGGTGCCGCCGGTGTCGATGCCGAGGAAGAGAGGGGCAGACTTGGTCTTGGCGGTCATTTTGGGCGAAAGTCCGGGCAGATTGTTTGGTTGCCTGCCCTTAGCCGATACCGGCTTGCGGATAAAGCCGGGAGAGATAGGCCACAAGCGATCTCCCCCCTCGTGGGGAGATCGGCTACCCATCTATCCCACAAACCCAACCTTCTTGTGGCTGCCATCGCAGAACGGCTTGTTGGCCGAGTGGCCGCAGCGGCACAGGAAGACCTTTGTGGTGCGGTCGATCGTGTGGCCGGTGCCGGTGACGATCTCGACATTGCCTTCGAGCTTGAGCGGGCCGTTCGTGGTCGGCGTCGCCTGCAGCGGGCCGTCGCGGACCTCCAGCGACGGCGCGTCCTTCAGCGCCGGTTCTCCGGTGGCGGCAAAGCCCGCCTTGATATGGCTGTTGTCGCAGAACGGCTTGTTCTGCGAGGCGCCGCAGCGGCAAAGCGTGGCGCGGAAAAACGTCTCGGCGCCGAGCACGATCTCGGCATGCACCGCCAGCGGGCCGTTTTCGCGCAGCCGCACGGTGTTGACCACGGGCGGCTTTTCCCGCGGGCCGCCATCCTTGCGCGCATAGGTGATGGCGCCCGAGGGGCAGTTCTCGGCCAGCGCGACGATCTTCTCGACGCTGGCCGCCTCGGGATGGATCCATTGGCCCGGCGCGTTGGGCACGAAGACATGCGGGTCGCCGAGCACGCAATTGCGCGAATGGATGCAGCGCTTGCCGGAAAACCCGACGTCGATTTTTTCGCCTTCGACCGTGCCGGCCATCGCGGTGCTCCTGTTGCCTGGAGTACGCCGCGCCTGAATGCACAGGCGCGGCGTGCCCTTGGTATGGTCTTGTTTCGACGCATGTCGTCGCGCCGAAACCGGAACCGGTTTTGGGCGGCATGCATGGCCAAGCTATGGCTCGAACAGGAAAACCGTCAAGCTGGCAAACCGGTCAGGGGACCAGATCGATCTCCTCGGTCTCGCCGCCGCTGCAGGTGTAGCAGCAATCCTCGCATTTTTCCTTGTTGCCGGGGCCGACGCCCCAATAGGTGCCCTCATCGCCATCGACCCAGGCGCCGTAGCAGATCGATTCGCCTTCGTTGCAGGAAATCGGCAGCTGCTTGGTCTCGCCGTCGTCGAGATAGAAATCCTTTCCACTGCCGGGCCAGACATAGTCGCGGTCCTGGCTATAGAGTTCCAGACGCATGGCATTGGGATGGCTGTTCTTGACAGCGAAGGTGACGTCGCCGGCCTGGGCGGCTGGTACAAACAGGACAGCAAGCGAAAACGCGGCGGCGAGCCGGCGCGCGGATGTGAAAGACATGGAACCCCCGATGTAGAATCGGCCCCCACGGCCGATAGGGGATCATGGCACGACACGGCCCGCCGCTAAAGGGATGATGCCGGCGATTGTTTCCAGATCGTCGCGGCATTTCGCCTTAGCGCTGCCAGAATGGCAGCTTGGCGATCTCAGCCTTGGCCTGCAATTGCGTCAGGCCAATATCGTCGATCAGATGCGGACTGACCTCGGACATTCGTTTGAGGTCCCAGCGAAAGCGTGTCCGCTCGCGCCAGCTTGCCACCATGCTTAGCAGGGAGTGCGGATGCGACGATCGTTGGACGGGCACGCCCGGCCGCACTGCCCGATGCTGGACCGATGCGATTGTATTGTTCATGGCAACCTCCATTGGGTTTGAGGGTCCCACACCGTTGGGAACCAACTCACCCGGAAAGAGATCGAATTCTGCAGGATACGAGCGGCGCCGTAATTAAGCCCTCCCAAATAGTTCTCAAAAGTTCCAAACTTGCGCTAACTCTTTGTTTCGACGCCTCTCTCGGGGAGGGCCAGCCACGCGTTCCCGGCAAAACCGCTTCGCACTTTTCCCGGAATTGCTCTATAGATGCGCCAATGCAGGGAGAGCGCTTCGCCTTTGGTTCGTTCGTGCTTGATCCGGGCGCGGGAACGCTGCTTCGGAACGACGATCCCGTCGCCGTCGGCTATCGGGGGCTGAAGCTGCTCGCGGCGCTCGTCGCAAAGCCCGGCGAAATATTGGGAAAAGCCGAACTGATGGACGCGGCGTGGCCTGGCACGGCCGTCGAGGAAGGCAACCTCACCGTCCAGATCGCGCAGCTGCGCAAGCTGCTCGGCCCGCCTGGCATTGTGGGTGAAGGGGGCGGGGAATGGATCACGACCGTTCCGCGCGTCGGCTATCGTTTCACGGGGGCCGTCGAACAGCTCGCCGGCGCCAAGCCAAAACCCTTGCCGCTGCCGGACAAGCCTTCGATAGCGGTGCTGCCCTTCGTCAATTTCGGCAACGATGCCGGGCAGGACTCTTTCTGCGACGGCTTGACCGAAGACCTGATCACCGACCTGTCGAGGATCTCCGGCCTGTTCGTCATCGCGCGCAATTCGACTTTTGCCTACAAGGGAAAGGCAATGGACGTGCGCGCGATCGCCAGGGAACTCGGCGTTCGTTATCTGCTGGAGGGCAGCGCGCGGCGCGATGCGGGGCGGGTGCGCATCAACGCGCAGCTGGTCGACGCGGCGAGCGGCGACCATCTATGGGCGGAACGCTTCGACCGCGGCCTGGACGATATCTTTGCCGTCCAGGACGAGGTGACCGCCAAGATCGTGGAGGCATTGCTCGGCCGGCTGCGCGCACCGCCGCCACGCAACCGGCCCACCAATCTCGACGCCTACGACCTGTGTGTGCGGGCGCGCAAGCTGATCGATGATTCGCCGCAGACCGCACGGGAAGCGCATCTGATGCTGACGCGCGCGGTTGCGCTCGATCCCCACTATGCCGAGGCCTATCGCTGGCTTGCCATGAATCACTGGATGGGATGGGTGCATTGGGGCGAGCCGATCGACCCTAACCGCCGCATTGCCCTGGAGCTGGCGCGCAAGGCGGTCGCGATCGATCCCAACGATGCCGGGTGCCACTGGGTGCTCGGCAATTTGCTTGCCTATGAGCATGAGTTCGCCGAGTCGGAGGCCGAATTCGCCAGGGCATTCGAACTCGACCCGAACGAGGCCGATGCCTGGGCGACATTGTCCGACATAACGACCCTGGCAGGGCGGGTCGAGGAGGCCCTGGAGCAAATCCGCAAGGCGTTCCGGCTGAACCCGTTTCCACCGAGCTGGTACTACCTGACGCTCGGCCAGGCGCAATATGCGGCGCGCGACTACGCAGGCGCCGTCGAGACGCTGCGCCGGGACGAGACCTACCGCACCAGCTCACGCCGCTTCCTGGCGGCAAGCCTTGCGCAACTTGGCCGGCTCGAGGAGGCGCGCACGGAGGTGGAACTGTTCCTCGTCGGCAACCCGCATTTCACGACCCGCCATTGGGTCTGGACGGAGCCCTTCCGCGACGACGCGACGCGCGAGCACTTCGTCGATGGCTTTGGCAAGGCCGGCCTTCCCGACTGACGCGCCGGGGTGGCTCCTGCACCGAAGCGCCGCTACGGCACCAGGTCGATGGTTTCGGTCGTGTGCTCCACGCAGATGAAGCAGCAGGTATCGCAAGGCTGGTCGTTGTCTGGCCCGACGCCGGCGGAAATCTTGTCATTGCCATCGACCCAGGCGCCATAGCAGATGCGTTCGCCCTGATTGCAGGAGATCGGCACTGATTTCTGCGAGCCCGGATCGACAAGGAACACCTTGTCGTTGCCCGGCCAGACGGTCTCGCGATCGCGGCTGAACAGCTCGACCGCGACCCCCTCCTTGCGCAGGTTCTTGACGAAAAAGGCCATGTCGGCGGCCTCGGCCGAATTGGCCAGGACCAGTGCCGCCAGCGCAAGCATGCGAAACAGCGTCACCGCCGACCTCCCCGAATCACCGCGGGCAGGTTCGCACGGCGGCCCGGAACTAGGAAGACACGTGGCCCTGCGCGGTGATCTCACGTCCCAGCCTCACCACTTCACGCACCAGCAGATCGAGATCGTCGCGTCGGGTGCGATGGTTGGTGATCGCCACACGCAGCCAGTGCCCGCCATGCACGGTGGTGTCGGAGAGTGCAGCGATGCCTTGCTCCTGCAGCCGCAGCATGATCTCGGTGTTGAGCGCCTTCAGCGCTTCGCCCGCCAAACCGGGCTGATAGCGGAAGCAGACGATGTTGATGGTCGGCACTGCCGCCAGCTCCAGCGAAGGCTCGGCCTCGATCAGGCCGGACAGATAGGAGACCTGCGCGATGTTCTGGTCGATCAGGCGGCCGAATTTTTCGACACCATGTTCCTTCAGTGCCATCCATACTTTCAAGGCGCGAAAGCCGCGCGACGTCTGCAGACCATAATCGTGCAGCCATTCGCCGGAAGCGAGGCCGCGCGGCGTCGATTCCAGATATTCCGGCGTCACCGCGAAGGTCCGGCGGTGCGCGGCGGCATCCCTGACCAGGGCACAGCCGACCTCGAAGGGCGAATGCAGCCATTTGTGGGGATCGAGCGCGACCGAATCGGCCCATTCGATGCCGGCGACGCGGTGGGCGTTTTGCGGGGCGATGGCGATCAGCGCGCCGATGCAGCCATCGACATGGAACCAGAGGTCTTCCTCGTGAGCGAGTTTGGCAAGCGCCCGCAGGTCGTCGATCGCCCCAGTGTTGACCGTGCCGGCATTGCCGACGACGCAGGCCGGTTTGAAGCCGGCTGCCCGGTCCTCGACGATCGCCGCGCGCAAGGCGTCGATATTGATCCGCAGCCCGGCATCTGTCGGGATGCGGCGCAGCGCCCGATTGCCGAGGCCCAGCGCTTCCATCGCCTTGCGGTGGCAGGAATGGATCTGGTCCGAGCCATAGAAGCGCAGCGGCTTCTCGATGGCTGAAACGCCGTGCTCGCGCACGTCGACGCCGGCCTTGACGTTGCGCGCCACCGTCAGCCCGATGATGTTGGCCATCGAGCCGCCGCTGACCAGCGTGCCGGAGGCCGAGTCTGGAAAGCCCAGCATCTGCTTGCACCAGTTCACCACCTGGCCGTCCATCAGTCCGGCGGCATGGTTGCCGCCACCGAGGTTGGAGCCCTGGATCGCCGCGAGGAAATCGCCGAGCGCGCCGGTGAAGTTGCTGGACCCCATATACCACGACCAGAACCGTGGATGGATGTTGCCCATCGGATAGGACATCACGGTGCGGGAGACCTCGCCATAGACGACGGCAAGCGGTGCCGGCGAGCGCGGCAGGGGTGCGGTGAAAAGATCCCGCACCTCGCCGGGCATCTCCCGCCAAACGGGGCGCTCGCGCACCTCACGCAGGTAGTCTACCGCATCGTCGATGATTCGATGCGAGAAGGCCTGCACATCGGCCCAGTCGGCGGGGTCAAGCGTTTCCTCGGCCGCCATGCCGAGGCTTTCCTGCGCGATGTCCATGACAGCCTCCCGTCAAGCCGCCGGAAACTGGCAGCCGGGCGTCGAGCGCGACAGGGCCATTTCGTCGGCGTCCATCTCGACCTCGATGCCGTCGAAAAGCGGTGTCGACATGTAGCGCTCGCCCGTGTCGGGCAGCATGCACAGGATCACCGATCCGGGCGGCGCCTTCTCCGCGACCTGACGCGCCACGGCGAAGGTGGCGCCGCCGGAAATGCCGGTGAAGATGCCTTCCTTCTGGGCCAGCGCCCGAGCCCATTTGATGCCTTCTGGCCCGGCGATCGGCATCACCTCGTCATAGAGGCTGGCGTCGATCGCCTCCTGCAGCACGTTGGGGATGAAGTCCGGCGTCCAGCCCTGGACGGGATGCGGCTCGAAGGCCGGGTGGCTGGCGGCAGGGGCGCCGCCGGCCCCCCGCTGCTGCGCCTTGCCGCTGCCGACCAGTTGCGCATTGGCCGGCTCGGAGAGCACGATGCGGACATCGGGCCGTTCGCGGCGCAAGACCCGCGCCACGCCGACGACCGTGCCGCCGGTGCCATAGCCGGTGACGAAGCAGTCGAGCCGCGAGCCGGCGAAATCGTTTATGATTTCGCGCGCGGTCGTCGACTCGTGGATGGCGGCATTGGCGGCCGTCTCGAACTGGCGGGCAAGGAACCAGCCATTGGCCTCGGCCAGTTCGACCGCCTTCTTGTACATGCCAAAACCTTTTTCGGCGCGTGGCGTCAGCACCACCTTGGCGCCCAGCATGCGCATCAGCTTGCGGCGCTCGACGGAAAAGCTGTCGGCCATGGTGACGACCAACGGATAGCCTTTCTGCGCGCAGACCATGGCAAGCCCGATGCCGGTGTTGCCGCTGGTCGCCTCGACCACGGCCTGGCCGGGCTTCAGCGCGCCGCTGCGTTCGCCCTCTTCGATGATGTTGAGCGCCAGCCGATCCTTCACCGAGGCGCCCGGGTTGAAGAACTCGGCCTTGACGTAGATGGTCGCATGCGCCGGTGCGAGATTGTTGATGCGCACAACCGGCGTGTCGCCGACGGTGTCCAGGATGCTATCGAACAGGCGGCCGCGCCCTGCGGTGCTCCTGATTTTTTGTTTGTTCAACATCGTTGATCTCCTCGATCCTGTTCATCTTCACGGGCCGGTTACAAACCGGCGGCCTGGGCGGCGAAGTTTCGACACCTTGCCGCGATATGACGTGCCGCTCATCGGCAACGCTGCATCGGGCGCGAAAGCATCGCACCGGATGCGCCGTGTGGGGTCTGTGATAGAGTAAGGGCTGACAGGCCAACGTGGGAACAGGCGTGGAAACGGACGTGGAAACCGCACAGGCGAGGCGGGACGGCAGGGCAACGGCCCCGTCCGTGCGCCTGCTCGGAACGCTGGCGGTCACGCGCGACCAAGTGCCAGCCACCCTGCCGGGCTCGCGCAAGTTGCGGGCGCTGTTGGGCTATCTGGCGCTGGCGCCGCACCCCGTCGGCCGCTCCCGCCTATGCGAGCTTTTGTGGGATCTGCCCAACGATCCGCGTGGCGAGCTGCGCTGGTACCTGAGTAAGTTGCGCACCGCTCTGGACGGGCCGGAACGGGGTCGGGTCGTCACACAAGGCGATACGGTGGCGCTCGATCTCGAGGATTGCCCTGTCGATGCGCTGGAGGTCAGCCGCGCCGGCTTCGAAGGCATCGCAACGCTTGGTGTCGAGCGCCTGCGGGCGCTGGCGAAATTGTTCGCCGGCGAGTTCCTTGACGGCCTGGAGCTCGAGCGGACCCCGCTTTTCAACAGCTGGCTGACGGCACAACGCCGTCGCTTCGGTGCCTGGCACGTGGCCGTGCTGGAAAGACTCGTCGAAACCCTGCCGGCGGATTGCGACGAAGCGGTCGCTCATCTCGACAGATGGCTGGAACTGTCGCCGTTCGAAGAGCGCGCGCACCGGGCGCTGCTGGCCTGTCTGGCGCGGCGTGGCGCCGTCGGCGCGGCCGAGCAACATCTGGCGGCGGCCGAGCAGCTGTTCGGGTCGGAAGAGCTGGATTTCGCGCCGCTGCGCGCGGCCTGGCAAGCGATCCGCGAGCGGCGGCCGGCCGGCTTGTCCATGGTGTCGCAGCCGGTGGCCGGACCGACCGTCGCCGAGACCGCCGAGCCGAGCCACGCTTCGCTGGCGGTGATGCCGTTTGCCGGAGAGGCGCGCGGCGGACCGGCCGACGGTTTCACACACGACATCATCACCCGGCTGGCCAAGCTGCGGGATTTCTTCGTCATCGCGCGCGGGTCGGTGTTTGCGTTGGCCGAGGAAGCCATCGCGCCCGAGGAGGCGGGCCGCCGGCTGAATGTCGACTATGTTGCCACCGGTGCGGTGCGCAACCTGACCGGCAGGCTGGTCGTCAACGTCAAGCTGATCGAGGTGCGCACGGCCAGGATCGTCTGGGCCGAAACCTTCGAGCGGCGGTCGGACGATATCTTCACCGTGCTCGACGAGATCGGCGACAGCATCGTGTCGTCGATCTCGTCCGAAATCGAGACGGTCGAACGCAACCGCGCCCTGCTCAACGCTCCCAACTCGCTCAATGCCTGGGAGGCCTACCACCGTGGCCTCTGGCACATGTACCGTTTCACGCAGGCCGAGAACGAAACGGCGCGGCACTTCTTTGCCAGCGCCCTGCGGCTCGATCCAACCTTCGCCCGCGCCTATGCCGGCCTGTCCTTCACCCATTGGCAGAACGCCTTCCAGCGCTGGGGCGACCGCGATCGCGAAAGCGCGCTGGCCTTCGAGAGCGCCGGGCAGAGCTTGCTGGTCGATGACCACAATCCGGCCGCGCACTGGGCGATGGGGCGGGCGCTGTGGCTGCGGGGCGAACAGGACGGCTCGCTCGGTGAACTGGAACAGGCGGTCAAGCTCAGCCCCAATTTCGCGCTCGGCCACTATGCGCTGTCCTTCGTCCATTCGCAGTCGGGCGACCCGCGGGCGGCGATCGGCTCTTCCGATCATTCGCGCCATCTGAGCCCTTTCGATCCGCTGCTGTTCGGCATGCTGGGGGCGCGGGCCATGGCGCATGTCCGGCTCGGCCAGTTCGAGGAGGCGGCCGGATGGGCGCTGAAGGCAGCCGCCCGGCCAAACGCGCACGCCATCATCCTGGCGATCGCAGCACATTGCCTGGCGCTGGCGGGGCGGCTCGAAGAGGCGCGCGGCTTTGCCGCCGCCATTCGCAAGGCGTTGCCGGACTACCGCGCCGACGATTTCATCGCCACGTTCCGCTTCGAGCCGGACGCCGAGGCGTTGTTCCGGCAAGGCGCCAGGCGGATCGGGCTCGGCTGAATTTCGTGCTCGAACCCTGCGTTAACGAAGTCGGAAGGAGTTGTTTAACCGTTGACGGCTATGTGACCTCGCGGGGGGGCCATGGCAAAGTGAGTATGATGAGCGACAGCCCCGACAAGCGCAGCGAATGGCGCGCCATCCTTCATGTACAGGCCCGCATCGCCGTGCTGTTCGTTCCGGTCGTGGCCAGCCTGCTGCTCATCGCTGCCCTTGCCGGCAACGATCGCAAGTCCGTTCCGGATGTCGACCGAACTGTTACGGGCTCGGTGCGATAAATCAGGCCGAACCCGCTTTTCCCGGCTCTTCGAGGCACTCAATAGAAGCGCGGGATCGGGCCGTTCTGCGGGGTCGTGCGGTCGCCGAGGTCGAGAAAGACCTCGTCGACATAACACCAGCCCCAGCCTTCCGGCGGGTCGTAGCCCTCTATGACGGGATGGCTGGTGGCGTGAAAATGCTTGGTGGCGTGGCGGTTTGGGGAGTCGTCGCAGCAGCCGACATGGCCGCAGGTGCGGCAGAGCCGCAGATGCACCCACCACGAACCGCTCTTCAGGCACTCCTCGCAGCCGAGCGCGCTCGGCGTTACGTCCTTGATCCCAGCGGCGTGCTTACATCCATCCGCCATCACACTCTCCCGACCTATCTCTCAATTGAAGCATGATCTTTTCCGAAAACCGGTTCCCAACTTTCGGGATCATACTTGAGGCGCGTCGGCCTGGCTGGCGTCCCGCGCAAGAAATGCATGCAACGCCGCCACCACCTGGGCGCCCTCGCCGACAGCCGCCGCGACGCGTTTGACCGAGCCGGAGCGCACGTCGCCGATGGCGAACACGCCGCTGCGGCTGGTCTCCATCACGCCATGCGCCGATGCTATGTCCGATCCGGTGCGGATGAAACCCCTGGCATCCAGCGCCACGTCGGATTGGGCGAGCCAATCGGTGTTCGGGTCGGCGCCGATGAACAGGAAGAGATGGCGGATCGGCCGCGTCGTCGAGGCGCCGCTCGAGCGGTCGCGCCAGCGTACGGTGGCAAGATTGCCTGCCTCGCCGTCCAGCGCCTCGATTTCGGCGCCGGTCAGCACCTCGATGTTCGGCTGCGCCCTGATGCGCTCTACGAGGTAACGCGACATCGAGGCCTCGAGGCTGCCGCCACGCGCCAGCAGCGCCACTTTCCTGACCTGGCTGGCCAGATAGACGGCCGCCTGGCCGGCCGAATTGCCGGCGCCGACCAGCGCCACTTCCTGGCCGCCGCAAAGCCGTGCTTCGATGGGCGAGGCCCAATAATGCACGCAGGTGCCCTCGAACTCGGCGAGATTGGCGACATCGAGGCGGCGATAGCGCGCGCCGCTGGCGATCACCACCGAGCGCGTGCGCACCGTCTCGCCGTCGCCGACCGCGAGCTGGTAGCGCGCGCCGTCGGTGGCGGCACCGAGCAGCTTCACCTCGTCGGGGATGACCATCTCGACGCCGAATTTCTGCGCCTGGTTGTAGGCGCGCGCCATCAGCGCCATGCCGGTAATGCCGGTGGGGAAGCCGAGATAGTTCTCGATGCGCGCTGAGGCGCCGGCCTGGCCGCCGAAGGCACGGCAATCGAGCACGATGGTCGACAGCCCTTCGGAGGCCGCGTAGACCGCCGCCGCCAGACCAGCCGGTCCTGCGCCGACTATGGCGACGTCATAGACCTTGCTGGCGTCGACCGGCCGCAGCAGGCCAATGCAGCGGGCGAGGTCCTTCTCCGCCGGATTGAGCAGCAGCCTGCCATTCGGGCACAGCACGACCGGCAGGTGGTGGGGATCGACCTGGAAGTGCTCGAACAGCGTCTTCGCGCAAGGATCGGTTTTGGAATCGAGCACGCGGTGGGGCTGGCCGCTGCGGGCGAGAAAGCCTTGCAGGCGAAGGACGTCGCCATTGTCGGCAGGTCCGACGATGATGGGACCGATCGTGCCGCTCTCGAGCAGCCCGATGCGGCGCAGGATCAGCGCCCGCATGATGCGCTCGCCGAGATTGGCCTCCTGCACCATCAGGTCGCGCAGTCGCTGCGACGGGATGACGAACGCCTCGACCGGCTCGGCCGCCTGCGCATTGACCAGCGAGGGACGGGCCGAAAGCCGCGCCAGCTCGCCGGCGAAGTTGCCGGGCCCATGCGTAACGATCGTCTCGCGCCGTCCAAATTTGCCGTCCTGGGTGATATCGACCTTGCCCGCCAGCACCACGATCAGCCCCGGGGAAACATCGCCGGCCTCGAAAATGTGCTCGCCGGCGGCATAGGCGCTGGCCTCGCCGAACCGGCGCATGCGCTCGATGTCCGCCTCGGCGAGGACAGGAAAAGCCTGGTCGCGGCGGGCGCCGAAGATCGCGGTGCTGGATTGAGACATGGTCGCGAGCGTAGCGAAGGGGGCGCGCGGTTTGAAGCGGTTTGTTCGGGAACTGGCCAGGAGGGCAGGTCATCGGGCAAGAAAAAAGCCCGGACGAACCGGGCTTTTTCTCAGGGTTTCTGAACCGATCGAATGGTTCGAAACGGGAATTTGGTGCCCAGAAGAGGACTCGAACCTCCACTCCTTGCGGAACACGGACCTGAACCGTGCGCGTCTACCAATTCCGCCATCTGGGCTGGTGCGGGCTCAATAAGCGGGCAAGCGATTGCTGTCAACGCGCTTTTTTAAACCCGCTGCTCGCTTGCCGGCTTAGCCTTCCAGCACTTCCTTCGAAGCCACGGTCGAATCGGCGTTGAGCTGGTAGATCACCGGCACGCCGGTGCCGAGTTCCAGCTTGACGATCTCCTCGCCCGACTTGCCGTCCAGCGCCATGATCAGCGCGCGCAGCGAATTGCCGTGGGCGGCGACCAGCACCGTGCCGCCGCGCAGCACATGCGGTTGCAGATCGTGCAGGTAATAGGGCCAGACGCGGGCGCCGGTGTCCTTCAGGCTTTCGCCGGCGGGCGGCGGCACATCATAGGAGCGGCGCCAGACATGCACCTGCTCCTCGCCCCATTTCTGGCGCGCGTCGTTCTTGTTGAGGCCGGAGAGGTCGCCATAGTCGCGCTCGTTCAGCGCTTGGTCGCGAACGGTCTGCAAGTCGCTCTGGCCGACCGCGTCGAGAATGTGCTGGCAGGTTTTTTGCGCCCGGGTCAGCGCCGAGGTGAAGGCGATATCGAACTTCAGGCCGCGCGCCTTGAGTTTTTGGCCGGCGGCCTTGGCCTCGGCATGGCCCTGCTCCGTCAGGTCGACGTCGCGCCAGCCGGTGAACAGGTTCTTCAGGTTCCATTCGCTCTGGCCGTGGCGCACGAGCACGAGGGTTCTCGACATTTTTGCTCCTCTGGGGTCCGGGCATTCCAGGAAAAGTGTGTAGCGGTTTTCCGTCCTGCGTAAGAACGAAGATGGTTCAGGGTCGTTTCAGGCAAGCCCAAGCACGTCCCGCATCGAATACAGTCCCGGCTTCTGGCCATGCGCCCAAAGTGCGGCCTTGACGGCACCGCGGGCGAAGATGGCGCGGTCCTCGGCATGGTGCGACAGCGTGATGCGCTCGCCGGTGCCGGCCAGGATCACGCTGTGGTCGCCAACCACCGAGCCACCGCGCAGCGTGGCAAAACCGATCGAGCCGGTTTGTCGCACACCCGTATGGCCGTCGCGCGAACGCACATCATTGCCGGCCAGCGCGATGCCGCGCCCGGCGGCGGCCGCTTCGCCGAGCAGAAGCGCCGTGCCCGAAGGCGCGTCGACCTTGTGCCTGTGGTGCATTTCGAGGATCTCGATGTCGAAATCGTCGGCGTCGAGCGCGCGTGCCGCCTGTTCGACCAGCACCGCCAGCAGATTGACGCCGAGGCTCATATTACCCGACTTGACGATGGTCGCGTGGCGGGCGGCGGCAGCGATTTTCGCGTTGTCGTCGGCCGAACAGCCTGTCGTGCCGATGACATGGACGATGCGCGCCTGCGCCGCGTAACCGGCGAACTCGACCGTCGAGGCCGGGGTGGTGAAATCGAGCACGCCGTCGGCCCTGGCGAAGACCGGCAACGGATCGCTGCCGATCGCCACGTCGATGCGGCCGACGCCGGCGAGTTCCCCCGCATCCTTGCCCAGGTGAGGCGAATCCGGGCGCTCGACCGCGCCGATGACGCGGGCGCCCGGAATGGCGCGGATGGCGCGGATCAGCGTCTGGCCCATGCGGCCGGCCGCGCCGACCACCACAAGGCCCATATCGCCGGCCGGCTCGCCTGATGTGGTCTCGCTCATGGCGTGCTCCCGGCGATGTCCTGGGTCTCTAGTTCCTGAACCGAAGTTTCGGCCGGGGCGCTGTCGTCGACAAGCCCCAGGCCCTTGACGCCCTGTATCCGGTGGAAACGGGCATAGACGCTGTGCGGGTCGGCCATCAGCGAGGCATGCGTGCCCTCTTCGACCAGATGGCCCTGTTCCAGCACGATGATGTGGTCGGCATTGACCACGGTGGACAGGCGGTGCGCGATGACGATGGTGGTGCGCCCTTCCATGACCTTGGTGAGCGCCTGCTGGACGCGCGCTTCCGCCTCGTTGTCGAGCGCCGACGTCGCCTCGTCGAGCAGCAGGATCGGCGCCTGGCGCACAATGGCGCGGGCAATCGACACGCGCTGGCGCTGGCCGCCGGAAAGCGTGGCGCCATTCTCGCCGACCGGCGTGTCATAACCTTGCGGCTGCTGGCGGATGAACTCGTCGGCCGCGGCCAGCCGCGCGGCCTGTTCGATCTCGGCATCGGTGGCCGAGGGGCGGCCATAGCGGATGTTGTCGCGGATGGTGCCCTCGAACAGATAGGGCGCCTGCGAGACATAGGCTATCGAGCCGCGCAGCGACTGTTTGGTGACCTTGGAAATGTCCTGGCCATCGATCTCGATCGTACCGCTCTCGACGTCGTAGAAGCGCTGCAGCAGCGCCACCAGCGTGGTCTTGCCGGCACCGGAGGCGCCGATGACGGCGGTCATCTTGCCGGCGGCGGCGACAAAGCTGAGGTCTTGAAGGACAGGCGCCTCCTCGACATAGCGGAAGGACACGTTGTTGAAGCGCACTTCGCCCGTGGTGAAGTTTGCCTTGGTGGCGCCAGGCGCGTCGCCCTGCTTCGGCTCGAGGTCGAGCAGTTCGTAGATCATGCGTGCGTTGACCAGAGCCCGTTCCATGCCGACCTGCATGCGTGCCAGGCGGCGCGCCGGATCATAGGCCAGGATCAGCGCCGTGATGAACGAGAAGACCGCGCCCGGCGGCTGCCCGAGAACCAGAGCCCGATAACCGGAATAGGCGATGACGGAGGTGACGGCGAAGCCGGCCAGCATGTCGGAAATCGGCGACAGCCGTTCGGAGACGCGGGCAATCTTGTTCGAGCGCTGTTCGGCGTCGCTGGCGAGCTTGCCGATGCGGCCGGACAGTTCGTCCTCCATGGTGAAGGCCTTGACGATGGCGATGCCTTGCGTGGCTTCCTGCACGGCGCCGATCAGGCGCGAATTGATCAGCACGGATTCGCGGGTAATGCGCCGCACGCGACGGGTGAGATAGACGACGGCCCAGATCAGCGGCGGTCCGATCAGCAGCGAACTAAGTGACAGGACCGGATCCTGGTAGACCATGACGCCGAGCAGGCCGAGCAGCGTCACCGCGTCGCGGGTGATCGAGGTCAGCGTCAACGACAGGAGGTCGCGGATGCCGCCGACGTTTTCGTTGACCTGCGCCGCCAGCCGGCCGGAGCGTGTATCATTGAAGAAGCCGACGCCGAGCTTCATCAGGTGATCGAAAATGCGCTTCTGGTAGCGCGCCACCAGATTGTTGCCGATCTTGGCCAGCGCCACCGCCTGGCCATAGCCGGCAAAGCCGCGCAGCAGGAAGGCCGCCATGAAGCCTGCGCAGATCCACACGATCGCGTCGCCACGCCGTTCGTAGAAGATCTGGTTGACCATCGGGGCCATGATCCAGGCCGTGAAGGCGGTCGTGCCCGAAACGATCAGCGAGCAGGTGATGACCATCACATAAGTCCAGCGATAGTCGTGGCTGTTCTCAGCGAGAATGCGGCGCAGCACCGCTGTGACCTCGCCGGGCCGGGCTTTCAGCTTGTTTGGAGTTTGAAGTGTCAAATCAGAGGGCTTTGTCGGTTTCGCTTCCCGTGGCCGGGCAATTCGGCACCCCTATTACCGCCAAGCAGCCGGCTTGCCTATGCCTTGGGGTGACTAACTTCGTCGCGCCAGCGCCGGCCCGATGTCTGGACGCCGAACAGCGAGGGGTTCCTGGCATAGGCGGCAAGGCCGAGAAGGGCAGCCAGCGGATGGGTGATGACATAGACCGGCATGGTGCGCATCAGCGCGCTGTGCGGCGCCTTGTCCTCGAAGGCAGCGCGGAAATTGCCTTGCTTCAGCGCCGGCACAATCTTTTGCGCGATGCCGCCGGTTAGGAACACGCCGCCCCTGCTCATGAACACCAGCGCCAGGTCGCCGGCGGTGCGGCCGAGGCAGGTGACGAAGGTCTCGAGGGCTTCCTGCGCCACCGGATCGGTCTTGGCCAACGCCGCACCGGTGACTTCGGCCGGCGTGGTGAAGGGCGACGGCTTTCCATCCGCCCTGGCCACCGCCCGGTAGACGTTGACGAGACCGCGTCCGCACAGGATCTGTTCGCCCGAAATGCGGCCCTCGAGCTTCTCGATATGCGGGAAAACCTCGAAATCGCGCGGCGTGCGCGGCCCGATGTCCATATGACCGCCTTCGCCGGGCACCGGGATCCAGTGATGCAGCGCGTGGACCAGCCCGGCGACGCCGAGCCCGGTCCCGGGGCCAAGGACGACGCGGCCGGCATTGGGCTCCGGCGCGCCGCCGCCGATCTTTTCCATGTGCTCTTCGCCAAGCGCCACGACGGCCAGCGCCTGCGCCTCGAAATCGTTGAGCACGACGATGTCGCTCAGCCCCAGATTGGCGAACATCTGCCTCGGCTTGACGACCCAGGGACAGTTGGTGAGCTCGATCTCATCGCCGTCGACCGGGCCGGCCACGGCCAGCACCGCCGAATTTGGCCGGACCGACGAGCGGTCGAGCACCGCCGCCTGGATCGCCTCGTCGATGGTGTTGTAGTTGGCGGTCTGGACGATGATCGGCTCGCCGGCCTCGGAATTGGCGTCGAGCACGATCGAAAAGCGCGCATTGGTGCCGCCGATATCGCCGATCAGGATCGGAAACCGCAGCAAAGTCTCGTCATCGCCTGTGCTTGGCATGCTCTCGTCCGTCCCCCGGCGCCCGCGACGGCATTCGCCGTTCCTGCGTTGACTAGCGCATGAGTTTGAAAAGGGAAACGGTTTTCGGGCCTGGTGGCGCGCAGGGAGAGGTTCTGCGGCCAAACGGCCACTGTTTCATGAAAACGGGGGCTAAACCGATTGAGCCTGCGGGTGGCGCGCCAATCACTTCGCTGGCGGCCGTGGCCGCGGCACCGGTACGCCGACCTCGGGCGTCGCGGTGAAGGCGTTCACCGCGCTTGGCAGGCCGGCGGTGCCGCTTGCCGTGACGGCGGGCAGCGACGGCGCTTCCGGCTCAGGCACCGCCACCGCGACCGGCACGGCGTCGCCGTGATAGGTCGCGGCCTCGGCCGAGGCAGGTCCCGGCGCGTCGAGCACCGCGCGGCATTCCTTGGGCAGGTTGGCCATCGTCATCAGGTCACGTGCCTTGGGCGCATCCGGGTTCTTGTTCGGCCGCCACGGCTCCTGCGTGAACCACCAGGCCAGCGGCTTGCCGCAGCCATCATCCTCCGGCGTTGCTTCCTGCGCCTTGCAATTGGGCGAGCCCGGCTGGCAGCCGATGCGCATGTGGAAATGGTAGTCGTGGCCCCAGAACGGCCTGATCTTGCGTAGCCACGAGCGGTCACTCTTGACCGTGTCGCAGAGCTTTTTCTTGATGCCGGGATTGACCAGGATGCGCTCGACCTCCGGATAGCTCGCCGCGCGCTTCAAAAGCCGCGTGTGCGCCGGCGTCCACAGCGCGTCTTTCACAAGATGCGTCTTGTCGTCGACCATCAAGGTGGCACTCATGGTCTCGCGCTGCGCCCTGGTCATGGTGCGGTCGGCCATCGGCGTCAGCCAGATGTCGGCGTCGAGCCCGATCTGGTGCGAGGCATGACCTGATAGCATCGGGCCGCCGCGTGGCTGCGCGATGTCGCCGATCAACAGGCCCGGCCAACCGTCGGCGACGGCGTCTCGCGACAATCTCTCGATCAGCGCGATCATCGCCGGATGGCCCCAGCGGCGGTTGCGCGATGGCCGCATCACCTGCCAGGTCGGACCATCCATGGGAATGGCGACGCCGCCGGCAAAACAGCCCTTGGAATAGAAGCCGAAGGATTGCGGGGCGGTGGCCGTCGGCAGCTTCTCGGCGCCGAACAGGTCTTTCGCCCGCTCCTCGGCCGCTGCCGGCTGCGCGGCCAGGCCTGCCAGAGCCAGCGCTGCCGCCAATACCGCATTTCTGGGGCAAAGCGACCGCATCGATGATTTCATGAACCGCACCCCCGAGCCTGCAATCGCCGGATCATACCACGCCAAGCGCCACGCTTCGATCATCCTATCCCTTCACGCCCCTCATCGGGCTGCGCGGCGCACCGTCACGCCAGTCGCCGCTTGCCCACATATGGTCGAAAGCGGCGCGATAGTCGGGAAAGCGAAACCGATAGCCCGCCGCCTTGATCGCCGCATTGGCGACCCGCTTGTTCTCGCCATAGAAGGACCGCGCCATGGGCGAAAGTTGGGCGGTGTCGAAGGGAATTTCGGGCGGCGGCTCAACGCTCATCAGATGTGCGGCGTAGGCGACGACATCCTGCGGCGGCGCCGGCTCATCGTCGGTGACGTTGAAGATGCCGCCTCTATTGCCGCTGATCAGAAGCCACAGCGCGCCTGATATGTCGTCGCAATGGATGCGGTTGAACACCTGGTCCGGCTTGACCAGCCGCCTGGCAGTGCCGTTCTCCAGATTGACCAGCGCGTTGCGGCCGGGGCCGTAGATGCCGGACAGCCGCAGGATCGCCACTGGGCGCCCGATGTCCTCGCCAAGCCTCAACCACGCCCGCTCGGCCTCGACCCGCATCACCGAACGCTTCGACACCGGCCGGCAGGCGGCCGTCTCGTCGACCCAGGCGCCGCCATGATCCCCATAGACGCCAACAGTCGAGAGATAGCCTATCCATTCCAGCGCCGGCATCCCTGCGATTGCCTGGCGAGCGGCATTCAACACCGGATCGCCGGCTTCTTCCGGACCGACCGAAACCACCAGATGCGTGGTTTTCTCCAGCGCAGCGCCGATTTCGTTCGTCAACTTGCCGTCGAACAGCAGCGGGACGATGCCGGCCTGGCGCAGCGCTTCGAATTTTTCCTCGGAGCGTGTCGTGCCGAAGATGCTGGCGGCTCCCCTATTGGCGCGGGCAAAGGCCTTGCCCGAATAACCGGCGCCGAAAATGAAGACCTGTTTTCCACTCATGCACGCGCCCTGTTTGGCCGCGCCAGGCGCCATTCCTCGCGCACCGCGGCATCGTCCTCGCTGTTCAAGCCGTTCGCGGCCTGTTCGGCATACTCGGTTTCCGGCACCAGCCGCGCCAGCGCCCATATTGCCGCGCCCCGCACCAGGGGAGAAGCATCGCCGAGCAGGTCCCGGACGACGCCGACGAGCGCGCCGTCGCCGGAATTGCCGGCGGCGATCAGCACGTTGCGGATGAAACGGTCACGGCCGATGCGTTTGATCGGCGAACCGGAGAAGAAGGCGCGGAAGCCGGCATCGTCGAGGGCCAAGAGATCGGCGAGCGGCGGCTCGCGCAGATCGTCGCGCGCGGCGAGCTTGGCCTCGGACGCGGCGCGGGCGAATTTGTTCCAAGGACAGGCGGCGAGGCAGTCGTCGCAGCCATAGATGCGGTTGCCGATCTTTTCCCGAAATTCATGCGGGATCGGCCCCTTGTTCTCGATCGTGAGATAGGAGATGCAGCGCCGCGCATCGAGCCTGTAGGGCGCGGGGAACGCGTCGGTCGGGCAGGCGTCGAGGCAGGCGCGGCAGGAGCCGCAATGGTCGATCTCGGGCTTGTCCGGTTCCAGTTCGGCCGTGGTGAAGATGGTGCCGAGGAACAGCCAGGAGCCGTGCTCGCGGCTGACCAGGTTGGTGTGCTTGCCTTGCCAGCCCAGCCCCGCTGCTTCCGCCAGCGGCTTTTCCATCACGGGCGCCGTGTCGACGAAGACCTTCACGTCGCCGCCGGCGCGCGCGACGATCTTGCCGGCGATCTCCTTCAGCCGGCCCTTCATGACCTCGTGATAATCGCGGTTTTTCGCGTAGACCGAGATCGCGCCGCGATCGCGCCTGGCCAGCACGTCGCGCGGATCATGGTCCGGCCCGTAATTCATCGCCAGCACGACGATCGAGCGCACGTCGGGCCACAGCGTGGATGGCTCGCCGCGGCGCGCAATCGTCTCGGCGATCCAGTCCATCGAGCCGTGAAAGCCGTCGGCGACGAATTCGGCCAGGCGCGCCGGCGCCAGCGGGATGGCATCCGGGGTGGTGACGGCGACCGCGTCGAAGCCGGCGCGCCGCGCCTCCGCGTCGATCAGCGCGCGCAGTTTCGACGCGTCAGAAGTCGAGATCCGCATAGTGCGATACCGGTGACAGGCCGCGCACGCGGTCGGTCAGGAGCGGCCGGAAGGAGGGCCGCGACTTCACCCGCGTGTACCATTCGCGCGCGGCGGGGTGTTCGCGCCAGTCAATCTCGCCGAGATAGTCGAGCACCGACAGCGTCGCGGCGGCCGCCAGATCGGCATAGGTGACCCTGCCGCCGGCCAGCCAATGACGGGTGCCCGCCAGCCAGTTGGTGTATTTCATGTGCTGGCGGATGTTGGCGCGCGCGGCGCGGATGGCGCCTGAATCGGGCGAGCCGCCGCCCGCCGTTTCCGGCATCACCGGCTTCAGCACGCGTTCGCGCACCAGATGGCGCGTCACTTCGCTTTCGGCCTTGTTGAGATACCAGTCGATCAGCCGGCGGATTTCGGCGCGCTGCATCGGGTCCTCGGCGAACAGCCGCTTGTCGCGCTTGAGCACGCCGCGCGTCTCGTCGAGATATTCGGAAATCACCGTCGCGCCGATGATCGGCACGTCACCTTCGGCCAGCAGGATCGGCAGTGTGCCGGCCGGGTTCAGCGCCAAGAACTCCTTGCGCCGCGTCCACGGCTTTTCCTCGATCAGCGCCAGCTCCTCGCCATACTCGCCAAAGGCGAGGCGGACGAAGCGGCAGGTAGCGAACATGGGATGGTGGAAAAGCGTCAGCATGGTTCCGCGATGATAAAGCGCACTGGTGTCGTTCAGAATCCGGAATTCGCGCGTCGCGCTCGTTCCAGGTATGGCGAATTCCGGATTGCCACACTGGCGAATCGCAGGGCGCACCGGTAAGTCTTGGCCGCCCGGCTAGCGGGCCGTCAGGGGTGTTGCGACCTATAGGGGGACTTCGGCGCCATGACAAGCAAGCCATTCTGTTAGCCGTCACGCCAATGCCGAGGTAGAAATGGAAAGCCAGACCATCGTCGAAGCCCTGCTGCTTGGCCTACTGGAGGGGTTGACCGAATTCATCCCGGTGTCCTCGACCGGCCACATCCTGCTCGCCGGCCATTTCCTCGGGTTCCAGTCGACCGGCAAGGCCTTCGAGATCCTGATCCAGCTCGGCGCCATCCTGGCGATCCTCAGCGTCTATTTCCGGCGCCTGTGGCAGATGCTGCTCGATCTGCCGCATGACCGGCTGACGCGGCATTTCGTCATCGGCATCCTCATCGCCTTCCTGCCGGCGGCGATCATCGGCGCGCTGGCGCATGATTTCATCAAGACTGTGCTGTTCGAATCACCCCGGTTGATCTGCATCATGCTGATCATCGGCGGCGTCGTGCTGCTGGTCGTCGACCGAATGAACCTCAAGCCGGTCTATCGCGACGTCGAGCGGTTCCCGACCAGACTCTACCTGCAGATCGGCCTGTTCCAGTGCCTGTCGCTGATCCCCGGCACGTCGCGTTCGGGTTCGACCATCGTCGGCGCGCTGCTTCTGGGTGTAGACAAGCGGGCGGCGGCGGAATTTTCCTTCTTCCTCGCCATCCCGACCATGGTCGGCGCCTTCGCCTTCGACCTGTTCAAGAACCGCAACGTGCTGACCTCGGCCGATCTGCCGATCATCGCCATCGGCTTCGTCGCCGCTTTCGTCACGGCCTTGGTCGTGGTGCGCTACCTGCTCGACTACGTCTCGCGCAACGGCTACTCGCTGTTCGGCTGGTGGCGCCTGGTGGTGGGGATCGTCGGGCTGGTGGCGTTGATGATCTGGGGCTGAACGTGCGTTGTTGCAGGCCCCTCACCGGGATTGCCAACCGAATTGAGAGGGGCAATTCGGGGCAACCCGAGCTCTCCCCTAGCGGCCGGATGAGGGGGCTGCCTCGCACGGATTTCTGTCAACTCCTTCCGTAAAACGCATTCGGGACATGCACCGGCCAGCGCCACGGCAGCACGGCGACCATGTCGAAGCGCATCGACAGCCTGCCATAGTCGGGCTGGCGGGACAGCCAGATATCGGCAGCACCCTCGATGCGGCGCTCCGATTCGTGACCGATCGCCTCCATGGCCTCTATCAGCGTGCGGCGCGCCTTGACCTCGACGAACAGGACGAGGTCGCCGCGCCGCGCAATCAGGTCGATCTCGCCGAAGCGGGTGCGGTGGCGGCGCGCGAGAATCCGGTAGCCCTTCAACATCAGCGCGGCCGCCGCCAGCCATTCGCCGCGATGGCCGCGCCGGTAGGCCTTTTGGCGGCTGGCGCTCGGGCGCTCAGCCACCGCTGGTTTCTCGTTGCTCGGCCATGACTTTTGGACAAACGGAACCGTTTGTCCGAGAAAACCGGTTTCCGCTTTTCGCGATCATGGTCTGTCCTTGAGCTCGAGCAGCCGCCGATACAGCGCCTGCTTCTGGCCGCCGGTCATTTTCGCCGCTTCCGCCGCCGCCTTGGAGGCGGGCATTTCAGCGGCGAGCGACAAGAGCAGGCGATCGATGTCTTCAGGTTCGTCGGCCTTGGCCTCGGCGGCGCCGACGCAGACGACGATCTCGCCCTTGGGCGTATCGGCCGCCGCATAATGCTCGGCAAGCTTCCGCAGCGTGCCGGTGCGCATCTCCTCGAACGTCTTGGTCAATTCGCGGCCGATGGCGGCCTTGCGCTCGCCGCCGAGCGCCTCGACCATGGCGCCGAGCGACTCGGCCAGCCGGCGGGGCGATTCGAAGAAGATCAGCGTCGCCGGCACGGCTCTCAGCGCCTCCAGCCGGGCCAGGCGTTGTCCGGATTTAACCGGCAGGAAGCCGGCGAACAGGAAAGCGTCCGACGGCAGGCCCGACGCCGTCAGCGCGGCAAGCGGCGCCGAGGGGCCGGGGATCGGCACGACCCGGATGCCGTGGTCGAGCGCCTCGCCGACCAGCCGGTAGCCGGGATCGGAGACCAGCGGCGTGCCGGCATCCGAAATCAGCGCCACGCTCTGGCCGGCTTCGAGTGCGGCGACCAGCTTCGGCCCGGCCTCGCCCGCATTGTGTTCATGATAGGCCGTGGTGCGGCGGCGAATGCCGTAGCGGTCGAGCAGCACGCGCGACACGCGCGTGTCCTCGCAGGCGACGATGTCGGCGGCGGCCAGCGTCTCCAACGCGCGCAGCGTGATGTCGGCGAGGTTGCCGATCGGCGTCGCCACCAGATAGAGCGCCGGGTCGAGCGGACGGGCCGCGATCTCGGTCTGCCCGACCACATAGCTGCGCTTGCCCGTCTCGCCAGTCACCGATGCCGTCTCCGTTCAGCCCTGTTTGGCCTGCCAAACCCATTTGGCATGGCTGGCGCCGGCTTGCAAAACTCACACCGATGTAAGGCAATCGCCATTCCTTCGCCACAGTAGGGAACGAAACCGGTTTTGGCAGATTTAGCCCCTGATTCCCAAGGGAGGACAGGATGGACAGCCTGACGATACAGGACGCTTTCGAGCCCTACTATGCCGGCCGCGGCCGGATTGTCGCACGCCAGGACAAGCGGCTGCCGGCCCGGGACGACACCAGCCTGACCAAGCAGGCCTCGATTGCCTTGCCGACGGATGTCAGGCTTTCCGACAACAAACCCGACAGCACGACGGAGCACTGACCGGACGATGCCCAATCGCTTCGATATTTTCATCACCCGTCTCGAAACGAAAACCGCGCGCCACGGCGTGCCGCTATCTCCGATAGGCGACCAGCACCGAGGGCGCCGCGACAAGGACAACGCCAAGCCGGTGCGCTCCGGAGAATCCCACGCCGAGAAAGACCGCGGAAAGCATCGCCACAAACACGACGCCTGATCTGGTTCAGATCGGCGAGACGACAGTTCATCGTCGTGGGCGGAGCAAGGCGCGACGCAGCGCATGCCCGCGAGCAACACGGGCCTCGGTCAGCCGAAAGGCACTCAGCCTCCCAGCGCCCGATCCAGATCGGCGATCAGATCGTCGCCATCCTCGATCCCCGCCGACAGCCGCACCAGCGAATCCGATATGCCGATCTCCGCCCGCTTCTCGGCGGGAATGGAGCCATGCGTCATCAACGCCGGGTGCTCGATCAGGCTCTCCACCCCGCCAAGACTTTCGGCCAGCGTGAACAGCTGCGTGCGTTCGAGAAAGCGTTTGGTGCCGGCAAGATCGCGATCGAGCACAGCCGTGATCATGCCGCCGAAGGCATGCATCTGCTGGACCGCGATGGCGTGCTGGGGATGGCTGGCGAGGCCGGGATAGATGACGCGGCGCACATCTTTTCGCGCTTCCAGCCATTGCGCGATCTTCAGGCCGTTGGCGGAATGACGCTCCATCCTGAGCGCCAGGGTCTTCAAACCGCGCAGCGCCAGGAAACTATCAAACGGGCCGGATATGGCTCCGATGGCGTTCTGCAGGAATTTCAGGCGATCGGCCAAATCCTTTTTGTCGCCGACAACTGCGACGCCGCCGACCATGTCGGAATGGCCGTTCAGATATTTCGTCGTCGAATGGACCACGATGTCGATGCCGAGCTCCAGCGGCCGCTGGATGTAGGGGCTGCAGAAGGTGTTGTCGGCGACGGACAAGATCCCCTTGCGCTTCGCCAACGCCGCGACGCCTTCGAGATCGACGATGCGCAGCAATGGATTGGTCGGCGTCTCGACCCAAAGCATTTTTGTTTCCGGCCGGATCGCGGCTTCAACCGCGGCCAGATTGGTGAAATCGACGAAGGAAATCCGCAGATTGGCCGAGCGCTTGCGCACCCGCTCCATCAGCCGGAACGAGCCGCCATAAATGTCGTCGGTGGCGACGATATGCGCGCCGGAATCGAGCAATTCGAGCACCGTGGCGATCGACGCCAGGCCGGAAGCGAATGCGAAAGCCGCCGAGCCGCTTTCGAGATCGGCCACGGCGCGCTCGAAGGCGAAGCGCGTCGGGTTCTGGCTGCGGGCATATTCGAAACCCTTGTGCACGCCGGGCGACTGCTGGCCATAGGTCGAGGTGGCGTAGATCGGCACCATCACCGCACCGGTGAGCGGGTCGTGGCTCTGGCCGCCATGGATGGTGCGCGTCGAAAACGCCAGGCGGTTCTTTCCGGATGTTGTCATCGTGCGCGCCTCAGATGGTTGATCAGGTCGATGCGGGTAATCAGGCCGACGAACTCGTCGCCGTCGAAGATGATGGCAACCTCGTTGCGGTCGAACACCGGCAGCAGCGCGTCCAGCGTCTGGCTGGCCTGCAGCGTGTGCAGGTTCGAGGTCATGGCTGTGCGCACCGGGCCGTTGAAGCGCTCCCAGCGCCCGTCGTAGGGGCCGTCGACATGGGCAAGGATGTCGCTCTCGTCGACGATGCCGACGAGCTTACCATTGTCGAGCACCGGCAGTTGCGAGACATCGGAGCGGCGCATGCGTCCATAGGCGTTGAGCAGGCTCTCGTCCGGCCCGACATAGACAGTGTCGCCGGTACGGTGAGTGCGCATCACGAGGTCACGCAGGTCGCCATGCTGTTCGTGTTCGGCCAGTCCCTGTTCCGCCAGCCAAAAATCGTCGAACACTTTTGACAGGTACTTGTTGCCGCTGTCGCAGACGAAGGTGACGACGCGCTTGGGCACCGTCTGTTCGCGGCAATAGCGCAGCGCCGCCGATAGCAGCGTCCCGGAGGAAGAACCGGCCAGGATGCCTTCCCGGGACAACAGATCCCGCACCGCCAGCATGCTCTGCTTGTCCGTGATGGAATAGGCCTTCTTGACCAAAGACAGATCGGCATTGGGCGGCACGAAATCCTCGCCGATACCTTCCACGGTCCAGCTTCCCGCCTCTTCCATCTTGCCGGTCTTGATCAGCGGCGCCAGCACCGAGCCGACAGGATCGGCCAACACCATCTCCGTCTTCGGCGACACCTCGGCGAAGTAGCGGCCAAGCCCGGTCAGCGTGCCGCCCGAACCGACGCCGACCACCACCGCGTCGACATCCCCGTCAAGCTGCGAGAAAATCTCCGGGCCGGTGGTCGTCTGATGCGCCAGCGGGTTGGCCGGATTGGCGAACTGGTTGGCGTAGAAGGCGCCGGGCAGTTCGGCGGCGATTTTTTCCGCCATGTCCTGGTAATATTCGGCATGGCCCTTGCCGACATCGGAACGCGTCATGCGCACTTCCGCGCCGAGCGCGCGCAGATGCTGGATTTTCTCGCGCGACATCTTGTCGGGCACGACCAGGATGATGCGGTAACCCTTGGGAATGCCGACCTGGGCGAGGCCAAGGCCGGTGTTGCCGGCTGTCGCCTCGACGATGGTGCCGCCGGGCTTCAGCTTGCCCTGTTTTTCGGCCGCCGCGATCATCGACAGCGCGATACGGTCCTTGATCGAGCCGCCAGGGTTCTGGCTCTCGAGCTTGATGAACAGCCGGCATTTTCCGGTGTCGAACTTGGTCAGCTCGACGATGGGCGTCTGCCCGATCAGATCGAGCAACGACGCATAGGGCGGCCGGAGGCGCGAGAGCGCCCTATCCGAGGAGCCACTGTCGGCCGTGGTTTTTCTATGCTCACTCATGTCGGAGCCTCCATGGGTCAACCCTAGCGTCTTTTCCAGCCGATCGCAGT
This sequence comes from Mesorhizobium sp. B2-3-10, assembly GCF_006442275.1. Taxonomy (NCBI): domain Bacteria; kingdom Pseudomonadati; phylum Pseudomonadota; class Alphaproteobacteria; order Hyphomicrobiales; family Phyllobacteriaceae; genus Mesorhizobium; species Mesorhizobium sp. B2-3-10. Next base: position 366,372 of record NZ_VFVT01000001.1, read on the forward strand.
TGGAAAGAAGATAGATCGTGCCAATCCGGTGGCCAGACGGGGAATGAAATTCCATGGGGCCGTCATCCAGGCGAGGCGGTGCCGACCGAAACGCCAGCGAGACAGCGCCAAGCCGTGGGACTGGACGGCGGCATGATCCGGTCCAGCGAAGGCGTCGCAACCTGATCACCGGCCAGCAGAATTTTCCGGCGCCGAGACCGCGCGCGCCGTGTGTGAGGCATTTGGGCTGAACGCCATCCCTCCGGCTGGTAGCTGGAGGGACTTCAGTCTTAGTTGAGCAATAGCTAATATATATGTAGCTTGGTCGTGCGGGGGACGATCCCAATCGAAGCCTAACCCGCGATGGCCGGTGCGACCTGCTTCCAACCCAAGCATCCCCGCACCGGCCATTCTTTTGGTCCGAGGGCATAGGAAAGCACTGGCTCGAAACCGGGCTGGGGAGGCATTGGGTCACTCGACGGAAGGAAGATCGCGCCTTTTGGCAGGCCGATTCGCATCCCCATTACCGCGGTCCATATCGAGCCACGTATATCTCGATTGACTAAAGTAATGGAACGTCCAATGGACAAGCACGGAACGTTCGAAGACCCCTCGGACCAAGGCCTGCTAGCGCGCAAGACTTTAGTCCTGCCGTTTTATAGTTAAGAACGGAAGTTGTTCAAACCGACATAGGGCCGCTCAGGACGAATACCAGACTACGCCCAGCCGAATATGGTGCGATCACGGAAGACGCTCGCGGCTTAAGGCGGGCACCACTTGCCAAAGACAATCGCCGCCTGGGGTTGTCTACCCCAGCAACCGCTTGCTCAGCCTGGCGCACTGGACTCGGATATCGGGAATGGCGTCGATCTCGAAGAAGGTGCCGCGCGTCAGCGGGCCGACGGCGAGAATTTTTCGCGAAACGGTGCCATCGGCGGCGATGATCTCGCAATTGGCCGAGACGTCGAGGCCGATGCGCAGCGGGTCCGGCCGCGCCAGGCCGCGGTCGACCAGCGAGCGCACCACGCTGTTCGACGAGGTCGAGATGTCGCGCACGATACCGGAGCAATCATAGATGCGGGCGACGCCGAATGTTTCGAGGCGCTGGGTGTGGCGCGACTGGACCTCCACCGCGAAACCGTCGCCCGGCGTGACGGCGACGACGCGCCCGGCGAGCGGCCGGATGCGGCCCGATTGCACGGCCTCCGTCACCCTGGCGTAGACCTCCGGTGCCATGCGGTGACGATGGATGTCCCACCAGGCCTTGGTGTGCTCGACAAAGCGGCGCTTGGCCGAGGCCGGCCAGTTCTGCCAGATCTTCTGGTTGAAGGGGCGCAGGCCGTCCACCACGTCGCGCCAGTCGACGCCGGCCTTCTGGTTCTGACGGATGAGGTCGCGGAACCAGCCGACGAAATAGGAGAGCTGGGTGCCGAGCGGGATGTCGGCGACGTCGAGCTTGATCGGATTGCCCTTGCGGTGCGGCGAGGGCAGCAGGCCGCGCCGCGACACCGCGATGATGTCGCCGCGATGGCCGCGCTGCTCCAGGGAAAGGAATGCATCGACCATGCTCAAGCCCGTGCCCAGCACCAGGATGCGGCTATCTGGATCGAGCGCGGTGTCGGCTTCCGAGCCCATCCGGATCGCGTGGCCCTGCGCGGGCTGTTCGTCATGGCCGGTAGCGAGCACGGCAAGATGGGCGACCACGCTGGTGCCGTTGGCCAGCGCCACCTCGACCCCGGACGCCGTCGGCGTGATCGACAGGCTCTCCTCACGGATCAGGCGCAGCCGGCCGCTCTCGCGCTCGCGCGTTTCCAGGTCGTCGAGCAATTCCTTGAGATAACGCGCGTACAGGCTGCGCGGCGCATAGACCGGAACCTGCTCTGGTGTCGCAAGCCCCCGCTCCAGCAGCCAGCGCCAGAAATTGCCGGGATCGTCGGCATAGGCGCTCATGCCTGCGGCGCTGACATTCAGCACATGCGCCGACAGCAGCGTCGAATAGGCAATGCCCTGGCCAAAATGCGGGCGTTTTTCGATCAATGTGACGCGCAGGTCCGGATTGGGCGATTTGAGCAGATGCGCGGCCAGCACGACGCCGCTGGCGCCGCCGCCGACGATGATGATGGAACGGGTCGGGTTCGTTCGCCCGGTCATGCGCAAGCGAGCCCCATGCGAAGTGCCGGCTTCAGGCCTGGACCTTCACCGCGACCGACAGGTCGTTCCGCACCACCGGCAGGTCGTCCCTCGCGACCGGGAGGTCGTCGGCAATGTCGCGCATCTCGGCGAGGCTGCGCTGGTCGAGCACCTCGGCGATCGCCTGCCGGACTTCCAGCATCAGATGTCGGACTTGGCATGTCGCCTCGTTGCAGTCTTCACAGCGCTGATACTGTGTGCGGCTGGCGCAGGGGATCGGAGCCAACGGCCCGTCGAGGACGCGCACGACGTGGCCGACCTTGATCTCGTCGGCGGGCCGGGCCAGGCGATAGCCGCCCTCCTTGCCCTTCCGGCTCTGGACGAAGCCGGCATTGCGCAGCTCGCCCAGTATGGCGTCGAGGAATTTCTTCGGGATGTTGTTGCCGGTCGCGATATCGCCGACGAAGGCGAGCCGTCCGGCCGGCATGTGCGCGAGATGGACGAGCGCCTTGAGGCCGTACTTGCCTTTTTTGGTGAGCATGAACCGAACGTTTCTCTGTCGTGCGATGGCCTTAGGCCATCCGTTGCGAAACGCCTCGCGTGCCTCCCCGCCGCGCCGAAGCCTCCATGACACATAAATTCCAGTGACATGATATACAAGCCAATTGCGGTTGATCTTGCTTGATTTTCAACTCGTTGCGGCGATTTTAGGCCCGCCTTGTGATTTCGAGGACACAGACGCCAGGGTTGCTCGCATGACGGCCCGCGGCTGGGAACCGACGACGCCAGCGATCTCCACCATACGCTTGGGATGGCCTGTCATCGGCACCTCGCTCCTATGTTCATAAGGTTACTATACTTAAGTGCCGGCACGTGGAACCTCATTCTAAATTCCGTGCCATTCGAAGCATTAGTTGCTGGAGATCGGGAAAACCCGGAATTCTGGTTTGAACCTCTCTGTATCTGCAACGGTCGAGGTCGAGCCCTCGGGCAAAGTTGATGGGCTCGCCGGTCTTGGACGACGGCAACCGTCACTTCCGCCGTGGCGGCCCGCCGCCAGTGGCTTTTTTCCAACAAGCTCTCCTTCCTTGGAAGGATTTAACTCTACAAGAACCATGGAATTAGCGAACTATGGACATGCAATCCGGTTTTCCCTTTTCATGGAGCCCTTTGATGCCCACCATTTCGCGACGCATTCTCCTTCTGTCGTCGGCCGCCCTCGCCGGCGCCGCCTTCCTCAGCCCGGCGCTCGCCGAAGACCTGAAGATCACCATCGGCTACCAGACGGTGGTCGAACCCTCGAAAGTGCCGCAGGCCGACGGCGCCTATGAAAAGGCGACCAAGGCCAGCATCGACTGGCGCAAATTCGATTCCGGCGCCGATGTCATCGCCGCGGTCGCCTCTGGCTCGGTCGATATCGGCTATGTCGGCTCGAGCCCGCTGGCGGCCGCCGCCAGCCGCGAACTGCCGATCCAGACCATTTTCGTCGTCGGCCTGATCGGGCAATCCGAGGCGCTGGTCGCCCGCAACGGCGCCGGCATCGAGAAGGTCGCAGACCTCGCCGGCAAGAAGGTCGCCGTGCCGTTCGTGTCGACGACGCATTACAGCCTGCTTGCCGCGCTCAAGCACGAGAATGTCGATCCGAAATCGGTCCAGATCCTCAACCTGCGGCCGCCGGAAATCGCCGCCGCCTTCGCGCGCGGCGACATCGACGCCGCCTATGTCTGGGACCCAGCGCTGGGCCAGATCAAGACATCCGGCAAGGTGGTGCTGGATTCCTCGCAGGTCGCCGCCTGGGGCGCGCCAACCTTCGACGCCTGGATCGTGCGCACCGACTTCGCCGAGAAGAACCCGGAAGCCGTGCGCGACTTCGTCAAGGTGACGGGCACCGCCTATGCGGACTATCTCGCCAAGCCCGACGCCTGGTCGGTGTCGTCGCCGCAGGCCGCCGCGATCGCCAAGCTCACCGGCGCCAAGCTGGAAGAGGTGCCGGAGCTGCTCAAGGGTTATGTCTTCCCCACCCTGGAAGAGCAGGCATCCGGGAAGTTCCTCGGCGGCGGTACGGTCAGTGCGATCGCGGCGGCATCCGCCTTCCTCAAGGAGCAAGGCAAGGTCGACGCGGTGCTGCCGGACTATTCGAAATACGTCACTTCGAAATACGTCACCGAGGCGCTGGCCTCGAACTGACGCCTCGCACACGCGGCTCTCCTTCCCTGACGCCGCGTGTTGCCTGTCCCGAAGCCGCAGACGAGGCGCGGTTTTGGGGCCGGCGGATATTCTTCCAATCGGCGAGGGCCCATGCCGCATCTCGTGCTCGACAAGATCTCCATCCACTATGACGGCCAGCCGGCACCCGCCGTCGAGCACGTGTCGATCGGCGTTGCCAAGAACGATTTCGTCGTCCTTGTCGGCCGCTCCGGCTGCGGCAAGACCTCGCTGCTCAACGTCGCCGCCGGCCTGGTCATACCGGCGCGCGGCAGTGCCACGGTCAATGGCAGGCCGATCACCGGGCCCGGTTCGGACCGGGCCGTGGTGTTCCAGAACGATGCGCTGTTTCCGTGGCTCACGGCGCGCGAGAACGTCGCCTTCGCGCTCAGGCTGCGCGGTGTGAGGCCAGCCGAACGGGCGCGCCGCGCCGATGAACTGCTGGCACTGGTCAAGCTCGCTGAAGCTGGCGACAAACGCATCTGGGAGCTGTCCGGCGGCATGCGCCAGCGTGTCGGACTTGCCCGGGCGCTCGCCGCCGAACCCGAATTCCTGCTGCTCGACGAGCCGCTCGGCGCGCTCGACGCGCTGACGCGCGAGCGCATGCAGACGACGCTGCTCGACCCTTTGGACGGCAAGCCATGCCGGCGTGCTGATGGTGACGCACGGCATCGAGGAGGCGCTGGTGCTCGCCACCCGCATCGTCGTGCTGGCGCCCGGCCCGGGCCGCGTGGTGCGAACCTTCGAGCCGAGCTTCTCCAGGCGTTACGCGGCAAGCGAGCCCATTCGCGCCATCAAGGCCGATCCGGCTTTCGCGGCGGCGCGCGGCGAACTGACCGACGCGATCTTCGAGGGAGAGGCGGCATGACAATTTCCTCCTACACCGAACGGCCCGGTTCAAGGACAGACGAAACCGACGGCCTGTCGGTGCCTTGGTCCAGGCCACGGGCGAAACGGACGGGCGTTTCGGCCCGCATGGTCAGCGCCGCCACCATCCTGGCGGTGCTGGCGCTCTGGACACTGTCGGCCCGCCTGCAACTGGTGTCGCCGGTGTTCCTGCCCTCGCCGCTTGCCGTGTGGAACAAGTTCATCGTGGTCATCAGCGACGGCTTCGTCGACGCGACGCTGCCGCAGCATGTCGTCGCCAGTCTGGCCCGCGTCTTTGCCGCGCTGGCCGCCGCCATCCTGGTCGGCGTGCCGGTGGGGCTCGCCATAGGCATCAGCACGGTGGGGCGCGGCATCTTCGATCCGCTGCTCGAATTCCTGCGGCCGATCCCGCCGCTGGCCTACCTGCCGCTGGTCATCATCTGGTTCGGCATCGGCGAGCCGTCGAAAATCCTGGTGATCGCCATCGCCATGCTGGCGCCGGTCGCGCTGTCGACCGCCTCGGGCGTCCGCGGCGTCTCGCGGGAGCGCGTCAACGCCGCGCGTTCGCTTGGTGCGACTCGACGCCAAGTGGTCCGCCACGTGATCCTGCCCAGCGCCCTGCCCTCGATCCTGACCGGCCTGCGCATCGCGCTCGGCGCCGGCTGGTCGACACTGGTCGCGGCCGAGCTGGTGGCGGCAACGCGCGGGCTTGGCTTCATGATCCAGTCGGCGGCCCAGTTCCTCGTCACCGACGTGGTGATCATGGGCATATTGGTGATCGCCGCCATCGCCTTCGTGCTCGAATTCACCATCCGCCGCATCGAGCGCGTGCTGGTCCCATGGGCGGGGCGGGAATGATCGGAAAAGGAGAATGACGATGACCCATTCCACCGCCGTGTTGTTTGCCCATGTCGGCGCCTGGCTGCTCGGCCTTGCTTCCGACGAGAACGCGGCAAGAGACGACAGCCCGCGCTCGCCGGCGCCGGTCCATCTCCGCGCCGGGCGCGATCGCCTGCCACCGCGCGACGAGAGTTTTTACTGGGCCTGGCAGTACTGGTCGCAGTGAACGCAGTCGCATCGGCCGGCGCGCTCAGCAGCGGGCGTGCTTGCTCGAAAATCAACCATGCCCACGGTTCGCCCATACCAGCCCGGCCAGGCCGACCAGCATGGCGGCGAGGCCGATATAGAGCCATTGCGATTGGCCGGTCATGAAGCTGCCGCCGACCACGCCGATCCCTTGCAGCGACCACAACGCACCGATCGCCAGCACAATCAACGCCAGCAGATTTTTGGTCAGTCTCATTGTCGGATCTCGCTTTCCCAGTCGATCGAGAGCGGCGCCACAGCCGCGATGAAAGAGCCAAAGGAAGTGGCTCGATCCCAGCGGTTTCTACTTGGAGATTAATCCCGGATCTTGTCAAACGGATCTCGGATATCGGCACGAACATCATCGATAACTGATAAAATCTGGTCCGAAAATCCCTGACAAACTGTTACCCCCTGACTCCAAACGTGTGATCTTGCCATGGAACCGCCAGATCACTGCCGCATTTCCTGCCTTATTTCCCACCTAACGGCTTGGGTCTGTCAAAAACGGAGCCATCCCCCAAATATGAAGACCACGAAACAGACCGCGCTTGTCGCGGTAACGATCGCTGCTGGCCTGATGGTCGGCGCCTCCGCCACTTCGGCAACCGCCGCCGCCGGTCAGTGTGGCCGCGCTTCCTGGTACGCGCTGCACTCGAGGACCGCATCGGGCGAGCGTATGAACCCCTCGGCGATGACCGCCGCCCACCGCACGCTGCCTTTCGGCACCAAATTGCGGGTCACCAACAAGAACAACGGCCGCAGCGTCGTCGTGCGCATCAACGATCGCGGTCCCTTCATCAAGGGCCGGGTGCTCGACCTGTCGAAAGGCGCCGCCGGCCAGCTCGGCTTCATCGGCTCCGGGCAGACCTCCGTCTGCATGGCGCGCGTCTGATCTGATCGTCTCCTGACCATGATCCCTTCCGACCGCAGGAACATCATGGTCAGGTCGCCGCGAAAGCCTGACACATATCCTACACATTTCGGCACTGCACATTGAGCCGGCTGGGCCGGCCGTGCCGGGTTTTCAAGGCTTTCGGCGAAAGAAGCATTTGGTCACGCCACGTGACGTATTGCATCGCAGCAATTAGTTGTTAACTTCCCCGCGAGACATCTAGGGCTCGGCGCTGATCGTCGTCCCTTCGGTCGCGGGGTAACGTATGTTCTACCAGCTCTACGAAATGAACCACGCGGCCCTGCAGCCGGCGCGGGTCTATGCCGACGCGGTCCGGTTGTTCTACTCCAACCCGCTCAACCCCGTTTCGCATACGCCCTGGGGCCGTTCGATCGCCGCCGGCGCCGAACTGTTCGAGCGCACCACGCGCCGCTACGGCAAGCCGCGATTCGGCCTGGCCAAGACGGTGGTCGACTGGAAGAGCGTCGCGGTCACCGAGAAGACCGTCTGGTCGAAGCCGTTCTGCAATCTCGTCCGGTTCGAGCGCGCCGTTCCCCCCGGGCGCAAGGCCGACCCGAAGCTTTTGATCGTGGCGCCGATGTCGGGCCATTATGCCACGCTGCTGCGCGGCACGGTCGAGGCGATGCTGCCCTATGCCGATGTCCATATCACCGACTGGGTCGACGCCCGCATGGTGCCGCTGGCCGATGGCAGCTTCGATCTCGACGACTATATCGACTACGTCATCGACATGCTGCACACGCTGGGTCCGGACACGCATGTGATGGCCGTGTGCCAGCCTTCCGTGCCGGTGCTTGCGGCGGTGGCGCTGATGGAGGCGAAGGGCGATCCCTTCGTGCCTTCGACGATGACCCTGATGGGCGGGCCGATCGACACCCGCCGCAACCCGACCGCCGTCAATCTGCTGGCCGAGGAAAAGGGCATCGACTGGTTCCGCGACAACGTCGTCATGCGCGCGCCCTGGCCAGTGCCGGGCTTCGGCCGCGAGGTCTATCCCGGTTTCCTGCAGCTTTCGGGCTTCATGAGCATGAACCTCGACCGCCACATCATCGCCCACAAGGAATTCTTCATGAACCTTGTGAAGCACGATGGCGACAATGCCGAAAAACACCGCGACTTCTATGACGAATATCTGGCGGTGATGGATCTGACGGCGGAGTTCTATCTGCAGACGGTCGACACGGTCTTCGTGCGCCATGCGCTGCCCAAGGGCGAGATGACGCATCGCGGCACAAGGATCGATCCGTCCGTGATACGCAACGTTGCCCTGTTCACGGTCGAGGGCGAGAACGACGACATTTCGGGTCTTGGCCAGACCAGGGCGGCGCAGGATTTGTGCGTCAACATTCCCGCCGACAAGAAGGCGCACTACATGCAGCCGGCAGTCGGCCATTACGGCGTCTTCAACGGCTCGCGCTTCCGCTCCGAGATCGTGCCGCGCATCGTCGACTTCATCACCAGCTATGGCCGCCAGAACCGCGTCGCGGTGAAGCCGAAGCTGGTCCGCACCGCCAAGCGGTAGGCGGTTTGAAAACGGAACCGGCCGCGGGTCCGATTCCGTTGCACAAGTGCCGCTCTGCCTCCCCGCGGGTAACCATGCTGCAAATCAGGCCGACGTCGTAATTGACACGGAGTGTAAATCGCCCTTAACGTTTCGTTAACAACAGGGCGAGCGGGGACAATGAATTCCTCAACCATGCGAAGGCTGCGCGTATGCGCGGCAGCAGGGCTGGCGTTAACGGGGGGCTGGATGGCACCGGCCTGGGCTTCGGGCGCCATGGCCACCGGGGGCCTCACCTCGCAGCCGATCGGCCACTACGATTTCTGCAAGCAGCGTCCAGGCGAATGTTCGATCCGCCCGGCCAATCTCGCGCCGGCGGTGCTGACCGACGGGTTGATGCGCAAGCTGGTCAACGTCACCGCAAGGGTCAATGCCGCTGTCAAGCCGATGAGCGACATGGACATCTACGGCAAGGACGAGGTCTGGGCCTATCCGGACAAGGGCGTCGGCGACTGCGAGGACTATGTGCTGGAGAAGCGGCGCCAGCTGTCCCGCATGGGCATGTCGCTCGCCGATCTCCTGATAACCGTGGTCCGCAAGCCCGACGGTGAAGGCCACGCCGTGCTGACGGTGCGCACCGACGGCGGCGACTATGTGCTGGACAATCTGACCGACAAGGTCAAGTTCTGGGACCAGACCGGCTACCGCTTCCTCAAGCGCCAGGCGATCGACAACACCGGCCGCTGGGTCTCGATCCGCGGCGGCCAGCAGGTTCTGGTCGGCTCGGTGCAGTAAGGCCATAGCGGGGCACCTGCCTGAGGCGGCGCCACCCCGGCGCTGCCATACCGTTACATTCTGCACGTTGCGAAGCTCGCAGATCGCGGCATGGATCCTCGGGGCTGCGCGTCCGCTTCGCTCCCGCTCCGCCCGTGGATGATGAACCGTGGAGGTTCCGCAATCCCTGGGGCCTCTGCCATTGCCGCACTGCCTTGACCCACGGCTCCCTTTGGGGACCCTCCAGAAAATTTCCGCATCCCTCCGTGAACCATTTCCGTTCGCCCGGCGACACACAGCCGTGAACCGAACCAACCCAAATCATGGAGACTTCAAATGACTGCTTTTCTGCGCAACACGCTTCTCGCCGCCGCCGCCGTTTCGGCGCTCACCGGATCAGCTCTGGCCGGGCAGACCATTCCAAGCTGCGCCAACACCAACCTCAACGATTTGTGGGCCGGCCGCTGTTGCGGCGAGGCCGGCGCGTCGGACTGCCTGGGCGGTGGAAATGGCGGCCAGGGCCATGGCGACCATGGTCGTGGCGGCAATGGCGGCAGCACGGCCGGCAAGAATTGATCGCACCACGGCTGCCCGCCGGCTGCTCGCCGGCGGGCGCTGTCTTCTACGATCGCCGGCCCAGCGCCGCGCGGATCGACGCGGTGATGCGCAGAAGCTCGGCCTCGTCGAGTTTCTCGATGGTCTCGGCCAGAAGATTGGCAAGTTCGGTGGCGGCGGGGGACAGGCCTGACGTATCGAGTTTCACCCGCGGATGCGAGGTTTCGGCCAGCCGCGCCAGTTCCTCGGCATCGTCCCAGATGATGTTGAAATAACCGATGATCTTCTGGATCAGCGTCCAGGTCGGCGCGCCGCGCCGGCCATGCTCGAGCGCTGAGAGATAGGCGGCGCTGACGCCGATCGCCGCCGCCATGTCCTTCTGGCTGACGCCGCGCTCGGCCCGCAGCGCCCGCAGCCGCTCGCCGAACGGCGTCACGAGCGCGCCCGCCGCAGCCTGACATAAAGCGCGCCCGAGCCGCCATGGTTGCGGGCGGCATGGTCGTGGCTGGAGACCAGCGGCCGGAACGCGGGTGTCGACAGCCAGGCCGGCACGGCGCGCCGCAAGATGCCATCGCCGCCCGAGGAAGACCCCTTGCCGGTGATGACCAGCACATAGCGGACGCCGCCGGCATGCGCCCGGTGCAGGAACGAGAACAGCAGCGAATAGGCCTCGTCCTGCGTCATGCCGTGCAGGTCGACGCGGCCCTCGATCGGCAGCCGGCCTTTTTGCAGCTTGTCCAGCGTCGGCTCGTCGAGCCGGTGCGTGACATGCTGGATTTTCGGTTTTGCAACAGCCGTCGCGTTGGCGGCGGGCTGGACCGGCTGCGCCGGTGTCGGCCTGGCATCGACGGCCATGTCCGGAATGTCGACGGCGGCGCGGCCCTTGAGCGGCTTGGCGGTGCGCGCCACCAGGTTCCACAGCACCCGGTCGTCGTCGCTGAGTTTATCGCCGCGCTTGCTCATCTTGCGCCCCGGGCCAGCGCGCGCGGCACCAGCGCATAAAAATCGGCGGCGTCGCGCACCACGCCGGCGATCTCGCCGGCGGCATCGCCCGAGCCGGCGAACAGGTCGCCCCGCGCCGGCCCTGTTATGGCCGAGCCGGTGTCCTGTGCGATCATCAGCCGCCGGAACGGGTTTTTGTCGAAGGCGGTGAGCGTCGGCGCGTCGATGAAAAAGGGCGTGCCGAATGTGTGCAGCAGCCGGTCGACTGCCATCGAGCGGCCCGGCGTCAGCGGCACCTTGGCGGCGGCGATCGGACCGAGCGCGGCATCATCCACTGCAGCCTCGCGGAAGAAGATGTAGGAGCGGTTTTGCCACAGGATCTCGTCGACCCGCCCAGGATGCGCCTTGAACCAGGCGCGTATCGACTGCATGGTCACGTCGGCCAGCGGGATTTCGCCGAGCCCGCTCAGGATTTTGCCGGGACCCGTAAAGCGCTGGCCTGACTTGGCGGAGTAGGTGACGCGGCAAAGCCGCCCGTCGGTCATGACAAGCCGGGCCGCGCCTTGGACATGGATGAAGAAGGCATCGACCTTGTCGGCCAGCCAGGCAATCTCCAGCCCCTGGCCGGCGAGCGCTCCGCGCTCGATCGCGCCACGGTCGGGATATTCGGCCAGCCCGTCGGCGGTCCGGCGCGCGAAGGCGAGGTAAGGATCCATCCCGGCGGGCCGGTTGGCGTCGTCGACATCGACGAGATCGGCCGGACGCGACAGCAGCGGCACGGCAAAATACTCCGTCCGCACCGGCGAGGCCTCGACTTGCGGTTCGTAGAAACCGGTGACGAGGCCGGCGCCAGTTTCGGGCCGGACCAGCATGGGGACAAAATGGCGCTCGAAGAAGGCGCGCGCTTCGGACGAACTGGCGGCGGGGGCTTCGCGGGCCTGCGCATAGGCCTCGGCGAAGGCGCCGAAGTCGACGCCCAGCGCGCCGCTGCGATAGGGTTTTACCGGCACATGGAAGGCGGACCGGGCAAAGGCGGCGAAAGCCGGCAGATGGTCGTCGTCGCCCCAGCCGGGCAGGTCGCCGAAGGACCTTTCAACAAGGAGAGGCGACAGCGACACCGGAGCCTGCCTTTGCCGGACTCAGTCTTCTTCTTCGGTGGCGACGAGCTTCCAGTTCGGATCGCGCGAGCGTGTGTCGCGGGCGAAGGTCCAGACATCCTTGACCTCGGCCACCGTCTCGGGATCGCCGTCGATGACCGTACCGGCCTGGTCGCGCGTCGCCGAGATCAGCTCGCTGATGATGCGCAGCGTCACATGCGCCTCGCCGCCCTTCATTTCCGCCGAGACGATGTCGGCCTTGTCGATGCCGACGAAGGAGGACTGGATCTTTTCCGACTTGGCCTCGCGCTCGCCGATCGCGGCGACGAAGCCGTCATAGACCTCACGCGACAGAAGGTTCTTCAGCGTTTTGCGGTCGCCGTCGGCATAGGCCATGACGATCATTTCGTAAGCCATCTTGGCGCCGTCGACGAACCCCTTGGGATCGAAGGAGGGGTCGTTGTCCTTGATCGCGCGCAGGCCCTTGTTGAGATCGGTGTCGGGCTTGGCGAAGGCGTCGATGGCCGTGTAGGCGTCGGCCGGCGCCGGCTCGCCGGGCGCCCGCTTGCGCGGCAGCGAAACGACATTCTCGGGCTTCTGCGTGGCGTCCTTGTCGGTGCGCGCCGCCGTGTAGGGGTCGAAGGGCGGCCGCTCGCTACCGGTCCGGCGGCCCAGCACGTTGCGCAGCTGGAAGAAGATCACCACCGCCGCGATCAGGAAGAAAATCGTGCCGAAGTCGAAGAAGCCCATATTTTCCGCCAATCAATCCCTGCCTCTAGGCCGGACCGTCCAGCCCAGCAGGCCGCGGTCGCATAGCGTTCACCATTCAAAGCATATAGAACGCAAGGCGCAATCATTCAAATCAAAGGCAGGCATACCTATCTAACAGCCTCCGTGCCAGCGGCGATTGGCCGCCAGCGGGACAAAACAATCGAATGATCGGTAAAGACTTGCGCATTTCGCTGCTTCCCCTCTTTCTCCTCGCGCTTCCGCTGCTGGAAATCGCCGGTTTCGTCGTCGTCGGCCGTGAGGTCGGCGCGCTGGCGACGGTCGGACTGGTGCTGGCCTCGAGCTTCGCCGGCGTGCTTTTGCTGCGCCACCAGGGTTTCGGCGTCATGAGCCGCATCCGCGCCGAGATGGCCGCCGGCCGCGACCCCAGCGGCCAGCTCGCCCACGGCGCCATGATCGTGGTCGCGGCGATCCTGCTGATCATTCCCGGTTTCATCACGGACATTGTCGGCCTGCTCCTGTTCCTGCCGCCGGTGCGCGACCTTGCCTGGAGCAGGCTGAAGGGCCGCATCGTCGTGGCCAGCAATTTCTCCACCGGCGGCTTCCGCCGCCAGCGCGACAAGGTCATCGACCTCGACGACGGCGACTATTCGCGCGAGGACGACCTCAAGCGCGGCCCGGACCACAATTCGCCGTGGCGGCGGCTGAAGGACGATTGAGACTGCATCGATATTCAGGTGATGCCGGTCTGCAAAGGGCGGCTTCCTGCGCTTCCGGTGCTCACGTACTTCAAGTACGCTCCGCTCCGGTTCTCGGAAACCACCCTTTTCGCCTCGGCCTGACCTGAATCTCGATGCAGTCTGGGTCCGCTCCGGTCACACGGCGGCAAACCTTGTCTTGTCATGCCGGCCATGGTAGCGAACGCCCGATTTCAATTCGGTCAGCCCCGATTCAATTCGGTGAGCGAGACTGCCCAGGGGAAAAGGATATTGGCTCATGGCCAGCAATGATGACGCGCCGGTCGGCGCCAATGGCAACGGCAACGCGGCACAGCCGTCGCTCAACGTGCTGGCCCAGTATGTGAAGGACCTGTCCTTCGAAAGCCCCGGCGCGCCGAACTCGCTGCGCGGCCGCGACAAGGCGCCCGGCATTGCCATCAACGTCAACGTCAACGCCAACCCGCTCTCCGACAAGCAGTTCGACGTCAATCTGACGCTGAACGCCAAGGCCTCCTTCGACCAGGAAGTGCTGTTCAACGTCGAGCTGGTCTATGGCGGCGTCTTCGCCATTTCGGGCTTCCCGCAGGAGCACATGCTGCCGATCCTGTTCATCGAATGTCCGCGCCTGCTGTTCCCCTTCGCCCGCCAGATCATCGCCGAGGCGACGCGCAATGGCGGCTTCCCGCCGTTGATGCTGGACCCGATCGACTTCGCGCAGATGTTCCAGCAGAAGCTGGCCGAAGACCAGGCCGCGTCCTCCAAGACCCAGGTGAGCTGATCCTCGGCTGACAGGGATCGCTTGAAAAACCCGGCCTCGCGCCGGGTTTTTTGTTCTGGTGGATTGACCATTCGCGCCATGGGTCGACCCCCACTCCGTCGAGCTTCGCTCGACACCTCTCCCCCGATCGACGGGGTAGAGGAAAGGCGCGACCTCGCCGAGCGCGTTCCTTCCTCTCCCTCCGGAGGGGGGAGAGGTGGCTCGGCGAAGCCGAGACGGAGTGGGGGAAGCCGCTGGTGAAACGCGAAGCCGCAGGCAAACGCTTCGCTCTTGCTCGCAATCCGACCGATCCCCTGCGGGAAGATGGCTGGCAGACAAGAGGTGGTGAAGCAATGCGACGGGGCAGCCATCCCAAGCGCCCAGATCCGTCCACCCCTGCGGAGCATCGCACAAGTCCTGCGGATTCCAGAACATTCCGCCACGTCACCCAGCCCTATCATTCCCTCTCAGGCAATGGCGCCCCGGCGGTCGCAGCCGCGCCGCGTCGGCTTGTCCGCCGGGGCGAGCCTGTTTCCGTGCATGCCGTCGTCCCAAAACCGCTGGGCAATTTTGGGCATGCACCAACAAAAGAGGGAACGACGATGAAATTCATGCTGACCGACCGCAAACTTCACCCGCGCGCCAAACCTGTCGCCGACGATTTCAAGACGGGCGGCATCAGCCGTCGCGAATATCTGGCGCTGATGGCCGGGCTCGGCGTCAGCGCCGCCGGCGCTTTTGCGCTGGGCGGCATCGCCCCGACGCCCGCCCGCGCCGCCGAGCCGAAGAAGGGCGGCGTGCTGCGCGTCGCCATGAACGTCAAGGGATTCAAGGATCCGCGCACCTTCGACGGCGTCGAAATGTCCAATGTCGCGCGTCACTGCAACGAATATCTGGTGCGCTGGAACACCGACTTCACCTTCGAGCCCTGGCTGCTCGAAAAATGGGAGATGAGCGACGACGCCAAGACGCTGACGCTGCATGTGCGCAAGGGCATCACCTGGTCGAACGGCGACGCCTTCAACGCCGACGACGTCGTCCACAACCTCACCCGCTGGTGCGAGGCCGACGTTGCCGGCAATTCGGTCGCCGCGCGCATGGGCGCGCTGGTCAATGCCGACACCAAGAAGGTGGTCGATGGCGGCATCGAGAAGGTCGACGACTACACCATCAAGCTCAACCTGCCGAAATCAGACATTTCGCTGATCGCCGGCATGGCCGACTATCCCGCGCTGATCATGCACCGCTCCTATGATGGCGACGGCGACCCGATGAAGGCGCTCGCCATCACCACCGGCCCGTGCGAGCTGGTGAAATGGGACGCCGAGACGGCCGCGGAGGTCAAGCGCCGGGACAAGCCCTGGTGGAAGGGCGAGTTCTACCTCGATGGCATCCAGTGGATCGACTACGGCTCCGACCCCAACGCCATGCTGTCGGCGTTCGAATCCGGCGAGATCGACACCGACCACGAGACCGCCTCCGACGCCGTCTCGCAGACCGACAAGATGGGACTGAAGAACTCCGAGATCGCCACCGGCTCGACCATCGTCGCCCGCTTCAATATCGCCAACGCGCCCTATGACGACGTCAAGGTGCGCCGCGCCGCCCAGCTCGCGGTGGACAATTCCGCCGTGCTGAAGCTCGGCCTCGATGGCCGCGGCAAACCCGCCGACAACCACCATGTTGGCCCGATGCACCCCGAATATGCCGATATCGGTCCGGCCAAGCGCGATGTCGAGGCGGCGAAGACGCTGCTGGCCGAGAGCGGCAAATCAGACCACGAATACGACCTCATCTCGGTCGACATCGAATGGCAGAAGAGCACCGGCGACGCCATCGCCGCGCAGATCCGCGAGGCCGGCCTCAAGATCAAGCGCACCGTGCTGCCGGCCGCCACCTTCTGGAACGACTGGAGCAAGTTCCCCTATTCCTGCACCGAATGGCTCGGCCGCCCGCTCGGCGTCCAGGTGCTGGCGCTGGCGTATAAATCGGGCGCCGCCTGGAACGAGAGCGCCTATGCCTCGAAGGAGTTCGACGCGCTGCTCGACAAGGCGCTCGCCATGCCCGACCCCAAGGCCCGCAAGGAGGTCATGGCCAAGATCGAGCAGAATTTGCGCGATTCAGGCATCATCATCCAGCCCTACTGGCGCTCGGTCTACCGGACCTTCCGCAAGGGCATCGAAGGCTGCGAGCAGCATCAGGCGCTGGAACAGCATTTTGAGAAGGTTTGGATTGAAAGTTGAGGTTTGGCCGGTCTTGGTTCCTCTCCCTCCGGAGGGGGGAGAGGTGGCGCTGCGAAGCAGCGACGGAGTGGGGGACGGCGTCCGCAAAGTCAAAATCGGGTCGGGGTTGGGGATAGCGGCTAGTCCAGCGTGCGCCTATCGCAGGTCAGCACCGCCCCCACTGTCCTGCCGGCAGGCAGGTGAGGGGCAGCGCCGACGCTGACCTTCCTGTCGCGGGCGGAGGGAGGTACCAACCTGCGAAGGTCAGCACCGGGCGGTGCGGAGCGCCTTTGGCCCACACTCAATCATTTAGGGAAGATGGCCGGCGCGATGCCGGTGAGACAATTGCCTGAGCCCCGCGCCGGCCACTAGCGACCTGAT
Source organism: Mesorhizobium sp. B2-3-10 (assembly GCF_006442275.1). Classification (NCBI taxonomy): domain Bacteria; kingdom Pseudomonadati; phylum Pseudomonadota; class Alphaproteobacteria; order Hyphomicrobiales; family Phyllobacteriaceae; genus Mesorhizobium; species Mesorhizobium sp. B2-3-10. The sequence goes on from NZ_VFVT01000001.1 coordinate 383,232, forward strand.
GAAGGTCCGCCGCCCGATTTGTGTACCGGGCCTATGCCGCGCGATCAACCGAGGCGGATGCTTGGTATGAATTCGTACCAACGCTGCCTGGGATTTGTCGCGGGAGAGCGATGGGCGGCAGCAGGCCTGCCCTTTCCCGGGAACGTCCTAGCGCGGGCAGACCGACACTGGACACGCGACAGCCGTCACGGCCGAAAGCCTCTCGCGTTTGCTCAGCGTCGGCTTTGCATAGATCTTTTTCACGGATAGTCCCCTTAGCCCCCCAATGGCCGAGATCCAAAGGCGCCGCTATTCGCGCGATGTCAATGCGGGGCGCGCTTCGGGGCGGACCGTTACTATTGCCGAGGTCAGCGCCGCCCCTCACTGTCCTGCCGGACGTTCGTCGTTCGAAAAGCCAAGCAATTGGCTTTTCGTCCGCTGCGCGACCACTTCTCAACTCCCCGTAAACGGGGCGAGAGTAGCTGGCCGCAACGCCGGCGCTTTTTTGCAACGATGGAAATTGGCGAAATTGTCAATGACAGCGCCCCTCTCCCCGTCCCTACACGGGGAGAGGATGCCGGCAGGCGGGTGAGGGGCAGCGCCAACGCCTGAAACCGAGCCGCTAGACGTGCCGAGAACCCCTTAGCAACGTCCAGATCCACCCAACAAAAGTCACCACCAGGAACGGATAGCCGGCGGCGGGCAGCGGCGCCGAGGTCGGCAGCAAGGACGCGCCCCACAGCACCATGCCCACCGACACCAGGAACAGCACGGCGGCAACGAGCCCGGTCACCCGCATCCACAGCGCGAAAGTGTCCGGCGCGCTGACCATGATCAGTGCCGCCGCCCAAAGCGAGATGCCGCCGACATAGGAAGGCACGCTGGCCTGCAGGCCAGCCGCATTACCTGATAAAAGCAGGCTCTCGCCTGCGAGGAAGGTCAGGAACCCGGCCGCCACGCAATCATGCCCAGCCGCTGATACTTCATCGTGAGCAGCGCGGCCGCCACCACCAGCGCCACGCCGTCGATCGCCCACAGCGTTTCGCGCAGCGCATCGCTCGCCACGAAGGTGCCGGCAAGGCCGAAGATGCCGCCGATGGCGAGGCCGAGCGCGGCGATGGTGTCTAGAGTGGAGCGCATGTGATGTCTCCCGCTAGCAGCCTAAGAATACGGCAGGGATGAGGTGTTCTCCAAGCGGCGCGCGACGAACAGGCGGGCCGTCAGCAGCCCCCTTTGGAAGCCTGAGATCGTCCTCATCAGGAACGGCCCGGTCACTGGAAAGAGTTCTTCGGCGGTGTTGTCGCGGACCTTGATGGGAAGCGGAATGTAAGTGACTTTTTCGTCATCAGCTCTGCTGATTTCCTGGCGGCGCAACTCAAGGTAAATAAATGGAGCTCTACGAGAGAGATATTCCAAATCGACAATCCCGCTCGCGTAAAGGGAGACGTACTCCTCTCTCGAATCGACAACGATATCATCGTTCAATTTCAGAATTTCGATCGTGTCGCTCAGGAGCCGATCATCAAGAAATCCCTCACCAACGAATACAAACAAGCTTGAAAAATCGAGCCGAAACATCTCTGGCTGCACGTCGAAAGGATCAACAACGGTCTTTGTTCCTTTCCTTGCGTTTAGACGGGAGCAAACGAATCGCAAATTGCTCCACTCATACGCCAGATTCGGGCTAATCTTCCGGGGAATAAAATGGTCGGCCGAATTCGCGCCGGTGTCCAACGAAATCCAATGACAGGTATAGGCACATATTCGTCTGTACGCCTCACTAAGATCGGGAAGTTCCTCAATCCCCCATCTTCAGCGCCTGGATAAACGCCTCCTGCGGGATATCCACCTTGCCGAACTGCCGCATCCGCTTCTTGCCTTCTTTCTGCTTGTCGAGCAGCTTGCGTTTGCGGGACACGTCGCCGCCGTAGCACTTGGCGGTGACGTCCTTGCGGAGCGCCGAGATGGTTTCGCGGGCGATGACCTTGCCGCCGATCGCGGCCTGGATCGGGATCTTGAAGAGGTGGTGCGGGATCAGCTCCTTGAGCTTCTCGACCATCTGGCGGCCGCGCTTTTCGGCCGCCGTGCGGTGCACCAGCATCGACAGCGCGTCGACCGGCTCCTCGTTGACCAGGATCGACATCTTCACCAAATCGCCCTCGCGGTAGTCGGTCAGGTGATAGTCGAACGAGGCGTAGCCTTTGGAGATCGACTTCAGCCGGTCGTAGAAGTCGAAGACGACTTCGTTGAGCGGCAGGTCGTAGGTCAGCATGGCGCGTTTGCCGACATAGGAGAGGTCGGCCTGGATGCCGCGCCGGTCCTGGCAGAGCTTTAGAATTCCGCCGAGGTAGTCGTCGGGCGTCAATATGGTGGCGCGTATCCACGGCTCCTCGATGGCAGAGATCTTCACCACGTCGGGCATGTCGGCCGGGTTGTGCAGTTCCTTCATCGAGCCGTCATTGAGGAGCAGCCGGTAGACGACCGAGGGCGCGGTGGCGATGAGGTCGAGGTTGAACTCGCGCTCCAGCCGCTCCTGGATGATTTCGAGATGCAGCAGGCCCAGGAAGCCGCAGCGGTAGCCGAAGCCGAGCGCGGCGGACGTTTCCATTTCATAAGAGAAGGACGCGTCGTTGAGGCGCAGCTTGCCGACGGCGGCGCGCAAATCCTCGAAATCGGCGGCGTCGACCGGGAACAGGCCGCAGAACACCACCGGCTGCGCCGGCTTGAAGCCGGGCAGCGCATGCGCGGTCTGGCGCTTGTCCTCGGTGATGGTGTCGCCGACGCGCGTGTCGGCCACTTCCTTGATCGAGCCGGTGAAGAAACCGAACTCGCCGGGGCCGAGCTCGTCGACATTGATGCGGGCGGGCGTGAACACACCGGTGCGCTCGACCAGGTACTTGGCGCCGGTGCCCATCATGCGGATGGTCTGGCCCTTCTTCAGCACACCGTCGATGATGCGCACCAGCACGATGACGCCGAGATAGGCGTCGTACCAGCTGTCGACCAGCATGGCTTTGAGCGGCGCCGTGGCATCGCCCTCGCGCGGCGGCGGCAGTTGGTGGACGATGGCTTCCAGCACGTCGGGAATGCCGAGGCCGGTCTTGGCCGAGATCAGGACGGCGTTGGAGGCGTCGATGCCGATCACCTCCTCGACCTGCTCGCGGATGCGCTCGGGCTCGGCGGCCGGCAGGTCGACCTTGTTCAGCACCACGACGATCTCGTGGTTGTTGTCGATGGCCTGGTAGACATTGGCCAGCGTCTGCGCCTCGACGCCTTGCGAAGCGTCGACCACCAGCAGCGAACCCTCGCAGGCGGCGAGCGAGCGCGACACTTCATAGGCGAAGTCGACATGGCCGGGCGTGTCGATGAGGTTGAGGATATAGTCCTCGCCATTGTTGGCGCGGTATTTCAGCCGCACGGTCTGCGCCTTGATGGTGATGCCGCGCTCGCGCTCGATGTCCATCGAGTCCAGCACCTGCTCCTTCATGTCGCGCAGCTCCAGCCCGCCGGTGGACTGGATCAGGCGGTCGGCAAGCGTGGATTTGCCATGGTCGATATGGGCGACGATGGAAAAATTCCGGATGTGGTCGAGGGGCGTGCTCATGCCGCGCGCTTTAGCAGGGGCGGCAAGCGGCGGCAAGGCTTGGCGCCCAAGGGCTGCCTTGCCGCTCACAAAGCGGTGAGATCGGCGAAAAAATCGAAAAACCCGGCCTACGGGCAAAGAATGCATAAACTTTGATCGGTCACATTAGAGCTTGGTTCGCCGGCTCGTGGTAATTGCACGCTCGCTAATGTCTGTCGGGGGTTTGAAATGTTCAGGGTTTTGCGCGGCTTTGCCCGCTCCCGCAGCGGGTCGATGATGCCGCTCTTCCTGGTGAGCCTGATGCCGCTGATCGCGGTGATCGGCTTCTCGGTCGACTATACAAGCGCGGTCCAGACCAAATCCAACCAGCAGCAGGCACTGGATGCCGCGATCCTGACGATCACCACCATGGACACCACGTCGACGCTGGCGCAGCGCCAGACGCTGCTGCAGGATTCCTTCACCGCCAATGGCGGGCAGGGCACCGCGACGCTGACCAGCTTCGTGGCCGGCACCGCCACCACCGCCACCACGGCGCAGGCCACGGCAAGCTTCGCCATGCCGACCGTTTTCATGTCGATTGCCAGGATCAACACCGTACCGATCGCCGTCGCCTCTGCGGTCAGCAAGCCGCCGGCGCTGGTGAATGCCACCTTCAAGGTCACCGGCGTGTCGGGTTACTGGAACAAGACGATGACGCTCTACGGCATGCAATTCGGGGCAACGACGGCCAAGCCGCTGATGACGATCGACTATGTCTATGGCAAGACCGGAGACCCGAAGGGCTATGGCACCACCACCACCAGCGTCCTTACCACCGATTCAACCGGCAAGACCGTCACCACGGTGGCTCAGAAGCAGGTCTGCAGCCTCGGCAGCAAACCGCCCAACGGGGAGACGGTCCAAACCGACAAGTTTGGCACGAAATATTATTGTGTCGACACGATGTACCCCGCCAATGGCACAGGCGCATCCATCGACGTCAGCCAGATGGGTAACCTCTCTCTGCAGATGTATGTGCCATCAGGTAATCCGCAGTATCTTAAGACGAATGATACGGCCACCTCGGACCGGCTCTATAACGGCGTCATGAATCCGCAGACCAACAAGGTTGACTATACTGAGACCGCGAGCGGCCAGATCATCGATATCTTCAGCATCGTGCCTTGCGGCGCGACAAGCTACCAGGCCTGGGAAGACGGCGGTAACTCGGTCCCGGCGCCGGCCGCCAACGCCGACTTCTTCTACAACGTGACCGGCAAATGCGACTACAACAAGCGGCCCTCGGAGACGGCGCTGACACAGTGACGCTGCCGATCTCCCCTCGTGGGGAGATTGGATGTGGCGACCGTGTTGGCCAATCTCTGGGGCCCGCAGGGCAGAGCGCTCTTCAATCACAAACCGGTGAGCGTTGTAACGAAGCCGTCCGTGGCGGCGAAGTGGGGATATGAGCGGCGCATCGTGGCGTCGTCCCACGGAGCAAGCCGATGTCACCATTCCTACCAAGCAGGTTTTTCGCACTGTCCGGCCTCGCCGCGCTGGCGCTCGCCGGATCGCTTGCCGGCGCCGTCGCCCAGCCGCTCACCGTGGTCGAGCTGTTCACCAGCCAGGGCTGCTCGTCCTGCCCGCCGGCCAACGCCAACCTCATCAAGGTCAAGGACCGGCCCGGCGTGCTGGCGCTGTCGTTCAACGTCACCTACTGGGACTACCTCGGCTGGAAGGACACGTTCGGCAGGCAGGAATTCACCCAGCGCCAGGTGTCCTATGAGCCGCCGCTCGGCCATGACGGGCCATTCACGCCGCAAGTGGTGGTCAACGGCCATGCCGACGTCGTCGGCGCCGCACCCGGCGAGATCGAACATCTGATCGCGGCCACGGCCAAAACCGGAGGTCCGTCGCTGTCGCTCGAGGGCGGCAAGGTCGCGATCGGCGCCGGCGCCGCTCCGGGCGGCCACGCCGATGTCTGGCTGGTGCGCTACACCAAGGGTGTCGTCGAGGTGCCGGTGGCGCGCGGCGAAAACACCGGCCGCACCTTGCCGCACGCCAATGTCGTGCATGCGCTGACAAAACTCGGCAATTGGAGCGGCGACGCCAAGACGCTCGATCTGCCGGCGGCCTCGGGCGGCCTCAGCACCGCCGTGCTGGTGCAGTCGCCCGGCGGCGGACCGATCCTGGCCGCCGCCGCCAACTAGATCACGTTCGAGCAGAGATTTTTCAAACAGAGATTTGCGCCGCCGCATGAGCAGCGGCGCAAGAGCCTGGCCGCCCAAAAGGGCGTGCCATCAACCCGTAAACCCAAGGAACCGACCATGACCACTTTCTCCCGCTTGGCGCTGCCGGCTCTCGCCCTCGCTTTGTGCTCCACGGCGCTGTTTGCCGGCGGCATCGCCCGCGCCGACGATGCCACCAATGCGATGAAGCCCGCCGCCAACGCCATGGCGCCGGCCGCGGACGTCATGAAGCCGGCAACCGACGCGATGAAGCCGGCCGACCCGATGGCGACCAACGCCATGAAGCCCGCTACGGACGCCATGAAGCCTGCCACGGATGCGATGAAACCGGCGACCGACGCGATGAAGCCGGCAACGGATGCCACCGCCAATTGAGATTGGTGCGTGGCCTTCTGTCCCTGGCGGGCTCCCTGTCCAGCCGGGGACAGTTGCTGGAGCAGCCCCGGGAAAGACTTGAAGCGGTTTTGCTTCGGGAACGGGGTCGAAACAGAAAGTCCGCAGGCGCACGCGAATGTGAGCCTCCGCCGCAACTCACGCATCGCGCCACCGTAGCTGATCCAATAGACTGATCCCAATGGAAGCCATGAGGAGTGCAACCATGACCACTATCAACAAACGTTCGACAGGCTTTGTCCGGGGCGCGCTCGCCGCCCTCGCCCTTGCCGTCGCGGGCGCCGCCTTCTGGCTGACGCCGGCCATCTCCGCCGAGGATGCCGTGAAGATCCCACCGCCGGCAATCGACGAAAAAGCGGCCACCGGCACAGAGAAGGCGATCTTCGCCGGCGGCTGCTTCTGGGGCGTGCAGGGCGTGTTCCAGCACGTCAAGGGCGTCAGCAAGGCGGTCTCGGGCTATACCGGCGGCGCCAAGGACGACGCCGTCTACGAGACGGTCGGCACCGGCCGCACCGGCCACGCAGAGTCCGTCGAGATCACCTATGATCCGTCCAAGGTCACCTACGGCCAGCTGCTGCAGGTCTATTTCTCGGTCGCCCACAACCCGACCCAGCTCAACTACCAGGGTCCGGATTCGGGCACCCAGTACCGCTCGACGATCTTCGCCGAAAACGACGCCCAGAAGAAAATCGCGCAGAGCTACATCGCGCAGCTCGACAAGGCCAAAGTGTTCGGCGAGCCGATCGTCACCACGCTGGAGACCGGCAAGACCTTCTATCCGGCCGAGACCTACCACCAGGACTTTTTGACGCTGAACCCGACCTATCCCTACATCGTCTACAACGACCTGCCCAAGGTGGCGAATTTGAAGACGCTGTTCCCGGCGCTTTACAGCGAAAAGCCGGTGCTGGTGCTGTCGGCGAGCAACTGAGATTGCGAGGCGCGCCATTCTGGCCTTTCTCCCCGTCATTATACGGGGAGAAAGGCGCTGTCATCGCGCCTCAATCATACGTCAGATCCGTCGCCTTGCCGCCGAACACGCGGTAGGCATAGAACGAATAGAAGATGATGACCGGCAGCACCACCACGGTGCCGGCCAGGATGATCGCCAGGCTTTCGGGCGCCGACGCCGCCTGCCAGATGGTCAGGCGATCGGGCACCACATAGGGATAGAACGACCAGGCCAGGCCGGCAAAGCCGAGCGCGAAGATGGTGGCCAGCGTCAGGAACGGTGTCAGCGAATGGCGATCGTCAGGCCTCGGCAGATGGAAGGTCTGCCGCCACAGCCAGGCAAACAGCAGCGCCGACAGGATCGGCAGCGGCGACAGATAGAGCATCTCGGGCCAGACGAACCATTTGGCGAAGATGCGCGGGCTGGCGAACGGCGTCGCCAGCGACACGGCGGCCATGCCGAGCGCGGTCAGCACCAGCGCGGTGCGCAGCCAGAGCACCGCCTTCTTCTGCAGCGCGCCTTCGGTCTTGTAGATCACCCAGGCGGAGCCCATCGCCGCGTAGGCCGCCGCCAGGCAGAACGCCACCAGCACGCCAAACGCCATGCCGCCTGGCCCGACATCGAGGCCGAGCACGTAGACGCCCAGCATATAGCCTTGCGCCAGCGAGGCGATGAGCGAGCCCAGGAAGAAAATACGGTTCCAGCGATGTTTCTTCCCCGCCGGCACCTTGGCGCGGAAATCGAAGGCGACGCCGCGCAGGATCAAGCCGACCAGCAGCACGAAGACCGGAATGTAGAGAGCCGTCAGGATGACGCCATGCGCCAGCGGAAAGGCGACCAGCAGCAGGCCGACGGCCAGCACCAGCCAGGTTTCGTTGGCATCCCAGAACGGGCCGATCGCGGCGATCATGGTGTCCTGCTCGGTGTCCTCGGCGGCGGCGAACAGAATGCCGATGCCGAGGTCGAAACCGTCGAGGATGACGTAGACCAGGATTGCAAGGCCCATCAGGCCGGCAAAGATCAGGGGGAGCAGGGTTGGCCAGTCGTAGGTCATCTTGCTCTCCTCACGCCCTGATTTCGGTTTGCGAAGCTAGCGCAGCCCCTCATCGCCCTGCCGGGCACTTCTCCCCGTATAGGGACGGGGAGAAGCGGGCTGGCCGCAACGCCGGCGCCATCCATGCAACGTTGGCGATTGGCGAAACCATAGGACTCAGCGCCCCTCTCCCCGTCCCTATACGGGGAGAGGATGCCGGCAGGCAGGTGAGGGGCGGCGCGGGCCTGCAATGAAAACATGCTCACTCCCCCGCGGCCGGCTGCGACAGCGGTGCGTCGAGAACACCCGGCAGCGGCGAGGTGTCGCCGTCCTTGGCCGCCTTCAGCGCCAGGTGCACCAGCACGCCGAGATAGGCGATCAGCAAAAGCACGTAGAGCAGGAGATAAATGGCGAGCGTCAGCGCGACATGGCTGCCGGCCACCGGGCCGACGGCATCGGCGGTCTTCAGCACGCCGGTCACCAGCCATGGCTGGCGGCCGATCTCGGTTGTGTACCAGCCGGCCAGCGTCGCCAGCCAGCCCGACAACGCCATCGGCACCATCAGCATGGCGAGCGGCCTCGGCAGTGTATGCCGGCGCTTGAGGAAGAAGGCCGCCGACCAGGAGACGGCGAGCATCAAAAGACCGGTGCCAACCATGATGCGAAAGCTCCAGAAGAGCGGAAAGACCGGCGGATGGTTGCCGGGATAGTCGTTCAGCCCCGGCACGACACCGTCGGTCGAGTGCCGCAGGATAAGGCTGGCCCCGTCCGGAATCGCGACCTCGAACTTGTTTTCCCTGGCCGCCTCGTCGGGCAGCGCGAACAAAACCAGCGGCACGTTGGGACCGGTGTTCCAGTTGGCCTCCATGGCGGCGATCTTCTGCGGCTGGTGTTCCAGCGTGTTGAGCCCATGCTGGTCGCCGGCCAGGATCTGGATCGGGATCAGGATCGCAGCGGTAAAGACGCCGGTGCGCAGCGCCTTCCACATCGATTCCGAACGGTCGCCGTTGAGGTAGCGCAGCGCCGACAGACCGGCGATCAGGAACGACACCGTAAGCCCCGAGGCGAGCAGCATATGCACCAGCCGGTAGGGCATGGACGGGTTGAAGACGATGGCCCACCAGTCGACGGCGTGCGCGACGCCGTCGCGCATCTCGAAGCCGGCCGGCGTCTGCATCCAGGAATTGAGGGCGATGATCCAGAACGCCGACAGCGTCGTGCCGCCGGCGACCAGCACCGTCGCCAGCGTGTGGATGCGGTTGGAGACGCGGCGGAAGCCGAACAGCATGATGCCGAGAAAGGCCGCCTCGAGGAAGAAAGCGGTGAGGATCTCGTAGGCGAGCAGCGGTCCGGCGATGTTGCCGACATGCTGCATGTAGCCCGGCCAGTTGGTGCCGAACTGGAAGCTCATGGTGACGCCCGAAACCACGCCCATGGCAAACGACAGCGCGAACACCTTCACCCAGGTGAAATAGGCGCGCATCCAGGCGGAATCATCGGTCGCGTTGTAGCGCAGCTTGAAGAACAGCAGCACCCAGCCAAGGGCAATGGTGATTGTCGGAAACAGGATATGAAACGAAATATTCGCGCCGAACTGCATGCGCGACAGTATGAGCGGGTCCATGGCGGGCTCCGGCTGTAAATACTCGCGAAGGATAGGCCCGAAGCGGGGTCAGGTCAAAGCGGCCTCCTGCCGCGAGGCTGAACGCCACAGGACAATTTTACCGGATGGACGCGGCGCATTCCCAGCCAGTTCCGCGCTTCGATGTCCAGAACTGGCAGCAGGGCATTGACTTGCGGTTGCACTGGGCGACAACAGGCCTATATCAAGTCACCTCTTTCAGGCAGCCGTTTTCAACCATGCCCTCCATATTGTCCATTTCCGGGGTCTCCAAGACCTACGCCACCGGCTTCACCGCGCTCAAGGAAGTCAGCCTCGATATCCAGCGCGGCGAGATCTTCGCGCTGCTCGGCCCCAATGGCGCCGGCAAGACGACGCTGATCTCGATCGTCTGCGGCATCGTCAACCGCTCTTCGGGGACCGTGACCGTCGATGGCCATGACATCAACAAGGACTATCGCGCCGCGCGCAGCCTGATCGGGCTGGTGCCGCAGGAACTCACCATCGACGCGTTCGAGAGCGTCTGGGCGACCGTCAATTACAGCCGCGGCCTGTTCGGCAAGCCGGCCAATCCGGCCTTCGTCGAGAAGGTGCTGCGCGACCTGTCGCTGTGGGACAAGAAGGACGCCAAGGCGATCACGCTGTCGGGCGGCATGAAGCGGCGGCTGATGATCGCCAAGGCGCTGTCACACGAGCCACGCATCCTGTTCCTCGACGAGCCGACCGCCGGCGTCGACGTCGAACTGCGCCAGGACATGTGGGCGATGGTCCGGCGGCTGCGCGAGGACGGCGTCACCATCATCCTTACCACGCACTATATCGAGGAAGCCGAGGCCATGGCCGACCGCGTCGGCGTCATCAACCGCGGCGAGATCATCCTGGTCGAGGGCAAGGCCGAACTGATGCGCAAACTCGGCCGCAAGGAGATGAGGCTGGAGCTGCGCGCGCCGCTCGGCAGCGTGCCCGACGGGCTCTCGCGCTACGCGCTCGAACTGTCGCCGGATGGCACGCAACTCACCTACACATACGACAACCAGAGCGACCGGCCGGGCGTCGCCTCGCTGATCAGGGATCTCGAGGCGGCCGGCATCCAGTTCCGCGACCTCGATACCAAGAACAGCTCGCTCGAAGAGATCTTCGTCAATCTCCTGAGGCAAGAGCCATGAACCTGCGTGCGGCCCCTAATTTTCGCGCGGTCTGGGCGATCTACCGGGTCGAGATGGCGCGTGCGTTCCGCACCGTGCTGCAGAGCATCATCTCGCCAGTCATCTCGACGTCGCTCTATTTCGTCGTCTTCGGCTCGGCCATCGGCTCGCGCATAACCGAAATCGACGGCATCGCCTACGGCGCCTTCATCGTGCCGGGACTGATCATGCTGTCGCTGTTGACGCAGTCGATCTCCAACGCCTCTTTCGCCATCTATTTCCCGAAATTCGTCGGCTCGATCTACGAGCTTTTGTCGGCGCCGGTCTCTTACCTGGAGATCGTCATCGCCTATGTCGGCGGCGCCGCGACCAAGTCGATCATCCTCGGCCTGATCATCCTGGCCACGGCCTCGCTGTTCGTGCCGCTGCACATCGAACATCCGTTCTGGATGCTCGCCTTCCTGATCCTGACGGCGGTGACCTTCAGCCTGTTCGGCTTCATCATCGGCATCTGGGCGAAAAGCTTCGAGCAGCTGCAACTGGTGCCACTGCTGATCATCACCCCGCTGACCTTCCTCGGCGGCAGCTTCTATTCGATCCACATGCTGCCCGGCATCTGGAAGACGATCACGCTGTTCAACCCGGTGGTCTACCTGATCAGCGGCTTCCGCTGGAGTTTCTACGGCAAGGCCGATGTCTCGGTCGTCGTCAGCCTCGGCATGACGCTGGTGTTCCTGGCCGTCTGCATCGCGATCGTCGCCTGGATCTTCCGGACCGGCTACCGGCTGAGGAACTGACGCGGCCCTAAAGTCGTGAGAGAGGCCTCAAATGGCCTTGACCAGCCGCAGCAACCCCAGCATCTCGATGTAGGTCCCCTCGCGAAAGGCGATGTAGACCGGTTCCTCGGCGCCGTGGAAGCGGCGCTTGAATGCCGCCTGTCCCTGCAGGTTGAACCTGCGGCGGTTGACCCAGGGCGAGTCGTAGGCGCGCTGGAAGGCGTTGCGCCAGAACTCGCTTTCGGCAAATCCGCTCGGGCCGACATCGAGCAGCGGCGACAGGCCGAGCGTCACCACCGAAATGCCTTCCTCGCGAAAGCGGTCGACGGCGAATTTGGTCAGGCCGATCTCGGCATGCGGCGAGGCATCGATGTGCTTGCGCTTGAAGGCGGTGGTGTAGCCGATCACCTTGCCGTCGGCGAACATCGGATCGAAATCGAGCAAGGCGACGAGGTCGCCATCGGGGCCGTGCAGCACGAAACGGCGCATATCGGTGCCGAGCTGATCGTAAAACGGTCGGTTGAGGAAACCCATCTCCCATCGCTTGACGATACGGTCGCCGCGCCAGTTTTGAGACAGCCGGGAGATCTCGTCGAGGTGGATCGTGCGTTTGTCCTCCTCGAACGAAAAGCCCTTCTTCAGCAGCCAGCGCTCGGAATAACGCACCGTTTCGTTGCGCTTGCCGGAAAAGTCATGGTCGGGCAGAGCGAGGCGCGTGTCGATGCCCAGCCGGTTGATCTTGTAGCCAAGGCCGGCAAGGACCTGGGCGGTCTGTTCGCCGATCTGCACGAACCACGGGCCGCCAGCGCTCTCGACGAAGCGCCTGATGTAATCGGGCCGCCGATCCGGCGCCGCCACCGGATCGCCGAGCGCGAAATGATGCCTCATCTTGGTGCCGAAGGCGATGTAACCGTCGGCATCGCCAAAATAGGAAAGCTTGCTTTGCACGGCGGTGGAATAGGCGAGCGAGAAGTCGCCATGGCGGCGCACCAGCGCCAGCCGTTCGACATGCGTCAGCGCCCGGCGCTCGACCTTGGGCGAGGCTCCCTCAAGGAGGTTGTCGAAATAGATCCGCAAGGAGGGCATGGTCGAGATTCCGCGTGCCGTCCATGGCGCGACGTGTCCGACGACACGCAAGACGCGCCACGGCGTCTTGATTTTTCGCAGGGTAGCCGAAATCGGGTTGCCAGTTTCGAATGCCCGCGTCCGTGACGAGATCCGCCAGCCCCCGGACCTCGAATCAATCACTTTGCCGCGACCTGATTATCGCCGATGCCGCCGATATGCCATATAGGGCTGGATGTATTCGAACGGAAGCGGGTAATGCGCTCGATGTCGTGGTTTTGACGCGGTGCCGCGACCGGCTGTTTCCGATGGGCGGCGGAATGCTCCGGAAGCGAAGCCGCCTCGGCGCGGGACCATCGAAGATCGGCATCGAGTTGCCGTTCGGGTCCTGCGCGCGATCAAACTGTTACAGCGGCCTGCGAGCCTTCAGGGGCCGCCGCGAGCGCGAATGGGGTTCGAGAGTGAATGGCTGATACGACAAGCAGATCGATGGTGGAGCAGGCGGTGACGGTCGAGCCGGCGATCGTCGTTGGCGCCGGCGCCGCCGGGCTGGCCGTCGCGAGGGCCTTGATGAAGGCCGGCGTGGCGACGGCGATCCTGGAGAAGGAAAGCCGGCTGGCCGAGCCCTGGCGCCGGCGCCACGAGCAGCTGCACCTCAACACCCACCGCGATCTCTCGGCACTGCCTGGCCTTGCCTATCCCAAGGGCACCCCTGCCTTTCCGCACCGGGACGTCGTCATCCGCCATATGAACGATTTCCATGAGGCGAACCGTTTGCCGGTGGAGTTTGGCGTTTCCGTCGAGTCCATCACGTTCAGGGGCGATCACTGGGTCGTGCGAACCAGCGCCGGCTCGCGCCTGGCGCGCCATGTCGTTGTGGCCACCGGCCGCGACCGGGAACCCTTCACGCCGCAGTGGACGGGCATGCAGGCGTTCGCGGGCCGGATCATCCACTCGGCGGATTTTGGCGATGCCCAGGCCTATGCGGGCAAGAAGGTGCTGGTTGTGGGCGCCGGCAATTCGGGCTTCGACGCACTCAATCATCTGGCCGGTGTCGATACCGCCGCTGTCTGGCTGTCGGCCCGCAACGGCCCCGCCCTTTTGCCCAAGCGGGTCGGCAAGATCGCCGTGCACCGCCTCTCGCCGCTCATGGCGCGCCTGCCGCTGCGCGTCGCCGATGCGGTGATGGCGGTGACGCAGCGCCTGGTATTCGGCGATCTCACCAAATTCGGCGTGCCGCCCGCGCCCGCGGGCGGCGCCAGCCGCCTGACCTCGGACTATACCGCGATCGCCGCCGACGATGGCGCCGTCGATGCCATCAAATCGGGCAGGATCGTGGTGGTGCCCGGGGTACGGGAGTTCACCCGCGACGGCGTCATCCTGGCCGATGGCAGCCTGATCGCTCCCGACATCGTCATTGCGGCGACGGGCTACCGCACTGGGCTGGAGCGGATGGTCGGCAATCTCGGCGTGCTCGACGAGAAGGGCGTTCCGCTCTTCAACGGCGGCCAGGCCGATCCGAAACTGCCCGGCCTGTGGTTCACCGGCATGCGGCCGAGCATCCGCGGCTGCTTTGCCAATGCCGGCATATTGGCCAAGGCGATAGCTGCGCGGATCGCCGGCTCATCCCGCCCCTCCGGCGCCTCACGCTGAGCGACCGCATAGGACAACATTTGCCGTCGGCGTCACGCCGATTTCGGCTCCAGCCGCCGGAAACCGACAGCCTCGGTCAGCATCTCCTCGTCGACCATGCCGGCATTGTAGAGGGCCAGTAAGGTGAGCGCCAATTCACGCGCCTCGACGGATTCGGGATGCGCTTGCCGTCGGCGGCAGGCCTCGTCGAAGACACGTTGCAAGGTGGCCACTTCGTCAGGTTTGAGCAGGCCACGGTCGTAGATCGACTTGGGCATGGCGATGATCTCCTGATCACGATCTAGGGCGCCAAATGTAAATTGCCAATCTTTCCCGAGGCTTGAATATGATATCGCACAAAAGAGAGGCCCCGGATCGCCGGAGCCCCTCTCATTTTTGCCCGACCTCAGACGGCGATCTTGCCGCCACCCTGTTTGGTGATGGCGACCACCGCCGGCCGCACCGGCATGTCGGGCCTGAAATCGGGCCAGCGGGTCGACAGGTCCTCGTAATAGGAGGGCCGGCCGAACGCTTCCCAATCCTCGCCGCCGTCACCCGGATGCTGGACGGCGACAAAGGCGGTCTGGTCGTCCGGCGCAAACAGCGGGCCGCACATTTCGGCGCCGATCGGCACGCGGAAGAACAGCTTCGAGGTCGCCCGCGCCGATCCTTCCGTGTCCACCGCCCACAGGCCGTCGGTGCGGCCGGTGGCCTTCGGGCCCTGGCCATCGGTGGCGACCCACAGGCGCCCGGCCGAATCGACCGCGCAATTGTCGGGCATGCCGAACCAGCCATGGGCCGTCGTCGCGGTGGAGAAGGTGGCGCCGACGGCGGCCACCGATGGGTCGCCGCATTTCAGCAGCACTTCCCACTTGCCCTTGGTGGCGGCGAAATCGCCCTCGTCCTCGACGATTTCGATGATGTGGCCGAAGGCGTTTTCGGCACGCGGGTTGGCGGCGTCGACCTGATCGGCCTTGCGCTTGGAATTGTTGGTCAGCATGACATAGACCTTGCCGTTGCTGGCATTGGGCTGGATGTCTTCGGGCCGGTCCATCTTGGTGGCGCCAAGGAGGTCGGCGGCGCGACGTGTCTCGATCAGCACGTCGGCCTGGCCGGCAAAACCGTTTTCCGCCGTCAGCGGCCCCTGGCCGAACACGATCGGCATCCATTCGACCGAGCCGTTCTCCGCGAATTTGGCGACATGCAGCGTGCCGTCGTCGAGCAGATCCTTGTTGGCCGCGCGGTCGCCGGCGTTGAACATGCTCTTGGTGACGAACTTGTAGACATAGTCGAAGCGCTCGTCGTCGCCGAGATAGAAGACGACGCGGCCATCCTTGGCGACGATCGATTCGGCGCCCTCATGCTTGAAGCGGCCCATGGCGGTGCGCTTGCGCGGCACCGAGGCCGGGTCGTTGACATCGACCTCGACGATCCAGCCGAAGCGGTTGGGCTCGTTCGGCTCCTTGGCCAGGTTGAAACGGTCATAATGCGCGCCCCATTCATAGGCGCCTTCCGGAATGCCGAGGCGCTTGTAGTTGGCGGCCTCCCTGTGGCCCTCCGGCAGCTCGCCGGAGAAATAGCCATGGATGTTCTCCTCGGACATCACATAGGTGCCCCAGGGCGTGACCCCGCCGGCGCAATTGTTGATGGTGCCGAACACCTTGACGCCGGACGGGTCGGCATTGGTCTTGACGCGGTCATGGCCGGCAACCGGGCCCGACAGCGCCATTTCGGTGTTTGCGGTGATGCGGCGGTTGAGCTTGCCGTCGCGAACCACCCGCCATTTGCCGCCACCCTTGCGGATCTCGACGATGGTGCCGCCATGGGCGGCCATCTCGACATCGACCTGCTCTTTCGAGAGCGGCGCCACCTCGGCCGACTTCTTGCCGTCCTTCTCGACAATCTTGACGATGCCTGGGAACATCAGATGCGGGTTGGTGTATTCGTGGTTGACCACCAGCAAGCCATGTTCGGCCGAGCCATCGAGCGGGATGTAACCGACATAGTCGTTGTTGTAGCCGAACTGCCTGGCTTGGGCTTGCGCCGACTGCTTCGTCGGGTCGAATTCCGGCGAATCGGCAAACAGCGGATCGCCCCAGCGCAGCAAAACGTCGGCGTCGTAACCCGGCGCGACGTGGTGCTTGTCGTCGATACCGGCCTCCAGCTCGTCGAATTTGAACGCCGAGCCTTCCGCGGCGCGGGCATCGTCGGCGGCGATCATGGCCAGCGGGCTGACGGTGGCGGCGATCGCCGAAACGGCAAGCGAACCCTTGAGGAAGCCACGGCGCGAGAACCGCGCGGCGATGATCTCGCCCATGGTTCGGTTCTCGCTGGGATTGTTGGCCGGGCCTTCGTTTTCCTCGAGCAGGCTGGTGCGGAATCGGGCGTCGGGGGAGCGATGTTCGGTCATGGGAACCTCTGGTGGGTTTTGGCTGGAGCTTGTTGCCTGTTCGACCGCCTTACGTCAGGCCGATCACATTTTCGTGACATGGTATCTCCGCTGCCGCTCGCTCACGAGGCCGATTTTTCACGCCTCGACTGGGACTTTGGTCCAACCTTGCGCCTGCAAAGGTCCTGGTGGACAAACGCAACGGTCGGAGGGCGCTTCCGGTCACCACGTCTTTCGGCGATGTTGTTGCACTGCAACGTTGGGGTGGGCGCGCCGGCTCAATCGACGGAGGTCAGTATGCGTGGATCGATCACGGCCCGTTGTTGCCGTCTGGCTCTCAGATCGGCGGCCGTCCTGGCGCTGACCATCGCTCCCTATGGAATCGTCTTCCATGGCTTCGTGCCTGGAATCGATGCCGCGACCGCACATGCCGACAAGGGTGGGAACGGCGGTGGCGGTGGCAACGGCGGTGGGAATGGCGGTGGCGGCAACAGCGGCAACGGAGGAAACAGCGGCAACGGCAATAGCGGTAACAGCGGCGGCGGGAATAGCGGAAAGGGCAAGGGCCAGGGCAACCAGAGCACAAGCCATGTCAACGCCACGACCGGCGACACGGTCGACGTGGACGGCAGCAACATTACAGTTCAGCACCCTGACGGCTTGACGGAAACGATCGAGAACGGCCGTTTCAGCATGAAGGATAAGCTCGGCCGCACGATCGTCGATCGCCGCGCCACACCGGCCGACGCCAGCCGTCTCAAGGCTCTTTGAATTTCGGCCCTATGAATTTCGGCCTTGTGAAGCTGGTCAACAGGCAACGACCGGCCTCACACGTCACCTCCGCCGCCCCCCGGCGGAGGTGACCTCGTTTCGCGGCGTTCCGCGATGGCTACGAACGGTCGCGGTCGCGAAACTCGCGCATGATGAGGGCCGCTTCAGTACGGTTTCGCACGCTGAGTTTCGACAGCACCCCCGTCATGTGATGCTTGACGGTCTTCTCCTGCAGCTCCAGGCGCAAGGCGACTTCCTTGTTGCTCAGTCCCTCCGCCACCAGCCGCAGTATTTCGGTCTGCCGGCCGGTGAGTTGCCGCAGCCGGTCCGCCACGCCGTTGGCGGGCTGCAAGGACTGCACGTCGGAAAGCAGCCGGGCCGACAGCATCGGCGAAAGATAGCTTTCGCCGGCCGCCACGTTGCGCAGGATATCGGCAAGCGCGCGCGATCCGACGCCTTTGAGGACATAGCCGAGCACCCCGGCGTTCAAGGCCTTGGTCACATCGGCATTCGCCTCAGAAACGGTCAGCATGACGATCTTCTGGGCGGGATGGTCGGCAAGGATGCTGGCAACCGCGGCCAGGCCGCCGCCCGGCATGGAAATGTCGATGAGCAATATGTCGGGCTGCATGGTCGAGGCGATGCGCTCCGCGTCCTGCGCGGTCGCGCCTTCGCCGACCATCTCGAAGCCGCCGATCTCCGACAGGCTGCGCGTCACGCCTTCGCGGAACAGCGGATGATCGTCGACGATGGCAATGCGGATGGCGCCGATCATGCTTGCTCCTCGACCGAAAGACGGATCACCAGCTTCGTGCCTTTCGGCCCTGACAGGGTTTCAAATTGGCCGCCAATGCTTTCAACCCGCTCCCTGAGGCCGGCAAGGCCCAGCCCCTCGGCCCGCGCCGGATCGAAGCCCGGTCCGCCATCCGATACTTCAACGAAAAGCCTACCATTTTTCATGCCTGCACGCACCGCCTGATCCTTGCCCCGCCCGTGGCGGTAGGCATTGTTCAGCCCCTCCTGCACGAAGCGATAGATGCTGATCTTCTCAGAAGCGCCGGGCTCCGGCAAATGTTTCGGCATCGTAAGCGTCACCGATGTGCCCGTCCGGCGCTCATGTTCCTCGACGGCCAGCCGCAACACGTCCGCCGCCGCCGCCGTTTCTATCTGCGGCAGGACCAGGCCGGTGCAGATGCCGCGTATCTCGCGCATCGCATCCTCCAGCGTCTTGCGGATCATGGCGACCTCGGTCGAGCGGCCTTCGCTGCCATGCCCGTCGCCGGTAAACACCGGACTGTCCATGCGCAGCGCGGCCAGCGCCACGAGCTGGGCAGGGCCGTCATGCAGGTCGGCGCCGATCCGGCGCAGATATCTTTCGTTGAGCGCGGTGGCGCGGCGGGACGCCCGCTGCACACGATGCCGCAAGGCGTTGTTCTGGGTCACCAGGCCCTGCAGCTCCGACACCTGGCGGCGCAGCGCCCCGCGCTGATCGTCGATAATGCGGCTGCCGCGCAGGACGATGCCCGACAGTAGCAGAAATGCTGTCAAGGTGGTGCCGGCCACGACCAGCCAGCTCGACAGCAGGGCGGAAGCCAGGGTAGCCTTGAAATCGCTCGCGACCTCGTAGAATTCGGTGACGGCGACCACTTCGCCGGACCAGGGCTCGCGCACTGGATTGTAGATCTCGAGCAACGGCACACCCGCGGCCCGCTCCTTGTCTTCGTTCTCGTCGAACGTATCGAACTGGGCAACGACGCTGCCCTGGAAGGCAGAACGCAGATTGTCGTTCAGGTCGAAGCGGCGACCCGTCAAAGCCGAGTCCTTCGCATAGAGGATCGTGCCGTCGCGGCGCCAGAGCCTGAAGGATGCCAGGCGTTTGCCGAGCGCGCCCTGGCCGAGCGTCTCGTCGAGCGCCTGCTTGACGGATGCGCTGAGCTCCTCGCTCTTGCGCAGGTCGGGCAGCAGCGGCGCAATCACGCTGTCGACATAGAGCGCCGTCGTGGCGGCCGAATTGCGAGTGACGCCGTCCCGGATCTGCGTCGTCACCCAGGTCCCGACCACCACCATGACGACCAGTAGCCCAAAACCGCCGGCAACGACGAATTGCAGGGCAAGGGAAAGCTCGCTCCAGCGCCGCGCCAAGTTCTGAAAAATACGAACCATGAACCCCTGGCCGCCCTTCTATCGACAGGCTGGGCGATTCCGGCACATTGAGCTTCAGTCTCGCCGTTGCCAAGACCCTCGTTTGAACGACGTCGCTTGACGTTCCGGCACGCATCGGAAACAAGGTCGGCGATATCAGGCGAAAGCCGCTTCGAGGGGAACGGGACGTTGAGTTTTTCGGGACTTCTGCAGCTCGGCTTTTCGACGGTGATCTTCCTGCTGGCGGCGACCGCCGCCAAGCAATGGGGGCTGGCGCCCAGCCTGGGCAAGATCCTGCTGACGCTGGCGCTCTATTCGCTGGGCAATCTGATCATGCTGCGGCTGATCCGCGAGTTCGGCATGTCGGTGTCGTTCAGCCTCTCGGCGGTGATCCAGCTGGTTTCGGTCAATGTCGTTGCGTTGGTGTTCTTCGGCGAGCGCGTCAACGCGTTGCAGGCGGTCGGCATCGCGCTGGCAATCGCGGCCGTGGCGCTGATCACGTTGGGGCCCTATCTGCAAGGGCGGATGTAACGGTGCCGATGAAGAACGCCGCGAAAGCTCTGCTCAACCGGGTCGAATTCCCGGTGCTGCTGGCCGGCCTGGTCATCGCCGGTGGGCTGTGGGCGTTCGAGGAATTGATGGAGGTGGCACGGGCCACCACGCCGCACGCCTTCGATACCGAAATCCTGCTTGCATTCCGCCAGGCCGGTCAACCGGCGATCCCGATCGGTCCGCCATGGCTGGAAGGCGCGATGCGCGACATCACCAGCCTCGGCAGCTCCAGTGTTCTGGTGCTGATCACGGCGGCGACGATCATCTATCTGCTGTTGATCCGCCGCCCGGCGACGGCGCTTCTCATGTTCGTTGCCGTGGCTGGCGGCCAGGTGCTGTCGAGCCTGCTGAAAGCCGGCGTCGACCGGCCGCGCCCGGAACTGGTTTCGCATCTTGTCAACGAGACGTCGCTTTCCTTCCCGAGCGGCCATGCCATGCTGTCGGCGGTGACCTACCTCACGCTCGGTTCGCTGGCGGCGCGCTTCCTGCCGGGCCGGACAACCAAGGTCTACGTGCTGTTCCTGGCGGTGCTGACGACAGTGCTGGTCGGCGTCAGCCGCATCTATCTCGGCGTCCACTGGCCCTCGGATGTGCTGGCGGGCTGGTGTGCCGGCTTCGCCTGGGCGATGCTATGCTGGTTGGTGGCGAGGCTTCTGCAACGGCGCAAGGCGGTGAGCGAGGAGCCTGACTGAGTCAGATCAACCTGTTGATGAGGTGCCCTCCGCAGCCCGTCAGTACCAGAACCGTCGACAGCAAGCCTGCCGATATCACCAAGGTCTTGAAAACGTTCACCCGCGTACCCCCTGCCTCTGATGCATGCCACCCTACCTGAAATCCCTGGCAGGTATCGAAGAAAATGGGCATCAGGTGGCAGTGGTTACGTCCTAAACTGGTATAATGATGCTTGAAACATGATAATGATGGTATTATACGTTATGGTAGCAGGCTCAGACGGGGATTCCGGCCGATGATCACTGCCGCGCAGATGCGCGCCGCAAGGGCGCTGGCCGGCATCGACCAGAGGACGCTCGCCGAGCGCGCCGGCGTCTCGCTTCCCACCATCCAGCGCATGGAGGCGAGCGGCGGCGTGGTCAGGGGCGTGGTCGATACGCTGATGAAGGTCATCCAGGCTCTCGACGAAGCAGGGGTGGAACTGATCGGCGAGAACCAGGCTAGCGAGCGCGGCGGCAGGGGCGTGCGCCTCAAGCCCGCCATGCCGCCGGAACCCAAGGCCGAGCCGGAATAAGTCGCGACGGCGACCGCCGACAGTCCTGCCGACGATCCCGCCGCTTTTGCAGGGGCAGTCCATGGATCAAGCGCGTCAGGCAGTGCATCAGGCGGTGAAGCCGACATTCTCCGAGCTGTTCACGCCGAAGCTGGTGACGGTCTGGCGGGAGGGCTACCGGCTGCCGCATTTCAAGGCGGATGTCATCGCCGGGCTGACTGTCGCCATCGTCGCGCTGCCGCTGTCGATGGCGATCGCGATCGCTTCGGGCGTGACGCCGGAGCGTGGCCTCTACACTTCCATCGTCGGCGGCTTCATCATCTCGGCCTTGGGCGGCAGCCGCTTCCAGATCGGCGGCCCGGCCGGCGCCTTCATCGTGCTGGTGGCGGCGACGGTGGCGCGCGTCGGCCTCGACGGCCTGCTGCTGGCGACGATGATGGCCGGTGTGTTCCTCATTGCCATCGGCTATCTCCGGCTCGGCACCTACATCAAGTTCATTCCCTATCCGGTCACCGTCGGCTTCACCGCCGGCATTGCCGTCATCATCTTCTCCGGCCAGATCGTCGAACTGTTCGGGCTGACCTTGCCGGGAAGGGAGCCCGGACCGTTCGTGCCCAAGCTGATCGCGCTTGGCGAAGCAGCCGGCACGATCAACCTCGCGGCGACCGTCGTGGCGGCGCTGACCATCGCGACCATCGTCTTGCTGAAGCGCTGGCGGCCGAAATGGCCGGCCATGTTGATCGCCATCGGGCTCGCCTCGCTGGTCGTGGCGCTGTTGGCGTTGCCGGCCGAGACGATCGGCACGCGCTATGGCGGCATTCCGCGCAGCCTGCAATGGCCTGGCATGCCACCCGTCAGCTTCGGCAGGATGCTCGACGTCTTGCCGGACGCCATCGCCTTCGCGCTGCTCGGCGCCATCGAATCGCTGCTGTCGGCCGTCGTCGCAGACGGCATGACGGGCCGGCGGCACCGCTCGAATTGCGAGTTGGTGGCGCAGGGCTTCGCCAATGTCGCGTCCGCTTTGTTCGGCGGCATCTGCGCCACCGGCACCATAGCCCGCACCGCCACCAATGTGCGGGCCGGCGCACACGGTCCGGTCTCGGGCATGGTCCATTCGGGAATCCTGCTGGTGCTGATGCTGGTGGCGGCGCCGCTTGCCAGCTACATCCCGCTCGCGGCCCTTGCCGGCGTCCTGGCGGTGGTCTGCTGGAACATGGTCGAGAAACAAGCCTTCGCCACGCTGCTCAGGGCATCGCGCGGCGATGCGCTGGTGCTGATGGCGACCTTCCTCATAGTCGTCTTCCGCGACCTGACCGAGGGCATCGTCGTCGGCTTCGCGCTCGGCTCGATCCTGTTCATCGACCGCATGGCCAAGTCCGTCGCGGTCGAGGCGGACCTGGCGCAGGACGATATCGCCGACAGCGTCGGCGTCGCCCGCGCCTATGATTCCGCGGAGGCAAGCGACGCCGACACCGTCGTCTACCGCATCTCGGGCGCCTTCTTCTTCGGTGCCGCGTCCACTGTCGGCAGCGTGCTCGACCGCATCGCCGACCAACGCCGCAACTTCGTGCTCGACTGTTCCGCCGTGCCGCTTTTCGATTCGACGGCGGCCAATGTCATCGAAAGTGCGGCCCACAAGGCGGGGCGCGCCGGCGTGCGCTTCATCATTTCGGGCGCCTCGCCGCAGATCCGGCGCATGCTGATCAACCACGGCGTCAAGCCGCCGCTGGTGACCTATGCCGCGTCGATCCGCGAGGCGCGGGGCCAATTGGCGGGGAAACACGAGGCGGAGCAGCCGTCTCTCAGCGATTGAGCGATGCCGGGCCGCTGACGAACGGACTTTCCCTGACGTAGAACCGCAGCAGCCGGTCGGCGTCCTTCGAAATGCCGATCCTGATCCCCTGTCCGATCGCGCCGGGCTCACATTCATCGTGGGCGAGCCACAGCGGGCCTTCCCGGCACAGGTCGATCCCGTCGAGCGAACGATCGATCCGCAACGCCGCAGCCAGCCTTCCGGGACCGCGCGCCAGGTCGCGCAGGCGCTCGACACCTCGGTTCAGCCGCATGATCGCGACGCCTTCCAGCGGTTCCAGCGCCCGGATCAGCACGCCGGTTCCGACCCCTTTCGTCTCGCTCGAGACATTCAGCATGAAGGAGGTGCCATAGGCGAGGTAGACATAGGCGTGCCCGGCTTCGAGAAACAGCGACCGGTTGCGCCGCGTCATCCCTCGAAAGCCGTGCCCGGCCGCATCACCGACGACATAGGCTTCCGTCTCGACGATGCGGCCGCTGATCCTGCCTTCGGGCAAGTCGCGCACCACCAGCTTGCCTAGGAGAAACCGGGCGAGCGCGGCCGTATCGTCCGGCAGCTCCTCTCGCGCGAGCGGACGATGCTTGTCGCTGTGGCTCACGGGATCCATCGGGCCGCTCTGATCTCCCGGTCGTCCATGGCACACCTCCTTGACCATTGCCGTGGAGGGACCGTCCTACCACGCTCCATCCACGGCTGTCAGCGAAGGTCGTGCGGACGCCAGCGCTCATTCGATCTTGAGCGCCGCGACCTCGCCTTCGTTCATCAGCGGCACGTAGAGGATCGACTTGCCGTCGGTGCCGATATCGGCGCTGCCCGGCTTGAAATGCGCCACCGCTTCCGGGGCTGCGCCGGTCCGGTATCGGTAGAGCGTGCCGGTCATGTAGGCCGTCGCATAGATGGTGCCGCCGATGGCGACGACGCCGTCGAGGTCGGCGAAGTTTTGGGCGCCCGCCAGCGGCGTCACCGCCTTGCTGGCGATGTCGACCGCCAGCAGCCCGCCGGGCTCGGCCGTGCTGAAGTCGGCCTTGATGCCCTTGCCCCAGGAGGCCACGATCAGCCTGTCGCCATCGGCGAACACGCCGTTGGGCGAGGCCAGCAGCAGATCCTTGACGAACAGTTCCGGCCTGTCGCCGTCGATGCGGTAGATCGCATCCGCCAGCATGTCGGTGACGTAGACCTTGCCCGAGGCATCCGCAGTCATGTCGTTGAGGAAGACCGCGTTAGGGACCACGATGCTGGCGATGAGCTTGCCGCTGGCGAGGTCGACGACACGGATTTTGGTGATGTCGGCGACATAGAGCTTGCCGCCCGATATCGCCATGCCCTTGGGCGCGTCCATGCCGTCGGTCCAGTGCTGGCTCACCATCTTGCCATCCGTTGACAGCAGGCTGAGGTAGCCGTTGCCGTCGGCGTCGCCCGGATTGCCGACGATGTTGGAAACGATGATGCGGCCGTTGGCGGCGTCGAACAGCGCCGATTCAGGCTGTTCGAGGCCCGTTTCGCGCCAGAGCTCGTCGGCCTGGGCGGCCTGGGCGGCGGCAATGCCGATGGCGGCGATGAAGGCGGAAGTGACGAAGATGTTCATGGCTGCTCTCCTGTGATGTCAGTGAACAGCCAGGATTTTCGATACTTCTCGGGAAGCCGGATTGAAGCTAGTATCGAATATCGATACGAAACCGCCAGCAAGAGGCGCATCCCATGAACGGCCCAATCTTCGAGGCGCTGAAACGGACACTGAAGGCCAAGGGTGTCACCTATCGTGAGCTCGGCGAACGGATGGGCGTTTCCGAGCCGACGGTGAAGCGCATCTTCCATGAGAAGAACTGCAAGCTCGACCGGCTGGTGGAGATCTGCGCCGCCGCCGGCGTCGAACTGGAAAACGTGCTCGGCTCGATGAACCGCGGGCCGGGGCCGGTCAACCACATCGCGCCCGAGATAGAGCGACGGCTCGCCAGCCGGCCGGCGCTGCTGTTCGTCTTCGTCATGCTGTCGGAAAAATTCACGCCTGAAGGCATCAGGCGCTCGCAAGGCCTGAGTGAGGCCTCGATGTTCCTCTATCTGCGCGACCTCGAGCAACTCGGCCTGATCGGGCTTGGCCGTGGCCTGTCGGCGAAACTGCTGGTCGAAACCCCGATCCAGTGGAATTTCGAGGGGCCGCTCAGGCCGCTGTTCGAGATGACCAACAAGAATTTCATCGGCTGGGCCATCACCCATATCGAGAAGGAGGCGACCTTCGTCAGCTTCTCCAGGCGGATGCGTCCGGAGACGGCGGAGATGGTGCGGCGCGAGGCCGAGGAATTGGCCGACCGGGCGAGACTGCTGGCGCATCACGACCAGCACACCACGCCCGAGGACGGGTTGATCGGCTACAAATGGACCTTTGCCTTTGGCGCCACGCCATTCGAGGCGATCATGCCCATCGGGCCGCATCCACGCGATGCCGGGGCGCGGATGGAGGATCAGCCTTCCCTGGCGAAAGGCCGCCGGCCGCTACCCGCTTAGACCGGCCGAGGTCCGCCGCCCATCAGCCGGCAGTGGCGGCAAGATCATCCGCGGACGAGGCGCCGGCGAGATCGTCGCGTGCCTTGCGGGCGAGCTTTTTCGTCGCGTGCTTGGGGCTGTCGCCGAACAGTTCGGCTGCCTCGGCGAGACAGGCTTTCCTGAGGCTCTTTTCCGAGCGCTTGAGCAACTTGCCGAGAAGTTTTGTGTCCTCGGGCGGCCCCAGCGGCTCGCTATCCGCCTCGAGCAGCGCGCGCATGACGAACACATCATGCAGTTCACCGAGCCGCTCGCCCAGTTCATCCACGGCCTTGCGCCTCGCCTTGATCGGGGTCGGCCACAGCCTGCCCAGCAGCGACAGATGCATGCCATGCGTCTTGGCCGCCTTGCGCAGGTCATGGAAATCGTCGGCCTCACCGCGCGTGCCGGCCTTGTCGAGCGCCTTCCTGGCGCGGCGCAAGGCGACGCGGGCGCCTTCGGCAAGCACGTCGGCGGCCTGTTCCGGCTGATCGGGCAAAGCAAGGGTTTCGATGCGCTTCAGGCCGTCTTCGCAGGCGGCGGTGGCCGCCCCGATCGCCGCCTTCAGGCCCGCGCCTTCGTGCAGATCATGCTGGCGTGCGATCAACCTGTCGCGCACGGCATCAAGTCCGCCATCGACGCTTTCCCTGGCGAAGCCCGCCGCCAGCCGATCGATGGTCTCGATCAGGGCCGTGGCTTCACGCGGGCCGGCAAGCAGCGCCGCGACGTTTCGATAGCACTGGTTCTCCGTGGCGCAGAATGTTTCGTCTCCGGAACGAACGAGGCGCAACAAGGCACGCGCGCTCTTCAGCCGCTTGCGGCACTTGTGCAGCCCCTGTTCCGGCCGGGTGTGCGCCGTCTCCAGATGCAGCAGGGCCTTGCCGATCTCCTCGGCAAGAATACGCCTGACCTCGCCGGTCAGCGGCAGGCGCGGGTCGATACGAAAGCTCATGCGGCGATCTCCGGTATCCCCCCGAGGGCGAGCGACGCGTTGTAGAATTTCTGCTCGCCGGTCACTTCCCGGCCGAGCCAGTCAGGCAGCATTTCGTCCGGAACCTCTTCCGGCGTCTCGAGCTCGGCCACCACAAGTCCCGCCAGTGCACCGCCAAAGACATCGACTTCATAGAGATAGCCGCGATGCCTAACATGGTGACGTGTCTTCTCGATGACACGTCCGATGGCGAAGTCCAGCATCTCCACCGCCTCCGCCAGCGGGATCGGGTATTCGAATTCGTCGCGCTCGCGCGCGCTGCTGCCGAATTTGAGCGTCAGCTTGGCGGAGGCGCCATCACTGATGCGGATGCGGACGGTTCGCCCGGGTGCCGTGGCGAGATAGAACTGGAGAATGCGGATATCCGCTTCCGCCAGATCCCGCCATGCGGTGCTGGAGACCAGGAACTTACGCTCGACTTCCTTGCCCATGGCCGCGCACTAAAGCGGTTGCCGCGCGCGATGGCAAGACAGCGCCGCACACAAGTTGACCTTAATCAATCGATTGATTAAGGTCTTTGGCATGATCAAATTGCCAGACGCCAAGAGACCCCGCCGCGAGACCTCCCCGGCAGAGCCGACGCGCGCCGCGCTTGTCCAGGCGGCGTTGAAACTGTTCGGGCGGCAGGGCTTCGACGGCACCTCGACGCGCGAAATTGCCGCCGAGGCAGGGGCCAATATCGGCTCGATCGCCTATCATTTCGGCGGCAAGGAAGGTCTTCGCGCCGCTGCCGCCGACTTCATCGTCGAGACCATCCAGGGCATCGCAGGGCAGGCACTGGGCGCCGGCGAGGGGCTCGGCCACGGACAGGCGGCGGCAAGCGATCCTGAGGCGGCGCGCGCGCAGCTCTTCACGGCACTCGAGCGGATGGTCGGCTTCATCGTGGCACAGCCGCAGGCCGGAGAGATCGTGCAATTCGTGCTGCGCGAGCTGTCGCATCCGACGGCGGCGCTCGACCGCATCTATGACGGCGTCTTCGAGCCGACGCACCGTCGGCTGTGCCAGATGTGGGAGCAGGCCACCGGCGAGCCGGCCGAGAGCGAACGCACCCGACTCACCGTGTTCACGTTGATCGGCCAGGTCATCTATTTCCGCATCGGCCGCGAGGCTGTCATGCGCCGCATGGGCTGGCGCGACATCGGCGCCGCCGAGGTCGCCAAGGTGGTGGCGGTCACCACGGACAATCTCGGCGCCATACTGGCCGCCCGGAAGGGGCCAGGGATGAAGGGATTAAAACAATGAGCTTTCTGTGTTCGCTGCCGCTCGCCGCGCAGTTGTTCGGTGCCTGCGCGCCGGCGGCACCGCTCGCCGTCGGTTATGTCGAGGGCGATTATGTGCTCCTGGCGCCGATCGAGGTGGCGCAGGTCGAGACGGTGGCGGTGAAGCGCGGCGACCGCGTCACGCCGGGAGCCACCGTGGTGACACTCGAAAATGCCGACGCCAAGATCGCGGTGGCGCAAGCGCAGGCGGCGCTGGCCCAGGCGCAGGCGCAGTATGCCGATCTCCAGGTCGGCAAGCGGCCGGAAGAGATCGCCGTGCTGAAGGCCGAGGTCGACATGACCAAGGCACAGGCCGCCGACGCCAAGCGAAAATTCGACCGCGCCAGCGACCTGTTCAAACGCGGCGCCGGCACGCAGGCTGATTTCGACACGGCTTCCGCGACGCTGGAGACGGCCAATGCGCAGGTCGGCCAGGCGGAGGCCAACCTGGCGGTCGGCGGCCTGCCGGCGCGCGCCGAAACGATCAAGGCCGCCGACAATCAGGTCAAACAGGCGCAGGCGGCACTGGATCAGGCGCAATGGCGGCTCTCCAAACGGGTGTTGGCCGCGCCTTCGCCAGGCCGCGTCAACGACGTCATCCGCAATCCCGGCGACACGGCGGGCCCGACCGCGCCGGTCATCTCGGTGCTTCCCGACGGCGCGGTGAAGCTCAGCGTCTATATTCCGGAAAGCGCGTTCTCCTCGGTCAAGGTCGGCAGCCCGCTCAGCGTCCATTGCGACGGCTGTGGCCCGGAGGTGAAGGCGCGCGTCAGCTATGTCTCGCCCGATCCCGAATTCACCCCGCCGGTGATCTACTCCCTGGAAAACCGGCAGAAGCTGGTCTACCTCGTCGAGGCGCGGCCGGAGGGCGATGCGGGGCCGCTGCAGCCCGGCCAGATCGTCGATGTCGATCTCGCGGATATGGGAAAATGAACGCCATCGACGTTCACGGCCTGGTCAAGCGCTTCGGCGACAAGACCGTCGTCGACCATGTGACGATGTCGGTCGCCGAGGGCGAGATCGTCGGCTTCCTCGGCCCCAACGGCTCGGGCAAGACCACCACCATCCGCATCATGTGCGGCCTGCTGACGCCGGACGAGGGTGAAGGCACGGTGCTGGGCTTCAACATCCGCACCGACAGCCTCAGGATCAAGCGCGAAGTCGGCTACATGACGCAGAAATTCTCCTTCTACGAGGATCTGACGATTGGCGAGAACCTCGAATTCGTGGCGCGGCTCTACCGGCTGCGGCCGGTCGAGGACTATGTCTCGCGCACGCTGGAGGAGCTCGGCCTGACGACGCGCCGCAACCAGCTGGCCGGCACCTTGTCCGGCGGCTGGAAGCAGCGGCTGGCGCTGGCCGCCTGCATCATGCACAAGCCGAAACTGCTGCTGCTGGACGAGCCGACGGCCGGCGTCGACCCGAAGGCGCGGCGCGAGTTCTGGGACGAGATCCATCGCCTGGCGAGCGGCGGGCTGACCGTGCTGGTGTCCACTCATTACATGGACGAGGCCGAGCGCTGCCACCGCATCAGCTACATCTCCTATGGCAGGATGCTGGCCACCGGCACCGTCGCCGAGGTGGTGAAGAATGCAGGCCTGACCACCTTCGTGCTGCAAGGTCCAAAGCTCGACGAGGTGGCGCAAGCACTGCAAGGCCGCCCCGGCGTCGACCAGGTGGCGCCGTTCGGCGCGACGCTGCACGTCGTCGGTTCCGACCGCGAGAAGCTCGAGGCCGCGCTTGCCGATGTCGAGAGGGAGCACAAGGGCGTGACGGTGACGCCGGGCGAGACCAGCCTGGAGGATGTCTTCATCCAGTTCATGTCGGGATCGAAGGACAACATGGCATGAACAGCGTCTTTTCCTTCGCCAGGCTCGGCGCCCTGCTGATCAAGGAGTTCATCCAGATGCGGCGCGACCGCATCACCTTCGCCATGATGCTGGGCGTGCCGCTGATCCAGCTCGTCCTGTTCGGCTACGCCATCAACAACGACCCGAAGAGCCTGCCGGCGGCCCTGGTGGCGACCAGCAGCGATCCCTATACCCGCGCCATGGTCGCGGCGCTGCAGACCACCGGTTACTACCGCTTCGACCATGTCGCGCAAAGCGCCGAGGAGGCCGAGTTCCTGATGGCGCGCGGCGACGTCGCCTTCGTCGTCACCATCCCGGCCGATTTCGCCCGCCGCGTCGAGCGCGGCGACAAGCCGCAAATCCTGATCGAGGCCGACGCCACCGATCCGGCGGTGGCCAGCGGCGCCATCTCGACGCTCGGCACCATCGCCGGCCAGGCGCTGCTGAGAGCGCAAGGCACGCAGGAAGCCGCGGCGGAAGCCGCCAGGGGGCAGCTCGATGTCGTCGTCCACCGCCGCTACAACCCCGAAGGCATCTCGCAATACAACATCGTGCCCGGCCTGCTCGGCGTCATCCTGCAGATGACCATGGTGATGATGACCTCGATCGCGCTGACGCGCGAGACCGAGCGCGGCACGATGGAAAATCTCCTGGCGATGCCGTCGAGCCCGCTGGAGATCATGATGGGCAAGGTGCTGCCCTACCTGGCGGTCGGCGCGGTGCAGGTGGTGGTGGTGCTGGCGGCGTCGAAGCTTCTGTTCGCCATCCCCTTCACCGGCTCGATGACGCTGCTTTTGTCGGCGGTGCTGGTGTTCGTGCTGTCGCTGGTGCTGCTCGGCTACACGATCTCGACGATCGCACGCACGCAGATGCAGGCGCTTCAGCTCACCTTCTTCTTCTTCCTGCCCTCGATCATGCTGTCGGGCTTCATGTTCCCCTATCGCGGCATGCCGGACTGGGCGCAGACCTTCGGCGAGATCTTCCCGCTGACGCATTTCCTGCGCATCACCCGCGCGGTGATGCTGAAGGGCGCGGAACTGCCGGCGGTGGCGACCGAGATCGGCTGGCTGGCGGTTTTCGTGGCGCTGTTCGCCGGCGTGGCGCTGGTGCGGTTCAGGCGCACGCTGGACTGACGAGAGCTGACCTGTGCGCCCTACGCCGCCATGATCCCGGCATAGGTGCCGAAATCGACATTGCCGCCGGACAGCACCACGGCAACGCATTTGCCGGACAGCTCGATCTCACCCGATGACAGCGCCGCCAGCGCGACGCAGCCTCCGGGCTCGACCACCAGCTTGAGATAGGCCATGGCGTCGCGCATCGCCTGCCTGACGGCATCCTCGGAGACGGCGACGGCGCCGGCGAGGTTGCGGCGGTTGATCTCGAAGGTGATCGCGCCCGGCTCGGCGGTGAGGATGGCGTCGCAGATCGAACTGTGGCCAGGCTCGTTCGAAACCCTGGCGCCCGCGGCCAGCGAGCGGCGCGTGTCGTCGAAATGCTCGGGTTCGACAGCCCAGATCGCGGTGCCGGGCGAGGTATCCTTCACGGCGACCGAGATGCCGCTGGTCAGGCCGCCGCCACCACAGGGGATGACGACCGCGTCGAAGCCGACACCCAGAGCCCGCGCCTGCTTGACCAGCTCCAGTCCGATCGTGCCCTGGCCGGCAATGATGGCCGGATCGTCGAAAGGCGGCACCAACGCCATGCCCTTGTCGAGATAGGGGCGCACCACCGTCATGCGGTCGTCCTTGAATCGGTCGAAGGGCACCACCTCGGCGCCCATCCTGCGGACATTGGCGATCTTCATGTCAGGTGCATCCGCCGGAATGGCGATGACCGCCTTGACGCCGAACATGGCGGCGGAAGCCGCCACGCCTTGCGCGTGATTGCCCGAAGAGAAAGCGACGACGCCACGCGAGCGCTCCGCCTCGCTCAGCGTCGACAGCTTGTTGTAGGCACCGCGGAACTTGAACGAGCCGGTGCGCTGCAGCGTCTCCGGCTTGAACAGGATGCGGCCGCCGAAGCGCCTGTTCAGCTCCTGCGATTCGATCAAGGGGGTCTCGACGATCAGGCCCGAGAGCCGTGCAGCGGCGGCGTGGATGTCGGCGATGCCGGGAGGGGTGATCATGGCGTGTCCTGTAGCGATGCGATCCGGCCATGGTGCACGCAAAGGCGCGCGCGATGCCAACGAAAAGATGTGACCGGGACAAAGTTCGCGATTGTGATCAAGACACAAACGCATCCAGCGTTGCGGCCGTCACGCCCGCATATCGAAATTCACCCCAGCAATGTCCGCTGCCGCTTGCTGCCGCCCAGCTTGCGCCAATTGTTGAACCGATGCGTGGCGGCGGCAAACGAGATCTTCATCTGCTGGGCGACCGAATAGCGCGACTTGCCCTCGTCGAACATGCGGTAGCAGCACTCGACGCCTTCCTCTGTCAGCTTGCCGTCGGGTGCCTTATTGTGCGGGTTGGCGGGGTCGAATTTCTCGACCTGCTGCTCGACCAGCCCCTTCAGGCGCTGCAGGTCGGCCTCGATGCTGGCGATGAGATCGAGGACCGGTTTCGGGTCGTAGGCGTGCGGAGGCTTCTTGGCCGTCATCAGCTCGTTCCTTTTTTGGCTTGGCCCGATATATAGGTAAACATTCGCTGATAATGAAGGGGGGATGCCCGGTGCCGGCTCAACTATTCTTGACCGTGGCCAAGCGCACGATTGACCAAGGACGTTGCAAACCATAGTTTAGAACAATTCTAAACTAGGGTGATTTCCTCATGCTTTCCCGTGTTTTCGGCTTCGGCCGCCGCTCCTTCGAATCGCTCTCCGAACAGGAGATCCTGGCGCTGGCCATTTCATCGGAGGAGGATGACGGGCGTATCTACCGGGCCTATGCGGACGGATTGTCCGAGACCTTTCCGCAATCGGCCAAACTCTTCGAGGCCATGGCCGAGGAGGAAGACGGCCATCGCGACTCGCTGATCGAACTCTTCCGCAAGCGTTTCGGCGAGCGCATTCCGCTGATCCGCCGTGAACATGTGAGGGGCTATTTCGAGCGCAAGCCCGACTGGCTGGTGCGGCCGCTCGGCATCGAGGCCGTGCGCCGCCAGGCCGAGGCGATGGAGCGGCAGGCCTATCTGTTCTATGTCGAGGCGGCCAAGCGCACCACCGACGCCTCGACCCGCAAGCTGCTCGACGATCTGGCCGCGGCCGAACAGGGCCATGAAAGCTCGGCGCATGCGCTGGAGCAGAAACACGTGCCGGGCGAAGTCAAGGTCGAGGAGGCGACCGCCGAGCAGCGCCAGTTCATCCTCACCTATGTGCAGCCGGGCCTGGCCGGGCTGATGGACGGGTCGGTGTCGACGCTGGCGCCGATCTTCGCCGCCGCCTTTGCCACCCATGACACCTGGCAGACGCTTCTGGTCGGTCTCGCCGCCTCGATCGGCGCCGGTATCTCGATGGGTTTCACCGAGGTCGCTTCCGACGACGGCAAGCTGTCGGGCAGGGGTTCACCGATCAAGCGCGGCCTGACCGTCGGCATCATGACGACGCTGGGCGGCCTCGGCCACGCGCTGCCCTATCTCATCCCGCATTTCTGGACCGCGACGGCGGTAGCCGCCGTGGTGGTGTTCTTCGAACTGTGGGCCATCGCCTTCGTCCAGAACCGCTACATGCAGACCCCGTTCCTGCGCGCCGCCTTCCAGGTGGTGCTGGGCGGCGCCCTGGTGTTCGCGGCGGGCGTGCTGATCGGGAATGCGTAAACAAAGTGGCGAGGTCAGCGCTGCCCCTCATCGCCCTGCCGGGCACTTCTCCCCGTATAGTGACGGGGAGAAGGAGGCTGGCTGCAGCGCTGGCTCCTTTCTTCCAACGCTGGCGATTGGCGAAACCGGCGATGGCAGGCAGGTGAGGGGCGGCGCCAACGTCAGCCCAATAACTCTACCCATTCACGGCCCGGCTGTCCGCCGGCGCCTCGTTCCTCTCGACCAGTCCGTAGTCGCGCACCACGTGCGCGATCCGCAATCGATGGCCGGCAAAGATACCGCCGCGCCCGGCCCGCTGCGCCTGCCGGTGCTCTTCGGTGTTGCGCCAGGCCTTCACCGCCTCCTCGTCGCGCCAGAACGACAGCGACAGCACCCGGTCCGGGTCGGCCAGGCTCTGGAAGCGCTCGACGGAGATGAAGCCGTCAATGCCGTCGAGCAGCGGCCGCAGGTCGGCGGCTATGCCCAGATAGGCCTCGCGCCGGCCCTGCGCAGGCTGCACCTCGAAGATGACGGCGATCATGTCCTCACCAGCGGCGCATACGGGCCGGAAGCCAGTTTCAGGAACATGCGGTCCTCCTTGAGGATGAAGCGTTCGCGGCGGGCGAATTCATAGTTTGCTTTGCCGGCGGGGTCCGCGGCAAGCCGGGCGCGGTAGGCTTCATAGGCGGCAAGGCTTTCGATGTTGTAGGCGGCATAGGCCGTGGTGGCCGAGCCCTCATGCGGCGCGAAATAGCCGATCAGATCGGCGCCGCAGCGTGGAATGGCCTGACCCCAGTTGCGGGCATATTCCTCGAAGGCGGCCTTGCCGAACGGGTCGATCTCGTAGCGGATAAAGCAGGTGATGGTCATGGTCGGCTCCTTGGGTGTTTAGCGGCGACAGTTCGGGCGGCGTCGAAACGTCGTGCCACCCGATCTGCTAGGCAGATGAGTTGGCGATCACACCTGCCAGAAGGATTTCGCGCATTCGCGGCGCACATCCTCCCGTGTCAGGCCGAGGTCACGCAGCAGGTGGTCGTCGATCTCCGAGAGGTCGCGGCGCTGCGCATGGCGGTCATACCAGCGGGCCAGCAACCGTGAGCGGACCCAGGTGACGAACGGGAACGATTGGCGGCGGGGCACCGGTTCGGGGGTGAAAGCGATTCGTGCGGCCATCCTCGTCTCCTTGATCCCGTCGCAGAATAATGGTTATCTGACAAGAATGCTTCGATGAGGATCAAACCATGCGTGAAGGACCCGACATTGCCCGCATCGCCAGCCTGGTCGGTGA
Organism: Mesorhizobium sp. B2-3-10; assembly: GCF_006442275.1. Taxonomy (NCBI): domain Bacteria; kingdom Pseudomonadati; phylum Pseudomonadota; class Alphaproteobacteria; order Hyphomicrobiales; family Phyllobacteriaceae; genus Mesorhizobium; species Mesorhizobium sp. B2-3-10. The sequence goes on from NZ_VFVT01000001.1 coordinate 418,173, forward strand.
TCCGGCCCGCGCCAACATGCTGAATGCCCTGATGGGCGGTACGGCATTGACCGCGAGCGAACTGGCGCTGGAGGCCGGCGTGTCGCTGCCGACCGCCTCCTCGCATCTGTCCAAGCTGATGGAGGGCGGGCTGCTGACCTTGGCCAGCCAGGGCCGGCATCGCTATTACGGTCTGGCCGGCCCGCAAGTGGCCGGCATGATCGAGGCCATCACCGGCGTTGCGGAAGCCGTTGGCCCCAAGCGCGTGCGGCCGGGCCCGCGCGACGGCGCGATGCGCGTCGCGCGCGTCTGCTACGATCACCTTGCGGGCGAGCAGGCCGTTGCGATGCTGGACCGCCTTGTGGAGAAAAACATACTGGTCCGCAACGACAAGGAGATCAGGCTCGGGCCGTCCGCCGCATCGCATTTCGCGGCGATCGGCATCGATGTCTACACCAAGCCGCGGCGGCCGGTGTGCCGCGCCTGCCTCGACTGGAGCGTGCGGCGCTCGCACCTCGCCGGGACGCTTGGCGCCGCCATCCTCGACAAGATCCTTGCCGAGAAATGGGCGCGCCGCGAGAAGGACAGCCGCGCGGTGATTTTCTCGCCGCCGGGCAAGCAGGCGTTCGAGAGGGTGTTTTTGGGGTGAGGTCGGCGCGCCGAAAGTCGAGCTAGCCGCGCTTCAGCACCTTCCCCTTCTTGAAGAAATCCACCCACGGATCGGCTTCCGAGAGCCGTTTCAGCGTCGTCTTGTCGCCGATCGGGAAGGCGTTCGGCGGCAGGCCGGCCTCGATCTCGGCCCAGGTCACCGGCATCGACACCGTCGCGCCCTTCTTGGCGCGCGAGGAGTAGGGCGCGACGGTGGTCGCGCCGCTGCCGTTGCGCAGGTAGTCGACGAAGATCTTCCCCGTGCGCGCCTTCTTCGACAGCGTCGCGGTGTAGCGATCCGGCGCGCCTTGCTCCAGCGCCCTGGCGAAATCATGGGCGAAGCCTTTGACCTCGGCCCAATCCGCCGACGGCTTCAGCGGAACGACGACGTGAAAGCCCTTGCCGCCCGATGTCTTGACGAAGTTGGGCAGCGACAGCTCGTCGAGCTTGCCCCTGATGTCGAGCGCCGCCTCGCGCACCGCCTTCACATCGACGCCCTCGTCGGGGTCGAGGTCGAAGACGACCTGGTCGGGCTGTTCAAGCTTGTCGATGGTGCAGCCCCAGATATGGATCTCGACCACGCCGAGCTGGACCAGCGCCGCGATGCCGTCGAAATCGCGGATGAACAGGATTTCCTCGCCATCCGTGGGGTCCTTGGTCTTTTCGATCTTCGCATGCATGCCGGGCGAGGCATGCTTCTGGAAGAAACGCTGGCCGCCGACGCCATCGGGCGCCCTGACAAGGCTGAGCGGGCGGTCGACCACGAACTGCTTCATGCGCGGCCATACCAGCGCGTAATGATCGAGCAGGGCCTGCTTCGAGATCTTTTCGTCGGGCCACAGAAGCTTGTCCGGGTGGGACAGCTTCACGCTGGTTTTCGCCGCTGTTGCTGCCGTAATGGCGCTGCCTGCCGCCGGCTTGGCCTTGGCGGGGCTCTTGCCTGTCGCTGTTTTGGTTCCCGTTGCCCCTGTTCCCGTTGCATTGGGCTTTTCCTGCACGACTTCCTCCGCCGGCTTGTCCTCGCGCAGCCCCTGGAACGAAGCATGGCGTATAATACGGTCCGACGTCCAGCTGCGAAACTCCACTTCGCCGACCAGTTCCGGCTTGACCCAGACCAGGCCCTTGCCCTTCGGCACGGCCGCATCGAAGGGCGAGGCGTCCGCCTTCAGCGCATCGAGCTTCTTCTTCAGGTCGTTGGCGCTCTTGGTGGAGAAGCCGGTGCCGACACGGCCGGCATAGTGCAGGCTGCCGCCTTCGAAATAGCCGACCAGCAGCGAGCGCAGGCCGCGCCCGGTCTTGTCCGACGGCAGATAGCCGCCAATGACGAATTCCTGCCGTGCCGTGCATTTCGATTTGACCCATGCCGGACTGCGCCCGCTCCGGTAGGGCGCATCGGCGCGTTTTGAGACGACGCCTTCCAGCCCCATGCGGCAGGCATGTTCCAGCATGATCTTGCCGGGTTCGGCAAAATGGTCGGAGAAACGCACCGCCGCGGTGTCGGACGGCTCGCCGAGCAGCGCCTGCAGGGCCTGCTTGCGCTCGACAAGCGGCTCGCGGCGCAAATCCTTGCCGTCGAGCCGCATCAGGTCGAAGACGTAATAGATGAAGCGGTTCGTCCGCTTCGCCGACAGATCCTGCTGCAGCAGCGCGAAGGAGGACACGCCGCTGTCGGCCAGCACGACGATCTCGCCGTCGAGGATGGCGTCGCTGCATTTCAGCCCGGCGAGTTCGGCCGTGATCTCGCCGCCGAATTTTTCCGTCCAGTCCAGCCCGGTGCGGGTCAGTAGCCGAACGTCGGTGCCGGCGATCTGTGCCTGCATGCGGTAGCCGTCGAACTTCACCTCATGCAGCCAGTCCTGGCCCGACGGTGCGTCGCGCTCCAGCGTGGCGAGCTGTGGCTCGATGAAATCGAGCTTCTTGCCGCCGGTCTTGGCCTTGCCGGCGGCCGGCTTGTTCGAATGCCAGACCTTCGGCTTCTCGCCCTTGGCCGCCTTGCCTTCGCCGACCTCCTCGATCGTCAGGCCTGATTTCACCGATTTCGGCTCGTCTTGCAGAATATCCTCGCCGGGGCGTGCGGCGGCATCGTCCGACTTGATCAGCAGCCAGTTGTCGCGTTTTTCGCCGGGCCGCGGCCGCAGCCGTACCAGATGCCACTTGCCACGCAGCTTGTGGCCCTCGAGCTCGAAGTTGATGTGCCCCTTCGCCATCATCTTGGCCGGATCGCCCTCGGGCATCCAGGTGCCCTCGTCCCAGACGAGGACCGAGCCGCCGCCATACTCGCCCTTGGGGATGGTGCCTTCGAAGCCGGCATAGTCGATGGGATGATCCTCGACATGCACGGCCAGCCGCTTTTCGTGCGGATCGAGGCTCGGGCCGCGCGTCACCGCCCAGCTCCACAGCACGCCGTCATGCTCGAGGCGAAAATCGTAATGCAGCCTTGTGGCGGCATGCTTCTGGACGACGAAGATGCCGCCGTCCTTCTTGCCGCGCGCAACCTTACCGGCCGGCTCGGCGGTCTTCTTGAAGTCACGCTTCGAATGATACTGTTCGAGGCTGCTGGCCATCTCGTATCCTCAGGCCGATTTGCGCTTCGGCGCAACGCTTTTCGCCTTGGCACGTTTGGCCGCCGGCTTGGCTTTCGCCGGGGACGACTTGGTTTGTCCTGAACCCGAATCCGACGACAAGCTCTTCTTCAGCGCGTCGAACAGGTTGACGACATTGGAGGGTTTGGGCGCCTCCTTGGCCTTGGGCGCCTTGTGCCCCGCCTTCTTGGCGCGGATCAGCTCGAGCAGGGCTTCCTCATATTTGTCGTCGAATTTCGAGGGATCGAACTTGGTCTTCTTCTTGTCGATGATGAGCTCGGCCAGATCGGTCATCTCCTGGTCGGTCTTCACCGCCTCGATGTCGCCGAAGACGGTCTCCGGCTGGCGCACCGTGTTGTCGTAGCGCAGCGTGGTCAGCACCATGCCCTTGCCGAGCGGCTCGATGACCACCGGACGCTCGCGTCGATAAAGGACGATGCGCGCCAGCCCGGCCATCTTCTTGCCCGCCATCGCGTCGCGGATGACGGCGAACGCCTCCTCCGAAACCTTGTCGGCCGGCGCGACATAGTAGGGGGTGTCGAGATAGATCTGCCGGATCGAGGATTTGTCGACGAAGCCGTCGAGGCTCATCGTGTGCGAGGTTTCGATCTGCACCGCCTCGATCTCGTCCTCCTCTATATGGACGAAGTCGCCCTTTTCGATCTCGTATCCCTTGATCTCGTCGCCGTCCTCGACCGGTTTGCCGGTCTCGGCGTCGACATAGATCCGCTTCACCGTATTGCCGGTCTTGCGGTTCAAAATGTGGAACGAGACCTTGTCGGCATGGGTGACCACGTTGGTCAGTTCGATGGCGCAGGTGACCAGCGAGAGCTTCAGATAGCCTTTCCAGGCCGGGCGCGGCGCCATGATGATTTCCCCGTGAGAAAGATCAGCTGGAACGGGCGACCACCCCGCTCGGTTCCAACCCGGTCGGGCCGGGGCCGGCGCGATTGCCGCCGGCCCCGGCCTTCAGCCCCTATTCGGCGGCCTGCAGGTTGATCTTGCTTTCCGCGATTTCGGTCAGCTTGCGATCCGTCGCCTGCTCTTCCTTGAGATTCTTGGCCAGCACATTGGCGCAGTCGCTGCGGCCGAGCTGCTTGGCCCAGGCGATCAAGGTGCCGTAGCGGGTCATTTCATAGTGCTCGACGGCCTGCGCGGAGGCGATCAGCGCGGCATCCAGAACGTCCTTGTCGTCGACATCGCCGCTGACGTCGTCGGCCTCCTCGAGGATGCCGTCGATGGCCGGGCAGTTGACCTGCTTGGCCTTGACGCCATGCAGCTCGAACACCTGCTCGACGCGTTCGATATGGCCCTTGGTCTGCTCGAGGTGTTTTTCGAAGCCGGCCTTCAATTGCGGATCGGTTGCCTTGTCGACCATCTTCGGCAGCGCCTTCTCGATCTGCTTTTCGGCATAATAGATGTCGCGCAGCGTGTGCACGAAGAGGTCGTCCAGCGTTTTGATGTCCTTCGAAAAGAAGCCCATGATTTCAACCTTTCCATTGCTCTTGCTTGTTCGGGAGATCCCGGCCTTGCCTGGGCAGTGCCTGTGAGCCGGCAATGCCGGTTCTTGGAACTCAACGTCCAGTGGTGGGGCCGGTTCCGAGCGCTCGCGGCCGTACGGCAGGAAATTCCCGGGCGGCACGAAAGTTGAAACACAAGCGCGCCAAGGCGACATTCAAACGAAACATATGTGATGCAAAAGTCACACCAACCGAAATGGTGACAAAAGGCGTCGAAACACCCCGAATCAGCCGCAATCCGGCCATGAAGCGACGGGTTTTCGACCAAAAATTAACATCACGTTCACTGAGTATTCACGCCTCGATGCTATCGTTCTCGCACTTCGGAAGGGACGTCCGAAAATCGGGACAGGGACCAGGTAAAATGAACTTCCTCACGCAACTCATCGGCTATGCCGCCGCCATCCGCGAATTCGTCGCGCCGACCTATCGGCCCGAGCGCTATTACATGCGTGGCCCCGGTCCGGCCTGCGCCCGTCGCGGCACGTCGCTGGGCGCGCACTGACCATGAGCTTCGAAAGCCGCCACAACAGCCGCATCTGCAGGCCGGACGCCGACAGCCGCGCCACCGCCTATCGCGCCGAACGCCCTGTCCTGGCCGACCGCCGGCGTGCGGCAACGCCGCGTCTTTGATGCCGCCATCGGCTGGCTTGGTGTCATAGGACATAAGCAGCCGAGGCCAGCGTGACCGCGCGTCCGCGGACGAGCCATCCCACGCAAGCCGTCCCTCTGAACCCTTCGGTGCAGCCGCTGATCCTCTTCGAGAGCGTCGCGCTTGGTTGCGGCCAATCGGATGAATGCGCGCTACCGCAGCCGGCTCAAGCGATCGGCCACACAGGGTTGGAGCACAATCGCGCCGCCCGCCGCCTTACCCAGTTCGCGGCAATCCTGGGACGTGCACAGCGTCCAGCCACCGGCCGTCGCGCCGGAGGCCGCCAGCACGAGACGGGGCTGCGGCCCGACCTTGGGCGAATAGGCCCACCAGCCATCCTTCAGCACCGCACCTTCCGGCGGCTCCATGCCGGCACCCGAGCCCTTGATACGGGCCTCGACCACTTGCAGGCCGGAGGGCGTCACCTTCCAGTCTTCCTCCCAGCGTGTCCGCTCCACCGAATGCGTCCAGGACAGGGTGAAGGCGGCAACGCCGAGCGTCACGCTCTTGCCGGCGGCGAGGATGCACAGGCTCATGCGGTTTCTCGCCTGAGCAGGATCGCCGCCGCCAGCCGGGTGCCGCTTTTTGCGTTCGCCGACCTTCGCTTCGGGATCATACAGTGACCGACGCTTGCCGGGCACGCCAGACATGCCAGCCGATCCAGGCCAGCGACAGCGCCCAGCCGGTCTCATCGGTCAGCGGCACCGCCGCCACCAGCAGCACGCCGGCGGCGAAGGCGACGAGCCGTTCCCACCAGGCCATGCGCGTGGCAAGGAAGCCGACGGCGGCGGCGCCCCACAGCACGATGCCCATGCAGGCCTTGAGAACGATGTAGGCGACCTCGACGGGATAACCGAACTGGGCGGCGATCGGTCCGGCGTCCTGCAGCATCAGCGCCGGCGTGTAGACCGCCATGAACGGAACGACGAAGCCGGCAATGGCAAGTTTTGTCGCCTGGATACCGATCTTGAGGCCGCTCTCCTTGGCCATGGGTGCGGCGGCAAAGGCGGCCAGCGCCACCGGCGGCGTCAGGTCGGCCATGATGCCGAAATAGAAGACGAACATGTGGCTGACCACCAGCGGCACGCCGAGCGACAGCAGCGCCGGCCCGGCCAGCGACGAGGTGATGATGTAGTTGGGGATGGTCGGGATGCCCATGCCGAGCACCAGGCAGGTCAGCATGGTCAGCACCAGCGACAGGAACAGATTGTTCTCGCCGATCGAGATGATCCAGCCGATGAAGGTCGAGGCGATGCCGGTCAGCGTCAGCGTGCCGATGACGATGCCGACGATGGCGCAGGCAATGCCGACGGGCAGCGCGTTCTTGGCGCCTTCGGCAAGCGAGTCGATGCAGATCCGCAGCGTCTCGCGGCCACCCTTGAAAGCAAGGCAGGCAATGACGAGTGCGGCGATGACAAGGCTGAGGATGTTGACGCCGAATTTCATGAAGGAGGAGGCGGCAAGCCCCAGCGCCAGCCAGAAGACGACGCGGAAGGCGAGCGGCCCGATCAGCGCCGCCAGCGGCGTGCCGAGGATCAGCACGATGGTCAGCGCCAGGCCCATCGTACCGGCGAAGACCGGTGTGTAGCCGGCGAACAGCAGATAGATCAGCGCCGCCAGCGGCAGCACCAGCGGCCAGTGCTGTCGCACCGCGTCCCAGGGGTTCGGCAGGTCCGCCTTGGCCATGCCGCGCAGGCCGGCCTTGCCTGCCTCCAGATGCACCTGCCAGAAACAGGCGCCGAAATAGAGCAGCGCCGGGATGATCGCCGCCTTGACCACATCGGCATAGGGGATGTTCAGCGTCTCGGCCATGATGAAGGCGACCGCGCCCATCACCGGCGGCATGATCTGGCCGCCCATCGAGGAGGTCGCCTCGACGGCGCCGGCAAAGGCCGAGCGGAAGCCGAAGCGCTTCATCAAGGGAATCGTGAACTGGCCGCTGGCCACCACATTGGCGACGCCGGAACCGGAAATGGTGCCCATCAGCGCCGAGGACAGCACGCAGACCTGCGCCGGGCCGCCGCGCCAGGTGCCGACCAGGCCGAGCGCGAAATCGTTGAACAGCGCGATCATCCCGGCGCGTTCGAGGAAGGCGGCAAAGACGACGAAGATGAAGATATAGGCGGCCGAGACATAGATCGGCGTGCCGTAAATGCCTTCGGTGCCGTAGGCGAAGGTGTCGACCAGCTGGGCGAAGTCATAGCCGCGATGGATGAAGGGCGGCGGCAGATGATTGCCGACGAAGCAATAGGCGAGAAAGATGAAGGCGATGGCCGCCAGCGGCAGCCCCATCAGCCGGCGCGCCGCCTCGAAGACCAACACCACCAGCACCGCGCCGACGATCAGGTCCGGCGTGGTGAGGAAGCCGGAGCGCCGGATGAGGTCGGTATAGAACACCCAATTGTACAGGCCGGTGCCGAAGCCGAGCACTCCCAGCGTCCAGAACGCGGCCTTGGCCGGCAGGCTGGTGGCGCGCAGATTGGCGATCAGGCCGAAGCCGAGCAGCAGCAGGAAGCCGACATGCATGGCCCGCACCACCTGGCTCGGCAGGCTGCCATAGGCGGCGATGTAGATCTGGAAGGCGGAAAAAGCGACCGCGATGGCGAAGGCCGCCTTGCCGGCGATGCCGTCGCCGAAACCCGGCGGCAGTCCTTCTACCTGCTCTTCGGCGACGGGGAGATGGAAGGTGGAGGATTTGCCGTCGACTGCTTCGCTCATCCGACGCACTCCAAAATGAGCGAATGATAGTGCGAGGCGCGTCGCGAAGACATCTCAGATAGTCCTCGCCTACTTCAGCAGCCCCTTCTCCTTGTAATACCGCTCCGCGCCCGGATGCAGCGGCACCGGCATGCCGTCGAGGGCCTTGGCCGGGTCGATCGCCTTGGCGGCGGCGTGCGCAGCGGCAAGCTGGTCGAGATGCTCGAACATCTGCTTGGTCATCTGGTAGGCGGTCTCATCCGAGACATCGGCCCGGGTGATGAGGAAATTGCCGACGGCGGCTGTCGCGACATCCTCTGCCTGGCCCTCATAGGTGCCCTTGGGAATGACCACCGACAGATAGGGCGAGCCGATCTTGGCGACGTCTTCGGCCGGCACCGCAACGACATTGATCGGCAAGGAGGTGGCGAGATCGCGGATCGAGGCGACGCCCAGCCCGGCCGATTGCAGCGTGGCGTCGAGCTGGCGGTTCTTGATCAGCTCGACCGATTCGGCGAAGGGCAGATATTCGACGCGGCCGAGGTCCTCGTATTTCAGCCCGGCGGCGGCGAAGATGGCCCGCGCGTTGAGCTCGGTGCCCGATGCCGGCGCGCCGACCGACAAGCTCTTGCCCTTGAGGTCGGCGAGCGTCTTGATGCCGGATTCCTGGCTGGCGACGATCTGGATGTAATTGGGATAGATGGCGGCGATGCCGCGCAGCTTGTCCAGCTTGCCGGGGAAGCCGGCCTCGGCATTGCCCTCGGCGGCCATCTTGACGGAATCGCCGAGCGCGAACGCGATCTCGCCCTTGCCCTGCTGCAGGAGGTTGAGGTTCTCGACCGAGGCCTTGGTCGCCTGCACCTGGGTGCGGGCGCCCTCGATGCCCTTGCCGTAGATTTCCGACAGTGCCACGCCGAGCGGATAATAGACGCCCGAAGTGCCGCCGGTCAGCACATTGATGAATTCCTGCGCGGTGGCGGACACCGCACCAAGGCCAAGGGAAAGCGCCATCGCGCCGGCAGCAATAAACGTCTTTCTGAAGTTCAACATCCGGTTTCCTCCCTGAAATATTGGCCGCATCGCCTCCCTGACGCGAACCGGGCGAGTTTAGACAGCGGAGGGGAAATGCCAACCCGCAATTCCGCTCGTTAGACGAATGGTTGAGAGTGTCGCCAAACATATGCCCGCTTGCACAAGGCGCGGCCGGAGCCGAAAGTTTTTCCAGCGCCTGTCGAAATCGGCCAAGGTCGCGCGACATACGTTCGGCCCGCAACGAAGCGGCCTTCGAAACCACGGGAGAAGACCCATGCGATACATGCTTATGATTTACGCCGACGAAGCCGCGATGGCGAACGTGCCGACCGAGGCGACCTATCAGATGAGCGCCGCCTATGACGCCTACACGGAAGCGCTGAAGAAGTCCGGCACCTGGCTGGCCGGCGACAGGCTGCGCCCGAGCCAGGCGACCACCCTGGTCCGGATGACTGACGGTAAGACCAGCGTGCTCGACGGCCCCTATGCCGACACCAAGGAGCAGCTTGCCGGCTTCTACATGATCGAAGCCGAGGACGCCGACGCCGCGATCGCCTGGGCGGCGCGCTGTCCGGCGGCCAGCACCGGGACTGTCGAGGTGCGGCCGATCTGGGAAATGGCCGACTATCTGCCCAGGAAATGACGGCGTGATGGACACACGCCCCGAAATCGCCCGGGTGGCCGCCGAGACGGCCGCCCGGCAGAGCTACGGCAAGCTGGTCGCCTGGCTGGCGGCGCGCACGCGCGACGTGGCTGCCGCGGAGGATGCTCTGGCCGACGCCTTTGCGGCGGCGCTTGAACGCTGGCCGCGCACCGGCGTGCCGGAAAAGCCGGAAGCCTGGTTGCTCGCGGTGGCAAGGCGGCGGCGTGTCGACGCGGTGCGGCGGCGGCTGACCAGCGAAGCCGGCCGCGACCATCTCAAGCTGATTGCCGAGGAGGCGGAGGCGCGCATGACCGATGAGGACCTGCCCGACGAACGATTGCGGCTGATGTTCGCCTGCGCCCATCCGGCGATCGAACCGGGCGTGCGGGCGCCGCTGATCCTGCAGACCATCCTCGGCTTCGATGCCGCGACGATCGCTTCCGCTTTCCTGCTCTCGCCGTCAACGATGGGCCAGCGCCTGGTGCGCGCCAAGAGCCGCATCCGCGAGACCGGCATTCCGTTCCGCGTACCGGAGCGAGCCGAACTCGGCGAAAGGCTGGACGCGGTGCTGGAGGCGATCTACGCCGCTTTCGCCGAGGGCTGGTCCGACCCGGCCGGTACCGAGACGCGGCGCCGGAACCTCGCCACCGAAGGCATCTGGCTCGGCCGGCTGGTGGCCTCGCTGCTGCCGGACGAACCGGAAGCGCTGGGCCTGCTGGCTCTGATGCTGTTCGCCGAAGCGCGCCGCGCCGCGCGTCGCGACACGGCCGGAGAGTATGTGCCGCTCGCCGAGCAGGACCATGCACTGTGGGATCACGCCCTGGTCGACGAGGCCGAAGCCCTGCTCTGCCGTGCCGCCGCCATGGGCACGATCGGCCGCTATCAGCTCGAGGCGGCGGTCCAGTCGGCGCATGTGGCGCGACGGCTGAGCGGCCGCACCGACTGGGCGGCGATCCGCGCGCTCTACGAAGCGCTGTTTTCGATCGCGGGATCACCGGTCGTGGCGATCAACCGCGCGGTGGCGATCGCCGAGACCGAGGGCGCGGTGGCGGGGTTGGCGGCTCTTTACGTGCTGGGAGACGACAAGCGGCTCAATGACTACCAGCCCTACTGGGCCGCGCGGGCCGGCCTGCTGGCCAGGCTCGGCCAGGCACCGCAGGCGCTCGAAGCCTATGATCGGGCGATCGGCCTCGAGCGCGATCCGGCGGTGCGCCGCTTCCTGCAGGCAAGACGCGCCGCGCTCATACAGTGAAGTGTCCGCTCAGGCCGGCCACATTTCGTGCGACGTGTTGAGCGTCTTCATGAGCGGATGCTCGCGCAACCGCGCCCACAGGCGTTCGATACCGGGCCAGGCCGCCCGCGCCATGTCGATGTCGGGATGCCAGGCCACCAGCATGACGAGATAGATGTCGGCCAGCGACATCTGATCGCCGGCGAGCCAGTCGCGGTTGCGCAAGGCTGCATCGACGACGGCAAACCCGCGGTCCATCTCGGCGACCGCCGCCTGTTTCACCGCCTTCGTGCCCTCGGCATCCGTCGTGTAGCGATGGGCGTAGTAGAGCCGCAGCATCGCCGGGTAGAGCACCGAGGACATGAACGCCATCCAGCGCAGGAACTCCGCGCGCGCCGGTTCATCGGCGGTCGGCGCCAGGCCGGCTTGCGGGTGGCGCTCGGCGAGCAGGATGCAGATCGCCGCCGATTCGGTGACCGAGCGTCCGTCCGGCAAGGTCAGCACCGGCACCTGGTTCAACGGGCTGATGGCGAGGAAGGCCGGATCGGGCGCCTCGCTCTTCAGCACGTCGATCTGCTGGAAAGGCGCATCGATCAGCGCCAGCGCCGCCTCGACGACAAAGCCGCCGCTGCCCGGACGCGTGTAGAGCTTGTACATGAAATCCTCCCCCCGGCCCGAACCAGGGCGCGCTCGAGATTTGCACCGGAAGCAGGGGCTACTCAAGTCGGGTAAGGACTCCACGGCAGGTTTTTCAACGGGCCAGGCTCAGGACGCTAAACAAGCTACGTTAGCGCTGCTGTTCTTGGGTATCGAAGCCTAAGCTCCCAGCCCCTCGAACAGGATCGTCGACAGATACCGCTCGGCGAAATCGGGGATGACCACGACCAGGGTCTTGCCCTTGTTCTCGGGCCGCGAGCCGACGACGATGGCCGCCTGCAGGGCCGCGCCCGAGGAGATGCCGACCGGCACGCCTTCGAGGCGGGCGATGAGGCGCGCATTGGCGACCGAATCCTCGTTCGAGACCTTGACGATCTCGTCATAGACCGTGGTGTCGAGGATTTTTGGCGCGAAGCCGGCGCCGATGCCCTGGATCTTGTGCGGGCCGGGCTGGCCGCCCGACAGGACCGGCGAAGCATCCGGCTCGACGGCGACGACATGCAGCGCGGGCTGGCGCTTCTTCAAAACCTGGCCGACGCCGGTGATGGTGCCGCCAGTGCCGATGCCGGCGATGAAGATGTCGATCCCGCCCTGGGTGTCGTTCCAGATTTCCTCCGCCGTCGTCTTGCGATGGATCTCTGGATTGGCCGGGTTTTCGAACTGCTGCGGAATGATGGCGTTGGGGATCGTCGCGGCCAGTTCGTCGGCCTTGGCGATGGCGCCCTTCATGCCTTTCGGGCCTTCGGTCAGCACCAGTTCGGCGCCGAGCAGCGCCAGCATCTTGCGGCGCTCGACCGACATTGTCTCCGGCATGGTCAGGATCAGCTTGTAGCCCTTGGCGGCGGCGGCGAAGGCGAGCGCGATGCCGGTGTTGCCGGATGTCGGTTCGATCAGCGTGGTCTTGCCGGGGGCAATCTTGCCGGCCGCTTCCAGCGCCTCGATCATCGCTACGCCGATACGGTCCTTGACCGAGGCGATCGGATTGAAGAATTCGAGCTTGGCGACCAGATTGGCGACGATGCCCTTCTCCTTGGCGAACTTGTCGAGCCGTACCAGGGGCGTGTCGCCGATCGTGTCGGTGATGGAATCGTAGATGCGGCCGCGGCCGGGCACGCGGGCTGAAGTGACGGGCTTGTTCATTGGTTTCGCTCCCTGGATTTCAGGCAATTGGCAGTAGCCGACAGAATAGGGCTTTCAACCGCGCAAGATAGGCTGCGGCTGGAAAATATCCGAGTGGGGCGCGTGCTGAAAACGCCTGGCACTCGGAAAAGCATTTCCCGAAACAGCCGAAGTAGGGAATGGTTTGGCCGAAACGACCTACTGACGAGCGGCGATCGCCGCCGCCGCGCCAACCATGAAGGCGCCGGCAGTGCGGTTCAGCACCTTCAGCGCGCGCGGCGACTTCAGGAACCAGCGCGCCTTGGCCGCCAGCGCCAGGTAAGGCACCAGCACGACGAACAGGACGACGACCGTCAGCGCGACGAGAATGCCGTAATCGGCAAGCGCGATCGTCTTCAGGTCGACGATGGTCGGCGTGATGGCGAGGTAGAAGATCATCGTCTTGGGGTTGCCGAGCGTCACGGTGAGGCCGGCGACGAAGCTCGACAGCAAGCCGCCCTTTCCCTTCCTGGCTTCGACGGTTTCAGGTGTGATGCCGGCGGTCCAGAAGCGCCAGCCGAGGAAAGCCAGGTAGGCGACGCCGGCCCATTTGATGGCCAGGAAAACCATGCCGAACTCCTGCGCGACGAAGGCGAGGCCCAGCACTACGGCGGTCAGGTAGGTGAGATCGCCCAGCATGAGTCCGAAGGACATGGCCAGCGACGAGCGAAAGCCCGAGCCCAGCGCACGCGCGACCAGCGCGGTGATGCCGGGGCCAGGAATGGCGGCGGCGATACCGAGTGCGGCACTATAGGCGAGGAATCCGGTGAGGGTCATGGCGCTGGCGTCCAAGGGCAGTCGCGCCCTTGTCGCACGAGGCGGCCTCGGGGAGAACGCCCTGAGCGCGGGATTCGCTTGCACCAGACGGCAATGGCCCGGTTCGCAAGCAAGGGTCAGGAGCGGTCGCCACTATAAGTCACGCGCCAGATCGTGCCGTTGCCGTCCTCGGAGACGATCAAGGATCCGTCGCCGGCCGCCGCAACGCCGACCGGGCGGCCCCACACCTCGCCGTTCGAAACGACGAAGCCGGTCATGAAATCCTCGTATTCGCCGGTTGGCTTGCCGTCCTTGAACAGAAGCCGGACCACCTTGTAGCCGGTCCTGTTGCCGCGGTTCCACGAACCGTGCAGGGCAACGAACGCGTCGCCTCGATACGCCTGGGGAAATCCGGCGTCGGCGGGCAAATCCTTGCCATCGTAGAAGGCGATGTTGAGCGGCGCCGAATGCGCCTGCATCAGCACGTCGGGACTGTCAGCCTTGCCGGCGAGGTCGGGGCGCTCGCCCCTGTGGCGCGGGTCCTCATTGTCGCCGATATAATACCAGGGCCAGCCATAGAAGGCGCCTTCCCTGACCGATGTCGCGTATTCGGCGGGCACATTGTCGCCGAGCCCGTCGCGCTCGTTGACGACACACCATAGCGCGCCGGTCGCCGGCTGGACGGTCATGCCCGAACAGTTGCGCAAGCCGGTGGCCACTGTGCGACCGTTCTTACCGTCGGGGTCGAAGGCCCGGACCTCGGCCCGGCCCGCCTCGGAACCCCAACTGGCGCCGAGCGGCTTAGCCTTGACCCAGGCGTCGAGCCCGCCCCTGGGCCTCTTGCCCATGTCCTCGGCGACATTCGAGCCGGAGCCGACGGAAAGATAAAGTGTCTTGCCGTCGGGCGAGAAGGCGATGTCGCGGGTCCAGTGGTGGGTCGAAGGAATGTCGGCGACGATGGTTTGCGGCTCGCCCGAGGCCTTCAGGTCGCCATTGCCGTAGGCAAAACGCACGATGCTGTCGCTGTTGGCGACGTAGACCCATTGCGGGTCCTTGCCCGGGGGATAGAAGGCAATGCCATAGGGCCGGTTGAGACCGCCGGCAAAGATGCTTTTCTCAGCGGCTTTCGCGCTGCCCTTCGCCAGGCGATAGAGGCGGAGCTGGTTGGCCTTGCTGTCGGCAACGAACAGGTCGCCATTGGGCGCGATGCGCACGACGCGCGGATTGTCGATCCCCGAGGCGATCAACTCGGCCGAAAACCCCGGCGGCAAATGCGGCTTTGCGTCCGCCGGCATGTCGATCACGCCGGCGCTGTTGGAGACGGATTTGGTGACATAGGGCTTCGGCAGGTCTTCCGGCTTGATCAGCCGGCGCACGCCGGGCCTGTCCGCCCGCCAGTCGCCGAAGGCGGCCGGGCCTTTGAGCACAGGCTGGTCGGCTTGCTGGGCGAGCGCCGCTGTCGTGACAAACAGTGCGGACATCGCCAGTCCGGCTAACCGCATCACTTCCTCCAATCCGTCATGAAGGAAAGCAACGATCGGTTTGCCCGTGGGTTCCGTTCGCACGATGCGCAAAACTTCTCGGATCAGGTCCCGGCAGCGTAAAAATCGTCGTCCAGGCGTTTTTCCAATTCAACGAGATCGGCCGGCAATGGCAGGCCCATGGCGCGCATCTCGCGCAGTTTTTCGCGCAGCTGTTCCTGAATTTCGTGCTGGTCCTCCGGCTGGTTGACCATCTCCTCGAGCAGCAGACTGATCTGGGCCTTGAACGATTCCAGCGCCATTCTTTTTCTCCTTTGCAGCCTGTCTGGATTTACGGTCCCGCCAGGAAAGTCGTTCGCGGTCGAATTCCGGCATGGAAACCAAAGCAATAATTCCTCGGACTCCTTACCTCAGCATGCGGGAAATCAGCTGTGCCGTATAATCCACCATCGGCACGATGCGGGCATAGTTCAGCCTTGTAGGGCCGATGACGCCGAGCGCGCCGACGACGCGGGCGTCCTTGTCGCGATAGGGCGCCACCACCAGCGACGAGCCCGACAGCGAGAACAGCTTGTTTTCCGAGCCGATGAAGATGCGCACGCCCGATCCCTGCTCGGCGAGGTCGAGCAGCTGGATCAGCCCGTCCTGCGTCTCCATGTCCTCGAACAGGTGGCGCAAGAGTTCGATGTCGGCCTGGGCGGTGACGTTTTCCAGCAGATTGGCGCGGCCGCGCACGATGAGCCGGGCAGGCAGGCCGCTTTCGGCGCCCGCCCACACCGCAAGCCCCTTCTCGACGAGGTCCTGCGACAGCGTGTCGAGGGCGGCTCTCGTCTCTTCCTTGATGCGGGCGATCTCGGTGCGCGCCTCGGCCAGCGTGCGGCCACGAATATGCGCGTTGAGGAAATTCGAGGCCTCGTGCAGTTGCGAGACGGTGATGCCGGCGGGCAACTCGACGACACGGTTTTCGACATCGCCATTCTGCGACACCAGCACGGCAAGCGCCTTGGTCGGCTCCAGCTGGATAAATTCGATGTGCTTCAGCGCCACCTCGTTCTTGGCGGCCAGCACCAGGCCGGCGCCGCGTGACATGCCCGACAGCATCTGGCTGGCCTCGGTCAGCATATGCTCCAGCGTCGCGCCGGAGCCGGAGGCCCGCACCTGCGCTTCGATAGTACGACGCTCCTCGTCGGAGAGGTCGCCAAGCTCCATGAAGGCATCGACGAAGAAACGCAGGCCAGCCTGGGTTGGCAGGCGCCCGGCCGAGATGTGCGGCGCGTAGATCAGCCCGAGATGCTCGAGGTCGCTCATCACGTTGCGGATGGTGGCGGGCGACAGCGAGGACGGCAGGATGCGCGACAGGCTGCGCGAGCCCACGGGTTCGCCGTCCCGCAGATAGGAATCGACGATGCGCCGGAAGATGTCGCGCGAGCGCATGTCGAGTGACTGAAGAGCCAGCGACTGCGAGGCGGGATCGACTGCCTTGGTCATTCGGCTAAAAACCTCCGGTTCAAGGATATAGACTTCGGTGGGCCGCGCGCAACCCGGTGTCTGTGTCGGGTCACCGCCCCTTTTCCTTTGCGCCGTGCCCTGCATGCGTCTAAAAGCCGGCCACGATTCAAAAAAATGACAAGAAAGCAGGCCGAATGCGCCCCTCCAAACGCCAATTCGACGAAATGCGCGCCATATCCTTCGAGCGCGGCGTCTCCAAGCATGCCGAAGGCTCGTGCCTGGTGAAGTTCGGCGACACGCATGTCCTGTGCACCGCCAGCCTCGAGGAAAAGGTGCCTGGCTGGATGCGCAATTCCGGCAAGGGCTGGGTGACGGCCGAATATGGCATGCTGCCGCGCTCGACAGGCGAGCGCATGCGCCGCGAGGCCTCCGCCGGCAAGCAGGGCGGCCGCACGCTGGAGATTCAGCGGCTGATCGGCCGTTCGCTGCGCGCCGTGGTCGACCTGCAGGCGCTGGGCGAACAGCAGATCACCGTCGACTGCGACGTCATCCAGGCCGATGGCGGCACCCGCACCGCTTCGATCACCGGCGGCTGGGTGGCGCTGTATGACTGCCTGCGCTGGATGGAAGCGCGGCAGATGGCCAGTGTTTCGAAAGTGCTGAAGGATCATGTCGCGGCGATTTCCTGCGGCATCCATGACGGCCAGCCGGTCATCGATCTCGATTATATCGAGGATTCCTCGGCCGGCACCGACGCCAATTTCGTCATGACCGGCAAGGGCGGCATCGTCGAGATCCAGGGCACCGCCGAGGGCGAGCCCTTCTCCGAAGAGCAGTTCGCGGCCTTGATGGGCCTGGCCAAGAAGGGCATTTCCCGGTTGGTCAGCCTGCAGCAGATGGCGGTGGCCTGAGTTTTCGATGCCGAGCCTGGGCGCCCCCCTCTGGCCTGCCGGCCATCTCCCCCGCAAGGGGGAGATCGGATGTTGTCGAGAGCTTCGCCAATAATCAGCATAGAATACCACGAGCCGGCGCTCGCGCTGCCAATCTCCCTCCTTGCGGGGGAGATGGCCGGCAGGGCAGAGGGGGGCGCCTCGTGACACCCTCCGCCATTCTGGAATCCGCCCTCTATGTCACCGACCTCGCTGAAGCAGAGGTCTTCTACACCGATATCCTCGGCCTCACTCTCCTCGGCAAGGTTGACGGCCGCCACCTTTTCTTCCGCTGTGGCCCGGGCGTCCTGCTCGTCTTCAACGCCGAGGCGACCAGAATTCCGCCCGCGCCGGACGCAAGGCTGAAAGTGCCGCCGCACGGCACGGTCGGCGAAGGCCATCTGTGCTTTGCCGCGAGCGCCGCTGAAATCGAGCTTTGGAAAACCCATCTCTTGGCGAAGAAAATCGCCATCGAAAGCGAATTCGAATGGCCGCAAGGTGGCCGTTCGATCTATATACGCGACCCTTCGGGCAATTCGATCGAGTTCGCCGAGCCGAGAATCTGGGGCCTTTGATGCATTCGCCAAACCTCCATACGCTTGATGGCAAGAAGATCGTCGTCGCCAGCCACAATGAAGGCAAGCTGCGCGAATTCGCCGAGCTGATGGGGCCGTTCGGTTTCGAGGCGAAATCGGCCAAGGCGTATGGCCTGCCCGAACCGGACGAAACCGGCACCACCTTCGAGGAAAACGCCTACATCAAGGCCTTTGCCGCCGCAAAGGCGACTGGCCTGCCGGCACTCTCGGACGATTCCGGCCTCTGTGTCGACGCGCTCGACGGCGCGCCCGGCGTCTATACCGCGAACTGGGCCGAGACTCCGGACGGTTCGCGCGATTTCGCCATGGCCATGCAGCGCACCGAAGTGGCGATGCAGGAAGTCGGCGCGGCCACGCCCGAACGGCGCACGGGCCGCTTTGTCGCCGTCATCTGCCTCGCCTTTCCCGACGGCGAGGCCGAATATTATCGCGGCGAGGCCGAGGGCACGCTGGTCTGGCCGCCGCGCGGCGAGCTCGGCTTCGGCTACGATCCGGTGTTTTTGCCCAATGGCTTCGACAAGACCTTCGGCGAGATGAGCGCGGAGGAAAAGCACGGCTGGAAACCCGGCCAGGCGACGGCGCTGTCGCACCGCGCCCGCGCCTTCCAGAAATTCGCCCAAGCCCGGCTTGGTTCGGTGAGGCCTGGCTCGGCATGATCGGACCCGGCACCACCATGGCGCTCGACCGCGGTCCCGGCTTCGGCGTCTACGTGCATTGGCCGTTCTGCGCCGCCAAGTGCCCGTATTGCGACTTCAACAGCCATGTCCGCCACCAGCCGGTCGACCAGGAGCGCTTCGCCGCCGCCTTCGAGGCCGAGTTGGCAACGATGCGCCAGCGCACCGGGCCACGCGAAGTGACCAGCATCTTCCTCGGCGGCGGCACGCCGTCGCTGATGAAGCCGGAAACCGTGGCCAGGGTTCTGGACGCCGTGGCCAGGAATTGGACAGTGCCTGACGGCATCGAGGTGACGCTCGAGGCCAACCCGTCCTCGGTCGAGGCGGAGCGGTTTCGCGGTTACCGCGCCGCCGGTGTCAACCGCGTCTCGCTCGGCGTGCAGGCGCTGAACGACAAGGATTTGCGCTTTCTCGGCCGGCTGCACAATGTAAGCGAAGCCTTGCACGCCATCGGGCTCGCGCGCGAAATCTTTCCGCGCCTGTCCTTCGACCTGATCTATGCGCGGCCTGGGCAGACGCCGGAGGATTGGCAGGCGGAACTCGAACAGGCGATCGGCCATGCCGCCGACCACCTGTCGCTCTACCAGCTGACCATCGAGGAAGGCACGCCCTTCCATGCGCTGCACGCGGCGAAGAAATTCGTCGTTCCCGACAACGACCACGCCGCCGATCTCTATGCACTGACGCAGGAAATCACGTCGGCGCACGGCCTGCCGGCCTACGAGATCTCCAACCACGCCAGGCCGGGGGCCGAGAGCCGGCACAATCTGACCTATTGGCGCTACGGCGAATATGTCGGCGTCGGCCCCGGCGCGCATGGCCGCTTCGTCGAGAACGGCCATCGTGTGGTGACCATCGCCGAACGGATGCCGGAAACCTGGGCCAATCTGGTCGAGGCCAAGGGCCATGGCATCACCGGCGGCGAGCTGCTGACGCGCTCCGAAGAGGCGGACGAGTTTCTTTTGATGGGGCTGAGGCTCGCCGAAGGCATCGACCTCTCGCGTTATGAGGCCTTCTCCGGGCGCGGGCTGTCGAGCGCTCGGCTGTCGGTGCTGCAGGGTGAGGGGCTGGTGGCGCCGATCGGCAACGCCCGCCTGCGCGCCACGCCGGCCGGCATGATCGTGCTCGACGCCGTGGTGGCGGACTTGGCGCGCTAAACCTTGAAAAACGTCCTTTTCGTCTGCAGCCAGAACCGCTTGCGCGGCCCGACCGCCGAGCAGGTGTTTTCCACGCGGCGCGACATCGAAGTCGCGTCGGCTGGCACCAATCATGACGCCAACACACCGCTGACCCACGAACTCGTCGGCTGGGCGGACATTATCTTTGTCATGGAGAAAACCCACCGGACGAAACTGCGGAAGCAGTTCAAGGCCAGCCTGAAGGCGGCCAAGGTGATCTGCCTCGATATCCCCGATGATTATGAATTCATGGACCCGGAGCTGATCGCGCTTCTAAAGGCGCGCGTGTCCCGGTATCTGGACTGAGCGCTTGCGTTCGCCATTTCGCCTTCGGCCGAACACCGTTGACCCCGAAGCCCATCTGCCCGAATTGTAGCGCGCAATTTCCCCGGCTCCGGACGTCATGGCCACGCGCGAACCACCCAAACCCACGGACGCCCCGCTCACCTTCGCGGTGCTGGTGTTCCCCGGCTTTCCGATGATGGCGTTCAGTTCCGTCATCGAGCCACTGCGCGCCGCCAACATACTGGCGAAGCGGGAATGCTACCGCTGGATCATCGTCGGGGCGACCCAGGGTCCGGTCGAGGCCTCGAACGGCGTCGTCATCCAGCCAGGCTTTTACGCCGAGGCAGCGCCCAAGGTCGACCGCATCGTGGTCTGCTCGGGCGGCGACGCCGATCATCTGATCGCCGAGGACGCCGCGAGCTGGATCCGCCGCAGCCTGCGCGCCGGCGCTCATATCGGCGCGGTCGCGGACGCGGCGTTCTTCCTCGCCCGCGCGGGCCTGCTCGACGGCCATGCCTGCACCTTGCACTGGACCAGCCAGGCCGCCTTCACCGAGGCGTTCCCCAACATCGAGCTGCGCCGCGATCTCTACGTCATCGACCGCAAGCGTTTTACCTCGGCCGGCGGCGTCGGCAGCCTCGACATGATGTTGGAGATCATCACCCGCGACTATGGCGCCGAGCTTGCCGCGGGCGTCGCCGAGTGGTTCGTGCACAGCCAATTGCGCTCGAGCGTCGACCGCAAGCTGATGCCGCTCAGGCTGCGCACCGGAGTGCAGAACGAGCTGGTGCTGTCGGCCATCGCCATCATGGAAGACGCGGTGGAGGAGCGGCTCGGCATGGCCGAGCTGACGGCGAAGCTCGGCGTTTCCTCCGACAAGCTCGAACGCTCGTTCCGCTCCGAACTCGCCATCTCGCCCAACGGCTATTATCGACGGCTCAGGCTGAAACGCGCCGCCGACCTGCTGGCGCATTCGACGCTTGCCGTGCGCGACGTGGCGCTGGCCTGCGGCTTTGCCTCGATGTCGAGCTTTGCGCGGGCCTTTAGGGAGGAGCATGGGCATGCGCCGAAGCTGGCGAGACGGCATTAGTCTTTCAGCGCGCAATCGCGGATGCTGCCTCGCCAGCATCTTTCATAAGCCAGCGGCATTCCGCACAGCCCACGCGGTTTTCGGCACAATTCCCCTGCTTCTCCTGCGCCATGGTCAAATCTTGCAACCACCCAAGGCCAGACACCATGAGCATCGTCGTTTTCGACCCCGACAGCACCGAGGACGTCGACTTCAAGGACCGCATGCGCCACCCGGCGGCGGCCGATCCGGCCGGCGGCATGTGGCTGTCGGACACCGAGCCGTCCTTCATCGATGCCGATGCCCTGCGCAAAGGCCGGCTCAACAAACTGCGCGGCTGGATGCGCGAGACCGGCTATGGCGGCGTCGTTTTGTTCGACCCCTACAACCAGCGCTATGCCACCGGCTCACGCAACATGTTCGGCTATTTCCTGCGCAACTCGACCCGTTATTTCTTCATTCCGACCGACGGTCCGATCGTGCTGTTCGAATATCCGCAGAGCTACCATGTCTCCATGGTGCTCGACACGATCGACGAGGCGCGTCCTTCCAAGCTCGTCTGGTCGTCGGTCTCGGGCCGCGACGACGAGACCGCCGGTCCCTTCGCCGACGAGATCGCCGAACTGCTGAAGCAGCATGGCGGCGGCTCGATGAAGCTGGGGCTCGACCGGTGCAGCCATCTGCAGGCGCTGGCGCTGGAGAAGCGCGGCTGCGAGGTCCGCGATTGCCAGGGCGAGATCCTGGCGGTGCGCGCCGTCAAGACGCCGGAGGAAGTCAAATGCCTGCAGGTATCGATGGCCGGCGCGGAAGCGGCCGTCTATGCGGTGCGCGAGGCGATCAAGCCCGGCGTTTCCGAAAACGATCTGTTCGCCATCATGTATGGCGAGGTCATCCGCCAGGGCGGCGAATTCATCGAGACGCGGCTACTGACCTCGGGCCAGCGCACCAATCCCTGGTTCAACGAGGCCAGCGGCCGCAAGATCCGGCCCGGCGAGTTGCTGGCGCTCGATACCGACACGATCGGCTGTTACGGCTATTATTCGGATTTTTCCCGCACCTTCCGCTGCGGGCCAGGCAGTCCGACCCCTTATCAGAAATCGCTCTACCGCATGGCGCATGATCAGGTTCAGCACAATATTTCGATCGTGAAGCCCGGCATGGCGTTCCGCGAGATCGCCGAGAAGGCGTGGAAAATTCCGGACCGCTTCGTCGACCAGCGCTACACCTCGGTCATGCACGGCGTCGGCATGCATGGCGAGACGCCGTTCATCGCGCACGCCATGGATTACGAGACCTATGGCCGCGACGGCCATATCGTGCCAGGCATGGTGGTGAGCGTGGAAAGCTATATTGGCGAGAAGGGCGGCCGCGAAGGCGTCAAGCTGGAGGACGAAATCCTGATCACCGAGACCGGCACCGAGCTTCTGTCGCGCTTTCCGTATGAGGATGAGTTTTTGGAGACGCAGGTTTGATGCCTTCTGCCCACCTCGCTGACGTGACCTTCGCGGCCGACTGGGCCTCCTATCGCTTCGTCATCCTAGGGCGAAGCAAGGAAGCAGCTCCAGAGGTCTCCGCGACGGAGCTTCGCTCCTGCTCCGCCCGTGGATGACGAAGGTGGGGAGGCGCCGGCCAATCGCCAGGGCCTGCGCCAGCTCGCTGAAAGGAACCGTGTTGGCCCGGACCCTATCCGCATGAAAGCCCCCATTTCCATCCGCCCCGACACGGTGGCCGCTGTGTTCATCGACCTGCAGGAAGAGCACCGGCGGGACAAGCGCTACCTTGTCGAGGGCTATGATAAACTCCTCGGCAACGTCCAGCGCCTGCAGGCGGCGGCGCGTCAAAACCATGTGCCGCTTCATCACTGGGCCTATATCGTCGATCTCGACAGCCAGGACCGGCCCTTCCATCCGGTCGGCGAAGACGGCAAGTCGGCCTTTTCCGACAAGAACGACCCGCTGACCGAGATCTGCCACGAGGTGGCGCCGGCGAATGGCGAGGCGCTGCTGATCAAGGCCGAGGCCAGCGCCTTCCGCTCTGGTCCGGCTGGCGACCGGCTCAAGGCTTCCGGCATCGAATGGCTCGTCATGGCTGGCGTGTGGACCGAGGCCTGTATCGACGCGTCGGTCAGGGATGCCGTGGCAAGGGGCTTTCGCGTGCTTTTGGTCAAGGACGCCTGCGGCAGCGGCAGCGCGGCCATGCACCAGACCGGCATCCTCAACCTTGCCAACCGGCTCTATGGCGGCGCGGTTACCGACACCGACGGCGCCTGCCGGCTGCTGGCCGGCGAGACGGTCACCGTCTGGCAGGTCGAAGGCTCGGTACCCCTGCGCTTCACTTTTGAAAACGCCGCCCGTCTCTATGCCGAGCTTTGACGTACCCCTCGGATTGAAATGACCAGCCGCGGCAAATATGGACCATGGCTCGACCCGGCGCTCTGGGCCTATATCGACAGCGTCAACGCCTGGTACCCGCTGGAGATTGCCGGCCTGCCGATCGACAAGCAGCGCGCGGTCTATGCGAGGATGTGCCGGGCCTTCCACCAGGGCCGTCCGCCCGGGGTCAAGGCCACCGACAGCCTGGTCGCCGCTTCGAACCATGATATCCCGGTCCGCCGTTACCGGCTCGCCGGCGCCACACCGCGCGCAACAGGGCTCTATTTCCACGGCGGCGGTTTCATCCTCGGCGGGCTCGAAAGCCATGACGACATCTGCGCCGAAATCTGCGCCGGCACCGGCTTCGACATTGTGTCGGTCGATTACCGGCTGGCGCCCGAGCATCTTCATCCCGCCGCCTTCGACGATGCGCTGGCGGCTTTCGAATGGGCGGCGGCGACCAGCGAGCCGCCGCTCGTGCTCTGCGGTGAAAGTGCGGGCGGCAATCTGGCGGCGGCGGTGGCACAGGCCACGCGTCGCCATCCGCGCGCCGCGATCGGCCAGGTGCTGATCTATCCCGACCTCGGCGGCAACGAGGCGATCGGCTCCTACGTGGAACACGCCGATGCGCCGCTGCTGTCGATAAGCGACGCCGCCTTCTACCGCGACGTCCGCTCAGCCCGGAAGCAATCGCCCGGCGATCCGACCTTCTCGCCGCTGCGCGACCGCGACTTTTCCGACCTGCCGCCAACGGTGATCATCACGGCCGAATGCGATCCGCTGTCGTCGGACGGCGAAGTCTATCGCGACCATATCCTGGAGGCCGGCGGCAAGGCCTGGTGGCATGAGGAGCCCCGCCTCGTGCACAGTTTCCTGCGCGCCCGCACGACCGTGCCGGCCGCAGCGGAGGCTTTTGCGCGCATCATTGCGGCCGTTGCCGCGCTGGGCCGGGGGGAATGGCCCTACTGAGACCACTCCTCGGACGGCTTTTATGAGGACAGCGCCTGGGCTGCTTCCTGGGGGGAGGTTTTCAGCCACAGCGCCTTTTCGCCGAGCGTCGCGACCATGGCGGTGTGCGCCGCGCGCTCCGCTTCGGTCAGGCGGGGCAGCAGCGGCGCCGGGCGCTCGGCAACGATGATCTCGATATGCCGGACATTGTTGCCGCCCTGGGCCGGCGCGGTGGCGCTGTCGAGGATCAGTGCGGCCTGCTTGCCGCCGATCAGCTCGATATAG
Source organism: Mesorhizobium sp. B2-3-10 (assembly GCF_006442275.1). Classification (NCBI taxonomy): domain Bacteria; kingdom Pseudomonadati; phylum Pseudomonadota; class Alphaproteobacteria; order Hyphomicrobiales; family Phyllobacteriaceae; genus Mesorhizobium; species Mesorhizobium sp. B2-3-10. Next base: position 442,994 of record NZ_VFVT01000001.1, read on the forward strand.
ACTTCCGCCAGCAATTCGGAATCGAGCAGGGCGCCGTGCTTGGTGCGCTTGGTGTTGTCGATGCCGTAGCGCCGGCACAGCGCGTCGAGCGAATTGGGTCCCATCGGGTGCTTGCGGCGCGCCAGTGCCAGCGTGTCGACGACAAGCCCGTTATCGACAGGCGGGTGGCCGAGCCGCCCGAATTCGACATTGAGGAAGCCGATATCGAAGGTGGCGTTGTGGGCGACCAGCTTGGCGCCTTCCGTGAATTTCAGCCATTCCTCGGCAATTTCGGCGAAGCTCGGCTTGCCCGCGAGATCGGCCGCGCTGATGCCGTGCACGGACTGCGCCTCGGCATGGATCGCGCGGCCTTGCGGGTTGATATAATGATGGAAGGTCCTGCCGGTCGGAAAGCGATTGACCAGCTCGACGCCGCCAAGCTCGATCACGCGGTCGTCACGCGAATCGAGGCCGGTGGTTTCCGTATCGAAAATGATCTCACGCATCGAATCAGGTCGCTCCTGGGAGCAGAATCGCCAGACCGGAACAAAATGGCAATGGGCAATGCTGACGGCCTGCCGTCAGCAGCCCGACTTATCCCTTGATTTCGGCAACAATCGAAGCAACCGCCGCACGCGCGGCGGCCAGCCCCTCGCCGGTGTCGATGACGAAATCGGCCAGCCGGCGCTTTTCGGCATCAGGCACCTGCCTGGCCAGAATCGACGCCAGTTTTTCCTCGTTCATGCCAGGCCGCGCCAGCACGCGCTGGCGCTGCACTTCGGCCGGCGCCGTCACCACGACGACCTTGTCGACGCGGCCACGGCCGCCGGTTTCGAACAGCAGCGGGATGTCGAGGACCACGAGCGATTCGCCCGCTTCACGATGCCTGGCCAGGAAGGCATCGGCATCGGCACGGACCAGCGGGTGGATGATGGCTTCGAGTTTTTTCAGCGCCGCGGCATCGCCGAGCACGCGAGCGCCGAGTTTTGCGCGGTCGACGCTTCCGCCAACCGTGGTGCCGGGAAAGGCGGCCTCGACCAGCGGGGCGGCCTTGCCGGCATAGAGGCGGTGCACCGTCTCGTCGGAATCATGCACCGGCACGCCTGCTTCGGCGAACATCCTGGCCGTGGTCGACTTGCCCATGCCGATCGAGCCGGTGAGGCCGAGCACGATCATGATTTCGGCACCCGGGATTTGGACACTAGATCGGCGACGATGAGCGCGCGCAGTTCAGCCGTCACCTTCGGCCTGACGCCGAACCAGCGTTCGAAGCCGGGCACCGCCTGGTTGAGCAGCATGCCGAGCCCGTCGACCGTCTTCAGCCCCCGTGCCCGCGCGGCGGCGAGCAGGGGGGTCTCGAGCGGCACATAGACGATGTCGTTGACCACGGCGTGGGCGGGCAGATCCCTGGGGTCGGCGGCCAGATCCCCGTTGCCCTGCATGCCCAGCGCCGTGGTGTTGACCAGCAGGCCGGCGTCGCGCAGCAATTCGCCGGTCGCCGCCAGGGGATGCGCGGACACCCCGGCGCCAAAGCGATCGCGCAATTCGATTGCCCGGGCGAGCGTGCGATTGACGATGCGGATATCACGGAGGCCGCGCGCCTTCAGCGCATGGATCACGGCACGGGCGGCGCCCCCGGCACCCAGCACCACGGCCGGGCCGTTGGCCGCCCAGCCCGGAGCGTGGTCGTCGAGATTGGCGGCAAAGCCGTGGCCGTCGGTGTTGCCGCCCCACAAAGTGCCGTCCTCGAACCAGAGCGTGTTGACGGCGCCGATCTCGTCGGCCGCATGGTCGCGGCGCGCGACCCCGGCAAAAGCCGCCTCCTTGTGCGGGATGGTGACGTTGCCGCCGCGATAACCGTTCGCCTGCAGCGTCGCCAGGAATTCGGCGAAATTTTCGGGCGCCACATCGATCGCCTGATAAGTGCCATCAATGCCATGCTCGGCCAGCCAGTGACCGTGGATCATCGGCGAGCGCGAATGTTTTATGGGGTGGCCGGTGACGAAGGCCTTTTTCGGGGTTTCAGCCATCGATGGCTCCCAGTGCGCGCAGTTCCGCCAGCAACGGCAGCAGCGGCAGGCCGACAATGGTAAAATGGTCGCCTTCGATTTTTTCGAATAGCTGGATGCCTTCGCCCTCGACCTGGTAGGCGCCGACACTCGACAATGCCTTGACGCCGACCCGGGCCAGATGCCGGCCGATGAAGGCGGGGTCGAGCTTGCGCATGGTCATCGAGGCGATGCCGACATGGCGCCACAGCACCTTGCCGTCGCGCACCAGAACGGCGGCGCTGTTGAGCTGATGGGTCTTGCCCGACAACGCCAGGAGATGGCGGCGCGCGCCCTCCATGTCCGCCGGCTTGTGGAAGACCTCGTCGCCCAAGGACAGCGTCTGGTCGCAGCCAAGCACCAGCGCCCCGGGCCGGCGCTCGCTGACTTCGGTGGCCTTGGCTTCGGCGAGCACCAGCGCGACGTCCTCGGGCGAGGCGCCGCTGTCCTGCAACGGCGCTTCCAGCGCCCGCTCGTCCAGCGTCGCGGGAACCGCCTCGATGTCGACACCGGCATCGACCAGCATCGCCTTGCGGAACGGGCTGCCTGAAGCGAGGATGATTTTTTCTGTCATTTTGCACTCGGGCGCAGACACAGGCGCGGTTGGAGTGTGAGCTGTTTTACTTTGTAAAGTTAGCGCCGCCCCTCATTGTCCTGCCGGACATTTCTCCCCGTATAGAGACGGGGAGAAAGGGCAGCTTCAACGCGGGCCCTCTTTCGGCCACGCTGGTGATTGGCGAAGCCATCGATGACGGGCCCCTCTCCCCGTCTCTATACGGGGAGAGGATGCCGGCAGGCAGGTGAGGGGCGGCGCTAACCTTCCGCGGCAAGCCTCGGAAAACCTCTTGGCTGATCTATCGCGTCTTCCCCCGCAGGGCAACGATGGCCGCCGCCGTTTCCTCGATCGAGCGGCGGCTGACGTCGATCATCGGCCAGCCATGGCGGGTGCAGATCTGGCGGGCATAGGCGAGTTCCTCGTTGATGGCGGCGCGGTCGACATACTCGGTTGGCACATAGGTGCTCGAATTGCCGAGGATGCGGTTCTGGCGCACATGCGAGATGCGCTCGGCGGTGGCGATCAGCCCGACGACCAGCGGCGCCCTGGCGTTGATCAGGCTTTCTGGCACCGGCACGCCGAGCACGATCGGGATATTGGCGGTCTTGATGCCGCGGTTGGCGAGATAGATGCTGGTCGGCGTCTTCGAGGTGCGCGATATGCCGATCAGCACGACATCAGCGTCATCCATGTTTGCCGGCAGCTGTCCGTCATCATGGTCCATGGTGAAGTTGAGCGCATCGATGCGCCGGAAATATTCGGCGTCGAGCACATGCTGGGCGCCGACGCGGCGGCCGGCCGGCGTCCCCAAATAGGACTGGAAGACCGTCAGCACCGGCTCCAGCACGGACACGCAGGGCAGGCCCATGGCCGCGCAGCGTTCGTCGATGCCGCGTGCCAGCTTCTGGTCGACCACCGTGTAGAGGATGATGCCAGGCTCCTCCTCTATGTCCTCGAACACCTTGGCTATCTGCTTTTCGGTGCGGATGAGCGGATAGATGTGCTCGATGGCCCGTGCATCCTTGTATTGCGCTGAAGCCGCGCGGCCGGCGGCGAGCAGGGTTTCGCCCGTGGCATCGGAAATCAGATGCAGGTGAAAGAAGCTCTGGGGTTTGTTCACAGGGATCACCTGGGGCTGTGGGCGGATGTGGATAAGATCGGACGGGCCGACGGGCCGGCCGGAGGCGACTGTATCAGATGCCGGTTTGTCCACAATTCGATGCGCTGTCAGCTTCTCCGGGCGGCTGGGGACAAGTCCGTGGACGAAGCGTTTTGCCTTTTGCTCGTCCACAGGGCAGGTCTCCAGGGCATCAGACCTAGCGCATTGACTCCAGTGGCGGATTCCTGATTGTCCCCAGAACCCTGCCAGCCGCGATCGGTAGTGCGCGACAATATGCTTGCTGGCGTTTTGGCGGCCAAAGCGGGACAGGTGACAACCACCACAACCAACAGACTCTTAGAATCAGAAGACTCTTTTAAAATAAGATATTTGATTAAGAGGAAGCCGGGAGAGGCGAGCGCTCGATGCCTGCAAGACGGATCATGCTGGATGTGCTGAAAGGCGAGGCGGTGTTTCCTCCTCCGCTCTGGATGATGCGACAGGCCGGGCGCTATCTGCCGGAATATCGTGAGACGCGAAGACGGGCCGGCTCGTTCCTTGATCTCTGCTACGATCCCGAGCTTGCCGTGGAAGTGACGCTGCAGCCGATCGAGCGCTTTGGCTTCGACGCTTCGATCGTGTTTTCGGACATCCTTGTCGTTCCCCATGCGCTTGGCCGCGACGTGCGCTTCGAGGAAGGGCGTGGGCCGCTGCTGACGCCGATTTCGGCGGCCGAGATTCCGGCGCTGGAAAGCGATGTGTTTCACGTGAATCTCGAACCGGTCTACGAGACGCTTCGCCGGCTGCGGGCGAAATTGCCCGACGAGACGACGCTGATCGGCTTTTGCGGCGCGCCGTGGACGGTGGCGACCTATATGATCGCCGGCCACGGCACCCCGGACCAGGCACCGGCGCGGCTGTTCGCCTACCGCGAGCCGGCGGCGTTTCGGCAGCTGCTGAAAGCGCTCGCCGACCATTCGGCGTCCTATCTGATCCGGCAGATCGAGGCCGGGGCGGATGTCGTGCAGATTTTCGATTCCTGGTCGGGGGTGCTCGACGATGCCTCGTTCGAACGCTTCTGCGTCGAGCCGGTGGCCGAGATCGTCAGGCAGGTTCGGGCGGTCCATCCCGATGTGCCGATCATCGGTTTTCCCAAGGGCGCCGGCGCCCGCTACCAGAGCTATCGCGAGAAGACCGGCGTGACGGGACTGGGCATCGACTGGACGGTGCCGCTGGAGGCCGCGAAGGCGTTGCAGCGGCAAGGCGCCGTCCAGGGCAATCTCGATCCCTTGCGGCTGGTCGCCGGCGGGCAAGCGTTGGCCGATGGCGTCGAGGCGATCCTCCAGGCGCTGGGGAATGGGCCGCTGGTCTTCAATCTCGGCCACGGCATCACGCCGGAGACGCCGGTGGCGCATGTCGAGGCGATGGTGAAACAGGTTCGGAGCGCGGCACGCTGATGGCTGACAGAGATAACACCAACAGCACCGGCCAGGCGATGAAGCGCATGGTCGTTGGCATCGCCGTCCTGATCGTTCTCACCGCGCTTTTGTTTTTCTTCGCGCCGGAAAGCTTCTACCCCTGGGCAAAGGCGATCCATATCCTCGCCGTCATCTCCTGGATGGCCGGGATGCTTTATCTGCCGCGGCTGTTCGTCTATCACGTCGATGCGCAGAAAGGCTCCGTGCAGTCGGAGACTTTCAAAGTGATGGAGCGGCGCCTGCTGCGCGGCATCATCAATCCGGCGATGATCCTCACCTGGGTGTTCGGGCTGTGGCTGGCCTGGAAGATTTTTGCGTTCCAGGGCGGCTGGTTGCATGCCAAGATCGGCCTGGTGCTGATTTTGTCGGGCATTCACGGCTATCTGGCCGGCGCGGTGCGCAAATTCGCCGAGGACCGCAACGAAAAGCCGGCAAGGCACTGGCGGATCGTCAATGAGATCCCCACATTGCTGATGATCGCAATCGTGATCCTGGTCGTCGTGAAGCCCTTCTGAGGCTTCATCGGACCCGCTCAAAAGGCGGCTTGCTCTTTCAGCCGACCGACGATACAAGACGGGTCTTCCTTCCCGTCATGCGCCGCCCGTCATTGCTTTCGGCCGCGCCCGGCATTTGTCGCATCCCGCCGATCTTTCCCCCAAAGCCTACCCAGAGTCCGTCTAATGCAAGAAATGAAACTCACCGAGTTCAAGAACAAGAAGCCGCCAGAGCTGATCGCTTATGCCGAATCGCTCGAGGTCGAGAACGCCAGCGTCATGCGCAAGCAGGAACTGATGTTCGCGATCCTGAAGAAGCTCGCCGCCCAGGACATCGAGATCATCGGTGACGGCGTGGTCGAGGTGCTGCAGGACGGTTTCGGCTTCCTGCGCTCCGCCAATGCCAATTATCTGCCAGGTCCCGACGACATCTACATCTCGCCGTCGCAGATCCGGCGCTTTTCGCTGAAGACCGGCGATACGGTCGAAGGGCCGATCCGCAGCCCGAAGGAGGGCGAGCGCTATTTCGCGCTGCTCAAGGTCAACACGATCAATTTCGACGATCCCGAAAAGATCCGCCACAAGATCCACTTCGACAATCTGACGCCGCTCTACCCGACCTCGCGGCTGAAGATGGAGGTCGACAATCCGCCCGGCAAGGACATCTCGCCTCGCGTCATCGACCTGGTGGCGCCGATCGGCAAGGGCCAGCGCGCGCTGATCAACGCACAGCCGCGCACCGGCAAGACGGTGCTGTTGCAGAACATCGCGCACTCGATCACCGCCAATCATCCGGAATGCTACCTGATCGTGCTGCTGATCGACGAGCGGCCCGAGGAAGTCACCGATATGCAGCGTTCGGTCAAAGGCGAAGTCATCTCCTCGACCTTCGACGAGCCGGCGGTGCGCCACGTCCAGGTCGCCGAAATGGTCATCGAGAAGGCCAAGCGGCTGGTCGAGCACGGCCGCGATGTGGTGATCCTTCTGGATTCGATCACTCGCCTGGGCCGCGCCTACAACACCGTCGTGCCGTCCTCCGGCAAGGTGCTGACCGGTGGTGTCGACGCCAATGCGCTGCAGCGCCCGAAGCGTTTCTTCGGCGCCGCGCGCAACATCGAGGAAGGCGGCTCGCTCACCATCATCGCCACCGCGCTGATCGACACCGGCAGCCGCATGGACGAAGTCATCTTCGAAGAGTTCAAGGGCACCGGCAACTGCGAAATCCAGCTCGACCGCAAGGTGGCGGACAAGCGCATCTATCCGGCCATCGACATCCTCAAATCCGGCACCCGCAAGGAAGACCTGCTGGTGTCGCGCCAGGACCTGCAGAAGATCTTCGTGCTGCGCCGCATCCTGGCGCCGATGGGAACCACCGACGCGATCGAGTTCCTGATCGACAAGCTGAAGCAGACCAAGACCAACGGCGATTTCTTCGATTCGATGAACACGTAATCGAGGCGCGGCAGAGCCTTATCTTCGTCATCCTCGGATCAAGCCCGAGGATGACGAATCACTTTCGCCGCAACAATCCTTCCAATTCGTCAGCATCCGTAACCACCGGCAGGCAGACCTGGCCGGTGCACAACCAGGCGCCGCGCCGGTTGGTCGGAGGCAGGATTCCGCCGGGAAGCAAGGGTCGATTCGCCGCCGTACCGATTGGCACGACGATATCGACGCGACGCGGATCCGGGTTTCGATTCGCCACCGGAATAAGCTTCGGATCCTCCAGCCCGTCCACGATGACCAGTTTCAGCGGCTCGAGGGCAAGCGCGCAGGCATTGACGATACCCGCCTGGCCATAGGCCTGGTGCGCCGCTCGGCCGGCAGCATGCTCGGCCGTTTTCCACGCCTTCTCCTGCAAGTCGAGGTTGCCGGTAATAGAAGCCAGCCGGACCTGGGCCTCGATAATCTGGCTGGTGGCCGAGGGGATGGCCTCGTCGACATCGCCCCTGATGCGGATCGGCACGTCGGTGCTGTCCGAGGCGGTCAGATAGTAGCCGGTGCCTTCTACGTCGGCGTGCCAATGGTCGAGCCGTTCAAGGAACTGGCTGGCCTGCTCGACGTAGCTCCAGTCCTCAGTGGCCTCGAACAGCGAGATTGCCGCGTTGGTCATGGCGGCATAGTCGCTCGACAGTGCGGGAAACAGTTTCCGGACACCAAGCATGGAATGCGGCAAGCGACCGTCGCGGCCGGCTTTGCCGATATGGGCAAAGGCCTTGGCCGCGGCCTCGATCCAATCCGGCCGCGCCAGCGAACGCCCCGCCTCGGCGAGGGCGGCGATCATCAGGCCGTTCCAGTCGGTAAGGGTCTTTGCGTCCAGGCCCGGCCTGACGCGTTGTTCCCGGACAGTGAGAAGCCTTGTCTTGAGCGGGACAAGCCGCTCCCGGTCGGCAACACCAAACGCCTGCTGGGAGAGGGTCTGATGGAGCACCGGCTTACCTTCCCATCCGGGCGGGCTGGAAAGGCTGAAGTACTTGAAAAACAAGGTTGAATCGTCTCCAAGAACGGATTCGATCTCCCCCCTGCTCCAGGTGTAGAACAGGCCTTCCTCGCCATCGCTATCGGCATCGAGGCTGGCGGCGAAGGCGCCGCCTTCGACACGCATTTCGCGCAGCAGCCAGTCGACGGTATCCTCGATTCGGACCCGGAACAAATCATTGCCGGTCGCCGCGAGGGCCCAGTTGCAGAAGCGGATGAGCTGCGCATTGTCGTAGAGCATCTTCTCGAAATGCGGCACCAGCCATTCGGCGTCCGTCGAGTAGCGGCTGAGCCCGCCGCCGATGTGATCGTAGATGCCGCCGCTCAGCATATGTTCGAGGCTGACGAGGACGTCGTCGCGATGCGCGGCATTGCCGTCGCGCAGCCAGGACAGCCACAGCGTCTGCATGAACGGCGCGTTCGGGAATTTCGGCGCGCCGGCGAGGCCGCCGCGGTCGCGGTCGATCATGCCACTGACGCGGCCGGCAAGGTCGGACAGCATATCGCGATCGAGAAGTGCCTTGGAATGCGTGGCCGAGAGCCGCGCCTCGACATGCGAGGTCAGGCCGTCGGCGCTCTGGTGCAGGCTTGCCCGTTTCTCGCGCCATGCCTTGTCGACCGCTTCCATCACCTGGATGAACCCCGGACGGCCATAGCGCGGCTCGCGCGGGAAATAGGTGCCGCCCCAGAACGGTTTGCCATCGGGGGTCAGGAACATGGTCAGCGGCCAGCCGCCTTGCTCGCCCATCGAGGACAGGGCCGCCATATAGATCTGGTCAATGTCGGGTCGCTCCTCGCGGTCCACCTTGATATTGACGAACAGACGGTTCATGACGGCGGCGACGTCGTCATTCTCGAAGCTTTCATGGGCCATGACATGGCACCAATGGCAGGCGGCGTATCCGACGGAGAGCAGGATAGGCCTGTCCAGCGCCTTTGCCTCTTCCAGCGATGCCGGTGACCATCCCCGCCAATGTACGGGGTTGCCGCTGTGCTGCTGCAGATAGGGGCTGGCCCGTCGGCAAGCAGGTTTTGCGCGGGCAATGTCACAATGGCCAACTTTCAGGAGCGATCCGGGGCGGTGATGAGGCGAAAGCTAGGGCGGTTCGGTAGAGCGGGCAAATGATTTCAGGCGATTCGATCGTGGCGCTGTCGAGCGGCCGGCTTCCGGCCGGAGTCGCGGTGCTGCGGATATCCGGCCCGCGGACTCGATTCGTAGTTGAAACGATCGCCGGGGGCATGGTTATGGCACGGGCTGCGGTCCTGCGCAGATTCAGGGCTCCGGATGGAACCGTGCTCGATAACGGCTTGGTCCTGTTCTTTCCCGGTCCGGCGAGCTTCACCGGCGAGGATGTCGCCGAGTTCCATGTTCATGGCGGGCGCGCCGTGGTGGCCAGGATGCTGGAAACGATCGCTGATTTCGACGGCGTCAGGCATGCCGAGCCGGGAGAATTCACGCGCCGCGCCTTCTTCAACGGCAAGGTCGATCTGGTCGAGACGGAGGCGCTGGCGGACCTCGTCAATGCGGAAACCGAGGCGCAGCGGCGTTTTGCCATCCAGAACGCCGGGGGCGCGCAGAGCGCGCTCTACCTCGGCTGGCGTCGGCGGCTGATCCATGCGCGGGCCATGATCGAGGCCGAGATCGACTTTGCCGAGGAAGACGATGTACCAGGTTCCGTTTCGGATACGGTTTGGTCCGACGTGAGGTCGATGATCTCGGAGATCGACCGCCACATCGCCGGCTTCCATGCCGCCGAGATCATCCGCGACGGCTTCGAGGTCGTCATTCTTGGCGCGCCCAATGCCGGCAAGTCCAGCCTGTTCAATGCCTTGGCGCGGCGCGATGCCGCTATTGTAACGGATGAACCCGGCACCACCCGAGATTTGCTGGAGGTGGTGCTGGATCTCCGGGGCTTGCGTGTCCGGCTGACCGACACGGCCGGGTTGCGGGAAGCGCCTGGCAAAATCGAGGCGATCGGCATCGAGAAGGCAAGAGCCAAAGCGGATCGCGCCGATCTGCTGCTGCTGCTCGAGGACGCCGCGGACCCCAAGGACGCCGGTCCGCTGCCGATGTCGACGCCGGCATTGCGCGTCGGCACCAAGCTCGACCTGCTCGATAGGAGAGCGACTCAGGATGGGCGCTACGAGTTTGGTATATCGGTGGTCGACGGGACGGGTGTGGATGGATTGCTGGCGGAGATTGGTCGCCGCGCTGCCGAGGCGGCCGGCGATAGCGGCGATGTGCTGCCATCACGGCTACGCCATGTCGAGTTGCTCGACGCGGCGAACCGGCATCTGCACCGCGCCGCCGATGAACGCATGCCTCAGGAGTTGCGCGCCGAAGAGCTGCGCCTGGCAGCGGATCGCCTGGGACGGATAGTGGGTGCGGTGGAGGTCGAAGACTTGCTCGACGTGATCTTTTCCCAGTTCTGCATTGGAAAATGACTCACGTGAAACATTATGGCTGCCGAAGCTCGTGTTGACTCACGTGAAACAATCAAACGGTAATTCACGTGAAACGCCGCTAGAAGCGGGGTTTGGCTGTTTCACGTGAAACGCCTGCGCGGAAGTTTTCTTGACAGTCCCGCCTCGCGGGCACATGTGTCGCTCATCTTCTTCGAGTCCGGGACCTATATGGAATGACCGATCACTATGATGTGGTTGTGGTGGGCGGCGGCCATGCGGGTTGCGAGGCGGCCAGCGCCGCCGCGCGCGCCGGCGCGAGCGCCGCGCTGGTGACGCTGCGTTTCGACACGATCGGCGTGATGTCGTGCAACCCTGCCATCGGTGGGCTCGGCAAGGGGCACCTGGTGCGCGAGATCGATGCCATGGACGGGCTGATGGGCCGTGTGGCTGACGCAGCCGGCATCCAGTTCCGCCTGCTAAACCGCCGCAAGGGTCCGGCGGTGCGCGGCCCGCGTACACAGGCCGACAGAAAACTCTATCGCCTTGCCATGCAGGAAGCGATTCGGCAGCAGAACGATCTCGAGGTCGTGGAAGGCGAAGTTCTCGATTTTGAGATCTCCGATGGAAAGGTCGCGGCGGTTCTCCTGGCTGACGGCCGCCGGCTTGCCTGCGGCGCCGTGGTGCTGACGACGGGAACCTTCCTGCGCGGGCTCATTCACATTGGTGAAAAGAAGATCGTCGCGGGCCGCATGAACGAGAAGGCCAGCATGGGCCTGTCGGCGACGATGGACCGCGCCGAGTTCAAGCTCGGGCGCCTCAAGACCGGCACGCCGCCGCGACTGGACGGACGGACCATCGATTGGGCGTCGCTGGAAAGCCAGGCGGCGGACGAGAATCCCGTACCCTTCTCGCTGATAACCGACCGCATCGTGACGCCGCAGATCGATTGCGGCATCACCCGCACGACGACAGCCACGCATGAGCTGATCCGCGCCAATCTTGGCCGCTCGGCGATGTATTCCGGCTCGATCGAAGGGGTTGGGCCGCGTTATTGTCCGTCGATCGAGGACAAGATCGTCAAGTTCGGCGACCGGGACGGGCACCAGATCTTCCTCGAGCCGGAGGGGCTCGACGACCACACCGTCTATCCCAACGGCATTTCGACCTCGCTGCCGGAAGACGTTCAGCTGGAGATATTGAAGACTATTCCCGGTTTGGAGCATGCTGTCATGCTGCAGTCGGGCTATGCCATCGAATATGATCATGTCGATCCGCGCGAACTGCATCCCACGCTAGAGACCAGGCGCGTTGCCGGGCTTTTTCTGGCCGGGCAGATCAACGGCACGACCGGCTATGAAGAGGCCGCTGGGCAGGGCCTGCTCGCCGGCCTCAATGCGGCGCGGCGGGCGGCGGGCGGAGCACCGATCGTGCTCAGCCGCACCCAGGCCTATATCGGCGTGATGGTCGACGATTTGACCAGTCGCGGCATCAGTGAACCCTATCGGATGTTCACGTCGCGGGCCGAGTTCCGGCTCTCGCTGCGCGCCGACAACGCCGATGAGCGGCTAACGCCGCTGGCGCAGACGCTGGGGATCGCCTCGCCGGAGCGGATGCAGCGTTATGGCGATGTCATGCAGCGGCTGGACGAAGCGCGCCAGATGGCGCTTTCATTGACCATGACGCCGAACGAGGCGGCACGGCACGGTTTGGAGATCAATCGCGACGGCGTGCGCCGGTCCGGCTTTGAATTGCTGGCCTATCCCGGTGTCGATGTGGCTTGGCTGGCTGGGGTTGAACCGAAATTTCAAGATATCGACGCCAAGACCGCGGAGCGTCTCGAAACGGAAGCGAAATATTCGGTTTATCTGGATCGCCAGAGCACCGACGTCGCCCAGATCCGGCGTGAAGAGAGCCGGCTGATCCCGGACAGCGTGGATTTTGCCGGCGTGCCCGGCCTGTCCAATGAGCTGAAGCAGAAGATGCAGGCGCGGCGGCCGCGCTCCATCGCGGAGGCGCAGCGCATGGAAGGCATGACGCCGGCGGCGTTAGCGATCATCGTCGCGCATGTCCGCCATTGGGAATCGGTGAGGAAAGCCGAGCAGAGGGACGTTGCGTGAGTTCATTCTCCCGTGAGCGGCTGCAGGAGGCCGCCGGCCCGGTTTCACGTGAAACATTCGATCGCCTGGTGGCGTTCGAAGCGATGTTCCAGAAATGGAACCGCAGCATCAATCTGGTGGCGCAGTCGACCTCGGGCGATGTCTGGCAGCGCCACATCCTGGACAGCGCGCAACTTGCCGGGATAGAGCCCGATGCCATGCATTGGGTCGACATCGGTTCTGGTGGCGGATTTCCAGGGCTTGTCATGGCCTTTCTGCTCGGCGACCGCCCGGGCGCCAGCATCGATCTGGTCGAAAGCAACCGCAAGAAAGCCTCGTTCCTGCAGACCGTCGTCGGGCAGTTCAGCCTGCCGGCGCGGGTCGTGGCGCGCCGCATCGAGGACAGCCATGTGCTTGTTTCGAAGCCGGAAATCGTCACCGCACGGGCGCTGGCCCCGCTTTCGGTGCTGCTGGACCTGTCGGCGCCGTGGCTGACCTCGGGCGCGCGGGCGCTGTTCCACAAAGGCCGGGATTATCGTGCCGAAGTGCAAGAAACCGTTAACCGGTGGACCTTCGATCTGGTAGAACATCCAAGCGTGACCGACGCCAGCGGCGTCATCCTCGAATTGTCCAATGTGCGACCTGCCTGAACCGAGACGGGTCTGAGTGTTCGGCGACCCAAAGATGAATTTCTGGCATAGACCCATGATGAAGAACGGCCCTCGAATCATCACCGTAGCCAATCAGAAGGGCGGCGTCGGCAAGACCACCACCGCCATCAATTTGGCCACCGCGCTGGCGGCAATCGGCGAGAAAGTGCTGATCGTCGACCTCGACCCGCAAGGCAATGCCAGCACCGGCCTCGGCATCGACCGCAAGGACCGGACGGTCTCGTCCTACGATGTGCTGACGGGCGAACTGGATCTGGAAGCCGCCGCCATTCCGACCGCGGTGCCCGGCCTTTCCATCGTGCCTTCGACGCTGGACCTGCTCGGCATCGAGATGGAGATCGCCTCGGCACCGGACCGGGTGCTGAAGCTGCGCAACGCGCTGCGTGCCGCGACCGAGCGCGGGGCGCCCTTCGGCTATGTGTTGATCGATTGCCCGCCCTCGCTCAATCTTTTGACCTTGAATTCAATGGCGGCGGCCGATTCCGTTCTCGTGCCGCTGCAATGCGAGTTCTTCGCGCTGGAGGGTCTCAGCCAGCTGCTCGAAACCGTCGAGCAGGTGCGTCGCTCGATCAATCCGGACCTCACCATCCAGGGCATCGTGCTGACCATGTATGACGGCCGCAACAATCTGGCCAACCAGGTGGTGCAGGATGTGCGCGAGCATATGGGCGACAAGGTCTACGAGACGATCATTCCGCGCAATGTGCGGGTGTCCGAAGCCCCCTCCTATGGCAAGCCGGCCATTCTCTATGACCTGAAATGCTCGGGCAGCCAGGCCTATCTGCAATTGGCCTCCGAAGTGATACGCCGCGAGCGCAAATTGCGCGCCGCTTGATTAGAACCGATGCACACCTAGCAGCCGATTCGATACCGAAACGATCTGAATAGACGTGGAATAAAGATGAGCGAAGATCTCTCGAGGAAAAGACTGGGTCGCGGGCTGGCAGCACTGATCGGCGAGATCGATCGCCCGGCGGCCCCTGAAAAGACCGGCATGAGCGCTGACGGGAAGGTGCCGATCGAGTTCATCAGCGCCAATCCGAAAAATCCGCGCCGGCATTTCGGCGATGCCGAACTGACCGACCTTGCCCAGTCGATCCGCGAACATGGCGTGGTGCAGCCGGTCGTGGCGCGGCCTTCGCCGACGCAGGCCGGCCGCTACGAGATCATTGCCGGCGAGCGGCGCTGGCGGGCGGCGCAGCGCGCCGGGCTGACCGAGATCCCGGTCATCATCCGCGACGTCAACGATCGCACCGCGCTGGAACTGGCGATCATCGAGAACGTGCAGCGCGCCGACCTCAATCCGGTCGAAGAAGCGCAGGGTTACCAGCAGCTCATCGACGACCATGGCTACACCCAGGCCGATCTCGGCCAGGTCATCGGCAAGAGCCGCAGCCATGTCGCCAACACGTTGAGATTGTTGAAGCTTCCCGACGTGATCCGCGACATGCTGGTCGATGGCGCGCTGTCGGCGGGCCACGCCCGCACGCTGGTGACGGCGGAGGATCCGGCGGGCCTCGCCAAGCGCATCGTGGAGGAGGGACTTTCGGTGCGCCAGGCCGAAGCGCTGGCGCAGATGCCGGCCGGCGCCAGTTCCAACGGCACCAAACCAGCCGCGCCTGCCGCCGAAAAGGACGCCGACACGCTGGCGCTGGAAAAGCTGCTCACCGACACGACCGGCATGATCGTGACGGTCGACCACAAGGGCAAGGGCGGGGTGCTGCGGGTCGCCTATCGCAGCCTGGAACAGCTCGACGAGCTGTGCAGGCGGCTGAAGCAGGATTAACGTTTAGCCGGCAAAGCGTTGTTCCCGGCGGTCGGCGCCGCCCCTCATCCCCCTGCCGGAACCTTCTCCCCGTATAGAGACGGGGAGAAGAGGCTGGGTGTGCGACGCCGTCGCCTTTTCTGCGACGCCGGCGATTGGCGAAAGCAGCGACAAGAGCATCCCTCGCCCCCTTTACGGGGAGAGGATGCCGGCAGGCAGGTGAGGGGCAGCGCCGGCGGAAATCAGCTTGGCGCGGAGGGCGCGGGTCCAATTGAGATGTTGGCGGGACAGCGCCCCCTCTGTCCTGCCGGACCCGGCCCTTCGCTGTCGCTCCGCGCGTTCGTCGTTCGGAAAGCTAAGCAATTGGCTTCCCGTCCGCTACGCGGATTACTCCGAACCCCGACAAGGAGGAGATTGGCCAATTTCTCTACCGCTGCCCCAGCCTGGCGCTTTCAACCGCGATGCCGAGCAGCGCCTGCCTTGCGAGCGCGACGGACAGGTCGGGGCGCCGCCGCGTCTGCAGCACGGCCTGATGCAACCGGGTCAGCGCGCGGCCGAGCGCTTCGCTATTCCAGCGCTCCAGGGTCTTCTCCACCAGCTTGCGCCTGGAGAAAAAGACCGGCGGGCGCGCGGCGGCAACGACGGAAGCGGCGTTGCGGCCGCCGGTCTCCATCTGGCCGCGCATGACCTGGATCTGCTGTAGCTGCCGCATCGCCGAGGACAGCACCTGGAACGGCTGCCCGCCGCCCTGGCAGTGGCGCGTGAAGGCGGTGTCGAAGTCGCCGACCTTTCCTTCGAGCAGTGCGTCGACGGCGTCGTCGTAAGAGGCGCCGGACACGTCGCCGGACATGGCTCTGACCTCTTCCAGCCCGATCTCCTTCTGGCCGTGGGCATAGAGGACGAGTTTTTCGATCTCGCCGCGCGAGGCCAGCCGGTCGCCACCGAGATTGCGGCGCAGCGCCTGCCGCGCCTCCAGCGTCATCGCCATGGCGGCCTTGCGCAGTTCGTCGTCGATGACGGTGTCGATGTCACGGGCCTCATCGGCGTAGCAAGGCAGCGCCATGGCATTGTCCGCGCCCTCGACCACGGCGCGCAGTCCAACGCCTTTCTTCAAATCGCCGGCTTCAATGAGAATGATGGCGTCCCGCACCGGCTCCGCCGTCAGCGCCTTGACGTCGTCGGCCAGCGCCTTCTGGCCGCTGGCATTGCGCACCCAAAGCAACCGCCGGTCGGAAAACATCGGCACGGTGCGGGCCTCGTCGAGCAGGCGGCCCTCGTCGCGATCGACTTCCGAACCCTCGAGCCTGACAACCGAGAACGGGTCGTCGAGCGGCAGGCCGGTCTTTCCGGCAAACGCCTTCGCCCGCTCCGAGACAAGGCCGCGATCGGGGCCATAAAGCAGGACGATCGAGATGCGCGGATCAGGCCGCGCCAGCCAACCGTCGACCTCGTATGCCTTCTTCTGTGCCATGGAGGGTGGTTAGCATGATGCTGGGATGGAGTGAACGTCTTCCGGTTCGGATCGCCAACCTTGGCCCATTCCTCTCCCCGATCGACGGAGGACAGGAAGGGCGCCAAGGCTGGCGAAACCCCAATTTTTCCCCTGCTTGCGGAGGCACAAAAGGGGACATGGAACCAAGTCTCGCCAGCCAATCACTTTATCTGGCGACAAACACGGCACAACCATGCGCCAAATTGCGCGCGGCCGCCCAACATCGACAAGAAATTTCGCGGACATATCTTCATCTTGGGCGGGGGAGGCCGGATCGGCCGGCGCGGCCGGAACCGACACCCCGACGCATTCGCACTGGCGGCGTGGATATGCAAATATCCCTGCCAGGCAACATTGGAGGACTCGAGGTCATGGCCGATGCTGGGATGTTGCGGTTTCACGTTCCGGAGCCGGAAGTGCGGCCGGGCGGGACGCCTGATTTCTCCAATGTGACCATCGCCGAGGCCGGCTCCGTGCCACGCCCCGACATCGATGTCGATCCGCGCACCATTCGCGACATGGCCTTTTCGATCATTCGGGTGCTGAACCGCAATGGCGAGGCCGTCGGGCCGTGGGCCGGGCTGCTGTCCAGCGAGGAGTTGCTGGAAGGCCTGCGCAACATGATGACGCTGCGCACCTTCGATGCGCGCATGCAGATGGCGCAGCGCCAGGGCAAGACCTCCTTCTACATGCAGCATCTCGGCGAGGAAGCGGTGAGCTGCGCCTTCCGCAAGGCGCTCAGCCCCGGCGACATGAATTTCCCGACCTATCGCCAGGCCGGCCTGCTGATCGCCGACGGCTATCCGATGGTCACGATGATGAACCAGATCTATTCCAACGAGGCCGATCCGCTGAAGGGCCGGCAGCTGCCGATCATGTATTCGTCGAAGGAGCACGGCTTCTTCTCGATCTCGGGCAATCTGGCCACGCAGTACATCCAGGCGGTCGGCTGGGCGATGGCGTCGGCGATCTCCAACGATTCCAGGATCGCCGCGGCCTGGATCGGCGACGGCTCGACGGCGGAATCCGATTTCCATTCGGCGCTGGTGTTCGCCTCCACCTACAAGGCGCCGGTCGTGCTCAATGTCGTCAACAACCAGTGGGCGATCTCGACTTTTCAGGGCATCGCGCGCGGCGGCTCCGGCACCTTCGCGGCCCGGGGGCTCGGCTTCGGCATCCCGTCGCTGCGCGTCGACGGCAATGACTATCTGGCCGTGCACGCGGTGGCCAAATGGGCCGCGACGAGGGCGCGGGACAACCTCGGGCCGACGCTGGTCGAATATGTCACCTACCGCGCCGGCGCCCATTCGAGCTCGGACGATCCCTCCGCCTACCGGCCGAAGACCGAGTCCGACGCCTGGCCGCTCGGTGACCCGGTCGTGCGGCTGAAGAACCATCTCATCAAGCTCGGTGTCTGGTCGAACGAACGGCATGCGCAGGCCGAGGCCGAAATCCTCGACACGGTGATCGCGGCGCAGAAGGAAGCGGAAAGCCACGGCACGCTGCATGCCGGCGGCAAGCCGTCGACACGCGAGATGTTCGAGGGTGTGTTTGCCGAGATGCCGCCGCATCTCAGGCGCCAGCGCCAGCAGGCGGGAGTCTGAGCCATGCCAAGACGGACCATGATCGAGGCCATTCGCGACGCCATGGACGTGTCGATGGAGCGCGACGACAAGGTCGTCGTGTTCGGCGAGGATGTCGGCTTCTTCGGCGGCGTTTTTCGCGTCACGCACGGGCTGCAGGCCAAATACGGCAAGAGCCGCTGCTTCGACGCGCCGATCAACGAATCCGGCATTGTCGGCTCGGCCATCGGCATGGCCGCCTATGGTTTGAAGCCCTGCGTGGAAATTCAGTTTGCCGACTACATGTATCCGGCCTACGACCAGTTGACGCAGGAAGCGGCGAGGCTGCGCTACCGCTCGAATGGCGACTTCACCTGCCCGATCGTTGTCCGTATGCCGACCGGCGGCGGCATTTTCGGCGGCCAGACGCACAGCCAGAGCCCGGAAGCCTTGTTCACCCATGTGTCGGGCCTGAAGACGGTGGTGCCATCCAACCCGCACGACGCCAAGGGGCTTTTGATCGCGGCGATCGAGGATCCCGATCCGGTGATCTTCCTCGAGCCGAAGCGGCTCTACAACGGCCCGTTCGACGGCCATCACGACCGGCCGGTGACGCCATGGTCGAAGCACGAGCTCGGCGAGGTCGCCGACGGCCATTACACCGTGCCGCTTGGCAAGGCCGCCATCCGCAGGGCGGGCGCGGCGGTCACGGTGCTGGCCTACGGGACCATGGTCTATGTCGCGCAAGCGGCGGCCGAGGAGACCGGCATCGACGCCGAGATCATCGATCTCAGAACCCTGCTGCCGCTCGACCTCGACACGATCGTGGCTTCGGTCAAGAAGACCGGGCGCTGCGTCGTCGTGCACGAGGCGACGCTGACCTCGGGCTTCGGCGCCGAACTGTCGGCGCTGGTGCAGGAAAACTGCTTCTATCACCTGGAGGCGCCGGTCGTCCGCGTCGCCGGCTGGGACACGCCCTATCCGCATGCGCAGGAGTGGGAGTATTTTCCCGGTCCCGCGCGTGTCGGCCGCGCTTTGCTTGAAACATTGGAAGCCTAGAGTGGGGGAGGCCTGAGATGGGCGAACACATCATCAAGCTGCCCGATGTCGGCGAGGGTGTCGCCGAGGCCGAGCTCGTCGAATGGCATGTGAAGATCGGCGACATCGTGCGCGAGGACACGGTGCTCGCCGCCGTCATGACCGACAAGGCGACGGTCGAAATCCCGTCGCCGGTCGATGGCGAGATCCTGTGGCTGGGCGCCGAGATCGGCGAAACGGTGGCGATCGGTTCGCCGATCGTGCGGCTGAAAGTGGCGGGCGATGGCAATGTGAAAGCCGGCAAAGAGGCTGAACCGGCGACCGGGGCCGAGCCGCCCGCGAGGCTGCGAAGCCCGAAGCCCGAAGCCGCTTCGCCGCCCAAGCCGGCAAGACCCGCCGAGATACCGGCGAAACCCGCATCGTCGTCGTCGGCGCCGAAAACCGTGACGCGCTCCTCGGCTTCGGGCGCGCCGCGTCCGGAAGGCGAAAAGCCGTTGGCCTCCCCCGCTGTCCGCTTGCGGGCGAAAGAGGCGGGCGTCGATCTCAGGCAGGTGGCGGGGACCGGCCCGGCCGGCCGCATCGGCCACGAGGACTTGGAGGCGTTCCTGGCGCGCGGGCCGCAAGCGGCCAGGGCGCCGGGCCTCGCCCGCGACGACACCGTCGAGGACATCAAACTGGTCGGCCTACGGCGCAAGATCGCCGAGAAGATGACGCTGTCGAAGTCGCGCATCCCGCACATCACCTATGTCGAGGAGATCGACGTCACTGCGCTCGAGGAATTGCGCGCCGCGCTCAACAAGGAAAAGCGTGTTGCCAAGGGCGGCGCGGAGAGGCCGAAGCTGACCTTGCTGCCGTTCCTGATGCGGGCGATGGTCAAGGCGATCGCGGACCAGCCCCAGCTCAATTCCCTGTTCGACGACGAGGCTGGTATCATCCACCAGCATGGCGGCATCCATATCGGCATTGCCGCGCAGACACCGTCGGGCCTGGTGGTGCCTGTCGTCAAGCATGCCGAGGCGCGCGACGTCTGGGACTGTGCCACCGAGGTGGCCAGGCTGGCCGAGGCCGCGAAGTCAGGCACGGCGACACGTGACGAGCTGTCCGGCTCGACCATCACCATCACTTCGCTCGGCGCCATGGGGGGTATCGCGACGACGCCTGTGATCAACCACCCGGAAGTGGCGATCATCGGCGTCAACAAGATGATGGTGCGGCCGGTTTGGGACGGCACCCAGTTCATCCCGCGCAAGATGATGAACCTTTCCTCCAGCTTCGACCATCGGGTGATAGATGGCTGGGACGCGGCGGTGTTCATCCAGCGGATCAAGGCGCTGCTGGAGACGCCGGCCCTGATTTTCGTGGATTGAGGGAGATGTGATGCGTTCTCGAGTTTCCATTGGCGGGCGCCGCGCCGCCCCTCATTGCCCTGCCGGGCATTTCTCCCCGTATAGTGACGGGGAGAAAGACGCCGTTATCCATGGTTTCGCCAATCGGCAGCGTTGCAGACGAGGGCGCCAACATCGCGGCCAATCCCTTCTCCCCGTCACTATACGGGGAGAAGGTGCCGGCAGGCGGATGAGGGGCAGCGCTGGGTTGGATGGGAGGACGTTGACGGCTCTCATGACAAGGAAGCTGCCAACATGAAGGAAATCTCCTGCAAGCTGCTCGTCATCGGCGCCGGTCCGGGCGGTTATGTCTGCGCCATTCGTGCGGGACAGCTCGGCGTCGATACGGTCATCGTCGAGGTTGCGAAGCCCGGCGGCACCTGCCTCAATGTCGGCTGCATCCCGTCCAAGGCGCTGATCCATGCGGCGGAGGAGTTCGAGAAGGTTTCGAACATGGCCGGCGGCAACAGCCCACTCGGCATTTCGGTCACCGCACCGGTGCTCGACCTGGCCAGAACCATCGCCTGGAAGGACGGGATCGTCAGCCGGCTCAATAGCGGTGTCGCCGGCCTGCTGAAGAAGGCCGGGGTGAAGACCGTGCATGGCTGGGCGAGGTTTCGCGACGGCAAGACCGTCGAGGTCGAGACCGAGACCGGAAGCCAGGTGATCCGGGCCGAGACGATCGTGATCGCCACCGGCTCCGCGCCGGTCGAGTTGTCTTTTCTTCCCTTCGGCGGGCCTGTGATCTCGTCCACCGACGCGCTGGCCCTGAGTGAGGTTCCCAAGAAAATCGCTGTCGTCGGTGGCGGCTATATCGGGCTCGAACTCGGCATGGCCTTCGCCAAGATGGGTGCGGGGGTCACCGTGGTCGAAGCCTTGCCGCGCGTGCTGGCGCAGTATGACGCGGAGCTGACCCGGCCTGTCGTCAAGCGGCTCTCCGCGCTCGGCGTCGAGGTGATGCTGGGCGCCAGGGCCAAAGGGCTGTCGACAGACGGCGATGCCCTGCTGGTCGAGACATCGGACGGCAAGAGCACCAAGGTCGCCGCGGACAAGGTGCTGGTGACGGTCGGCCGCAAGCCGGTGACGGAAGGCTGGGGACTCGACCAGATCGATCTCGACAGGGCCGGAAAGTTCATACGGATCGACGACCAGTGCCGGACCTCGATGCGCGGCGTCTTCGCCATCGGTGACGTCACCGGGGAGCCGATGCTGGCGCACCGGGCGATGGCGCAAGGCGAAATGGTCGCGGAGATCGTCGCCGGCCACAAGCGCGGCTGGGACAAGCGCTCGATCCCGGCCGTCTGCTTCACCGATCCCGAGCTGGTGACGGCGGGTCTGTCGCCCGAAGAGGCCAAGGCGCAGGGCGGCGAGATCAAGATCGGCCTATTCCCCTTCGCCGCCAATGGCCGCGCCATGACCAAGCTCGGCGAAGACGGGTTCGTCCGCGTCGTGGCGCGCGCCGACAATCACCTGGTGCTCGGCATCCAGGCCGTCGGTCAGGGTGTGTCGGAACTGTCGGCGGTGTTTGGGCTGGCGCTGGAAATGGGCGCCAGGCTGGAGGACATCGCAGGGACGATCCATGCGCACCCGACGCAAGGCGAAGGGTTTCAGGAAGCCGCGCTCAAGGCGCTGGGCCACGCGCTGCATATTTAGAGCTCCCCCTCTCCCGCGTCAGGCGTAAAGGGGGAGGAGTTGCTCGATTGCCCCAGGCTCCTTTCCTCTCCCTCCGGAGGGGGGAGAGGTGGCGCTGCGAAGCAGCGACGGAGTGGGGGAAGCCGGTCCTCAGACGCACCGCCGCTGAAAACTCATCACAAGCCTCAATCAGTCAGGACGAGGCATCACCCCGGCTTGAAATAACAAGCCCGAGCCAGGTCGACGCCCACTCCGTCGAGCTTCGCTCGACACCTCTCCCCCGGTCGACGGGGGAGAGGAAAGGCGCCGGCGCTCACCCCGCCAGCCGGCTTACCATTTCATGCTGGGCATAGGCGCGGCCGAAGCGGTTGGCGAGGAAGGCGTCGAGCGCGATTTCCTCCTGCTTGACGAAGCCGGTCGCCGGCAGCGATCCGTCCGCCAGCATGTCGAGCACGGCGCAGATGCCAGACGCGGTGGTGATCTGGATGGCGCTGCGCACCGTCCGGCCGATGCGCCGGGAATAAATCTTGTTGGCGTAGGTCTCCTGCAGCAGGCGGCCGTTCCTGCGGCCCGAGACGGTGACGAAGACGATGACCACGTCCTGCAGCGTCGCCGGCAGGGCGCTTTCGAAAATGTCCTTCAGCACGTCGCGGCGGTGGCGCAGCCCAAGGTCGTTGAGCAGCGCCTTCATGATCGCGGCGTGGCCGGGATAGCGGATGGTGCGGTAGTTCAGCGTGCGTACCTTGCCCTTCAGCGTCTCGGCCAAGGTGCCCAGTCCACCGGAGGTGTTGAACGCCTCGTAGGTGACGCCGTCGAGCGAAAACTCCTCGCGCTCCTCCAGCGGCGGCACTTCGACCAGCTCGCCCTCGACGATCGCCTCGCAAGGCTCGCAATATTCGTTGATGACGCCGTCGGTGCTCCAGGTCAGATTGTAGTTCAGCGCGTTGGACGGGTATTGCGGCAGCGCGCCGACGCGCATGCGCACGCTTTCCAGCGTGTCGAAGCGGCTGGCGAGATCATTGGCGACGATCGAGATGAAGCCGGGCGCCAACCCGCATTGCGGGATGAAGGCGCTCTTGGCGGTACGGGCCAGCTCCTTGACCCGCCTGGTCGAGACGACGTCCTCGGTGAGATCGAGATAATGCACGCCGGCGCTGGCCGCCGCCTCGGCGATGCGCGTGGTGAGGTGGAAGGGGGCGGCGCTCAGCACCGCGAACTTGCCGGCGAGCGCGGCTTCAAGCGCACCGGGCGCCGCGATGTCGAGTTCCAGCGTCTCGACGCCGGCGGGGACTTCCGCCGCGGCGAGCTGCGCCGCCGAGCGGTCGAGGAGAGTGACCTGATAGTCGCCCGTCGCGGCAAGCATTTCGGCGATGGTCGAGCCGATCTTGCCGGCCCCGACGATAATGATTTTGTTCATGTTCAAATTCCCCTGCGATCTGCGTTTCCCAAAAACCATCGCAGCTTGCCTGTCGAAAGGAAGCGTGGAATTCTGCAAAGTGAACCCTATCTTTTACCGATCTGCCGAAGGGCTTCGTCGAAATGCTCAGTGATGCCGAACAAGCCCTGCTCTCGCTGCTGCGCGCCAACGCGCGCGCCTCGACGGCCGAACTGGCGCGGCGGCTCGGCGTGTCGCGCACGACGGTGCAAAGCCGGATCGAGCGGCTGGAGCAGCGCGGCATCATCACCGGCTATGGCGTCCGGCTGGCGCCGGACTATGAGCAGGGGCTGGTCAGGGCGCATGTGCTGCTCACCGTCACGCCGAAGCTCGCCGACAAGGTGGTGCGCAGCCTGCAGGCGCTGCCGCCGGTCAGGACGCTGCACTCCGTCAGCGGCAATTTCGACATGATCGTCATCGTCGACGCGCCATCGATCCGCGACCTCGACACGCTGCTCGACCAGATCGGCGCCATGGAGGGGGTGGAGCGGACATCGTCGTCGATTATTTTGTCGACACGGATCGACAGGTGAATTGGATCCTCAATCTGGTATTTGCCAGCCCAGGCAATTTTGCCGGCTAACCCATCGCCAGGGGAAAGCTCACCACCACGGCCAGACCGGGCCGGCAGTCCTCGAGCGCAATGGTCGCGCCGTGCAGCTCGGCGATGGCACGGACAAGGCTGAGGCCGAGGCCGCTGCCGGGGGTCGAGCGGCTGTGGTCCAGCCGGTAGAGACGCTGGAACACTTTTTCGCGCTCGCCGGCGGGAATGCCGGGGCCATTGTCGGCGACGCCGGCAAGCACGCGGCCGTCCCGGCGCGTCACCGAGAGTTGGATGGATGTGCCGGGAGGCAATGGCGCAGCGCGTTCTCGACCAGATTGGCGAACATCTGCGTCAACAGCTCACGGTCGCCATGAATGCGGTCCGCCGTGTCGCTCAGTTCCTCTGACGACAGCACCTTCCCGTCGTCCTCGGCCACGTCGGCGTAGATATCGGCGATCGTCTCGAGGACCTCGCCGAGAGCGACATCGGTGAAGCGCGCCTTGCGCGCGCCGGCCTCGATCTGGGCGATGCGCAGCAGCGCGTCGAAGGTCTCGTTGATCTGGTGGCCCTCGGCGCGCGCGTCGGCCAGATCGTCGGAGACGTCCTGGCGCCGCGCGGCCTTGTCTGCGGCGCTCTCCAGGATCATCTGCAGGCGGTTGAGCGGCGTCTTCAAATCATGCGCGATGTCGGCGCTGACCTGCTTCATGCCTTCGACCAGCGCCGACAGCCGGTCGAGGGCGGCGTTGATCTGGCTGGAGACGATGTCGATGTCGTCGTCCTTGCCGGTCAGCGGGATGCGGGTGTCGAGGCGGCCATGCGAAACGTCGACCATCGTGGCGGCAATGCCGTCGAGACGGCGCTGGACGCGCGAGGCGAGCAGGGCGCCGCCGGCGACGGCCAGGCCGGTGATGATCAGCGTCGCCCAGCCGAAGCTCATCAGCATGATCGTTTCCAGCTCCTCGGTCTCGGAGAGGCTGAAGGCGATGGTCAGCGTGTTGGCGCCGACCGGGCCGGAATAGGCGCGGTATTCGGTGTCCGGCGGCAGGCCCGGCATTTCGGCGCCGAACATCGAGAAACCATCGGGAAGCCCCGCCGCGGTGAAGTTGCCCGCAATACGGTTGCCGGCGGCGTCGGTCAGCGAAAAGAGCTGCTCCTTCCCAGGGCTGCGCGCGGAGTGGTTTTCGACGGTCTCCACCAACTCCCTGAGATCCTTGTCGGCATAGGTCGCGGCGATGACGGCATAGGTCTCGCTGATGGTGTCGTCGAGCTGCTCGGCAAGGTCGGCGCTCATCATCTGGTAGACGATGGCGCCCGCCAGCACGAAGGCCAGCATGAACAGGAAGGCGAACGTCAGGGCAAGCCGGAATGGCGTGCTGCGCAGCAGGCGGGTCCGGGTCACGGTCATCGGAAAGTCGCCGTCATGGGAAGTTCGCGGTCATGGGAAGGTCGCGATCACTGGGAGAGCGGCGCGTGCAGGCTGTAGCCGGTGTTGCGGATGGTGTGGATGAGCTGGGTACCGAACGGCTTGTCGACCTTGGTCCGCAAGCGGCTGATATGGGTTTCGACGACGCTGGTCTTGGGGTCGAAGTGGAAATCCCAGACCCGCTCCAGCAGCATGGTGCGGGTGATGACGCGGCCCTCGCCGCGCATCAGCACCTCGAGCAGGCTGAACTCCCTCGGCTGCAGGTCGATCGGCTGGCCCTGCCTGACGACGCGCCGCATGATCAGGTCCATTTCGAGGTCGGCGACCCGCAGAACGGTCTTCTGCTCCTGCGCGGCCGGCCGCCGGCCGAGCGCGTTGATGCGGGCAAGCAGCTCGGAAAAGGCGAAGGGCTTGACCAGATAGTCGTCGCCGCCGGCCTCGAGCCCCTCGACGCGGTCGTCGATGCCGCCGACGGAGGTGAGGAAGATCGCCGGCGTGCGCACGCCGGCGGCGCGGACGGCCTTGACCATAGACAGGCCGTCGAGGCCCGGGATCATCCGATCGGCGACGATCACGTCGTAGCCGCCGCCGGTGGCGGCGAAAAGCCCGTCATGGCCATTGCGCAGGAGGTCGCAGACATGGCCGGCCTCGGTCAGGCCGCGCACGATATAGTCCGCCGTCCTGTGGTCGTCCTCGACGAGAAGTAGCCGCATCGCTGTTCCCTGGCTGCCGGTATCCGGGACAGGCTATCACCGGCCTGCTCCCGTTCCTAGGATGGTCGCCAACCGGCCACGCCTGCGGCACCCGCCTGCGGCTCACTCCGAATCCAGCAGGATGTCGTCCATCTCATCGGCATTATTCCTGAGCGTCATGTAGAGAACGAGCGCAATGATGCAGCCGAGGAAGATCAGGCTGGTGTAGGTGGTGCCGAGACCGAGGCCGGCATATTCGGCTGGCTGCGACAGCCAATCGCCGAAGGAGGCACCCAGCGGACGCGTCAGTATATAGGCGAGCCAGAAGGCCAGGATGGCATCCAGATGGATGAGATACCAGGCGAGCGCGATGAGCGCGATGACGCCGCCGAACAGCAGGCCCGTGGTCAGATAGCCAATGTCGAAAGTTTCGGCGACCAGATCGCCGGCGGCGGTTCCCAGCGAGAAGGTGAAGAGAATCGCCAGCCAGTAGAAGATCTCGCGCCTGGTCGTGAAGATGGTGTGGATCGAAAGCGTCCGTTCGCTCGCGTACCAGACCGCGAATGTCGCCGCGAGCACAACGGAAAAGGCGATCGTCGTGGTCTGCAGGCGCACGCCGAAATTATCGACGAGGTTGTCGGTGATCAACGTGCCGACGACGCTGATCAGCACCACCGCCAGCCAGTAGGCCCACGGCACGTAGCGTTTGTGCGCGAACTGCAGAGCGAGGGCGACGACCAGCACGCCGGTCATGATCAGCGAGGTGACAGTCAAGCCGAGGCCGAGGTTGACGGCGAGATAGTCCGCCGCCGTCTCGCCCATGGTCACCGCCATCAGCTTGACCAGCCAGAAGTCGAGGGTGACGTCCGGCACCCTGTTTTGGCTCGGTGTGGGGTGTGTGTGGGGTGCGAGCATGGCTGATGTCCCGATGCCGATGGTTGCGCCGGCGGCGGAAGCGATCCGGCATTCGGATGATAGGCAAGCGACTTCTCACCAGCCTGTCCGGCGCCATACAAATTCGTAAGGATGGCGGTGGCTGGCTCAAAAGGCCTTTACGAATGCCTCGCGATGCGCTGATAGAGGATGAACGCCTTGTATCCGCCATCAATGGCGTGCCCCAGTGGCCGGGCCTGCACTAGAGTGCCCAGGAAAACGCGAAAATGACCTACGCTTCCCTCAAGCCGGTTTCACAGGCTTTCGACCAGCGCAAGCGGCTGATATTCATCCGGGTCGCGGCGGTGCTGGCGGTGCTGCTGCTGTTCCTGACCAAACCGGCGCTCAGCGAAGGCTCGAACGGCCACGAAACGCTCGAATTCCTCGGCTTCTGCCTGGTGCTCGGCTGCGTCGCCGGCCGGCTGTGGAGCATCCTCTATGTCGGCGGCAAGAAGAATGAAGAGCTGGTCTCGACGGGACCATTCTCGATGAGCCAGAACCCGCTCTACTTCTTCTCGACGGTCGGCGCGGTCGGCATCGGCCTGCTCTACGGCTCGCTGGTGGCCGCCGCCGCGCTTGGCGTCGCCAGCTTCCTGATCTTCCGTGTCACGGCGCGCAAGGAAGCCGAATATCTCCTGGGCAAGTTCGGTCCGGCCTACAGCGCCTACATCAAGGCGACGCCCAGGTTCTGGCCAAACCCGCTGCTCTACCACGACAATGACGAGCTGCGGTTCTCGACCCGGGCGCTGAGGCGCACCTTTTTCGACGGGCTCTATTTCCTCGCCATCTTCCCGGCCATCGAGCTGATCGAGTATTTCAGGGAGACAGGCGTGCTGTTCCCGGCCTTCATCACGCTGTACTGAGCAGCTCGCCTCGGGAATTGGCGCGGCTGATCGGCCATCGCGACTGTCGATGGCCATTCATGGAAATCGAAACTAGCTTCCCAGCGGATAAGGCATGTAGCCGACGAAGCCGGCTATCTTCCAGCTCGCGCCGACCTTTCGGCAGAAATACAGTGTCTGCCATTTCAGCTGGTCGACGCTGCCATCCGCCTTGGCGACGCTGCCGTCGAACTTCTTGTGCAGCACGGCGCGGTCGCCGTCGACATCGATGTCGCGCAGATTGGTGACGCGAAACAGCGCCTCGCGCAGCGGCTCGGCGAATTTGGTCGCCGCCGTTTCCTTGGCCTGGCGCAGCCATTCGTCGCGGTAGATCTCCAGCCGCGGGAATTGCAGCCGCCAGGCATCGGCATTGGCCAGGAAATGCGCATGCATGCCGAAGAAGCTTTCGGCGATGAAATCGTCCTCGACCATGGCCCAGTCCTGGCCGATGAAGGCGTCGATGTCGCGCCGCACCAGCATCTCCCACAGCGCGTGACGGTCGGCGTCGCCGGAAGGGAACGGGTTCTTGTCGAAAGTCATTCTCGGTTTCTCCGCTCTGGAAATGCGCCCGGCCCGTATGGCGTCGAGCCCGTTCCGGCAACGTGCACGATGCAAGCGCTTCTGTAATAAAGCAACACGGATTTCGAACAATGTTGCTTTCCAACAAGGGCCTCTATCGGGATTGCCGCGATCGCGGTAAACCTCGTCGCAAAGCGGGCGCCACCTCGGTGTCCGGCCATGTCATCGGAGGAGGCCGTCCCTTGCCCAAGCAGACTTTCGGAACATCCCACGTACCGCTGTCGCCCGCCGTGCGGGCCGGCGATTTCGTCTTTGTCTCGGGCCAGGTTCCCGTCGGCGGCGACGGCATCGTGGTCAAGGGCGGCATTACGGAGCAGACCGAGCAGGTGCTGGCCAATGTGAAGGCCGCGCTGACGCTCGCCGGCTGCACGATGGACGACGTGGTCAAGACCACCGTCTGGCTCGAGGACGCGCGCGACTTCGGCGCCTTCAACGCTGTCTATGCCAGGCATTTTCCGAAGAACCCGCCAGCCCGCACCACGGTCGAATCGCGGCTGATGATCGACATCAAGATCGAAGTCGAGGCCGTCGCCTACAGACCGGCCTGAGACGGCAATTCGAGCCAATCGGAGGTTTCAACAATGCAATTCGACCTCCTCGTGAAGGGCGGGCGGCTGATCGACCCGGCGGCCGGCATCGATGCGCCGCGCGATGTCGCCATCGCCAATGGCCGCGTCGCCGCGATCGACGCCGACATCCCCGCGACCAGCGCCGCCCAGGTGGTCGACGCCACGGGGTGCATCGTCGCGCCCGGCCTGGTCGACCTGCACAGCCACGTCTATTGGGGCGGCACTTCGCTCGGTGTCGACGCCGACAGGCTCGCCGCCAAGAGCGGCACCACCACCTTCATCGACGCCGGCAGCGCGGGCGCGGGCAATTTCCTGGGCTTCCGCCGCCATGTCATGGAGCGTTCGAAGGTGCGCATCCTGGCCTATGTCAACATTTCCTTTGCCGGCATTTTCGGCTTCTCGCAGACGGTGTCGGTCGGCGAATGCAGCGATCTCCGTCTCTGCGAGCCGCGCGAGGTGGTGGCGGCGGTGCGCGAGCACGCCGACGTCGTCGTCGGCGTCAAGGTTCGCTCCGGCAAGCATGCCGGCGGCACAAGCGGCATCGCGCCGGTCGACCTGGCGCTGGAGGCCGCCGACAAGGCCGGCCTGCCGCTGATGGCGCATATAGACGAGCCGCCGCCCGGCCGCTCCGAAGTGCTGCCGCGCCTGCGCCGGGGCGACATCCTCACCCACTGCTTCCGGCCCTTCCCCAATGCGCCGGTGTTCGCCTCCGGCACGGTGCGGCCCGACATGCGGCTGGCGCGCGAGCGCGGCGTCATCTTCGATCTCGGCCATGGCATGGGTTCGTTCGACTTCGAGGTCGCCCGCGCCATGCTGGCCGAAGGGTTGGCGCCCGACGTCATCTCGAGCGACGTGCACCTCTACTGCGTCGACGGGCCGGCCTTCGACATACTGGTCTGCATGTCGAAGCTGATGGCCCTCGGCATGCCGCTGGTCGAGGTTCTGCGTGCCGCGACGCAGGCGCCGGCGCGGGCGATCGCGCGGCCCGACCTCGGCACGCTGACGATCGGCACCGCCGGCGACGTGGCCGTGCTGCGGCAGCGGTCAGGCCGCTTCACCTTCGTCGACGCGGTCGGCGCCTCGCTGGTCGCCGACCAGCGGCTGGTGTCGGAAGGCATCGTCGTCGGCGGCATTTGGTGGCCGAACGAGGCGGTCGACGATGTCGGCGAGACCGAGCGCTTCGTGGCGCATGCCAATCATACCCATGTCGAGGTGGCGGCCAGGCATTTCGGACACCGGCAGGATTAACCGATATCGAGGAGGCTGCGCGATTGACGAGCGGCTTCCCCCACTCCGTCTCGGCTTCGCCGAGCCACCTCTCCCTCCTCTGGAGGGAGAGGAAGGGAGCCAAGGTCGGTGAACTTGCGCCTTTCCTCTCCCCCGTCGATCGGGGGAGAGGTGTCGAGCGAAGCTCGACGGAGTGGGGATCGACCTCTCACCGAAGCATGCTTCCGCCTTACCGCCCGGCGTTGCTGACCGCCCCATAAACCGGCGTCTCGATCCCTTCCATTCGCGCCTTGATCTGCAGCGCGACATATTTCGAATAGAAGCGCGACAGCGCGAGATTGCCGCCGTGGAACCACAGTGCTTCCTGCGCCGTCGGCTTCCACATATTGCGCAATTCGCCTTGCCAGGGGCCGGGGTCGCCCTTGACGCCGGAGCCGAGGCCCCAGCAGGGGCCGACCTTGTCGGCGACCTCGCGCGAGACCAGCGCCGCCACATTCTCGTTCATCGACTGGTAGCCGGTGCAGGCGACGATGGCGTCGGCCTCGAGCTCGCTGCCGTCCTCGAACAGGATGCCTTTCGCCGTCAGCGATTTTATCGCGACGCCGCTGCGGATGCCGACCTTGCCGTCGATGATCAGGTCCGAGGCGCCGACATCGATGTAGTAGCCGGAGCCGGTGCGGTAGGCCTTCATCAGCAGGCCGGTTTCGTCGTCGCCGAAATCGAGCGCGAAGCCGGAGGCGGCCAGACGCTCGTAGAATTCGGCGTCGCGCGCGCGGATGACGTCGTAGAGCGCGCGCTGGCCCTTGGGCACCAGCGCGAACGGCGTCGAGGCGACGATCATGTCGGCCTTCTCGGTGGTGATGCCGCGTGCCAGCGCGTCCTCGGAGAAGATCTCGAAGCCGACCTGCATCAGCGTGTCCGACTTGACCACCGTGGTCGGCGAGCGCTGGATCATGGTGACGTCGGCGCCGCTCTCCCAGAGATCGACGCAGACGTCGTGGCCGGAACTGGCCGCGCCGATGACGGCGACCTTCTTGCCGCGGAATTTCTCGCCGCTGGCATACTGGCTGGAGTGCAGCAGCTCGCCCTTGAACTGGTCGGAACCCGGCAGATCGATCTTGCGCGGCGGACCGTAGGCGCCGGTGGCGAAGACGATGTGCTTCGGCTTCAGCGTGATGCGCTGCCCGACGCGGTCGACCACCACGGTCCATTCTTTCTCCGCCTCGTCGTAGCTGGCGCTGAGGCACCTGGTGGCGACCCAGTAATTCAGCTCCATGACGCGCGTGTACATTTCCAGCCAGTCGCCCATCTTGTCCTTGGGCGTGAAGACGGGCCAGTTGTCGGGGAACGGTATGTAGGGCAGATGGTCGTACCAGACCGGATCGTGCAGCACGAGCGTGCGGTAGCGGTTGCGCCAGGAATCGCCCGGCCGTGCGTTCTTCTCGATGACGATGGTTGGCACGCCGAGCTGACGCAGCCGTGCGCCGAGCATGATGCCGCCCTGGCCGCCGCCGATGACCAGGCAATAGGGTTGCTCCGTTACGCCGAGCTCGCGCGCCTCACGCGCCCGCGCTTCCGACCAGGTCTCGCGTTCCGGGTCCGCCTTGTGGCGCACGCCCAGCGGCCGCGCCGCGCCCTTGCGCTCCTCGTATCCCTTCAAGTCGGTCATCGCAGTGAACAGGGTACGGCAGCGGCCATCGCGAAGCCGCATGATGCCTTGGCCCGTGGCCGCCGCCGTCTCGAAGGTGAACCAGGCCTCGATCGTGCCTTCATCCGAGGTCGCCTCGCCGGTGAGCTGCCACGCGGCAGGCTTCGTCGTCGCCAGCGTTGCTGTCAGCATGTCGGCGATGGCCTCGCGGCCTTCCATCGTGGTGACGTTCCAGGTGAAGGTCAGCAGGTCGCGCCAATAGCAATCGTCGACGAACAGGTTGCTTGCGGCCGGCACGTCGCCGGATTCAAGCGCGTGCGAAAAGGAGCCAAGCCATGCGGCCGCCTGTTTGGATGGTGACATTTCGAGCATTTCTTCCCTCTTGCATACGTCCGATCCGTGTATTGGGACGGCAACTGTCGAACTCGGCGCTGCCCCTCATCCGCCTGCCGGCACCTTCTCCTCGTATAGTGGGGCTCCTCGTATAGTGACGGGGAGAAGGGACTAGTCTCCCAGCGGCTCCATTTCCTTGCCCGTGCGGTGGATCTGGGCGTTGTATTTGATGCGGCGCACGGTCTCGCGGGCCGGGCCGTCGAGCTTGTAGGCCGACGCCACCGCCAGGAGGTCGATCATCGCCAGGAAGGCGAAGCGCGAGGCCGTCGGCTTCAGCGTGTCGGGATATTCGGGCACGGCGACCGTCAGCCTGACGTCGCAGGCGCGGGCGAGCTCGGTATCGGGCGCCGTCACGGCGATCGCGTTGGCGCGGTAGTGCTTGGCGAGTTCGACCGCCTCGATCACCTCGCGCGTGCGCCCGGTCGCCGAGATGGCGACCACCAGGTCGCCGGGCTTCAGCGTCGAGGCGGTCATGCGCATCAAATAGGGGTCGCACTGGGCGCTGATCGAGATGCCATAGCGAAACAGCCGGTACTGAGTTTCCTGCGCCAGCGCCGAAGAGCTGCCGCCGAGCCCGAACACGGTGACCTGGCGGGCCCGGGCGATCAGCTCGGCGGCCTTTTCCAGCTCACCCGGATCGAGCTGCCGTTCGGTTTCCTGCAGCGCCCGGCGCGCTTCGCCGAACACCGCGTTCCAGAACGGCATGGCGGCGTCGCCCTCCCTGGCCGGCGACGTGTCCAGGTAGAGCGCGCCGACGACGAGGCTCTGCGCCAGCTTCAGCTTGAAGTCGCGCACGCCCTCGCAGCCGATGGCGCGGCAGAACCGGGTCACCGTCGGTTCGCTGACGCCGGCGCGCTGGGCTAGCGCCGCGTTGGAGGCATCGACGGCATATTTGACATTTTCGAGCACGACATCGGCGACGCGGCGTTCGGCCGGGCGCAATTCGCCGTAGGAATCCTTGACCAGCGAGATGATGTCGGGAATGCGCCGGACGGGTTCGCCCCCGGTTCCCTCTTCGTCCGCGATCGGATGGCTGGCAGCTTTGGTCATGAAGGCGGTGTTCCCTAGCCCGTTTTCGACCTGACCTCTTATCATGTTTGCACGCTGTCGTTCCATGCGCAGGACGGCGCTGCAACCGATGCGTGCCGTCAAGGCATCCGCGTGTGCGCCTGCCAAATCATGTAGGAAAGCAACACGAATTTCAAGGCAAAGAATACCACGTCAATACAGATAGTTATGCCTAGCAGTCGGTTCTCGTCCCATGCTCGCCGCCGTCGACGCTTGACAGCAAAGTAGGATAGTTACACACTGATTTTTGACAGTCTGATGACCTTTGGATCATCACGCAATCTCCGAGGGGCGGATGAACGCGGGCGAGATAACAACGCCGAAGCTTGGCGTGCAGGCAGCGACCAAGATCTATCACACGGCGTCCGGCGACCTCTTGGCGCTGGACCGCTGCAGCCTCGACGTCAGAGCCAATGAAATCGTCTCGATCGTCGGCCCGTCCGGTTGCGGCAAGACCACGCTTTTGTGGTCGATGTCGGGGCTGCACGGCCTGACAAGCGGCGCGATCAAGCTCGACGGCAAAGAGATTTCCGGGCCGCATCCCGATATCGGCATCGTCTTCCAGGAAGCCAACCTCCTGCCCTGGCGCAATCTCGACGCCAACATCCGCTTCCCCTTCGAGATCAAGGGCGAAAAACCGGACCGCGCCTGGATCGCGCATCTGCTTAACCGCGTCGGCCTCGACGGTTTCGGCGGCAAATTCCCGCGCGAGCTTTCGGGCGGCATGCAGCAGCGCGCGGCGATCGTGCGGGCGCTGGCGCTGAAACCCTCGGTGCTTTTGATGGACGAGCCGTTCGGCGCGCTCGACAGTTTTACCCGCGAGGAGATGAACCGGCTGGTCGAGGAGATCTGGCTCGACACCAAGACCACCATCGTCTTCATCACCCACTCGATCGAGGAAGCGATTTTCCTCTCCGACCGCGTCGTGGTGCTGAGCGCGCGGCCGGGCCGCGTCGCCAAGGAATACCGCGTGCCGTTCCCGCGGCCGCGCTCGCTGGAGATCATGGCGACGAAGGAGGTGTTCGACCTCACCAACCGGATCAAGATGGACATTGTCGGAGAGCGCACCAGACCGAAGGCGCCGGAGCGCCCGAGCGCCGAGATCGTGAGGATCAGGCCGTGAGCGACGCCATTCCCGAATTTTCGAAGTCGAAATCAGGCGATGGGCAAGACGTCAGCCTGACCAACCTCTCGGCCTTCGCCAGCGGCCCCGGCATCAAGTCGGGCAAGGAGGTGGCGGCCATTCTCGCCGTCGCCGTCATCATCATCGGCGGCATCGAACTGGCGTTGCGGCTGTTCCATGTGCCGCTCTACATCATGCCGCCGCCGAGCTCGATCGCCTATGCGCTGTTCGACGAGTTTCCGCTGATCGCGCCGCATCTCGGCTATACGCTGGTCGAGCTGGTGTCCGGCTTTGCCATCGGCGCCGCCGTCGGTCTGGTGCTGGCCGCCGTCATCACCCAATTCCCGTTCGCGGAAAAGATCGTCGCGCCGTATATATTGCTGCTGGTCACCACGCCGATGCTGGCGCTGGTGCCGCTGCTCATCCTGCGTTTCGGTTTCGGCTACACGCCGCGCATCATAGCGGTGGCCCTGGCCGCCGGGCCGATGGTGATGATCAATGCCGCCACCGGCTTTCGTCGCGTCGACAGCGCCAAGATCGCGCTTGCGCGGTCCTATGGCGCCAGCACCTTGCAGATCTTCTGGAAGATCCGCGCGCCGATGGCGCTGCCGATGATCCTGGTCGGGCTGATGATCGGCGCCATCTTCGGCCTGCTCACCGCCGTCGGCGCCGAGATGGTCGGCGGTGGCTTCGGCCTCGGCAACCGGCTCACCACCTATTCGTCGATGATCCAGATGCCGCAATTCTTCGCCGTGGTGCTGATCCTGTCGATGCTCGGCATCCTGATCTACGTGCTGTTCTTCCTCATCGGCAAGAAATGGGCGAGCTGGGAGGCTTGACGCAGAAGCAATGACCACGCCCGGGAGGCGGGCGGCAAGGCAGACTGACATCAAACAAAAAAGGGGAATGCCATGACCAAAGACAATTTCATCCAGCAGGCGGGGATGAGCCGCCGCATCTTCCTGCAGGTCACCGGCGCCGGGCTGGTGACGGCGACTGCGCTCGGCGCCACCGGCCTCAGGGCGAGGGCCGAGGCCTATGGAAAATTCACCTGGATCTCGCCGCGCGGCACGCTCGAAGTGCTCGACGACTACCCCTACTGGGCGGCCAAGAAGGCCGGCTATTTCGACGGGCTGGACACCGACATGCAGCCGGGACCGTCCGACGGCACGGCGACGGTGAAGTTCGTCGATGTCGGCCAGGCCGATATGGGCTTTCCCTCGCCCGGCGTGTTCTCCTTCGCCATCCAGAACGGCATGAAGCTGAAGTCGGTGTTCCATATGGGCGCGCGCGACACGTTCAGCATCGCTTTCCGCAAGGGCGAGGGCTCGAACGACCTGAAGAAGCTCGAAGGCAAGACCATCCTGCTTGGTTCCGCAGCCTGGCAGTCGATCACCGATCCGCTGCTTGCCGCGCAAGGCGTCGACATCAAGAAGGTCAAATATGTCGAGGCCGGCTGGCCGACCTGGGGCACCGCGCTTGCCGGCGGCCAAGGCGACGCGGCGCTGTCATGGGAAGGGCTGCGCGCCGAATGGATCGCCAAGGGTCTCGACTTCGAATACTGGCTCGGCGTGAAGAACTCGAAGCTGCCGGCCAACACCTTCGTCGTGCGCGCAGCCGATCTCGAGGATCCCGACAAGAAGGCGTTCCTGGAAAAATACCTGCGCGGCTGGGCGATGGGCCTTGAGTTCGGCTATCAAAATCCGCGCGCGGCGGTCGAAGCGGTGTTCGAGCAGTTCCCGACGCTGGCCAAGAACCTCGGACCGGAGCTCGGCACCACCTCGATCCTGCAGCAGATCAACGTCTTCCGCGGCGACATGGACAAGCGCGGCGGCTGGGGGTCGCACGACATGGCGAGCTGGCAGGGCTTCTTCGACGAGATCCACAAGATCGGCCAGATCACCAACCCGGTGAAGGCCGAGGATGTCTGCAGCAACGACCTGATCCCGGCCGCCAACGACTTCGACAAGGCCAAGGTCAAGGCCGACGCAGACGGCGTCAAACTGTCGGAAGACTTTGCCGCGCTCGATGTCGAGAAGATCAAGGCGCACCTGTTCGATTCGGCGGTGAAGTAGAAGCGCGCAAGCGAAGGCCATGACGACGCCACTCCTCATTGCCCTGCCTTGGCTCCTTTCCTCTCCCTCCGGAGGGGGGAGAGGTGGCGCCGCGAAGCGGCGACGGAGTGGGGGAAGGCGGTCGCTAAACGCGCAGTCGCTGCGGGACAGGCACAATCTGGCGAAGTAACCTCAGGCGGGCGGCGAAGGTCGACCCCCACTCCGTCGAGCTTCGCTCGACACCTCTCCCCCGATCGACGGGGGAGAGGAAAGGGCCGGGCAACGAGCGGCGGCGCTGACCTGAGGTGATTGTCCGGATAAACACGCGGCAACCGGTCGCCGCGCACAATTCAATCCAGAACCTGGGAGATAACGGTGGCCGACAAGGTGAAAGTACTGGTGGTGGGTCTCGGCAATATGGGTGCGTCGCACGCCAGTGCCTATCATCGCTCGGAGGGGTTTGAGATCGTCGGCATCATGAGCCGCTCGATCAAGAGCAACACGAAAATCCCGGCCGAACTCGCCGGTTATCCGCTCTACGAGGATTTCGACCTGGCGCTGAGGGAGACCAGGCCGGATGCGGTCTCGATCAACAGCTGGCCGAACACCCATGCCGAATACGCGCTGAAGGCGATCGCGGCGAACTGCCACGTGTTCATGGAAAAGCCTTTGGCCACCAACATCGAGGACGCCGAAAAGGTGGTGGCGGCCGCGCGGGCGAAAAACCGCAAGCTGGTGCTCGGCTACATCCTGCGCGTCCACCCCTCCTGGATCAAGTTCATCGAGGTTGGCAAGACGCTGGGCAAGCCGCTGGTCATGCGGCTCAACCTCAACCAGCAAAGCAGCGGCAGCGCCTGGCACTGGCACAAGAACCTGATCGATTCGCTGATCCCGATCGTCGATTGCGGCGTGCATTATGTCGACGTCATGTGCCAGCTGACCGGCGCCAAGCCGGTGCGCGTGCATGGCATCGGCGCCAAACTATGGGCCGAGGCCGACAAGCAGAATTACGGCCACTTGCATGTCACCTTCGATGACGGCTCGGTCGGCTGGTACGAGGCCGGCTGGGGTCCGATGATGAGCGAGACGGCCTATTTCGTGAAGGATGTCGTCGGCCCGAAAGGCGCGGTCTCGATCGTCGCCGGCCAGCAGGCGAGCAGCGCGGCCGAGTTGGCCGAAGTGTCGAACTCCGCCGACATCGACCGCCACACCAAGACCGACGCGCTGAAGATCCATTACGCGGCCGTCGACGGCGACAAGAATTTCAAAAAGCCCGACGAGATCGTCAGCATGGAGGACGAGCCCGGCCACCAGGAACTTTGCGACCGCGAGCAGGCGTTCTTCCTGCGCGCCATAAGCGAGGACCTCGATCTGACCGAGCAGATGGACGCGGCGGTCAACAGCCTGCGCATCGTGCTCGCGGCCGAACAGAGCATAGAGCTGGGACGGACGGTCGAGCTGGCCTGATGCTATCCGGCTGTTGGCGCTGGAGGCGGCACCGGCAGCGCAGGAGTTTCATCCTTCTCCCCGTCACTATACGGGGAGAAGGTGCCGGCAGGCGGATGAGGGGCGGCGCCTACATTTGTAATTAGCCGGTAGCGACAGCTCGCGCATTCCTATGCGCGGTGTCGAGGCAATGCAAATTTGGGAGAGAGACATGGTCACCGACAGTCTTTTGAAAACCTATGCCGAGTCCGACGCGCTTGGCCTCGCCGCGCTGGTCCGCGGCGGCCAGGTTTCGCCGGCGGAACTGGTCGAGGCGGCGATCACGCTGGTCGAACGGTTGAATCCGTCGCTCAACGCGGTCATCCATCGCCTCTATGACATGGCGCGCGCGCAGGCCGCGACGGTCGACAGATCGGCACCCTTTGCCGGCGTACCATTCCTGCTCAAGGAACTGGCCTCGTCCTGGACGGGTGCGCCCAACACCAATTCCTGCTTCTACCTCAGAGATGTCGTCGCCGATTTCGACACCGAAGTCGTTCGCCGCATGAAGGCGGCGGGACTGGTGCTGGTCGGCAAGTCGAACGCGCCCGAAAACGGCTGGTCGATCACGACGGAACCAAAACTTTACGGCACGACGAAAAACCCGTGGAAGGAAGGCATCACGCCGGGCGGCTCGAGCGGCGGCGCGGCCTCGGCTGTCGCCTCGCGCATGGTGCCGATCGCGGAGGCCAGCGACGGCGCCGGCTCGATCCGCATTCCCGCCTCCTGCTGCGGGATCGTGGGCCTGAAACCGTCGCGCGGCCGCGTCAGCCTGGCGCCGTTCGGCGACTATTGGTATGGCGGTGCCTACTTCCTCTGCTGCTCGCGCACGGTGCGCGACACGGCGGCCTATCTCGATGCGGTGGCCGGCGCGCTGCCCGGCGAGCCCTATACGCCGCCGGTGCCGGATGCCTCCTGGCTCAGCCTGTCGGCGCGTGCGCCGAAAAACCTGCGCATCGGTTTCACCGTCACGCCGCCCAACGGCACCGCCATCGATCCGGAGGTGAAGGCGGCGGCGCTGGCGACCGTGGCCGCATTCGAGCGGTTGGGGCATCATGTCGAGGAGCACGACATGCCGCTTGATGCCGACGGCGTATGGGCGACCTACACCAACATGACCTGCGTGCAGACGGCGGCGACCTTCGACTCCCTGGAAACGGTGATCGGCCGGCCGGTAACGTCAGCGGATGTCGAGGCGGTGACCTGGGCGATCATCGAGCGCGGCCGCGCCACCAGCGGGGTCAGGCACATCTCCGATGTCGAGCAGCTCCGGCAGGTCGGCCGCGATATTGTCGGCGACCTCAAGGCCTATGATCTCTTCGTCACGCCGACCTTGACGCAACTGCCGCGGCCGTTCGGCTATTACGACATGTCGGAGACCGACATCGACCGCTACAACGCCAAATGGACGGATGCCGTCTTTGCCTTCCCCTTCAACATCTCCGGCCAGCCGGCGATCTCGCTGCCGCTCGGCTGGTCGCAGGGCGGCGTGCCGGTCGGCGTGCAGCTGGTCGGCCGCTACGGCGACGAGGCGACGGTGCTGGCGGCGTCGGCACAGCTGGAACAGGAAATGCCATGGAGGGACAGGCGGCCGCCGGTGAGCGCTTAGTGACCTGTACGGAGGTTTGATCGCTGGACGGCAAAACCTTTCCCGTCGTCATCCTGGGGCGTAGCAAGGAGCGCAGCGACGCAGCGCAGACCCCAGGATCCATGCCGCGACATCAAAGCGTTCCCGGCGGTCCAAAATTCTGCTCCGCTGCACCCCACGGAAAGGTCACGGCATGGATCCTCGGGTCTCCGCGACGGAGCTTCGCTCCTGCTTCGCCCGTGGATGACGAAGGTGGAGGGACCTCAGCCAATTTCCGGAGGTGCAGATCTCAAGCCTCCTACTACCCAATCACCTCCAGCCGCCGCGGCAGCCGGTTCATCGCGACCGGCCCATCCGGCGTGATCAGGAACTGGTCCTCGAGGTTGAAGCTGGCGAGGCCGTCGATGTAGAGCGGGATTTCGAAGGCCAGCACCATGCCGGCCTCGATCACGACCTCGCTGCCGGCCGATATGAACGGCCATTGCTCGGAAAAGACCGACTGCCCGACGCCGTGGCCGAAGTGGCCGCGGCGGTAGGAGCGCAGGCCTTGGCGCGCCAGGCTGTCGGTGGCGACGCGGTGGACATGGGCAAGCGTGTTCCCGGGAACAAGCTCGGCCAGCCCATCGTCGAAGGCGCGCTCGGCAATGGCGTGCAGTTCGGCCTGATCAGCCGAAGGCGGGCCGAAGGTGAAGTTGCGCGACATGTCGGAGGCGTAGCCACCGACCGTACAGACCATGTCGCATTTCAGCGGATCGCCCGCCACGGCCCTGGCGTCGGCGCCCTTGGCCCGGGCGCCCAGCGTCACATATTCGGCCGTGATGACCGGGTGGGACAAGCCGGCCGCCGCCGTGGCTACGCCCTGCCGGTAGAGCGCGACGAGATCGCTCTGGCGCATGCCGGCCATGGCATCGACCTGCAGCCGCTCCAGGCCGGCTTCCGACAGGATGATGCCTTGCCGCAGCAGGTCGATCTCGCGCTGCGACTTGAGCGCGCGCAGCCGGTCCAGCACAAGCGAGCCGTCCACAACAGGGCTATCCGGCAGCAGCGCCTGGATGGCGGCAAAATCGGCGGCGGGAATGAAGTCGAGGTCGACGCCGAGCGTGGCGCGCTCCAGCCCGAAATCGGCGAGGATTGCCTGCAGCTGTCGCACCGAGCCGGCGAGGTCGAAGGTGGCGGGACGCGCGAAATCCGGCGCGCGGCCGGGCAAAGCCTGGCCAGCCTCGATACGCTCCGCCAGGGGCAGCCCGGCAGGCCCTGTCTCGACCGGCGCTGCTTCGATCCAGATCGGGTGCGAGCGCACGACCATCTCGGGCGCGGCGGTCCGCAGTTGCGTGGCATTGAAGTCGGCGACCACGACGCCGATCGGCAGGTCCTGCCTGGCCGGGACGACGACGAAGCCGGCGCCGGCGCGCCGGAACAGTCCGGCCGGACCGATCGAAGCGCCGGTCGCATAATGGAAGGCCTCGGGCGCTGAGAGCACCAGCGCGGCGATGCCGGCGCGTTGCATCAACTGCGTGGCGCGCTGCCGGTCGACAAAACCCGTCATGTGTTTCTCCGGATGTCCGAAGCGACAACGGAGCATCGCTGGTGCGGACAATCAAGACGGTTGCTCGTATTGACGCACTGATACCTTGAGTGCGGAGCGGAGACGCCCACGACTTCGTCATCCTAGAGCGGAGCAAGGAGCGCAGCGACGCAGCGCAGACCCTAGGATCCACGGTCCAGATTCTGCTCCGCTGCACCCGCCAGCACGGTCGCGGCATGGATCCTCGGGTCTCCGCGACGCCGCGCCGCGGCTGCTCCGCCCGTGGATGACGAAGGGATAGGATGTCGGCCGCGGTTGCCGGCGAACCCGCTACTTGATCGATTCCAGCTTGGTCAGGGCGGCGGTGAAGCCGGCCAGCGACACCGGGATGGTGACCGGCTTGCGGGTGACGGACTCCATGCCGATGTTCAGATTGGTTCCCGACTTCATCGCCTTGACGAGGTCCGGCGGCAGCGGCGTGGCGGCATAGGCGCCGTTCTGGTCGCTGGTCTGGATGGCGATGGTCGTCTTCTGTCCCTGGTCGATCTGGTAGCTGGCGCCGGACGGCAGGAAGAGGCCGTGCGGCAAGGCGAGCAGCATGGCGAGACTGCCATTGGCATTGTCGCGGCGCACTGTCACGGTAAGCACGCGCTGTCCTGTCTTCGCCTCGGTCAGGTTTTGAGACACCTGGCATTGAAGTTCGGAGCTCGCCGAGCCGCTGGAGCAGTTGACCGCCCAGGGATTGGCGTCGGCCGGCTTTGACTGGGCCGGTTGGGGCTTGGCGGCTTCCTCGGCAAGTGCGGGTCCGGCGCCCGACAGGATGAGCCACAGGGCACCAATACCTGCGGCCAAGCTCAAAGTATTAGCTACAGCTAAAACAACTCTCATGTTCTTTTAGGCCCCACCGGTATTTCCCGCAGTAGGGCTTGATACAGCACTCCAATCCAGCCTGAAAGCCAGGAATCCACCGAAGCAAGCCGGCAAATCTACTGTGTCCATATTACCACAGAGAAGCAGTTTGGTAGGCCACAGCAGCAGTTTGATCACTGGGGACTCGCTATACACTAGATTTCCATTAAACATCGGCACGCGGGACGTGTAGTCCCAGAAGGACTCGCCAGGGATGGGAACTACCGAGAAGTCTCGGCAAGTTGGTGAGATGGCGGCGCGTGGGGAGGGGTTCCACATGCGCGCCGGTTATCGCCGTTCGAGCATTGCAAGGCAGCTCTGGAAGACGACGGCGCTTACGTCGCTGGCGCTAGCGCTCTCGGGCGTGGCCGCCTATGGCGACGATGTCGGGCTCTGGCAGCCGCAGGTCCGGGCCATCATCGGCGCCGACAACAATGGCGGCAACGCCGCGCTCGAAGGCTTCATCCCGATCAAGCAGAGCGCCGAATCGGTGCTGTTCCTGGATGTGCGGGCCAAGCACGATTTCAAGGACGCCTTCGGCCAGGATATCGGCCTCGGCATCCGCC
Source organism: Mesorhizobium sp. B2-3-10 (assembly GCF_006442275.1). Lineage (NCBI taxonomy): Bacteria > Pseudomonadati > Pseudomonadota > Alphaproteobacteria > Hyphomicrobiales > Phyllobacteriaceae > Mesorhizobium > Mesorhizobium sp. B2-3-10. The sequence continues at coordinate 485,815 of NZ_VFVT01000001.1, forward strand.
GCATCGTCAACCCGGACCTGATGCTCGGCGGCTATGCCTATTTCAATGCCGAGAGCTACGGCGGCACGCAGTTCACCGGGGGCACGCTGGGCGTCGAGGCGATCACGCCGAATTTCGACGCGCATGTGAACGTCTTCGTGCCGATCAAGGGCGACTCGACCGACCACTCGACCAGCTCGACCCTGTCGATGGTCTCCAACCAGCTGATCGAGCAGATCTCGGTGCTCGACCATCGCGACTACGCGGCCTGGGGCATCGAGGGCGAGGTTGGAGCGAAGGTGCCGCTCAATCTGCCCGACAAGCATTCGCTGCGACTGGACGTTGGCGGCTATCATTTCGAGGATCCGCACGGTGATGACGGCAGCGTCACCGGCGCCAAGGCTGGCATCGAATATGAGATCGGCGATGTCTTCGGCACCGGAACGTCGCTGACCTTCACCGGCGAGGTGCGCAACGACAATCGCGACGACACCCAGTTCGCCGGCAGCGTGCGGCTGAATATCCCGTTCAATCCCGGCGGCGGCTCGGACAGCACCGCGGCCATCGGGGCGGATCCGGTCTATCCGGTCAGCGAAGGCTTGCGCAAGCGCGTCAACGAGCGGGTGCGCGGCGATATCGGCGTCCGCATCCAGAGCCAGGATAAGACCGGCGGCACGACGACCCGCGTCGCCATCAACGCGGCCACCAATGCCGCGTTCGGAAAGTTCTATTTCGCCGATGGCGGCCTGGCCGGCGCCGGCACGCAGGCCGACCCGACGACATTGGACGATGCCGTCACCAAGGCCGGCAACGGCGGCTTCGTCGTGGCGCTCGGCGGCAATGGCAATCTGACGACTGGCGGCGTGACGCTGGCCACGGGCCAGACGGTCATCGGCGGCGGCGAAAGCGTCACCGCAAAGCTTTTCGGCGGCGGCACGGCCACCTTCAACCTCGGCGGCAGCGACGGCACGATCCAGGGCACCAACGTCGCCAACCCCGTCATCACGCTGGGCAATGGCAACACGCTGAACGGCATCACCATCACCGGCGGCGGCGACGGCATTTTCGGCAACAACGCCACCAGCACGACGCTGACCAACGTCACGGTAACGAGCACCGGCGGCAATGGCGCCGAGTTCACCGGCAATTCGACCAATGTCAGCGCGTCCAATTTCACCGCCACCGGCAACGGCCTCGACGGCCTGCATATCGAAGGCGACGGCACCTACAATTTCACCGGCACGACGCTGCTGTCGGGCAACCAGGACGACGGCCTCGATATTACGGGCAAGGGCACCTACAGCTTCGCCATCCTCAATGCTCAGGACAACCAGGATGCCGGCATAACGGTGAAGGGCACCGCCGCCGGCGGCAGCTTCACCACCACCAGCGGCCAGGTGACGGGCAACAAGGCCCTGGGCGACGACGGCGTCGGCATCTTCATCGACCCGATCACCGCGCATGTGGTGTTTGATTCAATCTCGCAGACCGGCGGCACATCGGGCGTGGTGCTTGACCATGTCTCGGGCAGCTTCACGGTCAACGGCGCCACCACGATCTCCAACACGACGGGACCGGCGATCGCCATTTCCGATTCGCCGGCAACGATCCGCTTCGGCGACATCAACATCACGGCGCCCGGCGGCGACGGCATGTCGTTCAGCGGCGTCAACGCGGCGGTGGTTGCCGGCAACATCGTCATCTCCGGGCTCGGTCTCGGCCATGCTGGCCTCGACTTCTCCGGCAGCCAGACGACCTTCACGGCGCTCTCGGCCAATATCAGCGGATCGGGCGCCGGCTCGATCGGCATCGATCTCGCCGACACGACCGGCGGCGCTTCGATCATCATCACCAATGGCGGCACCATTTCGGGCGTCGACACGGGCGTGCGCCTGGGCATCGCCGGCTCGCTGGCCCACTCGGCCAATGCCCAATTCAGCTTCGGCGGCGGCTCGATCGCGGGCGTCACCGCCTCGCTCGACGCGCGTGGGCTGAACCAGACGCTCGGCCTCTATGCCTTCGGCTCGACGACGTTCAGCGGCCCGCAGCTGTTCGACGTCCAGAACGTGATCTTCGTCGGCGCGGCAGCCTCGGGTGCCGGCGACGGCTCCTCGCTTGCGGACCTGGCGTCGATCGGCACCGCCGACGGCATTACCGACGCCAACGCGATCTTCGTGCTGGTCAACGACGTCGGCAACACGCCGATCAATGCGTCGGGCGGCTTCTCGCTCAGCGACGACCAGACGCTGGCGTCCTTCGGCAATGGCCGCTCCTTCTCGCTCGGCGGCGTGCCGATCAACGTCACCGGGACCAACATCCAGCACGACCAGGTCGTTTCGGATCCCGGCACCGGGGCGGCGACGCTGACCAATTCGGGCGCCGGCGACGTCGTCACGCTGGGCAACGGCAACTCGCTGCTGGATTTCAACATTTCGGGCGGCAGCGGCGCGGCTATTGGTGGGACGGGCATTGCCGGTCTGACGGTCCAGGGTGTGTCGGTCGGCGGCGTTGCCACGGGCCTGTCGCTCGACAATTTCAGCGGTACCGGCACGTTCACCAATTTCGATATCGCCAGCGCCGGCTCGGGCGTCAGCATCACCGGCGGCACCACCGGGACCCTGACCTTTGACGCGGCGAGCTCGATCGCCGGCACGACAGGCGTGGCGTTCAACATCGATTCCTCGACGCCGAATCTCATCTATAACGGCACGATCAACCAGACCGCTGCCGCGAGCGCGGTCAAGATCAACGCCATGAACGGCGGCTTCGCCAGGTTCGCCGGCAAGATCACCGCCAGCACCGGCGCGGCCAACGCCATCGACCTGACCGGCAATGCCGGCGGCGCGATTGCTTTCGTCGGCGGTCTCGATCTGACAGCCGATGGCGGCTTTGCCTTCAGCGCCGTCAATGGCGGCAATCTGACGGTGTACGGGGCAAGCAATACCGTGGCGACCGGCCTGGGGCCGGACGAGAAGGGCATCCAAATCGCCGGCATGACGATCGGCCTGGCCGGAGTGAACTTCTCCAGCGTCACCGTGGACGGCTCGGGCGGCGGCGTTTCGACCGGCATCGCCATTTCCAACACCAGCGGCGGCAACGTCAACTTCGGTGGCGTCGACCTGTATCGCATCAGCGGCGTCGCCATCAGTCTCGACAATGTCGCCAGCGGCAGATACACCTTCCAGGGCACGACCAAGGTCGACACCGTGGTGGGTGGAGGCTCCGGCTTCCTGGTTCAGAACAGCGCCGCGACCGTCGGCGTCAGCAACCTCGTAACGACGAATATCGCCGGCGCCGATGTCAGCCTGACCAACAACACCGGCACGATCGACATTGGCGGCACCATCACCAATTCCGGCACGGGCGATGGCGTCGTCGTCTCCGGCGGAAGCGCGGCGATCACGATCGGCGCGACCATCAACAGCTCGGCGACAGCGCCCGGCACGGCGGTCAGGGTCGACGGCATCACCGGCGGCTCGGTCGCCTTCACCGGTCCGGTCACCTCAACCGGCGCGGGCAACCTGTTCGCCATCGGCTCGACCACCGCGCCGACGGGTGGCACGATCAGCTTCACCGACTCGGCGCTGACCGCCAGCGGCGGCGGTGGCGCGATCATCGCAGGCTTGGGCGCGGCCGCGACCTTCAACGCCACGTCCCCAATTTCGATCACCAACGCGGTCGGCAACGACCTGTCGGTCTCCAATGTCGCCGGCAGCGCCACCTTCGGCGCGGTCACCGTGTCGGGTGCAACCGGCAATGGCATCGACATTTCAGGCAATTCCGGTTCGGTGACTTTCGGCACCACCAATGTGACGCTGGGCTCGGCGGCCAACACCGCCGGCATCAACTTCGGCAGCACCAACGCCGATGTCAGCTTCGGCACCACCAGTGTGACGATGGGCGCCGGCGCCAACCAGACGGCAATCGACTTCAGCGGCTCGTCGACGACGGCCGATTTCGGCGTGACCACCATCACCGGCACCGGCGAGGCCACCTCGCGCGGCATCGACCTGTCATCGACGACGGGCAACAAGACCATCACCTTCCTGCGCGGCTCAAGCATCAGCGACGTCCATATCGGCGTCGATTTGTCGTCCGGCCTCAGCACGCTGACTTCGGCCAACGCCAATTTCACCTTCGGCGACGGCACTTCATCCGACGGGCTGCAATCCTCGATCAGCGCCGCGCCCGGCGGCTACACCGTCAACACGGTCGGGCTCGACCCGACGCTCGGCAATTATGATTTCGACGACGTGTTCTTCACCGGCAGCGCCAATCTGCCCTCGGCGGTCGGCGCGGTGACGATGGTCTCGCAGTCGGGCGGCGTTATCGCCGTCGGCACGTACGGCCTCAGCCAGTCGGTGACCACGATTTCGCTTGCCGACGCCGATCTCATGACCGGCACGCAGACCTTCGCCTTCGTCGGCACCGTCGATCTCAGCGCAACGCCGTTCACGCTCGATTCCGGCCAGTCGATCACCGGCTTCGGCAACAGCAACGTCATCGCCGTGTCCGGCACCTTCCAGCAGGTGAACGTGCAGGGCAATCTGGGCGCCACCGGCGGCAACGTTACCGGCGACGAGGGCGTCGTCACCGGCACCGCGGACGCCATGCATCTGCTCGGCAGCAATCAGGTGCGCAACACCGCCTTCGACTTCACTGGCGCCAGCGGCTCGGTCTTCCTGATCGACCAGGGTGCGGCCGGTTTCAGCAATGCCGGCGGCATCTTCATCGATGGCGTCACGGTCAGCAATGTCGCCGTTGGCCAGACGGCGTTCAAGGTCGACGGCCTCACCAGCAACGTCTCGATCACCAACAACAACATCAACGTCGCCGGGACGCTGCTCGACGCCAATGGCGGCAACGGCAACATCACGCTGACGCGCGGCAACCTGCCCAATGGCGGGCCGGCCGGCACGCTGACCGGCGGCGGCGTCTCGATCGCCAACCGCACCGGCGGCCTGGTCGATTTCACAGACAAGGTGGCCATCGGCGGCAATGGCGTATCGCTGGCCAACAACAGCGGCGCGGGAATCACCTTCGCCGACCTGGACGTTTCCACCAATGGAGCGACGGCCTTCACCGCCACCGACGGCGGCACGATCACGGTCGACGCAGGAACGATCAATGCCACGGGCGCGCAAGCGGCGGCGCTCGACAACGTCACGGCCGACATTCATTTCACGTCCACCAGCGCGACGTTCAGCGCCGGCAACGGCATCGACCTGCAGAACCTGGCCGGCACGGCCGCTTTCGGCACCGGCACGCTGACCAACACCGGTGCGGGCACGTCGTTCAATGTCGGCTCGGCGACCGCCGCCAGCGGCGGCACTGCTGATATCTCCTATGGCGGCACGATCGCCACCAACGGCAGCGGCGCCGCCGTCTCGATCCAGAGCATGACCGGTGGCTCGGTGGCGCTGTCGGGCAATTTGACCGACAGCAATGCGGCGGCCGGCGGCAACATTTTCGTTGCCGGCAACGATTCCATCACCATCACCTTCTCGGGTACGACCAAGCAGATCAGCTCGGGCGCCGCCGATGGTGTCAATCTCGGCCTCCCCGGCGGTTGGCCTTCGGGCACGCCGACCCCCAACACGAACTCCGCCATCAACTTCACCAATGGCGGCCTCGACATAACGACGACAACAGGCGCGGGCTTCATAGCCATCGGGGACTTCGGCTCCTCGACCTTCACCGTCACCGGCAGCGGCAACAAGATCAATTCCGGCGGCAACGGTCTCCTGGCGGTCGGCGCCGATGCCGGCGTCGGCGGTGTCACCTTCGACAGCATCTCGGCGGTATCCACGAGCGCCTTGGGCGGCGGCGCCGGCGTGTTCCTGTCAGGCATGACCCTGGCGGGCAATGTCAACATCGGCGGGCTGAAGGATACCGGCTATATCGGCGCCTCGCTGTCCGGCCTGTCCGGCCCCGGCGTGGTCAATTTCACCGGCACGAACGATCTCGACACCAGCCATGAAGGGTTCGAGATCAGCGGCCAGGTCGGCACCATAAACATCGCCAATGTCGCCGGATCCACCCTGATCATCGACGGCAGCGAGGTCGGCATTGCGTTTGCCGTCCTCCAGACCGGGACCGTCAATGTCGGCGGCAACGGCGGCGTCGCCAGCATCGGCGCGACGACAAGCACCACCGGGTCGGCCATAGCTCTCTCCGGCGGCAACGACCTTGTTAATGCGACGCTGAACTACAACGGTTCGATCAAGGTCGATACGGGCACGGTGCTGCAAGCCGCCGGCGGCGACTGGACCGAGTTGAACATGAGCGGTTCGGTCGTTTCGACCACGGACGCGGCGGCGGCGGGGACGGCGGCCTTCACCTTCACCGGCAACGCCAACGGCGCCTACAACATATCAAGCACGATCAATCATACCGGCAAGGGCATTGGCGTGCTGTTTGACGGATCGTCCGAGGGAACGGCCACCTTCTCCGGCACGTCCAAGATATTCAACACCAGCAGCGGCGCCAACGGCGCCATCGTCAAGGTCCCCAGCATCGGCCCGGGCGAAGGCACGGGCACGCTCGCCTTCACCGGCGGCAATCTCAAGATCACCACCTCGAGCGGCGCCGGTTTCACCGCCAGCACCACTGGCCCGGGCACGGTCAGCGTCGGCGGCACCGGCAACACCATCACCACGACGACGGGCACCGCGCTCAACCTGGACGGCGCGACGGTCGGCGCGGATGGCGTGACCTTCGACAGCGTCTCGGTCAACGGGGCGGCGACCGGCATTGCGCTGAACAATGTTTCCGGCGGCACCGTCAGCCTTGGCGCCGCGAATTTGCTGGGCATCACCTCGCATGGCGTCGATATCTCCGGCACGCTCGGCTCGACGCTGAATTTCACCAGCCTGAACGTCGGGCTCGGCGCGGCGAACGCGATCGGCCTCGACCTCAACGGCGCCGCCCTCGGCACCAGCAACATCACGGCCGGCGATTTCGACGTCGACGGCGGCAGCGCCGCCGGCACGATCGGCATCGACATGGCCGACACGACCGGCACCGGCACGATCCAGCTCGGCGACACGACCAACAACAACCCAGCCGGCCAGACCTCGAAAATCGCGAATGTCGGCTATGGCGTCCAGTTCTCCAGCGCCACCAACGCCAAGCTGGTCTTCGGCGACGGGGCAGGTCCGGCCGAATCTTCGATCGCCACCACCGGCGGCCAGGTCATTCACGCCACCGACACCTTGCCGACAGCGGGCGACTACAATTTCAACGATGTCAATTTCACCGGCGACACCTCGAACCTGTCGGCGATCAGCGTCTACTATGTCACCGCCGACGCCAGCGCTCTCGGCGACGGCAGCCTGCTCAATCCAGGCACCTATGCGAACGCCCAGAATTCCACGGCCAATGTCATCGTGCTGATCGACAAGAACGGCACCGGCAGCCAGGAGACGATCGACCTGAGCGGCACCTCGTTCCAACTCGACGACGGACAGGTGCTGCTAGCCTTCAAGAGCGGCGATGCGGCCGTCGATGTCTCGCAGCTCGGTGTCGACACCAGCAGCGGCGCCTCGGCGGCATTCCATTTCACCACGGTGCAGAATTCGCCGATCATCTCGGCGCCGGGCGGCATCGATACGCTGCGGCCGATCCTGCAGAGCAACACCGCCACCTCGGTGGTCAATTTCGCGACGACCGGCACCGGCGTCCTCACCGGCGGCATCGAGAACCTGATCATCCGCAACACCGGCAGCGGCACCGGCGTCTCGGGCAGCGTGGCGGCCGCCTCCAGCTTCTTCCTCAGGAACAACGACATCGCCGCCGGCGGCCGGGCGCTCGATTTCACCACCAGCGGCGCGCCGGCTGCCGACAGGCTTCTGCTTTCGATCGACGGCAACACGCTGCAGTCGACAGGGACCGCGCTTGCCGCCAATTTCCTCGGCCAGAGCGTCAGCGCCACTCAGAATACGATCGCGATCCGGTCGTTCGCCAACAATACGGTCATCGGCGGCACCGGCGGCGGCATTGCTTTTAACGGTGCCACCTTCGACTCGACGGGGGGCGGCGGCACCGTCAGCGCGGGCACCCTCACCGTCGGCACAACTGGTGCGCGCGTGCAGGGCGACGGCCTCAACCTGCTCAACACCAGCGGCACGCTCGATCTTGGCACCTTCAGCATTGCCAACAATGGCGGCACGGGCCTGCTGGTCAACGAAAAGGGTGGCACGACCTTCACGTTGAACAGCTCGGGCGGCTCGGTCGACACCACGAACGGCACTGCCATCAATCTCGACCCGCTGACGGTCCACATGACGCTCGGCAGCGTCACCGCCACCGGCGGCGCCAGCGGCATCATCTTCGACGGTGTTGCCGGCACCTTCACCATCACCGGCGCCACCAGCATCACCGGCACGACGAGCGCCGGCATCAGCGCCGTCAATACCAATACCGGCACGTTCAACTTCAACACGGTAACGGTCAACAACACGACCGGCGGCGGCATCGGCTGGGCCAGCGGCACGCTCAACGTCACCGGCCTCGCCAACATCGACACCACCACCGGTGCCGGCATAGCCGCGACGGGCGGTGCGATCAGTGTCGCCGGCTCGGGCAACACGATCACGACCGGGTCAGGAACCGCACTCGATCTCAGCGGTACGACCGTTGGTGCTGGCGGCGTGAATTTCTCCAGCGTCTCGGCCAATGGCGCCGCTACCGGCATCGCGCTGAACAACGTCTCCGGCGGCGCCATCGCGCTTGGCGCGGTCGACCTGCAGGGCATAACCTCGCGCGGCATCGATGTGTCCGGCACGCTTGGCGCGGCCCTGTCTTTCACTGATCTGGGCATCGGCCTGAACAGCAGCTCGGCCGTTGCCTTCGACCTGAATGGCGCGATCATCGACGCGGCGATCACCGCCAATGATTTCGACGTCACCAATGCCGCCGTGGGCGCGGGCTCCTCGATCGGCGTCGACCTGCGCGGCGCGACCGGCGGATCGACGGTACGCCTCGGTGACGCCGCGGTCGGCGGCGCATTTTCCAGCATCGCCGGTACCAACACCGGCATATTCCTGAACAGCACGACGAACCTTGCCTTCACCTATGGCGACGGCGAATCGACGACCGACAAGGGTTCGACCGTGAGCGCCAATGTCGGCATCGACGCCTCCAGCGCGCCAACGCTCGGCACCTATAACGTCCAGGACGTGAACTTCCAGGCCAGCCCGGGCCTCGGCTTCGGTATCGGCAAGATCTATTTCGTCGGCGCCACCGCGACCGGCGATGGCCTTGGCAAGGATCAAAGCAATCTGATGACGTTGGCCGCAGCGGAGTTCCAGGCCGGGCCAAACGACATCCTCGTTCTCGTCAACAATGGCGTCATCACAGCGGCGGGAGGCGACAACACGCTGCTGCTGCAGGCCGGCGAGCAGGTGCGCGGCTTCGGCGCCGGCAACATCAACCTGGCGCTGACCGTGCCGTCGACGATCCAGCTGGCCAGCAATAACGTCTCGATCGTCGATCAGACGTCCGGCGGCGCGGCGACGCTGACAAGCGCGGATGGCAGCAGCATCATCACGCTGGGCAGCGGCGGCAACATCATCGACGGCTTTACCATCAACGGTAGCGACGGCACAGGCGCCAATGCCGCGATCGGCATCAGCGGCGCAACGGCGAACGCCACGATCCGCAACATGACGATCAAGAACGTCACCGCCACCGATATCGACTTCGGCGCCGGCGCCACCGGCACGACGACGCTGACCAATCTTTCGCTCTTCTCCACGGGCGCGGCCGGCACCGCCATCAAATTTGGTGCTGCCTCCGGAACGGTCACCGCCACCAAAGTCGTCACGTCGGGCGGCGGCGGCCTGTCCGTCGCCGGCGGCAACGCGGCCATCAGCTTCGACAGCACGAGCTCGGTCTCCAGCATCGTCGGCACCGCTATTCGCATCACCAACCGCACCGGCGGCAGCTTCGGCTTTGCCGGCACGATCGGGACGAGCACCGGGGCCAGCGGCATCGCCATCTCCGGCGCGACCGGAATAAACACGGTCAGCTTCACCGGCGCGGTCAATCTCACCGCCAACGGCGGCACCCCTGTATCGATCGACAATGGCGGCCTGGCCTCGACCGTCAGCTTCGCCAGCCTCGCCATCACCACGGGCAGCGGCACCAACACCGCCTTCACCGCGACCAATGGCGGCACGGTCAATGTCACCACCGGCTCGATCAGCACGACGGCCGCCCAGGCGATCAACCTCAACGGCATCGCCGCCGGCATCAATTTCACCTCGACCACTTCCGGCGGGGGCCCTAATAACGTCGCGCTGACCAATGTCACCGGCACGGTGAACCTGGGCACGGGCTCGTTGACAGGCGCTTCGGGCACGGCGTTCGACGTCAGCGGCGGCTCGGCCAATATCGACTACAATGGCTCCATCACGCACACCGCCAACGCCACCGCGATCGACGTCCAGAACCACACCGGCACCGCCGGCGGCGCCAGCACGATCTCATTCGACGGAACAGTGTCGTCGAGCGGCTCGAGCCACGGCATCAACCTGGTCAGCAATGGCGGCACCAACGGCACCAATATCAATTTCGCCAACACGCTGACCATCAACACGTCGAGCAGCGGCACCACCGGCTTCAACGCAACCGGCGGCGGCACGATCAGTGCCACGGGCATTGGCAGCACGATCAATTCGGGTTCCGGCACGGCGCTCAACGTCGTCAACACCGCGATCGGCTCGGGCAACCTGACGTTCCAGAGCATTTCGGCGAGCGGGGGAACAAACGGAATCGTGCTCGACAACACTGGGCTCGCTGCCGGGAACGGCGGTCTGACGGTGACCGGCACCGGCACGACGGCGGGCTCCGGCGGTACAATCCAGAATACTGTGCAAGGCGCGCTGTTCACCTCGACCAAGAACCTGTCGCTGTCGAACATGAACTTTACCAATGCCAACGGCGGTAACGGCACCGTCAACAACATCGACGATCCGACGTTCAACAGTGCCGCCCAGGCCGCAATCAATATGAGCGGCGTGGCGACCGCGACCTTTACGAACCTCAATGTCCTCGGCAATGGCGGCGCAGGTGGCGCGCAAGTCGGCATCAACGGTCAGAATGTCTCGAACCTGACGATTGCAAACAGCGCGGTCACCGGCTTTGGCGACGCCGTTGGTGAAGGCAATGTGAAGCTCTGGAATCTTTCCGGCACCTCGGCGATCACCAATTCCACCTTCGGTTTCGTAGCTGGCGATACGAGCGGGGGCGAGAATCTGGTCGAGGTCCGCAACAACACGGGCACGCTGACGCTGAATGTTACCGGCAGCACCTTCCAGAACACCAGGGATTCAACCAATGGCTCCGGTGGCCTTGCGTTCACCACGGCCGGCACCGCGACCGCGACGGTCAATATCTCGAACAGCACTTTCCTCAACCTGAAGACCTCAGGTGTCGAGGGCATCGCTAGGCAGACGTCGACATTGAACGTCAACATTACCGATGGCGGCACTCTCGGGAACGGCAACACCTTCGATCCGGGAGGAACGACGACCCAAACGGGGCGGGCCATCGGGCTTAGTTCGCAAGACACTGCGCAGCTGAATTTCAACATCAACCGCAACAAGAAAATCTATGGTTTTGGCGGCCCGGTCATCAATATCTATGCCCAGGACAACGCGAGTATCCAGGGCCGTATCGACAACAACGCCGATATCGAAAACAACGCCACGGGGACGAATTTCGCCGGAAGCCCGATCAATATCAATGCATATGACGATTCAATCGGTGTGGTGGAGGTGATCGGCAACACGATTATCAACTATGGACAGGATTCGGCGATTTCAGCCGGAACAACGGGCGACGGAAGTTCCAAATTCAGCGCTGCCTTGGATATCACCATTCAGAACAACAATATTATATTGGCAGGCAATAATCTGAACGCAAACACCTTTAACAACGGCATTTTGCTTTCCGGCGGGGCGGCCGATTCCGATCTGACCACTCTCACCGCGAACCTGCAAAACAACGTCATCAACGGCATCACCGCCGGGAACGGGAATGCCGGTCTCGCAGTTGAGAACACCGGTGCCGCCGGTTCCAACGTTTATCTCGAAGGGTTCACGACTAACGGTCAGACGACTTGGGCCAATCGCGGTAATACGCCTGCAGGTTCATACGTCGAACTGATCAACGTCAATGAACCGGCGGCGATCCCGGTCGGACACAACGGCGGGCACACGAAAACGCCCACCAACCCCAATCAATAGAAATACAATGTATAGTTGCAATTCGTATAGAGCTTCCAGACACGGGAAGCTCACTATTTCTTGTTAACGAAAGAATTCGAAAATTGCTGGACAGTTCCCTTGGGGAAGGATACTTTTTGGCTAAAGCAAATTCATGTTTGGGGGGCGCAGATGGCCGAGCCTTTTCTGTCGGAAATCAGGATTATGTCGTTTGGTTTCCCTCCGAAAGGATGGGCGCTGTGCGATGGACAACTCCTGCCCATCAACCAGAATCAGCCGCTGTTTTCGCTGCTCGGCACCACGTACGGTGGCGACGGGCGTGTGAATTTCGCGCTGCCCGATATGCGCGGCCGTACGCCGAACCATACGGGAGGCATGGGTCATTTCCTCGGTGAACGTGGCGGCGAACAGGCGCATACGCTTACAATCGCCGAAATGCCCTCCCACACACACCAGGCGAATGCCTCGGGCAATGTCGGATCGGACTTGATACCGGCCGCGAATCTCCTGGGCGGTTCGGCGCCCAACCTGCTCTATGGACCGACACAAAATCTCACCAATTTGCGGCCGGACACCGTGAGCAGTGTCGGCGGCAGCCAGGCGCATCCCAACATGCAGCCTTTCCTGACATTGAGCTTCTGCATCGCCCTGCAGGGCATCTTCCCATCTCAGACTTGACGGAGACGCGCCATGGCACAGCCTTATGTCGGTGAGATCCGTATTTTTGCCGGCAATTTCCCGCCGGCCGGGTGGATGTTCTGTGAAGGACAATTGCTGCCCATTTCTGAATATGACATGCTGTTCAACCTGATTGGCACCACTTATGGCGGTGATGGCCAGAGCACGTTCGGGCTGCCCGATATGCGTGGCCGTCTTCCCATTCATCAGGGCAATGGCTTTACCTTGGCAGAAACCGGCGGCGTCGAAGAAGTCACTTTGAACGTGAACCAGATGCCGACCCACAGCCACCTTTTCATGGCGTCGAACGATACCGCGAATTCGCCGAATCCGGCCAACAGCGTTATCGGCAGGTCGCCTCAGGTCAAAGTGTTCATCAACGCCGTTCCTTCGATCCCGATGGCTCCGCAGTTCATCAATGGCGTCGGTGGAAATCAGCCGCACACCAATTTCCAGCCCTACCTGTGCGTGGACTTCATCATCTCGCTATTCGGGATTTTCCCGTCACAGACTTAAGAGGACGTCATGGCTGATCCGTTCGTCGCCGAAATCCGGATTTTCCCGTTCAATTTTGCGCCCAAGGGTTGGGCGTTCTGTGACGGGCAGATCCTGCCGCTTTCACAGAACACCGCTCTTTTTTCGTTGCTTGGCACCACTTACGGCGGTGATGGCAAGTCGAATTTTGCCCTGCCCAACATGCAGGGCAATGCGCCCATGCACCCTGGCCAGGGCCCCGGTCTTTCGCTGCACGATCTCGGCGAGACGGGAGGTTCCGAGACGGTCACTCTGCTGGAGAGCGAAATGCCATTGCACCCACATACAGTGGAGAGCGTGCCGGGCAATTTCTCCGCCAATTCGAACGTTCCTACAAACACTGCGCTCGGAAAGTCGGCGCAAGGAAATGCCTATACGCCCGCGGCCAACATTGTGGCATTATCGGGTCAGACCCTCGCTCCGGCCGGCGGTGGCCAGCCACACAACAACATGATGCCGTATATCACGTTGAACTTTTGCATCGCGCTGCAGGGCGTCTTCCCGCCCCGCCCCTGATGTGTCGATGAACGATATTGGCAGGGCCGCCGACTGGGCACGCGCGGCAGGCGTTGGCTTGACCTTTCGACCCATAGCGGAGACAGATCTGCCGTTCCTCGCAGGCGTCTACGCCTCGACCCGCGCCGAGGAACTGGCGCTCACCTCGTGGGACGACGCCCAGAAGGCGGCGTTCGTCGACATGCAGTTCCAGGCGCAGCACGCGCATTACCAGAAATATTATCCCAATGCAGACTGGCTGGTGATGACGCATGGCGGCGAGGACATCGGCCGCCTCTATGTCGAGCGCTGGCCGCGCGAGCACCGCATCATCGACATCACCTTCCTGCCGGCGTTTCGCGGCAGAGGGTTCGGCAGGGCGTTGCTGGCCGACCTGATCGACGAGGCAGGCGCCGTCGGCAAGGCCGTCTCCATCCATGTCGAAAAGCACAATCCGGCCATGCGGCTCTATCTGCGGCTGGGCTTCACGGTTGCCGAGGACAAGGGCGTCTACGACCTGATGGTGCGACCATCCTCGTCTTGACGCAATCCCGGGCTGAAAACCAATTCACACTTGTCCTCGATTGCTCCCGAGCCACCGTCAAGCGCCGCGATACCAGGATACGATGGTGAAACGTTCGCCGCTCGTCACCGGGGTGACTTCGTGCGTCGTTTCCGAACGAAAGGCGACCAGAGTGCCCGGCAGCGCCGGCATGGCAACCCGCAGGTGCGGGCCGCTGTACGGGCCGTGCAGAACCAGCGAGCCGCCGGCATAGTTTGCCGGCGAAGGATCGTCCGATTGACGGTTCAGGAAGAGCACTGCCGAGATCTTCCTGAACCGGGACTCGTCGTGGATGAGCGGCGTGTTGCCATCCTGGTGCGGCACGAAGAAATCGCCTTCGCGATAGTGAAGGAACTGGGGCCTTTCCCAAGTGCCGAGCGCGAGCCCGAAATGCCGTTCCAGGACGGGCCTCTGCTGCGCCAAGACACCGTTCACCCGTGCTTCGGTCGCTTCCGAGACCTCGGCGCGCCTGGCCCTGCGCACTTCCGGCCACGCCGGTTTCTGGTCAGTACGCCCCAGCAGGCCGGCCGGACGACCGCCGGCCTCGCGGATTTCCGCGCACAGCGCGCTGCATGCTGCTTCGTCAAACATGTCGGCGATTTCGATATGGTCGATCATGTGTCGAGCCGCGCCTCCGAACCGCCCGTGATCTGGCCGTCGCTCTGACCGGCCGGACCGCCGAAAATCAGTTGAACACCGCCTCGTAGGTCCGACCGGTCGCGTCGGCGGCTACCGGTACGATGAAGATGTCGTGGATGCCGCCGGCGCCGGCAAGGCTGTAGGTCGCCTGCGGCAACGCGATCTCACGCGGCCCCCTGAACAGCAGTGAAAAACCACCGCCCGGGCGGGGGCTGGCCGCGATGCGGTTGACGGCGCTCAGTTCGAGCGAGATCCGTCCCGCTCCGGTCTCTATGGTGAACGCCTGTCCGATCGCCTGTTCGAAATCCGCCGCCGCCGCCATTTTGTCGCCTCGAAGCCGTTTGCGCGGCACTGTCGCCGCTTCGTCGCGGGCTGTCCAGGGCTCTTTGTCCGACCAAAATTCCCAGGAAAACCGTCGACCACTTTTCCTCGGAATTGGCGCATCGGCGCGGAGCGCTGGCGCGCAAGACATTTCGTCGCCGCAAACCCCAAAATACAGCAACGCATCCTTTTGTGAGCGCCGGTGACACTGTAGTACTTTGTTTCGGCATGGGATTGTTTCGATACGAACCCGGCGCCGGACGCGGATTGGCCGGCCTGATCGGCTTGCCGGAGAAAAAGGACCGACGATGGCTGAAGGTGCGAAAACAGGGACGGCGGCGACAGCAGGGGCCGATGCGATGCCGCTTTTCTACTCCAGGCCGGAGGCGCTCAATCCGGCGCGGCACGGCTCGCTGGGGTTGACCGCGCGCAGCGACTTTTCCTTCGCGCGCTCGGCGCACGCCATCCCGGTGGTGGCGTCGGAGATGCCGGCGGCGATGCGCTCCTATCCGATCGTCTTCATCGGCGCCGCCAAGGCGCCCGTCATCATCACCGGCGTTCGCCAGGACGAGAACCTGTTCGTCGATGCCGACGGCAAGTGGAACGCGCCGCACTACATCCCGGCCTATGTCCGCCGCTACCCTTTCATCCTGGCCGAGGATCCGACCTCGGCTGGCCGGCTGACGCTGTGCGTCGACCGGGCGAGCGACCGTGTCGTCGACCAGCTGATGGCGCCCTTCCGCGACGACAAGGTGCTGCCGTTCTTTGGCGGCAACGAACCGACCGAGGCGACCAGGCAGGCGCTCGCCTTCTGCAACCAGTTCCAGATCGATTTCAGGGCCACCCGCGAGATGGTCGACAAGATCGACGCGCACGGTCTGTTTTCGCCGCGCCAGAGCAAGGTGACGCTGGAAGGCGGCGAAGTGCTCAACCTCACCGACTTCCAGGTGATCGACGAAGCGGCCTTCAACAAACTGAGCGACGAGGCCTTCCTCGACCTCAGAAAATCCGGCGCGCTCGGCCTGCTCTATTGCCACCTCGCCTCGACCAACAGCTGGACCTCGCTGGTGCACCAGGCGTCGCTTCGCAAGGCGGACACCGCGAAGAGTGCCTGACGGCATCGCCGGACCTGCCGAGGGCGACGACATCCAAATTGGAACATTTCAGGCGCTGTCCGGTTGCTTCCTCAGGGAAGGAAGACGGCCATGGTGATCAGCCAGGAAGAACGTGTCGCGCATATCAGCAAGCGGGCCCGCGAACTCTGGGAACGGGAAGGCTTGATGCCCGATCGTGAGAAGGCCTGCTGGGACAAGGCGGTCGAGGAGTTCGAGTCCGGTCGGTTGACCGCCGGACGAAAGCAACCAGGCGCGGATGCCGCTGGCGACAGCGCGGGTACCAAACACTGACGCTCCGCTTTGTCGCAGAACGCATCGAGATCACCGGCTGGTGACGAGCCCCTGATCGGCGGCCCTTGGCGATCCCGGTCTCCACGAGAAGCCAGGGCGCATGGCGGATCGCGCCGGCGACGTTCTTGGCCGGCCAGAACGATGTGATGAAGTCCAGTGCCTTCTGCTCGACCCGCAGCAGGTCCGGGTTGATGGCGCCGCCGGGCAGGACGAGCGCATCGTGGTCATCCGCCCCGTGCTGCGACAGGCTGGCCAGCGTGTGCTTCTGCCGCTCTGAACGGTAACCGTGCCGTGACGATGCGCGATGACACAACCGATCCGGCGGCATGACCTCAACCCGATACTGCGGTACCCCACTCCCCAATCGCTACTTACCGCGCTCAATTAGCCATCACTAATATATTCTCATGTAGCCGGCGAGATTTTGAAGCAGATGATGCTAAAATAGCACACAAAAATGTCGGGCGCCGATGTATTCTATCAATCGAGGGTTCAGATAGCGGGAGGAATTAGTGTACAAGTTTCTTGCAATTCTTGCGGTTGCCGGGTTCAGCGCAAGTGGTGCGTCGGCAGCCGATATAGCTGGTCCAATTGTCGGCTCGGCTTATGATTGGAGCGGTATCTACGCGGGCGCACATCTTGGCGTGGCAAACGGTGACATCACCGCAACTGACGAAACGCTTCCGACCGGCGGTTTTTTCACAGACTTGGTTCCTGCCGGCACGGAAGGTTTCGACTTTAACAAAGCCGGCGTGGCTGGCGGCGCTCACATAGGCGCACAGTATCAGTGGAACCAGATCGTCCTGGGCGGCGAGGCGACGTGGACCGTCACGGGCATCAAAAAGACCATCGTCAGTCCCTATTTCCCAGACAGCGACACTGAAACCGGTAAAATCTCCAACTACGTTACAGCCGTCGGACGCATTGGTTATGCCTTCGATCGTGTCTTGATCTATGCAAAGGCCGGGTATGCCGGCGGCAAAGTCAAGTTCACGGCCCGGGACAATGATGCCTTGGTCACATACGAGAAGAACGACTGGCAAAGCGGCTATGCCCTCGGCGCCGGGATCGACTATGCCATTACCGACAACCTATCTCTTGGCGTCGATTACACCCACATCGATCTCGGGTCCAAGACCAGCACCGGCAACAACGTATTTGATGATGGCACAATCGGAGCGAACCCAGAGACGTATCGGACCGACGCCAAAGTGGATGCCGTCATGGCCCGCGTCACATACAAGTTCGGGATGGGTCAGTAGCCCAGTCGAGCGGCGCAGGAATTTCCCGTGCACCCAACGGAGGGCGCCTGTGCGACAGGCCACGCCGGCAGCGCCCGACATCACAGATTCGTGATGCTCGGGATGAACGGCGTCCGAAAAGCGTTTCAGTCTTTGTTCGCCGGGTGCTCTGAGACCGCGAGCGCCCTGAAATCAAACCGATTTTGGGAGAACAATGATGAAACATCACCTTATCCCCGTGGTGCTGGGCTTGCTGATGACCTCCGCCGGCCTGGCCTCGGCAGCCAACGTCCACTCGGTAACGGGGACGAAAGGTCAACCCGATCAAACGATCGGCACCGCTCAGACAGGAAGTGTTACGCCTGGCAATGCCAGCACCGCGCCGGGTTCGGCCTTCAATCCGGACGGAAATGCGGGAACACACTACGCAGGCACCCAGCCGCAGAACTCCAAGAACCCGAAGAGCGTATCTCAGTACGACGTTGCCGGCTTCCAGCAGTCCCATAAGTGACATCCGGCTCTTGGGCGGTCGAGGTTCAATCCGCCAGAAACGAAAAAGCCGCGGAATTCCGCGGCTTTTCGATGCTTGATTCCCTTGAGGAAACTGGAGCGGGTGAAGCGATTCGAACGCTCGACCCCAACCTTGGCAAGGTTGTGCTCTACCCCTGAGCTACACCCGCTCACACGGCGTCTTGGCCGCAAGCCGGGCCTATATGGCTGAAGACCGCGGCGATTGCAACAGGGAAATAGCAGGCTTTTTGCGACCTTCCGAGCGATGCCGGCAAACCGCCCCATGACGCGCCGATTTCTTCGCCGCTGGCGCGACGGTCTTGTGTCGGCCGCCGCATTGGCCGTAAACGGCAAGGCCGAGAAACCGATGAAGAAGAGACCCATGCCGAAGACCGAAGCTGAACTGATGGCCTTTCTTGCCGAACTTGGCATCGCGGTTTCGACGATACGCCACCCGCCGCTCTATACGGTTGCCGATTCGCAGGCGCTGCGCGGGGAGATCGCCGGCGGACACACCAAGAACCTGTTCCTGAAGGACAAGAAGGACAATTTCTTCCTGGTCACCGTCGGCGAGGATGCGGTCGTCGATCTCAAGCAGATACATCAGCTGATCGGCGCCGCCAGCCGGGTTTCGTTCGGCAAGCCGGAAATGCTGATGGAGCTTCTGGGGGTCACGCCGGGGGCGGTCACGGTGTTCGGCATCGTCAACGACAGGGAAAACCGGGTCAAACTGGTGCTCGACAAGGATCTGATGGACCATTCCGTCATCAATGCGCATCCCCTGACCAACGAGGCGACGACATCGATCGCGGCCGCCGATCTCATCAGATTCGTCGAGGCAACCGGGCATGATGCTGCTATCTTGAAAGTCTCGGCATGATCGCCACATGGGTGGCAAAGCCGATTTCCAATTGAGACAGGGCGCCGGGCCACGGGCCGGCCGCGCGACCGAAAGGGTGACGAGATGAGCGACAACAATCCGTTTGGCGGATCATTCGGAAACAAGGGCGGCCAGTATGCCACCACGGTGCAGTATGGCGGAACCGAGCCCAAAGCCGGATTCGGCGAGACGTCCGCGCCCCCAGCCGCCGGCCCCACCACCACAGGCGATGTCATCAAGGACACGACGACCGCGGCCTTTGCAACCGACGTCATCCAGGAATCGCGCCGCCAGCCGGTGCTGGTCGATTTCTGGGCGCCGTGGTGCGGACCTTGCAAGCAGCTCACTCCGCAGCTGGAAAAGGCGGTCAAGGCCGCCGGTGGCAGGGTCAAGCTGGTCAAGATGAACATCGACGACCATCCCTCGATCGCCGGCCAGCTCGGCATCCAGTCGATACCGGCGGTCATCGCCTTCAAGGACGGCCAGCCGGTCGACGGCTTCATGGGCGCCATTCCCGAGAGCCAGATCAACGAATTCATCACCAAGGTCGGCGGCAAGGGCAATGGCGCGCCGCCGGTGGCCGAGGCCCTGGCCGCGGCGGCGGAGGCGCGCGACGCCGGCGACATGCAGACCGCGGCCGACATCTACGATAGCATCCTGGCGCAGGCGCCGGAAACGGTCGAGGCGATTGGCGGGCTGGGCGACCTGCTGTTCGAGGCCGGCGATACCGAGGGTGCCGAAGCGCTCCTGGCAACGGCGCCGGAGGCCAAGAAGGACGCACCGCCGCTGGCTGCCCTGCGCGCCAAGATCGCGCTGGCCGCGCAGGCGGCGGCGCTGGGCAATCCGGCCGAGTTCGAGCGGCGGCTCGCGGAAAACCCCAAGGACCATCAGGCCCGTTTCGACCTGGCCATGATCCAGAACGCCATGGGCGATCGCACGGCGGCCGCCGACAATCTGCTGGCCATCATCAAGGCCGACCGGAGCTGGAACGAGGATGGCGCCAGGACGCAGTTGCTGAAGCTGTTCGAGGCCTGGGGCATGACCGACGAGGCGACGCTTGCCGCGCGCCGCAAATTGTCGGCATTGCTGTTTTCCTGAGCCGGTTACGGTTGTTTTGTCGCAAGGGCTTGTGGCGCCAGGCCTGTGCGCCAGATAGGACAAGGCAGGATTGACGCTTCGCAAGGGAAGCGATCGGAGGAACGAGGTGCAAGCGGGAAACGCGCATTACCGGCTCGCCAAGGATCTGCCATCGACGATCCCGCTCTTTCCGCTCGAAGGCGCGCTGCTGCTGCCGGGCGGCCGCATGCCGCTCAACATCTTCGAGCCGCGCTACCTGCAGATGGTGGACGAGGCCGTCGCCGGCTCGCGGCTCGTCGGCGTCATCCAGCCCGGCCTCAATGGCGCATTGCGCGAGGATGGCGAGCCGGAGCTTTGCAACGTCGGCTGCATCGGTCGCATCATCGCCTTTTCCGAGACCGGCGACGGCCGCTACCTGATCTCGCTGCAAGGCGTGTGCCGGTTCCGCGTCGCCCACGAGCTGACGGTCAAGACGCCGTTCCGCCAGGCGAAGCCGGCGCCCTTCCTCGCCGATCTCGACGAAGAGCAGGCGGCTGATGAAATCGACCGGCCGGCGCTGCTCAGAGCCTTTCGCGCCTATCTGCAGGCCAATGACCTGGAAGCCGACTGGGAAAGCGTCAGCCGCGCCGAAAACGCCATGCTGGTCAACGCGCTGTCGATGATGGCGCCCTACGGACCGGCCGAGAAGCAGGCATTGCTCGAGGCCGCGGACCTGAAAACCAGGGCCGAAACGCTGATCGCCATCACCGAGATGACGCTGGCGCGCGAGAATGAGGATTTTGGCTCGAGCCTGCAGTAGGAATGCGTCGATATCCAGCCGGCCCGCAAATGACGGCCCGACCGATCTCGACAGATCCTGCATCCTGGCTGACAGGCTGGGCGTGAAACCGGAAGAGGACCCAATGGCGGACGGGCGCGACGGAAAGAAGACGAATGTTGACCCGAAGCTGCTGGAACTCCTGGCCTGCCCGCTGACCAAGGGGCCGCTGGCCTGGGACCCCGAGCGCGGCGAGCTGGTCTCGCGGGTCGCCAAGCTCGCTTACCCGGTGCGCGACGGCATCCCCATCATGCTGCCCTCGGAAGCGCGGGTGCTCTCGGCCGAGGATGTGCTGTCGCCGCCACGGCCAGGTGGGCCGAATTGAGGTGGCGCGGAGCCATCCGCTCCGCTTCAACCATATACGTGTACAAACCAAGGGACATCAGGTCTTCGCGACGTCGCCTCAGCTCGGCCTGGCCAGTGCCTTGTCGATCTGCGGCAGCAGAAGCTCCCTGGCGGACTCTGGCGTCAGCGGGCCGACATGCTTGTAGGCTATCTTGCCATCCTTGCCGATGACGAAGGTTTCCGGCACGCCATAGACACCCCAGTCGATCGCCGTGCGGCCGGCTTCGTCGACGCCGATTGCCTGGAACGGATTGCCAAGGTCGCCGAGGAAGCGGCGGGCGTTTTCCGGCCGGTCCTTGTAATTCAGCGCCGCCATCGCGAACCTTTTGTCCTGCGCCAGCGCCAGCAGCACTGGGTGCTCTTCCCGACATGGTGCGCACCAGGACGCAAACACGTTGACCAGCGTGACCTTGCCGGCGAAGGCTTTCGAATCGAGCCCGGGCAGATTGCTGCCCTCCAGGGGCGGCAAGTTGGTTTGTGGCGCCGGCAGGCCGATGAGCGCCGACGGCACTTCCGAGACATCGCGTCCCGACAACAGCTGCGACAGGAACAGTCCGGCCAGTCCGAGGAAGACCAGCAGCGGCAAAAATACGAACAGGCGGCGACGGGCCGGCGTTTCCGTCCCTGTGCTCATGACTTGGCTGCCTTGTCGGAACGGCGGCGCACGCCGGCCGCCTCGAGTTCGGCGAGTTCGCGCTTGCGCGCCCGCTGGTCGATGAGGATCCAGCCGATCAGCCCGGCCAGTGCCACGGCGGTGATCGTGTAGGCCGCCGCGACGTAGAGCGCATGCGCGCTCATGCGCGCCGCTCCATCGCCGCGTCTCGTTCCAGCCGGGTCTTTCCGCCTCGTTCGATCATGTCTTCCCTTAGCCGCGCGCCGGCGGCTTCGCAATCGGCCGCCACGCCGCAGCCTTCAGACCTCTGGCGCCTCAATCGGTGCCGTGGCGCAGCGCCAGCGCCGCTGCGGTCGGCCCCAGCACACCAAGAAACAGCGTCAGCGCGGCAAGAATGAGGAAGGGCTGCAGGAATGGATCGGGATTGGCCGTCGCGCCATAGCTCGCCGAAACGCCGAAGATCAGCACCGGTATGGTCAGCGGCAGCACCAGCACCGAGATCAAGAGGCCGCCACGCGGCAGCGCCACCGCCACCGCGGCGCCCACGGCACCGATGAAGGTGATTGCCGGCGTGCCGACCAGCAGCGTCAGCGCCGTGGCGCCTATGGCCAACGGTTCCATGTTCATGAACAGGCCGAGCAGGGGGGCCGCGACCACCAGCGGCAGGACGCTGCCCGCCCAATGCGCGACGCACTTCACCAGCACCGTCAGCGCCAGCATATGCCGGTCGTTGCCGAGCACCAGGAGATCGAGCGAACCGTCCTCGCGATCGGCCTGGAACAGCCGGTCGAGGCCGAGCAGGCAGGCAAGCAGCGCGCCGATCCACAGGATCGCCGGACCGATGCGGGCCAACAGCTTGAGATCCGGCCCAACGCCGAAAGGGATGGTGGCGATGACGGCGAGGAAGAAGATGACGCCGGTCAGCGCGCCGCCGCCGGCGCGGATCGAGAGGCGGATGTCGCGCAGGAAGAGGGACCACATTACGATGTGGTCCCCTGTTGAAGAAGGGGGGCGCCGTAGGGTGCAGTCATCAAAAGGCCTCCCCCATCGCCAACTCTTTCGCCCCTTCCAATCCCAGCGGCAGATGCGTCGCCGCCACGATCATCCCGCCTTCCTCGCAATGCCCGCGCATCAGCCCCGCGAATCTTCCCTCCGAAGCCTTGTCCAGCCCTGCCGTCGGCTCGTCGAGCAGCCACAGCGGCCGATGGCTGACCAAGAGTTTCGCGATCGTCGCGCGGCGCCTTTGCCCGGTCGAGAGATAGCCGAACGGCAAATGGCCGATGCCGCCGAGCCCGACCGTTTCCAGCGCCTCGTCCACATCGAGCCGGCCTTCGCCATGGAACTCCCGCCAGAAGCGCAAATTCTCGGTCACGCTCAGCGCCGTCTTCATCGCGTTCTGGTGGCCGAGATAGTGGCAGGCCGAGCCGATCGAGGGGAACTCGTCGCCGCCGCCTTCGAGCAGCAGCCGGCCCTCGGTTTTCGGCAGCAGCCCGGCGACCATCCTGAGCAAGGTCGATTTGCCCGAGCCGTTCGGCCCGGTGACGACCAGGGCCTGGCCCTGATCGAGGACAAAGCCGATGCCGGAGAAAACCGGCTCGCCGCCGCGTTCGCCGCCCAGATTTTCGGCGATAAGCCGCATCCCTCGCCTGCCCTGAAATCAATGTTTCGCGAGCGCTGCCGCATCGCACAAATTTGCTCTGCAACTGTCTAGAACTATTCCAGAAAATTCTCTATATGCGGGGCATCCGTGCCAGCGGTCGGCGCGGGAACAGAATTAGCGCCGAACCAGCGCACGCGCCGCCTTGAACGGCTCGGGTTGCTTGGGAACGGACAGCGGAAATGGCCGTACCCGCACCTTTGCGCGTGATTGCATGCCATCGGCGTCCGTTCCCTTTCAGGCTGAACAGACAAGGACGGATCGCACGTGTCAAAATCCCTCGACAGTTTCAATTGCCGCCGCACGCTGAAAGCGGGCGACGCCGAGTATGTCTATTTCGACCTCGTCGAGGCCGAGAAGAACGGCCTCACCGGCATTGCCCAGCTGCCCTATTCGATGAAGGTGCTGCTGGAAAACCTGCTGCGCAACGAGGACGGCCGCTCCGTCACCAAGGAGAGCATCCAGGCGGTGGCCGGCTGGCTGACCGACAAGGGCACCGCCGGCGTCGAAATCGCCTATCGCCCGGCCCGCGTGCTGATGCAGGATTTCACCGGCGTCCCGGCCGTGGTCGACCTCGCCGCCATGCGCGACGCCATGGCGTCGCTCGGCGGCGATCCGCAGAAGATCAACCCGCTGGTGCCGGTCGACCTTGTCATCGACCATTCCGTCATCGTCGACGAGTTCGGCACGCCGATGGCCTTCGCCCGCAATGTCGAGCTCGAATATGAGCGCAACGAAGAGCGCTACAAGTTCCTGAAATGGGGCCAGCAGGCGTTCCGCAATTTCCGCGTCGTGCCGCCCGGCACCGGCATCTGCCATCAGGTCAATCTCGAATATCTCGGCCAGGTGGTGTGGACCAACACCGAGGACGGCGAAACCACCGCCTATCCCGACACCTGCGTAGGCACAGATTCGCACACCACCATGATCAACGGCCTTGGCGTGCTCGGCTGGGGCGTCGGCGGCATCGAGGCCGAGGCGGCCATGCTCGGCCAGCCGGTTTCCATGCTGCTGCCGGAAGTCATCGGCTTCCGCCTCACCGGCAAGCTCAAGGAGGGCGTCACCGCCACCGACCTCGTGCTGACCGTCACCCAGATGCTGCGCAAGAAGGGCGTCGTCGGCAAGTTCGTCGAGTTCTTCGGCCCCGGCCTGTCCAACATGACGCTGGCCGACCGCGCCACGATCGGCAACATGGCGCCCGAATACGGCGCCACCTGCGGTTTCTTCCCGGTCGATTCCGAAACCATCCGCTATCTCACAATGTCGGGCCGCAGCGAGGACCGCATCGCCCTGGTCGAGGCCTATTCCAAGGCGCAAGGCATGTGGCGCGAGGCCGGCTCCGCCGACCCGGTCTTCACCGACCTGCTCGAACTGGAGCTGGACAGTGTCGTGCCGTCGATGGCCGGCCCCAAGCGCCCCGAGGGCCGTGTCGCGCTGGAAGGCATTCCCGCCGGCTTCGCCAAGGCGATGGACGCCGAATACAAGAAGGCGGCGGAAATCTCCAAACGCTATGCCGTCGAAGGCACCGATCATGACCTCGGCCATGGCGACGTCGTCATCGCCGCCATCACCTCCTGCACCAACACCTCGAACCCATCAGTGCTGATCGGCGCGGGCTTGCTTGCCCGCAACGCCAACCGCCTTGGCCTGAAGCAGAAGCCGTGGGTAAAAACCTCGCTGGCCCCCGGCAGCCAGGTGGTGGCGGAATATCTGGAAAAGTCGGGCCTGCAGAAGGAGCTCGACCAGATCGGCTTCAACCTGGTCGGCTTCGGCTGCACCACCTGCATCGGCAATTCCGGCCCGTTGCCGGCGCCGATCTCAAAAACCATCAACGACAAGGGCCTGATTGCCGCCGCGGTGCTCTCCGGCAACCGCAACTTCGAAGGCCGCGTCTCGCCCGACGTGCAGGCGAACTACCTGGCGTCGCCGCCGCTGGTCGTGGCGCATGCGCTGGCCGGCACCGTGACCAAGGACCTGACCACGGAGCCGCTCGGCGACGACAGGAACGGCAATCCGGTCTATCTCAAGGATATCTGGCCGAGCTCGGCCGAGATCCAGGAGTTCATCGAGAAGAACGTCACCCGCGAGCTGTTCGCCCGCAAATATGCCGACGTCTTCAAGGGCGACGAGTACTGGCAGAACGTCAAGGCGCCGGAAGGCCAGACCTATGCCTGGGACAACAATTCGACCTATGTGCAGAACCCGCCCTACTTCGCCGGCATGACCACGGGTTTCGGCAAGATCGGCGACATCAAGGGCGCCCGCGTGCTCGGCCTGTTCGGCGACAAGATCACCACCGACCACATCTCGCCGGCGGGTTCGATCAAGGCCGCCTCGCCGGCCGGCAAATACCTGACCGACCATGGCGTCGGCGTCGCCGACTTCAACCAGTACGGTACCCGGCGCGGCAACCATGAGGTGATGATGCGTGGCACCTTCGCCAACATCCGCATCCGCAACCACATGCTGGGCGAGAACGGCCGCGAGGGCGGCTACACCATCCATTATCCCAGCAAGGAAGAGGAATCGATCTACGACGCGGCGATGCAGTACAAGAAGGAAGGCGTGCCGCTGGTCATCTTCGCCGGCGTCGAATACGGCAACGGCTCGTCGCGCGACTGGGCGGCAAAGGGCACCAACCTGCTCGGTGTCCGTGCCGTCATCGCCCAGTCCTTCGAGCGCATCCATCGTTCGAACCTGGTCGGCATGGGCGTCATCCCCTTCGTCTTCGAGGAAGGCACCTCATGGGCTTCCCTCAACCTCAAGGGCGACGAGCTGGTCGAGATCGACGGATTGAGCGCGATCAAGCCGCGCCAGACGATGACCGCCAAGATCACCTATGGCGACGGCACGGTGAAGAACGTGCCGATCATCTGCCGCATCGATACGCTGGATGAGCTCGACTACTTCAAGAACGGCGGCATCTTGCAGTACGTGCTGCGCGATCTGGCGGCCTAGAAAACAGTGAGTAGCGAGTGGGATGCAGGGGACGCCCCTGCTCACTACTCGCTACTCCCCTGCCGCGGCACAGCAGACCAGCATGCCGCACAGTCCTGCCGCGATGAAGGCAAGGTCGTCGAAGCATTGAACGGCCCGTACCAAAGTCCAGGGCCGGTGTGTTCGCAATAGAGATCGATGGCGGTGAGGAGAACCTGCCGCATGGCGATGATGCCGCCGCTCAATCGAACCACGCCTTGAAATGCAGCGGCTGCTCCTATTGCGGCCTTACCTCACGATTGCAGCGGTAAAATTTCACCGCAACGTGACTTCCCGTTGACTTCCCGTTCTGCCACATATTTCGGCAAAGCAGAACAAAGCCGGCATCACCGGCGGGAATTGGAATGGTCATGGCCTCGCGACGATCATTGTGGCTGGCAGCCTTCGCGCTGGCCTTCTCGGCTTTTGCCGGCGCTGGGCATGCCAGCGAGCCCGAAAGGGCCCAGGCCGAAAAATCCGACAGGCCGCTCGGCGTGGTCGAACTGTTCACCAGCCAGGGCTGCAGTTCCTGCCCGCCGGCGGACGCGTTCTTCGCCGAACTCGCCACAAGGCAAGACCTTGTCGCGCTCGCTTATCACGTCGATTACTGGGACTATCTCGGCTGGAAGGACACGCTGAGCCACAAGGAAAACACCGAGCGGCAATATGACTATATGCGCTATTTCAGCAGCCGTTCGGTCTATACGCCGCAGGCCGTCCTGAACGGCCGCATGCATGTCAACGGCGCCAATCGCGGTGAGGTCGACGGCGCGCTTGCCCGCATGGCCCGTGCCGGCGAAGGCATGCGTGTGCCCATCAAGGTCAGCCGCACCGGCGACCGTGTGATCATCGACGCGGGTGACGCCGGCACCGGCCCGAACGACGCCCATGTCGTCATCGTCTATTTCGACGCGCCGCAGACGGTAAAGATCGGCCAGGGCGAGAACTCCGGCCGCAAGATGACCTATTGGAACGCGGTCACCGGGATCCAGACCGCCGGCATGTGGCATGGCAAGGCGCAGCGCTACGAATTTCCGCTGAGCGAGATCACCAAGAAAGGCGGCTGCGCCGTGCTTTTGCAGTCGGTCGGCAAGGATGGCCTGCCAGGCCCCATCCTGGGTGCGGCTTTCATCCACAAACCCGGATCCGAGACCTCCCTCGATCGTAAGCTGTAACGTCACGGGTTCGGCGCAATTCCAGACGGAAATCGCTACATATCCTGCTCGAATGCTTTCAGTGTCCGGTCAGGCGATCGGCGAAGGCCGCAAGGCGTGAGGTCCGCCCAAGGCCGTTTGCTTCACGCCGGTCGGCGATGCGATAGAGCTGGTACATTGTGTGCACGCCGAGCCAGCGCAGTGGTTCCGGTTCCCATTTCTTGACCGTGCGGTTGACCCAGGGCAGCCGGGTCAGCTCGGTGTCGTGGCCGAGCACGAGATCGCGCAAGGTGCGGCCTGACAGGTTGGAACTGGAAACCCCGAGCCCGACATAGCCGCCGGCCCAGCCGATGCCGCTTTCCCGGTCGAAGCCTGAAGTGGTGCACCAGTCGCGCGGTACGCCAAGCGTCCCGCACCAGGCATGGTCGAGACGCAAGCCTTTGGTCTGCGGCAACAGCCTGGTCAGCACCTCATGCAACTGGTCGATGGTCGCCTGCTGGGTCCGGCCGCGCGCATCGGTGCGCGAACCGAAGCGGTAGGGCACGCCACGGCCGCCCATGGCGATGCGGCCTTCGCGCGTGCGCTGCGCGTAGCAATAGGTGTGGGCGGCATCGCCCAGCACTTCGTAACCGTTCCAGCCGATCTGGTCCCACAGTTCTTGCGGCAGCTTCTCGGTCACCACGATGGCGCTGTTCAGCGGCAGCCAGAGACGCTCGTAGCCGGGAATGCCAGCCGTGAAGCCTTCGGTGGCGCGGATGATCTTCCCTGCCCGCACGATGCCTCTGCTGGTGGTGATCTTGCCCTTCTCGATCGCCAGCACCTGCGTCTGCTCGTAGATCGGCACGCCAAGCCGCTCGACAGCCGCCGCCAGGCCTTGCACCAGCTTCGCCGGCTGGACACGCGCGACGTTGCGCACGACGAAGGCGCCCAGCACCTTGTCGATGGCGATGCGCTGGCGCGCCTCCGGCGCGTCGAGGAAGGCCAGCCGCTCCGGCGGCATCTCCCAGCGCAGCAGCTCCTCGTATTCGGCCCTGGCACGCTGCAATTGTGCCGCGTTGGTGGCGACGGTGATGTTGTCGACGCGCCGGATATCGGCGTCGATGCCTTCGGCTTCCGTCACCGCGATCACCTCATCGACCGTGCCGAACATGGCGCGCTGCATGTCGATCACCGCGCCGCGCGAGGAGGTCTTTGCGTATTTCTCGCGCGACCAGCTGAAGCCGCCCGAGAGCCAGCCGCCATTGCGGCCCGACGCGCCGAAGCCCGCGAACTCTTTTTCGACGATGGCGATGCGCAGCGCAGGCTGCGCCTTCTTCAGATAATAGGCGGTCCACAGGCCGGTGTAGCCGGCGCCGACGATGCAGACATCTGCCTCGATGTCGCCGGGCAAGGACGGCCGGTAGGCCGGCACGCCGCCGATATCGGCATACCAGAACGACACGTCGCCATTGTGCTTGGCTTGCATTTTTTGAAATCCGTTCCGAAATCAGGTGAGCGTCAGGTCAGCCTTGTCGTCGTCGGCGAGCAGCTTCACGTCGGCGCCGGCGAACAGCACCTCGACCTCGTCTCCGATGGCGAAACTGTCTGCTTCCAGCGTCGAGCGCACGATGGCTTTCGAGCCGTCGGCCAGGTCGACCTCGTATTTTGAGCCGGAGCCGAGATAGATGGCTTCGCCGATACGGCCCGTGAGCCGGTTGCGGCCGTCGCCGCCAGCACCAGGGCGGGCGAGCGCCAGCTTTTCGGGGCGCAGCAGCATGACCGGCCTGCCGCCATTGGCGAGACGCTTGGCGGTTGTCACCGTCTGGCCTGATATTTCGATCGCCGTCTCCTGGCCCGAGGTGGCGGCGGCCCCGCGCAGCACGGTGGAATCGCCGATAAACTTGCCAACGAACAGCGTCGCCGGTTCATCATACAGCTCGCGCCCGGTACCGATCTGTTCGATGCGGCCCCGGTTGAACACGGCGATGCGATCCGACAGCACCAGCGCCTCTTCCTGATCGTGCGTTACATAGACGAAAGTGGTGCCGAGTTCGCGGTGGATGCGCTTGATCTCGAGCTGCAGCCATTCGCGC
This sequence comes from Mesorhizobium sp. B2-3-10, assembly GCF_006442275.1. NCBI lineage: Bacteria > Pseudomonadati > Pseudomonadota > Alphaproteobacteria > Hyphomicrobiales > Phyllobacteriaceae > Mesorhizobium > Mesorhizobium sp. B2-3-10. The sequence continues at coordinate 516,001 of NZ_VFVT01000001.1, forward strand.
AGTTTCTTGTCGAGTGCGCCGAGCGGCTCGTCCATCAACAGCAGCGGCGGATCGAAGACGATGGCGCGGGCCAGCGCCACGCGCTGCTGCTGGCCGCCCGAAAGCTCGCTGGGGAAGCGATGGCCGAAATCCGCCATCTTGACCATGTCGAGCGCCTGGCGCACGCGGCGTTCGCGCTCGGCTCCCGCCACGCCGCGCAAGGCGAGCGGATAGGCGACGTTGCGGCTCACCGTCATATGGGGAAACAGCGCGTAATGCTGGAAGACGACGCCGATGTTGCGCTTGTGCGCCGGCACGCCGACGACGCTCTTGCCGCCCACTTCCAGCGCGCCGGAACTGGCCTCGGTGAAGCCGGCGACGACGTTGAGCGTCGTCGTCTTGCCGGAGCCGCTTGGTCCAAGCAGCGTCATGAACTCGCCGGCCTCGATGTGCAGCGACACGCCGTCCAGCGCCTTGAAGCTGCCATAGGCCTTGCTGATCGACCTGAGATCGATCGCCGCGCCCCTGCTGTCTTGCCCCGGGGTCATTGGCGTCCTTTCCGCTCGCGGCCAAGAAGAAGCATGCCGCCGCCGATCAGGATCGTGGTGGCAAACAACAGGATCGTGCCGACGGCCGCGACCGTCGGGTCGGCGTCGCGCGTGATGGAAGCGAAGATCTGCACCGGCAATGTCTTGAGGTAGGGATTGGTGATGAACAGCGACACGACGATCTCATCGAAGGAGGTGGCGAAGGCGAACAGCAGGCCCGACAGCACGCCGGGTGCAATCAGCGGCAGCGTCACCGTGCGGAAGGTGGTGAGCGCGCTGGCGCCGAGGCTCGCCGCGGCTGTCTCGAGCCGCCTGTCGAAAACTTCGAGATTGGCCGAGACGGCAATCAGCACGAAGGGCAGTGCAAGGATGGTGTGAGCTAGCACGAAGCCGAGCAGCGTGCCGACAAGCCGCGTATCGAGATAGACCGCGTAGATGCCGATGGCCAGCACCACGCCCGGCACCACCATCGGTGTCAACATCAGCATGCGCAGCAGGTTTGCCGGCCGCGCCTTCATGCGGTCGAGGCCGAAGGCGGCAAGCGTGCCGAGCACCGTTGCCAGCACGGCAACGACCGAGGCGACCTTCAGCGAATTGAGGAAGCTGTTCGACCAGTCCGGGTTGGTGGCGAAATTCTGGTACCATTGCCAGGAAAAGCCCTGCGGCGGAAACGCCAGCGACTTGTTCTCGTTGAACGACATCGGCACCACGACCAGCGTCGGGGCCACCAGCCATATGGCCACCAGCAGGCAGACAAGGCCGAGGATGACGCGGGTGAGCGGCTTCATCTCCATCAGCGCCGCTCCGCTTCCCGGTACCGGGACCGCATGACGGGCGCGGCGAGCGCCAGCAGCACGAAGGTCGTGACCAGCAGCACCACGCCCATGGCGCCGCCACGGCCCCATTGCAGCAGGCTGAGCACCTGTGTCTGCACCAGGGTGGACAGCATGGTCGAACGCGGACCGCCGAGCAAAGCCGGCGTGATGTAGAAGCCGAGCGCCAGGATGAAGACGATGATCGCCCCGGCATAGACGCCCGGCAGCGACAGCGGCAGGTAGATGGTAAAGAAGGCGCGGGACGGCCGCGCGCCAAGGCTTTGCGCCGCGCGCATCAGCCTGAGATCGATGCCTTTCATGACCGAATAGAGCGGCAGGATCATGAACGGCAAAAGCACCTGCGCCATGCCGATGACCACGCCCGTCTGGGTGCGGATCAGCCTGACGCCACCGAGCCCGAGCGACCGCAGGACCGAGTTGATGACGCCTGAATCCTGGAGCAGGATAACCCAGGACAAGGTGCGCACCACGCCGCTCACCCAAAACGGGATCAGCACACACAAGAGCAGCACCAGCCGAACGGGGGGCCCGACCGTGGTCATCAGATAGGCGTAGGGATAAGCGCAAACCACGCACACCAGCGTCACCCACGCCGAAATGACGAAGGTCCGCTGGAGCACGACAAGGTTGATCGGCGCACTGAAGAACCAGACATAGTTCTGCGCTCCCCATTCCCGTTCCGACAGGCTGCGCAGCACGATGGTCAGCAGCGGATAGCCGATCACCGCGAAAAGCAGGACCAGGGCCGGCAACGCGAGCGCGAACGGCCGCCATGCCCAGCGCCTTTCGGCGGCCGGAATGGTTGGCTCGGACGCGCTCACGGCCCTTGCTTCCCGTCAGCCGGTCAGTTGCCGGCCATCAGCGCCGACCACTTCTCCTGCGCCACCGCAAAGTTCGGGACCCAGAACTTGAAGTTCTGCTTGTAGCCCTGCTTCTGGCGTTCAGGCGTATTGGTCAGGTAGGCGGCAACAGAAGCGTCGACCTTGGGCTGCGCGTCGTTGTTGATCGGCGTGTAGGAGGTCTTCTCCGCCAATATCTCCTGGGCATGCTTGCCGAGATAGGCATTGAGCAGCGCGTAGGACGCATCCGTATCCTTGACGCCGACCGGAATCGTCATCTGGTCCATCACCACCAGCCAATCCTGCCAGGCGGGCGCGTACTTGGCACCGTTCTTGACCGCCGTCATGGCGCGGCCCGTCCACATCATCAGCATGTCGGCCTCGCCGGATTCGGCGAGCTGCTGCGATTCGGCACCCGTCTTCCAGAAGATCGTGTCGGGGCCGAGCTTGCGGACCACATCGATGGCCTTGTCGATATCGGCCACCGTCATCGCCTTCGGATCGCCGCCGGCAACCTTGAAAGCCTGTTCCAGCAGGCCGCCGGTCGGGCTGCCGGAGCCGTCGATGCCACGCACGCCGGGGAATTTTTGGGTATCGAAGAAGTCGGCCCAGCTCTTGGGCGGATTATCCCCGTACTTTTCCTTGTTGTACATCAGCACGACACCGTAGTTCATCGCCGGCACCGAGCATTCGCCGACCTGGCCTTCCGGGATTTTCGAGACGTCGAGCTTCGTCAGATCGAGCTTCTGGAACAGCTTGCCGCAATAGACATAGGGCGGCAGGTCGTCGGTATCGACGACGTCCCAGGTCACATTGCCGGACTCGACCTGCGCCTGCAGTTTGGCGATCTCCGTCGGGCCGTCATTGAGCAGCTTGACGCCGGACTTGTCGACGAACTCCTTGAGTGCCGCCGCCTGGCCGTCCTGGTAGATGCCGCCATAGGAAACGAGGGTCAGCGTCTTGCCCTTCAGCGAGCCTTCGGCGACCTCTCCCGCCACCGGCTTGGATTGCGCGAGCGCGGCGGTCGCCGCCATAAGCACGGCGACGGCCGCCGCATGTCCAAATCTCAGTTTCATGATCATCTCTCCCATTTGCAGAACTCGCATTGTTTTCATTCACCCGGATGCGAGCGGTTTCCGGGCCTGTATCGATCGAGTTCGAGCGCGCCGGCCGTCGGCGGCGCGATGATCCAGAGCACCTCGGCCGGCGTGTCGCCGACATTGACGGTCCGGTGCGGCACCGAGGTTGCGTATTCGACGCTGTCGCCCTCGCGCATCAGATGGCGCTCGTCGGCAAGCGTCAGTTCGACGGTGCCCTTGAGCACCATGAACATTTCATGCTCGCCGCCATGCACATAGGTCTCGTCGCCGGTCGAGCCGCCAACCTCGAAATGACCGGCATAGACTTCGAATTGACGGATCGGCCGCCGCGACAGGAGCATCTTGCGGCCTTGGAGGCCGACCGGAACGACCGGCCGCTCCTCGCGCCTCAGCACCTTGTGCAGGGGACGGGCATTGTCCTCGAACAGATCGTTGATGCCGAGATCGAGAGCGGCGGCGATCTTGAGCAGCGTGCCGGTGTTGGCGCCGCACAGATTGCGCTCGAGCTGGCTGATGAAGCTCGCCGTGGTGCCCGTCATGTCGGCAAGCTGGCGCAGCGAGACGCGCCGCGCCGTGCGCAGTGCCTTGATACGGGGGCCGACGCCGCCGGCCTCCGGCACGGCCGCCCCGCCATTCAACTGTTTTACTGGGGAGTCCGATGCGTGTGGCATTGTCGTCTCCGTTTCCACTTAACACCCTATTAAGTGAAACGGAAAATGGCAAGCACGGTCGGCAGAATTGAATGGCGACGCGGGGTTGGCCGCTTTCGGCCCTACGCCGATACCGGCGCGCGCAGTCCCGGGTGCAAGGCCCAAAAACGAAAAAACCGACGTCAGCTTGCTTCTGACGTCGGTCATTTAGGTTTTGGGATCGTCGCACCTGGCTTTTCCGAGGAAAGGCCGAGGTTGGTTCGATCCGACGCAGACCCGTGGGCGGGGGGCTTGGGGTTTACGAGCCGGTGCCGGACCGAACCGTCTCAGGCAACGCCGGTAAATTCGTCGGACATTGGGGCAGGAGCGCGGATAAAAAAAGGCGGAAATGTGGCGAAGCATCACCAATTCCAACACGCGTTTCACAAACGTGACTGGACGCAACGGAAACGGCGCGCCGCTGCCTTCGCTTCTCCGGCTCTTGCAATTGCGATGCGAAGGGGCCAACTTTGGTTGGCAAAGATTCATTTTGAAGGATCGAGGCAGGCATGATCGATGACGGCGGCGGGATGGGGGATGGAGACGCATCCGCAATATTGATCCCGCTGCACGAGGCGCGCAGCGCACGCCTCGACCAGCCGGTCCGCTTCGACCGGCGCGAACTGGACCAGATCCTCAGGCTTTACGGACGCATGGTCGCGGCCAATGAATGGCGCGACTACGCCATCGATCACCTCACCGACCGCGCTGTCTTTTCCGTCTTCCGCCGTGCCAGCGAAGTGCCGCTGTTCCAGATCGTCAAGGATCCGAAACTGGCGCGCAAGCAAGGCGCCTTCGCCGTCATCGCGGCGGGCGGGCGCATCCTCAAACGCGGCCAGGAGCTTGGCCGCGTGCTCGGCGTCTTCGACAGCAAGCTGAAGCTGGTATAGGGTAAATGCGAACTGAAGAATTGAGGAACGAAGGACAAGGGGCGCTTACGTCAGGCGCCGCGTGTCAAATTCCTCAATTCTTCAGTTCCCCCTGCCGGAACTTCCGCTCCGGCAGCGAATCCGGATCAGGTGGCAGCGATGCCCCGGCGTTGAGCGACAGCTGCATGAATACCGTGTCCAACCAGCGCCCGTGCTTGTAGCCGGAGCCTTCGAGGCGGCCGGAATGACGGAAGCCGAGCTTCTCGTGCAACCTGACCGAGGCGCTGTCGGCGCGGCCATCGCCGATCACCGCGACGATCTGGCGAAAGCCCGCCGCCTCGACCGCCGCGACCAGGCTTTGCATCAGCTTCAGGCCGACACCCTGGCCCTTGGCGTCAGGCGCGACATAGACCGAATCCTCGACGATGAAGCGATAGGCCGGGCGCGGCCGGAAGGCGCCGGCATAGGCATAGCCAAGCACGGCGCCTGCCTTTTCCGCCACCAGATAGGGAAAGCCGCCGGCCGCGAGTGCGGCGAATCGCGTCCCCATCTCGGTGCGGCTAGGCGGCTCCAGTTCATAGCTCGCCGTGCCGTTGGCGACCGCATCGGCGTAGATTTCGGTTATGGCGTCGAGGTCGGCCGGGGTCGCCGGCCTGATCGCGATGTTGCTCATTCTTTATGCAAGCCTCTTTTGTGCTTTCGATAACAGCAGAGGCCCGCTTAAAAGAAAAGGGCGGCCGTTGGGCCGCCCTTCCACGAGTCGATGGTCCAATACCGCTTAGCGGCGGTCGCCCATGAACTGGAGCAGGAACATGAAGAGGTTGATGAAATCGAGGTAGAGCGACAGCGCGCCCATGATGGCCTTGCGGCCCGCGACATCGGAAGCGTCGCCCTCGAAATACATCTCCTTGATCTTCTGCGTGTCGTAGGCGGTGAGGCCGGCGAAGACCAGTACGCCGATCGCCGAGACGGCGAAGGTCAGTGCCGACGACTGCAGGAAGATGTTGATCACCGACGCGATGATGATGCCGAACACGCCCATGATCAGGAACGAGCCCATCGCCGACAGGTCGCGCTTGGTGGTGTAGCCGAACAGCGACAGCGCGCCGAAGGCCGCGGCGGTGGCGAAGAAGGTCTGCGAGATGCTGGCCGTGGTGTAGACCAGGAAGATCGACGACAGCGACAGGCCGACCAGACCAGCATAGACCCAGAAGGTGGTCTGCGCGGCGGCGACGCTCATCGACTGGATCCTGAACGACAGGAAGAACACGGCGGCCAGCGGCGCCAGCATGACAACCCAGCGCAGCGGCGAACCGAAGATCGCGTAGCCGAAGGAGGTCAGCATCTCGCCGCTCGGCAGCGTCGCGACGGCCGAAGCCGGATCGGTGGTGGTGGCCAGCATGATCGTGCCGATGGCGGCAAGGCCGGTGATGAGCAGGCCAAGCCCCATCAGATTGTAGACCTTGATCATGTAGGCGCGCAGACCCTGGTCGATGTCGGCGCGGACGCCGGGCACCGCCGACGTCTGATAGTTGCGAATGGGATCAGCCATTGGAAATCCTCGTTGCTTCTGCCCCGTCCGGTGTCGGGCCTCTTGCGGACCCAGGCGCCGCTGGGGGGCTCCAGCATGCCTGCGCGGAATATGATGGTTATTCGCGTCAAGAACAAGACCGTAACCGGGTGTAACGGTTCGTGACAGGCCAAAATGCCGCTTCGCCGGCCGTTTCGGACGGTATTCTTACCAAGATTTAACCCGGGCAGGCGGCGCCCGCCGGCGAATCAGAGGTTTCGCAGCACGGGTGCCGCCTTGTGGCCGAGCACCCGCCAGGTGCCGGCAAGGCCGATGCCGACCGTGATCACCAGCGAAAAGGCAATCGTCGCCACCGCCACCTCGGGCATGAAATGCGATGGCAGCGTCATGATGCGTGCGACCACGAACCAGGCGGCGGCGCTGCCGGCGGCGAGCGCGAAGATGGCGGTGGCCAGTCCGATCAGCATGTATTCCAGAGAGAATGCCGTGATCAGCGTTCGCCGGGTGGCGCCCAACGTCTTCAGCACCACAGCGTCGTGGATGCGCGCCCGGTTGCCGGCGGCAAGCGCGCCGGCAAGCACCAGAACCGAGGCGATCAGCGCCACGCCGGCCGCCGCCCGGATCGCCGTGCCGAGCTGGCCGACCAGCCGGTTGACGATGTCGAGTGCGTCCTTGACCCGCACCGTCGTCACGGCGGGAAAGGCGCGGGTGACGGCGTTGAGGACGCGCGCGTCGTCGGCCGCCGAGGCGTTCTTTTCGGTGAGCGTGGCTATCCAGCCATGCGGGGCGCCGGCGAATGTGTTGGGCGAGAACACCATGACGAAATTGATGCCCATCGTCTCCCACTCGACCTGGCGGAAATTAGCGATGCGGGCGGTGACATTGCGGCCGAGCACATTGACGGTGATGGTGTCGCCGAGCTTCAGCCCGATTTCCTTGCCTTCCTTGTCGGAAAACGAAACCAGCGGCTCGCCGGCATAGTTGTCGGGCCACCATTTGCCCTCTGTCAGCGTCGCGTTTTCCGGTTGCCTGGTGTCATAGGTCAGGCCGCGATCTCCCTTCAGCACCCAGGCGCCCTCGGCAGGCACCTTGACCTTGTCGACATCGACGCCGTTGAGAGCCATGACCCGGCCGCGCAGCATCGGCACCTTGGTCAGCGTTCCCCGCGGCACCTCCTTCGCCATCAGCGAGGAGAACGCATCGACTTCGCTGCCCTGGATGTCGACGAAGAAGAAGTTCGGCGCCCGCTCCGGCAGGCTGCCGGAGATCTGGCGCCTGAGATTCCCGTCAATCAGCGCCAGTGTCACCAAGAGCGTCAGCCCAAGCCCCAGCGACAGCACCACCGAGGGCGTCAGCGCCCCCGGCCGGTGGATGTTGCCGATGGCGAGCCTGAGCGCGACAAAGCGCACGCGCGGGCTTTTCCGGGCTGCCCATTGCACCAGTCCGCCGACGAGACGCAGCACCAGGAAAGCAAAAACGGTGGCGCCGACGAAGATCGAGGCGATGCGCTGGTCGCCCGAAAACAGGATCGCCAGCGCTGCCAGGAAAAGCGCGATGCCGAGCGCGCAAACGACATAGACGGGGCGCGGCAGGCCCCGGCCTTCCAGTCCCATCTCCCGGAACAGCGCGGTTGCCGGCACGTCACGGGCGCGACCGAGCGGCAACAGCGCGAAGGCCAGCGTCACCAGCAGGCCGAACAGGGCCGCCATGGCGAGCGCGCCGGGATAGAAGCCGCCCTGCGCCGGCACCGGAATGACCGACTGAAGCGCGGCACTCGCCGCGAACGGCATCAGCGCCCCGAGCACCAGGCCGAGCACGATGCCAAGTGCCGCGATGATCAGGATCTGCAAGAGGTAGACGGCAAAGACGAAGCCGCCGGACGCCCCCAGGCTCTTGAAGGTGGCGATGACGCCGCGCTTGCCGTCGAGATAGGCGCGCACCGCATTGGCGACGCCGACGCCGCCGACCACCAGCGCGGTGAGCCCGACCAGCGTCAGGAACTGGGAGAAGCGTTCGATGTTGGAGGATAGCGCCGGTGCGGCGTTGCTGCGCGTGCGGATCGACCAGCCGGCCTGCGGAAAATCCTTGGCCGCCCGGTCCTGGATGGCCTTGAGCCGCGCCTCGTCGGCACCGGCGGGCAGCCGGACCTTGTAGGCGTTCTCGACCAGGCTGCCCGGTTGGATCAGCCCGGTGGCGGCCAGGCCCTCGGTCGAGATCATCAGCCTTGGCGCGAAGCCGAACCCGTCGGAGACCGCGTCGGGCTCGGCCACCAGCCTGGCGCGCAGTTCGAACGTGGCGGTGCCGAGCTTCAGCCGGTCGCCGATCTTGAGATGCAGCCGTTCGAACAAGAGATCGGGTGCCGCGGCGCCGAAAACGCCGAACTGCCTGCCGAACAGTTCCTGCTTCGTCAGCACCGGTTCGGTTTCCAGCGCGCCATAGAGCGGATAGGCCTCGTCGACAGCCTTGGCCTCGACCAGCGCCTGGTCGGATCCGTCAGCCAGGCGCGCCATCGAGCGCATGCCGGCGGTATGCGAAACCACGCCCAGCCCGTCGAGAAAGCCAAGTTCTGCCTGGCTGGCGTCGCGCTGGTTGATCTGGAAGCGAAGATCGCCGCCGAGCAGCGTCTGGCCCTGATCGGCGACACCGGCGGTGATGGAGCGGGCCACCGAATTGACGCCGCCGATAGCCGCCACGCCGAGCGCGATGCAGGCGAGGAAGATGAGGAAGCCGGACAGGCCGCCGCGCATCTCGCGCAGCGAAAAGCGGATGGCAAGCTTCAAGGTCCGCGCCAGCGGCATCAGGCGGTGACCCTGACCGGCGGCGGGGCCTCGATCCGGCCGGAGCGCATCGAAACCTGGCGCGAGCAGCGCGCCGCGAGCGCCGGATCATGGGTCACCAGCACCAGCGTCATGCCGCGTTCGGCGGCCTTGGCGAACAGCAGATCGGCGACCTGCCGCCCCGTCGCCTGATCGAGGTTGCCGGTCGGCTCGTCGGCGATCAGGATGCGCGGCGATGGTGCCAGCGCCCGGGCGATCGCCACGCGCTGCTGCTCGCCGCCGGAGAGCTCGCCAGGATAATGGGTGACGCGGTCGCTGAGGCCGACGGCCGCCAGTTCCCGCTCCGCCACCGAGAAGGGATCGGCGTGGCCGGCCAGTTCCAGCGGCACGGCGACATTTTCGAGCGCCGTCATATTGGGGATGAGGTGGAAGGACTGGAACACGATGCCAATGTTTCGGCCGCGAAACGAAGCGATCTGGTCCTCGCTTTTACCGTTGAGCAGTTCGCCGGCAATGCGCACCGTACCGGAATCGACCCGCTCCAGCCCGGCCAGCACCATCAGCAATGTCGACTTGCCGGACCCCGACGGGCCGACGATACCCGTCGCCTCGCCGCGCGCGACGTCGAGGCTGACGCCCTTCAATACATGAACCGACGAAGCGCCTTCGCCGAGTGTCAGGGATATGTCTTTCAGCGCGATGACGGCTTCTGTCAAAATGAAAGCGTCCTATATGGAAAGGGAGGCTCTGCCTGTCGGAAGCCATCGCCGGAAGAATTCTCTGTCATATGGGGCCTGCCGCATGTCTTTCAAACGCCGCTTTGCCGCAGGCCTGGTCGTTTTCCTCGCCATCTGCGGCGGCATCTCGTCGGCGCGCGCCGCGCCTTTCAAGATCGTCGGCTTCGGTGACAGCCTGATGGCGGGGTACGGCCTTGGCCCGGGCGAGGGCTTTACCGACAAATTGCAGGCAGCACTTCGCGCCAAGGGCCATGACGTCGTCGTCGCCAATGCCGGCGTCTCCGGCGACACCTCCAGCGGCGGCCTGGCGCGGCTCGACTGGTCGGTGCCTGACGGCACGCAGCTGGTGATCCTCGAACTCGGCGCCAACGACATGCTGCGCGGCGTCGCGCCCGACATCACCAAACGGAACCTGGACGAGATGCTAGGCAAGCTCAAAGAGCGCAAGATTGCCGTGCTGCTGGCCGGCATGCGGGCGGCGCCCAATCTCGGCGCCGACTACCAGAGCGCCTTCGACGCCATCTTTGCTGACCTGGCCGGCAAATACGATGTTCCGCTCTATCCGTTCTTCCTCGACGGCGTCGCTGGCCAGCCCGGCCTGCAGCTCGAGGACGGCCTGCATCCGAGTGCTCGCGGCGTCGACCTGATGGTCGAACGCATCCTGCCTACCGTCGAGAAGGCCATGGCGGCGGCGCCAGGCGGATCGTGAAGTCGGATGGAACCGGTTCCGCCGCGGAAGCTTTAGATTGCATGTAGATTGCATCCGCGACCAACAAACCACTTGCTCCATTTGATTATCGATGATTCGCTAGGGATGACAGTTTCGATTCGAGGAAGGGAGGCTCTTCATGCCGCGTCTTTTCACCGCCCTCGAAATTCCGCGTGATGCCGCCCTTTCGCTGTCCCTGCTCCGGGGCGGCCTGCCCGGGGCCCGCTGGATCGACGTCGAAAACTACCATCTGACGCTACGCTTCATCGGCGACGTCCAGGGCCATGTCGCCGACGAGATCGCCAACGCTCTCGACCGGGTGCATCGCCCTTCCTTCTCGCTGACCTTGTCCGGTGTCGGCGCTTTCGGCCAGAAGAAGCCGCATGCGGTGTGGGCCGGCGCTTCGCCCTCGCCCGATATGGCGGCTCTTCAGGCCGAAATCGAGCGCATCTGCCAGCGGCTCGGCATTCCCGCCGATCCGCGCAGGTTCATGCCGCATGTGACGCTGGCGCGGCTGCGCAATTCGAGCCCGCTCGACGTCGCCCAATATCTGTCGGCGCGCGGCAATTTCTCGACGCTGCCGTTCCGCATCGGCCGTTTCGTGCTGATGTCGTCGCGCGATTCGGTGGGTGGCGGCCCCTATATTGTCGAGGAGGCATGGCCGCTGTCCGGCGTCGATACGCGTGCCGCCAGCCGTGTCGCCAGCACCTCCGACGCCTCGCGGATCATGCGATAGACCTCGGCAAACGCTTGCTGGTCCTCATAGTAGGGGTCCGGTACATCGCGCGGCCTTCCCTTGGCGAATTCCAGGAACAGGTGGATACGGTCGCGCACCGCCGCCGGCGCCAGCGCCTTCAGGTCGGCGACGTTGGACCGGTCCATGCCGAAGATCAGGTCGAAGCGGTGAAAATCCTCCGGCATGATCTTGCGCGCCCGCTGCCGCGAGATGTCGATGCCGTGGTGAGACGCGATGGCGATCGAGCGCGGGTCGGGAGCGGAGCCGACCTCCCAGCCGCTGGTCGCGGCCGAATCGAGCACGATATCGCCGCCATATCCGCGCTCAGCCAGCACGGCGCCAAGGATGCCTTCGGCCAGCGGCGACCGGCAGATGTTGCCGAGGCAGACGAAAAGAATGGAATTTATGGGCTTCGCGATCATGGATCCGGCGCTATGGTGACGACTTCAGCCCAATAGCACGGGAAGCGGACATGACGAGAGAGAAACTGGGCAGGGAGGCCGCCGAAGCAGCGCTCACAGGGCTTGATGGTTGGGCACTGGCGGACGACGGCGCCTCGATCGGCCGCACCTTCACCTTCGCCAATTTCTCCGAAGCCTTCGCCTTCATGACCAGGGTGGCGCTGACCGCCGAGAAGATGGACCACCATCCCGATTGGTCGAATGTCTACAAGACCGTCAGCGTTAACCTGAACACGCATGACGCCGGCGGCGTGACGGCGCTCGACATCGAATTGGCGAAGAAGATGAACCGCTATTTCGGCGGCTGAACACGGGCTGTCCAACGTCCAGGCCCGGCGCGGACCCGGCAAATCGGCGCCCGCATCTTGCAGCCGGGTTAAGCTTTCACCACATTTTGATCGGCGGACGTGCGCTGAGACGCGCATGAGGCCCGCAAGGAGAGATTGATGGCGCAAGAATCCGGTTTTGATTTCTTCGGCTTTGGCGACAAGCTGGCCGGCGAAGGCGAAGTGCGCGAAAAGTTCTGGCGCACGGCCAGGAAGGCCGCTCGGCAGATTCCGTTCATGGAAGATGTCGTCGCTGCCTATTACTGCGCCATGGACAAGAAGACGCCGCTGCGCGCCAAGGGCATATTGGTGGCCGCGCTCGGCTATTTCGTCCTGCCGGTCGACCTCATCCCCGACTTCATCTTTGGTCTCGGCTTCACCGACGACATCGCCGTGCTGACCGCCGCGATCACCGCCGTCAGCGCCCATATCACGCCCGCGCACCGGCAAGCCGCCAAGGACGCCATCGCCGATAAGAGCTGAAGTCCCGCCGGCCGAATCCCGCCGCGACGGCTCGACCGCTGGACAGGGGCGTTCAGCGGCGGGTTAGAAGTCAAACTCTTGCCGTTTTCGTGGCCTCCAAGTCGCCAAAGGGACACCGAGCCGGTCGCTGACAAGGCGGCGGCGCGGAAATGGCGGCGGTTTCCTGGGGTGAAGGTCCTTTTCTCTTGGGAAATTCACCGTTTGGTAACCCAGATTAAATCAAAATGAAGCGACGGCAGGACGCCACGCGGCCCGCCTCCGCACCATTTGGAATACGGGAAAAACGATGCGCGGATTGATTGCACTAGTTTCGAGCCTGGTCCTGGCGGCCTCGGCGGCGCCGGCGCTGGCGCAGCAGGCGACCAAGATCGGCCAGCACAATGCCTGGGGCACCTACAGCTACCAGGCTTCGGGCGGCAAGGTCTGCTACGTGCTGACCGTGCCGACCGACAAGCAGCCGCCGACGCTCGACCATGGCGACATGTTCTTCTTCGTCAGCCAGCGGCCCGGCCAGCAAGTGTCCTATGAGCCTCAGTTCATCGCCGGCTACAATTTCCAGGAAGGTTCCAAGGCCACCGTCACCATCGACAAGAAGAGCTTCTCGATGTTCACGCGCGGCAAATCGGCCTGGGTCGAGAACGCGGCGGAAGAGCCAGTGCTGATCGCCGCGATGAAGACCGGAACCGACATGAAGGTGTCGGCGAAGTCGGGCCGCGGCAATCCCACGAACTATGTCTTCTCGCTTAAGGGCATTTCGGCGGCGCTGTCCTCGATCGCCAAGTGCAAATAGGCTATCTTCGTTTTTGAACCGAAGGCCGGGCCGTAACGCCCGGCCTTTGCTTTTTCAGCCCAGCCCTGATTCCGGTGCGGCCTCCGCCCGCCGCCGCCGGATCGCCTCGGCGATGAACACCCGCGACAGGGCGTGATAAAGCGGCTCGTGCGAGATCAGCCGCGCCGTGCCGTAGCCCAGCATCGAAGCCAGCATCAGGCCGATGACATTGTCGTGATTGCCGGTCATTTCGAGGATGATGACGAAAGCCGTCATCGGCGCTTGCACGACGCCGGCGAAATAGCCCGCCATGCCGAGCAGGGCCGCGACGCCCGCGCTGCTCCCGAACATCAGGCCGAGCGAGCTGCCGATGCCGGCGCCGACCGCCAGCGAGGGCGCGAAGATGCCGCCGGGAATGCCTGAGATCATCGACAGCAGGCCGGCCGCGAATTTCTCGGCAAAGAAGAACCAGGGCAGCGGCGTGCCTTCGACCGCGCTGCGCGCCTGCGCGTAGCCGGTGCCGAAGGTCAGCCCGCCGGAGGCGATACCGATCACCGCGACCGCCAGTCCGCAGATCGCGGCCACCAGCAGCGCGCGCCACAGCGGCTGCAGCGCGTTCCAGCGTCGGATACGCCGTGTCGCCTTGAGGGCCAGCAACGAGAACAAGGCGCCAAAGCCGCCGCCGATGACGCCGCAGGCGATCACCAGCGGCCAGTCGACGGCAAACGAGATCGTCTCCTTGGACACGCCGAAATAGGTGTAGTTGCCGAGCACGCCGAGCGAGGCGAGGCCGGCCAGGATGACCGCTGTCAGCACCAGTCCGTTGGTGCGCGCCTCATAAGTGCGGCCCATCTCCTCGATGGCGAAGACGATGCCGGCGAGCGGGGTGTTGAACGCCGCCGCGATGCCCGCCGCCGAGCCGGCCAGGATCAGGCCGCGCGCCTGCGCCATGCCGCCCCAACGCGCCGCCTGCAGCATCAGCGACGCGCCGACCTGTACGGTCGGTCCCTCGCGGCCGATCGAAGCGCCGCAGAACAGGCCGACAAGGGTGAGCGCGATCTTGCCCGCCACCAGCCTGAGCGACAGGATATGGCTGCGGTCGTCGTCGTCGCGCAGGTGGCGGGCGGCGATCGCCTGCGGAATGCCGCTGCCTTGCGAGCCCGGGAAGAAGGCGTGCGCCAGCCAGGCGCACAGCACAAAGCCGAGCGGCGTGATGGCCAGCGGCAGATAGAAACGCCAGCCGCCGTCATTGCCGATCACGACATGAAAAAGCGCCTGCGCCTTGTCGGCCAGCACGGCAAAGAGCACGCTGATCAGGCCGATGGAGATCGCACCGGCCCAGAACACCAGACGTGGCTGCCAGACGCGGCGCGAGGCCCACATGGCGCGCGAACGCCGCAGCATGGGGTGTTTTCGCGATTGGCCGGCCATGTCTGCCCTCGGGGGGAAAACCCAGCCCTAACACAGGCATGACGCCGATCAAGTGTGAGTCTGCCGATCGGACGGGATCAAAAAGCCCACCGTCGCGGTTGTGTCCCTTTGAACAAGGAGCCCGCAGTCATGAGCTATGTCAGATTCGCCGCGATGATCCTGGTTTCCACGGTCCTCATGTACGGGCTCATGTACCTGAACACCTATGCGCTGGATCATGTTTTCTTCAGCCAGACCCGGGTGTGGATGGCCATCGTGATGGGCGCCGCCATGGCCATCGTCATGATCGGCTTCATGTGGGGGATGTACGGGAGCGTGGCCGCGAATGTCGGCATCGTCATCGGCGGCATGCTCGTATTCGCTGGTGCCTTGTGGCTGGTCAGAAGCCAGGAAACCGTGAGCGACGTCTCTTACATGAAGGCCATGATCCCGCACCACTCGATCGCGATCATGACCAGCGAACGCGCCCATATCCGCGACCCGGAGGTGCGAAAGCTCGCGGACGGCATCATCGACGCCCAAGTGCGCGAGATCACGCAAATGAAGCGTCTGATCGCGCGACTCGAACCGAATCCCGTAGCGGCCGGCGCTCCTGACCTGCCGTCCTACCGAGCCCGCGGGGCCGCGCCGCCGCCACCGGAAACCGACCAGAGCACCGGGATCGATACGCTCTCCATCGACAGGTAGGCGCGGGGAGACGCGCGGATAATATGGAAGTTGCTCGTCCCGCCGGCCTCCAAGCCGGCGGGAACATCCTTGCGGGATCGTCACATAGCCATTTTTTCACATTCGGCCTGGGCCTTCTTGGTCGAGGTGTCGATCATGTAGGCTTTGCCCTTGGCGTCGGTCATCATCATCATGCAGTGCTTGATCGGCTTGGCCATCTTCATCATGTCGGCGCCCATCTTCGCGTCCGGCGTCATGGTGCCCATATGCCCGTCGGGCATGATCGCCGTCACTTGTCCGCCTTTCATCATGCTCATGGTGCCCATCGCGTCCTCGGCAAACGCCTGCGAGGCGCAAAGCGCGGCGAGGCCGGCAATGGCGGCGAGCTTGATCGATTTCATTCTGCATACTCCCATTCTATAGGGGCACAGTTGCCCCATTCAGGGTTCGAAGGCGCGATGGGGATCGTTACGCCAACACGACTAAGTGATCGCCGCCGCCGAAATTCCTTCGGCCGGCCTCGATCGTCCTTCACGGGGACGGTGGCGATCGGGACACCGACGGCGGACTTCGGTTTGGCGTGCACCGCATGACTTCGCGCTCAACCTGTGCTATGCGCCGCGCTTCATATCGGGCCGATGGATGAAATCGGCCGCAAACCGCTTATATCTGTGCAACCATGACCCTTTCACTCGACCTTACCGCCGAAGGCGCCCGTGACGCCTTGCGCGGCCGTGCCGCGCGGACCGAAAAGCCATCGCTGATCGGCCTCACGCGGACGGAACTCGCCGCCGCTCTTGTCGAATCCGGCACCGTGCCGGAGCGCCAGGCAAAGATGCGCGCCCAGCAGCTCTGGCAATGGATGTATGTGCGCGGCGTTTCCGACTTCGCCGGCATGTTCAACATCTCCAAGGATCTGCGCGCCGAACTCGACAAGCATTTCACCGTCGCCCGGCCCGAGATCGTCGAGGAGCAGATTTCCGCCGACGGCACGCGAAAGTGGCTGTTCCGCTTTCCGCCCCGCGGCGCCGGCCGGCCGGTCGAGATCGAGACCGTCTATATCCCCGAGGAAGGCCGTGGCACGCTCTGCATCTCCTCGCAGGTCGGCTGCACGCTGACCTGTTCGTTCTGCCACACCGGCACGCAGAAGTTGGTGCGCAACCTGACCGCGGAAGAAATCCTGGCGCAGTTGCTCACCGCGCGCGACCGGCTCGGCGACTTCCCCGACCGCGACACGCCGGATGGCGCCATCGTGCCGGCCGAGGGCCGGAAAGTGTCCAACATCGTCATGATGGGCATGGGCGAGCCGCTCTATAATTTCGAGGCGGTGAAGAAGGCGCTGCTGATCGCCTCCGACGGCGACGGCCTGTCCCTGTCGAAGCGCCGCATCACGCTGTCGACCTCCGGCGTCGTGCCCGAGATTTTCCGCACCGGCGAGGAGATCGGCGTCATGCTGGCGATCTCGCTGCATGCGACGAATGACGATCTGCGCGACCTTCTGGTGCCGATCAACAAGAAGTATCCGCTGAAGGAGCTGATCGCCGCCTGCCGCGCCTATCCCGGCCTCTCCAACGCCAAGCGCATCACCTTCGAATATGTGATGCTGAAGGACGTCAACGATTCCATCGAGGACGCCAAGGGGCTGATCAAGCTGCTCAAGGGGATTCCGGCCAAGATAAACCTGATCCCGTTCAACCCGTGGCCGGGCACCAACTACCAGTGCTCGGACTGGGAGACGATCGAGAAGTTCGCCGACTACATCAACAATGCCGGCTATGCCTCGCCGATCCGCACGCCGCGCGGCCGCGACATCCTGGCCGCCTGCGGCCAGCTGAAGTCGGAATCGGAACGCATGCGCAAGGTCGACCGGCTGGCGCTGGAAGCCATGATGATCGCGGGGCACGGCGAGGTGTGAGCCGTCTCGCCGCCGGCCTCACACGCTTCGCCATGATCGCAGTCGGCTACCTCGCCGCCGTGCTGACCTCAATCCTGGTGCCGGTACTGCTGATCGTTCTTCTGGCAGGGATCGAGGACGGCAACTGGTCGATCATTTTCACATTCGACTGGCTGGCCTCCTTCCCGCTCGCCGTGTTGACCGTGGCGATCTGCGCGTTGCTGATCGTCGGTCCGGCGATCTTCGTCGCCGAACGGCTGGCGCTGCGAGGATGGTTCTACTTCGCCGTCACGGGCGCGGTCACGTCGATCGCCTTCGGTGTTTTTGTGCCGGGCTCCGCTGGAGGCTTCGTTTTCAATCCGGGCTTCCTGGGTTTTCTGGCCGCCGCCGGCATTGCCGCCGGCTGGGTCTACTGGCTTCTGGCCGGACGCAGCTCGGGTCGTCTCACGGGCCGTGACCCCAGATGAACCGTCTCGTCGCCTATATCGTGCGCTTCGCCATCATCCTGTTCGGTTATGCCGTCGCCTCGCTGGCGGCGAGCGCTTTCCTCAACATCCTGTTCCTGGCCTCGCTCGGCTACGCGCCGGCGCAAGCGCATCCGGCGGCAACGGCATCGCTCTATTTTTCAATTCCCTTCGTCGCCCTGTTCGTCGCCTATTTCGGCTTCATGCCGGCGGCGATCGTCATCCTGATTGCCGAAATCCTCGGCCGGCGCGACTGGTTGTTCTACGCGCTCGCCGGCGCGGTGGTAGCGGGGGTTTTCCTCGGCCTCGTCGACAATGTCCGCGATTCCCCTTTCGCGGTCACCGAAGCCAGCGCCATCATGGCGGTGCTCGGTGGCGGCATGGTCGGCGGGATCTTCTATTGGCTTGCCGCCGGGCGCTGGGCGGGAAGCTGGTGGAAGGTCTCTACTTCGCCTGGGCCGTCAGGATCTTGAGCGCGAACGCCGAGAACACGCCGGCGAAGAGATAGTCGACCACCCGCGTCACACGGGGGCTGGCTTTCATTGCCGCCGAGAATTTTTCCGCCGCCAGCACCATCGGCACCGTCACCGGGATCGACAGCACGATGAACATGGAGCCGAGGAAGAACAGCTTCCCCGGCGCGTTCGGATCGTGCGCGGAGACGAATTGCGGCAGGAAGGTCATGAAGAACAGGATGATCTTCGGGTTGAGCAAATTGACGCCGAGCCCCGCCGCCCAACTGCGCAACAAGGAAATCCGCGGACCGGTCTTCTTTTCCGGCGAGAAAGCCGAGCCCTTGGCGATCGCCTGCCAGGCGAGGAAGACGAGATAGCCGGCGCCAAAGGTCTTCAGCACGAAAAAAGCCATCGGCGAGGCGACGATCAGCGCCGAGACGCCGACCACCACCAGCGTGGTGTGGATCAGCGTGCCGCACAGCGCGCCGGCCATCGAGGCGAAGCCGGTGGCGCGGCCCTGGCTCAGCGTGCGCGACACGAACAGCGTCATGTCGGGGCCTGGCGTGATCGCCAGGATCACGGTGGCGATGGCGAACTGGATCAGCGTGGTGGTGTCGGGAATGAAGGACATGGCAAGCCCCGGGGGAACGCGTCGGCTATACAGGACCCGTGTCGCCGGCGCCAGATGGGGCCAGCGCGTCCTCCGGTGGAGTTGGAGCGGTTCGGCCAGTTTCGCCAGCTTACATTTCGCCAGCTTACAGGCGGCGGTCTTGAGCGCCTGGTAACCGGCGGCATGGCCCCGGGATCGGTCCTCCCGATCAAGCCCGGCGTCGCACTGCCGCGCTGGATCAGCAACCTGGCGCCGCGTGCGCTTGCTCGCTTTGCCGTTCCTGCTAAAAGGCGCTCCGACAATCCGTGACGCCTTGCCTCAGGCGTCCACCTTTCGACGGAGCAGAAATGTCCAAATTCAAAGACGTCAAGAAGGTCGTGCTCTCCTATTCCGGCGGCCTCGACACATCCATCATCCTTAAATGGCTGCAGACCGAACTCGGCGCCGAAGTCATCACCTTCACCGCCGACCTCGGCCAGGGCGAGGAGCTCGAACCGGCGCGCAAGAAGGCCGAGATGATGGGCATCAAGGACATCCGCATCGTCGACGTACGCGAGGAATTCGTCGCCGACTTCGTCTTCCCGATGTTCCGCGCCAACACCGTCTACGAAGGCACCTATCTCCTGGGAACCTCGATCGCGCGGCCGCTGATCTCCAAGCACCTGGTCGAGATCGCCAGGGAAACCGGCGCCGACGCCATCGCGCATGGCGCCACCGGCAAAGGCAACGACCAGGTTCGCTTCGAGCTTTCGGCCTACGCGCTCAACCCCGACATCAAGGTCATCGCGCCGTGGCGCGACTGGTCGTTCAAGTCGCGCACCGACCTGATGAACTTCGCCGAACAGCACCAGATCCCGGTGCCGAAGGACAAGAAGGGCGATGCGCCGTTCTCGGTCGACGCCAACCTCCTGCACTCCTCGTCCGAGGGCAAGGTATTGGAAGATCCGTGGAGCGAGGCGCCGGAGTTCGTGCACCAGCGCACCGTGTCGCCGATGGACGCGCCTGATGCCGTGACCGAGATCGAGATCGAATTCCTGAAGGGCGACCCGGTCGCGCTGAACGGCAAGAAGCTGTCGCCGGCCACCATGCTGGCGGCGCTCAACGATCTCGGCCGCGACAATGGCATAGGCCGGCTCGACCTGGTCGAAAACCGCTTCGTCGGCATGAAATCGCGAGGCGTGTATGAAACGCCGGGCGGCACCATCCTGCTCGCGGCCCATCGCGCCATCGAATCGATCACGCTTGACCGGGGTGCCGCGCACCTCAAGGACGAGTTCATGCCGCGCTACGCGGAGCTCATCTACAACGGCTTCTGGTTCTCGCCCGAGCGCCTGATGCTGCAGGCGATGATCGACAAGAGCCAGGAAGACGTCGAAGGCACGGTGCGGCTGAAGCTCTACAAGGGCAATGTCATGGTCACCGGCCGCAAGTCTGGGAAGACGCTCTATTCCGACGCGCTGGTCACCTTCGAGGACGACCGTGGCGCCTATGACCAGAAGGACGCCGCCGGCTTCATCCGCCTCAATGCGCTGAGGCTGCGGACATTGGCCGCGCGCAACCGCAACAGCTAGACGGAATGCGCTGTCTCGGTCGATGCCCGGTGCCGCTGCTCTTTCTGGCGGCGCCGGTCATGGCTGGGGACTTCGCGCCCACCTCCCTGGACCTCGCCGCCCTCATCGAATGCAGGGCCGATCTGCCGGCGTATAATGGTCTTGCCCTCTGGCTGGGCGGTGAGCCAGACGCGGCGCAGACCCTTGGCTGGAAGGAGGTCGCTTCCGGCAATCCCTTCCTGCGGCAGTATCGATTGCCGGTCCCGGTCCATGTCTTCGGGCGCGAGACCGCGACGATCGTCTTTACCGCGACAGGGCCGATGGCCGTGCTTGATGGCATCGCAGCGCCGGACCTCGCCCGCCAGCTCGACGTCCCGGCGACGGTCTCGACGCCGGACAAGTTCCTCGGCGAGAAGGTCATGGCCGAAAGCAGCGAGGATGCCGGCGGCGTGAGCCTTGCCACGCGCATCACGCTCAACGTCTCGACCGTCGAGTCCCACCCCGGCAGGACGCTGGCCGGCTGCTCCTATGCGCTCGACGTGAAATGAAAAACCCGGCGCGGTGGCCGGGTCTTTCGTTCAATGGCCGTGCGGATCGATCAATCGGCGTCGATCGCGGTGGCGATGCGGGCGATGGCCTGCTGATAGACGCTTGCGGAATTCCAGCCGGCGATCGCGCCCATATTCGACTGCGCGCTGGCGCCAGCCCGCCAGCCGTGACCCTTGAGGAAGTTGGCGGTGGAGGCCAAAGCGATCGCCTTGTCGCGCAGGTTTCCGCTGCCTACCGCATACTTCAAGACATTTCCGGGCAGGAACTGCGTGTGGCCGATCTCGCCATGCATGGCGCCGACCGACGAGGCGGTCAACGCTCCGCGATCAACCAGCTTCAGGGCCGCGATGGCATGCGGGTGAAAATAGTCGGGCCGGCGGCAATCATAGGCAAGCGTCACAATGGCGGAGACTGTGTTCTGGTTGCCCATGGAAGCACCGAAGCCGGTTTCCATGCCCCAGATGGCGAGCAGCACGCCCGGCGACACGCCGTAGTTGGCTTCGATCTGGTTGAACAGCGCCGCGTTCGACTTCTTCAGCGAACGGCCCTTGGAGATGATCGCCGACCCGCCGCGGCGTTTCATGAAATCGTCCACCGAGCCGCTGAAGGCCTTGTGGATGGCGCGGTCGGCGGAGATCGTCCTTGTTGCGTAGGTCGCGCCGGCCAGAGCAGCCAGACCCCTCGACCCGACACCTTCGGACTTGGCCTCGGCGGCGAAGTCCTGTTTCCAGGCGTCGAAGCCGGCGCCGGTCTTGCCGCAGCTGGCCGCCGCTTGCGCGCCGGTTGCCAGCCCGAGCACCGCCACCACCGCCGCCGCTAAAATCCTACCCTTGGCACGAAATGCCATGTTGTTCTCCTGGTTGCCTGATTCACGTCCCGTTTGCGAATTTGCCAGCGAAACGCGCATTTGTCACCGTCTGTGGCGCGATGCTGGCGAATGCCGGGGAATTTGCCTACGATCAAGTGATTATTATGGCGAGTGTCAGGCATGAAAGACGCTGATGCCGCCCATGGACCGGGGCAGGCGCGCCTGGACCGGCGAAGCAAAATAGTCGCGATGGACCGCGGAACACCGGCCGGTGGTTCGCGTTTGGGCACGGGCCGCCATGATCCCTTCCTATGAATCATGCATCCCTTTCAGATGAATCATGCATCCCTTCTGACGAATTGAGACCGAGATGAAACTTTTCGACTGCCCGCATTGCGGCCACCGTCTTTATTTCGAGAATGCCCAGTGCCTGAACTGCAGCAGTCTCGTGCTCTATGATCCCGAGGGCGCGCGCTTTGTCTTGTCCGGCGTCGACGGCGCGATCCAGTGCACCAATGCCGACGAATGCGCCTGCAACTGGATGGCCGAGCCGGGACAGGTCTTCTGCCGTGCCTGCGTGCTGAACCAGCTGATCCCGGATCTCTCGGTCGACGGCAATCGCCGCCGCTGGATTCGCGTCGAGGCGGCGAAGAAGCGCGCCATCTATTCGCTGCTCGCCTTCGGCCTGCCGGTGGCGCCCAAGCAGAGCCCGACGGACGAGATCGGGCTGGCCTTCGACTTCCTCGCCGATCCGATCGGCGGCGGCCCGGGCGGCGAACGGATTCTCACTGGTCACGACAACGGCCTGATCACGCTGAACGTCGCCGAAGCCGATTCAGCCGAGCGCGAAAAACGTCGCGTCCAGATGGGTGAGAATTACCGCACGCTGCTCGGCCATTTCCGCCACGAGCTCGGCCACTATTACTGGGACCGCCTGATCCGCGACGATCCGCAAAGGCTGGAAGCGTTCCGCGCCTTGTTCGGCGACGAGCGTGCCGACTACGAACAGGCGCTGAAGGCCTACTACGCCAATGGCGCGGCGCCCGATTGGCAGCAAGACCACATCTCGGCCTACGCCACCTCGCATCCGTGGGAGGACTGGGCCGAGACCTGGGCCCACCACCTGCACATTACCGACACGCTGGAGATGGTCCATGCGCTGAACTTCCCGCTCGGCCGGCTGGAGACGGTGGAGACGAACGAACTGCCGCGGGGCGATACCGGGGGCGAGCCGCAGGCAGCACCCTCGGAGCCCGCCAACACGCCCGAGCCCTTCGACAAGATCCTTGCCCGCTGGCTGGTGCTGTCGGAAGCCTCCAATTCGATCAACCGCTGCATGGGCCTACCCGACCTCTACCCCTTCGTCATTTCGGACGCGACCGCGCGGAAACTGGCGTTCGTACACGATCTTCTGACCGGCTTGCCGATGGAGGCCGGAACAAATCGTGAGTTGGCTCGCGCATTTTAGCCGGAACGCATGCGCTGCTGTCCCGTTGTCACCGCCGAGGGACTGTGAAACGGAGAGAACCCATGAAATCCTTATTGTTTCCCGCAATAGCCGGGATGCTGACCGCAATGTCGGGCGCGGCATTGGCCGATACCGCTGTCTCGGCAGTCACCGATCTCAACGTGCGTGCCGGTCCCGGCCCGCAATATCCTGTCATTGGCGTTCTCGCCGCAGGCCAGTCGGCAACGCTCAACGGCTGCATCGAAAACAGCAAATGGTGCACCATCGCCGAAGCTGGCGGCCAGGGCTGGGTCTATTCCGACTACGTCACCGCCGATTTCGGCGGCAGCCGCGTGGTGCTGACGCAGCGTCGCTCCGCCGTTGCCGTGGTCTCGCCGCCGGACGACATCGGCAACTATTCGACCGACTATACCGGTGCGATCATTTCCAGCGATCCGGTGGTTGGCGACTTTCCAGCGCCGCCGGCCGCGGTACGGACCTATGTCGACACCCATCGCCTCGACCCCGTCTATCTCGACGGCGAGGTGGTCACCGGCGCGACCCTGCCCGATACGGTCGAGCTGCGCGAAATTCCTGACTACAACTACCGCTATGTCTATGTAAACGGCCAGCGGGCGCTGATCGATCCGCAGACACGGCGCATCATGTACGTCGTGCGTTGACGCGATGCCGGCGGTCGCCGAAGCGGCCGCCGGCGAAACCTGGATTGGCGACCGCGGCAGGCTGGCCCGCGCCTGCGTTCCGGGGCAATCGGAGTGCGCGTATTCCTGCTGATATCGATTCCGGTTCCCGAAGCCATCAGCTGGATCAAGCAGCGATGGATTGGGATCGAGGACAAGCGTGACGATCGACGACACTGCCTTCGAGCGCTATCGCAACACGCCGAACGCCAGGACGACTTTGCCGCGCCTGCTGCTGGGAACGCTGATCGTCGTCCTGTTCTGGGGCGCCACCACCGCGGCCGTGCTGTTCGGTGGCACCCATGTTTACTTCGCCTGGCAGGGGGCGGCGACTTCGCCATACGGCATGGAAGGTTTTCTCGCCTCGCCCGCCGGCATCCTCTGCGCGCTCGCCTCTTTCGCCGGGATCTGGATCGGCCTGTGGATCGCCATGCGCTGGGTGCATGGCGAGCCGCTGTCGGCGCTGCTTGGCGCCGGCCGCCGCGTAGCGCGACCGGACTTCCTCAAGGGGCTGATCGCGGTGCTGATCACCTCGGCCTTGTCCGAAATCCTGCTCTATCTGCTGGAGCCCGGCATCGCGCGCGGCACGATCAGTCTGTCGTCATGGCTGCTGTTCGCGATCCCGATCGCCGCGCTCACCTTGCTGCAGACTTCGTCGGAGGAGGTGCTGTTTCGCGGCTATCTGCTGCGTGGCCTGGCCAATCGGTTCAGAAGCCCGTGCGTCTGGGCGCTGCTGCCCGGCCTGCTGTTCACCTCGCTGCACTGGAGCGGCGGTTCGTCGGCCGCCATCAACGCCAGCGTGCTGGTCTCGATCGCTGCCTTCGCGCTGCTTCTGACGCTCGTGGTCTACGCCACCGGCAATCTCGGGGCCGCCCTTGGAGCTCATCTTGGCAACAACCTCACCGGCTTCCTGCTGATCTCGCATCAGGAGAGCTACAATTCCTTCGCCTTGTTCACCGCAAAGCCGCTCGAAGGGCCGGGCTGGATGATATCGGATGCCATCCTCATTGCGCTCATCGGCATTGCCTGCAGCCTGCTGACGATTGTCTTGCTGCTGCATCCGCGCTCGCCGCTGAAGGTCACGGCCGAGGTTCCAAATGCTGTGGGTGCTGCCTGATCGCTGCCCGGAAAGCATCGCAACACCGGCCTTGCCTTGACTCTCGCGCCAAATTCCTGTCTACAGCCCACCAATTCCGCGACGAGTATCCCTCCGAGCAAGCCGACCAGGATGCCGAAACCTCTTTGAGGCCGAGTGCTGTAAACAGATCCTGGAGGCCAACACCCGGCAGCGCTGTGCGCCCCCGGGTGCTTTTTGGTTTTGGGCTTTTGCTTGGACTGGCTTTTGCTTGGAGACTGGGCGCGAACGCATTACCTCTCGGGCATCATCCGGGTGCCAGGGAATAGGAAAACGAATGTTTGAATCGCTGCAGGAGCGTCTTGGCTCCATCCTGAACGGCCTGACCGGCCGCGGCGCGCTGTCGGAGGCGGATGTCTCGGCAGCGCTGCGCGAGGTGCGCCGTGCGCTGCTCGAGGCCGACGTGGCGTTGGAAGTGGTGCGGTCCTTCACCGACAAGGTGCGCGAGAAGGCCGTCGGCGCCGCGGTGCTGAAGTCGATCAAGCCGGGACAGATGGTCGTCAAGATCGTCCATGACGAGCTGGTCGACATGCTCGGCGCCGAGGGTGTCGCCATCGACCTCAACGCGCCGGCCCCGGTCGTCATCATGATGGTCGGCCTGCAGGGCTCCGGCAAGACCACCACGTCGGCCAAGATCGCCAAGCGGCTGACCGAGCGGCAGAACAAGAAGGTCCTGATGGCCTCGCTCGACACGCGGCGTCCGGCCGCGCAGGAGCAGCTGCGCCAGCTCGGCGAGCAGGTCAAGGTGGCGACGCTGCCTGTTATCGCAGGCCAGAACCCGGTCGATATCGCCAAGCGCGCCGTGCAGGCGGCCAAGCTCGGCGGCCATGACGTCGTCATCCTCGACACCGCCGGCCGCACCCATATCGACGAGCCGCTGATGGTCGAGATGGCCGACATCAAGAAGGTGTCGAGCCCGCACGAGATCCTGCTGGTCGCCGATTCGCTGACCGGCCAGGACGCCGTCAACCTGGCGAAGAGCTTCGACGAGCGCGTCGGTATCACCGGCCTGGTGCTGACCCGCATGGACGGCGACGGCCGTGGCGGTGCCGCGCTGTCGATGCGCGCCGTCACCGGCAAGCCGATCAAGCTGATCGGCACCGGCGAAAAGATGGATGGGCTGGAGGAATTCCACCCCAAGCGGATCGCCGACCGCATCCTGGGCATGGGCGACATCGTCTCGCTCGTCGAAAAAGCCGCCGAGAACATCGATGCCGAGCAGGCGGCGGCGATGGCCAAGAAGATGCAGTCGGGCAAGTTCGACCTGAACGACCTCGCCCAGCAGCTTCAGCAGATGTCGAAGATGGGCGGCATGGGCGGCATCATGGGCATGATGCCCGGCATGGGCAAGATGAAGGACCAGATGGCCGCCGCCGGCCTCGACGACAAGATGTTCGGCCGCCAGCTCGCGATCATCTCCTCGATGACCAAGGCCGAGCGCGCCAATCCCGACATTCTCAAGCACTCGCGCAAGAAGCGCATCGCCGCCGGCTCCGGCACCGATGCCGCCGAGATCAACAAGCTCCTGAAGATGCATCGCGGCATGGCCGACATGATGAAGGCGATGGGCGGCAAGGGCAAAGGCGGCGGCCTGATGCGCGGCATGATGGGTGGCCTTGCCTCCAAGATGGGCCTTGGTGGTTTGGGGGGCGGCATGATGCCCGGCGGCATGGGCGGCATGCCCGATCTATCGAAGATGGACCCCAAGCAGCTCGAAGCCTTGCAGAAGCAGGCGCAGGCCGCCGGCCTCGGCGGCATGAAGGGCCTGCCCGGCGGTCTTCCCGGCGGCGGCTTGCCCGGCCTGCCCGGCGGCATGAAGCTTCCCGGCCTTGGCGGCGGTGGCGGCCTGCCCGGTCTCGGCAAGAAAAAGTGAGGACGCTATGAACGAAGAAAAGGACATGGCCGACGCCCGCACCATCCTGGCCGGCTACCGCGCCTCGATCGACAACATCGACGCGGCCCTCATTCACATGCTGGCCGAGCGCTTCCGCTGCACCAAGGCGGTTGGCGTGCTCAAGGCCGAGCATGGCCTGCCGCCGGCCGACCCGGCGCGCGAGCAGCAGCAGATCGCCCGCCTGCGCCAGCTGGCGCATGACGCGCATCTCGACCCGGATTTCGCGGAGAAATTCCTCAACTTCGTCGTCCGCGAAGTGATCCGGCACCACGAACAGATCGCCGCTGCCAACGGCGTGACGAAAACGGGTTGAAGAAACCCTGACTTATCAAACGAAATCAGAGCTTTTAGGAGAAAAGAAATGGCACTGAAGATCAGACTGGCCCGTGCGGGCTCGAAGAAGCGTCCTTACTACCACGTCGTCGTCGCCGATGCCCGTTCGCCCCGCGACGGCCGGTTCATCGAGTCGCTCGGCTCGTGGAACCCGCTGCTGCCGAAGGACGGCGAGCGCATCAAGGTCGACGCCGACCGCGTCAAGCATTGGCTGTCGCACGGCGCCCAGCCGACCGACCGCGTGCTGCGCTTCCTCGATGAGGCCGGCCTTGCCAAGCGCGAAGCCCGCTCCAACCCGAAGAAGGCCGAGCCCGGCAAGAAGGCGCAGGAACGCGCCGCCCTGCTGAAGAAGGCCCAGGAAGACGCCGCTGCCGCCGCTTCGGCCGCTGCCGCACCGGCCGAAGCGGAAGCCGCTACCGCCGAGTAATCGCGTCCTATTCCTTGCGGGAACAAAACGGCGGGCCTGTGCCCGCCGTTTTGCTCTTCATGTTTGGACTACGGCCGATCAATAACCGCTTGGGCAGCGATCGACATAGACCCGACCATGGCGATCGCGGTACCGGCATTGGCCGCTTTCGCTGGCATGGCCGATCAGCGCGCCGGCCACGGCGCCGACCGCACCGCCGACAACAGCGCCCTGCACCGGATCTCCGGCCACGGCCGCGCCAACCGCAGCACCGCCCAGGCCGCCCACGGCAGCCCCTTTTTCCGTTTGCGAACATGCACCCAGTGCCGTCGTCAGCACCAGAATGGTCAGTATTTTCTTCATTTGTCGTTCCTCTCACACGCGGATCGCCGTCTCGCCGCCAAGTGCTTAACTCTCAGACGGCTAATTTGATCCCGAGGAGAACGAAGATCGCGACGCTGCTCGCCCAAACAGACCGCATCGGCGGTATTGCCACCCGATGGCGTGCAGGCGAAGTGGACGCTGTTCTTGGCTCGGAACAGCTATCGGCTGAACGGGATCAGCGCACGAACCCTGGGGTCGCGCAGATAGAGGCCGCCCCATAGGATGATGCCGAGATAGACGCCGAACAGCATGTGCGAGAACAGCGGATTGCCGATGCGCGCATTGGTGGCGATGGCGCCGCCCATATAGGCGGTGAGCAGGAGGGCGCCGAGCACGGAGGTGCGCGGCAGCGCGTAGAGCGCGGTCGAGACCAGGCCGATGACGCCCAGCATGCGCGCGACGTTGGGATCGGCTGGCCACCCAAGCGGCACCATCGTCTGGGTGACCACGTCGAGCGGCGGCAGCTTGATGGCGCCGTCGAAGATCATGAACAGGACGATGAGGCCGCTGAGCGCCCGGCCGGTCCACAGGGCGCCAGCCGAGACGGGCGCGGTTTGAGAAATGCTCATTGGGTGTCCTCCTGATGGTCAGCCCCTTTTTCGGTGGGGTCGACCCAAGGACGTTCCATGAGGCGTCGATCCGACAAATGTTCGGATTTTTGACGGTGCGGCGTTACGAAAGATAGAACTTTTCGGCCGACAGCATCTTTGGTGGCGTCTCGCCCAAGGCCTCGAACACCGAGATTTCGCAGACCCGGCACAGGCCGTCGAGCGCGAGGTCGTTGGCTTCGGTGCCAAACGGATCCTCAAGCTCTTCCGAAAGCGCGTCGAGGCCGAAGAAGGTGTAGGCGATCAGCGCCGTGAACAATGGCGTTGCCCAACCGGTGGTCGAGATCAGGCCAATCGGCAGCAGCAGGCACACGATGTAGGCCGTGCGGTGCACCAGCAGCGTGTAGGCGAAGGGCAAGGGCGTGCCGGCGATCCGCTCGCAGCCGGCCTGGATGGCGGTGATTGACGCCAGCCTCTCATCCAGAATGCGGAAACCGATCGTGTCGAGGTCGCCAGCCCGGCGCTGCGCATTGGCACAGCGGCCCATGCGCCTGACCATCTCGTCCGCCGGATTGGCGAAACTAGCGGCCGTCCCGGCTTCAGCCTCGATGAAGGCATGGACCTCCTTGACGCTGTCGATCTTGCGCAACTGGCCGCGCAGAAAATGACAGAAGGCCAGCGCTTCCATCAGCAGGGCGCGCTGCTCGGCCCGATCGGGAATGAGGCTTGTCGTGGCGCGGGCCAGATTGCGGATTTCGAAGACCAGCGCGCCCCACAGTTTGCGCGCCTCCCACCAGCGATCATAGGCGGCGTTGTTGCGAAACGACAGATAGATCGACAAGGTCACGCCCACCAGTCCGAAAGGCGTGATGTTGAAGACGCCGAGATCGAGCTGGAACCGGCGCGCCACGACGAGGATGACCACCGAATAGATCGCGAAGCCGAAAATCTGCGGCAGGATGCGTGGCACCACCGAACCGCGCATGATGAAGAACAGCTGCAGGAAGGTGGGGCGCGGACGAACGATCATTCGGGAGCCTTTCACGGACCGGCGTCGGCCCTCAGCTCCTGTATTGTGCGATGCGGCCGTCATGCAAGCCCGGCCGCCGACGACATTGCCATGTCGTCCGTGTGTCGACTACCGGTGTGTGCTGTTTGCGGATATTGAGAAGCTGCTGCCGTCCCGATGCAGGCGAGAAAAAGTGACGGGCGAGACCGATCTGAGCACTCTGTTGGCGTCGATGACGCCGGAACTGCGCGATGGCATCTATGTCTTCGCCACGCTGGCGCCTGGCGTTCCACAGCCCGAAGGCCTCGAACCGGTCATGGCGTTTCGGGAGCGCGAAGGCACGACGCTGATCGTGACGGAGGAAGCCGCCCGGAGCACTGAGCTGACCGCCTCGTTCCGCTGCCGGATGATCACGCTGAACGTCCACTCATCGCTGGAAGCCGTCGGCTTCCTCGCCGCCATCACCGCGCGCCTCGCCGCCGCCGGCATGGGCGTCAATCCGGTCTCGGGTTTTTACCACGACCATCTGTTCGTGCCGGCTGGGCGGGCGGAGGAGGCGATGGCGGTGCTGCATCAGCTCGCCAAGGACAGCGCTGGCTGAAATCAGCGCCTTCGGACGTAAAGAATGTCCGGCAATCCTTCCTCATTGGTCGAACCGTCGCCGAACGCTTCGGCGCGAAATCCGTGGCGTTCATAGAAGCGGCGGGCACCGCTGTTGGCCTGAAAGCAATATAACTTGACCACCGGCAAGATGGCGGCAGCCTCTTCCACTAGCCGGCTACCAATTCCTTGGCCCGTCCAGGCCGGATCAAGATAAAGCTGCTCGATCCATTCGCCTTTGACCGAAATGAAGCCAATAATGTCATTGTCGGCCTCGGCGATCGTCACCTGCTGGTTGGGCAACACGATATCTCGGATGAAAGACAAGTCCTGCTCCGGCGTGTGCAAGACCGGCATCCAGTCGAACGAGGCAAGCGCCGCACGCATGACCTTGGCGATGGAAGCGGCGTCGGAACCGATGGCCGGGCGCGGAGCGACTTTGATGTTATCGGTCATAACTACAAGCCTGTGACTGCCGCCGGTCGGTCGAGGAAAATGGACAGGCCAGCGCCGCCCCTCATCCCCCTGCCGGGACCTTCTCCCCGTATAGTGACGGGGAGAAGAGGGCTAACGGCCGGAGGCCGAGCCCGCGACGGCGGGCCGCCGGTCGTCCGGCGCCCTCGCGGAGGGCCAGCCGCGGCAGCGGCGATACGGCCCGTGAGCGAAGATTATGCCGCCTTCTTCTTCGGCTGGATCAGGCCGCGCTCTACCAGGAGCTCGGCGATCTGCACGGCGTTCAGCGCCGCGCCCTTGCGCAGATTGTCGGAGACGATCCACATCGACAGGCCGTTGTCGATGGTCGAATCCTCGCGGATGCGCGAGATGAAGGTGGCGTCCTCGCCGGCCGATTCCAGCGGCGTGATGTAGCCGCCATCCTCGCGCTTGTCCAAGACCTGGCAGCCCGGCGCATCACGCAGGATGTCGCGCGCCTCATCGGCGGTGATCGGCTTCTCGAACTCGATGTTGACCGCTTCCGAATGGCCGATGAACACCGGCACGCGCACGCAGGTCGCCGTCAGCTTGATCTTGGGGTCGAGCATCTTCTTGGTCTCGGCGACCATCTTCCATTCTTCCTTGGTAAAACCGTCATCGAGGAAGACATCGATATGCGGGATGACATTGAAGGCGATGCGCTTGGTGAACTTCTTGACGTCGACGCTGTCGGCGACGAACACCGCACGCGTCTGCGTGAACAGCTCGTCCATGCCTTCCTTGCCGGCGCCGGACACCGACTGGTAGGTGGCGACGACGACGCGCTTGATGGTGGCGAAATCATGCAGCGGCTTCAGCGCCACGACGAGCTGCGCCGTCGAGCAATTCGGGTTGGCGATGATGTTCTTGCGTGTGAACAGCGAGATCGCGTCCGGGTTAACCTCGGGCACGATCAGCGGCACGTCCTGGTCGTAACGGAAGGCCGACGAATTATCGATGACGACGCAGCCCTGCTTGCCGATCTTCGGCGACCATTCCTTGGAGACATTGCCGCCGGCCGACATGATGCAGATGTCAGTGTCGGAAAAATCATACTGGTCGAGCGGCCTGACCTTCAGCGTGCGGTCGCCGAACGACACTTCCGTGCCCATGCTGCGCCGCGAGGCGAGCGCCACGACTTCGCTCACTGGAAAGCCGCGCTCTTCCAGGATGTTGAGCATTTCCCGGCCCACATTGCCCGTGGCGCCGACTATCGCAACCTTGAAACTCATAAAAATCTCCTGTCCCTCTCCGCTTGGTTTTTGGAGAAAACCCGCCGGCCAAGTGCGGGTTCCGTCCCCCGGGCCGGACCCGGGAGAGGGTGGTTAGGCCAAGGGAATCACACCGTTTTGGTGGTGCTTTTGGTGGTTTTCCTGGCCAAGAATAGGGTTTTGCCGGAACGAGGCGACGCAGCGACGCGCCCGGCCCAATGATTCGCATTGAGGCTGGGGGCATCGAATGCAAGAAGAGCCATCAAAAGGCCGCGCATCGAAAAACGATCCCGTTCGAAGCGGGCTTTTACGCGGTTTGCGGCAGGAGTCAATTGGCGGCACGCCGCATAGCCTTCATGGCACCCTGTACAAGAAGGGCGGCAGGAAGTACGAACGGCCAAGATTGTTTGGCTGGCGCCGCCAGCCCCCGGCATGTGCTCCATGATGAGCGCAGAACCCTGAATTCCGAAAGAACGAGATGTCCAATTTCGATGGTATTGTTCCCGCGCTGGCACAAGCGCTGGAAAAACGCGGTTATTCCGACCTGACACCGGTGCAGAAGGCGGTGCTGGAGCTCGGCCAGGCCGACGCGCTGGTGTCGGCGCAGACCGGCTCGGGCAAGACCGTCGCCTTCGGCCTTGCCATGGCGCCGACGCTGCTCGACGGCGCGGAACGTTTCGGCCCGGCAGCGGCGCCGCTGGCATTGGCGGTGGCGCCGACACGCGAACTGGCGCTGCAGGTGACGCGCGAGCTCGAATGGCTCTATGAGCCAACCGGCGCCACGGTGGCGTCCTGCGTCGGCGGCATGGACATGCGCACCGAACGGCGCGCGCTGGAGCGCGGCGCCCACATCGTCGTCGGCACGCCCGGCCGGCTGCGCGACCACATCACGCGGCATTCGCTCGACATGTCGACGCTGAAGGCCGTGGTTCTCGACGAGGCCGACGAGATGCTCGACCTCGGCTTTCGCGAGGACCTCGAATTCATCCTCGATGCCGCACCGGCCGAGCGCCGGACGCTGATGTTCTCGGCCACCGTGCCGCGCTCCATCGCCACGCTCGCACAGGGCTATCAGCGCGATGCCGTGCGCATCTCGGCCGCCGGCGAGGAAAAGCAGCATCTCGACATCGAGTATCGGGCGCTGAATGTAGCCCAGGCCGACCGCGAGAACGCCATCATCAACGTGCTGCGCTTCTATGAGGCCAAGAACGCGCTGGTGTTCTGCAACACGCGCGCCGCCGTCAACCATCTGACCGCACGCTTCAACAACCGCAATTTTTCCGTCGTGGCGCTCTCGGGTGAACTCAGCCAGAACGAACGCAGCCACGCGCTGCAGGCGATGCGCGACGGCCGCGCGAAAGTCTGCATCGCCACCGACGTCGCGGCGCGCGGCATCGACCTGCCCAATCTCGAGCTGGTGATCCACGCCGACCTGCCGACCAATCCCGAAACGCTGCTGCACCGAAGCGGCCGCACGGGACGTGCCGGGCGCAAGGGCGTCAGCGCGCTGATCGTGCCTAACAGCGCCCGCAGGCGCACCGAGCGGCTGCTGCAAAGCGCCAAGCTGACGGCGACCTGGGCGAGCCCGCCCTCGGCCGACGACGTGATGCGGCGCGACGACGAGCGCATTCTTGCCGACCCGGCTTTCGACGAACCGGTCAAGGATGACGAGCGCGAGTTCATCGATGCGCTTCTTAGCCGGCATGGCGCCGAACAGGTGGCGGCCGCTTTCGTGCGCCAATGCCGCGCCAGCCGCTCGGCGCCCGAGGATCTCATGGACGTCGCGCCTTTCACGCCATCGCGTGAAAGAGCGGCGGGCGAAAAATTCAGCCCTCGCGACGAGGCACCGAGCCGCCGCGACGATTTCGGCGCCAGCGTCTGGTTCTCGCTGTCGGTGGGGCGCCGGCAGAATGCCGAGCCGCGCTGGCTGATCCCGATGCTGTGTCGTGCCGGCAGCATTTCCAAGCGCGAGATCGGCGCCATCAAGATGCAGCCGGAAGAGACGTTCGTGCAGATCGCCGCCGACTGGGCGGAGCGCTTTCTCGCCGCGATCGGTCCCGACCGCAAATTGCAGGGCAACATCGTGGTCAAGCGGCTGGACGGCACGCCGGACCTGTCGCGGGCCGGCTATCAGCCGCCGAGCCCGGACAAGAAGCCGCATCGCGGCAAGGCGCCGTTCGACCCGAACGCGCCGAAGCGCAAATTCGAGAAGCGTGCACCGGCTTCAGTCGACCATCGTCCGGCCACCACGCATGAGGCAAAGCCGTGGGCGAAGAAGCCGGGCAAGCCGAAATTCGACAACGCCGGTCCGCCAAAAAACAAGAAGACGAAGAAGCGGCCTTCGTAGGAATCCAGACTGGCCGCGCTCTGCTTCAGGCCGGCCCGGATGATCGCCGCCCAGCTTGCCGACGCCAGTGTCGGCCGGTGCTGTCTGGCGATGTGCCCGGCCAGGGACGCGCGGCAGGCATCGGAACGCTTGGCTGTCATAGCTATGGGCGGCTTGCCCATGGGCTTGGGCCTGTGCCACATCTTGGCAGGGAACGGGCTACAAGGGGCGGGCGGATGCGCGGTGAAGTGCTTCACTATGACGAGGACCAGGGCTTCGGCTTCATCACCGGAGCCGACGGCAGCAGCTACACTTTCACCCGCGAGAACCTGCGCCGGCAAACCGCCATGCCCAACGGGACGGCGGTCGAGTTCCAGCCGGGCGGCGGCCAGGCGCGCGACGTCTTTTCGATCGCTGGCCAAACCACCGCAGGCCCGGCCGTGAACTCGACGGTTGGCGCAGGCATAGATGCGGCACCGGCCCAAGCCGGCACCGCATCCACAGCCCGCGCACCGCAGGCGCAGCATTTCGGCCGATCCAGCGAGAGCGCAACCGCCGAACCCAGTGATCTCTGGGGCTATTTCTGGCGTGGACTGACGCAGAACTACTTCAACTTCGCCGGCCGCGCCCGCCGCAAGGAATATTGGGGCTATTGCCTGTTTTGGGTGGTCTGCCTGCTGATCGTCGGCGGCATCGGCATCTTCACCGATATCGAAATGGGCAATTTCGACACAGATGTCTCGGCGGCGGTGACGGTCGGCCTCTGCGGCACCTTCCTCTTGGCGACGCTCCTGCCCGGCCTCGGCATGACCGTGCGCCGGCTGCACGATATCGGCCTGTCGGGCTGGCTCTATCTGGTGATCCTGATCCCCAGCATCGGCAGCCTGATCATCCTGGTCTTCGCGCTGATCCCGACCCAGGCGCGTGAAAACCAGTGGGGACCAGTGCCTGCTGGAGTCAGGGTTTAGCGGTCAGTTCCCGAGAAAGGTCACTCCAAAAACGACGGTTCAGCCGATCTTCGTCACAGACGAAGATTCCGCTTGCTATTTAATCCGCGCACAGATAGTCTGTGTGCAGATTAAATAGGTGAATGGAGCAAGACGATGTGGACCAATGAATACACCGCGACTTCCGCCCTTCCTGCGCAAGCCATCTGGAACGCGCTCAAGGCCTTGCATGAAGGCCGCCTGACTTATGAAGGCTCCGATACCTTCGTGCTGCATGGGCCATTCGCCAAGGGCACCCGCGTTTCGGTGACGCCGGTCGGTCAGGACACGTTCGAATCGACCATCGTCGATCTCGTCGAAAACGTGACCTATGCCGATGAAACTTCGTTCGGCGACACCAAGCTGCTGTTCCGGCACACTCTGGTGCCTGTCGAAGGCGGCACGCAGGTGACGCACCGGCTCGATATCTCAGGTCCTTCGGCCGCCGAGGTCGGCCCGGAACTCGGGCCCCAGATCAGTGGCGATTTCGACGTGTCGATGGCCAAGTTGTTCGAGCAGGCGGAGGCGTTGGCGAACCATGGCTGAACTCGACACGCGCTTCAAGGGCGGGCCGTCGGAGAGCCCCGGCTTACTGCTCTGGCGAACCACCATGCGCTGGCAGCGCGTCATGACGGCGGCGCTGGCGCCGCTCGACCTGACGCATGTCCAGTTCGTGCTGCTCGCCTCGGCGATGTGGCTTGGCCGCAATGGCGAACCGCCCAACCAGGTGCAGCTCGCCGCCCAGGCCGGCACGGAGGTGAAGATGACCTCTGACGTCGTCGCCCGGCTGGAGGCCAAGGGTTTGATCGCACGCGAAGCCGATTCCCGGGACTCCCGGGCCAAGGTGATCCGCGTCACCGCCGCCGGGGCGGCGGCCGCCCAGCAAGCGATCGTCGCCGTCGAGGCCGCCGACTCAGCGTTTTTCGAGCCGGTGGACGAGGCGCGGCTCGTCGGTCTGCTGCGGCAGCTTGCCGGCGAGATCCGCTGATTATCCCAGGAACTTGGCGATGATCGCGTCGCCCATTTCGACCGTGCCGACCTCGGTCATGCCGGGTGAGAAAATATCCTTGGTGCGCAGGCCCTGGTCGAGCACGGCGGCGATAGCGCCTTCAAGCTTGTCGGCTTCGTCGACCATGCCGAAGGAATAGCGCAGGCACATGGCGAAGGAGGCGATCATGGCGATCGGGTTGGCGATGCCCTTGCCGGCAATGTCGGGTGCCGAACCGTGCACCGGCTCGTACAGCGCCTTGCGCTTCTTGGTCTTGGCGTCAGGCGCGCCGAGCGAGGCCGACGGCAGCATGCCGATCGAGCCGGTCAGCATGGCGGCGATGTCGGACAGCATGTCGCCGAACAGATTGTCGGTGACGATGACGTCGAACTGCTTTGGCCAGCGCACCAGCTGCATGCCGCCGGCATCGGCCAGCATGTGGTCGAGCTTGACGTCGGAATAGCGTGCCTTGTGGGTCTGGGTGACGACCTCGTTCCACAGCACGCCCGACTTCATGACGTTGCGCTTTTCCATCGAGGTGACATGGTTCTTGCGGGTCCGCGCGAGCTCGAAAGCGACGCCCGAAATGCGCTCGATCTCGAACGTGTCGTAGACCTGGGTGTCGATGCCGCGCTTCTGGCCGTTGCCGAGATCGATGATCTGCTTGGGCTCGCCGAAATAGACGCCGCCGGTCAGCTCACGCACGATGAGGATGTCGAGGCCTTCGACGACTTCCTGCTTCAGCGAGGACGATGCGGCCAGCGCCGGATAGCAGATGGCGGGCCTGAGATTGGCGAACAGCTCCATGTCCTTGCGCAGGCGCAGCAGGCCGGCTTCGGGGCGCACCTCGTAAGGCACGGCATCCCATTTCGGTCCGCCGACGGCGCCGAACAGCACCGCGTCCGCAGCCATCGCCTTTTCCATGTCGGCATCGGAAATCGCCGCACCGTGCGCATCGAAGGCGCAGCCGCCAACCAGGCCCTCGTCGGTGACGAAGCCACTGCCGAGCTTTGCGTTCATGGCCGAGATCAGCTTCTTGACCTCGGCCATCGCCTCGGGGCCGATGCCGTCGCCGGGGAGCAGGAAAAGATGCTTCGTTGCCATGGTGAGCCGTCCTAGAAAGAATGCGTTTCGGTTTGCACGGCGTCCTTCGCGCGCCAAAGAGGCTCGCGGCGCTGTGCGACGCGGCCTTGCTAAACGCCAAGCGGTTGCAGCGCAAGGGGAGGACGAAGGACCTGTCGCCGCTGTCCCGCCGGCATGTCCAAGTTAGTGGCCACGGAAGATGCGCTCACCGGTGCGAGAGAATGTTGACCAGTCGGCCCAGCGGATCGCGCACATAGAAGCGCCGCACGCCCCAGGGTTCATCGGCGGGTCCGTATTCGACGGCGAAGCCGGCGCCCTTCATGGCTTCGAATGCCGCATCGACATCGTCCACCTCGATCGACAGATCCGGCACCGGCGTACCGGACCCGCCTTGCGTCATGAAGCTGACCTGCAGCTCCATCATGTCCTCGGAACCGTAGGTTACGATCCAGCCCTGATCCATCAGGATGTCGAGGCCAAGCACGTCATGGTAGAAACGGTTCGCCGCGGCCACGTCCGGCGTTTCGATATTGGCCACGATACGCCGGACCTTCATGGCGGAAGTCTCCTCACACGGTACGCCGCAGCGCCGTCACCTCGATCTCGATCTTCATTTCCGGCTTGTTGAGCTGGCAGACGATCATCGTCGCCGCCGGCCTGATGTCGCCGAATGTCTCGCCAAGGATCGGGAAGACGACATCCACGAAGGCCTGGTCGGTGATGTAGTAGTGCGCGCGCACCACGTCGGATATCTCGAAGCCGCCGTCCTGCAACGCCTTGCCGATCGTCGCCAGGCAATTGCGCGTCTGCGCCTCGACACTGTCCGGCATCGTCATGGTGGCGTAATCGTAGCCGGTCGTCCCGGACACGAAGCACCAGTCGCCCTGCACCACGGCGCGTGAATAGCCGGCGGTCTTTTCGAACGGCGAGCCGGTTGAGATGAGCTTGCGCATGGGGGGAGCCTCGCATTGTTGCAGCTACTTTGGAGCGAAAACCCGATCCTGCCATGGGCCAA
This sequence comes from Mesorhizobium sp. B2-3-10, assembly GCF_006442275.1. Classification (NCBI taxonomy): domain Bacteria; kingdom Pseudomonadati; phylum Pseudomonadota; class Alphaproteobacteria; order Hyphomicrobiales; family Phyllobacteriaceae; genus Mesorhizobium; species Mesorhizobium sp. B2-3-10. The sequence goes on from NZ_VFVT01000001.1 coordinate 554,354, forward strand.
TGCGGATGGATCGGCGGTGCAGAATCTATGGCCCCGACGGGCCAGCTTGTGCCCGGACGCCACAAAGGGAAATCGGCAAAGTCAACCGCCGCCACAATTTCTGCTTGCATTCAGGAACAAAAAGAGAACTATATATGTATCCGCGAGAGCAGACGCGGTCACTCCGGGGGGAGGAATCATTATGTCAAGCCGCACCGTCGCGCTCGCTCGCGCCTTCGTGGTACGGTTTTCGCGCGTGCCGGTGGTAGTCTTGACAGCGATGGCGGCCCAGGCCGGGCTTGGCTCTACGGCGCTTGGCGCGGGCATGGATTACGCCACCTGTTTCAGCGACGGCAAGGTTGGCGCCGACCAGCAGATCGCCGCCTGCACGCCCATCGCCGAGGACAGCAGCGAGATACCCGATCTGCGCGTGAATGCCTATTTCTGGCGTGGCCTTGCCTATACGCAAAAGAATGATATCGACCATGTCATCGCTGACATGAAGATAGCGCTCGATCCGACTTACGTGCGCGCTTTTACCAACCGCGCCATTGCCTGGGAGAGCAAGGGGGACTTCGACCGAGCCGTGGCGGACTATACGGGCGCGATCGCGCTCACGCCGAACGACGCCAACCTCTACGCCTATCGCGCCAGGGCACTCGGCAAAGGAGGCGAGCATGATCGCGCTATTGCCGAGTGCGACAAGGCGATCGACATCGACCCCGCCAACGAGATCGCCTATGGCGTGCGCGGTGTCCAATGGGAAGACAAGGGCGACGCGGCGCGGTCCCAAGCCGACTATGACAAAGCGGAGAGCGTCCGTACCGACCCGGTCGCGCCTTATCAAGACCGCGTCCGCTCGTGGATCGCGAAGGGCGAGCGCAAGCGCGCTGAAGCCGACTGCAAGTACATAGCTGGCGTCGACGTGAGCAAAGGACGCGCTTGCAGCCACCTGATCGTGAAAGCTCTCGGCGACCCGCGCGACGGCGGCCCCGGCTCAAACCCCGCTTCTGCTCAAAATGCGATTGGAGTGGGGTGGCAGGAAAAGGGCGACCATACCCGCGCCATCGCTGCATTCGACGAGGCTATCCGGCTCAATCCAACAAGTTCCGCTTTCTACTTCAATCGCGCCAAGAGCTGGGGCTTAAAGAAGAATTATACCCGCGCGCTCACCGATCTGAATGAAGCCGTCCGCCGCAACCCGGCCAACGCCGAGGCTTATCGCGTGCGCGGGATGACTATGGCTCGAATCGGCAATTCAAAGGAGGCTTTTGCCGACCTCGACAAAGCGATTTCCATCAGTGCCGACGATCCAAAACCGTATTTTGAGAGGGCGCTTGTCTGGGAGACGAGCGATCCCAACAAGGCACTCGCCGATCTGGATAAGGCAATCGCGCTCGATCCGGCCAACGTGGGCTACCGCAACGAAAGGCTTCGCGTCCAGCTCGACAAGCGCAGGGCGAAGGGGCAACCCGTACTGCAGGCACCAGACACGGAGGACAATCAGGGTCCCGAGACCGCCGACACCTCCAACCCAGCCGCGATGCAAGCGGCGAAGCCTGCCGAGCCTCCAACGTATGAGCCGTTTCAGCCATACCCCAAGAAGGTGGATCATTCCGAGATCGTGGCCTCGACGCTCAAGCGGGGCCTGGAGCAACAGGCGCGTGGAAATCTCAATGACGCGATAGACTCGTTCAACTTTGCAATCGAACGCGACCCCTACAATGCCGACGCCTTCTACAACCGCTCGATCGCCGAGGCATCGCGAGGGAACGACGCCGTCGCCGCCAAGGACTGCCGGCGCGCCGTTGATCTCGACCCCAGGCGAACGGGTTCCTGCAACGACCATGCGTCGGCCGAACCAGCCGAGTCGGCTGCGGGAGGGACCAGGAACCCGGCAGCTGCGAAAGTCCTGATCGAGCGCGCCAAGGCGCGTCTCGCGGAATATAGCGCCGACAGCGCGCTCATCGATCTTGCCACTGCGATCCGCCTCGATCCCGACAATGCTGAAGCCTATCTGGCGCGAGGGCGAGCGAGGGCGACGAACGGGGACAAGGCCGGAGCATCGGCGGATTGCCGTCACGCGGTCGAACTCGATCCGAAATGGGCAGGAGCTTGCGACGAGCAGGTTGCAAGCGGCGAAAGCATGCAGTTGACTCCACCGAGGGTGGAACAGCCGAAACCCTCCGTCGCGGCCGGGGTTGAAATCCTGGCCCGGCAACTCAGCCAGGGTAAAGCAAAGCCAACCGAAAAGCTGCCCGCGTCAAAGATAACGGAGCTGGCTCAGGCGGCTCGCCCGGGCGTCCTGAGCGCAGTGCAGAACGGCGACACTTTCTCGGGTGCCGGAAAATACGAGCAAGCCATCGGGCAATATGAGAAGGCGATCGCCCTCGACCCCAATAGCCCGTTCGCCTATTTCGGTCGCGGCAAGGCCTGGGCCGCAAAACGCAACTACAGTCGAGCGATCGCCGACTATGATCGGGTGATCGATCTCCTCCCAAACTTAGAGTCGGCGTGGATTTTCCGGGGCATCGCCAAGACCATGTCGGGCGATGTCGACGGAGCCTTGGCGGATTGTAGCCAGGCCGCCAAGATTGACCCGGAAGCGAGCGACGCATTTGTCTGTTCCGCGTCGGCTTGGAGCGCCAGGGGCGACGCCGAGCGGGCGATCGCGGCCTACTCAGTGGCGATTAAGATCGACCCGAAAAATGCAGCCAGTTACTTCGGGCGCGGCATGGCACGAGTCGACATGAATGACTATGAGGGCGCCATTGCCGATTTCGATCAGGCGATAAAATTCGATCCTTACAATGTCAGCTATGTGACCGAGCGCATTACGGCTCTGGCCGCGAAGGCAAAAGACGCTGCTGCATCGGGTGCCGTTGGGCCTGAGCCGAAGAATCTAAAGGCTTTGACCGATCGTGGCTACACTATTCCACCTGCAGCCAGAGTGGCTTTCGAGCAGGGAGGGGTGCTGGATAACGAAAATGACTATGACGGCGCCATCGCGCAGTATGGCAAGGCAATCCTCCTGTTCCCTGCATTCCGGGACGCATATGTGGCCCGCGCCTTCCTTTGGGAGATAAAGGGCGATTATGCTCAGGCCATTGCCGATTTCAGCCTTGCGATCGCGATCAACCCCGACATTGGCGAGACCTATGGCGATCGCGGCCGCAACCTCAAATATCAAGGGGATTATGACGGAGCGGTGGCGGATTACGACAAAGCCGTCCGTCTTGATCCAACGAACGCCAGGAGCTATGCCGGTCGAGGCATGTTCCGAATGGCCCGGCGAGAAGACGCAGCAGCACTTGCCGATTTCGAGACTGTGCTCAGCCTCGATCGCAATAACGTTTTCGGTTACTTCGGCCGAGGAGCGATCGGCGTTCGCCAATCGAACTATGATGGCGCCATTGCCGATCTGAACCAAGCAATAAGGATGAAGCCGAATTTCGCTGCCGCTTATCAAGCGCGAAGCCAAGCATGGGAAGCCAAGGGAAACCACAAACGCGCCGAGGCCGACCGCAAGAAAGCGCTCAGCCTCGAAGCGAAATAAGCTTGTCCGTCGGAGTTGCATGGAGGTCGTCCGACTGGTCCGATGGCGGGCTCACAACGGTGAGCCGGTGATGAATCAGGCTCGCAGTTGCGCCAGGACGCCTGCGATATCACCCATGCCCAATGCCGATGATGCGACCGTCTTCCACCCGAAAAAATGTCGCAGGAGGTGAAGTGCAGCGTCCGGCCGGTCGGTGCGACACCGAAATAGACACCTTGTGTGCCGCTGTAGACGAAGCTCGCGGCCACATGGTCCTTGTCGGCGACCACGACTTCCGTGACGACTTTGAGATCCGGCATTGCCGTCAGCCGCGCCTTGAAGAAAGCGACCGTCGCCTGTTTCGGACTGACATTGGCCGGCGGCGGTGCCGCGGCGCTCTGTTGATGATTCACATAGGTGTCGGCGAACAGTTCGGAGAAGGCGTCGATATCGCCCGCGCTCAATGTCGCCGCGAACCGTCCCGCCAGTGGTTGAGCCGAGCAGCCGCCCGGGCGAGGGTCGGTGTCAGCAAGCCGCCACCGAGAAGCAGCCCGGCTGCTGTCACTTGTCGCTGATTCTGCATCGTAGCCTCCGTCGGGAAATGGCGACGGAAGACCGTCGCGCTTGGCGACAGCGCTAGTTCGCCGACCCCAGCGCCTTGTCCAGCGCTTCCTTCACATCGGCCGGCCATGTCCCCAGCGCCGGCCAGGCGTTCGGTTGGCCATTGTCGCCGCGGCGGGCGAAATAGAGCTGGTGCTTGGCCGGGTCGACGGCCATGAAGCCGTCATTGCCGCCGCAATCATGCGGCACGCAGCCGCTGGCGAAGAAGGCGCCGGACGCGGTCTTTTCCGTGCCGCCGCCGACCAGCAGGCTGGTCGCCATATCGGGCATGTCCTTGCCGAGCAGCTTTTCGGCTTCCTTGTAGACAGCCTCATTGTGGAAGGCGTCGATGATGTTCTGGTACTTTTCCGGATCGATGTCTTTCCAGTCGGTGCCGGGTTCGGGCATGTAGGTGAGATTGCCCGAAATCGTCAGCCCATCCGTCGGCGACCACTGCAGGGCCGGCTTCTGGTCCCCCGGCAGGAGATAGGGCACGAAATAGATGGCGTTGTCGGACACTCCCGCGGGCGGCGCTCCGCACTCGTCCTGCTCGACCTTGGTGCTCTGGATGGCGCCGCCTTCCGGCTTCCAGACGATCACCGTCGCCGGGCCGCATTGATTGCCGCCATCGCCAACATCGAACAGGGCCACCTTGATGCCGCCAACCTCCACAATCTTGTCGAAGAAGAGATCGTAATTGCTGGCCAGCTGCTTACCGTCATAAGCAAGCACCTTCTCGCCGTCCTGCTCCGGCTGCGTGATGGTGAGGTGGCCGCCTTCGAACGGCACCGGCGCCTGTTTGTCGTCATCGGCGGCGTCGGCGGCGTTGGCTCCCGCATCCTGATCGGTGGCCGGCTTTTCCACCGCCGGCGCCTGTTGCGCGGCGGGCGTCTGGGTCTGCGCGAGCCCGCTCGCGGCGGGCGCCAGCAACAAGGCCAGCCCGCAAACGCCGGCAAGAAGCTGATGTCTCATGACTGTCCCTCCCTCGACCCGGCCCGGAAAGGGCCGGTCCTGGCGGCCGCTCAGGCCCAGGGGCGCAGTTCGGCGTTCTTCTTCTCGAACGAGGCGATGGCGCCTGCCTTTTCCATGGTCAGGCCGATATCGTCGAGCCCATTGAGCAGGCAGTGCCGCTTGAAGTCGTCGAGGTCGAAGGTGACCACGCCGCCGTCCGGGCCACGGATTTCCTTGGCTTCGAGATTGACCGACAGGGTGGCGTTGGAGCCGCGCGATGCGTCGTCCATCAGCTTCTCCAGGTCCTCGGGGCTGACGGTGATCGGCAGCACGCCGTTCTTGAAGCAGTTGTTGTAGAAGATGTCGGCGAACGAGGTCGAGATGACGCAGCGTATGCCGAAATCGAGCAGCGCCCATGGCGCGTGTTCCCTGCTCGAGCCGCAGCCGAAATTGTCGCCGGCAACCAGGATCTGCGCCTTGCGGTAAGCGGGCTTGTTGAGCACGAAATCCGGATTTTCCGAACCGTCGTCCTTGTAGCGCATCTCGGCGAAGAGGCCGGTGCCAAGCCCGGTGCGCTTGATCGTCTTGAGATAATCCTTCGGGATGATCATGTCGGTGTCGACATTGACGATCGGCATGGGAGCGGCGACGCCGGTGAGCTTGGTGAATTTTTCCATGGCTTTGGCCCGTGTTTTCGTTGCGGGGGGATTTGCTGAGGCTCGGTTTACACAAAGCCGCGGGCAAATAAAAGGCAACTGTTCGTGCGCGCCGGCACGAGGGCGCTGTGCAAAACAGCTTCGAATTCACCGCCCGATGGTGCAGTCTGGTCCAATGGTGGAAAACTCCCACGTTCTCTATGCGCGCGAACTGGCGCTCGGCATTCCCGAATTCCGCCGCGTGCTGGTGGAATCCGGTCTCGGCGAAGTCCGGCCCGTCGATGACGAGGCAAGGCTGAAGGCGATGCTGGAGGGCGCCAGCCTGATCGTGACCGCCCGTCTCGACATGGCCCGTCTCGACAGGGCCGGTCTCGACATGGCCGGTCTCGACATGGGAGGCAGGCCGCTGATTGGCGTTGCCCGCTGCCTGACCGACTTTTCCTGGGTCTGCTACATCAGCGATCTTGCCGTCTCGGCCAAGGCGCAAGGCCTGGGCATCGGCAAGGGACTGATGGACGAGGTGGCCCGGCAGCTCGGACCGTCGGTCGCCATCAGCCTGATTTCCATGCCCGACGCTGTCGGATTCTATGAACGCATCGGCATGAAGCGCATGCCCGACGCCTTCTGGATCTCCCGCCAGCGCTGACTTTTCCTCTGTGATCCATCCATCGTCAACGGTGAGCGACCTTGTCGCTTGACATGCAACCAAATGGTTGCATATTAAAGCCATGAGCATGGATGCCGTCTTTCGCGCCCTGGCCGACCCGACACGCCGGCAATTGCTGGACAGCCTGCATGCCGGGAACGGACAGACGCTCAATGCGCTGTGCGCGGAGATGGCCATGACCCGCCAGGCGGTGACCAAGCACCTGGCGATCCTGGAAGAGGCGAACCTCGTCACCACCATCCGCCGGGGCCGAGGGAAGGAGCACTACCTCAACCCGGTTCCGATCAATGAGATCGCCGAACGCTGGATCGGCAAATTCGAGCGCCACCGGCTTGATGCATTGAGTGATCTGAAGAAACGCCTCGAAAGGGAAGACTGATGAGCAACAGCTTCGTTTACGTGACCTATATCCGCACCACGCCGGAGAAACTCTGGGAGGCGTTGACCGACCCGGAGTTCAACCGGCAGTTTTTCCTCTGCTCCTATCAGGAGAGCGATTGGAAAGTGGGCTCCAGCTGGAAGCTGATCTTCCCGGACGGCCGTGTCGCCGACAGTGGCGAGATTCTCGAGATCGACTCGCCACGACGCCTGGTCATCAAATGGCGCAATGAATGGATGCCCGAGATCAGGCAAGACGGCTACACGCGCTGCACCTTCACCATCGAGCCCGACGGCGAGCTGATGAAACTTGCCGTCACCCATGAGGCGGACGGCCCGCACAGGCTGATCGGCAATGTCGCCAAAGGCTGGCCGCTGGTGCTGGCCAGCCTGAAGAGCCTGCTCGAGACCGGCAAGGGATTCGAGCGTCCGCCATCGAAAGCTTGAACTCGTTTCGCTAGCGGAACAAATTTCACGTGGAGGCATCGATGATGCACGCTCTCAGGGTGCGGAGCATGACCAATGGCGAGACGATCATGGCATCGGCCGAGATCGGCGCGCCTCCCGAACGCGTCTTCAAGGCGCTGGTCGGCAAGGAAGCCGAGCAATGGTGGGGGTCAGCCGATACCTACCGGATGGTCGACTGGTCGGCCGACCTTCGCGTCGGCGGCCGCTGGACTGTTGTCGTGCGCACGGCCGGCGGTAGGGACCTGCCGGCCGGCGGCGAATTCCTCGAAATCGAAACACCGCGCCGGATCGTGCAGACGTGGGCCCATGGCTGGGACCATCCCACGCTTGGCCGGCGGCAAACCAGGGTCGCCTGGCTGCTGGAGCCTATCGCCGACGGCACGCGCGTCACCATCTGCCATGGCGGCTTTGGCGGGCGGCAAGAGGCGGCGGCTGAACATGCCGAGGACTGGGCCCGGGTGCTGGCCTGGCTGCAGGCGCATGTCGAGGCTGGAAGGCTGGCTGCGGCCTGATCGGCGTGCGGAGCGACGTCACGCCCCTCCGCACGCCTTGACCCACGCCTGTTCTGGTCCACATCCCATGCATGGGAAAACAGGCATGTTTCATAGGCACGGCTGGCTGGGGCATTCCGACACGATACAAGAATAATTTCCCGCAACCCGGATCGCATCTCGAACGCTACGCCCGGCACTTTCCGATCGTCGAGATCGACACGTCCTTCTACAAGCCGCACCGTCGCGAGACTTACGAACGCTGGGCACACGCCGTGCCGCAGCACTTCCGCTTCGCGGTCAAGATGCCGAAGGCGATCACGCATGAGCGCCGTCTCGTGGACTGCAACGACCCTTTGCAAAGCTTTCTCCAGGAGGTCGAAGGTCTCGGCGCAAAGCTCAGCGTGCTTCTGGTGCAGCTGCCGCCGAGCCTGCCCTTCGAGCCCGATGTCGCGAGCGCTTTCTTCGACATGGTGGGCACCCGAACCGAAACTAGGCTGGTCTGCGAGCCGCGCCATCCCAGCTGGTTCGAAGCAGAGGCTGAAGCGCTTCTGGCCGATCGCCGGATCGCGCGCGTTGCCGCCGATCCCGCTCCGGTGCCACCTGCGGCGATGCCGGGCGGCTGGCCCGGCATCGCCTATTTCCGCTGGCACGGCGCGCCGCGCGCCTACTATTCCGACTACGATGCTGAAAGCCTCGACCGATTCAGCCGGCAAGTCGAGGCGGCGGCCGCTTCGGGTGCCGAGGTCTGGGGAATCTTCGACAACACGGCCGGAGGCAATGCGCTGGGCAACGCGCTCAAGGTTGACGCCCAGACTTCGTCATTCTAGGGCGAAGCAAGGAGCGCAGCGACGTCGCGCAGACCCTAGAATCCATGCCGCGACGTCGACTTGTCGCGACAATACGCGCCAATCGGCACCCCCTTCGTTCTGCGCCGTTAGAACACTACGACAACGGTAACGGCATGGATTCCAGGGTCTCCGCGACGTCGCTTCGCTCCTGCTCCGCCCTGGAATGACGAAGAAACTGAGCGCCTGGCAAACCCGCGAGGCAGCCCCTGACCTCAAATCACATTCAATTCCCGGAAGGCCCGCCCTTCGGCGACGCGCGCGTAGCCAAATGCCGAGCAGTCGATCGTCCGGTAGCCGCCATGCACGATCAGTTCGGCCAGCGCCTTGCCGACCGCCGGCGCCTGTTGCAGGCCATGGCCGGAGAAACCGTTGGCGAACAGGAAATTCGTCACTTGCGGGTGCGGGCCGATCACGGCGTTCTGGTCCAGCGTGTTGTAATCGTAGTGCCCGGCCCAGGCGCGCGTCGCCTTGATCGCCTCGAAGGCCGGGATGCGGGTTGCCAGCACCGGCCAGATCACCTCTTCAAACAGCGGCCAGTCGACGTCGAAGTCCCCGGGGTCGGCCGGGCCGTCGCCCTCTTCCGGCTCGGCGCCGCCGGTGAGGTAGACCGAGCCTTCCGGCCTGACATAGATGCCGGAGGGATCGACCAATAATGGCATGTCAGTGAATTTGTCCCGCGCGTCGAACACGAAGACGTTGCGCTTGCGCGGCTCGACCGGCAGCGAAAGCTGGGCAAGGGCGGCGACCTTGCCAGCATTCGGCCCGGCGGCATTGATGACGGTGCCGGCCTCGAGCCGATCGCCATTGTCGAGGCTGACGCCGGTGACGCGGTCACCCTGCCGCTCGACGCCGGTGACCGACGCGCTGATGAAGTCGATCTTCTTCTGCCGCAGCGCCTTGCGAAACAGCATCAGCATGGCATGCGCGTCGAACCAGCCCTCGCCGGTCCGGCCATAGGCGCCGGCGGTGATGCCTTCGGCCGACAGCCAGGGGAAGCGGCGCGTCAGCTGGTCGGCGTCCTCGAGCAGGATGTCGGCGCCCTCGGCGACCTGCGCTTCGTGGTTGGCTTTCAGGATCGGCAGCCCGGCCTCGCCGGCAAGGATGAGGTAGCCGCCCTCGCGAAAACCGATATCGGCGTCGGTGCCGAATTCTTCCTTCAGCCGCCGGAACAGTTTTAGCGTGAACTGCGACAGGCGGATGTTTTGCGGAATGGAGAATTGCTGGCGGATCGAGGCCATGGACAGCGTCGTCGCCGCATGGGCGAATTGCGGGTCGCGCTCGATCAGCGCGATCGAGCCGGAAAACCCTTCCTCGCGCAGATAGTAGGCGATCGAGGACCCGACGATGGCCCCGCCGATGATGACGATGTCGTAGCGCACTTTTTTCTCCGATCCGCCGCCCGCAATCTACGCGACCGGCAAAGTGATCTCGAAGCGCGTGCCGCGCTCGGAGTCAACCAGCCGGATCGTACCATCATGCGCTTTCAGGAGGGCCAGCACGATGCCAAGCCCCATGCCGGTGCCGCCCGTATCGCGTCGCGTGGTGAAGAACGGCTCGAAGATGCGCGCTTGGTTGCTTGGCGAGATGCCGGCGCCGTCGTCGCTGACCAGCACGGTCGCCTTGCCGCCGGCGCTTGCGGCGGTGATCGAAACCAGCGTCGCGCCGTGCCTGGCGGAATTGTCGATGAGGTTGGTAAGCACGATCGCCGCGTTCTCGGCCGAGATGCGCAAGGCCAGGTCGCCACCGGCCTTGACTTCAACCGCCAACCTGGTGTCGACGGGAAGCAGGGCCAGCGCCGCGCCGACCGAGGTGCTTTCGCCGCTGGGTGCGAGGTTTTCGGCCCGCGCCAGGTCGAGCAGCCGCCGGACCAAAAGGTTGAGCCGCCCTGCATCGGTGACGATATTGTCGGAGAAGCGCCGCCGCTCGTCATCGCCCATCGCGCTGCCTGAATCGCGCAGCAGTTCGGCCGCGCCCTGGATCGCCGTCAGCGGCGATTTGAGTTCATGCGAGACATGGGTGGCGAAGGTCTGGATGGCGTCCGAGCGCGCCTGCAGTTTTTCGGCCATATCGAGAAAGGCGGCGGAAAGCTCCGCCATTTCTCGCGTGCCATGGTGGTCGAGAGGCCGGATCGCGTCGCGCTCGCCGGCGGCGATGCGCTGGGTGCGGTCGATCAGCGCGTAGATCGGCCGGCTGACGGTGCGCAGGAAGACGAGGCCGATAAGCAGCGTGCCGCCGAGAATGGCGATCGCCGCCGCCGTCACCTTGCCGCGTTCGCCATAGAGATGTTTTATGATGTTGTTGGGCGTCCGCGAGACATAGACCACGCCGGCGACCTGGCCGCTCACGGCCACCGGCAAAGCGACGAAGACGCGCACCTTGGTCCCGCGGCTGACCGAATAGAGCGGAGGCGCCGGCTGGTTGGGGATGCGCAGCCGGAGCGCGCTGGCATAGCGCCCGGCAAGTGCTGCGCGCACCTCCTCGACCCCGGCAAGCGACTGCCCGATCTCGTCGCGCCCGGCAATCACCACACCCTGGGGATCGAGCAGCCGGAAGCCGGCCAGCGTGGTCTTCTGCGTCGCGTCGAGAATGCCCGCCAGCCGCGCGCCGATCGTGGCGAAAGCGGGATCGACCGTGGTGGGGATCCCCGCCGGCCGGGTCGCAAGCACGTAGTCCGAGGCGAGATCGAGCTGCGGCTCGATCGGCCGATAGGGCGAATCGAGATTGGCGCCTCGGCTCGCATAGCCATTGGCCGGCGGCATCGCCACGCCAAGCTTTTCCGGTGAAATGCCGGCGTCGCGGACCTCCTGCGCATAGATGGCGGCGACGGCCGCGCCCTGTGCGATCAGTTCTGCCTCGGTCTGGCGGATCAGCTGGTTCTCATAGAGGCGGAAGAAGAACAGGCCGACCAGCGGCAGGGACATCACCAGGATCAGGATGGCGACGACGACCGTGGCGAGGCGCGGCCGCCATTTGCGGCCGATCCACTTGCTGCCAATCGACTTGCTTGATGTCGTCAGCCGCATCGGCCGAGCCGGAAGCCGACGCCGTGCACGGTCTCGATGACCTCCGGGCACCCCACGGCCGCCAGCTTGGCCCGGATGTTGCGGATATGGCTGTCGACGGTGCGGTCGGCGACATGGATCTTGCCGGCATAGGCGTTGGCCATCACCGCGTCGCGGTCGAGCACATGGGTGGGCCGCGCCAGAAACCCTTTCAGGATCGAGAACTCGATCGCCGTCAGGGCGAGCGGCTTGCCGTCGAAGGCGGCCGCGTGGCTGGCCGACGCCAGGGTGAGCTTTCCCTGCGCGAACTGCCTGTCGTCGGCCGGTTCCGGCGCCGCCGGACGGGCGCGGCGCAGGATGACGTTGACACGGGCGACGAGTTCGCGCGGGCTGAACGGTTTGGTGACATAGTCGTCGCCACCCATTTCGAGCCCGAGGATGCGGTCGATCTCCTCGTCGCGCGCGGACAGGAACAACACCGGCACGTCTGATGTGTGACGCAGCCGCCGGCAGACCTCCAGCCCGTCCATCTCCGGCATGCCGATGTCGAGCACGACAAGGTCGGGTGTGCTTCGTTCGATTGCCTGCAGGACGGCGGCGCCATCGGAGACGGCAGCCGTTTTCATGCCGGCCTTTTCCAGCGCGAAGCAGATCACTTCGCGGATATGCGGGTCATCGTCGGCGACGAGGATGTGATGCGGCATGGATTAGCGATCCGGCACGGGTTCCGCGGCGCTGGGAACAATAGGCCGCCTGTTGTCGAGATAGCGAAGCAGGCGCCAGTCGCGGAAGCTCCAGCTTCGCCAGTTTTCCTGCAGGCCGCGATACCAGCCTTCATCGACACCGCGCAACCTTGCCAGTTCGCCGACGGCACCGGCATTGGCCGTCCCGCGCTGAGGATCGAAGAAGCGATCGAGCGCTGGAAACGCGTCCGGCCCGAGCGAGCGGAGATACCAGACGTCGAGCGGGATGCCTTGGCCGCTCATTTCGAGGGAATGGTCGACATTGTAGGTGGCGATCATGGCTGCGAAGTTGATGAAAGAGCAGACATACAGCGTTAGGGATAACGTCAGAAGATTGGCGGAGAGCAGCCATTCACTGGATTTTCCGAGCGCGATACGGGCGATGATCAGCGCAAGGCCGGCCGCCACCAGTCCCATCCAGACGAAAGTGGCGACGCGCCAGTAGGTCAGCGCATAGATGCCGACATAGAGGTCGAGCCGCAGGATCGACGAGACGACCAGCATGATGTTCTGCGCCACCCAGGCATAGACCAGCCGACGGATGAGCGGGTCGGCCGATGTTTCGCTGCCGGGCCTCAGCGCCGCAAGGACAAAACCGGCGGCCAGCAGCGCGGTGGCGATCAAGAGATAGGCGCCGCGATGCGCGTAGGCGGCGTAGCTCAAACTATCGGGAAGCGCGACCCCGCCCCACAGATAGGTGGCGTCGAGCCCGCTCTGCAGCGCAAACAGAATGTTGAAGACGATCAACGCGCGCAGGATGGCGGCCTTGCCGAAGACGATATCCTCGACGGCGTGCCTGTCGGCCGCTGGCTGGGCATCGGCAGGAGGGTGATTTAGCCTGGCGATGCGGCGGTGAAAGCGCGGCAGGCGTGGCCGCAGAAAGGCCCAGACGCCGGCAAGCACGAATAGCCAGAAGGCAATCCGCGTCAGCTGGATAAGCTCGAGCAGCTTCATCAGATCGATCAGCGACAGCCAGTCTTCGATGACCGGATTGGCGGCGCCGAAAAGGGCGACGAAGACCGCGCCCAGCGTCAGCGGCATTACCCAGACCGCGATTGCCGCCAGCCTTATGCGATGTCCGCCGAACCGCCGCGCCGCTCTTCGCCATTGGAGAAAATCGCCGAGGAACCGGACCGGCGCCGCCAGTCCGAACAGCACGATCTGGCCGGCAATGCGCGGCGTGCGGTGTCGCAGCCGGCCGCGCAGCGAAAGCGCGAACGCCACCAGCGCGGCAAGAGCGATCCAGACAGACAAGGGACTGACAGTCTCGGCCAGCGGCAACAGCGCGACAAGCAAGGCGGCCGACTTGAGCCACACCTTGCCGTCGCTGAAGGCGGCGGGATGCACGGCAACCATCGCGGCGGCAATCAGGATGGCGAACAGCGGAACCGTGATGCCGGCGGGCTGGCCGTAGAACAGGAAATCGGCGAGCGCGACCAGCAGCACGGCGACGCCGAAGCGGCTGCGATAGCTTGGCGCGGCGCGGAAGAAAGAGGTCATGGCCTGATCTTCCTGATGGCGTCCCATCGCCATGGCGATGGGCTCTTGCGGACAAATGGGATGGGAGTTGCAGCGGGGTTGGCGCGTTGCGGGTCGACCAGCCACCAGCCTTCGCTGCGCAGCCGGTAAGGCAGACGGGGTTTTGCTTGCTTGTGCATGCCGCCCGTCTCGCAGGCCTGCAGGAAAGCGATGCGGCGGATCGGAGGAGGTTTTCCGCAGGCGCGTGCAGTTTTCGTGCAGGGCTGGCGGCTTGCCTCGACCAATCACACACGGCATAGATCTGGAATGACCGAAATCTACCGCCCGCGCCGCTCCGTGCTCTATGTCCCGGCCTCCAACGACAAGGCGCTGGCCAAGATCGCGCAGCTTGCCTGCGACGCCGTCATCATCGACCTCGAGGACGCCGTCGCCCCCGCCGACAAGATCGCCGCGCGCGAAAAACTGGCCGGCATTTTCGCCAACCGCCCTGATGCCAATGGCCGGCAACGCGAGATGGTGGTACGCGTCAATGCGCTGTCCAGCGAATGGGGCACTGACGACCTTGCGGCCGTGGCCAAGGCGGAGCCGGACGGCATCCTGCTGCCGAAGGTCGACACGCCGCGTGACGTGCTTGAAGTCGGCGATGTGCTGGACGATAATTTTGCCCCGGACAGCGTGAAACTATGGGCGATGATCGAGACGCCCAAGGCCATGCTCAACATCGGCGCCATCGCCGAACTCGGCCGCGACTCCGCCTCGCGCCTGGATTGTTTCATCGCCGGAACGAATGACCTGATCAAGGATACCGGCGTGCTGGCGACGCCGGATCGCGCCTATCTGCTGCCATGGCTGATGCAGATGCTGCTGGCGGCACGCGCCGGCGGGATCGACATGCTCGATGGGGTGTTCAACGATTTCCGCGACCCGGATGCGTTCGCGCGTGAGTGCACGCAGGCCGCCGCCATGGGCTTCGACGGCAAGACGCTGATCCATCCATCGCAGGTCGAGGCGGCCAACCGTGCCTTCGCCCCGTCGGCGCAGGCGCTGGCCGAGGCGCGCGCGGTGAAGGATGCCTTCGCGCTTGCGCAAAACAGTGGCAAGGGGGTCATCGCGCTGAATGGCAGGATGGTCGAGCGGTTGCACTTGGCGCAGGCCGAGAAACTTCTGGCGAAAGCGGCCGCCATCGGCGCATGATATTCGCCGATTTGGGATACACGACAGGAATTGAACGATGAAACTCTACCGCTTTCTCACCGCCCCGGACGACGCCAGCTTCTGCCATAAGGTGACGGCGGCGCTGAACAAGGGCTGGCACCTGTTCGGCTCGCCGACCTACGCCTACGACAAGAAGACCAAGACCATGCGCTGCGGCCAGGCCGTGGTGAAGGATGTCGATGGCCAGGAATACGGGCCGGATACGAAGCTCAGCGACTGGTAGCCGCTGGCAAGGAGAGCATCAGGCGGCCTCGACAATATCAAGACGCACGGTAAGTCCGGCCAGCGCGGCAAGATTGATCAACGTGTCCAGACTGAAATTCGTGATCCTGCCCCGCAGGAGGTCGCTAAGGCGTGGCTGGGTAATCCCAAGCCGGTTGGCTGCTTCGGCCTGGGTAACGTCCCAACTCCGCACCCGCTGTTCGATAGCGATCAGCAAGTTGGAGCGCATGGTCATGTTGGCGGACTCGGCCGGAGTCTCCTCCAGTGCGTCCCACACGTTTTCAAAACTCTGACGGTCCATCGTTCTTACCTCCACTAGATTTGTCTGAACCGGGATGCGGCAAGATCCAAGTTTCGTTTCACTGTCTGTTGCGTCTTCTTCTGGAAGGCGTGCAGCACATAGACAGCGTCGCCTATGCTCGCGACGTAAAGCACCCGGAACGCGCCGGTGGCGTCGCGGACGCGGATTTCCCGCACACCTGGGCCGACCGTCGTCATCGGCTTCCAGTCGCTTGAGAAGGGAAGCGCGGTAACCTCTCTCTTCGTCACCTAGGGCGAAGGAAGAAGCGAAGCGGCATAGAGCAGGAAGACGAAGGTACGGGCTATTCAGCCGCCTCTTCGATCTTCTCCATATCATCGTCCGACAGGCCGAAATGGTGGCCGATCTCGTGGACCAGTACGTGGGTGACGATGTCGCCCAGCGTTTCCTCGTTTTCGGCCCAGTAGTCGAGCATGGCGCGGCGGTAGAGCGTGATGCGGTTCGGGCCTTCGCCTGTCTGCGGGTTCCAGCGTTCGGCGATGCCGCGCCCCTCGAACAGGCCGAGCAGGTCGAACGGCGTTTCCAGCGACAGGTCGTCCATGATCTCGTCGGTCGGGAATTCGGCGATCTGGATGACGATCTCGCCGGTCAGCTTGCGAAAATCCTCCGGCAGGTGGGCGTAGGCCTCCAGGGCCAGGAACTCCAATTCCTCCATCGAGGGCGCAAGTTCACCATGCCAGGTGCGGGTCTTGTAGATGCGGGCCATGCTTTGTCCTTTGATCCCGGCATATAGGCTTTCGCGCTGGTCTAGGCAAATGACGCCTGTACGCCGGTGTCGCGCAAGAAGAGGAATAAATTCCTTGATGACTCTGCTTGACTCTTCCGATCCCCTCTGGAATCTATAGGAACATAACAGGAACAATCGTGAGTGAAAGCTGACCGTCATGGCGATGACCGCCGTGGCGCGGGAGACTGTTTTTGCCCTGCGCCGCCAGATCGCGAAGATCGAGGGAACACTGCCCGAGCGCCTGCAGGCGCCGGCTGGCGCGCCCCTTGCTGACGCCGGCAGCGATCTGACGATCGTCCGGCGCGGGCTTGCCGCGGCCTTGCCGGATGCTTTCCTGCCCATCGGCATCGAGCGGCTCGATGCCGCGCTCAGCGGCGGCCTGCCGAAAGCCGCCCTGACCGAAATCCATGGCCTGGAAACCCGCGATGCGGGCGCCGTCGCCGGTTTCGCTCTGTCGATCGTCAGCCTGATCCTCAACCAGGCGCAGGGGCTGCCCATCCTGTGGATCGGGACATCGGAAATTTTCCATGAGGCCGGCTTTCCCTATGCCAGGGGGCTGCATGCCTCGTTCGGCATCGAGCCCCAGCAATTGCTGTTTTCCGAGGCGCCCAGGCTTGTCGATGCGCTGTGGATCGCCGAGGAGGCGGCCCGCATGACCGCGCTTGCAGCCGTCATTCTGGAGATCCGCGGCAATCCGCAGCGGCTGGACCTGACCGCGACACGCCGCCTGCATGCGCGGGCGCAAGGTGCCGGCCGGCCGGTGTTCCTGCTGCGACAAGCGGCCGAGCCCGAACCGACGGCGGCGCCTGTTCGTCTGATTGTCGCTTCGGCGCCGGCCGTGCCGCGCGAAACAGTCGCCGGGCCGCTCGCCGGCTCGATCGGTCACCCGGCCTTCACCATCAGCATCGGCAAGAGCCGCACGGCCCTGCCTGGACAATTCACACTGGAGTGGAACCCCGATGAATGCAGATTCGATGAAAGAAGGGGCGAGGAAAGAAGCAGGGCAAGCAACGAATGGGCAGAGAATCCTGTCCCTGTGGTTTCCCTATCTCGCGACCGAAAGGATCCTGCGGCAGCGTCTGGGGAAATCCTGGCGTTCCCGGCCGCCGGATCATCCGCAGCCATCTCATCCACCGCTCGTGATCAGCCATCGCCAGGGCAACGCGCAGCGCATCGCGGCCCTCGACGCGCGGGCTGAGGCGCTGCACCTGAAGCGCGACATGGGGATTGCCGATGCGCGCGCCATGCATCCGTCGATCGACATCGTCGAAGCCGATCCGGAGGCCGACCGGCGCCTGCTCGAGGGCCTTGCCGACTGGTGCGACCGCTACACGCCGCTGGTGGCGCTGGACGGCATCGACGGCCTGTTCCTCGACGTCACCGGCTGCACCCATCTGTTCGGCGGCGAACGCGCCATGCTGGACGAAATCCTGTCGCGCTTCTTCCAGCAGGGTTTCGACGTCCGCGCCGGGCTTGCCGGCACGCCCGGGGCGGCCTGGGCGGCGGCCCGCTTTTGCGGCGACCGCATCGTTCCATCAGGCGAGGAGGAAGCCCTGCTCGCGCCCTTGCCGCTGGCCGCCCTTCGCATAGCGCCGGAAACCCGTACCAGCCTGGAAAGCGTGGGGCTGCGCACGGCGGGTGCCGTCATGGCGGCACCGCGCGCGCCGCTCGCCCGCCGCTTCGGCGCTTTGCTGCTCCAGCGCCTCGACCAGGCGCTTGGCCGTCTCGACGAGGCGATCTCACCGCGTCTTCCCGTCGCGCCGCTTTCGGTCGAGCGTCATCTCGCCGAGCCCGTCACGCTGACGGAGGAGATAGAGCGGCTGGTGGGCATGCTGGCGACGACCTTGAAGACCGACCTCGAACGCCGCGGCGAAGGCGCAAGGAGCCTGGCGCTACTGCTTTTTCGCGTCGACGGCGCCGTCAGCCGCATCGCGCTCGGCACCTCGCGGCCGATGCGCGAACCCTTGCTGATCCGGAAATTGTTCCATGAAAGGCTGGCGGCACTCGAGCAGCATATCGATGCCGGCTTTGGCTTCGACCTAGTGCGCCTCTCGGTGCTGGCCGTCGCCGCTTTCGACATGCAGCAGGCCGATCTGACCGGCGAAGCGGCCGATGACGGCGCCGACATCGCCCTGTTCGCCGACCGTATCCGCGCCCGCCTCGGCGAGGGCGCGGTTCTGCAGCCGGTTCCCGTGGAAAGCCACCTGCCGGAACGCGCCGTCGCCGTCATTCCCTTCACCGAAGCCCCGCGCCGGACCACACCACCCAAGAAGCCGGACAGGATGCAGGCGCCGATGACCATCTTCCCGCCGGAACGACCGATCCGGCTGTTCCGTTCGCCCGAGCCCATCGAGGTGCCGGCCACCGAAATGCCGGAGGGACCGCCGCTGCATTTTCGTTGGCGCCGCGCGCTTTACCGTGTGACGCGCGCCGAAGGGCCGGAGCGCATCGCCGCCGAATGGTGGCGCGAGGCGCCGGGCGACGCGGCGGCGTCGACACGCGATTATTTCCGCATCGAGGATGCCGGTGGCCGCCGCTACTGGCTCTACCGGCAAGGCCTTTACGGCGGCGTCTCGCAAACCCCGCCGCGCTGGTTCATGCATGGGGTCTTCGCATGAACGCGCTGACCGTCATTCCTTATGCGGAGTTCGGCATCCAGTCGAATTTCTCCTTCCTGCGCGGCGCCTCCAAACCCGAGGAGCTGGTGGTCGCGGCCAAGCTCATGGGCTTCTCCGCGATCGGGCTCGCCGACCGCAACAGCGTCGCCGGCGTGGTGCGCGCCTGGCAGCAGGCCAAGGTCGAAAAGCTTGCCTACCATCCCGGCTGCCGGCTGGTTTTTGGCGACGGCACGCCGGACATTCTCGCCTATCCCAGGGACCGTGCGGGCTGGGGCCATCTGTGCCGCATGCTCACCCAGGCCAATCTGCGTGACGAGACCGAAAAGGGCGCCACCCTGCTCCGGCGCGACGACCTGCTCGAATGGGGGGACCGGATGTCGCTGGCGGTCCTGCCCGATCTGGCGGCCGGCGCGCAAGACAGTCTGGCTTTGCTCCGTGAACTCAGGGATCGCTTCGGCAGGATCCTGCGGCTCGGCGTCTCACCCTGTTATGCCGGCCATGATCGCTTCCGGATCGAGCAGGCGGCGGCGTTCGCCGAGAGCACCGGCATCCCGCTGATGGCGACCAACGATGTGCTCTACCACACGGCCGAACGGCGCCCGCTGCAGGACGTGCTGACCGCGATCCGCCTCAATGTTCCGGTCGCCGAGGTGGGGCTGGAACTGACCGCCAATGCCGAACGCCATCTGAAGCCGCCGCTGGAAATGGCGCGCCTATTCCGCCGGTATCCGCAAGCGCTGGCGGAGACGCTGCGGTTTGCGCAAGAGCTGACCTTCTCGCTCGGCGACCTTCAGTACAATTATCCCGACGAGCCGACGGAATCGGGTCTCGGACCGCAGGCGGAGCTGGAGCGACTGGCTCGGGAAGGTGCGGCCCGGCGCTTTCCCGGCGGTATCCCCGCCAGCGTGATAAAACGAATCCAGGAAGAGCTCGCCCTGATCGAGCGGCTGAATTACGCCCGTTATTTCCTGACCGTCCATGACATCATCAAATTCGCCCGAGGCGAAGGCATTCTCTGCCAGGGCCGCGGCTCCGCGGCCAATTCGATTATCTGCTTCTGCATTGGCATTACCGAGGTCGGGCCGGACAAGATCGACACGCTCTTCGAGCGTTTCATTTCCGAGGAACGCAACGAGCCGCCGGATATCGACGTCGACTTCGAGCATGAACGGCGCGAAGAGGTGATGCAGTACATCTATACGAAATACAGCTCCAAACGCACGGCACTCGCCGCCGCCGTCATCAGCTATCGCGGCCGTTCGGCGCTGCGCGAAGTGTCGAAAGCGATGGGCCTTTCGGAGGATGTCAGGGCGTCTCTCTCCGGCTCGATCTGGGGTTGGTCGACCTCGGAACTCGGCGAGAAGGAAGCCAGGGCCGGCGGCCTCGACCGCAGGGATCCGGTGTCACGGCATGTGATGGAACGCGCCAACGAGATCATGGGCTTTCCCCGCCACCTCTCCCAGCATGTCGGCGGCTTCGTCATCACCAGGGACCGGCTCGACGAGATCGTCCCCATCGTCAAGACGGCGATGGACGAGCGCAAGATGGTCGAATGGGACAAGGACGATCTCGATTCGGTGAAAATCCTCAAGGTGGATATCCTGGCGCTCGGCATGCTGACCTGCCTGCAGCGCGCTTTCACTTTGCTCGAGACCCATTACGGCGTGAGAGACGATTATGGCAGGCCATTGACCCTGGATACGATCGCCAAGGAGGATTCCCGTGTCTACGACATGATCTGCCGTGCCGATACGCTCGGCGTCTTCCAGATCGAATCGCGTGCTCAGATGTCGATGCTACCGCGTCTCAAGCCGCGCGAATTCTACGACCTCGTCATCGAGGTGGCGATCGTACGGCCGGGCCCGATCCAGGGCGACATGGTGCACCCCTATCTGCGCCGGCGGCAAGGCAAGGAAAAACCCGAATATCCCAAGGCGGAGCTGAAAGAGATTCTCGGCAAGACGCTGGGCGTGCCGCTGTTCCAGGAGCAGGCGATGAAGATCGCCATCGTCGCCGGCGGCTTCAAACCGGGCAAGGCCGATGAACTGCGCCGTGCCATGGCCACCTTCAAGCGCACCGGCACGATCGGCAATTATCGCCAGCAGATGATCGACGGCATGACAGGACGAGGCTACGAAAAGGACTTCGCCGAGCGCTGTTTCAAGCAGATCGAGGGCTTTGGCGAGTATGGCTTTCCCGAAAGCCACGCCGCCTCCTTCGCCCTGCTCGTCTATGCCTCCTGCTGGTTCAAGACCTTCTACCCGGACGTGTTCTGCGCCGCGATCCTGAATTCGCAGCCGATGGGCTTCTATCAGCCGGCGCAGCTGGTGCGTGACGCCCGCGACCATGGCGTCGACATCCGCGAGGTCGACGTCAATTTCTCCGTCTGGGACTGCACTTTGGAAAAGGCGCTTTTCGACCCGGCCCGCATCCTGCCGCGTCATGCCGAAATGCGCGGTGTCATCGAGACTCAGCATGCGGTGCGGCTCGGCTTCCGGCAGATCAAGGGACTTTCCAAGGAACGCATGGAGGTTTTCGTCGAGCGGCGCGGCGCCGGCTACTCGACGGTCCGGGATGTCTGGCTGCGCTCCGGCCTCAATGTCGACGAGATCGAGAAATTGGCGCAAGCCGACGCCTTTCGTTCCATCGGCCTCGACCGCCGCGCGGCACTATGGGGGGTCCGCGCGCTCGACGGCAAGAGTGCCGCCGAGAAGCTGCCGCTGTTCGACCAGCCGGCGCTCAGCCTGCGCGAGCTGGAGCCCGAGACGAAGCTGCCGAAAATGCCGCTCGGCGAGCATGTCATCCATGACTACCGCTCGCTCGGCCTGTCGCTGAAGGCGCATCCGGTCGCCTTCCTGCGCGAGCGGCTCGACCGCGCCGGCATCACTCCCAATGCCAGCCTGCCTTCCGTGCGCGACGGCAGGCGGGTCTCCGTTGCCGGGCTGGTGCTGGTGCGCCAGCGCCCCGGCAAGGGCAACGCGATCTTTCTCACGCTGGAAGACGACAAGGCCGTCGCCAACGTCATCTTCTGGGAAAGGACCTTCACCCGTTTCCGGCCCATCGTCATGGGTGCCCGGTTTGTGAAGGTCACCGGGAAACTGCAGTCGGAATCAGGTGTCGTCCATATCGTCGCCGAGAAGATCGAGGACCTGACGCCCTGGCTGACCGTGCTGCTGGAGAAGGTCGGTGCGGCCGCACTGCCGGCCGCCGATCCTTCGGACCGCTCCGGCCAACCCGCAATTCGGCCCGCGATGCTGAAAGACGGACGGGATCTCGCAACGCTGTCGGAAGAGGCGGAGAGGGTCATGCCCAAAGGGCGTAATTTTCAGTAGGCCCGACCACCTTCGTCATCCACGGGCGAGCAGGAGCGAAGCTCCGTCGCGGCGACCCGAGGACGACAAACGTGATGGGTTGCTCAGCCGTAGATCTGCTTGTGGATCTGGTAGAGCATTTCCGAACGGTCGGCGCGCATGTCGGCCAGATCGCGGCTGGAGAAGCTGTCGATTTCGGCGATGAGGCGATTGTAGTGCTTGCGCTTGGCGATGCTGGTGCGAGCGCGGGTCACGAGGTCGTTGAAGATCATAGCAAGGTTCCTTCTGTGCCGCATTCGGCGCGGCCGTTTCTTCCTCCCTTGATCGGTACGGATCATGACATAGGAATGGTGCGTTGCAAAAAGAAGATGTTGCAATGCACCATTGCAGCCAGCGCATAGCCGGTTAATGGCTTCCTAAGCTCCCGCACGACGCGCGGCCCGGGCCGGCAGGCGAGCCGCCTCCCATTTTGTCTTACAAATTAGCGTTACCCCGTCTTGCCAGATCGATTGCGGGCTGGCTTGATCCAATGTCACCTGATGCCTGGAGGAAACATGGCGGCCGCAGATTATTATGAAGTTCTCGATCCGCGTTTCGGGCGCCTGTTCAACGGCAACGCGCAGGTGGAGAAGCTGTTCACCGGCTGCCGGTGGGCGGAAGGGCCGGCCTGGTTCGCCGCCGGCCGCTATGTCGTCTGGTCGGACATTCCGAACAACCGCATGATGCGCTACGACGAGACGGACGGCAGCGTCAGTGTCTTCCGTCAGCCGTCCGGCAATTCCAACGGCAACACCGTCGACCGGCAAGGCCGGCTGGTCACCTGCGAGCATTCGGGCCGGCGCGTCAGCCGCACCGAGCATGACGGCTCGATCACCACCATCGCCGCCAAATGGAAGGGCAAGCCGCTGAACTCGCCCAACGACGCGGTGGTGAAGTCCGACGGCTCGATCTGGTTCACCGATCCGACCTACGGCATCGACACCGACTATGAGGGCGACAAAGCCGAGAGTGAAATCGGCGCCTGCCATGTCTACCGGGTCGATCCCGACACGGGCGATATCGAGGCTGTCATCACCGACATGGTCAGGCCGAACGGCCTTGCCTTCTCGCTCGACGAAAGCCTGCTCTATGTCGTCGACACCGGCCGCACGCATGGCGCCGAGAACCCGGCGCATATGCGGGTGTTCAATGTCGGCAAGCACGGCAAGAAGGTTTCCGGAGGCAAGGTGTTCGCCGACTGCACGGCCGGACTGTTCGACGGCTTCCGGCTCGACGCCGATGGGCGTATCTGGACGAGTGCCGCCGACGGCATCCATTGCTACGATCCCGACGGCACGCTGATCGGCAAGGTCAAGGTGCCGGAGGTGACCGCCAATTGCGTTTTCGGCGGCGCCAAGCTGAACTGTCTCTACATCGCCGGCACCACCTCGCTTTATTCGGTGCGGCTGATGGTGAATGGGGCCAAGACCTATTGAGTCTGCTGGAAACGCTTCTCTGGCGTCCCTTATTGGCCGTTTTGCGGGTAGCCACAGCGCCCGCTTCGCCGCGGCTTCCGGAGCCACCATCCTGCGGTTCGCCGGAGCGGAGTTCGAAGCCGCCTGTCCGCGGTATCAGACACAATTCAAGGGGAGGGCGTCATGCCATTCGTCAACATCCGCATCGTCAAGGAAGTGATCGCCGCCGATCCGGCCGGCAAGAAGGCTGACATCGCCAGGAAAGTCACGGCGGCCATCATGGACGCCACCGGGCTTAGCAATGACGATGTCTGGGTGGTCTTCGAGGAGGTCAATGCCCGCGACTGGTACGTCGGCAAGACCGACGTGGAGACGTTGAGAGGCAAGAAATAATCCCAAGGCGCGATGAGCGCCGCAAATCCGGGCTCTGCTCAGGAAGGTGCGGCGGCCGTGTCCGCGCCTGCCGTGCGTCCGCCGACCGTACCTTCACCCGGCCGGCGCTTCGCCCAGCTCTCCAGCCAGTCGCGGCTTTGCATCTCGATCAGCCGCGATGCGGTTCGCTCGAATTCGAACACCTCGACGCCGCGCTTGGCCACATAAAGCGCGTGCGGTGGCGCCTCGGCGCTCACCACCAGCCGCGTATGATGGTCGTAAAGCGTGTCGATCAACAGGATGAAGCGTTTGGCCTCGTTGCGCTTGCCTTCGCCCAACACCGGCACACGGTCGATGAAAACAGTCGAAAACCGCCCGGCGATCGCCAGGTAATCGCGCGCGCCGAGCGGCTTTTCGCAGAGGTCGGCGAAGGTGAAACGCGCAGCGTCACCAGCGGCGGCCGGCACCACCACCTTGCGTCCCTTCAGCGTCAGCGAGGTCTCGGCCGTCGGCGCACCGCGCGTCATCGACTGCCAGGCCTCATCGAGCGCCTGGTCGGCCGCCGCATCGGCCGGTGTGACATAGACCGGCGTGCGTGCGAGCTTTTCCAGCCGGTAATCCTTGTCGCTGTCCAGCGACAGCACCTGCGCGTGGCGTTCCAATATGGCGATGAACGGTAGGAAAAGCTGGCGGTTCAACCCGTCACGGTAAAGATCTTGCGGCGCCACGTTCGAGGTGGCGACCAGCACGACCCCGTTGGCAAACAGTGCCGAGAATAGCCTGGACAGGATCATGGCGTCGGCGATGTCGGTGACCGAGAACTCGTCGAAACACAGCACCCAGGCCTGCTCGGCGAGCGCCTTGGCCACCGGCGGGATCGGATCGTCTTCCCTGACCGTGCCTTCCTTGCGCGCCTGCCGGTGTTTCTGGATACGGTCCTGCACATCGGCCATGAAGTCGTTGAAATGCACACGGCGCTTGCGCCTGACCGGCAGGAGCTCGAAGAACATGTCCATCAGCATGGTCTTGCCGCGGCCGACGCCGCCATGGATGTAGAGGCCCTTGACCGCTTCATGCGTCTCGCGCTTGCGCGCAAACAGCCAGCCCAGTGCACTGGACTTGTGCGCCAGCCGCTTGGCCGAGATCTCGACGGTCAGCCGGTCGAGCGCGGCGGCGATCTCTTCCTGCGCGGCATCGCGCTCGATCGCGCCTGATACCACCAGATGGTCGTAGCGCTGCCGGACGGTCGGATGGGTCTGAAGGCCGTCACGCAGATGCATCGATCACGTCATTGTTCAGAGCAGGATGCCCAGAGAAAGGGTGCGCCGAGATTGAGGTCACGCCGCCGGCATCACCTGAATGTCGGCATCTCCTACCTCGTAAGCGAGATCGGTTGCCCGTTGGAAGTCTGGCCGTCGAATTTCGAGCCGCCCGACGAATAGAGCCGCGCCAGCGAACCGCCATTCTCGTCATAAAGCGTCAGCTGCTTGCCGGCGACGTTCCACGACTTGATGCCGTCGATCGGCGCCGGGCAATGCAGCGGCCCGGCGCGGAAACCGGCGCCGAACTTGGTCTGCGGCGTCGCCACCTTGCAGCTCTGGCCGGAGACGCTGACGTTCCAGACACCGGCGACGGCCGCCGCGCTGAGATCGGCGGCACCCGCGGGCGCCGCGCCGTCCGGCGGCAGCGAAGCAACTTGCGTGTTAGCCGGCGCGGTCGGGAACCGCGACGGGTCGGTGGTGCCGGGCGAGGCCGGCGGCGGCAGCTGGTTGGAACTCACCTGGCCGGCGGGGGCTGGCTGCAGCGGCGCCGGTTGCTGGTCGTCCATCGACGAGAAGCGTGAGGTTGAGCAGCCGCTCGCAACGAGTGCCGCCAGGGATACGGCCACCAGGCCGCCTTTCGAAAAATTCATTACAACCTCCGTCGGATCCGGCTGGGGGGAAACCGTCCGCGCAATCTCACCTCCACCAAGATGGAGAAGGTGGCGAAATTTCAACCCGATATGGTTAAAATAGGGTTTGTGGTATGAATTGTTGCAAATTTATCGCACTCACCCGGCGAGCGGCGCACTCGGCACGAACACATATCCGTCCGGTCCGACGATATAGCACTCGCGCAGACCATGCGGCTTGTCGATCGCGCCGGCCAGCACGATGTGGCCATGCTCCAGCGCCGCCGCCTCGATCGCGTCGGGCTCCGCGCCATAGAGACGCAGTTCGATGCCGGCGCCGCGCGTCTCCGCACCCGCGATGGAGCCCGTCATCGGATTGTCGAGATAAGAATGGTCCGCATGCAGCATGAACACCGATCCCAGAAGCTCGATCGCGGCGAAATCCTCGTCGGCATAGACGATGCGGGCGCCAAGCACGTCGCCGCAGAAGGCTTCCATCGCCGCCATGTCCGATACCAGCAGATTGACGCCGATGCCGCGCGGCAGCGAGCGGCCGAAATCCTCGGCCTTCATCCAGGGTGTCTTTGTCCGCTTCATCGCCATGGCATCTTCCTCCTGATGCCGCGATCCTAGCCGGGACCGCCTTGCCGCCCTTGGCCTTCGGCCGGCAAACGCTTGCGCCAGGCGCGTCAGGGCTTATGTCTATGGCAATTCCAGGAAAGGTGTGTGGCGCTTTCCCCGGGAAAACGCGCAGCACTTTCCCCTGGGAATTGCGTGAAAACAAAGAGTTCACCGAAACCCGCCGGAGCGCAGACCTTGGCCGCCAGAAAGAAAGCCGCCAACCGCTACTACAGCGGCCCGTCCAGCGACCATTTCGACGGCAGCCTGTTCTTCAATCCCGGCGGCCGGATGCCCGGCCCCTTCAAGGATTTGCTGAAATGGCAGTTCAGCGGCCAGCGCTCGAAATGGCCGGCTGCCAGCCCGAGCCCCTTTGCGCAGGCAAAGCCGGCGGCGGCGGTCGAAGGCGCCGATCTGGTCGTGACCATGGTCGGCCATTCGACCTTGCTGATCCAGACAGCCGGGCTGAACATCCTGACCGATCCGGTCTGGTCGGAGCGCACATCGCCGTTCTCCTTTGCCGGACCCAGGCGCGTCAATCCGCCGGGTATCGCCCTTGGCGATCTGCCGGCGATCGACCTCGTGCTGGTCAGCCACAACCACTATGACCATCTCGACCTTGCCACGCTGAGGCAGTTGCAGGAGAAGCACGATCCGCTGGTGGTGACGCCGCTCGGCAACGATGCCATCATCGCCGCCGCGGTGCCCGGGACGCGGCTTTCCGCGCATGACTGGGGCGACAGGGTCGATGTCTCCGACGGCACCGCTATCCACGTCGAGCCCGCGCATCACTGGTCGGCGCGCGGGGCGCGCGACCGGCGCATGGCGCTGTGGGCCGGCTTCGTCATCGAGACGCCGGGCGGAAAAATCTATTTCGCCGGTGATACCGGCTTCCACGGCGGCATCAACTACCGGCTGATGGCGGAGAGGCATGGCGGCTTCCGCTTCGCCATCCTGCCGATCGGCGCCTACGAGCCGCGCTGGTTCATGGCGCCGCAGCACCAGAACCCCGAGGAAGCGGTCCAGGGCATGTCGTTGTGCAACGCAGCCTTCGCCGCCGGCTGCCATTGGGGCACGTTCCAGCTCACCGACGAGCCGTTCGACGAACCGGTGCGGAAGCTGGCCGAGGCGCTGGACGGCCGAGGCATCCCACAGGAGCGCTTTCGCGCCTTGCGGCCCGGCGAGATCTGGGAAGTGCCCCGGATATGATCGCCTCGATGGCTGGAATGACCGTTTACGCTGCCATGGTTTTCGCTGATGGTCATCCGCGGACAGGATAGGGGAATCAGATGAAGTCAATCATGGCAGGTCTCTTGGTGCTGGCGGTCTCTGTGCCAGCGGCTTTCGCGGGCGAGATCAGCGATCGGGCGGCCGAGGCCGAGAAGCTGCTCCAGTCGGGTGATGGCGCCGGTGCGCTGGAGAAATTCAGCAGCGCCCAGGAAGCGCTCTGGCAAGCGATGCCGCTTGGCGTCCTGAACGTCAGGCAGGTCGACACGGCCTCCGGCTTCGGTATCTACAGCGAGCGCGCCAACCACATCTACAAGCCCGGTGAGAAAATCGTGCTGTACATGGAGCCGGTCGGCTATGGCTATGGCAAGGACGGCCTCGGCAACAGCATGATCGCGCTCTCTGTCGACATCACCGTCGTGTCCGCAGCCGGCGAAACGCTCGGCACAATGGAAAAAGTCGGCCGTGTTCAGATCGCCTCTCGCTCGCACAATCGCGAACTGTTCTTCAAACTCGACCTCTCCCTCGACGGCCTGCCGGCCGGCAAATACCGGTGCAACTTCGTCATGCATGACGAGAATTCGAGCAAGACGGCCCCCTTCAGCACGGATATCGAGATCGCCGGCTGAGGCGATGCCGGGAAAACCACCGATGTCCGATGGAGACGGCACCGGCGGGGACGAAATCCGCGTCGGGCGCAATGTCTTCATCAATCAGAACTGCACTTTCTACGACCTCGGCTGCCTCGACATCGCCGACGCTATCTCCCGGCCTCGGGAACCCAAGCACGACAGCCGCGTTTTTCAACCGGTTTCAATGTGTCCGGCTTGCGAGGCGTTCCCATGCTCAAATGGATCATCATTCTCCTGATCATCGCCGCCGCGGCGAGCCTGCTCGGCATGCCGGCGCTGGCGGGCGCGGCCGCCACTGGCGCGCGCATTCTCATCGGCATCGTGCTCATCATCTTCCTGTTGATCTTGCTTGGGGTCTTTGCGGTAACGTAAGTCCCGCACCTTCGCCGTGAAAGCGGCTGCGCACTGGTAATTCCTGCCCGTTTCCGCCATATAGCGCCGAACGGACATGGAAATTTCGGAGCAATGGCAGGCACGGCCCCTTTCGCCAAGATGAACGGCATCGGCAACGAGATCATCGTTGCCGACATGCGTGGCCGTGCGGATCGGGTGACGGCCGCGGCTGCCATCGCGCTCAACGCCGATGCCTCGACGCGGTTCGACCAGATCATGGCGATCCACGACGCCAGGACGCCGGGCACCGCTTATTTCGTCGACATCCTGAATTCCGACGGGTCGGGCGCGCAGGCCTGCGGCAACGGCATGCGCTGTGTCGTCCAGGCGCTGGCCGCCGAGACCGGCGAGAAGACCTTCACCTTCGAAACCGTGGCCGGGATCTTGAACGCCTGCGAACACGCGGACGGCTCGATCTCGGTCGACATGGGCACGCCGCGCTTCGGCTGGCGCGACATCCCGCTGGCCGAGGAGTTCCGCGACACCCGCATGATCGAATTGCAGGTCGGCCCGATCGACGCGCCGGTGCTGCATTCGCCTTCGGCGGTCTCGACGGGCAACCCGCACGCCATCTTCTGGGTCGACGCCGATGTCTGGACTTATGAACTCGATCGTTTCGGCCCGCTGCTCGAAAACCATCCGATCTTTCCCGAGCGCGCCAACATAACCATCGCGCAGGTGACCTCGCCCGACTCGATGATCATCCGCACCTGGGAGCGTGGCGCCGGCCTGACCAAGGCCTGCGGCTCCGCCTCGTGCGCGGCTGTCGTTGCCGCCGCGCGCACCAGGCGCACGGGCCGCAGCGTCAACCTTTTGACCCCCGGCGGCGGTACGCTGCATGTCGAGTGGCGCGAGGACGACCACGTCATCCTGACCGGCGCGGCCGAGTGGGAATTTTCCGGCAGCTTCGATCCGTCGACCGGACAATGGGCCCGCGACACCGAAAGCGCGGCGTGATGTCCGCCCTTGCCAAGGACGTCGACGTGGCGAAGGAGGCCGGCCGCATCGACGTGGTGACTTTCGGCTGCCGTCTCAACACCTATGAGTCCGAAGTGATGCGGCGCGAGGCCGAAAATGCCGGCCTCGGCGCGCTGGATGGCGGCGCCGTCATCTTCAACACCTGCGCCGTCACCGGCGAAGCGGTGCGCCAGGCCAGGCAGGCGATCCGCAAGGCGCGCCGCGACAACCCGGCCGCGCGCATCATCGTCACCGGCTGCGCCGCGCAGACCGAGCCCGAAAAATTCGCCGCCATGGACGAGGTCGATCTCGTGCTTGGCAATGAAGAGAAGCTGAAGGCCAATTCCTATCGCGCGCTGCCCGATTTTGGCGTCAACGATACCGAGAAGGCGCGCGTCAACGACATCTTTTCGGTGCGTGAGACCGCCGGCCACATGGTCGATGCCATCGAGGGCCGGGCCCGCGCGTTCGTGCAGGTGCAGAATGGCTGCGACCATCGCTGCACCTTCTGCATCATCCCCTATGGCCGCGGCAATTCGCGCTCGGTGCCGATGGGCGCCGTGGTCGAGCAGGTCAAGCGGCTAGCGGGCAACGGCTATGCCGAGATCGTGCTGACGGGTGTCGACATGACGTCTTTCGGCGCCGACCTGCCAGGCGCGCCGAAGCTCGGCAAGCTGGTGAAGACCATCCTGCGTCAGGTGCCCGATGTAAAGCGGCTCAGGCTGTCCTCCATCGATTCGATCGAGGCTGACGACGACTTGCTCGATGCGCTCGCCACGGAAGCCAGGCTGATGCCGCATCTGCATCTGTCGCTGCAGTCGGGCGACGACATGATCCTGAAGCGCATGAAGCGCCGGCATCTGCGCGATCAGTCGATCCGCTTTTGCGAGGATGTGCGCAAACTGCGGCCCGGCATTGTTTTCGGCGCCGACATTATCGCTGGTTTCCCGACCGAGACAGAAGCCATGTTCGAGAATTCGCTGGAGATCGTCGAGGAGTGCGGCCTGACCCATCTCCACGTCTTCCCATTTTCGCCGCGCGAGGGCACACCCGCCGCGCGCATGCCGCAGGTCCGCCGCGAGTTGGTCAAGCAGCGCGCCGCCCGGCTGCGCGCCGCCGGCGAAGCGGCCTACCAGCGCCATCTGTCCTCGCTCGCCGGCAGCCGTCAGTCGGTCCTGATCGAGCGCGACGGCCTTGGCCGCACCGAAGGGTTCACGCTTGCCGCACTCGGCACCGGCGCGCCGGGAGAGATAGTCGAGGCTGATATAACCGGCCACGACGGGATCAGGCTGATAGCCACCCCCCTTGCCGCCCGCGCCGCCTGAGAACACAAAAGCATGGCTGGTTTTTTCAAGAAGATATTTTCGTTCGGCAAGAAGGAGGTGGTCGAGGAGCGCATCGACGAGACCGCCCCGCTGCCGCCGATCAAATGGGACCAGCTCGACGCGCTGAAGCCGGCGGCCGAGCAGGCCTTGCCGGAGTTTTTGAAGCGCGAGGAGCCTGTGGCGGAAGCCGCGCCGGCGACCGTGCCTGCTCCGGTCGAGGCCGCGCCCGGACCGCAGCCCGAGGAACCCACACCCGAGGAACCCACACCCGAGCCTGCGCCGACCATTCCGCCCGCGCCGGAGCCAACTGTTCCGTCAGAACCGGAGCGGCAGCCGGAGCCTGCGCCGGAAGAGAAACCGGCACCCGCGCCCGAGACGCCTGAACCGCCTGCGCCCGAAGAGGTCCCGCCGCCGCCGGTTGCTCCCGAGCCCACGCCCGAACCCCAGCCGCAGGAGATCCCGCCGGCGCCATCGGAGCCGGAGATCGTTCCCTCGCCTCCGGAGAGGCGACCGGAACCCGCGCCCGTCGAAGTGCCGACGCCGCCAGTCGAAGTGCCGGCCGAGATACCCGCACCGGTCGAGGTGCCATCGGCGTCGCCGGCTGAAGTGCCTCCGTCGGCGGCCGCCGTCGAGCAGCCTTCAAGGGCCGGCGCTGCCCCTCATCCGCCTGCCGGCACCTCCCGGTATAGGGACGGGGCGAAGGAAGGGGCGTCAGCACCGTCCTCGCCCGGTTTGCGGGGAGAGCATGAAGGAAAGCGCGGACCTGCCGTCGAAGCGGGGCTCGAAGCGCCACCAGCTGAAATCGCCCCTCCCATTCGCCAGCCTGCACCGGTCGAGACGCAGCCGGTCGTTGCCGAGGTCGCACCCGAGCCTCAATCGGTCCCGCGGCCCACCCCGGAGCCAAGACCCGTTCCCGGCAAGGTGACGGTCGCCAGGAAGGTCGAGCAGAAGGCCGAGCCACAGAAGGCGCCGGAGCCGGCGCCGAGGCAATCCTGGTTCCAGCGCATGCGGGACGGGCTAGCCCGGTCCTCGCGCGAACTGACCGGCAACATCGCCGGCGTCTTCACCAAGCGCAAGCTGGACGAGGAGACGCTGCAGGACCTGGAGGACGTGCTGATCCGCGCCGATCTCGGCGTCGAAACGGCGCTGCGCGTCACCGATTCACTGGCCTCCAGCCGCTACGGCAAGGATGTTTCCGATACCGAAGTGCGCGCCGTCATGGCGGCCGAGGTGGAGAAGGTGCTCGCGCCGGTCGCGAAACCACTCGAGCTTGACCTCTCGCACAAGCCGCATGTCATCCTGGTGGTCGGCGTCAACGGCACCGGCAAGACCACGACCATCGGCAAGCTCGCCGCCAAGCTGACCGATGGCGGCCTGTCGGTGATGCTGGCCGCCGGCGACACGTTCCGCGCCGCCGCCATCGAACAGCTGAAGATCTGGGGCGAACGCACGAAATCGCCCGTCATTGCCTCCAAGCTCGGCGCCGACGCCGCCGGTCTCGCCTACGATGCCTTCGAGCGGGCAAAGGAAGCCGGCTCCGACGTGCTGATCATCGACACCGCCGGCCGGCTGCAGAACAAGACCGAACTGATGGCGGAGTTGGAAAAGATCGTCCGCGTGCTGGGCAAGCTCGATCCCGAAGCGCCGCACACCGTGCTGCAGACGGTCGACGCCACGACCGGCCAGAACGCGCTCAACCAGGTCGAGATCTTCCGCAATATCGCCGGCGTCAACGGCCTAGTGATGACCAAGCTGGACGGCACGGCGCGGGGCGGTATTCTGGTGGCGATCGCGGCAAAACATAAATTGCCGGTCTATTTCATCGGCGTCGGCGAACAGGTCGACGACCTCGAACCGTTTTCCGCAAGCGAATTCGCCAGGGCGATCGCTGGAGTGGCTTGAACAAGGCACGATGCCGGAAGTGAGGCTTCCGGATTGGATCGTGCGTTAGAAGGAAACCATGAACCCACCCATTCTCGAACGCGATCCGTCCGACCCGCAGAAAGAGAAGAAGGAAGGCATCAATCCCGTGCTCAAGCTGGCGCTGGAGCTCGGGCCGCTGCTCGTCTTCTTCTTCGCCAATGCGCGCGGCGAGTGGCTGACGCAGAAATTGCCCGTGCTGGCTGAATTCGGCGGCCCAATCTTCGTCGCCACAGGCCTGTTCATGGCCGCGACCGCCATCGCGCTGATCGCCTCATGGCTGCTCACCCGCACCTTGCCGATCATGCCGATGGTGTCGGGGGTCGTCGTTTTCATCTTCGGCGCGCTGACGCTTTATCTGCAGGACGATATCTTCATCAAGATGAAGCCGACCATCGTCAACACGCTGTTCGGCGGCGTGCTGCTTGGCGGCCTGTATTTCGGCCGCTCGCTGCTCGGCTATGTCTTCGAGTCCGCATTCAAGCTCGATGCCGAAGGCTGGCGCAAGCTCACCTTCCGCTGGGGCCTGTTCTTCCTGTTCCTGGCCCTCGTCAACGAAGTCGTCTGGCGGAATTTTTCCACCGACGCCTGGGTTACGTTCAAGGTCTGGGGCATCATGCCGATCACGCTTCTTTTCACCTTCAGCCAGATGCCGCTGATCCTGCGCCACTCGCTGGACGACAAGGCCGGCGGCGAAGAGAAAGTCGGCAAATAGGGCTGCAAAGGGGAGAGCCATGGAATTCGTCACCACCCAGGAGGAGCTGCGGACGATCTACAAGACGCCGCGCCCGACCGATGGCTCGATCCGCAAGGAATTGAAGGCGCTGGACGCCCATTGCCGCTCCTTCATCGGCAAGAGCCCATTCGTGCTGATCGGCTCGTCCGATGGCGAAGGCAATGCCGACGTCACCCCGAAAGGCGACAAGCCCGGCTTCGCCGCCATTCTCGACGAGAACACCATCGCCATCCCCGACCGGCCCGGCAACAACCGGCTGGATACGCTGGAAAACATCATCCGCAATCCCTCGGTCGGGCTGCTCTTCCTCATACCAGGCATGAACGAGACGCTGCGCGTCAATGGCGATGCCCGCATCACCGTCGATGCCACCTTGCGCGAGCGCCTTGCGGTCGACGGCAAGGAGCCGCAAAGCGTTATCGTGATCGTGGTCAAGGCCGCTTACATGCATTGCGCCAAGGCTTTCATGCGCTCCGATTTGTGGAAGCCCGACAGCTGGCATGATCGCGCCACGCTGCCGACGCTCGGCCAGATCCTGCGCGACCAGTTGGCACTGGCCGATTCGGCCGAGGCGACCGACCGCTGGCTCGACGGCGAGTACAAACAGACGATGTGGTAGGGTTGTCGGCCCCCGATTCGTCCGGACTGGTCCGCCTTGCTCAACCTCATTGCGATATCCGGCAGCCTGCGGGCGGCCTCCACCAATTCGGCCCTGGTCGCGGCACTGGCGCTGAACACGCCAGCGGGCTGTCGCGTCACCGTCTATGACGGGCTTGGCCGGCTGCCGATCTTCAATCCCGACGACGAGGGCGAGCGGACGCCGCGCGAGGCCTCCGATCTGATCGAGGCCGTCACCGGCGCGGACGGTGTCGTCGTCTCCTGTCCCGAATATGCCCATGGCGTGCCTGGCGGCCTTAAGAACGCGCTCGACTGGCTGGTCTCGCGTGACGCCGCCGTCGGCAAGCCGGCGATGCTGGCGCACGCCTCGCCACGCTCGCTCTACGCCCGCACGGCGCTGGCGGAGATCATGCGCACCATGTCGTTCGCGCTTTGCGAAGAAGCCATGCTCGAGGTTTCGCTCCTCGGCAAGAAGCCGGCGGAGGTTGAAAGTATCCTGCGAGAGCCGGCAAACGTGCGGGCAATTCGCGATGGCCTGTCAGCCTTCGCGGACTTCATCCGCTCGCGCCAAACTTGAGCGGACTCGCGCCAAATTGAGCGGTCGCCATCGTGTCGTCGTCCTGGAAGGACCGGAGGCGTCGGCCAATCGCTACAGCCGATAGACGTACATCACAAAGGTCTCCGCCTCGCCATGCGCCTCCTTGCGCCCCTCATAAAGTGCGCGGGCGGGCAGATTGTCCGGCTCGGTGCCGACCCAGGCCTCTTCGCAGCCATGCTCGCGGCCGAGCGCGAACATGGCGTCGAGCATTCTGCGCGCGATGCCCTGCTGCTGGAAGGCTGGCGAGACGCCGACCTCGTCGACATAGAGTTCCGGCGCCTTGTCCGGATGGCGGTGCATGACCGCCGCGCATTGGCCGACGACAACGTCCTCAGCCAAGGCCACGATCATGAAATGGCCCGATTGCGCGAGATAGCTTGCCAGGCGATCGGGCCGCACCGGCTCGTCGAACACGTCGTCGGCAATCCGCATCACAAGGGCGTCATCTCCGGGATAAAGCCTTCTGATCTCAATCGCCATTGTGTAAATTCTCCCAAGTCGGCTTACAAGCTTTGACGTTTACGTAAATCCCGAAGTCACTAACCGATTGAAAATGCAGGGGTCGAAATAATCGTTTGAATTTATTCCGCACCAGAGTTATTGGGTGCGGGAAATTCGCGGTTCCCCGCAGCAGTCCGGCCTCTTCCTCGACGCCGTGTTGGCGCGTCACAGACAAAGGGAAATCATCCTCACATGGCACGCAACAAGATAGCGCTTATCGGCTCTGGCATGATCGGCGGCACGCTCGCCCACATGATCGGCCTCAAGGATCTCGGCGACGTGGTCCTGTTCGATATCGCCGAGGGTATCCCGCAAGGCAAGGGGCTCGATATCGCGCAGTCGTCGCCGGTCGATGGTTTCGATTCCCGGCTGACCGGCGTCAACGACTATGCCGGCATCGAGGGCGCCGATGTCTGCATCGTCACCGCCGGCGTGCCGCGCAAACCGGGCATGAGCCGCGACGACCTGCTGGGCATCAACCTGAAGGTCATGGAGCAGGTCGGCGCAGGGCTGAAGAAGTACGCGCCGAAGGCCTTCGTCATCTGCATTACCAATCCCCTCGACGCCATGGTGTGGGCGCTGCAGAAGTTTTCGGGCTTGCCCAAGACCCATGTCGTCGGCATGGCCGGCGTGCT
Source organism: Mesorhizobium sp. B2-3-10 (assembly GCF_006442275.1). Lineage (NCBI taxonomy): Bacteria > Pseudomonadati > Pseudomonadota > Alphaproteobacteria > Hyphomicrobiales > Phyllobacteriaceae > Mesorhizobium > Mesorhizobium sp. B2-3-10. Next base: position 590,443 of record NZ_VFVT01000001.1, read on the forward strand.
CGACAGCGCGCGCTTCCGCTACTTCCTGGCCGAGGAATTCAAGGTTTCGGTCGAGGACGTCACCGCCTTCGTGCTCGGCGGCCACGGCGATTCCATGGTGCCGATGATCCGCTATTCCACGGTGTCGGGCATTCCGCTTCCCGACCTGATCAAGATGGGCTGGACCTCGAAGGAAAAGCTCGACCAGATCGTGCAGCGCACCCGCGACGGCGGCGCCGAGATCGTCGGCCTCCTGAAGACCGGCTCGGCCTATTACGCGCCGGCGGCCTCGGCGATCCAGATGGCCGAATCCTACCTCAAGGACAAGAAGCGCGTGCTGCCTTGCGCGGCACACCTCTCCGGCCAGTATGGCGTCAAGGGTACCTATGTCGGCGTGCCCGTGGTGATCGGCGCCGGCGGTGTCGAGCGCGTCATCGAGATCGACCTCAACAAGGCCGAGCAGAAGATGTTCGAGGCATCGGTGGCGACCGTGCAGGGCCTGACCGAGGCCTGCGTCAAGATCGCGCCGCAGCTCGCCTCGAAGTAACCCCGCCCAAACGTCACCCCGGCAAAACGACCTGGAGATAGTTCCCGATGAACATCCATGAATATCAAGGCAAGGCGCTGCTGAAGAGCTTTGGCGCGCCGGTGGCCGAAGGCGTGCCGGTTTTCAAGGCAAGCGAGGCGGAAGCCGCTGCACAGGCGCTGCCCGGCCCGCTCTATGTGGTGAAGAGCCAAATCCATGCCGGCGGCCGCGGCAAAGGCAAATTCAGGGAACTCGGCCCCGACGCCAAGGGCGGCGTGCGGCTGGCGAAGTCCGTCGCCGAGGTGGTCGCCAACGCCAACGAGATGCTCGGCCATACGCTGGTGACCAAGCAGACCGGCCCGGCCGGCAAGCAGGTCAACCGCCTCTATATCGAGGACGGCGCCGACATCGAGCGCGAGCTCTATCTCTCCATCCTGGTCGACCGCTCGGTCGGCCGCATCGCCTTTGTCGTCTCGACCGAGGGCGGCATGGACATCGAGGGCGTCGCGCACGACACGCCGGAAAAGATCATCACCGTCGCCATCGATCCGGAAAAGGGCGTTACGGCTGAGGACGTCAAGGCGCTCAACGACGCGCTGAAGCTCGACGGCGACGCGGCCAGGGACGGCGGCACGCTGTTCCCGATCCTCTACAAGGCCTTCGTCGAGAAGGACATGAGCCTGCTCGAGGTCAACCCGCTGATCGTCATGAAGGATGGGCATCTGCGCGTGCTCGACGCGAAGGTGTCGTTCGACAACAACGCGCTGTTTCGCCACCCAGATGTGCTCGAACTGCGCGACACGTCAGAAGAGGACGAGAAGGAGATCGAGGCGTCGAAATACGACCTCGCCTATGTCGCGCTCGATGGCAATATCGGCTGCATGGTCAACGGCGCCGGCCTTGCCATGGCGACGATGGACATCATCAAGCTCTACGGCGCCGAACCCGCCAACTTCCTCGATGTCGGCGGCGGCGCTTCCAAGGAGAAGGTGACGGCCGCGTTCAAGATCATCACCAGGGATCCGGCGGTCAAGGGCATCCTGATCAATATCTTCGGCGGCATCATGAAGTGCGACATCATCGCCGAGGGTGTGATTGCCGCGGTCAAGGAAGTCGGGCTCAAGGTGCCGCTGGTCGTGCGCCTGGAAGGCACCAATGCCGAGCTTGGCAAGAAGATCATCAACGACAGCGGCCTGAACGTCGTCTCGGCCGACGATCTCGACGACGCGGCCAAGAAGATCGTGGCGGCGGTGAAGGGCTGAGCCGGTGCCTCCACGCAAGATAAACCTGGTCGAGGCGGCGGATCGGACCATCACTGAGGTCTTCGATCCGCATATCGCCGGCGACGTGAATGACAGCCAGGCCAAGGTCGCCAAGTTCGGCGAGGTCTTCGACTGGCATGCGCATGACAATGAAGACGAAGCCTTCCTCGTGCTGCGCGGCAGGATCGCCATTGATTTTCGCGACGGGCCGATCGAGCTCGGCGAGGGCGACTTCATCGTCGTACCGCGCGGCGTCGAGCATCGGCCGCGTTCGCTGACATCAGAGCCGGTGGTGCTGATGTTCGAACCGGCGACGACACTCAACACCGGCAATGCCAAGAGCGATCTGACGGTCGCCCATCTGAAGCGGCTCTGACCGATGAACGCCTCATCCTTCTCTTCGCTCTCGGCCGATCACCAGCTCCTGCAGGCTTTGGTCGGTGCTTGGCGCGGCGAGGAGGAGGTGGCGGATACGCAGTGGGCCGATGGCGGCATGGCGACGAGCGAAGTGACAGCGGAAGCACAGTTCGGCGGTCTGTTCGTGGTGCAGCGCTATAAACAGCGCCGCGATGGCACGGTCTCCTTCGGCGCGCACAATGTATTCGGCTTCGACCAGCAGAACAGCGTCGTCACCATGCACCAGTTCGATTCGATGGGCTTTGTGCCGTCCTCGCCCGCCACGGGCACATGGAACGGCCGCGAGCTGGTGCTGGAGCGGTCGTCGCCGCGCGGCTTTGCGAGGGTGACGTATGTTTTCGACGATGCCGACACCTACCGCATGCGATTGCATTTCAAACCTGCCGGCAGCGATGGCTGGCAAGACATGGTGAGCGGCGTCTACCGGCGCGTCTCGCCTTCCTCGATCAACGGTTTTTAAAAAGGGCGGCCATGTCCATTCTCGTCGACAAGAATACCAAGGTGCTGGTGCAGGGCCTGACCGGCAAGACCGGTACGTTCCATACCGAGCAGGCGCTGGCCTATCACGGGACAAAGATGGTCGGCGGCATCCATCCCAAGAAGGGCGGCGAGACCTGGACAGGCTCGAAAGGCGAGAGCCTGCCGATCTTCGCCACCGTCGCCGAAGGCAAGGAAAAGACAGGCGCCAACGCCTCCGTCATCTACGTGCCGCCGGCGGGCGCCGCGGAAGCCATCATCGAGGCGATCGAGGCGGAGATCCCGCTGATCGTCTGCATCACGGAAGGCATTCCGGTGATGGACATGATCAAGGTCAAGGCGCGGCTCGATCGCTCGGCTTCGCGGCTGATCGGACCGAACTGCCCGGGCGTGCTTACCCCCGACGAATGCAAGATCGGCATCATGCCCGGGAACATCTTCCGCAAGGGCTCGGTCGGCGTTGTTTCGCGCTCGGGAACACTTACCTATGAGGCTGTGTTCCAGACCACCAATGTCGGCCTCGGCCAGACCACTGCCGTCGGCATCGGCGGCGACCCCGTCAAGGGCACCGAGTTCATCGACATGCTCGAGATGTTCCTGGCCGATGATGAGACCAAGTCGATCATCATGATCGGCGAGATCGGCGGTTCGGCCGAGGAAGACGCCGCGCAGTTTCTCAAGGACGAAGCCAAGCGTGGTCGCAAGAAGCCGATGGCCGGCTTCATCGCCGGGCGCACGGCGCCGGCCGGACGCACCATGGGCCATGCGGGCGCGGTCATCTCCGGCGGCAAGGGCGGCGCGGAAGACAAGATCGCGGCGATGGAATCGGCCGGGATAAAAGTTTCGCCGTCGCCGGCGCGGCTGGGCACGACGCTGGTCGAGGCGATCAAGGGTTAAGCCAGTAGTGAGTAGCAGGTAGTCAGTAGTGAAGAAGGGAAGAACGGGTGAGTAGCAGCTGAGCGGAAAATTCCATTTTCCACTCACTACCGGCTACTCACTATTCCCTCGAAAGGAGACGGAGCCAGGCTCCGCTGAAACGACATGGCAAGACAAGATCAGGCCAACGACCAATTTTCGCTCACCTCTTTCCTTTATGGCGGCAATGCCGATTACATCGACGCTCTCTACGCGGCGTATGAGGACGATCCCGCCTCGGTCAATCCCGAGTGGCAGGAGTTCTTCGCCGGACTGAAGGACGATGCCGGCGATGTGCGCAGGAACGCCAAGGGCGCTTCGTGGGCGAAACCATCCTGGCCGCTGCAGGCCAATGGCGAGCTGGTGTCGGCGCTGGACGGCAATTGGGGCATCGTCGAAAAGCACCTGGAAAAGAAGGTCAAGGACAAGGCCGTCACCAACGGTGTCGTGCTGTCCGACGCCGATGTGCACCAGGCGACACGCGATTCGGTGCGCGCCATCATGATGATCCGCGCCTTCCGCATGCGCGGCCATCTGCACGCCAATCTCGATCCGCTCGGCATCAACACGCTCGAGGATTACAACGAACTGTCGCCGGAAAATTACGGCTTTACCGAAGCCGACTACGACCGGCCGATCTTCCTCGACAATGTGCTGGGGCTCGAATTCGGCAGCATCCGGCAGATGCTGGAGATCCTCACCCGCACCTATTGTTCGACGCTCGGCGTCGAGTTCATGCATATTTCCGATCCCGAGGAAAAGGCCTGGATCCAGGCGCGCATCGAGGGCGCCGACAAGGAGATCTCGTTCACCGCCACCGGCAAGAAGGCGATCCTGCAGAAGCTGGTCGAGGCGGAAGGCTTCGAGCAGTTCATCGACGTCAAGTACAAGGGCACCAAGCGCTTCGGTCTCGACGGCGGTGAATCGCTGATCCCGGCGCTGGAGCAGATCGTCAAGCGCGGCGGCCAGCTCGGCATGAAGGAGATCGTGCTCGGCATGGCCCATCGCGGCCGCCTCAATGTGCTTTCCCAGGTGATGGCCAAGCCGCACCGCGCCATCTTCCACGAATTCAAGGGCGGCTCGGCGGCCCCCGACGAGGTCGAGGGCTCGGGCGACGTGAAGTACCATCTCGGTGCCTCGTCGGACCGCGAGTTCGACGGCAACAAGGTTCACCTGTCGCTGACGGCGAACCCTTCGCATCTGGAGATCGTCGATCCCGTGGTAATGGGCAAGGCGCGCGCCAAGCAGGATTCCCTGTTCGGCCGCGGCCGCGAGGAGATCGTGCCGCTGGAAGAGCGGGCCAAGGTGCTGCCGCTCTTGCTGCATGGCGACGCCGCCTTCGCCGGCCAGGGCGTGATCGCCGAGATCCTCGGCCTATCGGGCCTGCGTGGCCACCGCGTCGCCGGCACGCTGCACTTCATCATCAACAACCAGATCGGCTTCACCACCAATCCGCGCTTCTCGCGCTCATCGCCCTATCCGTCCGATGTCGCCAAGATGATCGAGGCACCGATCTTTCACGTCAATGGCGACGATCCGGAGGCTGTGGTGCACGCCACCAAGGTGGCGATCGAATTCCGCATGAAGTTCCATAAGCCGGTGGTCGTGGACATGTTCTGCTACCGCCGCTTCGGCCACAATGAGGGCGACGAACCGGCCTTCACGCAGCCGCTCATGTACAGCAACATCCGCGCCCACAAGACGACGGTGCAGATCTATGGCGATCGCCTGATCGCCGAAGGGCACATCACCCAGGCCGAGCTCGATCAGATGAAGGCCGACTGGCGCGCGCATCTGGAAGCCGAATGGGAAGTCGGCCAGCACTACAAGCCCAACAAGGCCGACTGGCTCGACGGCGCCTGGTCAGGCCTGCGCACGGCCGACAACCAGGACGAGACAAGGCGCGGCAAGACAGCGGTACCGGTCAAGACGCTGAAGGAAATCGGCAAGAAGCTGACCGAGGTGCCGAAGGGCTTCGAAGCGCACAAGACGATCATCCGCTTCCTCGAAAACCGGCGCCAGGCGATCGAGTCCGGCGAAGGCATCGACTGGTCGACGGCCGAGGCGCTGGCCTTCGGCGCGATCCTGCTCGACGGCAATCCGATCCGGCTGTCCGGACAGGATTCCGAGCGCGGCACCTTCTCGCAGCGCCATTCCGTGCTTTACGACCAGCGCGACGAGACCCGCTACATCCCGCTCAACAATCTGTCGGCGGCGCAGGCCGGTTACGAAGTCATCAACTCGATGCTGTCGGAAGAAGCGGTGCTGGGCTTCGAATATGGCTACAGCCTGGCCGAGCCGAAGGCGCTGACGCTGTGGGAGGCGCAGTTCGGCGACTTCGCCAACGGCGCCCAGGTGGTGTTCGACCAGTTCATCTCGTCGGGCGAACGCAAGTGGCTCAGAATGTCTGGCCTCGTCTGCCTGCTGCCGCATGGCTATGAAGGCCAGGGCCCGGAACATTCTTCCGCCCGGCTGGAGCGCTTCCTGCAGCTTTGCGCCGAAGACAATATGCAGGTCGCCAACTGCACGACGCCGGCCAACTACTTCCACATCTTGCGCCGGCAGCTGAAGCGCGACTTCCGCAAGCCGCTGATCCTGATGACGCCGAAGTCGCTGCTGCGCCACAAGCGGGCGGTGTCGACGCTGCCGGAAATCTCGGGCGAAAGCTCGTTCCACCGGCTGCTGTGGGACGACGCCCAGCTGTTGCCCAACCAGGCGATCAAGCTGACCAAGGATTCCAAGATACGCCGCGTCGTGCTGTGCTCGGGCAAGGTCTATTACGACCTCTATGAGGAGCGCGAGAAGCGCGGCATCAACGACATCTACTTGCTGCGCGTCGAACAGCTCTATCCGTTCCCGGCCAAGGCGCTGATCACCGAGCTGTCACGCTTCCGCAACGCCGAGATGGTGTGGTGCCAGGAGGAGCCCAAGAACATGGGTGCCTGGTCGTTCATCGATCCGTATCTGGAATGGGTGCTGGCGCATATCGACGCCAAGCATCAGCGGGTGCGCTACACCGGCCGTCCGGCGGCCGCCTCGCCGGCGACCGGGCTGATGTCGAAGCACCTCGCCCAGCTCGCCGCCTTGCTCGAAGACGCGCTCGGCGAATAAGCAGAACAGAACCGAAAGAACGGACAGGCACAATGGCTACCGAAATCCGCGTTCCCACACTCGGCGAATCCGTCACCGAAGCGACCGTCGGCAAATGGTTCAAGAAGGTCGGCGATGCCATTGCCGCCGACGAACCGCTGGTCGAGCTCGAAACCGACAAGGTGACGGTAGAGGTGCCCGCCGCCGCCGCCGGGACGCTCGGTGAAATCACGGTTGGGGAAGGCGAGACGGTCGGCGTCGGCGCCCTGCTCGGGTCGATTTCGGCCGGTGGCGCGGCTGCTCCCGCGACCAAGCCGCAAGCGGTCGCGCAGGCGTCCAGCCCCGACGCGGCATCCACCACCAAGCAGGCCGCGGCCGAGACCGCCAAGGTTGCCGGCGATGCCGGACCGGTCGAGCCGCGCACCATGCCGCCGGCGCCGGCGGCGGCAAAATTGATCGCCGAGAACAATCTGTCGGTCGACCAGCTCTCCGGCTCGGGTAAGCGCGGCCAAGTGCTGAAGGGCGACGTGCTGGATGCCATCTCCAAGGGTGCGCCGTCGCAGCCGGCCGAGACGCCAAAGGCAGCGCCGGCACCGATCGCGGTTCGGGCGCCGTCGTCGGGTGATGATGCATCGCGCGAGGAGCGCGTGCGCATGACCAAGCTGCGCCAGACCATCGCGCGCCGCCTGAAGGAGGCGCAGTCGACCGCCGCCATGCTGACCACCTTCAACGAAGTCGACATGTCGGCGGTGATGGCGCTCAGGACGAAGTACAAGGACGTTTTCGAGAAGAAGCACGGCGTGAAGCTCGGCTTCATGGGCTTCTTCACCAAGGCGGTCACCCACGCGCTGAAGGAAATCCCCTCGGTCAATGCCGAGATCGACGGCACCGACATCATCTTCAAGAACTATGCCCATATCGGTGTCGCGGTCGGCACCGAAAAGGGCCTCGTGGTTCCGGTCGTGCGCGATGCCGACCAGATGTCGATCGCCGAGATCGAGAAGGACATCGGCCGGCTGGGCATCGCCGCGCGCGACGGCAAGCTGTCGGTCGCCGACATGCAGGGCGGCACCTTCACCATCTCCAATGGTGGCGTCTACGGGTCGCTGATGTCGACGCCGATCCTCAATGCGCCGCAGTCGGGCATTCTGGGCATGCACAAGATCCAGGACCGGCCGGTCGTGGTCGGCGGCCAGATCGTGATCCGGCCGATGATGTATCTGGCGCTCAGCTACGATCACCGCATCGTCGACGGCAAGGAAGCCGTTACCTTCCTGGTGCGGGTCAAGGAAAGCCTGGAGGATCCGGAACGGCTGGTGCTCGATCTGTGAGGCGGTCGGATGGCGGCTTGCGGCAAAGAGCGGCCAATGATGGCGCGTTTGCTTGGAGCCACCAAACCGGTTGTGCTGATGATCGGTATCGTGATGGCTACCGCAGCCGCCCAAGCCGCCTGCCCGATCGAACTCGCCGTCTATGGGGATAGCCAGAGCGGCAGCGAGATCGATTTTACCCCGACCGGCACATCGGCTGTTGTCACCAATACGTTCCGGCTGATCCTCGACAACAATGTGGTGCTGAACGGCATCGTCATGTGGACCGCGGATGTTGCGCGGCCGAACGGCGCGCTAATGTATAAGTGCCCGGAAGGCGACGTGACCGGCGAGGAGCTCGCCGCCTGCACGCTGTGGAACGGCGTCATCTATACGTCCGACGACAAGGGCACTGTCGGGCTTTTGCCGGCCGAGGCCGTCGAGGCGCCGAAAACGCTGATCCTGCCCGATCTCGGGCCGGTGCTTAGGCAATCCCGAGCGTATGGCGGCGGAGGATTTTCGAAAGTGCCGTCGGATGTGTTCGCGATGAAAGGATGCCAGGAATGAGCGCGGCGCAAAAAGTGCTGCTGGTCACCGGCGGCAGCCGCGGCATCGGCGCCGCCATCTGCCGGCTGGGGTTGGAGGCGGGCTATCGCGTCGCGGTCAATTACGCCTCCAACAAGGCCGCCGCCGATGCGCTGGTCGCCGAAATCAAGGACGGCGGCGGCGAAGCCGTTGCCGTCAGGGGCGATGTCGGCAAGGAAACCGATATCGTGGCCATGTTCGGCGCCGTCGACCGCGCCTTTGGCCGGCTCGACGCCTTCGTCAACAATGCCGGCATCGTCGACGTCAAGGCGCGCGTCGACGAGATGGATGTCGCGCGGCTGGAACGCATGATGCGCATCAATGTCGTCGGCTCGTTCCTGTGCGCCCGCGAGGCGGTGAAGCGCATGTCGACGCGGCATGGCGGGTCGGGCGGTGCGATCGTCAACATCTCGTCGGCGGCGGCGACGCTGGGCTCGCCGGGCGAATATGTCGACTATGCCGCCTCCAAGGGCGCCATCGACACCTTCACCATCGGGCTTGCCCGCGAGGTGGCGCTGGAAGGCATCCGTGTCAATGCGGTGCGGCCGGGCATCATCGACACCGACATCCACGCCTCCGGAGGCCAGCCGGACCGGATAGAACGGTTCCGCGATCTGCTGCCGATGAAAAGGGCGGGCACGGCCGATGAAGTCGCCGGTGCGGTCCTCTATCTTTTATCCGATGCCGCGTCCTATACGACGGGCGCGATCCTGAATGTCAGCGGCGGCCGCTGAACCCCAAGCAAAAGGGAAACAAACATGGCTTATGACGTGGTTATCATCGGCTCGGGACCCGGCGGCTATGTCTGCGCCATCAAGGCGGCACAGCTTGGGCTGAAGGTCGCGGTGGTCGAGAAGAACGCGACCTTCGGCGGCACCTGCCTCAACATCGGCTGCATCCCGTCCAAGGCGCTGCTTTATGCCTCGGAAATGTTCGCCGAGGCCGGCCATTCCTTCGACACGCTCGGCGTCGAAATTCCGGCACCCAGGCTGAACCTGAAGAAAATGATGGCGCACAAGGACGCGACGGTGTCGTCCAACGTCAATGGCGTCGCCTTCCTGTTCAAGAAGAACAAGATCGATGCCTTCCGCGGCACCGGCAAGGTGGTTGCCGCAGGCAAGGTCTCGGTGACCGGCGAGGACGGCAAGGTCGAGGAGATCGAGACCAAGAACATCGTCATCGCCACCGGGTCCGACGTCGCCGGCATTCCCGGCGTCAAGGTCGACTTCGACGAAAAAATCATCGTGTCGTCGACCGGCGCGCTGTCGCTGGAGAAGGTGCCTGGCCATCTGGTGGTGGTGGGCGGCGGTGTCATCGGCCTCGAACTCGGCTCGGTCTGGGCACGGCTCGGCGCCAAGGTCACTGTGGTCGAGTTCCTCGACACCATTTTGGGCGGCATGGACGGCGAGGTATCGAAACAGTTCCAGCGGCTGCTCTCCAAGCAGGGCTTCGAGTTCAAGCTCGGCGCCAAGGTGACCGGCGTCGCCAAGGTCAAGAAGGGCGCGACCGTGACCTTCGAGCCGGTCAAGGGGGGTGCTGCCGAAACCATCGAGGCCGATGCCGTGCTGATCTCGACGGGACGCCGCGCCTTTTCGGACAGCCTCGGGCTGAAGGAGGCCGGCGTCGAGGTCGACGAGCGCGGCCGGGTCAAGACCGACGGGCATCTCAGGACCAATGTTCCCGGGATCTACGCCATCGGCGACGTCATCGCCGGGCCGATGCTGGCGCACAAGGCCGAGGACGAGGGCGTGGCGGTGGCCGAGACCATCGCCGGCCAGGCCGGCCATGTGAACTATGACGTCATTCCGAGCGTCGTCTACACCAGTCCGGAGATCGCCTCGGTCGGCAGGACCGAGGAAGAGCTGAAGAAGGCCGGCATCGACTACAAGGTCGGCAAATTCCCCTTCACCGCCAATGGCCGCGCGCGCGCCATGCTGCATACCGACGGTTTCGTGAAGATCCTGGCCGACAAGCAGAGCGACCGCGTGCTCGGCGTCCATATCGTCGGCTTCGGCGCCGGCGAGATGATCCATGAGGCGGCGGTGCTGATGGAGTTCGGCGGCTCGTCGGAAGATCTGGCCCGCACCTGTCACGCCCATCCGACGATGTCGGAAGCGGTGAAGGAAGCGGCGCTGGCCACCTTCTTCAAGCCGATCCACATCTAAGGGTGCCCAACGCTTCGTCGTCCTATGGCGGAGCAAGGAGCGAAGCGACGCGGCTTAGACCGGCCGAGGTCGCGGCATGGATCCTCGGGTCAAGCCCGAGGATGACGAACGAGCGGGGGTGGCTTGGCGCCAAGGCCCCCCACCGGTCATCGCCCAAACAAAACGGCCCGCCTTTCAGCAGGCCGTTGGTCTTTGATATCGAGCCCCTTACTGGGCCGGCGCTGGTGCCGGGGCGGGCGCTGGTGCGGGAGCCGGCGCTGGTGCAGGAGCCGGGGCGGGCGCAGGAGCAGGCGCTGGTTCGGCTGGCTTGGCCGGTTCGGCGGGCTTCATCGGTTCAGCCGGTGCGGGCGCCGGAGCCGGTGTGCTGGCCGCTGGCGGCTCGGCGGGTGCCGGGTGCTCGCCACCACTTCTTCCGAAAACATAATACGCGACAATCGCCAGGATAACGACGACCAGTGCAATCAGCCAGGGGCTGCCGCCGCCGCCGCTCGGCCGAGGGGCATTGGTGGTCGAATTGTAAGGATCGTTTGGGTTTGGTGTGTTCGCCATAAATGTGTCCTCCGGGAAAATGAAAAAGGTCAATCAACATCCATCAACGCGCAACCGTTGAATGGGTTTCACGCTAGCGGAGGAAAACGCCGGAAACGCGGCGTTTGCGTGCCTCCGCTGCCGTCCGACTCAATTGACGGCGGTGACAGTATAGCCGGCTTTGCGGAAATCCTCGACCAGTCCCTCTGGACCGGGAAGGTGCAGCGCGCCGACCGCCATGAAGGCGTTGCCCTTGGCCAGGATGGGCCCGGCATGATCGACCATCACCTTGTTGCGGCTGGTGATCATGGTTTCCTCGAAGGCGGCGTAGCCCGCGGGGTCGTCCTGCTCCTCGGGCATGGCGGCGCGGAACAGCGGCCAGAACATCCCGGTGTCGCCACGCTGGTAAAGCACGATCATGGTTTCGTTGATATCGTTGACCTTGTCGCCCAGCTTCAGCGTGTCGACCAGACCCTTCATGTGAAAGGCGAGCGGCAGCGAGGCCATGGCGCGCAGCTGGCTCTCGGCCGTTTCCAATCCTTCCACCGGCTTGCCGGCCGCCTTGGCGTTCTCCCCCAGCTTGACGTCGAGCACCGGCGCGCCGCCGGACTGGCGGGCGAGTTCGCAAGCCGGAAGCGCCATCATGGCCGACAGCATCCACGGCTTCATTTTTGCGACCGTCGCCGGCGGGATGCCGCGCGCATCGAGCGCGGCGTTCATGGCCGCCGCGTCGTCCGGCGACAGCAGTGACGAAAGCGTCGTGGAGTCGGTGAACATCATCAGGTCCGGCTCCTTCAGCATCGCCGCCATCATCTTCTGCTTGTCGAGCACGTCGGTGGTCTCGATGATGAGGGTGCCGGCTGCATCGAAGGCCTTCTGCGCATAGGCCGGCAGCGTGGTGACGCGCGGATCGGTCATGTGCATGGTGCCGAACAGGTAGGATGGCTGTTCGCCTGATTTTTCCAGCTTCCACAGCAGTCCCTTGCCGTTCAGCGTGGCAGCCGCCTCGGCCTCGATTTTGCCGTAGGTGGCGGGATTGTTCTTCTGCAAGGCCGACAGCATGTCGGCGCCGGTACAGGTCGGGATTTCCGCGTGCGCCCTGCCGGCGGCGAACAGCAGGACAGCAACGAAGGACAGGAAAAACAGCACGTTGAGCGCGACAAGCAGTTTCAGCGAGACGGAAGCCGCACGGTCGGCGATGGCAATGACACGTTTCATGGTCCCATTCCTAGGACTGAAAAGCGGCAAAACCGTTAATCGGGGTTATGAAATTGTCCTAACCGCCCATTCTTCGTCATCCACGGGCGGAGCAAGGAGCATAGCGACGCGGCGCAGACCCCTGGAGCTGCTCCGCAGCCCAAGGGATCCATGCCGCGACTTCAGAGCACCGCCCACGGTGCAGAATTCAGCTCCGCTGCATTCCACGGCTGATGTCACGGCATGGATCCCAGGGTCTCCGCGACGGAGCTTCGCTCCTGCTTCGCCCTAGGATGACGAAGTTGGGAAGGCTTCGGCCAATCGCGAATGTTTATAATGGGCCACCGATACTGCATGGCTTTACCGACGTTCATGCCCTGGGATGGGCCGATTCGTAGATTTCCAGCAGCCTTGCGGTGTCGACGCCGGTGTAGATCTGCGTCGTCGACAGGCTGGCGTGGCCCAGGAGTTCCTGGATGGTGCGCAGATCGCCGCCTCGGCCGAGCAGATGGGTGGCGAAGGAATGGCGCAAGGCATGTGGAGTCGCCGTGTCCGGCAGGTTGAGCGCCGAACGCAGCTTCGCCATGTCACGCTGGATGATGGCCGGGTTGAGCGGACCGCCGCGCGCGCCGCGAAACAGGAGACCCTTCGGATCGAGGTGATAGGGGCAGAGCCGGCGGTATTCGGCGATCGCCCTGAGCGCCACCGCCAACACCGGCACCAGCCGTGTCTTGCCGCCCTTGCCGGTGACGCGCAGCACGGTGTCGGCTTCCGACGCCAGATCGGCGGCGTTGAGGCCAAGCGCCTCGGAAATGCGCAGGCCCGAGCCGTAGAGCAGCGTCAGCACGGCGGCGTTGCGGGCGGCGATCCAGGGTTCTTCCGCCAGTTGACCCTCGACGGAGACCACGTGCCTGGCATCGCTCGCCGTCAGTGGCTTGGGCAGCGATTTGGGCTGGCGCGGTGCGCGCAAGGCCGCCGCACCTGCCGCGTTGGCGAGGCCGCGCCGCTCGAGGAACCGCAGCAGCGAGCGGATGCCGGCCAGGCCACGGCCAAGCGTGCGTGCGCCGGCGCCGGCATTGCGGCGGGCGGCGAGGAAGCCGCGCAGGTCGGCCGGGCGCAGATCGGCGATATCGGAAATGCCGGGCGGTCCGCCGATATGGCCGGTGAGGAAATGCAGGAACTGGCGTGAATCGCGCTCATAGGCTTCCACTGTCTCGGGTGACAGGCGACGTTCACGCGCGAGCATCTTCAGCCAGCTTTCGCGCGCGGCCTGGAGATCGGCCTTTGCCGGTATGAGGAATTCCTGCATCGGGTCTGTTCCGGTTCGCCGTCATTTTCCGGCAGCCGGGTTAGGAAGCGGTGAAGAGCCCGTTATTGAAATGACGGCGAGGCGGCGCTAGAGCAGGGACAAAGGATTTTCGCCCATGAGCAAGCCGCAGAACCCCGTCCAGATGGCCGTAATCGGCGCCGCGCACGGCATCAAGGGCGAACTCAGGGTGAAAACCTTCACCGGCGAGCCAATGGCGCTGGCGGATTATGGGCCGCTCTACGCCAGGGATGGACGAGCCTTCCAGATAACCGACATAAGGCCCGCCAACACCGTTGTCGTGGTGCGGTTCAAGGGTGTCAGCGACCGCAATGCGGCCGAGGCGCTCGCCGGTACGGAGCTGTTCGTCGACCGTTCGATGCTGCCCGATGATGGCGAGGAGGACGAATTCTACCATGCCGACCTGATCGGGCTGGAGATCCGGGATGATACCGGCGCCGCCATCGGCAAGGTGGTCGCGGTGCACAATTTCGGCGGCGGCGACATCCTCGATGTGACGCTCGCCGGGCGCAAGGGTGTGCTGATCCCGTTCACGCAGGCCGCCGTGCCTGCCGTGTCGATCGCCGAGGGCTTTGTCCGCGTCGATCCGGTGGCGGCTGGACTGGTCGAGGACGAGGACGCGGACGCGCCGCGCGAGGAGGATTTCGACCCGAAGGGCCGGCCGCGCGGACCGCGCGACGCCGGGGGCAACCGGTGAGTTTTGCCGCGTCGGTGCTGACACTCTATCCCGAGATGTTTCCGGGCCCGCTTGGCCTGTCGCTGGCCGGACGGGCACTGGAGGCGGGCACATGGTCGCTGGAGGCGATTCAGATCCGCGACTTCGCCGCCGACAAGCACCGCACCGTCGACGACACGCCGGCCGGCGGCGGCGCCGGCATGGTGATGCGTGCCGATGTCCTGGCGAAGGCAATCGACCATGCTTCGCCGCCGGGCGATGAGCGTCCAAGGCTGCTGATGAGCCCTCGCGGCAAACCACTGACGCAGGCTCGCGTGCGCGAACTCGCCGCCGGGCCGGGCGCGGTCATCCTGTGCGGCCGTTTCGAAGGCGTCGACCAGCGGGTGATCGATGCACGGGGACTGGAGGAAGTCTCGATCGGCGATTTCATCCTGTCCGGCGGCGAGCCGGCGGCGCTGGTGCTGCTCGACGCTGTTGTGCGGCTGTTGCCCGGGGTGATGGGCAATGCGGTCTCCGGGGAAGAAGAGAGTTTCGAAAACGGCCTGCTCGAACATCCGCACTATACGCGACCGCAGGAATTCGAGGGCCGGGAGATTCCCGAAGTGCTGATCTCCGGCAATCACAAGAAGATCGCCGCCTGGCGCCGCGCGCAGTCGGAGACGCTGACGAAAGAGCGGCGACCCGATCTGTTCGGCGATCAGCCTTTGCTGAAGTAGTAAAAAGCCAGAAACAGGCCGACGGCGATGACGAAGCCGCGCACCACGTTCTGCGGTACGCGCTTGGCGATCCAGACGCCGGCATAGCCGCCGAGCGCGCCGCCGGGGATCATGACGATCGCCTCCGGCCAGGCGACGACGCCGCCCGAGACGAAGACGACGATGGCGACAGCCGCGATGACCACGGCCAGCATGTTCTTCAGCGCGTTCAGGCGGTGGTAGTCGCCGGCTTGAGTCAGGCCGAGGGTGGCCAGCATCATCACGCCCATGCCGGCGCCGAAGAAGCCGCCATAGATGGCGGTGACGAATTGCGCCAGGGAGCCGGCGAGTGAGCCGACAGCCGCTTCGTGTCCGGGTTTCGGCGCCGGCTTCAGCCAGGGCCCGGCGGCAAACAGTGCCGTCGCGCCCAAAAGCAGCCACGGCACCAGGACGCGAAAGGACGGATTGTCGAGCGCCAGCAGGATCAGGGCGCCGGCTAGCGCGCCGACGGCCGAGATCAGGCAGAGCAGCAGCGCGCCGCGCCAGAAGTGCCTGATGTCGGCCCAGTAAGCGAGGGTCGAGGTGATGTAGCCGGGGAACTGCGTCACCGAGGAGGTGGCGTTGGCCACGATCGGGGGGACGCCGACCAGTGTCATGGCGCCGAAGGTGATGAAGGTGCCGCCGCCGGCAACCGCGTTGGCGGCGCCTGACAGAAAGCCCGCCAGGAAGAGCAGGATGGCGTCGAAAACAGACATGGATGGCCGCCGTGAAGAAGTGTGCTATTCTGGCTTAGGAAGCTTGGTGGACAGACGCAACCCGGCACGGCAGGATTAAGATGGTGCCATGCCGGGAGCCATGCCGGCAAAAAATGCATGGGCAAGGCGTGACAAAGCGCCGAAATAGCTGTATGTGCCCGCCCGTACCGGCAAGAACAAATCTGCCGGACCCGTCAACAATGACGGTGTAGTCGCCCCTGCCCGATGTCTGGGAGACAAATGTCTTGGAGACAAAGGACATAGCCGAGCGGTCAATGGAACTGCAAGGCGAGCGTAGGGCGCTCTGACTGTCGGAAGAACAAGAAGTGGATTTTTAGATGGATCTCATCCGTCAGCTCGAGGCCGAACAGGCCGCCAAGATCGAAGCCAAGCGCAAGCTTCCCGAATTCCAGCCCGGCGACACCGTGCGCGTCCAGGTCCGCGTGACCGAAGGCACCCGCACCCGCGTCCAGGCTTATGAGGGCGTCGTCATCGCCCGCGCCGGTTCCGGCTTCCAGGAAAATTTCACCGTCCGCAAGATCTCCTACGGCGAAGGCGTCGAGCGCGTGTTCCCCGTCTACTCGCCGATGGTCGAAGGCGTCGAGATCGTGCGCCGCGGCAAGGTACGTCGCGCCAAGCTCTATTACCTGCGCGATCGTCGCGGCAAGTCGGCCCGTATTTCGGAAAACACCGGCGTGCGCGCCCGCAAGCTCAATGATGAGGAGCGCGACGCGCTGAACGCCGAGAAGGCGCGCATCGAGGCCGAGAAGGTCGCAGCCGCCCAGGCGCTGGCCGCCGAGACGGCCGCCAAGGAAGCCGCCGAGAAGAAGGCAGCCGCCGAGGCTGAAGCAGCAGCCAAGGCTGCCGCCGAAGCGACCCCGGCCGAATAAGAGTTTGACGAAGGAATTTGAAAAAGGCGGCTTCGGCCGCCTTTTTTTCGTTTCACCGAACTGTGAACGGGTTCAGCCTCGGAGATCGGGGTCGGCAATTGACGCCCAATCATATTGTGTACTAACTAATCGTGCACAATCTAATTGGAGAATGGAAGATGGCACTCTACACCACACAGGCCCACGTGACGGGCGGTCGCGCCGGCCATGGCGAAACCAGCGATGGCCTGCTCAAGGTCGATCTGGCAATGCCCAAGGAGCTCGGCGGACCAGGTGGCGCGACCAATCCCGAACAGCTTTTCGCCATCGGCTATGCCGCCTGCTTCGAAAGCGCGATCCGCTTCGTGGCGCGCAAGCAGAAGCTGCCGCTCGAGGATGCAGCGGTAGCGGCCACCGTCAGCCTGCTCCCCAATGGCGAAGGCTTCAAGCTCGGCGTCGCGTTGGCAGCGGAGACGAAAGGCCTTGATCAGGCGGCGGCGGAAGCGCTTGTATCGGCGGCGCATCAGATTTGCCCCTATTCGAATGCCATCAGGGGCAATGTCGAGGTGGCGCTTTCGGTACAGGCGGCATGACGACAAAGGTCGAAACGAAAGCCAGAGAAGCCCCGGCGGAGGCCGCCCGGGCGCACCCGGTGCCACGGCTCGACCAACAGCTCTGTTTCGCGCTCTATTCGGCGAGCGGATTGATGACCAAGCTCTACCGGCCGTTGCTCGATCCGCTCGGCCTGACCTATCCGCAATATCTGGTGATGCTGGCGCTGTGGGAACGCGCGCCGAGCACGGTGGGCGACCTTGGCGAAGCGCTCGGCCTGGATTCAGCGACGCTGACCCCGCTGCTCAAGCGAATGGAAGCGGGCGGCCTCGTCACCCGCCGACGCGATGCCGACGACGAGCGCCGGGTCCTGGTCGAGCCGACGGCCAAGGGCCAGGCGCTGCGCGCGAACATGAAGGATGTGCAGGCGGCGCTCGATTGCGGCATGCCGCTGGAGCGGGACGAGCTCAAAACCCTTCACGGCACGCTCACCCGCCTTGTCGCGGGATTGCGCGAAGCCGCGACCGAGCAAGATTGATCGCGGCAAGGATCGTCCTCAAAAACCGCCTCCCGGAAGCACTGGAATCCACGTCAACGCGCAAGGTCGCGGTGGACCCGTCTTGCAAGGCGCTTGCGGAAAGCTAAAGTCGGCGCCGGATTTCTCTGCCGCGCAAGCATCGCGCGGCCAATCATTTCGGGGAGTGTGTCATGACCAAATCGAAATTGCTGCTGGCCGGCCTGTTGGCGCTGGTCCTGGCGCCCGTTGCCGCCTTCGCGCAGGCGCTGCCCGATCTCGGCGGCAGACAAGTGGTGGTGGTGACCGAGAACGCCTATCCGCCGCTGCAGTTCATCGATGCCAAGACGGGAAAACAGATCGGCTGGGAATATGACGCGATGAACGAGATCGCCAAGCGGCTCAATTTCAAGGTCGAGTACCAGAACACATCCTGGGATGCGATGATCCAGGCGGTCTCCGACAACCAGTACAACATCGGCATGACCGGCATCACCATCAAGGACGACCGCAAGCAGAAGGTGGATTTCTCCGACCCCTATATGCGCTCGGAACAGTTCATGCTGGTGCGCGGCGATGAAAGCCGCTTCACCGACGCCAAGACCTTCGGCGCCTTCAAGGACGGACTGATCGGCGCACAGGCCGGCACCACGCCTTTCTACACCGCCGTCTACAGTGTGCTCGACGGCAATGAGCAGAACCCGCGCATCAAACTGTTCGAGACGTTTGGCGCCACCGTCCAGGCACTGAAGTCCGGCGACGTCGATGTCGTGCTGACCGACGGCACCGCCGGCAAGGGTTATGTCGATGCTTCGGATGGCAAGCTGAAGCTGATCGGTGGCCCGCTCGGCACCGAGGATTTCGGCTTCATCTTCCCCAAGGGCTCCGACCTCGTGAAGCCGGTCAACGCGGCGATCGCAGCGCTGAAGGCGGATGGCACCTTCGATGCGCTGAACAAGAAGTGGTTCCTTGATTACAAGATGGGGCAGTGAGCCAATCTTGTTGAGGGCCCGGTCTGATGGGCAGGGATTTGCGTTGAGTCTGCGTCCCTCTCGCAGTTCTTGCGTCGCCGATCCCTGCTAATGGCAGCCCCCAGCATTTCCAAACCCGACTTCCCCTGGTGGCTCGCCGTTGCCGGTGTCCTTGCGCTGGCGGCCGCCCTCGCCATCGCCGCCAGCGATCTCTATGCGCAGGTCTTCGCCACTGTCGCCAAGGGCATCGGCATCACCGTCTTCGTCACCGTGATCGCCTTTGTCCTGGCGTCGGTGATCGGCCTCGGCATCGCTTTGATGGGACTGTCGGGTTCGGCCTGGCTGCGGCAGATCGCGCGCTTCTATGTCGAGATCATTCGCGGCGTGCCGATCCTGGTGCTGCTGTTCTGGATAGCCTTTGCCGGCGCGCCGGCCTTCGTCGCGGCCTGGAACGCGCTGACCGCGCCATTGCAGAATGCCGGCGTCCTCGGTGAATTGCTGGTGCGTGACGTGTCGTTGCTGTGGCGTGCCATCATGGCGCTGACCATCGGCTATTCGGCCTTCATCTCCGAGGTTTTTCGCGCCGGCATCCAGTCGGTCGAGAAAGGTCAGATCGAGGCAGCGAAGGCCTTGGGGCTGAGCCGTGCGCAGCGCTTCCGGCTGGTCGTGTTCCCGCAGGCGATCCGCACCATCCTGCCGCCGCTCGGCAATGATTTCGTCGCTCTGGTCAAGGATTCCTCGCTGGTCTCGGTGCTCGGCGTCGCCGACATCACGCAGATGGGCAAAGTGTATGCCGCCGGCTCGTTCCGCTTCTTCGAGACCTATTCGATAACAGCCTATATCTATCTCATCCTCACCGTCGGCCTGTCGCTGGCGCTCAGGGCGCTGGAGCGGCGGCTGCGCCGCACGCGCGAGGAATAGTTTTTGGGCCGGGACAGCGTTACGCTCGGTGCTTGCCGGAGGAGGAGCTGCCAGTGAACATCGACAAGGCCAATGCGGCGCTGGATTCGGTCTACACGGCCGATACGCCCGAAACGCTGGCGCGGGCCTATGCCGCATGGGCCGCGACCTATGATGGCGAAACCGCCTCGCTCGGGTATCTCCTGCCGTTCCTGATCACCGCCTGGGTTACCCGCCACGTGCCTGCGGGAGAAGGGCCGCTGCTCGACGCCGGCTGCGGCACGGGCCTGTCGGGACCGTCGCTGAAGGCGCTCGGCTATAGCGACATTGCCGGACTCGACCTGTCGGACGACATGCTCAAGATCGCCGGCAGCCGCAACGCCTACAGCGAGCTGAAGCAGGCAATCCTGGGCGGGCCGCTGCCATGGCCGGACGGGTATTTCCGCGCCTTCTTCTCCACCGGTGTGTTCACCATCAGCCACGCGCCGGCCACCGGCCTGCACGAACTGGTGCGCATCACGAAAAAGGGCGGCCACGCCATCTTCACGGTGCGCGACCAGGTGTTTGAGAGCGGCGGGTTTCAGGCCGTGTTCGACGAATTGGAACAGGCAGCGAAATGGCGGGCGGTTGAGGCAAGCCCGTGGTTTCGCTGTTACGCCATCGCCGAGCCCGACGCACTGGTGAAGACTTTTGTGTTTGAGGTGATGTAAGCCGAGGGAGAAGTGCTGGCGCCACGCCGCAATTGCCGAAAAGCCAAAACATTGCTATCTAGCCCGCCATGGAAAAGCTTTTCAGCGATCCTGCCTACAAGGGGTTCGTGCTGCAGGACAGAAAACGCCTGCCGTCGCGCTTTTCCGCGCGCGTGTCCGGCGCCCTGACCAGCCGACTTCGCTGATCCCTGCCGGCCTGCCGCGGGCTTGCGGCATCAGCACCTTCCCATTCTCATATCTACGGATTTACGCACATGAGCGCACCGCGCACCCTCTACGACAAGATTTTCGACGACCATGTCGTCGACCGCCAGGACGACGGCACCTGCCTGCTCTACATTGACCGCCACCTCGTCCATGAGGTGACCAGTCCGCAGGCCTTCGAAGGCCTGCGCATGAGCGGCCGGAAAGTCCGTCACCCGGAAAAGACGCTGGCCGTGGTCGACCACAACGTCTCGACCTCGCCCGAGCGCAAGTTCGGCATCAAGAACGAGGAAAGCCGCATCCAGGTCGAAGCGCTGGCCAGGAACGCCAGGGACTTCGGCGTCGAATATTATTCGGAGAACGATATCCGCCAGGGCATCGTCCACATCATCGGCCCCGAGCAGGGCTTTACGCTGCCCGGCATGACCATCGTCTGCGGCGACAGCCACACCTCCACCCATGGTGCTTTCGGCGCGCTGGCGCATGGCATCGGCACGTCCGAAGTCGAGCATGTGCTGGCGACGCAAACGCTGATCCAGCGCAAGGCCAAGAACATGCTGGTGCGCGTCGATGGCGTGCTGCCGGAAGGGGTCACCGCCAAGGACATCATCCTTGCCATCATCGGCGAGATCGGCACCGCCGGCGGCACCGGCTATGTCATCGAATATGCCGGCGAGGCGATCCGTGCGCTGTCGATGGAAGGCCGCATGACGATCTGCAACATGTCGATCGAGGGCGGCGCGCGCGCCGGCCTGATCGCGGCCGACGAGACCACCTTCGCCTATGTCAAGGACAAGCCGCGCGCGCCGAAGGGCGCGGCCTGGGACGCGGCCCTCGAATACTGGAAGACGCTGCAGACCGACGAAGGCGCGCATTTCGACAAGGTGATCGTGCTCGACGCGGCCAAGCTGCCGCCGATCGTCTCCTGGGGCTCCTCGCCCGAGGATGTCGTCTCCGTGCAGGGCATCGTGCCGAACCCGGAAGACATCACCGACGAGAACAAGCGCACCTCCAAGCTGCGCGCGCTCGACTATATGGGCCTGACGCCGGGGACGAAGATCACCGACATCACGCTCGACCGCGTCTTCATCGGCTCTTGCACCAACGGCCGTATCGAGGATCTGCGCGCCGTCGCCAAGGTGGTCGAGGGCAAGACAGTCAGCCCGCATGTCGATGCCATGATCGTGCCGGGCTCCGGCCTGGTCAAGGAGCAGGCCGAAGCCGAGGGGCTGGACAAGATCTTCCGCGCCGCCGGGTTCGACTGGCGCGAGCCGGGCTGTTCGATGTGCCTGGCCATGAACGACGACCGGCTGAAGCCGCATGAGCGCTGCGCCTCGACCTCGAACCGCAATTTCGAAGGCCGCCAGGGCTTCAAGGGCCGCACCCACCTGGTATCGCCGGCCATGGCGGCGGCGGCGGCGATTGCCGGCCACTTCGTCGACATTCGCGACTGGAAATAAGCCACGCTGGGGTTGACCCGAGCCTTTGCGGGGCTCGGGTCAGGCCTTCCTGTCGCGCCGGATGAGTTCATGGAATTCCTCGCGGCGCCCAGGTTCGTCCGCCGCGACCACGAGCGCCAGCTGCTCTTCGTCGAAGAGCTTGAACCACTCGTCCCATTCGACAAGCTCATAGCCGCCGGCGTTGACGGCCCGTTCCGGCTGGTCCTGATCCTGATAGGCGTGCTGGCCGAAGACCAGCCTAAGCATGGGCTGCGTCCCAGCCTCGGGCGATATGTCGACGATCGCGGGAAAGCCGGCACGCCCGGCAGCCCATGAACGGATTGCATCGTGGTCGGTCAATGTGATCGTGTCGGCCATGGCCTGCTCCTGGATTGTGAATTCAGGAACGCTTCCGACAGCACCGGGTTCCCGCAAACATACGGCGCCGACAGCCCAGGCTTAACGGCTTGTTTGGGCTTGCCCTCTAAGGTCTTCCGCGACGTCAACAGAGGGGAAGTCACAGTCCCTTGGACACCGGCCTGTTCATTGCGTTGCTCAACCCGACGATCGCGCTGGCGCTCGGCGCGGCCTTCCTCATGCTGTGGTTCCATCAGCGCCATCGCCCCTATCTGGCGGTGCTGGCGCTCAGCTACTGCGTCTCGGCGCCCGGCTTCCTGTTCCAATATTTCACCTTGCCCATCGGTGTGACGCTGACCAAGCTGGTGTCGAACATCTGCTTCACCATCGCTGCCTGCTGCCTGTCCGGCGCCATTATCGCCCGCTACGGCCGGAAGGTGCCCGGCGTGGGGATCGCCGTGCTGGCGGGCGGCGGCCTTGCGGCATTCGCGTGGTTCCTGTTCGTCACCCCGGATCTCACCTGGCGCATCCTGGCGATGAATTTCGGTTTCGGCGGCGTCAGCCTGCTCGTCGCCGCCGAACTGCGCCCGGTGCGCAACAATGGTCCGACGGAAAAGATCCTGTTCGTGCTGTCGCTGCTGTCCAGCGTCAATTTCTTCGTGCGCACCCTGGCGGTCGTCATCGCGCACGGGCCCTTCGCCGGCTATGACGGCTTCTACGGCTCGTCCTACTGGACGACGGCGCTGCTGTCGCACGCGCTGCTGTCGCTGCTGATCGCGCTTTGCCTCTTCACCGCCGCCGCGCTCGACGTGATGAAGGCGCTGAAGACGGAAACCCACACCGACCCGCTTTCGGGGCTGCTCAACCGCCGGGGTTTCGAGGAGCGGGCCGCCATGCTGCTGCAGCGTTGCGCCGTGGCCAAATTCCCGGTGGCGCTGGTGCTGGCGGACCTCGACCATTTCAAGGCGCTCAACGATATGCACGGGCATGCCGCCGGCGACCGCGTGATCGCGGATTTCGCCGGGAAGCTGCGCTCGGCCACGGGAGCGCGAGGTGCCGCGGGGCGCATCGGCGGCGAGGAATTCGCCGTGCTTTTGCCGCTGACCGATCTCGCCGCGGCGCGGCTCTTCGCCGAGGCGGTGCGCACACTCTATTCGGCCGGCGGCGTCGACGGGCTTCCCGCCGGCACCAAGGTTACCGCCAGCTTCGGCGTGGCGGCCCGCAGCGGCGACGAGACGCTGGAACCGTTGATGCGACGGGCCGACGAGGCGCTTTACAAGGCCAAGAAAAATGGTCGCGACAGCGTGCGCCTCTCCTACGAGCGACCGGAGACGGTGTTCGTGCCGGAGCCGCTCAGGGCCAGCTGACCGCCGCGTCCGCGCTTCGCGTTAACGTCTTTTTCGCCCGTCGATGTTTAGCTATCGGCGGGGGTTTGAGGATAGATGAGCGGCGCCAACTTCATCCTGTTGATCAATCTGGCGGTTGCCGCCCTGCTGGCGGCATCCTTCATGGCTGTCTCGTTCCATGATGCCGGCCGCGCGCCGGCACGCTGGATGGCGTCAGCTTATGTCCTGGGCGTGGTCTATTCAGCGATCGAATTCAGCATTCCGGCCTTCAACGATGCGCGGCTTCCTGTGGTTACGGCCTTTGCCGTTTTCCTCGGCGCCACCATTGCCTTCAACGGCGGACTTGCCCGCAAATATGGCGTGGCGCCGCCATGGACGCCGATGCTGTTCTTCCTGGCCGCAACCACCATCGCGGTCTATTTCGTGCAGGATCTGCCGCGCCAGTCGCTCACCCGCATCATGGCCTACCAGCTTCCCTACGCCGCCATGCAGTTCGTTGGCCTTGGCATCGTCTGGGCGTCTAGGCAAAGCCGCGGTCGCCTCGATCTGATCCTGATGGCGGTGGTGGCGGCCAGCGGCCTGCAGTTTGCCTCAAAGCCGTTCATCGCGCATGCGCTCGGCGGCTGGGGCGCCAATCCGCAGGCCTATCTGCAAAGCAGCTACGCGCTGGTGTCGCAGTCGCTGGGCACTGTCTTTGCCCTGGCACTGGCGCTGCTGACGCTGGGCATTCTCGTTCGCGATGTGCTTGCCGAAGTGACGTCGAAGTCGGAGGTGGACACGCTGTCGGGCCTGCTCAACCGTGGCGGCTTCACGCGTCATGCGGAGCTGGCCGTACACGACGCCACGCGCCTGGGCGTGCCGGTGGCGATGGTCATTGCCGATCTCGATCATTTCAAGTCCGTCAACGACAGCTTCGGCCATGCGTCCGGCGACCGGGTGATCGAGGCCTTTGCCGGTCTGCTGCGAGAAGCGGCCGAGGACCATCACGTGGTTGGCCGCATCGGCGGCGAGGAGTTCGCCGTTATCCTGACAGGCGCCAACCTTGCAGCCGCCCGGCTGTTCGCGGAAGGCACCCGCCACGCGTTCGGCGCATTGCCCATCAGCGGGTTGCCGGCCGACAACCGCTGCACGTCGAGCTTTGGCATTGCCGAGCTCCACGTGAGCGAGGGGTTTTCCGACCTGATGCGGCGCGCGGATGAAGCGCTCTACCTGGCAAAGAATGCCGGGCGCGACTGCGTGCGTGTCTCCACCGGGCCGGCCGATGGGCTGGCCGTGTTCAAAATCGGCCAGGCCCGCATCAACGGCAGGGGCTGAGCTCAGGCATTTCGCCGTCGGACAGGCCGTACATATAGGAGCGGCCCTTGACGAACACCGGCGGGCGATAGCAGTCGCCTTCACCCGATATGTCGTCGGATTCGTTCTGGTAGATCACCTTGGGCTGGCCGGCGCTGGTGTAGTCGGACAATTGCCTGGCCAGCTTGCCTTCGCCGACGATGATGCGTTTGTAGCCGGCTGCGCTGTCGATGACGAGATTGCCGAACGAATCGGCGTAGACGCGGTCATGATGGCGCAAGCCGGCCTCGGCCGGCGCGGCCTCCGTGACGGCAAGCGCTGCCAGCGTGAGGGCCGCGAGGCCTGTCCGCACTGATTTAGCCCGCACTGATTTAGAACGCATGTCGCTCTCCCTTTGTCGGCGCGAGAGAGATCGCGCCCCGATCTGGTCCGAATCGGAAATTAACCCTTTCTTAACCTTTGTTAAGGGGAGGAGCGGCCCGACGGCCGTTTCTTAATGAAGATGGTTAATTTCGCGGTCGCCGCCGATGTCCCAACGGGACGACATGGCCGCTCGAATCCGGGGTGAACTTGATCTTGGCGCGCCGCGTGGCTAGCGTGCCCAGCCATGAGGGGGCAGCACATGATGTTTGACCGAACGCTTCGGATGTCGTTCGCTATTCCGCTGCTTCTCGCGGCCGGCGCCTGTGTGCCGGAGGACGGCGCGCCCAAGGCCGCCAACACAGTGACACCCGTGGTGGCGCCTGCTGCTCCCGTCCAGCAACAGTCCGCGCGACTGGCGACCAAGATCACCACCGACCTCACCGCCCCACGCTTCACCACGGGCACGGCCACCTACAGATGCGGCAATGGCGGCATGATCACCATTCAGAATCTCGGCACGTCGCTGCGCGTGGTCGGCCAGGAAGGCGCCACCGAGGAGTTCGCGGCGTCACCGGCAAACCAGAGCAGCCGCTACCAGGCGGTCACGCATGACGCAATCGTGATCGACGGACGCGAGGCGCTGGTGATGAAGAAGGGATCGACGCCGCAGACCTGCACCCGGTGAGCCAAATCTCGACACGGCCGCGCCCCTGGCGAGACATGCTGCACTGCAGCGATATCAAGCCGGCTTCGGCCGTTCGCCCGCTAATCGATTGAAGCCGCATCCGGGCTTTTAGTCAGACTAAATTACGTTTTCGAAACGGTTTTCTGGCTTTGACGCGGTGCAAAAAGAGCATTAGAAACCGGCTGTCCGAAGTCGCAACCGGAAGCGGCATTGCCGCATTTCCACCTGAGGCGGCAGACGCCGAACTGGGGCAGCCATGAGCAAATCACCAGCCACCCAAGCCAGACGCGAAAGGCCGCTTTCGCCGCACCTGAGCGTGTACCGGCCGCCGATCACCATGACGATGTCGATTATCCATCGCATCACCGGGGGCGCGCTTTACTTCGGCACGCTGCTAGTTGCCGTCTGGCTGATGGCGGCGGCATCCTCGCAGCCGGCTTTCGATTGGGTGAACTGGGCCTTCGGTACCTGGCTCGGGCGGCTGATCCTGTTTGGCTATACCTGGGCGCTGATGCATCACATGCTGGGCGGTGTCCGCCATCTGATCTGGGACACCGGCGCCGGGCTGGAAAAACACACCGCCTCGAAGATCGCCTGGGCGACGCTTGCCGGCTCGGTTCTGCTCACCCTGCTGATCTGGGTCGCCGGCACCATGGCGCGGGGAGCCTTGTGATGAGTGCGAAGAACACCGACATGCGTACCCCGCTGGCCAGGGTGCGCGGCCTGGGCTCTGCCCGCGAAGGCACCGGGCATTTCTGGCGCCAGCGATTGACGGCGATCGCCAACATCCCGCTGATCCTGTTTTTCACCGGGTTCCTGATCGCGCTCAACGGCGCCGGCTATGCACAGGTGCGGGCAGCGCTCGCCAACCCGTTCGTGGCGCTGGTGATGGCCCTGGTGCTCATCTCGCCGCTCTATCATATGCGTATCGGCATGCAGGTGATCATCGAGGACTATGTGCATGGCGAAGGCATGAAGCTGGCGCTGATCGCCCTCAACACATTCTTCACCATAGCAGTTGGCGTCGCTTCGCTGTTCGCCCTGCTGAAACTGGCATTCGGAGGCTGAAGTCTTGGCCCAGGACACGAAATCAGCCAACGCGGCAGGCTACACCTTTGTCGATCACAAGTTCGACGTGGTCGTCGTCGGCGCCGGCGGCGCCGGGCTGCGCGCCACGCTTGGCATGGCTGAACAGGGCCTGCGCACCGCCTGCATCACCAAGGTGTTCCCGACCCGCTCGCACACGGTTGCCGCACAAGGCGGCATCGCCGCGTCGCTGTCCAACATGGGCCCGGATTCCTGGCAGTGGCACATGTATGACACCGTCAAGGGCTCGGACTGGCTGGGCGACGTCGACGCCATGGAATATCTGGTGCGCGAAGCCCCGGCCGCCGTTTACGAACTCGAACATTACGGCGTGCCGTTCTCGCGCACCGAAGAGGGCAAGATCTACCAGCGGCCGTTCGGCGGCCACATGATGAACTATGGCGACGGGCCGCCGGTGCAGCGCACCTGTGCGGCCGCCGACCGCACCGGCCATGCCATCCTGCACACGCTCTACGGCCAGTCGCTGAAGAACAACGCGCAGTTCTTCATCGAGTATTTCGCGCTCGATCTGATCATGGAACCGGACGGCACCTGCACCGGCGTCGTGGCGTGGAATCTGGACGACGGCACCATCCACCGCTTCTCGGCCAAGATGGTGGTGCTGGCGACCGGCGGCTATGGGCGCGCCTATTTTTCGGCGACCTCGGCGCACACCTGCACCGGCGACGGTGGCGGCATGGCGGCGCGGGCGGGGTTCCCGTTGCAGGACATGGAGTTCGTGCAGTTTCACCCGACCGGAATCTATGGCGCCGGCTGCCTGATTACCGAGGGCGCGCGCGGCGAGGGCGGCTATCTCGTCAACTCCGAGGGCGAACGCTTCATGGAGCGCTACGCACCGTCGGCCAAGGACCTCGCCTCGCGCGATGTCGTCTCGCGCTGCATGACGCTGGAAATTCGCGAAGGCCGCGGCGTCGGCAAGGCCAAGGACCACATCTTCCTGCACCTCGATCATCTCGATCCGGCGGTCTTGCACGAAAGGCTTCCAGGCATTTCGGAGTCGGCGAAAATCTTCGCCGGCGTCGACCTGACCAAGGAGCCGATCCCGGTGCTGCCGACGGTGCACTACAATATGGGCGGCGTGCCGACCAACTATTGGGGCGAGGTGCTCAATCCAAACGCGGACAACCCCGACCGGGTCTCGCCCGGCCTGATGGCGGTCGGCGAGGCCGGTTGCGCTTCCGTGCACGGCGCCAACCGGCTTGGCTCGAACTCGCTGATCGACCTGGTGGTGTTCGGCCGCGCCGCGGCGATCCGAGCTGGCCAGGTCATCGACCGCAAGGCGGCGATCCCGTCGCCCAACCAGGCTTCGGTCGACAAGATCATGGATCGCTTCGACCGGCTCCGCCACGCCAACGGCTCGACGCCGACGGCTGTCCTTCGTGAAAAGATGCAAAAGGCGATGCAGGAAGATGCCGCCGTGTTCCGCACGCAGGAATCGCTCGAAAACGGCTGCAAGCGTATTTCGGAAATCTGGACCGAGCTCAAGGATGTCAAAGTCTTCGACCGTTCGATGATCTGGAACTCGGACCTGGTCGAGACTCTGGAACTGGAAAACCTGATGGCCAACGCCATCACCACCGTCTACGGCGCCGAGGCGCGCAAGGAGAGCCGAGGCGCGCATGCTCGGGAAGATTTTTCCGCCCGCGACGACGCCAACTGGCGCAAGCATACGCTCGCCCATCTCAGCGAGGACGGCGCGGTGACGCTGACCTATCGGCCGGTGCACACCGAGCCGCTTTTGGCCGAAAAGGACGGCGGCATCAGTCTGGCCAAGATAGCGCCGAAGGCCAGGGTGTACTGAGGATGGCGACGGCGGCGGGATATTCCGGTACGTCCCTTCCGGCCAAGCTCGGCCTGAAGGATGGGATGATGGCTGCCTTCATCGCCCTGCCGCCGGAACTCACGGACCTCGCCGAGGCCGTCGATTTCGCCGAGGCCGACCGGCTGGCCGAATGGTCCGACATTTCGGGCGCGGTGCTGAAATACGACGCCGTCCACGCCTTCACCAGACAGCGCGCCGAGATCGAGGATCGCCTCGGCGCACTCGAGGCGGCGATCAAGCGCGACGGCATGGTCTGGGTCTCCTGGCCAAAGAAGGCCTCGAAAGTGGCCACCGACGTCACCGAGGGCGTTGTCCGTGCTGAAGCGCTCAAGCTCGACCTTGTCGACGTCAAGGTCGCCGCCGTGAACGAAATCTGGTCCGGGCTGAAGCTCGTCATCCGAAAGGACCTGAGGTAATGGTCGAACTCACGCTCCCAAAGAACTCGAAGGTCCAGCAGGGCAAGACCTGGCCGAAGCCGGAGGGTGCCACCAATCTCAGGGAATACCGCATCTATCGCTGGTCGCCGGACGACGACGAGAACCCGCGCATGGACACCTACTTCGTCGATATGGACGATTGCGGGCCGATGGTGCTCGACGCGCTGCTGTGGATCAAGAACAAGATCGACCCGACACTGACCTTGCGCCGCTCCTGCCGCGAAGGCATTTGCGGTTCCTGCGCCATGAACATCGACGGCTCGAACACGCTCGCCTGCACCAAGGGCTGCGAAGACATATCGGGGGCGATCAAGATCTATCCGCTGCCGCATATGCCCGTGATCAAGGATCTGGTGCCCGATCTTACCAATTTCTACGCCCAGCACGCCTCCATCGAGCCATGGCTGAAGACGGTGTCGCCAACGCCGGCCAAGGAATGGCTGCAGAGCCACGAGGAGCGCGAAAAGCTCGACGGGCTTTACGAGTGCATATTGTGCGCCTGCTGCTCGACCTCGTGCCCGAGCTACTGGTGGAACGGCGACCGCTATCTCGGCCCGGCGACGCTGCTGCAGGCCTATCGCTGGCTGATCGACAGCCGCGACGAAGCCAAGGGGGAACGGCTCGACAATCTCGAAGACCCGTTCCGGCTCTATCGCTGCCACACCATCATGAACTGCGCGCAGACCTGCCCGAAGGGGCTCAATCCCGCGAAGGCGATCGCCGAGATCAAGAAGATGAT
The DNA here is from genome assembly GCF_006442275.1 of Mesorhizobium sp. B2-3-10. Classification (NCBI taxonomy): domain Bacteria; kingdom Pseudomonadati; phylum Pseudomonadota; class Alphaproteobacteria; order Hyphomicrobiales; family Phyllobacteriaceae; genus Mesorhizobium; species Mesorhizobium sp. B2-3-10. The sequence continues at coordinate 620,655 of NZ_VFVT01000001.1, forward strand.
GGTGGAGCGGCGGGTTTAGGTTCGGCGGAGGATCGCCTCACCTCAGCGTCGTCGAAGCGGCTACCAGGCGCCACGGCATGGCCTGGATATGTGACGCGCCCATCATTGCTATCATGCACGTTGCTCGCCCAAAGCCGAGGTGATTATTGGGGTGGCTTACTTTAGAGGCGCCTTATAAGCAAACTGTCATCTATACACTATGACGCGGCATTATGTTAGTATAGCGTTAAGCGGTTCTCGATAGATACTTCGGAAGTCGTCGCTCGAGTACAGAGTATGAGAGGATTTCCTGCGGTTCGTTACTGGCCAATAGGACCGTTGGTTAGCGCCGCGACGGTGGGATCGCTCACCTGGCTCACCTCGCTGGTCTATTTTCAGGAGAAGAGGCTGATCCTGGTCGTCGGCCTAGTGGCTTTGATCGCGCTTGTCTTGCTGGATCGCCTCCAGGGGGCAAGGACGGATCAGCCAAGAAGCGGGTGGTTCAGAGCTTATTTATCGCTCGTTCCGTGCTTTTTCTTCCTTGTCTATGTCTACCTCGAAAATGTTTTCGGTTATTTCGATTGGGCCGCGATGTTCATGCATGTCGACGCTGGAGTTCTCACCCCCAGTGTCGTTCTTGAGTATTTGATGAATACTGGAAGCACGATCCTGATCATTGCCGCCGGTCTTTTCGGTCTTGGCGCACTGAAGGCGCGCGGCACGCTGACAAGAGGATTGGACGTTGCCTTGATGGCATTCTTCCTGGCGGCAAACCCGATGCTGACACGTCCGATCGCGGCAGCGATCCATCCCAACCCGCTGCATGATTTCCTGTCCAAGCAGTTCGTCGATGTCACTTCTTTGATAAAGCCGGCTGAAACAGCGTCCGCGACCGCCGCGCCAAAGAACCTCATTCATATTTTCATTGAGAGCGCCGAGCGCACCTACATGAACGAGGCGGAGTTCGGCGACGTCATGGGTCCGCTGCTTGAATTCGACAGGCGTGGCGTTTCGGCGACCAACATGGTGCAACTTGCCTATACCAACAACTCCATCTCAGGGATGGTCGCTGCGAACTGTGGAACGCCGCTGCTGATATCGTTCTTCACGACGCGCCAGTATCTGGAGGAGAATTCGCAATTCCTGCCAGGACTGACCTGCCTGGGCGACGTTCTGAAGGCGCGGGGCTATCAGCAGAACTTTATTACCGGTTGGCCGCTCAACTTCACCGGTCAGGGCACATTCTATTCCACCCATGGCTACTCATCGCTTTTTGGGGGATCCGAAGTGGTGGCCGCCATCGCGGGGCGCGGCAACGCTTTTGGCGCCGACGACGCCGAAGTTCTGGATATGAGCTTCGGCGTCTTGCGCCGAGTGCAGCGGGACGGCAAACCGTTCTCGCTCACGATCGCCGTCAGCGGCGGGCATGCGATGGACGGCTACCTGACCGACAAATGCATCGGCAAGACGGGACTTCCTCCGCAGACCCCCAACATTCTCCATGCCGTGAAATGCACGAACATGCTCATCGCGGACTTCATTCACAAAGCCGAAGCCGCGGGTCTGATGAGGAACACTGTCCTGGCCTTGCAAAGCGACCACCTCAGCGCGCCGAGCACGGTAACGGATCGCTTGAACAATTATGAACGCCGCAACTTCTTCTCGCTGTCGGGCGATGGCATTCCTTCCAAAACCTATACCGGGCTTGCGGGCACGATTGACATATTTCCCACCATTCTTGACGCGCTGGGGGTGCCGCTCTCGAATGACCAGGCTGCCCTTGGCGTTTCGCTGCTTGGGGATCGACCGACGCTGAGCCGGGCACTTGGACAGGACCAGTTCGATAACGCTATCTATGCCGACGATGTGCTCGTCAGGTCATTCTGGCAGTTGAAACCGACACGGACTGTCGTGGCGTCCGAGGCTGAGTCGCGTTAATGCGCCTGCATGTGTTCGATGCTAGATAGCGCCTACCTGCCCAATGCCTCAACCCGGTCAAGGCGATCGCCGAGATCAAGAGTTCTGCTCTGTCGCGCTTCTCGGATGTCTGTCAAAATCATGCTGTCCAAGAATCGGTAGAAAATAACCAATCCAATGAGCGAAGACCTTCCCATCCTCTCTCCCGCCGAAGCCCGCGTGCTTGGCTGCTTGATCGAGAAGAAGGAGCTGACTCCGGACGTCTATCCGCTGACGCTCAACGCGGCACTTGCCGCGGCCAACCAGAAGACGGCGCGCGAGCCTGTCATGACGCTGGAACAGACGGAGGTGCACAGGGCGTTGAAGCTGCTGGAGCAGAAAGGACTGGTCCGGCAGATGTTCGGTTCGCGCGTCGAGCGCTACGAGCATCAGATGGCGCAGCGTTTCTCACTGACCACGCCGCAGACCGCGTTGCTCGGTCTGCTCTTGCTGCGCGGACCGCAGACGGCACATGAACTCCTGGCGCGAGCTGAGCGCATGGCGCGGTTTTCATCGATCGAAGACCTGCGCGGCGAACTCGACATGCTGATCGGCCGCCGGCCGCCATTGGTCCAGGAAATCCCACGCGGGCCGGGCCAGCGCGAGGACCGCTACGTGCATCTGCTCGCCGGTCCAGTGGATGTTGCCGCCCTCTCGGCTCAGCGCAGTGCGCCGGCCGCGCCTGCCTCCCATCTGGAAGCGAGGTTGGAGGCGCTGGAGCAGGAAGTCGCGGCCCTTCGCGCCCGGCTTGATGCGCTGGGGGGTTGAGGCCACCAATCCGAGACGTCGGCGGGACGGCGCCCCCCTCTGTTCTGCCGGGCATCTCCCCACGAGGGGAACATTGGATCTGCGACCGCTTTCGCCAATCTCCGATGCAGAAACGCCGGCCCTGGAGCCGGCGTTTGTCGCTTCAGGCCAAGCCCTTCAGCCAAGCCTGGCGTCGAGCGAAACCTTGATCGCGCCGAGCGCCTGAGAGACCGGGCATTCGGCCTTGGCCTTCTCGGCCAATTCCTTGAACTTCGCCGCATCGATGCCGGGCACCTTGCCGACCAGGGTGATGGCGCTGCCGGTGATGCCGGTGCCGGGAACCAGCGTGACCACGGCCTTGGCGTCGAGTTCTTGCGCCGGCGTGCCGTTTTCGGCGAGGAAATGCGAGAGCTGCATGGCGTAGCAGCCGGCATGGGCGGCCGCGATCAGTTCTTCCGGATTGGTGCCGGATTTGCCGCTTTCGTCCTCGAAGCGCGCCTTGAACGAATAGGGCGTACCCTTCAGGGTCCCGCTCTGCGTGTCGAGCGTGCCCTTGCCCTCTTTCAAATTGCCTTTCCAGACGGCGTTTGCGGTGCGGTCCATGAAGTCCTCCTGGGTTGTCGTGAACTTGTCCTGGGTGAGCCAGCGTCCGGCCAACTATAGCGCGGACGTCGCCGAAGACCACTGCGCTGTTTGGACCACGGCACGATGACGGCCTTTTCCGCCGAAAAAATACCCACGCAAAAATGTCGGCTTCCATCCGGGCCGGCCGTCCTGCGGGAGGCCACGGGATTTGTGGCCGGATGGAGGTTGACATGGACAATCTGTTTTTCGCGCTGTGGAAGAGGCCAGGCCGCGGGCCTGGGCGACAGGAGGACTTCTGGCTGGACCCGCCGGCGTCCGGCCTCGGCAGGCTGCTGGTGGCGATTGCCATCATCACGGTCGCGGCATGCCTTCTCGACCATGCGGGACCGATCTCGGGCAAGGCTGACATGGTTGTCGCCGCAGCCTATGATTTGTCACAAGAAGGGAGCTCGAGATGAAATATGTCTGCCTGGTCTATGGTGAGGAAAAAGACCTCCATGCGCTGACCGCCGAGGGTGCCGCCAAGCTCGATGCCGACTCGCTGGCCTATGACAGGTCATTGGATCAACAAGGCAAGCTGATCATCGCGCAGGCACTGCAATCGGTGAAGATGTCGAAGACCGTACGGCGGCGCAAGGGCAAGCAGCTGATCACCGACGGCCCGTTCGCGGAAACGAAGGAGCAGTTGCTCGGTTTCGTCATGATCGAAGCGCAGGATCTCGACGAGGCGCTGGATATCGCCAGCGAGATTCCGCTGGCTGAAATCGGTACGATCGAAGTGCGTGCGATCTACAACGTGCCGGGGTCTTAATTCCCTGTCATGCGTTGCGCTCCCTTATAAACCTGGGCGTTCGGTAGAGCGAAGGTCCCGTCTTGCCGGGGCTCAATTCTTGCGTGTTGAAGCAAGCCACGAGTTCTCCTATCGTCGCCCAAGACTTTGGGGGATTTGGACATGCCTTTCCTGATTGCTGTCCTTGGCGTGCTCGGAGCGGCGGCATTGTGGTGGTACCGGATGAAGGCGATGAACGACGCCGCGCGCGAGGTCGCCGAAGTCGTCGGGCGCGTTCAAGGCAACATCCGGCGCAAGAAGCTGCGCAAGCAGGCCGCGCTTTCGCCGCTGACGGCGATCGATGATCCGGTGGTGGCGGCAGCGACGCTGATCACCGCGATCGTTTCGGAAGATGGCCCTGTTCTGCCGCGGCGCGAGGCCGTCATTCGCGAGGTGATTTCGCAGATCGCAGCCGGGCCGAAGAAGACCGACGAGGCGGTTGTCTATGCCAAGTGGGCCGCGACCCAGATAGACGACACCACCATCGTCATCGACAAGCTGGCGCCCTTCCTGCGCGAACGCCTCGACCCGAACGAACGGGACGATCTCTTGCAAATGCTGAACCGGGTGGCTCAGGGCGGAGAGCAGAGCCTGAAGATACCCGACCAGCGCATGCTGCGGCTGCGCCAGAAGCTTGGTTTTGAAGTGAACTGAGATCGCCAGCCTCGGCGATTGGCGCGAAACTCCCGCTGCATTCTCATCCCCATGGCGGAGCAAGGAGCGAAGCGACGCGGCGCAGCCCACAGGCCGCGACGTCAAGTCAGCGAGACGATCAGATCGCCTCGCCCTTCAGCAGGCGCGGCGTGCCCGCGGATAATCCCGATGCCTGGCGGATGAAGAACTCCTTCAGCCGCGGCATACGCTCGACGAGACCGAGACCGATGTCGCGGACGGTGCGCAGCGGGGTGATGTCGTTGGAAAACAGCCGGTTCAGCACATCGGTCGTGATGCCCATCTGCACCGTGTCGAAACGGCGCCATTGCTGATAGCGTTCCAGCACGTCGAGCGCGCCGAAGTCCTGGCCGAGCCGGTCGGCCTCGACGATCACCTCGGCAAGGGCGGCCACATCCTTGAAGCCGAGATTGAGCCCCTGGCCGGCGATCGGATGGATGCCGTGGGCGGCATCGCCGGCAAGCGCGATGCGCGGTGCCACGAAGGCGCGCGCGATGGTGAGACCAAGCGGCCAGGCGCGCGGCTTGTCGGCGACGCGGATTTCTCCAAGTTTCAGCCCAAAACGTTGTTCAAGTTCGTGTTCGAAGACGAGATCGTCGCCTTCGACGAGCGTTTTCGCATCTTCCGCCCGTTCGACCCAGACGATCGAAGAGCGGTTGGTGCCGTCCTCGTCGGGTATCAGCGGCAGCGTGGCGAACGGGCCGGCGGGCAGGAAATGCTCTTCGGCGCGGCCGTTGTGCGGGCGTTCATGGGCCACGGTGCAGACGATGCCCGATTGGCCATAGTCCCACTTGACCGTCTTGATGCCGGCCATGTCGCGCAGTTTCGAATTGACACCATCGGCGGCAACCAGCAACCGCGCCGCCAACGTGGCGCCGTCCGCCAGATGCACTGACATGCCGGCTCCATTGGTCTCAAAACCTTGCACCGCCACGCCTTCGATGATGTCGATGCCGAGCTGTTCGGCTTTGGCCCGCAAGGCGCCGTTCAACGCCCTGTTGGCGACCATATGCGCGAAAGGCTCACCCGGCGCCACCTCGCCGCCGAAGGTCAGGAAGACCGGGCGCACCGGATCGGCGCTGCGTGAATCGGTGATGATCATCTCAGTGATCGCCTGCGCCTTCGGCGCGATCTCGGCCCAGACGCCGAGCTGGTCGAGCATGCGGCAGGCCGCCGCGGCGATGGCGGAAGCGCGGCCATCCCTTTGCCAGGAACCGGCGGGCGCCGCGTCGACCAGCGCCACGGCGAGGCCCGGGCGAGCCTGTTTCAGCGAGACCGCGGCGGCCAGGCCGACATAGCCGGCACCCGCGACGAGAACATCGATCCCGGATCTGGCCTTGGCGTCCGCCTTGCGTTCCATTGTCTTGGCTCCTTGCGCGGCTACGGGGCTTGCGCCCTTGACGGCTCGTTCTTCCTGTCGGAAACCGCCATAGCAATTTTGCGGCGAGGTCACAAAACATGACGGCGGCGATCGACGAGCTTCTGCGCATTCTCGACCTCGAGAAGCTGGAACACAATCTGTATCGTGGTCGCAGCCCCCAGGTGGAGTGGCAGCGCGTGTTCGGCGGCCAGACCATCGCGCAGGCGCTGGTGGCGGCGCAGCGAACGGTGGAGCCCGACCGTTTCGTGCATTCGCTGCATGGCTATTTCATGCGCCCGGGCGACATCAAGGTGCCGATCATCTACGAGGTCGATCGCATCCGCGACGGCGGTTCCTTCACCACGCGGAGGGTGCTGGCAATCCAGCACGGACAGGCGATCTTTTCGCTGGAAGCCTCGTTCCAGGTCGACGAGAAGGGGCTCGAGCACCAGTTCGCGCTACCTGACGACGTGCCGCCGCCGGAAGGGCTGAAGACGCAGCGCCAGCTGCTCGAAACGGCCGACCGGGTACCGGAGGCGGTTCGCCGTTTCTGGGCGCGCGAGCGGCCGCTGGAGTTGCGGCCGGTCAACCTCCAGCACTATGAAAGCCGCGACAAGCTGCCGCCCCGGCAGAACGTCTGGATCCGCCTTGCCGGGCCGGTTCCCGACGACCGCGCGCTGCAGTCGGTGCTGCTCGCCTACCTCTCCGATATGACGCTGCTCGACACCTCGACCTTCGCCCATGGGCGCGGCCTGTTCGATCCCGACATCCAGGCCGCCAGCCTCGACCATTCGATGTGGTTCCATCGGCCGCATTCGCTCGACGGCTGGCTGCTTTATGCGCAGGACAGCCCCTCGAGTTCGGGATCGCGCGGTTTCAGCCGCGGCACGCTCTATGCCCGTGACGGCACGCTGATCGCCTCGATGGCACAGGAAGGGTTGATCCGGCTCAAGCGTTGAGCATTCGCGAGTCTTGTTTGAGCAAGATTCTTCGCGAAAGCCGATTCCATTTTTCCTGATCATGCTCAAAGCCGGCAAATTAGGCAATTTCACAAAATTGCTTAAATTTTGAGCATGCGGCGTGCCGCACATGCATACAGCAATTGGCGGCGGGCGCTCCATTCCCTTTGTTTCCAATAGGTTAACGCCCTGCTTCGGCACTTGGCACGGAGCTTGAATCCTTGGGGGCACTCTCCGGCTCTTTGGGATCGGTGAAGTCGTGCAAACGCGGGGCACCGCAACAGCAAAGGGTGAACCTATGAAAATCGTGATGGCAATCATCAAGCCGTTCAAGCTGGACGAGGTACGCGAAGCGCTTACCGCCGTCGGCATCCAGGGCCTGACCGTCACCGAAGTCAAAGGCTACGGGCGTCAGAAGGGGCATACGGAAATCTATCGGGGGGCGGAATACGCGGTCTCTTTCCTGCCGAAGATCAAGATCGAGGTCGCGGTCGCGGCCGACATGGTCGACAAGGCCGTCGAAGCCATCACCGCCGCGGCCAAGACCGGCCAGATCGGCGACGGCAAGATCTTCGTTTTCGGCATCGACCAGGCGGTGCGCATCCGCACCGGCGAAACAGACAGCGACGCGCTCTGAGCGGCGAACACGTATTCCAATGGAGAGTTCAATGAATATTCCTTCCACCTTGAAGACGACGGGACGGGCGGCCCTTCTGGGCACGCTCGCTCTCGCAGCGCTGGGCAGCGTCGCCGCCTTCGCGCAGGAAGCCGCACCCGCTGCCGCTGCCGCGGCACCTGCCGCCGCGCCCACCCCGGTGCTCGATACCGGCAACACCGCCTGGATGCTGACCTCCACGGCGCTGGTGCTGATGATGACCATCCCGGGCCTGGCGCTGTTCTACGGCGGCATGGTGCGCAAGAAGAACGTGCTCGCCACCGTCATGCAGAGCTTCGCCATCACCTGCCTGGTGACGGTGCTATGGTTCATGTTCGGCTATTCGCTGGCCTTTTCCGACGGCGGCGGCATGAATGCCTATCTCGGCGGCACCTCGAAATTCTTCCACCACGGCATCACCACCGCCAGCCTGTGGCTGCCGGGTGTGGCCAACATCCCTGAATTCGTCTTCTCGATGTTTCAGATGACCTTCGCCATCATCACGCCGGCGCTGATTGCCGGCGCCTTCGCCGAACGCTTCAAGTTCTCGGCACTGCTGATCTTCATGGCACTGTGGCTGCTGATCGTCTATGTGCCGATCGCGCATTGGGTCTGGGGTGGCGGCTTCCTCGGTACGGCTGGCGTGCTCGACTTCGCCGGCGGCACGGTCGTTCACATCAATGCCGGTGTCGCGGGCCTCGTCTGTGCACTGGTTCTCGGCAAGCGCGAAGGCTATGGCACCACCAACATGGCGCCGCACAACCTCGTCTATTCGGTCATCGGCGCATCGCTGCTGTGGGTCGGCTGGTTCGGCTTCAACGCCGGTTCGGAACTGGCGGCCGACGGCCTTGCCGGTGCCGCCATGCTCAACACCCAGGTTGCCACCGCCGCCGCGGCACTGGCCTGGATGTTCGCCGAATGGATCATCGCCAAGAAGCCTTCCGTGCTCGGCATCATCTCGGGCGCCGTCGCGGGCCTCGTCGCGGTGACGCCGGCTTCCGGTTTCGTCAACCCGACCGGCGCCTTCATCGTCGGCATCGTCGCCGGCGTCGTCTGCTACCTCTCGGCGGTCAAGGTGAAGCACATGTTCGGCTATGACGACTCGCTCGATGCCTTCGGCGTGCATGGCGTCGGCGGCGTGGTCGGCGCCCTGCTGACCGGCGTGCTTGCCGACCCGGCGATCAACAGCCTCTCGTCGGGCGCTTCTCTCGGCAAGCAGATCTACGGTGTCGCCGTCACCATTGTCTGGACGGCGGTTGCCACCTTCGTCATCCTCTACGTCGTCAAGGCGCTGGTCGGCCTGCGTCCGACGACCCAGGAAGAAGTCGAAGGCCTCGACATCTCCCAGCATGGCGAAGTGGTGCCGTAAGGCATCCTTGCCAACGGGCCGGCGGAACCCTCCTCCCGCCGGCCCCATGTTTGCCGCGCAATTCCGGAGGGAAAACCGCGAATCCCTTCTGCTGGAATTGCTTTGAAAGGATCCCGTCGTGATGCTCCCGCAAGGAGGTCACGCCTTGAGGCCCGGATCGCTCCGGGCCTCTTTTTTTGCAAATTCGTTCTCGCTTCGTCCGAGTCCACGCAATCACGTTCGCGTGAAGAAGCTTTTCGAGGAAACATCGACCGCTCTGTCGCCGAACTCAGGAGGCGATCGTCGTTCTGACGCTCGTGATTTTGAAACAGGGAAGGAATTTTCTCATGAACCTCAAGAATATCTGCCTCGGGGCACTCGCACTTTCCATGGTCAGCGGCTTTGCATTTGCCGGCGCACTGGACGAGCCGGACAACATGGCGCCGTTCTTCACCGATTCCAGCATGAAGACCATGAAGCCAATGGAGGAATTCAAGGCAGCTTTCATGGCCATGCCGAAGGAGAAGCAGGACGCCATGATGAAGGAATGCCAGGACGCTGCGATGAGCAAGCCGCACGCCGAGTTCTGCGCCAATGTGAAGATGCTCGGCGGCGCCAGCAAGTAGCACGCTGCCCAGCCCAACGAATGGATGGCGGGCCAGGGCGCCCGCCATTTTTCTTATGGTGCGGTCACTGGTAGATGTCGGTGCCAAAAGGACGGCCCCCACGGTCTTATAGTTAATGCGCCCTTAACCTTCCCACGCCTAGTCTGACATCCGAATCTGCCGGAGTGCGTCATGCGCTGCGGCCAGGCAATCACTGACGGGGAAGAGCATGCGTTCAGGGGCTTCAGCACCGCTCGCGCTGACCGATACGGGGCACGGCATCCAGGCATTCGCGCGGCGCCAGGTCGGCCGGCTGATCGGCACCGGCCTGTTCGCGTTCACGGCCTTCGCCGTCGCCAGCCTCGCGACCTGGAACGTCGCCGATCCAAGCTTCTCGCATGCCACCGCCAACATCGTCACCAACGCCATGGGCTATGCCGGCGCGGTGTTCTCCGACCTCGCCATGCAGTTCTTCGGCCTTGCCGCGGTCGCCGCGCTGGTTCCGGCAGTGATCTGGGGATACCTCCTGTTTTCGGCGCGCGGCGTCGACCGGCTGCCCAGGCGCGGGCTGTTCTGGTTCGGTTTCGCGCTGCTCGCCGCCGCCATCGCCGGCTGCATCGTTCCGCCCAAGACCTGGCCGCTGCCCACCGGCCTCGGCGGCGTCTTCGGCGACATGGTGCTAAAGATCCCCGGTGTCCTCATCGGCGGCTATCCAACCGGGCTGGTGGCCAGCGTGCTCGCCATAGTGCTGGCTGCGCCCGCGCTCTGGCTGTTCGCCCATGGCGCGGCGCTGCTCGGGCGCAAGAACGGCTTCGCCGTGATGGAAGAACCGGCCGCCGCGGATCCGCGCGAGGACGAGCTTCTGTTCGACAATGACGAGGACGGCGGCGACGAGGGTATACTGGCGCTCGGCGCAATCACCCATTGGTGGCTTTCTTTCCGCGCGTGGATGCATCGCCGGGCGGTGCGCCGCAGGCAGGAGCGCGACGAGTTCGAACCGGAGATGGAGCCGCGCGCCAGCGCCTGGCGCCGCGCCGCCGAACGCGTCGAGTCGGCCGAGTACGCCGAGCAGCGCATGAGCCATGACGGCCGCGCCCGTGTCGAACCGGAATTCTTCGCCGCCATGGTCAACGACCGCAGCGTCTCCGTCGACCCGGACGACGACGATGTCTTCGGCCGCGACGACGCGGATATGGATTTCGATGACGAGCCCGTCGCGCAGCGGCGTGCTCCCACGGCCAAGGTCCAGCAGTTCCGCTCCGATGCCGCCACCCGGGTGGAGGCGCCGGCGGCGCGACCCGTGCCGGGCGCCCGCGTCCAGCGCGAGGCGCAAACCTCGCTGATCGGCTCCGACACGTTCGAAATGCCGTCGCTGCATTTCCTGTCCGAACCGAAGAATGTCGCGCGCGACCCAAGTCTTTCCAAGGACGCGCTGGAACAGAACGCGCGCCTGCTCGAAGGCGTGCTGGAGGATTTCGGCGTCAAGGGCGAGATCATTGCCGTCCGCCCGGGTCCGGTCGTCACCCTTTACGAACTCGAACCGGCGCCGGGCATCAAGTCGTCGCGGGTCATCGGCCTTTCCGACGACATCGCCCGTTCGATGAGCGCGATCGCCTGCCGCGTCGCCGTGGTGCCGGGCCGCAACGCCATCGGCATCGAACTGCCCAACGCCAAGCGCGAAACGGTTTACCTCCGCGAGATCATGGCCAGCCGCGACTTCGAGACGACCAAGGCCAAGCTGGCGCTGGCGCTGGGCAAGACCATCAATGGCGAAGCCGTCATCGTCGACATCGCCAAGATGCCGCACGTGCTGGTCGCCGGCACCACCGGTTCGGGCAAGTCGGTCGCCATCAACACCATGATCCTGTCGCTGCTCTACCGCCTCACCCCGCAGGAGTGCCGGCTGATCATGATCGATCCGAAAATGCTCGAACTCTCCGTCTATGACGGCATTCCGCATCTGCTGACGCCCGTGGTCACCGACCCGAAGAAGGCGGTGGTGGCGCTGAAATGGACCGTGCGCGAGATGGAGGACCGCTACCGCAAGATGTCCAAGGTCGGCGTGCGCAACATCGACGGCTTCAACGCACGCGTGCAGCAGGCCGAGAAGAAGGGCGAAAAGATCTCGCGCACCGTGCAGACCGGCTTCGACCGCCAGACAGGCGAGGCGATCTACGAGACCGAGGATCTCGATCTCGAGCCGATGCCCTATATCGTCGTCATCATCGACGAAATGGCCGACCTGATGATGGTCGCCGGCAAGGACATCGAAGGAGCCGTCCAGCGCCTGGCGCAGATGGCGCGTGCCGCCGGCATCCACGTCATCATGGCCACGCAACGTCCCTCGGTCGACGTCATCACCGGCACCATCAAGGCCAATTTCCCGACCCGCATCTCCTTCCAGGTGACGTCCAAGATCGACAGCCGCACCATTCTGGGCGAGCAGGGCGCCGAGCAGCTGCTCGGCATGGGCGACATGCTCTACATGGCCGGCGGCGGCCGCATCCAGCGCGTGCACGGGCCGTTCGTCTCCGATGACGAGGTCGAGAAGATCGTCGGGCACCTGAAGCTGCAGGGCGTGCCGGAATATCTCGACGCCATCACCGAGGACGACGGCGAGGACGACGACGAGTCGTCCGGCAAGGGCGGTTCGGGCGGCGGCGGCGGCGGTGGCAATTTCGAGGATTCCGACGACCCTTACGATCAGGCGGTTTCGGTGGTGCTGCGCGACGGCAAGGCCTCGACCAGCTACATCCAGCGGCGTCTGGGCATCGGCTATAACAGAGCCGCCTCGATTATCGAGAAGATGGAAAAGGAAGGCATTGTCGGCCCGGCCAACCATGCCGGAAAACGCGAAATCTTGGTGCCGACAGAAGACGACAAGTTCTGATAGCGCAGAGTTCACGGCAACTTTGAACCTTCTGGCGCGTTCACCGACTGAGCAGCGATCGCCTCGCCAAACTTCAGCCCAACTGGGGGTTCACGACAGCGACCAAATCAGGAACCGGACGAGAGTGACCGATATGAAAAACGATCTTTCAGCGCTCAGCAATTTTGCCCCGACACGCCGCCAGTTGCTTGGCCTCGGCCTGGTCTTCGCGGGTGCCGCCGCCCTTAACGTGGTGCCCGGATTCGAGTTGCTGGCCTCGGCGCAGGCGGCCGTGCCCGCGGCGGCACAGAAGATCGCCGACCATTTCTCGGCGGTCAAATCGATGAGCGGCGAATTCGTCCAGTTCGGCCCCAAGGGCGAGCAGACCGGCGGAAAATTCTTCCTGGAACGGCCGGGCAAGATCCGCTTCAACTATGACGGGTCCTCGAATTTCCGGGTGATTTCCGACGGCAGATCGGTCGCCATACTCAACAAGAAACTGAACACGTCGGACCTTTATCCGCTGTCGAAGACGCCGCTGAAACTGCTGCTCGACGATCGCATCGACCTCTCCGGCAACCGCGTCAAGAGCGTCAAGGAAGAAGACGACCTCACCACCATCCAGCTTTCCGACAAGTCGGTTTTCGGCAATGCGCGGATCACCATGATGTTCGACCCGAAAACCTATGATTTGCGGCAGTGGACGATCACCGACGCGCAAGGCAAGGACACGACGGTGATGATCTTCAACACCAAGGAAGGCGTCAGCTTCGCGCCCGATACCTTTGCCATCGACTATACGGCCAATCGCGAGCTGAACACCAAGACGCGGTAGGCCCGCCGATAGAGCCAGGCCCGTTAGCGGAGCGGGCTGGCTTGTTTTTGCGGCGCGCGGCTGGCAGTAGAATGGCGATCTCTTGCCGGACCCCTCCGCATGCCCTTTTCGATCGCCACCTGGAATATCAACTCCGTGCGCCTGCGCATGCCGATCGTCGAACGCCTGCTCGATGAGTACGCGCCCGATGTGCTCTGCCTGCAGGAAACCAAGGTCCCGGACGAGCTCTTTCCCGAAAAAGCCTTTCGCAAAGTCGGCTATCCCTACATCGCGTTCCATGGCCAGAAGGGCTATCACGGCGTGGCGACGGTGGCGCGGCGGCCGATCGAGGTGGTCGAAAAGCGCCGCTTCTGCGACATCGAGGACAGCCGCCACCTGTCGGTGACGGTACAGGCCGGCGGCAAGACCATCCTGGTGCACAATTTCTACGTGCCCGCAGGTGGCGACGAGCCGGATCCCGAGATCAACAGGAAGTTCAGGCATAAGCTCGATTTCGTCGCCGAGATGAACGCCATCCGGGCCGAGCATGGCGAGGTATCGGCGTCGGTGCTGGTCGGGGACCTCAATATCGCGCCGCTGGAGCATGATGTCTGGTCGCACAAGCAATTGCTCAACGTGGTCAGCCACACGCCGGTCGAGACCGAAAACTTCGAGGCGATGCGGCGCGCCGGCGGCTGGGTCGACCTGATGCGGCACAACGTGCCACCGGAACAGAAGCTCTATACCTGGTGGAGTTATCGCGCGCAGGATTGGGAGGCGTCCAATCGCGGCCGGCGGCTCGACCATGTCTGGTCGTCACCAAACCTGGTGCCCAGTTTTGCCGGCTATGAGATCCTTAGAGCCGCCCGTGGCTGGGACCGGCCGTCGGACCATGTGCCAGTGATTGCCCGGTTCGCCCTGGATTAAGTTTATGATATTCAGGTGAAGCCGGCCTGCAAACGGCGGCTTCCTGCGCTTCCCAGTTCTACTACGTCGCAGTAGAACTGTGCTCACGTACTTTAGTACGCTTCTCGGAGTCCGCCGTTTTCGCCTCGGCCTGACCTGAATCTCGACACCTGCGGCGTCAAATGCCAGGTCAACCCGAAAATCGTGGCGCCAATTCCTCGATGCGGCGGATCATGTCGTGGAATTCCTCGGAGATGCGCTGATGCAGCTTCACCGCCAATTCCGGGTATTCCTCCAGGATGCGCCGGAACATCTTGCGGCTCAGCCTTATCACTTCCGAGTCGATTTCGGCCGAGGCGCTGGTCAGCCGGTTGGTATCGGCGATCAGCGCCAGCTCGCTGAGCATCGTGCCTGGGCCGACCTTGCCGATCGGGATGCGCTCGCCATCCTGCTCGCGATAGAGCACGATACGCCCGCTGACCACGACATAAGCCGAGTCGGCCACATCGTCCTCGCGATAAAGCTTGTGGTCGGCCTGCACCAAAGTGGTCTCGGCACCGAAGGCGAGCAGGCGCAACTGTTCCTGCGTGAAGCCCTCGAAAAGCCTCACGGCGGACAGGATGCGGATGTCGTCATCCAGCGCCATCTAGCTGTGTCCCCGAACGGTCAGTCCAATCCCTCCTCTGCGGTACGGTCCCAGAATCCCCCTCCAACAGGATCGTACCCGAAAGCGGCCCCGCCCGAACCGCTCATTTGAATGGTGAAATGTTTAAGGAACCAGCTTGTAGCCGCCGCTTTCTGTCACAAGAATTTCAGCATTGGAAGGATCACGCTCGATCTTCTGGCGCAGACGGTAGACATGGGTTTCCAGGGTATGCGTGGTGACGCCGGAATTGTATCCCCACACTTCCTCCAGCAGCACGTCGCGGGTCACCACCTTCTGGTCGGCGCGATAGAGATACTTGATGATCGAGGCTTCCTTTTCCGTCAGCCGCACCTTGCCGCCGCGCTGATCGATGAGCAGTTTCTGGCTGGGCTTGAAGGTGTAGGGGCCGACCGAGAAGGTCGCGTCCTCGCTCTGCTCATGCTGGCGCAGTTGCGCCCGGATACGGGCAAGCAGCACCGCGAAGCGGAACGGCTTGGTCACATAGTCGTTGGCGCCGGCCTCGAGACCCAGAATCGTGTCCGAATCGGTATCGTGGCCGGTCAGCATGATGATGGGCGCCTTGTAGCCGCCCTTGCGCAGGATCTTCACCGCCTCCCGGCCGTCCATGTCGGGCAGACCGACATCCATGATGAGCAGGTCGATGAGCCCGCCGCGCGCAGCGGTGACGCCTTTTGCCGCAGTCGCTTCCTGCAGCACATCGAATTCCTCATAGAGGGACAGTTGCTCGACCAGTGTGCCGCGCAGGTCGTCATCGTCATCGACGATCAGGATGGTACGTGAGGTCATGGATCAATCCGTTGTTTTGAAAAGTGAATTCAGTTGACCGCTGCGTATTTATGCGGAAGCTGGCCGGCACAATAGCCGATCACAGTGATTTGTTCCGTGGCACGATCATACAAGAAAAAACGCGATCGCAATGCAGCCGGCGCAATTTTGGCAAAAGGGCTGCGCGTGCTGACCGTGCGGGCTCGCCCCGGCCATCCAAGCAAGGGCCTGCTGCAGGCCGGCAAAACGGTGTTTGCGTGCGCGCTGGGGCGTGGCGGCATCTCGGCCGGCAAACGCGAAGGCGACGGTGCCACGCCGCTCGCTTCGATGCGCATACTGACGGGCTATTTCCGGGGAGATCAGTTTGCCGCCGGGCGCAGAACGCGGCTGGCGATGGCGTCGATCGGGCCGGACCTCGGCTGGTGCGAAGTGCCTGACGACCGCAACTATAACAGGCCGGTCAAGATTCCCTACGGCGCCAGCCACGAACGCATGCGGCGCGACGACCGGCTCTATGACGCCTGCCTGGTGCTCGACTGGAACATCGCGCCGCGCCGGCGCGGGCGCGGCAGCGCCATCTTCTTCCATCTGGCGCGTCCCGGCTTCACGCCGACGGAAGGCTGCGTGGCGGTGACCGCGCGCACGATGGCGCGGCTCTTGCCGCTGCTGTCGGACCGGACGGTGGTAAGGGTGGTGAGATAGGGGGAATAGGGAATAGGGAAGTCTTCAGCGGCAGCAGACACGCTCAAACTGTATCATCCTATTCCCCTGCTCGCTTATCCCTTCCTGTTCCGCTGCCAGCCGATGTCGAGAAGGCCCAACCGGCCTGTCTCGCGGTCCATGGCCCGGGCGATGTCCCTGCGGCCGGCTCCGATATCGCGCAACTGGCGATCGGAGAGGTCCTCGACGTTCTGGTGAGGAAGGTTGACCGCGACCCTGGCCTGCCGCAGCCAGGTACGGGCAGCCGACAGCCAGTCTGGCCGGGCGATGTATACAGGGCGAAGAGCGATGTGAGACATGAGGTGATCCGTATTCCCCGGAGATCAAATCCGGTTTGATGCTGTCTTTGATGCTGCAATCATGCCGTATTGAAAAACCAACGGGAAACGAGTAGTTCTTGGCTGATCATCAAGTTTTATTTGAGGATTAAGGCTCCATGAGCCGCTTCGATCAGGCCGCACGCTGATGGCAGCGCTCTTGCCGGGAACGCGGGCGCTCAGGACGCTGGAGGCGGCGGCCCGGCACCTCAATTTCACCCGCGCCGCCGACGAGCTCGGCCTGACGCCTGCCGCCGTCAGCCACCAGATCAAGGAAATCGAGGATCAGCTCGGCATCGTGCTGTTCACCCGCACCAGCCGCACCATCCGGCTGACGGAGGCGGGCACGGTGCTTTACGAGGCGGCGACCGACACGCTCGACCTGCTTGGCCGCGCCGTGATGCGGGCGCGCAAGATGGCGCGCGGCACCGAATTCCTGAAGGTGACGCTGGACGCGCAGTTCGCGGCGAAATGGCTGATGCGGCGCGTCGAGAATTTCCGCCAGCAGCGGCCGGGCATCGAACTCAGGTTCGACATCGCCTATGGCTTGCGCGATTTCGATCTCGATGACGTCGATGTCGGCATCCGCTTCGGCGCCGGCAAATATCCGGGGCTCAGCGCACACCGCCTGTTCGACAACATCATCATTCCGGTGTGCAGTCCGGGCCTCCTGACATCGGGGCCGCCCCTGCGCGAGCCGCGCGACCTGTTCAACCACACGCTTGCCCATATCGAATGGGCTCGCCAGGGCGTGACATGGCCAAACTGGCGCATGTGGATGGCGGCGGCCGGCATCAACGATTTCGACGACAGCCGCACCGTGGTCTTCGGTACATCGACGGATGCGGTCCAGGCAGCGCTCGACGGCAATGCCGTCGCGCTCGCCGATTTCGCCATGGTGGCAAACGACCTGTCCGAGGGCCGGCTGGTGCGGCCCTTCGAACTCAGCATCAGGGTTGCGCCGGAATATGCCTATTTCCTGGTTTATCCCCAGGCCATGGCCGACGATCCCCGCATTGTCGCCTTCCGCGAATGGATCCTCGAGGAAGTTTCCAGGACGCGAACGACGGACAAACTTTAGACCTTCAGGACCGGGCGTTGTGGCCGAAGATCATGCGTCGGTATTTCTTCACGTTCCATTTCAGCTTCTTGTAGAGCAGCGGCTGCATCTTGCCGGCGACGGAAGTCTGGAACGCGCCGTTTTCGCTGCCTTGCTCGACGATCGGCCGCTCGAACCACAGCATCTCAACGCCCAGCTTTTCGTCCATCTGCTCGATCTGGTGGTCGATCACGGTGTAGATCTTGTGTTGATCGATCCAGGCACAGCGCGCTTCGGCGACCGGACGGGTGATGAGATAGGAATCCGCGCACCTGGCATGCAGTGCCGGGTAGAGCCTCTGACCCCGGCGCAATTTCCAGCTCGGCGTGTAGTAGTTGCTGCCGTTGCCGAAATAGATGACGGCCTTGCGCATCGGGCTGCCGAGTTCGGCCAGCCCTTGCCGGAATTTGGCGACGAAGTCGCGCGCGAGGAAGACGTCATCCTCGAAGACCAGGCAATAGGGCAGGTCGGTTTCGAGGAAGTCGCGCCAGATGCCGACATGCTTCAGCGCCAGCGAGACCTGCGCCGGGTGGACAAAATCGGGAGCGACCAATTCAGCACGGATTTCCGGGGTGATATCCGCCCTGTCCCAGTCGGTGTAGAAGGTGACCGGCACGCCGCGCCGGTCGAACTCGCGCACGATGTGCCGGCGCCGGTCGTCGTAGCCCTGCTTGACGTGACAGATCCTGGTGAACACCAGGTCGCGGGGAAATCCGGACTTATCCGCCATCGTCAACGCACCGTCAGCTTGCAGCGGCGCCGAACCAGCCGATCACCGCGCCGATGATCAACAGCACGCCAAGCCAGTGACCGCCGTCAATGACAGTCAGGTCCCAGCCGAAATTCTCGTAGCGATGGTTGACCGACAGCGTCGTGGCGACAAAACCCAGCCAAAGCACGAAACCGAAGATCAGTCCGGCCAGCCAGGTCGGCTCACCACCCGTCATCGCGCCGACGACCAGGGCCATGATGTAGGCCATCAGCAGTTCGGCGATGAAGGAGATGACGAAGGGCAGAGGCGATTTCTTCATCGTCGCCGGATCGAGCCTGGCGGCCTTCAGCCAGGGCTTGCTCAACGCCATGTACCAGGCGGCGCCGAACAGCCAGGCCACGACGGCGGCGGCGATCACCGCCAGCCAATTCACCGCTGAAAAATCCATGAGTTCCCCTCCTGTGCGGTTTTATGGAAACGCCTGTTCGGCGATGGCGTCAAGCAGTCGCCATACCGTGGTGCGTTTGACTTCGGCATCCTCCAGCGCCCTTGTCACCGGCACCTGATAGACGGCAAGCGGCTCCAGCCCCGATCGCGGCAGATAGGACCGGCCGGGATCGCCGACCAGAATGTCGGCGCCACGCCGTTTGAGCGTCGAAAACCACGGCATCAGCCGGTCGGCGAAGGGTTTGTCGTAGAAGACGTCGCCTGCCAGGACCAGGTCCCAGCCCGCATCGGTGCCCACACAGTCCGTGCCGAGGAACCCGATGCCGACGCCGTTGGCCTCGCTGTTGAGGCGGATCGCGGTGGCGCAGAACGGGTCGATGTCGGCGGCGGTTACCTCGGCAGCGCCCGCCTTGGCGGCGGCGATGGCGACGAGTCCGGAGCCCGAGGCGAAGTCGAGCACGCGCTTGCCTCGGACCATATCGGGATTGTCGATGACATAGCGGGCGAGGCCCTGGCCGCCCGCCCAGGCAAACGCCCAAAAGGGCGGCGGCAGGCCGATCTCGACAAGTTCGTCCTCTGTTCGCTGCCAGAGATCATGCGCTTCGTCGGCGAGGTGAAGGCGAATTTCTGGCACATGCGGCGGCGCCATCAGCGCCGTGTTGTCGAGAATGAATTGCTTGGCGCTATCGGGCGTAAGTGCCGTCACGGCGCAGGCATCAGGCCGCCCATGCGGCAGACTTCCTTCCATTCGGCCGGGGTCACCGGCTGCACGGAAAGCCGTCCGAGCCGCACCAGCGCCATCTCGGCCAGTTTCGGATTGGCTTTGACTTCTTCCAGCGTCGGCGGGTTCGGCATGTCCCTCACGGCGCGGATGTCGACACACTCCCAGCGCGGATCATCCGACGTGGTGTCGGGATGGGCCAGCGCGCAGACCTCGGCAATGCCGACCACGTTCAGCCCCTCGTTGGAATGGTAGAAGAAGCCGAGATCGCCGACCTGCATGGCCTTCATGTTGTTGCGGGCGGCGTAGTTGCGCACGCCGTCCCATTGGGTGCCGGCCTTGCCCTTGGCCTTCAACGCCTCGAAGGAGAAAACCGAGGGTTCGGATTTGAACAGCCAGTAGTTCATTTTCTCTCCTCCTTGCGGCCCAGTCGCGGGCGCCGCGAATTAACTAGCCGCCGGCTTGTTGAACGTCCAGTTCCACTGGCGGATTTCGACGCTTTCGAACAGGCCGGCCTTGGCATAGGGGTCGGCGGCCGACAGAGCCTGCGCGCTGGCCAGATCAGGCGCCTCGACCACCACGAGGCTGCCATTGGGCTTGCCGTCGGCGTCGAGGAACGGGCCGGCAAAGGCCAATTTCTTGTCGCCGTTCAGCCCTTCGAGAAAGGCGACATGCTCGGGCCGCGTGTCGAGGCGCACCTGCAGGCCTCCGGGCTTGTCCTTGCAGATCAGAGCAAACAGCATGGTCTTTCTCCTGGGTGATTGGATCAGAGTGTGGGATCAATCGTTGGTTTCGGTCTTCAGCGGCCGGGTCATCAGCGCCGTCACGGCCTGCCCGATGGTGATGGTGCCATCCAGTATGGCGGCGACCGCGGCGATGATCGGCGCATCGACTTCGCGCTCGGCGGCGATGCGGGCGGCGATCGCCGCGGTCGGCACGCCCTCGGCCAGCGGCAATCCGGAAAGTGCCTTGCCCTGTCCGAGCGCCAGCCCATAGGCGAAATTGCGCGACTGCGCCGACGAGCAGGTAAGCAGCAGGTCGCCAAGCCCGGAAAGCCCCATCAGGGTCTCGGGCCTGGCGCCGAAGGCGGCACCGATGCGGCGCAGTTCGACAAAGCCGCGCGTCACCATGGCCGCCTGTGCGCTGGCGCCGAGCCCGGCCCCGGTGACAGCGCCGGCGGCGATGGCGAAGACGTTCTTCAAGGCGCCGCCGATCTCGACGCCGATCAAGTCGTCGCTCGAATAGCAGCGCAGGTTTTCAGCCGAAAATCGGGCGGCAAGGTTGGCGGCAAGCGCCTCGTCGCCGGCGGCCACCACCACCGCCGTCGGCAGGCCGCGGGCGACATCGCTGGCAAAGCTCGGCCCCGACAGCGCTGCGACCGGGTTTGGCGGCAAGATTTCCGCAGCGATTGCCGACAACAAGGCGCCGGTGTCGCGCTCGATGCCCTTGGCGCAGAGCACGAGCGGAATGCCGGCCGGCATATGATCCCTGGCGGCGGCCAGCGTGGCCCGCAACGCCTGAGCCGGCGTCACCGTCAGCACGCAATCGGCCCCAGTGAGGGCTGCCTCCATGTCGCTCGTCGCCTTGATGCCGGGCGCGATGGCGATGCCCGGGAGATAGCGTGGGTTCTCGCCCCGGCCGATCGCAGCCACGGTTTCAGGGTCACGCGCGAACAGCCGCACCGTATGGCCGGCGCGCAGCATGGCCAGCGCCAGCGCCGTGCCCCAGGCGCCGCCGCCGAGCACGGCGACATGCCAGCCGCTTTTGCCCGGACCCCCACCCTTCATGGCTCGATCGGTCATGCCTTGGCTCCGCGACGGCCGGAGCCGACCATTGGCGCCGAGACGCTGTCCAGCGGCCAGCGCGAGCGCGGCACGAAATCGAAGCCGTTCTCCTGCGCCATGCCTTCTCGCAGGCGTTCGATACCGGCCCAGGCAATCATCGCCGCGTTGTCGGTGCAAAGCTTCAGTGGTGGCGCGACGAAGCTGAAACCGGCGTCAGTGCAAAGCCGCTCCAGCGTTGTCTTGACCGTGCGGTTGGCGGCGACGCCGCCGGCGACGACCAGCGCCGGGTTTTTCGTGCCAGGGAATGTTTCGCGAAAGCGTTCCAGCGCGCGAGAAACACGGTCGGCGAGCGCATCGGCGACGGCCGCCTGGAACGAGGCGCAGATGTCGGCGACATCCTGGTCGCTCAAGGGCTCGATAGCTGTCGCCGCCTGGCGTACCGCGGTCTTCAGGCCGGAGAAGGAGAAATCGGGCTGTGCCGAGCCTTTCATCGGCCGTGGGAAGGCAAAACGCGATGCATTGCCCGACAGCGCTGCTTTCTCGACATTGGGACCGCCGGGATAGGGCAGGCCGAGCATCTTGGCGGTCTTGTCGAAGGCTTCGCCGAGCGCGTCATCGATGGTGGTTGCCCAACGCTGGTAGTCGCCAACGCCGCGCACGGCCAGAATCTGCGTATGGCCGCCGGAGACCAGCAGCAAGAGATAGGGGAATTCGAGCCCGTCGGTCAGCCGCGCCGTCAAGGCGTGGCCTTCGAGGTGATTGACGGCGATCAGCGGCTTGCCGGCCGCCGCGGCGATCGCCTTGGCCGTCATCAACCCGACGATCAGTCCGCCGACGAGGCCTGGTCCGGCGGTCGCGGCGATCGCATCGAGCTCGGCCAGCGCCACGCCCGCATCGGCGAGTGCGGCCTCGATAATGCCGTCCAGTGCCTCGACGTGGGCGCGCGCGGCGATCTCCGGCACGACGCCGCCGAAGGCGGCATGTTCCTCGATCTGGGAGAGCACGATGTTGGACAGGATTTTCGGCGCGGCATCGCCCTCCAGCGCCACGACGCTGGCGGCGGTCTCATCGCAACTCGTCTCAATGCCCAGAACGCGGATCAATTCGTCGCTCTCTCCAGAGATTGTATGTCAGGGCGTTCCTCGTTAGGAGAGTGCCCGGAAACGCAAAGCCAGCCGGGGGTTATCACGGACCGCGCGCCATGCAAACAATCTTGAAAATCGGAACACGCGGCAGCCCGCTGGCATTGGCGCAGGCGCATGAAACACAGGCGCGGCTGATGGCCGCGCACGGCATGCCGGCGGAGGCGTTCGAGGTCGTCGTCATCTCGACCAGCGGCGACCGCATCCAGGACCGGCCGCTGTCGGAGGCTGGCGGCAAAGGCCTGTTCACCAAGGAAATCGAGGAAGCCCTGCTCGCCGGCGCGATCGACATCGCCGTGCACTCGTCAAAGGACATGCCGACGCAATTGCCGCCCGGCCTGGAACTCTCCGCCTTCCTGCCGCGCGAGGATGCGCGCGATGCCTTTGTGGGCAGGGCGGCGAAGACGATCGCGGAACTGCCGCAAGGGGCGAAAGTCGGCTCCTCGTCGCTGCGGCGGCAGGCGTTGATCCGCCGCATGCGGCCGGACCTCGACGTGGTGATGTTCCGCGGCAATGTGCAGACGCGGCTGCGCAAGCTCGACGAAGAGGTCGTGAGCGGCACCATCCTTGCCTATGCCGGCCTGAAGCGGCTGGGCCTGGAAGATGTTGCCACCGATTTGATGCCGCTAGACAGCTTCCCGCCGGCACCAGGCCAGGGTGCGATCGGCATCGAGACACGGATCGGCGACCGCGATGTCGGGAAGATGCTGGTGGCGATCCACGATGTGGCGACAGGGCAGGCACTCGCCTGCGAGCGCGCTTTCCTGGCGGCGCTCGATGGTTCCTGCCGCACGCCTATCGCCGGCTATGCCGCGATCAAGGCCGGAAAGCTCTCTTTCGCCGGGCTGATCATCTCGCCCGACGGCACGCAGTCGCACGCGGTCGAGCTACAAGGGCTGGCACAGGACGCCGCCCGCATCGGTGATGAAGCGGCGCGGACGGTGCGTGCCAAGGCCGGCGAAAAGTTCTTCCACGGCTGGCTCTGAAGATGCTCCGCGTGCTGGTCACCAGACCGGAGCCGGGTGCGTCGCGCACCGCGCGAAAGCTGGAGGAGATGGGTTTTGAGCCTCTTCTCCTGCCCTTGACGGAGACGAAGGCGTTGCCGGTCGATGCCAAGGCGATTCCGGAAGACGTGGCAGTCGTCGCCATCACCAGCGCTAATGCGGTGCGCCACGCCCCCAGAGATCTGATTGCGGTGCTGTCCAATCTGCCTTGTCATGCTGTCGGCAGGAGGACCGCGGAGGCCGCGCGCAAAGCCGGCTTTCTCTCGGTCAACGAGGGGCCCGGCGATGCCGAGGCGCTGGCCGACGGCATGGCAATCGCGTTTTCCGGCAAAACAATCGTCTATTTCTGCGGGCGCGTGCGATTTCCCGCCTTCGAGCAGAAGCTGGAAGCAGCTCACGCCCAGGCCCATGCCGTCGAGACTTATGACACGCTTGCGGTGAGCTATTCGGACGAAGCGATCCTTCCTCTGATATCAGGCCAATCCGTCGATGCGGTGCTGCTCTATTCGGCCATGGCCGCTGCCGAAATGCAGACACTGGCCAGGCGACCTGCCCTGCAGCAGGCCTTTGAAAAGACCCGTTTTTTCGCTCTTTCCGCGCGCATTGCCGCCGCTTTCGGCGACGGCACCGGCAAAGCAATGCACGTTGCCGCGCGGCCCGACGAGGAGGCGCTGCTGGCACTTTTGCGGGCACGGCCCTGACCCGCGTCATCACACCGCCCCTTTTCACCGCTTGGTGATGTGCTAGACCCTTTCTGAACCATCACGCGCCGCCAGGCGTTGAGACGAAGCGAATTTGCGGAGCCCCTGCATGGTCAAGACGCCGAAGATGCGACACTCGAAAGGCCGCCGCGAGCCGGTGACCATCGATCTCGATCCGGGCGCCGTCTCACGCATCGTCGACGAGGATGCCGCCAAGAATACCGCCCAGACCGATGAGGCGAAGGCCGAGGAAGCGGCGAACGCCTCGCGGCCAGAGCCGCCGGACGAGCCGGTACATGCCGATCAGGCGGATCTCGAACCTTGGGAGCATGGCGATGCAGCCGCCGGGCAGCCTGGCACCCACGCACCACCGCAAGCCGAGGCCAAATCCACTGAGCCGGAAATGCTTTATCCCGGTTCGGATACACCCCCCAACCGCGCCAAGGCTTCCGACTACAATTTCGAGGATGCAACCGCCAAAACCGCCGAGACCAAGGCGGCTTCCGGTAAAACCGACGCAAGGAGCGAACCGATGGCCACGCAGCCGAAGCGGGGCGGCCTCAACGGCATCGCCGCCGGCATCATCGGTGGTGTCATCGCCCTGGTCGGCGCCGGTGGCCTGCAATTTGCCGGCCTGCTCGGTGCGCCGGGTGCCGCTCCCGGTGTCTCGCTCGACGGCGTCAATGGCGAGATCGCCTCGTTGAAAAGCGAAATCGCGGATATGAGGGAAGCCGGCGGCAGCGGCGGTGCATCGGCCAAGGTCGACGGCCTGTCGTCGGCGCTGGATCAGGTCAAGAGCGATGTCGCGGCGCTGAAATCAGCGGTCGAACAGGGTGGCGCGGGCGACAATGCCGGGCTTGCCGCGATGGGCGACAAAGTCAAGCAGATCGAAACCTCGGTGGCCGCCCTCGGCAAGGCCGGCGGCGCGGCGCCTGTCGATCTCGGCCCGCTCAACGAAAAGCTGGCGGGTCTCGATGCGCTGGTGAAGTCGACGGGCGAGGCGGCGAAGGCACAGGAAGGCCGTCTCTCCGCGCTGGAGCAGTCGGTGTCGCAGCTTTCCGGCAAGGTCGATGCGCAGGCGTCGCAGCCAAAGATCGCACTCGCCATCGCGGCCTCGGCGCTGAAGGCGGCGCTCGACCGCGGCGCGCCGTTTTCAGCCGAACTCGATACGCTGGCCGCGATTTCGCCTAATGCACCTGAACTCGCGACCTTGCGGCCCTATGCCGAAAAGGGCGTGCCGACCCGTACCGAGATCGCATCGCAGATGGATGCCGCCGCCAATGCCATGGTCGCCGCCGCGACCCCGGTCGATCAGAATGCCGGCTTCCTTCAGAATCTGATGTCGAGCGCTGAATCGCTGGTCAAGGTCCGGCCGATCGGTGCCGTCGAAGGCCCCGGCGCACCGGAAACCGTGGCGCGCATGGAGGTTGCGGTCACGCAGGGCGACTATGCCAAGGCACTCAGCGAATATGACACGCTGCCGGAAGCCGCGAAGGCCGCGGGCGCCGACTTTGCCGGCAAACTGAAGGCGCGCATCGAGGTCGAAACCCAGGTCGACGCGCTGATCTCCGGCGCGATGAAGGCATGAGGGCAACACCATGATCCGCCTGCTCGCCTTCCTCATCGTCGTCTTCGCGCTCGGGCTGGGCTTTGCCTGGCTGGCCGATCGGCCGGGCGACATGGTCGTCACCTTCAACGGCTATCAGTACCAGGTGAGCCTCATGGTGGCGGCGGTTGCCGTCGTCGCTGTCGTCGCCGCGGTGATGATTGTCTGGTGGCTCATCAAGTCGCTGTGGAACAGTCCCTACACCATCTCCCGCTATTTTCGCGTGCGCCGCCGCGACCGTGGCTATCAGGCGCTGTCGACCGGCATGATCGGCGCCGGCGCCGGCGACGGGGCGCTGGCCCGCAAGAAGACCAAGGAAGCGGCCAAGCTGATCCGCTCCGACCAGGAGCCGCTGATCCATCTGCTCGAGGCACAGGCATCGCTGCTCGAAGGCGACCATGAAGGCGCGCGCCAAAAATTCGAGAGCATGCTCGACGATCCCGAAATGCGGCTGCTTGGCCTGCGTGGGCTTTACCTGGAAGCCGAACGACTGGGTGACCGCAACGCCGCCCGGCACTATGCCGGCCGTGCCGCCGCAGTGGCGCCGCAACTGGCCTGGGCGGCCGAATCGACGCTGGAGGAAATGACCGCGCGCGGCGACTGGGATGGCGCGCTGAAACTGGTCGACGCGCAGAAGTCGACGCGGCAGATCGAGCGTGACGCCGCCAACCGCCGCCGCGCGGTGCTGTTGACCGCCAAGGCGCAGTCGCTTGCGGACAGCGATCCCGCGGCTGCCAGGACAGCGGCGATCGAGGCCAACAGATTGCAGCCGGATTTTGCCCCCGCCGCCGTTGCCGCCGCCGCGGCGCTGTTCAGGCAGAACGACGTGCGCAAGGGTTCGAGGATCCTCGAAGCAGCGTGGAAGGCCGACCCGCATCCCGAGATTGCCGAGCTCTACACCCATGCGAGGCCGGGTGACGCCGTGCTCGATCGGCTCAACCGGGCAAAGAAGCTGCAGGAGATGAAGAAGAACCACGCTGAATCGTCAATGACGGTGGCGCGTGCCGCGCTCGACGCGCAGGATTTTTCAACCGCCCGCCGCGAGGCAGAGGCCGCGATCCGGATGGACCGACGCGAGGGCGCCTATCTGCTGCTCGCCGACATCGAGGAGGCCGAGACCGGCGACCAGGGCAAGGTGCGGCAACTGCTGTCCAAGGCGGTGCGAGCCCCGCGCGATCCGGCCTGGGTCGCCGACGGCGTCATCTCCGAGCGCTGGGCGCCGGTCTCGCCGGTCACCGGCCGGCTCGACGCCTTCGAATGGCGCGCGCCGATGGAGCGGCTTGGCCAGCTGATCGACAGCCACGATGAGCCGGACGCCCCGGCAGTGGCCATCGAGGCGCCGGGCAGGCCGGAAAGGCCGGTCGAGGTGATCGATCACGCCGCACCGGGCGACGAGGCGACGGGCAAAGACGCCGAAAGCCGCGAGGATCATGTCGCCCCGGTCACGGCCGCCGCCTTTGCCGCGGTGCCCGCCGACGCCGAGGCCGTCGAGCCGGCGGCAGAACTGGCGCGGCTGCCGGACGATCCAGGCGTCGATCCGGACGACGAGGCGGAAAAGTCGCCCCGCCGGTTCCGGCTGTTTTGATTTTGGGCAGGCCGTTGGGCCGTTTGGGAATGAATTGATGTTCGAGCGCGTTCTGTCGTTTCTCAGGGATTTGCCGGCCGGCTCCGGCAGCCATGCCAGCACGGACGATCCGCGCGTCGCGGCCTCGGCGCTGCTCTATCACGTGATGAATGCCGACGGCGTGCGCCAGGATGTCGAATGGGAGCGGTTCAAGGCGGTGCTGGCGCAAAGCTATTCGATCAGCGGCGCCGAACTCGAAGCACTCGCCGCCGCCGGCGAGCGGGCCGACAACGAGGCAATCGACCTCTACGCCTTCACCAGCGTGCTCAAGCGCCACCTCGACGCGGAGGGGCGCAAGGCGTTCATCGGCCTGATGTGGGAGATCGTTTATGCCGATGGCGAGCTGCATGAGCTGGAGGACAACACGGTGTGGCGTGTCGCCGAGCTGATCGGCGTCGAACGCCACGACCGCGTCGAGGCGCGCCGCAAGGCGGCGGCGCACGCTCCGGGCGCCACTGGAACATCCTCGGACGAATAGGATTTTCGCCGTCCATGCCGCGCCAGACGAGGTCGAAACCAAAAGTCCTGATCGTGCTGCATCAGGAGAATTCGAGCCCCGGACGCGTCGGCCACATGCTGCTCGAAGAGGGCTTCGATCTCGACATCCGCCGCCCGCCGCTCGGCGACGCCTTGCCGGAAACGCTGGATGGCCACGCCGGCACGGTCGTCTTCGGCGGTCCGATGAGCGCCAATGACGAGGACGAGTTCGTCCGTCGCGAGACCAACTGGCTGCAGATTCCACTCAGGGAGAACCGGCCACTGCTCGGCATCTGTCTTGGGGCGCAGATGCTGGCCAATCATCTCGGCGGCAAGGTCGAGGGCCATGGCGAAGGGCTGGTCGAGATCGGCTGGTATCCCCTGAAAGCGACCGAGGCCGGCAAGAAACTGATGCACTGGCCAGAGATGGTCTACCAGTTCCATCGTGAAGGCTTTTCGCTGCCGAGCGACGCGACGCTGCTGGCCACGAACGAGACCTATCCCAACCAGGCCTTCCGCTATGGCGATAATGCCTGGGGCATCCAGTTCCACGGCGAACTGACCCGAGTGATGATGCAGCGCTGGGTGGTGCGCGGCGCCCATCGTTTCGAGCTGCCCGGTGCGCAGCCCGGCCGCGACCATCTCGGCGGCCGGTTGATCTGGGACATGCATTTGAAGCGCTGGCTCGACGAGTTTTTGCGCGCGATTTTTGGCGAGCCCGTGGCGCGTTAGAGCCTGGCCGGTGCTCCGACCCGCCGGCTTCTGACGACCGGCTTTCGGAGCCTAAAAACTAGTCCGAAAACGTCACGCTCACGCCGCGCTGCCGAAAATAAGCCTGCATCAACTTGCGGCCCGAGCGGTTGCTCTGCGCCAATTTGGCAGGATCGAACACCGCCTGTTTTATCCCCTCTCGCGCCAGCGCTGCCTTGAGCGTCGCGATATGGGCATCGATGTCGGCATTGTCCGCCCGCAGCGACGCATAGATGTTTTCGGTCGCTTCGGCCACGGTCGGTTCGCTCACTTGTGTCGTCCTTTGGTTGGTTCGGCGGCGGCTTAGCATAGATTCGCTGCCCCGTCAGTTTCGTCCTTTGAGGTGCCTCACCTTGCGCAGCGCCGGGAACAGATAGGCCCACAGGCCGGCAACCGCGACGGCGCCGACGCCGCCGATCACCACCGCCGGAACCGTGCCGATCAGCGCCGCCATGGTGCCGGCGCGAAATTCGCCGACCTCGTTGGAGGCGCCGACGAAGACCTGGTTGACGGCGTTGACGCGGCCGCGCACCTCGTCGGGCGTCCACAGCTGGATCAGCGTCTCCCTGATGTAGACACTGAACATGTCGGTGGCTCCGAGCAGGGCAAGTGCCACAATCGAGAGCCAGGTGAGCGTCGACAGGCCGAACAGCACGGTGCAGGCGCCGAACGCCGCCACGAAGCTCAGCATGATCTTGCCGGCACGGTCGCGGATCGGATGGCCCGCAAGCCAGACGGCGACGCAGATGGCGCCGATCCCCGGCGCCGAACGCAGCAGGCCGAGGCCCCAGGGGCCAAGTTGGAGGATGTCGCGGGCATAGACCGGCAACAGTGCCGAGGCGCCGGACAGAAGCACGGCGAAGAGGTCGAGCGAGATGGCGCCGAGTACGATCTTCTCGCTCCAGATGTAGCGGAAGCCGGCAAACAGCGTCTCCATCGTCGGCTTGTCGGTGGCGGTCTGTTGCGCGGGCTTGGGAATGGTGACGATCAGCAACGCGGCGGCGAGCATCAGGACTGCGGCCGTCGCATAGGCCACTTCCGCCGACACGCCATAGAGCAAGCCGCCGGCGACCGGGCCGACAATCGTCGCGGTCTGCCAGGCGGAGGAGTTCCAGGCGATGGCATTGGCGAAATCGCGCTGCGGCACGAGATTGGCGAACAGGGAGGACGAAGCCGGCCCGTAGAAGGCGCGGGCAATGCCGAACATGACCAGCACGGCGAAGATCGGCAGCGGGGTCGTAAGGCCGCGCAGGGTCAGAAACAGCAGAGCCAGCGCGCAGGCGCCTTCGACCAAGGTCGCCAGGGTCATGATCAGCCGGCGGCCGAAACGGTCGGCGACGACACCTGTAACCAGCACCAGAAGCAGCGACGGCAGGAACTGGACGATGCCGACAATGCCAAGATCGAACGGATCGCGCGTCAGATCATAGACCTGCCAGCCGACGGCCACCGAAACGATCATGGTCGCGAAAGTGGTGAGAAAGCGCGCCGTCCAGTAGCTGAGGAAGGCTCTGTGCCGGAAAGCGGCATAGCGCTGCTCCGGCAAGGTTTGTTCTGGTATCATGGAGTGAGGCCCCGTTGCGGTGGGCATCGGCTCGCGGGGCACTTCCCGAATGGGCGCTGTTCGACCAATGGAACTTGGTAAAGTTCGGGGCGGATATGCTTTAAAATCAGGTCCGGATCAAGCGACTTTCGATCCGCACCACCGATAGCACGCGGAAGTTACTGCCGCAGCGCAGCTGAAATCGCGTCCAGCCCGCCTTTCAACTCGGCCTCCCTCGGCCAGCCGAAGCCGACGCGGAAGAAGCGCTTTTCCATTTCGAACCAGTGGCCGGGCCCGACATAGGTGCCGTGATCTTCCAGCAGCCTGACATAGAAGCGGTCGAGGTCGAAGCCGGGTTCTACATCGAGGCGCGGGAAACCGACGACACCGCCTTCGGGCCGCACCCAGTCGACCAGCGGCTCGCGGTCGATCCAGGCCTGGACGATGTCCCGGCGCCTGGCCATTTCGGGCAGCAGCTTTGCCAGGAAAGCGTCCCGGCCCTCCAGCACGCCGCGCGCTATGCCTTCGTCGATGACGCTGCCGCAGATGCCGATCTGCTCCTTGGCGGCCAGAAATGTCTCCTGAAGGGCCGCATCCCTGGTGATCAGCCAGCCGATGCGGATGCCGGGAATGCCGAAGGCTTTCGACAGCGACGAGACGCTGATGGCTTTTTTGCTCAGCGAGGCCGCCAAAGGCAGGCGCCTGCCATAGGAGAGATCGCGATAGGTTTCGTCGACCAGCAGATAGCAGCCGCTGGTCTCGGCGAGCGCGACCAGCGCGTCCAATTCGGCACGGCTCATCATGGTGCCGGTCGGATTGTGCGGGCAAGTAACGCTGATCAGCTTCGTGTTCGGCCGCATCGCGGCCCTGACGCGCTCGACGTCGATGGCGAAGCCTTCGTCGAAGGCGAGGTCGACAAAGCTGATGGCGCAGCCGATCGCCCGCGGCGTTTCGATGTTGGTGGCGTAGTTGGGCCTGATGACGACGAGGTGATCGCTGGCCGAGAGCAGCGAGGTGGAGATGATGAACAACGCGCCGGCCGCACCGGCCGTGACCAGCACATCGTCGGGCGCGATGCCGGCATCCTGCGCGGCGATCAGCGCGCGCAATTCCCTGTCGCCGCGATGCTCGCCATAGAAGAGGGTCAGATCAGGCAGCGAGAGGCCGATGTCGGAGAGTTTCTGATCGGCGATCGAACTTTCGGAGAGGTTGTAACGGATGCGGTCGTAACCGTACTCCTCCGGCGCTTCTTTCTCGATCACCATCCTGGTGTAGTTCATGGCTTCCCCCAGATCGTCTTGTCCCAGGTTATCCAAGCCACAAAAGCACGAAGCCTGCCAAGGCGAATTCGCCGGCAGGCTTCTATTCCAGTCGTCCTAACAATTGGCTCAGCGTCCAAATAGCCTCAGGCCGGGACTTTGGCCTTCCGGCCCTTGCCTTTGACGGGGGCGACCACGGCGGCCTTGCGGCCAAGGCCGATCGACTTCGCCAGTTCGGAGCGCGAAGCCGCGTAGTTGGGGGCAACCATCGGATAGTCGGAAGGCAGGCCCCATTTGGCGCGATAGGCGTCCGGCGTCAGGCCGAAATGCACGCCGAGATGACGCTTCAGCGATTTGAATTTCTTGCCGTCCTCGAGGCAGATGATGAAATCCGGCGTCACCGACTTCTTCGGGTTGACGGCCGGGACCAGCGGTGCCGCCACCGGGGCGACCGGCTGGCCGAGCCCGCTGATCGAGGCGCTGACGCTGGCGATCAGCTCGGGAAGGCCCGACGCAGGCAGGCGATTCTTCTCGACATAGGCCGATACGATATGGGCCGTCAGCTCGAGAAGGTCGAGGGTCTTGCTGGCGTGGCTGTTTTCGTCGGTCAATCTATTTCCTCCATCCATGGCGCATAACCTCGAAAAGGGGGCCGTTTTCAAAAGGGATGATGCGCAAAATTAAAGTGGGTCGTCTTCGTGCGTCGCGCGCGACGCGATGTAGTGGGGCTGACTTCCTAGTCGGCAAATCTGCGCAATGCAATCTATCGCCGCGACATAACACGGCATTTTGAACAACTATACTAAGTTTTAATAATATCAGACGATCAGGGCCTTGTCGCGCCACAGACGAAATCCGCCTTCGAAGGCGCGTGTGTTGTCACCGCGCCTGGAGTCGGGGGGCAATTCGTCGAGCTTGTCGACATTGCCGCCGCCGATGACGACATAGTCTGGCTGCAGGGCGGCGCGCAGCCGGTTGACGACGTCGAAGACATGACCGCGCCACTTCTTCTTGCCGCGCTTTACGAGGCCACGTTCACCGACATAGTCCTCGAAACTCTGGCCTTTTCTGTAGGGAAGGTGGGCGAGTTCCATCGGCTGGCCGACATTGTCGAGGACCATCGCGGCACCGAGGCCGGTTCCGAGGCCGAGGAACAGCATGCGCCCGCCCTCATAGCTGCCGAGGGCCTGCATCAGCGCGTCATTGACCACCTTGACCGGCTTGCCGAACTCAGCGGTGAAATCGAAGCCGGCCCAGCCCTTGCCGAGATTCATGGGATCGAGCACCGGCTTGTTTTGACGCACGGGGCCCGGATACCCCATCGAAATGACGTCATAGGACAGGCCGTCGGCGAGCTTCTTCACCTTGTCGATCATCTGCCTTGGCGTCAGGTCAGGCCCGGAATCCGTCCGGCGCTCGGTGCCACCGTCGCTGGTCAGGATCTTGACGTGCGACCCGCCAATATCGATCGAAAGGACTACCTGCCCGGTGTCCGACGCAGCCTTCTTAACCACCTTGGCCATCTCGTCCCCTCCACTCATGCGACCGGGTCGATCCAGCCATTGGGCGGCCCGAAGCCGGCCATGGCGTCCGCTGGCCCCCACGTCTTCGGCTCGTAAAGATGCGGCGACGTGGTGTCGCCGAGCACCGGACCGACGATGCGCCAGGCGAGTTCGGCGGCGTCCTGGCGGGTGAAGAGCTGGCCGTTGCCGTTCATGGCGTCGCCGATCAGCCGTTCATAGGGCGGCATGTCGCCCTTCGAATCGTCGAGCGCGGTGAGTTCCACCTGCTCGCCAATCATGTCGTCGCCCGGCGCCTTGCGCTGGGCGCCGATGGCGATCATCACCTGCGGGTCGATGCGGAAGCGGACGTAATTCTGGTCGGCGGGCTTGATCGGGTCGAAGACGTCGAGCGGCGGCCGTTTCAGCCGCACCACCACCTCGGTGACATGCACCGGCATGTTCTTGCCGGCGCGGATGAAGAACGGCACGTCCTGCCAGCGCCAGGTGTCGACGAAGAAGCGCACCGCCGCGAAGGTCTCCACCGGCGAGTTCGGCGCCACGCCGGGCTCGGCGAGATAGCCGGTGAACTGGCCGCGCACGACATCGTCTTTCGTCAAGGTGCGGATAGCGCGCAACACCTGCACCTTCTCGTCGATCAGGTCGTCGGCGGAGCGGCCGACCGGCGGCTCCATGGCCAGGAGCAGCAGGATGTTGAGCAGATGGTTCTCGATGACGTCGCGGATGGCGCCGACATCGTCATAGAACCGCCCGCGCCCCTCGACGCCGAAATCCTCGGCCATGGTGATCTGCACGCTCTCGACGTAATTGCGGTTCCAGATCGGCTCCAGCAGGGAGTTGGCGAAGCGGAAATAGAGCAGGTTCTGGATCGCCTCCTTGCCGAGATAGTGGTCGATGCGGAAGATCGACTGTTCGTCGAACACCAGGTGCAGCACCCGGTTCAGCCAGCGTGCCGACTGCAGATCGTGGCCGAACGGCTTTTCGACCATCAGCCGTGCGCCATGCGCGGTGCCGGATTGCTCCAGCCCTTGCACGACGGTCTCGAACATGGACGGCGGCACCGCCATGTAATGCAGCGGCCGCTGGGCGCTGCCGAGTGCCGTCTTCAGCTTCTCGAAGGTCGTGGGATCGCGATAGTCGCCGCTGACATAGCGCAGCAGCGACGCGAACTTGGCGAAGACCGTCTCATCGACGGCGCCGAGGGCATGGACGATGCCGTCGCGGGCGCGGTCCTGCAACTGCTTCAAATCCCAGGCGTCGAAGGCGACGCCGATCACCGGTTCGGTGAGCGTGCCCTTGGCGACCATCTGGTAAAGCGCTGGAAATATCTTCTTGTGGGCGAGGTCGCCGGTCGCTCCGAAGAGCACCAGCGTATCGGACCGTTCCTGGCTCATGCGTGCGTCTCCCCTGTCGCCGTCACTTGCCGCCCTTCGGCTTTTCGATGTGGCCGCCAAAGGCATAGCGCATGGCGGACAACAGCTTGTCGGCGAATTCGGATTCGCCTTGCGAGGAGAAGCGGTCGAACAGGGCCGACGACAGCACCGGTGCCGGCACGCCGGTGTCGATCGCCGCCTTTAGCGTCCAGCGGCCCTCGCCGGAATCCGAGACCCGGCCGCCGAATTGCGCCAGACCCGGATCGCTCTTCAGCGCACCGGCGGTGAGATCGAGCAGCCAGGAGCCGATGACGCTGCCATGCCGCCACACCTCGGCCACCTGCGGAAGGTCGATGTCGAACTGGTAGTATTGCGGGTTTTCCAGCGGGCTTGTCTCGGCGTCCGCCGTCCGCTGCCGTTTGCCGGCATTGGCCGACTTCAGGATGTTCATGCCTTCGGCATAGGCGGCCATGACGCCGTATTCGATGCCGTTGTGCACCATCTTGACGAAATGGCCGGCGCCGCTCGGTCCGCAATGCAGGTAGCCATAGGGCGCGGTGCCGGCGGTCTTGTCCGGGGTGGGCGCTCCGGCATCAGCGCCAGGCGCCAGCGTGGCAAAGACCGAATCGAGGTGCTGCACCGCCACGTCGGGACCCCCGATCATCAGGCAGTAGCCGCGCTCCAGCCCCCAGACGCCGCCACTGGTGCCGACATCGACAAGATGCATGCCCTTGGTGGCCAGTTTCGCGGCCTGGTCGACGGCGTCGTGATAATACGAATTGCCGCCGTCGATGACGATGTCGCCAGGCTCCATTAGCGTCGCGACCTGATCGATGATCCTGCCGGTGATCGCCGCCGGCAGCATCAGCCAGACACAGCGCGGCTTGGCCAGCTTGCCGACGAATTCCTCGAGGGATGCCGCCCCCAAGGCGCCGTCGCTCACAAGAGCCGCGACGCTGGCCGGGTTGATGTCATAGACGACGCATTCGTGGCCGTCGCGCATCAGCCGCCGCACCATGTTGGCGCCCATCCGGCCCAGTCCCATCATTCCGATCTGCATGGTTTCGTCCCTGTTTCCTAGAGATTTTCTGGGGTTGTCGAGGAAGGATCTATTGGCTGTCCTGCGCGCCTGACATGACGGAGAAGTCGACATTCTCCCAATCGCCGGTTCCGGGCCAGAAAAAAGTGAAGATCAGCGTGCTTCCGTTGGGGAGGCTGGCCGTGGGCAGATCGACAAGGTGAAGGCCGAAAGCGTTTTCCGCTGTCCGGCTGTCGTGGGCGGTTGCCCAATCGTCCGTGCTCCAGTGGACGGTGGCCGCCGTCAGCAGCTCGACGCGCAATGTCTTGCCCTCGGGCAGTGCGCGGATCTTGTTGTTGAAGCGCCATGCCCTGAACGACGATACGGTCTTGTCCTGGATGTAGCGCTTCACGCCTTGCGGCGGCATGTCGAAGACGGCGCCGTCGCGTAGCGAGCGCACCAGCTTGATGTGTTCGGAATGCGCCCAGACCAGTGGCATGGCGCTGCCCGATGGCTTGCCATGCAGCAGCTCGCGCTCGGGAATATCGGCGCCGTCCCACACCTGTTCGGGCAGCAGGCCGCCAGGCCCGGCCGACCGCTCCAGCGCATCGAGCAAGCTGGACGCCTTGTCCTTGCGCCCGGCGGCCAGCTCGTAATGCGCCCTTTCGCCGGCCAGCAGGGGCCACGGCCGGCCCTGGCCGGTGCCGTCGAAGGGCGTGCCATCCTCGTGCTCGCCATAGCCGTCGCTGTTATAGCGGTACCAGAGCGGCCCTTGTGGCAGTTCGCAGCGCAGTTGCGCGTCGATGACCTTGACGGTGTCGACGATGCGCGGATCGTCGGCGGCTCTCAGGCCAAAGCGCACCAGGGCCAGCGCGTCAGGGCTGACGATTTCCTCGGCCGGTCGGTCGGTGTCGCCTGGTGGCCGGTTCTTGATCGGGACATAGCCGTCCTTCGGCGAGCCGGCTTCGGGGTCGTCTGGCGGCGCAATGCGGACGTAATAGCCGCCGACCCCGACGGCCTTGCAGATGGCGGTGCCGGTGACATAGGTCCAGCGTTCGACCTGGTCGTTCCAGCAGTCGGCGGTTTCGCGCAGGTAGGCCGCCTCCGCCGCTTTGCCGCAGGCATCGAGCAGGTCGGCGCCGGCAAGCAGTGCCGCGATCTCGACGGCCAGCGTGAACGGGCTATAGCCGGCGTCTTCTTCCCAGCGGTCCTCGCCGGTGACCGGACCATTGCGCACGACATAGGAGGCGGCGCGCTCGATCATCGGCAGGAAGGCCTTCACCCTGGCACGCGGCAAGTGGCCAGCGCGCTGCAGGGCATCCGCCAGCAGCAAGGGAAAGGCGCATTCGTCCATCTGAATGCCGGGCCAATAGGCCGTGCCGTCGAGCCAGGCGTTCTGCGGCCAATGGCCGTCCGGCTGCTGGACGGAGCGGAGATATTCCAGGATCCGCAGTGCCGAGGCGACATCGCCGGCGGCGAGAAAGCCGCCCGCCGTTTCGACCAGGTCGCGCGGCCAGATAAGATGGTAGCCGCCGAGATCATCGTCTCCTTTGTTGAATCCCCACGGGATCGACAGGCTGGCCACCGCAGCGCCGGGCATTGCCGACGACCGGTGGGTTGCCAGCACGGCGGTGGAGACGCGATAGCTGTTCACTCCGGGGACCGCGTGGCGGTCCAGTGGCAGCAGCCCCGCCTGCCATTTGCGCCATTGTTCGACGTAGGATTTCGCCGCCGGCTCAAAGCCCCGCTTCAGGCTGGCGAAGGCGTTTTCGGCGGCTTCGTCCGGTGTCGTCCCAAAACCCAGCGCCAGCACGGTTTTTGTGTTGGCGGCGGTGAAGCCGATCTCGCCGGTCAGCGCGACATTGCCGTCCTCGGCACGCCGGCAAGCCGTATCGAGCTTGCCGGTATTGTCGAGTTGCTGCCAGCCGTCGGAGAAGCCGACATAGCCGGCCGAGCAATCCCGCCAGGGCAGGGACGAGGCCAGCGCCAGGCAGGTGCCGCGCCCCGAGGCAAACAGGACAGGCTTTCCCTGGTACTCGCCGACCCAGGCGGTGTTGCCCATGCCGGCATTGACCAGATGCGGCGCCAGAAGCGCGTAGACGCAGTAATCGGCCGCGGAGCCCTTGAGCGGGCTGAAGGTGATTTCCTGCAGCAAGGTCGGGCGCGCCGGATCGGCCAGAATACGCTTCTCGATCCGGTAGGCGCCGTCGTCGGCTGTATTGACCAGCCTGTAGGCGGGCACGCCGTCCTCGAACGGCTCTATGCCGTGCGAGGCATCGCGCTTCTCCTCGGAGAAATAGCCATCCATGCCGGTGACGATCAGGCCGAGGTCGCGCGTGCAGGCGCTGTCGACGCGCGGGTAGTACACCTCGTTCAGGATGCCGTGGCTGGTGGTGAACCAGACGCGGCCGGACGGCGAAAGCGCCGAGCCGACTCCGCTC
Organism: Mesorhizobium sp. B2-3-10; assembly: GCF_006442275.1. Lineage (NCBI taxonomy): Bacteria > Pseudomonadati > Pseudomonadota > Alphaproteobacteria > Hyphomicrobiales > Phyllobacteriaceae > Mesorhizobium > Mesorhizobium sp. B2-3-10. The sequence continues at coordinate 658,629 of NZ_VFVT01000001.1, forward strand.
TTGGCGCTTGAGGTCCAGCGCGCGGGAATTCCCGGCGCGCCCGGCGGCACAATCGGCGTCACTGCCATGCTTGTTCGCTCTCCTGGCCCGCATGCCTAGCCATCAAACGAAGCCATTTCAATCAGCGCACCGCAAGTTGATCGGCGGCGCACATCGGATTGCAGTTGACAGCCCGCCGGCCTTCTGCACTTTTGTCTGACAATAGATAAAAAACAGGATCGCAATCGCGAAATTCGTCGACAATCAAACTGATCAGCAACTCTCGGGAGGAGTCTCACATGAAGAAACTATTGGTTCTCAGCACGCTTGCGGCGGTGCTCGCGGCCGGTACGGCTTTTGCCGACACCAGCGGCAAGAAGATCGCGTTCTCCAACAATTATGCCGGCAATTCGTGGCGGCAGGCGATGCTCGACAGCTATGGCATCGTCACCAAGAAGGCCGTCGACGACAAGATCGTCGGCGCGGCCGATGTCTTCACCACCGCCGACAAGGAGGTGCCGACCCAGGCCGCCCAGGTGCAGAACCTGATCCTGCAGGGCTATGACGCCATCGTCATCAACGCCGCCTCGCCGGATGCGCTCAACGGCGCCATCAAGCAGGCCTGCGATGCCGGCATCACTGTCGTCTCCTTCGACGGCACCGTCACCGAGCCCTGCGCCTACCGCGTCGTCGTCGACTTCAAGGACATGGGCAAGCAGGAAGTCGAGCATATGGCCAAGTTCCAGCCCAAGGGCGGCAATCTGCTTGAAATCCGGGGGCTTGCCGGCACCTCGATCGACGATGCCATCCATGCAGGCATCCTCGAAGGCGTGGCCGCGCATCCCGAATTCAAGATCGTCGGCTCTGTCACCGGCGACTGGGACCAGACCACGGCTCAGAAGGCGGTGGCGACCATCCTGCCGTCGCTGCCCGACGTCGTCGGCATCGTCGACCAGGGCGGTGACGGCTATGGCGCCGCGCAAGCCTTCGCCGCCGCCGGCAAGCCGCGCCCGACCATCATCATGGGCAACCGGCAGGACGAATTGAAGTGGTGGAAGGAACAGAAGGACAAGGACGGCTATCAGACCTGGTCGGCTTCGATCGCGCCGGGCGTCTCGACGCTCGCCTTCTGGGTGGCGCAGCAGGTGCTCGATGGCCGCAAGGACATTCCGCACGATCTGCTGGTGCCGTATCTGGCCTTCACCCAGGACGATTTCGAGGCGGCCTTGCCCAAGATCAAGGAGGGCGGTGTCGCCACCCACGAATACACGCAGGAAGATGCCATCGCGGCGATCAAAGCCAATATCAAGTGAAAGTCGCAGACGCGTTGCCGCGGGCATCACCGAGCGGATATCGTTGAGCATGGCTGCAGGCGACACGGACATCATCAGACTGGGCGGCGCCGAAAACCAATTCGGCGCCGCCAGTGTTGATATCGTAAGACTTGACGGTGCAGAAAAGCATTTTGGCGCCGTCAGGGCGCTGGGCGGGGTGGATTTCCATGTCTGGCCCGGCGAATGCGTCGGCCTCGTCGGCCATAACGGCGCCGGCAAGTCGACGCTGATGCACATGGTGGCCGGGACCTCGACGCCCGACAGCGGCACGATCACCGTGCATGGCGGCATCGAGGACAACTACTCGGTGTCGCGGGCGCAGCAGCTCGGCATACGCTGCGTGTTCCAGGAACTGTCGCTGTGCCCCAATCTCAGCGTCGCCGAAAACACGCGCATCAACCATGCTTCGCTCACCGGCTTCGGCTGGCGGCGCAAGGCGGCAGAGCTGATCGCCGCCAAGCTGGATGAAATCTTTCCGGACCATGGCATCTCGGCCTGGGACATTGTCGGCGATCTGTCGATCGGCCGGCGCCAGATGGTCGAGGTGGCGCGTGCCTTCACCGTGACGCAGGACAGGCTCGACCTGGTCATCCTCGACGAACCGACCTCGTCGCTCGACGCGCACACATCAGGCCAGTTGCTGGCCTTCGTGCGCCGCTTCGTCGCCGGTGGCAAAAGCTGCATCCTGATCTCGCACGTGCTGGGCGAGGTGCTGCGGAACGCCGACCGGATCGTTGTGATGCGCGACGGCAAGGTGGTGGCGTCGGACGCGGCTGGTGTCTTCGATCGCGACCGGCTGGTGACCGTGATGGGCGGAGCCGAGGCGCGCGCGAAGACCGCCGCGCAGGCCGCCGCCGCCAACACAGGCGCCAATCCGCTGCGCGTGCGGGCGCGGCCGGCCGGACAGGCGGATGGCAAGGACCTCGTCGCGCGCGCGGGCGAGATCATCGGCCTTGCCGGCCTGGCCGGTCACGGACAGACCGACTTGCTGCTGCGCATCTTTGACGCCGCCGCACGCGCCAAGACCGGCATCGAGGTGACGGCGCCGGTGGCCCTGGTGGCAGGCGACCGCCAGTCCGATGGCATTTTCCCGCAATGGTCGATTGCCGAAAACATTGGCATCCGCTCGCTGGCGCGCTTGCGCAACGGGCTGTTGATTTCACCCCAGCGTGAGGCCGAATTGGCCGCGTTCTGGCAGAAGAAGATCGGCATCCGCACGCCTGACATGAACAACAATATTTTCTCGCTGTCGGGCGGCAACCAGCAGAAAGCGCTGTTCGCCAGGGCGCTCGGCTCCGATGCCCAGATCGTGCTGATGGACGACCCGATGCGCGGCGTCGACATCGGTACCAAGCTGGAGGTCTACGATCTCGTGCGCGAGGAGGCGGGCCGCGGACGCACCTTCCTCTGGTACACGACCGAAACCGAAGAGCTCGACAATTGCGACCACATCTATGTCTTCAAGAACGGCCGCATCGTCGCCAATCTGACGCGCGACGAGCTGACCGAAGAGAAGATCATCCAGTCCTCCTTCGGCGATGCGGCCTGAGATGACGGCGACGCCAATCGACAATGGCTTCAAGGGATCGGCGGCACGCAATGCGGCGGCGCGGGCGCGGCTGTTGCGCGGCCTGCTGCCCGCGCTATCGCTGGCGCTGGTGTTGCTCGCGATCGCCTGGCTCAATCCGCGCGCCATCAGCTATTTCGGCTTCAGCCTGATGTTGAACCTGGCGATTCCGATCGCGCTGGCGACGATCGCGCAGATGTTCGTCATCGCCGGCAACGAGCTTGATCTCTCGATCGGCACCTTTGTCGGTTTTGTCGGTTGCGTCACCGCGACCTGGCTTAAGGATGCGCCGCTCATCGGCATCCTCATTCTCGCCGGATCGATCGGCATTTATGCGCTGCTCGGCGCGCTGATCCATCTGCGCAACCTGCCCTCCATCGTGGTGACGCTCGGCATGAGCTTCGTCTGGCAGGGCCTCGCCATTCTCGTCCTGCCAAAACCGGGCGGCAAGGCGCCGGACTGGCTGCTGGCGATCATGTCGTTCAAGCCGCCTTTCATTCCGTTTCCGATCATCGCCGCGCTGCTGATCGCGGCCGTCGTGCATTTCGGCCTGATGCGTACCTCCTACGGGGTGATCCTGCGCGGCTCGGGCGGCAATCCCGCGGCGCTCAAGCGCGCCGGCTGGTCGCTGCTCAAGACCAAGATCGTGCTGTTTGCGCTGGCCGGCCTGTTCGGCGTTCTGTCGGGCATGGCGCTGATCGGCATCACCACCTCGGCCGATGCCAATATCGGCAATGGTTACACGCTGCTGGCCATCGCCGGCGTCATCCTCGGCGGCGGCGAGTTCGTCGGCGGCCGGGTCTCGCCGATCGGCGCCGTCATCGGCGCGCTGACGCTGGCGCTGGCCGCCTCGCCGCTGCTCACCTTCATGCACATTCCGCCCGACTGGCAGGTGGCCGCCAACGGCGCCATCCTGATCATCGTGCTTGCGGCGCGGGTGCTGATCAGCCGCAGGGAAAGGTGAGCGATGGCTTCGCTGAAAACCCTGCTCACAAAACCCTGGATCTGGTCGTTTGTCGGTGCGCTGCTGGTGTGGTTGGCGACGATCGCCTTCACCGGGGGCTATGGCGGCGGCGGCATGGTCACGGCGGCATTGTCGCTTGCCGTGTTTACCGTCATCGTCGGCGTCGGCCAGATGTTCGTCATTACGCTTGGACCTGGCAATGTCGACCTGTCGCTGCCGGCCAATATCGGCCTCGCCAGCGCGGTCGCCATGAAGGTGATGGGCGGCAGCGATGCCATGATCCTGGTCGGATTGCTGGCGGCGCTCGCCTGTGGCGCCGCGATCGGGACCATCAACTATCTCTTGATCTGGGCGCTGCGCATTCCGCCGATCATCGCCACGCTGTCGGCGAGCTTCATCATCCAGTCGGTCGACATCAGCTATGGGCGCGGACTGCAGATCAAGCCGCCGCCTGGCTTCGCCGATTTCACCAACTGGCAGGTGCTGGGCGTGCCCGTGCTGGCGATCCTCACTGTGCTGTTCACCATCGGTGCGGCCATCGCCTTACAGCGCATGATCTATGGCCGCTCGGTGCTGGCGATCGGCCAGAACATCCGCGCCGCCTGGCTCGCCGGCGTCAATGTCGGGCGGATCCGTTTTCTCACCTATACGCTGTCGGGCGCGCTCGGCGGCATCGATGGCGCGCTGCTCGCCGGTTATTTCCGCGGCGCCAATGTCGACATCGGCAACGAATACCTGCTCGCTTCGATCGCCGTGGTCGTCATCGGCGGCACGTCGGTGGCGGGCGGCAAGGCGAATGTGCCGGGCGTCTGGGGCGCGGCGCTGTTCCTGGTGCTGCTGCTCACCATGCTCAACACATTCGGCGTCAGCGCCGGGGTGCGTCTCCTGCTGACCGGGCTTATCATCGTAGGGGTGATTACGGCTGCGGGCGGCGAGAAGGCGGTGCGCTGACCGCAACGTCTCCGGCGCGACCGCAGCCTATCCGCCAACCATTGGACCAGCCGGTTCCCATTCGCGGCGTGGCCTTGTAAACCGGTCCCCGATCTCAGTCGGTCTTGGGAGGCCCCCACTTGTCCAGTTCTGTCAGCGTCGCGAACGAGGGTGGCGTCGCCATCGTCACCATCGACAATCCGCCGGTAAACGCGCTGAGTTTCCACGTCCGCGAACCGCTGATGCAGGCTCTGGTCGCTTTGCGCGATGACGCATCGGTCGCGGCCATCGTCATCGCTTGCGCCGGCCGGACCTTCGTTGCCGGCGCCGACATCACCGAATTCGGCAAGCCGATGCAGCAGCCGGAATTGCGCGCCATCGTGGCGGTGCTGGAAGCCATTGCCAAGCCGACGGTCGCCGCCATCCACGGTACCGCGCTCGGCGGCGGGCTGGAATTGGCGCTCGGCGGCCATTTCCGGGTTGCCGATCAAGGCGCAAGGCTCGGCCTGCCCGAGGTGAAGCTCGGCATCCTGCCCGGTGGCGGTGGCACGGTGCGGCTGCCGCGCCTGGTTGGCGCCACCAAGGCATTGAAGATGATCGTTTCCGGTACACCGATCGGTGCCGATGAGGCATACGGCGCCGGCCTGGTGGATGCCGTTTTCGAAGGCGATCTGACCACCCACGCCGTGAATTTCGCTCGCGAAATGGCCCGCAAGGGCGGTCCGTTCACGCCGGTGCGCGACCGCGATGACGTCCTGAAGGAAACCGACCTTGCCGCCTTCGATGCGGAGACTGCGGATCTTGCCCGCAAAGCGCGTGGCCTCGAAGCGCCAATTGCCTGTGCGCAGGCGGTGCGCAATGCCGTCACGCTGCCCTTCGACGAGGCGCTGGCGGAGGAGCGGGCGCTGTTCGTCAAGCTTGTCGCCAGCGACCAGTCGCGCGCCCAACGGCATCTGTTTTTCGCCGAACGCGAGGCGGCCAAGCTTCCCGGCAAGGACGTCGTCAAGCGCAGGATCGCCCGCGTCGGCGTCATCGGCGCCGGCACGATGGGCGGCGGCATTGCCATGGCCTTCGCCAATGGCGGCTTTCCCGTCACCTTGCTGGAAACCAGCCAGGAGGCGCTGCGGCGCGGGCTGGCGACGATCGAGAAGAATTACACCGTCTCGGTTGCACGCGGCTCCTTGAGCGAGGATGCCAAGCGGCAGCGGCTCGCCCAGTTCAAAGGCACGATCGACCATGCCGATCTCGCCGAGTGCGACCTGATCGTCGAGGCGGCGTTCGAGGACATGGCGGTCAAGAAAGAAATCTTCGGGAAGCTCGACGCAGCGGCGAGGCCGGGCGCCATCCTCGCCACCAACACCTCTTATCTCGACATCGACGAAATCGCCGCCTCGACCTCGCGGCCGCAGGATGTGCTCGGCCTGCATTTCTTCTCGCCGGCCAACGTCATGAAGCTGCTGGAGATCGTGCGCGCTGAAAAAACGGCGCCCGATGCGCTGGCGACCGTGATCGACCTTGCGCGCCGGATCGGCAAGGTGGCTGTCGTCGTCGGCGTCTGCCACGGCTTCGTCGGCAACCGTATGCTGGCCGCGCGCGGCTCGGAATCCGAAGCGCTGCTGCTCGAAGGTGCGACCCCCAGCCAGATCGACAAGGCGTTCACCGATTTTGGCTGGCCGATGGGTCCGTTCCAGATGGGCGACCTTGCCGGTCTCGACATCGGCTGGCGTAACCGCAAGGCGCGGGGCCTGACGGCCGTCATCGCCGACACGCTGTGCGAACAGGGGCGTTTCGGCCAGAAAACCGGCCGTGGCTTCTATCTCTACGAGAACGGCTCGCGCACGCCGGTGCCCGATCCCGAGGTCGAGGCGCTGATCCGCGACAAGGCGGCGGAAAAGGGCATCGTGCCGCGCACGATAGGCGCCGACGAAATCATCGAGCGCACACTCTATCCCCTGGTCAATGAAGGCGCGAAGATTCTGGAAGAGGGCATCGCGGGTCGTGCGTCCGACATCGATGTCGTCTGGGTCAATGGCTATGGCTTTCCCATCGGCAAGGGCGGCCCGATGTTCTGGGCCGGCCTCGAAGGCGCGGCCAGGATCGTCGGGCGACTCAGGTATTGGCATGAGCAGACGGGCAAGGATGTCTTCAAACCGGCGCCCTTGCTCGAGCGGATGGCCGAAACCGGCTCATGGGAAGCCTGATCCGGCGTAGTCAGCGGCCTGCGGGAATCACCGGATCCGCGCGTCGATGATCTCGACGAAGCGGGCGAAAAGGCCAGCCTGCGACTTGATGTTGAGCTTGCGGTAGATGTTGCGGCGATGGACCTTCACGGTTCCCGGCACGATGCGCATGGCCCTGGCGATCGATTCCGTCGAATGGCCCTGCAGCACCAGGTCGACGACGTGTTTTTCGCGCGGCGTCAGCGACAGGCTTTTCCAGATATGGGCGCGGTCGAACTCGTTGACCTCGGTGATTTCCTCGTCCTGCTTCGTCTCGGCCGGTTCGTCGGCGGGAAGAGTTGGCCAGCGCAACCTGGTGAAGCTGATCACCGCCGGCGCCATGTCGCGCAGCAGCCTGGCATCGGCGGTGCCGAACGGACCGGAAGCGCTAAGCCGCATCAGCGACAGCACCAGCGCATCCTTGCCCGGCAGCGGCACGAAGAAGCCGACTTCCTCGGCCAGCCTGGTCTGGCTGTAATAGGAGCGAAAATATTCGCTGGCGTAGAAACGATCAGGAGCCAGTTCGCGCATGCGCCAGAACCCTTCCTTGCGCTCGACCGCCGCGTGATGGAAGGGGTCGAGCAGATAGGGGCCTTCCTGATAGAGCGCGACGAAGACGTGGCTTTCGGCCGGCGTGAAGGTCTCGAACAGCAGTGGCGGGCGCGCGGCACCCCGATAACCGAAGATCACGCAATGGTCGAAGCCGACATGCTGCCGCAGCCAATCGACCATCGCTTGGCCGAAGACATCCCCGCTCGTCTCCCGCGTCGCCGCGACAAGCGTGGCGAGCCGGCGGTATTCGTCGCTGCGGGAAGCGCTCAATCCAATACCCCCTTAAACGGGAAAATAGATCAGATATACCACCTGCGAGGTATATACTAGCTGCCATTAGCTCTGGTAGCGTCTTGAAATCGCATCGTCCTGGAGCCCGCAGCCTTGACCGCAGTGCCCGACATCGAATTTCGCGGCGTCGCCAAGCGCTATGGCGCGGTGACCGCGGTCAGCGGCATCGACCTTGCCGTGCCGCCCTCCGCCTTCGTTGCGCTGCTTGGACCGTCCGGCTGCGGCAAGACCACCTGCCTGCGCATGATCGGCGGGTTCGAACAGCCGAGCGAAGGCCAGGTGTTCATCCGTGGCCAGGACATGGCCGGCACGCCGCCCTACCGACGGCCGGTCAACATGGTGTTCCAGCAATACGCGCTGTTTCCGCATCTCGATGTCGAAGCCAACGTTTCCTACGGGCTGCGCCAGGCAAGGCCACGGCTGTCGTCGCGCGATATCGGCCTGCGGGCTGGCGAAGCGCTCGAAATGGTGCGACTCGCCGGCTATGGCGGCCGCAAGATCCACGAACTGTCCGGCGGCCAGCAGCAGCGTGTCGCGCTGGCGCGTGCATTGGTCAACAAGCCGGCGGTGCTGCTGCTCGACGAGCCGCTTGCGGCGCTCGACAAGAAGCTGCGCACCGACATGCAGATCGAGCTGCAGAACCTGCAGCGCGAGATCGGCATCACCTTCGTGCTGGTGACCCACGACCAGGAGGAAGCGCTGTCGATGAGCGATTTCGTCTGCGTCATGAATGGCGGGCGCATCGTCCAGCTCGGCCAGCCGAGCGAGATCTATGACGAGCCGGCCGACCTGTTCGTCGCCGATTTCGTCGGCAAGACCAATCTCTTGAGCGGCACCGTCGCCGGGCACACGGGCGACCTGGTGGACGTGGCGCTGGCGGACGGCACTGTGGTCGCGGCGCGCAAGCGAACCGCGCTTCGACAAGGCGAGACCGTCTCGGTCAGTCTGCGTCCCGAATCACTCAGCCTTGGCGCTCCCGAAAGCGGTCCGCTCAAAGGCATCGTCCGTAACCGGATATTCCTCGGCTCGACCGCGGAATACGCGATCGAAGTGCAGGGCATCGGCACTTTGCTCGCCAAGGCTGATCACCTGATCGGCCAAGGCAATCTCTTCAAGCCGGGTGAACCCGTCGCCATCGGCTATGCCATGGGAACGCCGCTGGCGTTTCCGGAAACCAAGAACAACGGGATCAACCAGAGGGTAAACAAACATGTCGAAATCATATCGTGACGGACTGCCGATAAGCCCAGAGAATTTCGTCGACCAGCTGATGCGCCTGAAGCGCGGCTCGATCGGCCGCCGCGACTTCCTTGGCCTCACCGGCCTTGGCATCGCAACGGCGGTGATGGCGCGCGAGATCGGCATCATGCCGACCCCTGCCTTCGCCGCCGAAAGCCTTGGCGACCGCATGTCGATCGCCACCTGGCCGAATTACCATGACCCGCAGACCTTCGAGAACTTCAAGAAGGACACCGGCGTCGCCGTCGAGGTCAACGTGTTCGGCTCCAATGAGGAGATGCTGGCCAAGCTGCAGGCCGGCGCCTCGGGCTGGAGCCTGTTCGTGCCAACCAATTATACGATCTCGACCTACAAGAAGCTCGGCATCATCGAGCCGCTGGAGATGGCGAAGCTGCCGAATTTCGACGGCACCCAGGAAGATCCGCGCTTCACCTCCGAGGGCACGATCGACAAGGTGATCTACGCCGTGCCGAAGAACTGGGGCACCACGGGCTTTGCAGTGAACACCAAGAAGCTGACCAAGCCGATGACGAGCTGGAAGGAGTTCTGGGATACCGCCATGGCCGAGGGCGATGGCCGCACCATGGTGCACGACTACCAGCTCACCACCATCGGCAACGCGCTGAAATATTACGGCTATTCGTTCAATTCGCTTAAGCAGGACGAGCTCGCCAAAGCAGAGGAACTGCTGCTGAAGGTCAAGCCGCATCTGTTCGCCGTCTCGTCCGATTACCAGCCGGGTATGCGTGCGGGCGATGCTTGGATGACGATGTGCTGGACCAATGACGGTGCGCAGCTGCATCGCGACATTCCCGAGATCGCCTACGTGCTGGGCAAGGAAGGCGGCGAGATCTGGACCGATTTTTATGCCATCCCGAAGGATGCGCCGAACAAGCCCGCCGGTTACGCGCTGCTCAACTATCTGATGAACCCCCAGGTCGCGGTGAAGGAGCACCTCGCCAACGGCGCGCCTTCGACGGATGCGCGCGTCAACAAGCTGCTGCCCAAGGAAGTGCTCGACAATCCGATCCTCTATCCGGCGGCGGAGCTGTTGACGCCGCTCGAATTCGGCGCGGCGGCAACGCTGACCGACCCGGGCCGTGCCGAACTGATGGCGCGCTTCAAATCGGCTTGAGACTGGCCTGGATAAAGACAATCGACCGGCGGGCCCATGCTCGCCGGCACCGGGGCGGTTTCGATGCACGGCAACAGATTTCGGCGTAATTTCCTGACCGCCTTGCTGCTCGCGCCGGCGACGGCATGGCTGGTGGTCTTCCTGGTGCTGCCATTCATCGCCATCGCCGTGTTCAGCGTCGGCGAGCGGGCGCCCGAGGGCGGCTACCAGGCAGCCTTCACGCTGGCGCAGTATGCCAATCTCCCGGCACGGGCGACCGCGTTCTGGAACACGATGGTGCTGGCGCCAGTGGGCGCGCTCGCCTGCCTGCTCGTCGCCTATCCCGTCGCCTATTACCTCGCCTTGCAGGCGCCGCAGCGCTGGCGGCTGATCCTGCTCGCGCTGGTCGTCATTCCGTTCTGGACCAGCCTTTTGATGCGGACCTATGCCTGGATGTACATTCTAGGTGGACGCGGCATCCCGGCGCTGCTCGCCTTTGCCGGCATCGAGGATGTCAGGTTGATCAACACGCCGGGCGCGGTCCTGCTCGGCATCGTCTACGGCTATCTGCCGCTGATGATCCTGCCGATCTATGTCAGCCTCGAACGGCTCGACCGAAGGCTGCTGGAGGCCTCCGCCGATCTCGGCGCGAGGCCGTTGTCGACCTTTCTCGGCGTGACCCTGAAGCTGTCGCTGCCGGGCGTGATGACCGGCTTCTCGCTGGTCATGATCCTGCTGCTCGGCGAATACCTGATCCCGACGCTGCTTGGCGGCGGAAAGGTGTTCTTCATCGGCAACGCGCTGGTCGACCTCTTCCTGCAGTCGCGCAACTGGCCGTTCGGGTCGGCCATCGCGATCACGCTGGTGCTGGTCTCGGTGGTGGTGCTGATTGTCGCCAACCGCATTTCGAACCGCGTTGCTGGCGCTCGCCGGGTGGACCTCATCTGATGCGCGCCTTCGTCATTGCCGTCTTTGCGTTCCTCTATCTGCCGATCGTGCTGGTCGTGCTGTTTTCCTTCAACGCCGGCCACCATGCCAGCGAGTTCACCGGTTTCTCGGTGCAGTGGTATGGCAAGGCCCTGTCCAACCCGTTCCTGGTCGAGGCGCTGAAGAACAGCCTGTTCATCGCCAGCACCAGCGCCCTGCTGGCGGCGGTGTTCGGCACCGCGGCGGCGCTTGGCCTGGCGCGTGTCGGCGCCAGAACCCGCGCCGTCTTTGACGGCCTGCTTGGCGCGGCGATCGTCGTTCCGGGCGTCGTCATCGGCATCTCGACGCTGGTCGCGCTCGTTCAGCTGTTCGCGGTCGTCAATCCGTTCCTCGCCTCGGTCTGGCCGGGCGACCAGCCGCCGCGCCTGTCGCTTGGCTACGGCTCGATCATCGCCGCGCATGGCCTGTTCTCGATGGCGCTGGTAACGATGATCGTCGGCACGCGGCTCGGCAGCCTCGATCGCAATCTGGTCGAGGCCTCCAGCGATCTATACGCCACGCCGTTGACGACCTTCCGCTCGATCGTCCTGCCGCAGATCATGCCGGCGGTGGTCGCCGGTTTCCTGCTCGCTTTCACCTTCTCCTTCGACGACTTCATCGTCGCCTTCTTCGTCGCCGGCGCGCAGACGACGCTGCCGATCTATGTCTTTGCCTCTATCCGGCGCGGCGTAACGCCGGAGATCAACGCCATCGCGACGATCGTGCTCGTCGCCTCCGTCCTGCTCGTGGTGCTTGCCCAATGGCAACTGCGCCAGCGCAAGCCGTCAAACTGAAAGCCGCTCCATGATCCTCAAAGACCGCATCGCCGTGGTGACAGGCGCCGGCTCCGGCATCGGACGTGCCGGCGCCATGATCATGGCCAGGGAAGGCGCGGTGGTCGTCATCGCCGACAGGGACGGGACCGCCGGCGAGGCAACGGCCGCGGATATCCGGGCGGCGGGCGGCCGGGCCGAGGCGATCGCGACCGACGTCTCGAACGACAATGCGATCGACCAACTCATCGTCGGCACGCTCGACAGACATCAGCGCATCGACATCCTGCATAATCATGCCGGCATCCAGGTCGGCGGCACGCTGACCGAGGTCGAGACCGCCGGCATGGACGCATCCTGGCGGGTCAATGTGCGGGCGCAATTCCTCGCGGCGAGGATCGTGATGCCGTCGATGATCGCGCAAGGCGGTGGCGTCATCCTCAACACGGCTTCGAATTCGGGTGTGTTCTACGACCGCGAGATGATCGCCTATGCGACGTCGAAACATGCCGTGGTGGCGATGACCAGGCAGATGTCGCTCGACTATGCCCGGCACAATGTGCGCGTCAACGCGCTTTGCCCGGGCTGGGTCGACACCCCATTCAACGAGCCGTTCATCGCCCAGATGGGCGGACGCGAGGCGATCGAAACCTATGTCCGCACCAAGATCCCGATGGGGCGCTGGGCGGTGGCCGAAGAGATCGCCGAGGCGATCCTGTTCCTGGTCTCGGACCGTTCATCCTTCATGACCGGGCAAGCGCTGGTGATCGACGGCGGCGAGAGCATCGGCTGACGCTGCTTTGATCGATCGACCTTTCCCAGTTCAGCCCCGCTTTTTCTGTCGTTTCGCGGGATGCCGGACGGCACAAGACCATGGTCTGGCGGGCATGGGACTTCAGTGCCAAGCCAGGTCAAAGCGGTATATTTCCTTGTCTTTTCAATTGGTTATTGATCCGATGCAGCGCGCGCTCTCGGATTGAGACCGCATTTGTCTAAAGTTTACCGGGTATGATTAGTGATTTCTCATACGCAGGTGGTTCAGCGGTGGGCGAGTGCGGCGATTCCCGAGGAGATTAGCATGACAAACCGGAAAACACTGTTCGCGGCCGTGGCCGCATTGGCGCTTCTGGCGTCTCCGGCGCTCGCCGGCAATGGGCATGGCAATGGCGGCGGCAATGCTGGAGGCAATGGCGGCGGCAACGGCAATGGCGGCGGCAATGGCGGCACCCATGGGAATGGCAACGGCAACAGCGGTGCTTCGCACGGCAAGTCATCGTCGGCACCGGGACGGGCAGCCAAGACGGACACGGACACAACGGCCGACGCCACGGTCGATACGAACACAAAGGTCTCGTCCGTGCCCAAGGAGAAGAATATCCACGCCAAGCTTGGCCGGCTGAATTCGCTGCAGCGCAACGTCAACGCCTATATGAACTCCAAGAGCAAGAAGTTCGCCGCCGTTCAGGCATTCGTGACGCAGTCCGCGAAAGCCAAGAACGCGCAGACCGCGGCTGCGGCGGCCGCTGCCACAGCTGCCGCGGCCCAGGCTCAACTGGATACGCTGAATTCGCAGTTGAGCGCACTGACGTCGCTGTCTCAGGCCGAAATCGACGCCATGACAGCCGAACAGCAGGCGGCCCTGCCCGGCCAGATATCGGCTCTGCAGGCTGACATCACTGCCCAGCAGGCGGTGGTCGACGCCGACAATACTGCGGCCGATGAGGCTGCGGCCGCGGCTGCGGCGGCAGCGGTCGGCACCGATGATGCATCGCTCGATGCGGCGCTGACCGACATGGCCAACAAGCCGGTCGACGCCGAGGTCACGGCCTGGGCCCAAGGTGTTCTTGCCGGCAAGATCGACCAGACGGCGGCCAAGCTTCAGGCGGGAACGACGCCGTAGCGGTTCGTCGCTGAAAAGGCAGTAGTCACCAAAGGAGATGCCGCTGGGCTTGGCCCGGCGGCATTGTTTTCCTCCTGGAGCCCTTCCGTTCAACCACAACGCAGAACCGCTCCTCGCTTCGACCTGATTGTCGGCGAAAAAAGCCGAGCGCGGCTTGTCGACTGGCTGGTGGCCCACAAGACCGGTGGTGAGCGCATCAGGGCGGGCCTGCCGAGAGGCTGGAAATGCGGCGACAAGACCGGACCGGCGAGCGCGGCAGTACCAATGAGCCGTTCCGGGTCATGCATCAACGTCTTCCGGCCGAAGCAATCGTTGCGCGAGCACCTCAATACACTCGACCATCTCGACAACCGGCGATATGAAATGGGTGCCGATCTGTTTCGCATCCACCTGCGCCTCTCCCGCAGCCGGCGGCCGCAGGCGGCCAGGCACGGGGCCGCACTGTTCGGCGTGATCAGCCGGCCGGATTGAAGAGGATGAATTGACGCGTAAAGCCAGCCCGACCATCGCGCTGTTTTCCAAGGCGGGCTCTGGCGCCGCGCTGAACTGCATTGGCATCGCACAGGCCTTGCGCGCCCGGGGCGCCCAGCCTTCATCCACCACGGCGGCAATAAAAGCTTTTGCGAGGCGCTGCGCTTCGGCGTGCCGTCGCTGATCATGCTCTATTGCTGGGGCGACAATGCGCAACGCGCCGGAGAGACCGGCGATCATATCGGCCGCGACGGCTGGACCGAAGGGGGATTGAAGAGAGCCATTCTCGGCCTGCTGGCCGATGACGCCACGCCCGCCCGCCTCAGGGACAATGCAGCAGCCGAGATGGCGCTGAAATCCGGAACGGACGTGGCCGCGCAAGCCATTCTCTCCCCGATACGGACATGAACGAAATGCTTGATAAGAACACGAATACCGCAATCAACGACCCCAAGGCCTGGCTCACGCAGCACGGCATCACCGAGGTCGAGTGCCTGGTGCCCGACATGAACGGCGTGTTGCGCGGCAAGGCGCTGCCGACCGCCAAACTCCTCAAGGCGCTGGAAGACCGCGCGCTCTACCTGCCGAGCAGCGCCTTCCTGGTCAGCATCGACGGTCGCTATTCCGGCTCTATCGACGAGGGTTTTGCTTATTCGGACCCCGACATGCGCATGGTGCCCGATCTCTCGACGCTATGCCTGGCGCCGGGTGCGGGGGCGGGCAAGGCCTATGTCTTCGCCGACGCCTTCCACATGGACGGCAGGCCATGGATGGCCTCGCCACGCCATGTGCTGCGCGCCGTGCTCGATCTCTATCGCCAGCGCGGCTGGGGCGCGGTGGTGGCGCCGGAACTTGAATTCTATCTGACCGCACCGAATCCCGATCCGGACAAGCCCCTCACCGCCCCGGTCGGCGCCAATGGCCGCGCCGAGGGTGTGCAGCATCCCTATGACATGGCCGCGCTGGAAGAATTCGAGCCGGTGATCCGGCGCATCTACGACTATTCAGCGGCGGCCGGTCTGCCGCTCGACACGCTGATCCATGAATCGGGTACGGCGCAGCTGGAAATCAACCTGCTGCATGGCGACGCCCTGCCGCTTGCCGACCAGGTGCTTTTATTCAAGCGGTTTACGCGCCAGGCCGCGCAGCAATGCGGCATGCATGCGACCTTCATGGCCAAGCCGATCGCGGCCCAGGCCGGCAACTCGATGCATCTGCACATGTCGGTCGTCGACGAGGCCGGCAATGCGCTTTTCGCCAGCCGCGACGATGCCGACACCGGGATGTTCGGCCACTTCATCGGCGGCTTGCAGAAATACGTTCCGGAAATCATGCCGCTGTTCGCGCCAAACGTGAACTCTTTCCGCCGCATAAGGCCCAACCACAGCGCACCCGCCAATATCGAGTGGTCGCATGACAACCGCTCCTGCGGCCTCCGCGTGCCGGCGGGGGGACGCGCAGCGCGGCGGGTGGAGAACCGGCTGCCTGGGGCGGATTGCAATCCCTATCTGGCGATCGCCGGGTCGCTGCTTGCCGGCTATCTGGGCGTCGAGCAGAAATTGGCGCGCTCGGCCGAGGCGTCGGGCAATGCCTACAAGATCAGGAGCACGCTGCCTAAGACCATGGAGGAGGCGCTGGATCGTTTCGAGGCTTGTGCCCCGGTGCGAGAGCTGCTCGGCGAGGACTTCTTCCAGACCTATCTGCGCGTCAAGAGCGTCGAACTCGACCTATTCCAAAGCGTGGTGACGAGCTGGGAACGCGACCATCTCTTGCTGAAGGTGTGATCATGGCATCTTCAACGGGTTTCAATTCCGGTCTCGACATCGGCAAATCCTACTACGTCGCCACCGCCAATCCGGCGCCGGACCATCCAGCGCTCGTCGGCGATGCCGAAACCGACCTGGTCGTCGTCGGCGGCGGCTGCACCGGGCTGTCGGCCGCCCTTCACGCCGCCGAACGCGGGCTGAAGGTGGTGCTGCTCGAAGGCGGCAAGATCGGCTGGGGCGCATCGGGCCGAAATGGCGGCCAGATGATCCCCGGCCTGCGCAAGGGCGCCAAGGGTCTGGTCAAGCTCTACGGAGCCGAGCGGGCCAAGGTGCTGTTCGACCTCGCTTTCGAGGCGCGCGGCCTGGTGCTCGACATCATCGAACGCAATGCCATCGAGTGCGATCTCAGGCTGACCGGCCATCTGGTCGGCGCGGTCAACGGATCCGACCTCAGGGATCTGGAAGAAGAGGCCAAGTGCCTCGAGAGCGTGATGAAATTCCGCGATGTCGAGATACTCTCGGCGGCGGCGGCTCGGGCCAAGGCCGACGCGCCTTATCATGGCGCCATGTATGAGCCGCTCGGCGGCCACATGCATCCGCTCAACTACACGCTTGGGCTTGCCCGCGCGGCTGTCGCGGCCGGGGTGGTCATCCACGAAAACTCGGTGGCCGTGAAGCTGGAGCGCGAGCCCTCGATCCGGGTCTCGACGGCAAAGGGATCGGTGCGGGCCAGACATGTCGTGCTGGCGGGCGACGCGCTGCTCAACGGGCTGGAGCCGCGCGTCAACAGTCGCATCATGCCGGTCGGCAACTACATTGTCGCCACCGAGCCGCTGGAGGGCGCGCGCAACGTCATCCCGGCCAATGTCGCGGTGTCCGACACACGCTTCGTCGTCAACTATTACCGGATGTCCGCCGATGGACGCCTGCTGTTCGGCGGCGGCGAGCGCTACACGCCGTCACCGCCGGCCGACATTGCCGGCTTCGTGCGGCCGCACATGGAGAGCACCTTTCCGCAACTCAAGGGCTGCCGCATCGACCATGCCTGGGGCGGGCTGGTGTCGGTAACGACGTCGCGGCTGCCGCATGTCGGGCACTATGGCGAGGTCTATTTCGCGCACGGCTATTCAGGCAAGGGCGTCATCCTGTCGACGCTCTCGGGCAAGCTTTTGGCCGAGGCGATCACCGGCGATGCCTCACGGCTCGACCTGTTCTCGACGCTGACACCAATGCCGTTCCCGGGCGGCACGGCGCTGCGCGGGCCGCTCTATGTGCTGGGCATGCTGTGGTACGCGATGCGCGACCGGATCAAGCATTGAGGGCGCTATTTAGACGCTGGCGGGCCAACGCCAGGGAAGCCTAACAGCCCTCTTTCAGACGACAAAGAAATCCTCGACACGCTGTCTGGCCTCAAGCAGCGCAGGCAAGATCTCCCGCTCCATATCCGCGACGGAAAACCGTGCCGACTGGGTCGAGACATTGATCGCCGCGACCGTGCGCCCAGCGCGGTCGCGGATCGGCACGGCGATGGAGCGCAGGCCGAGTTCCAGCTCTTCGTCGACGATGGCGAAGCCATCCATTCTGGCTTTGGCAATGGCCTTTGCCAGCAACGGTCTTTCAACAATTGTCTTCGGCGTCCGCCGCTCGACCGTTGCCTTACGGAAGAACGCGTCCAATTCCGCCGGTGTCAGCCCCGCCAGCAGCATCCGCCCCATCGAGGTGCAATAAGCGGGTAGCCTGGTGCCGACATCGAGCGATACGCTCAGGATCCGCCGGCCGGGAATGCGGGCGACATAGACGACATCTTGGCCCGACAGGATCGCTGCAGAGCAGGCCTCGTTCAGCTGCGCGGCGACCGCGCGCATGATCGGCGCGGCGAAGCTCCACAGCGAGGCGCCGCCGAGCCAGGTGCGGGCAACGGTCAGCAAGCGCGGGGACAGGGAGAACACACGCCCCGATTGCGTCGCATAGCCGGTAGCGGTGAGCGTCAGCAGGAATCGCCGGGCGCCGGCACGGGTCAGGCCGGCTTGTTCGGCCATTTCGGTCAGGGTCATGCCGGAGGGATGGCGGGCCAATATCTCCATCACGCCGAGTCCGCGCTCGAGCGAGCCGACGTGATCACGGGAAACGGTCTCGTTGTCCATCTCATCTCTCGGTCCGGGCGATCTCGCCACGATTGACACCCCGGCTCAACGGAGTTTAGAAAGTATCGCATTCAATACATGTGTTCGCAATACGAACTCTTGGACTCTGGGAGTCGCCGCGATGGTCAAGTTCCTGCCGCTCAAACAGGCCGTGGCCGAGAACCTGAACGATGGCGACACCGCTGCCTTCGAAGGTTTCACCCACCTGATCCCGACGGCTGCGGCGCATGAGGCGATCCGCCAGGGATATCGCGACCTGACCCTGATCCGCATGACGCCGGACCTGATCTACGACCAGATGATCGGCATGGGCATGGCCCAGAAAATCGTCTTCTCCTATGTCGGCAATCCCGGTGTCGGCCTGCTGCGGCGCGCCCGCGATGCGATCGAGAACGGTTTTCCCCGCTCGATCGCGGTCGAGGAACACAGCCATGCCGGCATGGCCAATGGCTACGAGGCGGGTGCGGCCGGCCTGCCCTGCGCGGTGTTCCGCGGCTATCGCGGCACGGGGCTGGCTGATGTCAATCCGAACATCAAAGCGGTGACCTGTCCGTTCACCGGCGAGATGCTGGCGGCCGTGCCTTCCATCCGGCCCGATGTCACTTTCATCCATGCGCAGAAAGCCGACCGAAAAGGCAATGTGCTGGTCGAAGGCATCATCGGCGTCCAGAAGGAGGCGGTATTGGCGGCGAGGCGCGCGGTGGTGACGGTGGAGGAGGTGGTCGACAATTTTGACGATCTTCACCCCAATCTGACTGTGCTGCCCCGCTGGACGATCGCGGCGATCTCGGTCGTGCCCGGCGGCTCGCACCCCTCCTATGCCCATGGCTATTATGCGCGCGACAATGCCGCCTATATCGAATGGGACGAGGTCGCGGCCGACCGCGAGAAATTCCGGGCCTGGATGCAGGCAAACGTGATCGAGAAAAGTCCCGACGATTTCGCGGCCCGGGTCTCGCATCTGCGGAACGCGGCATGAGCGACAATCAGCTGGGCTTCACCCCCAACGAGATGATGACGATCGCCGCGAGCCGGGCGCTGAGGAATGACGATGTCTGCTTCGTCGGCATCGGCGCGCCGTCCGCGGCATGCAACGTCTCGCGGCTGACGCATGCGCCCGACATCACCTTGATCTATGAGAGCGGCACGATCGGTACGGCGCCCGACGTGCTGCCGCTGTCGATCGGCGATGGCGAATTGTGCGAAACCGCCGTCACCACCGTCGCGGTGCCGGAGATGTTCCGCTACTGGCTGCAGGGCGGCCGCATTTCCATCGGGTTCCTCGGTGCGGCGCAGCTCGACAAGTTCGGCAACATCAACACCACTGTGATAGGCGACTATTTCCATCCCAAGACCCGACTGCCCGGCGGCGGCGGCGCGCCGGAGATCGCGACATCGTCGAAGGAGATCTACATCACTATGGCGCAGACCAAGCGCGGCATGGTCGAGAAGATCGACTTTGTCACCTCCTTCGGCCATGGCGAGGGCGGCGATCATCGACAGCGGTTGGGCATCGAGACCGCGGGCCCCACGCTGCTGATCACCGATCTTGCCATCTGGAAGCCCGATCCGGTGACCAAGGAATTCACGGTCGTGTCGCTGCACCCCAAGGTAACCCGTCAGCAGGTGCAGGAGAGCTGTGGCTGGGTTGTTAAGTTCGCCGAGGCGCTTGACGAAACACCCGCGCCAAGCGAACTCGAACTGAAGACATTGCGCGACCTGCAGGCCCGCACCAAGGCGGCGCATGAGGGAACCGGAAAAACAAAGGCTGCATAAAATGGCCGAGGCCTACATCTGCGACTACATCCGCACGCCGATCGGCCGCTTCGGCGGTTCGCTGTCTTCGGTTCGTGCCGACGATCTTGCCGCCATCCCGCTGAAGGCTTTGCTCGAGCGGAATCCCGGGATCGATTGGCAGCGGATCGACGACGTCGTCTATGGCTGCGCCAACCAGGCCGGCGAGGACAACCGCAACGTGGCGCGCATGGCCTTGCTGCTAGCTGGGCTGCCGAAGGAGATACCAGGCTCGACGGTCAATCGTCTGTGCGGCTCGGGCATGGACGCGCTGACCATCGCGGCGCGTGCCATCAAGGCCGGCGAGGCGGAACTGATGATCGCGGGTGGTGTCGAATCGATGAGCCGCGCGCCTTTCGTCATGCCCAAGGCTGACACGGCGTTCTCGCGCAATGCCGAGATCTATGACACCACCATCGGCTGGCGCTTCGTCAACCCGCTGATGAAGAAGCAATACGGCGTCGATTCCATGCCGGAAACCGGCGAGAATGTGGCGGAAGACTTCGCTGTTTCCCGCTCGGACCAAGATGCCTTTGCCGTGCGCAGCCAGGACAAGGCGGTCGCGGCCCAAGCCAATGGCCGGCTGGCGAAGGAGATCACCCCGGTGACCATCCCACAGCGCAAGGGAGATGCGGTCACTATCAGCAAGGATGAACATCCTCGCGCCGGCACAACCGTCGAGGCGCTGGCCAAATTGCCGACGCCGTTCCGGCAAGGTGGCACGGTGACGGCCGGCAATGCGTCTGGTGTCAATGACGGCGCTGCGGCGCTCATTGTTGCCTCGGAAGCGGCGGTGAAGACATGCGGGCTGACGCCGATCGCCCGTATTCTTGGCGGGGCCGCCGCCGGGGTCGCGCCGCGCATCATGGGCATCGGTCCGGCGCCGGCGACGCAGAAACTTTGTGCGCGGCTTGGCCTGACGCCGGAACAATTCGATGTCATCGAACTCAACGAAGCCTTTGCCTCGCAAGGCATCGCCGTGCTGCGCCAACTCGGCATCGCCGAGGATGCGCCGCACGTGAACCCGAATGGCGGCGCCATCGCACTTGGCCATCCCCTGGGCATGTCGGGCGCGCGCATCTCCGGCACGGCGGCGCTGGAGCTGCGCGAGCGCGGCGGCCGCTATGCGCTGGCCACCATGTGCATCGGCGTCGGCCAGGGCATTGCCATCGCGCTCGAACGGGCCTGAGCAATCGCTCTTCCTGGCAGGCCAGGAGAGTGGATATGCTCGATCCTGCCAAATTTGACCATGTGGACAAAAGTCCGGACCCGTTCCATAGTTCCCCGTCTGATTTCAGGAACGGCCGGCTCGACACGGCTGTCAAACAGAGGGGCACTTCAATGGAAGACCGGAAGAACAGATCTCATTCGATGCGCGAAGGGCTGTCGCGACGCAACGTGCTGGAGCTGGGCGCGCTTGGCCTGGCCGCGACGATGCTGCCGGGTGCGGCCTTCGCGGCGGGCAAAAAACTGAAGGTGGCGGCGATCTTCGCCACGCCGATCGAGGAACCCTGGGACAACCAGATCCACGTCGCCCTGCAGAAGGCCGAGAAGGAACTGGGCATAGAATATAAATGGTCGGAGAAGGTCCAGACCGCCGACTTCAGCCGCGTCATGCGCGAATATGCGCAGGGCGGCTACCAGCTGGTGCTGGGCGATGCCTTCGCCGCCGAGCGTGAATCGCGCCGCACGGCCAAGCAGTTCCCCAAGACAGCCTGGCTGTTCGGCTCCGGCGCCGGGCCGGCCGAGCCGAATTTCGGCGTGTTCGACAACTGGATCCACGAGCCCGCCTATCTCTCCGGCATGATCGCAGGCAAGATGTCGAAGTCGGGTACGGTCGGCGCGGTGGCGGCGATGGGCATTCCGGAAGTGAACCGGCTGGTCAACGCCTTCTTCGCCGGCGCCAAGGAGGTCAACCCGAACGTCAAGAGGAAGGTCGCCTTCATCGGCTCCTTCTTCGATCCGCCCAAGGCCAAGGAAGCCGCGGTGGCGCAGATCGATGCCGGCGTCGATGTCATCTATGCCGAACGCTTCGGCGTCATCGAGGCGGCGGTGGAAAAGAAGATCTTCGCCATCTCCAACATGTCCGACCAGTCGAGCCTCGGCCCCGACACCGTCATCACCGGTCCGGTCTGGGACATGTACCCGACGGTCGAGCAGGCGATCAAGCTGGTCAAGGCCGGGGTCTACACCGCGCAAGACTATGGCGATTTCTCGCGCATGGCCAAGGGCGGTTCGTATCTGGCGCCCTTCCACAAGTTCGACAAGACTTTGCCCGCCGAGGTCAAGGATCTGGTCGAGAAGAAGAAGGCCGAGATCCTGGAAGGCAATTTCCGGGTGGATGTGGACGAGAATACGCCGGTCTCGGATTGACGCCATGATTGAGGGGCTGGCGCGTGGCGCCCCCCTCTGGCCTGCCGGCCGTCTCCCCCCTCAAGGGGGGAGATCAGATGTCACTTCGGCTTTCGCCAATCGCCGACCTTGAAACATAAGCGAAGTCGGCGAAGCTGCCAATCTCCCCACTTGAGGGGGAGATGTCCGGCAGGACAGAGGGGGGTGCAGCGCCGCCCTCCGCAGCTAAGGCCGGATCGGAAAAATCAGGAGCATTCTTGTCCGCCCCTCTCATTGAAATGCGCGGCATCACCAAGACCTTCGGCGCCGTCAAGGCGAACGAGGCTGTGGATCTCAGCGTGGCGCCGGGCGAAATCCTCGGGCTGCTCGGCGAGAACGGCGCCGGCAAGACGACATTGATGAACGTGCTGTTCGGTGCCTACGCGCCGGATGCCGGTGAGATCCTGATCCAGGGCCAGCCAGTCAGGATCACCAGCTCGGCCGATGCGCTGGCCGCGGGCATCGGCATGGTGCATCAGCATTTTCATCTGGCACCACGGCTCACCGTGCTGGAAAATCTGCTCATTGGTATTCCGGGCAAATCGGGACGGATCGACCGCGGCGGCGGGCTGGCGCGGCTTGCCGAAATCAGCAGCCGGCACGGGCTGACGCTCGATCCCAATCTGCCGGTCTCGGCGCTGTCGGTCGGCGAGCAGCAGCGGCTGGAGATCGTCAAGGCGCTGTTTCGCGGTGCCAAGCTCTTGATCCTTGACGAGCCGACGGCGGTGCTGGCACCGAGCGAGGTAGACGGACTGTTTTCGGCCCTGCGCTCGATGGCGGCGCAAGGCCTGGGCATCATCTTCATCTCGCACAAGCTCAACGAGGTGCGGGCGCTGACGCATCGCTGCACCGTGCTGCGGCATGGCCGCGTCGCCGGCCGTGTCGACGATCCGGCCAACACGACGTCGGCTGCAATGGCTGAACTGATGTGCGGCCATGAGATCGTGCCGCCGGCAAGGGGATCGTCGACGCCCGGCGCCGATGTGCTGACGCTCGACGGCATTTCTACCTCGAAGCATTCCGGCACGGCGTTGTGCGATGTGTCGCTTGCGGTTCGTGCCGGCGAAATCTTCGGCATCGCCGGCGTCTCCGGCAATGGCCAGCGGGCGCTGGCGGAGGTGATCTCCGGCGTGCTGGCGCCCGAGACGGGCCGAATGACGATAGCCGGCAAACAGGTGGCAAAATTCTCGCCGCGCGAGGTGCAGGCGCTCGGCCTTGGCCGCATCCCGGAAGATCGCATGACGACGGGGCTGGTCACCAATTTGCCGCTCGCCGATTCAATGGTGCTGCCGCGCATCGGCACTTCAGCCTTCTCCGCCAAGGGCCTGCTCAAGCCGGATGCGATCCGCGCTTTCGCCGAGGAACAGATCAAGGCCTATGACATCAGATGTCCCGGGCCGATGACGCGCGCCGGCGCGCTGTCCGGTGGCAATCTGCAGAAAGCGCTTCTGGCGCGCGAGCTTGCTTTCGATCCGAAGGTGCTGATCGTTTCACAGCCGACACGTGGCCTCGACATCGGTGCGGCGCGCTTCATCCATGAAAAATTCCTCGACATGCGCGCCAAGGGCTGCGGCATCATCGTCATCGGCGAGGATCTGGAGGAACTGCTGGTGCTCTGCGACCGCATCGCGGTGATGTATGAGGGCCGCATCGTCGGCACGCTGGACAGTGCCGATGCGACCGTCGCCCGGCTCGGCCTGCTGATGACCGGCGCGGAGGGCCACTGATGTTCCGCCTCGAAGTCCGCACGTCCACGCCCGCCTGGTTCAACCTCGCGCTGCCGCTGCTGGCGATCGTCGCCACGCTCATCCTGTGCAGCGGCCTGATCGCGCTGGCCGGGGCCGGGGTGTTCGAATCCTACGGCGTGATGTTCACGGCCTCGCTTGGCGACAGCTACGCCGTCACCGAAACGCTGGTCCGCGCCGCCCCGATGATCTTTACCGGACTTGCGGTAGCGGTCGCCTTCCGCGCAAAGTTCTGGAACATCGGCGCGGAAGGGCAATTGCTGGCCGGCGCGGTGGCGAGCTGTTTCGTTGGTGCGATCCCGATGCCAGGATCGCTTGCCATGCTTTTCATGGCGCTGGCGGGGGCGGCCGCGGGCGCGGCGGTCGCGCTGGTGCCTGCGACGCTGCGGGTAAAGTTCAAGGTCGACGATGTCGTGAGCTCCTTGCTGCTCAACTCGGTCATCTATTATGCCCTGATGGCACTGATCGAGGGACCGTGGAAGGACAGCTTCAGCGGCTATCCGATCTCGCCGCCGATCGAGGATTCGGCGAACTTTCCGGTGCTGATCGAAGGCACACGGCTGCATCTCGGTGTCGTCGCGGCGCTGATCGCGGCCCCGGTTATCTGGTTCCTGATCGTGCGCACGACGCTGGGCTTCCGGATCAGGGTCACCGGCGAAAACCCGGAAGCGGCACGCTATGGCGGCATCCATGTCGAGCGCGTGCTGCTGTCGACGGCGCTGCTGTCGGGCGCGTTGGCGGGGCTGGCCGGCGTCGGTGAGGTCGGCGGCGTGCATTTCCAGGTGATGAGCGATATTTCGCCGGGCTACGGCTATTCCGGCATAGTCGCCGCCATGCTGGCGCGGCTCAACCCGCTCGGCGTCGTGCCGGCGGCGATCTTCCTTGCAGCCGTGATGACCGGCGCCGAGGCGATGTCGCGCGCGACCGGCGTGCCGGCCTTCCTCAGCGACGTCATCCAGGGCACGGCGCTGCTCGCCATGCTGGTGGCGCTGCTGTTCACGGCCTATCGCATCCGCCGCGTCGGAGCCGCCGGATGAGCGCGGTGTTCGAGCAGATTTTTCAGGTCGGCTTTCTCGCCGCCATCATCCGCATCGCCACGCCGCTGGCCTTCGCCACGCTCGGCGAGATGTTCTCCGAACGGGCCGGCGTGCTCAATCTCGGCATCGAAGGCATCATGCTGCTTTGCGCCATGACCGGCTTCACCGCCACCAGCCTCAGTGGAAGCCTGTGGCTGGGTGTCCTGGTGGCGGTGCTGACCGGCATGCTGATGGGCGCGCTGCATGCGCTGTTCACGGTAGTGCTCGGCCTCAGCCAGCATGTCTGCGGTATCGGCGTCACCCTGTTCTCGTCGGGGCTGGCCTATTTCCTCTACCGGCTGATCTTCGGCCAGCAATCGGTGCCGCCGAGCATCAAGGGTTTTCAGACGCTGCCGATCCCGGTGCTCTCGGACATTCCCGTGCTGGGACCTGCGGTGTTCAACCAGTTCGCGCTGGTCTACATGGCCATCCTGGCCATTCCTCTGGCGGCCTTCATCCTTTATCGCACCCCGTGGGGGCTGTCGGTGCGCATGGTCGGCGAGAACCCGCGCGCCGCCGACTCCGCCGGCGTCGGCGTGATTGCCACGCGCTTCCAGGCCGTCATTCTCGGCGGCGCCCTGATGGGGCTCGCTGGTGCTTTCCTGTCGATGGCGCAGTTCAACGCCTTCACCTTCGGCGTCGTTTCCGGGCGCGGCTGGGTGGCGATCGCGCTGGTCGTCTTCGGCCGTTGGGATCCCTGGCGCTCGGCAGGGGCCGCGCTGCTGTTCGCCTTCGTCGATGCCTTGCAATTGCGCATGCAGGCGAGTGGGCTCGGACACATCCCCTATGAGGCGTTCCTGATGCTGCCGTTCATCTTCACCATCGTCGCCATGGCCGTCATGTCGCGCAACGCGGTGGCGCCATCGGCGCTGCTCAAGCCGTTTCGAAGGGAAGAGCGTTAGGCGAGTAGGATTTGGTGTCCTTCCTATCCTCCGGAGGGGGAGAGGAAGGGCGTCAAGCTGTCCCGGAATAAAGAACCTGGACCTTGGGACGCTCACATCATACCGCCGCGCTCTTCCGATCGATTGCCTGGAACCCCATGCTCCCAGCAACTTCACACCAATTTTTGGCGGTCGACGAGAAAATAATTCTGCCAGTTGCCCAAAAATAGCAATCGACAAAGTCTACAAGTTTTATAGATTAAGCGGCGAGACGGAGGTCGACATGTCCTATTTCCAGAACGCCCAGACCGACAGCAACGGCCAGCGAGTGGCCAATGCCCAGGGCTTTCGCCCGGCCTATGCCGGCGCTTTCGCCTACCTCGTCTTTGCCCTTGCGTTCGTGTTCACCGGGGCAGTCGTGCTGGGCCTTATTCCCTAAGGCGCGGGATCGACAGGGGCTGCTGCCCCACAGCTTTCAGGCAATCGGAGTTGAACCGGATCCCGGAGCGTCTCGCGCGCCTGAGGATTCGCATTTCACAGCATCAGTGATTCCAGTGATGGAGGAGATGACAATGCCGATCGAATTCACGCATGTACCCGGCAAGACCGCCGACGCGGCGGTTCCGTTTTTCTATGACTTCGCCGAGACCTCGACCAAGCTCGGGCTGATCGAGGACGGCGGTTTCCAGAAGATCGTCGTCGACGATTCCGCCGGGCTGCTGACCAACATGGATCTGGCCTCGCAGGTGCTCAACCGCACCGCTTCGCTGGAAGTGGTGCTCACCCACTGGGCCGGCGTGATCGAACCCACGGTCGCTGCCCGCCAGCTGGCGTCCATCGACAGGGAGAGCGGCGGACGGCTGACGCTCAGGATGATCAGCGAGCCCTTGAACGACGACGATGCCGAGACACGGCCGGTCGGACATGGCGTCGTCTGGCAGCGCATCGACGAATATCTGGTGCTGTTGAAGCGGCTATGGTCGAACGACCGGCCCTTCGATCACGAAGGCGCGTTCTACAGCATCAAAAGTGGTTATGTGCCGCGCAAGGGCCCGCATGGCGCCGACCTCGTGGTCCGCATGGGCGGGCAATCCGGAACGGCGCTGAAGGTGGCCGGCCGGCATGCCGATGTCTTCGAACTGGCGCCGGGGCCGATCGACGATATCAGGCAATTGATGGAGCGGGCACGTGGCGCCGCGGCCGAACATGGCCGTGCGGGCAAACTGCGCTTCGCGCTTCCGGTCAGGATCCACCAGGGTGTTTCCGCCGCCGGCCACAAGGCGGTCGACCTATCCGGCCCGCCGGCCCAAGTCGCGCTGTCGCTGCTCGCCTATGCCGGGCTCGGGATCGATGAGTTCATGATCGTCGGCGTCGACACGCCACTCGAAATCGCGACGGCCGGCCGGGAAACATTGGCGCTGCTGCGCAACTCCCTGGCGCGCCGGGAGGCCAGCGAGTTCCAGCCTGGAGCTTACGCGCCTCGCTCAGGATTGGAGACGCGAGCAGCGGGGTGAAGCCCATCAATCGTCTGCTGCTTCAGGCTGTCGCCAAGCCGCGACAGGCCTTCAATGACGGCGTCCGAATCGGCCAGCACGCCGAAGACGCCGTCCTCGACCGTCACCATGTGCAACGCCGCTTCATGCGCTTGTCTGTCGCCGCTGGCGCAGGCGTCCGAAACCGTCAGGCACTGGAAATTGCGGTCACAGGCCTCGCGCAGCGTGGTGTGGACGCAGACGTCCGTCGTGCATCCGGAAAACATCAGATGCGTGATGCCTTGCGCCCGCAGCACAAGCTCGAAATCCGTATAGGTGAAGGCGCTGTTGCAGGTCTTGTCGACGATGATGTCGTGCGGCGCGACGTCGATCTCCGGGACGATCTGGAACCCAGCGCCTGAGCGCAGCAGGACGTCGGTGCCGTCGAGGCCGGAACGCTTGCGGCGCCATTTCTCGTAGGGCGTCATGTCCGCCATGTCGGCGCGGTAACCCTGTCTTGTGTGGATGACCGTGACGCCGGCTTTGCGCGCGGCCGCGATCAGGCGGTTCACGGCGGGCAGGATCGCCCGCAGCGGCGAGGGGTCATACCCCTTCCTGGCGAAATAGCCCGATGTCGACAGGAAATCCTGTTGCAGGTCGATGACGACGAGCGCGGTGTTTTCGGCAACCAGCCTGCCGTCATAGGGGTAGTCGAAGGGTGTCGCCTTGATCATCCGGAGCTCCTTGCCGCCGGCTCACCCTAGCGTGTCCGCATCGATGCGGCGACACCGGATGCCGACATCGTGTGGCCCGGGACCGAGGTCGCCGGCGCGGATCGGCCGGCTGCGCGGGTGAGGGCCCGTACGCGGCAACAATGGCACCGGCCCCGGAGCGTTTCAGGTTTTTGCGGTGCATTCCCATCTTAAATCTTGACTAGTAATATCAAGTTTCATAGTCAACCGGGCACCTGCCTCCGCAGCCAGGATGGGAATGCGGCGGCGGGGCTGGAGAAATGCCGTGACCATGGCCGAAGCCGATAGCCAGACCGCATTCGATATCGATGCCGTGCGTTTCGCCGTCGGCGAACGGACGCTGCTCGGTCCGGTCTCGCTCGAATTGCGGCGCGCGCGCGTCTACGGGCTGATCGGCCATAACGGTTCGGGCAAATCGACGCTGATCAAGCTTTTGGCGCGCCAGCAGCCGGCAAGCTCCGGCGCCATCACTTTCGCCGCACGGCCGCTATCGCAATGGGGCGCGCGCGAGCTGGCGCGGGCTCTTGCCTATCTGCCGCAGACGACGCCGGCGGCGACGGGCTTGACCGTGCGCGAGCTGGCAACGCTCGGACGCTATCCATGGCATGGGGCGCTTGGCCGTTTCGGCGCCGAGGACAGGCGCCATGTCGAGCAGGCGCTTGTGCTGACCGACATGGAAGGGTTCACTGAGCGGCTGGTGGATGAATTATCCGGCGGCGAGCGCCAGCGCGCCTGGCTGGCCATGCTGGTGGCGCAGAATGCCGGCGTCATGCTGCTCGACGAGCCAATCTCGGCGCTCGACATCGCGCATCAGGTCGAGGTGCTGGGCCTGGTCAGGGAGCTCAGCCGCAAGCGCGACCTGTGCGTCGTCGTGGTGCTGCACGACCCCGACATGGCGGCGCGTTACTGCGATGAGCTGATCGCGCTGAAGGACGGCAGGCTGCTGACGCGCGGCACACCGGGCGAGATCATGCGGAGCGATGTGCTCAAGGACATTTTCGGCGTCGAGATGGGTGTGTTCGCGCATCCCGTCACTGGCCAACCCGTCGGCTATGTGCAGTGAAGTCGTCGCCGGCGGTTGCAGGAACCGGCAAGCGGCTGGCCGCCGTGAGAACAAGGAAGAAGCTCATGTCGAGATATGGTTTGTTGGCGGCGTTGGTCGCATCGCTTGTCCTGGGGGCGACCGGCGCCACGGCCCAGGAGCAACCGGCCGGCTCTTCTCCAGCGGTTGAGGCCCCTGCCGCGCCGGCACAAGCTGCACCGGCTGCCATGGCGCCCGTGCAGCCAGCCGGCCAGCCGAGCGCGACAACGCCGGCCGAGGTCGCGCCTGCCGGGACGATGGACCTGAACCTGCCGCATGACCTGTCGCCATGGGGCATGTTCAAGGCCGCCGACATCATCGTGAAGGCGGTGATGACTGGATTGGCTTTCGCGTCGCTCGTTACCTGGACGATATGGCTGGCCAAATCGCTGGAGATTTTCGGCGGCAAGCTGCGCCTCCGCCGTGCCGTCCGCGCGATCGGCGATGCCGCCACGCTGAAGCAGGCGAGCCGCGCGCTCGACCGCTGTGGCGATCCCGGCGCGCTCCTGGTGCGGGCAGCGGAAGAAGAGGCCGCGCTTTCGGCCAATGCGCTCGACCACGTCGGCGGCGACGGACTGAAGGAACGGGTCAGCTCGCGCCTGTCGCGCATCGAGGCGGCTGCGTCGCGGCGCATGTCGCGCGGCACCGGCCTGCTGGCGACGATTGGTTCCACCGCGCCTTTCGTCGGCCTGTTCGGCACCGTCTGGGGCATCATGAACGCCTTCATCGGCATCTCGCAGGCTCAGACCACCAATCTCGCCGTGGTCGCGCCGGGCATCGCCGAAGCGCTGCTGGCCACCGCGATGGGTCTGGTCGCGGCAATCCCAGCGGTGGCGATCTACAACGTTTTCGCCCGCTCGATAGCCGGCTACCGGCAGATCCTCGCCGACGCCTCGGCCGGCGTCGAACGGCTGGTCAGCCGCGACCTTGATTTCCGCACGATAGCGCCGGCGACAGCCTTGGCGGCGGAGTAGCGGGAGCGACGCCATGGGGAGCAGAATTCGACAGACCCTGGACGACGACCTCGAGGAAAGCCACGAGATCAACGTCACGCCCTTCATCGATGTCATCCTTGTGCTCCTGATCATCTTCATGGTCGCCGCACCGCTGGCGACGGTGGATGTCAATGTCGACCTGCCCGGTTCGACCGCGACGCCGGCGCCGCGACCGGAGACGCCGCTGTTCCTGACGCTGAAGAACGATCTCAGCCTGGCGATCGGCAACGACACGGTGCCGCGCCCGGCTTTTGCCGCCACGCTCGACAGCCGCACCAAGGGCGACAAGCAGACGCGGATATTCCTGCGAGCCGACAAGGCGGTCGCCTATGGCGAGCTGATGGAGGCGATGAACCTGCTGCGGGCCGCCGGCTATCTGAAGATCGCGCTGGTCGGCCTGGAGGCCGCGCCGGCAGGTGATATCGCCGCACCGGCGCCAGGCAAAGCGGCCGCTCCATGACGCCATCCGCCGCCTCGCCCACGGTGGTGCTGTCGCGCTTCGACTGGCGCGACCTTGGCCTATGGGCATGCGCGGCGGTGCTGATGCTTGGGGCTCATGTCGCGGTCGCGTATGCCGTGCAGAATTTCAATCCAGTCGACCTGTCGGATGGCGGACCGCCGCCGGCCCTAGTGGTCGAGATGGCGCCGATGATGGTGACGCCGGCGGTGCCCGAACAGGCCGCGATGCCCGACGCGGCCATTCCCGACCGGGCCGAGCCAGTCGAACAGACCGAGAAGGCAGCCGAGCCCGAGCCTGACAAGGTGGTCGAGCAAGCGGAGCCTGTTGCCGAAGCGGAGATGGTGCCGCCGAACGAGCTAACGGAGATGACGAAGGCCGAACCGGTCGAACAGCCGCCGCTGCAACAGGTCGTCCCCGATGTCGAGACCGTCGCGCCGGAGGCTGTCTTTCCGCTGCCGCGGGCAAAACCGACGGAACGGCGCAAGGAAAAGAAACCGGCCGAAGCCAAGGTCAAAAAGCCGGTCGACAAGCCCAAGCCAAGGCCGAAGAAGGAAAAGGCCGAGCCACCGAAGACGGCAAGTACCGCCAGCGCCGAGGCCAAGCCTGCCGCCAAGGCGGCGGCGCCGAGATCGGCGGCCGGGTTCTCGGGTGTCAGCCCGGCCAAATGGGAATCGCGGCTGACGGCGTGGATCAATCGCCACAAGCGCTATCCGAGCGCCGCGAAATCCCGGCGCGCGCAGGGCAATGTGAACGTGACTTTTACAATGGACCCATCCGGCCGGGTTCTGTCGGCCCGGGTCGCCCGTTCGTCCGGCGATGCCGAACTCGACCGAGCAGCACTTGCGGTGCTGCAGGGCGCGACCGTGCCGGCGCCACCGGCGGAACTCGGCCCGCGCGTCAGCCGTACAGCGCCATTCGTGTTCAGTTTGCGGGACTAATGCCCCTCAAATCCGTGCGAGCCGTCCCGCAAGCCCGACAATTGCATCGCGCTACGCTGTTCTTGGCTGAGCGTGGTTGTCTTTCGGGTGTGCCTTGGGGTGCATCGGATTGCCGCTGAGCTGCGCGTGTCGTGCCGGCCGTGCGCCGCGCAAGACGTCGAAGGCTTCGGCATAGGCCATACCGAGCAGATAGGAGATCATGGGGAAGCGGCTCGCTTCGGCCATCTGCACCAGCTCATTGGTCATCGTCGCGATATATTGGAGACTGTCGAGCTCTGACTGACGTAAGGCCTGATTTGACATGTTCTGCTCCTGTCATCGAATGGAACTTTAGGGAATGCGTACTGGCTGCACTAGATGTACTACGCCGGCTAATTGATCGATCGACCGGCCGAATGCGGATCAAGTTCCGGGATTGAGAGGGTCAACGCATAGATGGGCGCGTCGGTGAGGCGGTCGAGGCCCAGAAGGCGCTTGATCGCCGAATGGCTCAGCGCCGCCGTGGGGCAGGCCGACAAGCCGTGCCTTGTTGCCGCCAACGTCATGTTCTGGCCAATGTTCACTTTCTTGGTCATTTTCGTCCCTTTCCCCGACCCCCAGGGATCTGTTGAAAGATCCCGGAAAGGGATCCGCGGAAGAAAGGTAAGGTCGGAAGAGTTACTGGTTTGTTAAAACTGTAGTAAATCAGCTATGAGCTAAAATATCTTTCTTGGCTAGAAAGTCTAAAAAATCGATTTTACTCAGATATGGAGTAGGCAATCGCTGGCATACGCTTTTTCGGGATATTCTTGTTCTTATTCAGCGTAAGCAAGCGGCTAACCCAGCCCGTCCCGAGCGAGGCTGACGACGAGCTGGTCGAGGCTGGGATCATCGAGCCTGACGACATGCGCCATGCGGATCGCATGCCTGGGCCGGATATTGGACCTATCCTGCCGCATGATGACCGACACGAATGCCGGCCCGGCTTCGGTCAGAAGCATGGCCTTGCCTGTCAGCACCGGTTCGGAGATAGGCGCCCATTGCACCGAGATCAGCGACGGCTCGCCTGTCTGGCGGCGGTTGACGCCGCTGAAATAGATCCAGTTAAGGCGCGAGATCGCCACGCCATAATGATTGCCGCGTGCCCGCGCCCATGTCGAGCCATGATGCTCCGACCATCCGGTGACCCTGCGGAACGTGACCAGCTCGGCTTCGCGACGCACGAAGGTGATCGCCCGCACCAGCAGATCGGATCTGCCGGGGATCGAAAAATAGGTGAAATAGGTGCCGCCCGCAATCGACGGAGCGGGCGGCCGGATCATCTGGGTGAACAGGCTTTCGGAGATCGGCGGCAGACCGGGAGCCGCGGGCGAGGGGGCGCCGGGGTCCCGGTACAGCTCGGCTTCGTCGACGCGGAAATAATCGCAGATCAGCTTGGCGGTGGCCTTGTTGGGCACGGTCTGCCCTTGCAGGTAACGCTCGAATTGTGTGCGGTTGATGCCAAGCTCGCGGCATACCGCGCTGACAGAAGCATGGTCCTTGCAGAGCCGCCTGAGATTTGCAGCAAGATTCTGGCGAATGGACACTAGTTTGCTTTCGCAGGCGGATACTTCATTTCGACTCGGAATCCGTATAGCGCTTTCGGTCGGCCCCGCCGAAACGCCCTGTCACAACACACAGAAAAAACTGATTTGAGAACGCCACTCTAATGGGGCGGCTTCCAAAAAAAATAGCGCCTACCGGACACCGGCCATCGCCATAAGTCCAATTGACAACCATTTCGCCTCGGAAACGGCGAAATGCCATTTGGCCATTTTTGGGGGGATCGGGGCTACGCCTTGCATCGCGCCGTGGCGGATGCCGGCCGCGCCTTGCCGGGACGGTCAAAAGCCGGACGATTATTCCGCTGGTGGAGCTGAGGAGGATCGAACTCCTGACCTCGTCATTGCGAACGACGCGCTCTCCCAGCTGAGCTACAGCCCCGTCCAGCGGATGGCGCATTTATCGGGCGCCGCGGTTTCCTGTCAAGGCGGCGCTTCACCGAAAAACCGGCTGCCGGTCGCGTGGCGGAACCCTGCCCTTGCCGGTTTGGCGCGTAATGGCTACATGTCGGCAACAATTGGAGTCCGGCATGCTCGCCCTCATACAAACCATCGTCATGGCGCTCGACCTCTATTGGTGGGTGATCATCGCCTCGGCGATCTTTTCCTGGCTCTATGCCTTCAATGTCGTCAACTCGCGCAACCAGTTCGTCGGCAGCATCGGGAACATGCTCTACCGCCTGACCGAGCCGGCGCTGCGGCCGATCCGCCGCTTCATGCCCGATCTTGGCGGTATCGACATCTCGCCGATCATCCTGTTGCTGATCCTGTTCTTCCTCAGGCAGTTCATTCTCACCACGGTCGCGCCGCTGCTGCTGGCCTGACGATCGCATGAGCGCGCCGTTCCGCATGCGCGAGAACGGCGTCGATCTGTTCGTGCGGCTGACGCCGAAGTCTTCCGTGGACCGGCTCGACGTTGTAGAAACATTGGCGGACGGACGAAGTCACGTGAAGGCGCGGGTCCGCGCCGTGCCGGAAAATGGTGCCGCCAATCAAGCGCTGGAGAGGCTGGTCGCCAAGGCGCTAGGTGTTCCGGCATCGGCCGTTTCGGTCGCCGGCGGTACGGCCCGCCTCAAGACGTTGCGAATATTGGGTGATCCGGAGGCGCTGGTAACAGGTGTCGAAGCGCTTTTCCAAAATTGAGATGCAGGCAGACAGCGCCCCCCTCTCTCCTGCCGGACCCGGTCCTGCGCCGTCGCTCCGGGCATTGGTCGTTCGGAAGCCAATCAGTTGGCTTCCGTCCGCTGCGCGGACCACTCCTTATCCCCGCTTGGGGAGAAATTGGCGGTTTCGGCGCCGGCTCATCAATCGCCCAGCGGCAAACGGGGGTCGTCGACCTTCAGCGTGTTCACGCTCTGCTTGATGCGGCGCAGGTTCTCCAGCACCTTCGGTCCGCGTGTCTCGGCGACCGAGGTCACGATCATGTCGACGATCGCCAGCAACGCGTAACGTGACGATGTCGGCTTGTAGATGTTGCCGTCCTCGAACGGCTGCAGGTGGATGACAGTGTCGGCGACCTTGGCCAGTGCGGAGTCGGGCGCGGTGACCGCCACCGTGGCGGCGCCATATTGTTGGGCGACCTGCACCGCCTCGATGACCGAGCGCGCATAGCCGGAGACCGAGAAGGC
Source organism: Mesorhizobium sp. B2-3-10 (assembly GCF_006442275.1). Taxonomy (NCBI): domain Bacteria; kingdom Pseudomonadati; phylum Pseudomonadota; class Alphaproteobacteria; order Hyphomicrobiales; family Phyllobacteriaceae; genus Mesorhizobium; species Mesorhizobium sp. B2-3-10. Next base: position 693,631 of record NZ_VFVT01000001.1, read on the forward strand.
GACCACCGTGGTGTCTGGCGTGGCAACGGCGGCATACATGCGCTGCAACTGTCCGTCGATCTGTGCCAGAACCGGCAGGCCGAGCCTGAACAGCCGGTTCTGCATTTCGGTCGCCATCATCGAGGAAATGCCACCCGAACCTATGCACAGCACATTGCCTGATGCCGCAAGCCGCGCGGCGACGTCGACCAGCGTCGTCATGTCGAGGTTCTCGCTGGCGCGCTGGATGGCTGTAACCGCCGCTTCGGTGATGGTCGAGGCAATGCGCTGTTCGCGGGCGTCGCGGCTCAGTGGCTCCGGCGACAGATACTGGCCGCCGATGGCGATGGCCTGGGCCAGGTAGAACTTGAAGTCGCGCAACCCCTCGCAGCCGAGATTGCGGCAGAAGCGGGTGACCGTCGGTTCGCTGACGCCGACCCGCGCGGCGATCTCGGAGATCGCGGCCTTGGAGGCGAAGTCGAGGTCGGACAGGACGAGGCTCGCCAGCCGGCGATCCGACTTGGTGCCGTCCTGCGACATCAGCTGCAGCCGCGTGATGATATCGGCCGGCGTCTTCATATCCGCGTTTCCGCCGTCATCTCAGCGGCAGGCCCGTCGCCGTGTCGAACAGATGGATGTTGCCGGGGTCGACCGAGACCGGCAGCAGGTCGCCCGGCCGCACCGGCACCCGTTCGCGGAACACGGCGCGCACCGTATCGGTGCCAATGGCGCCGTAGACATGGGTTTCGGAACCGGTCGGCTCGACCACATCAACCTTGAGCGTCATGGCGTCGGTGGCTTCACCGACGATGAAATGCTCCGGCCGGATGCCCGCCTCAACGACACTGCCTGCCGGCACCGGGTCGCCGGCAAGCGCAAGCCGGCCGCCGCCGACCGACTCGAACCAGGTCGTCCCGGGCGTCGTCTTCAGTGCCCCGGACACAAAACTCATCGACGGCGAGCCGAGGAAGCCGGCGACGAACTTGTTGGCCGGCCTGTCATAGAGCTCCAGCGGCGGCCCGACCTGCTGGATCCTGCCGCGGTCCATCACGACGATGCGGTCGGCCATGGTCATGGCCTCGATCTGGTCGTGGGTGACGTAGACTATGGTGGATTTCAGCCGCTGGTGCAGCGCCTTGATCTCGGTGCGCATCTGCACGCGCAACTGCGCGTCGAGATTGCTGAGCGGCTCGTCGAACAGGAACACCGAGGGTTCGCGCACGATGGCGCGGCCCATGGCGACACGCTGGCGCTGGCCGCCCGAGAGCTGGCGGGGATACCGGTCGAGATAGGAGAACAGGTTGAGGACGCCGGACGCCTTCTTGACCTTCTGGTCGATGGCGGTGCGGCTCTCGCCCCGGATTTTGGGACCGAAGCCGATATTGTCGGAAGCCTTCAGGTGCGGGAACAGCGCGTAGGACTGGAACACCATGGCGATGTTGCGCTGCTGCGGCGGCAGCTCGTTGGCGCGCGTGCCACCGATCAGGAGGTCGCCGGAACTGATGGTCTCCAGGCCCGCCAGCATGCGCAGCAAGGTCGACTTGCCGCAGCCGGACGGGCCGACGAGCACGACGAACTCGCCGCTTTTGATGTCGAGGCTGATCTCCTCGAGGATCTTGTGCTGGCCGAAGGATTTCGAGAGGTTGCGAAACTCGACGTCGGTCATGGTCACGCTCCCAGTATGTCGTCGATGAACGGCAGGCAGCCGGCGGTCAATCCCGCATCCACGGGCATCACCACGCCTGTTACGCCCGAGGCGCGGTCGGAGGCAAGGAAAGTCACCGCTTCGGCGACTTCGGAGGCGTTGACGATGCGGCCGAGCGGATAGAGCCGCTGCAGCTTGCCGATTATGTCAGGGTTCTTGGCAAGGCGATGGTCCCAGGCGGCGGTGCGAATCGATCCGGGGCAGACGACATTGGCGCGCACGCCGCTACGGCCGAGCTCGACGGCGATCGACTTGGCATAGGCGTTGATGCCGGCCTTGGCGGCGGCGTAGGCCGGATTGCCGAAATGCGCGATGGCGTTGACGGAAGAAATGAAGACAACGCTGCCCGAACCGCGTGCAGCCATCGCCTTAACCAGCGGGTCGGCGAAAGTCATCACACCGGTCAGGTTGAGGTCGAGCTCATGTTCGATCGTGTCCGCCGTCAGCGCATCGAGCGTTTCGGCGCGCGTCCAGCCGGCATTGTTGACCAGGATATCTGGCACGCCGTCCCGGTCGAGAACGGCGGCGATCCCCGCCTCGATGGAAGCCCGGTCGAGAAGGTCGAAGACATGCCGCGAGGCAAGGTGCGGGCTCGCCAGCGCCTCCTCTGATTGGTCGCAGCCGACCACCCGCGCGCCCCTGCCGGCCAGCAGTGCGACGATCGCCGAGCCAAGGCCGCCACCGGCGCCGGTGACGACGGCGGTCCTGCCTTCGAATTCGGCTCTCGAAATCACGGCGCTTGCTCCTCCCGCAGGTCAGGCACATGCCGGAGAGGCTAAAGAACAGGATGTAATTAAGCAACATATTAATCCGCTTGCGCGCGGGGAATTCATCGATAATGTAGGAAAGTCACATAAATCTTGTGCCGGCACCGGCACAAGGAGCGCGAATGCGCGAAACAATGGGAGAGATCGGATGAACCTTGCGAAATGGACTGCCGGCCTGATGGCCGGAATGGGCATTCTGGCCTTCGCGGCGCAGGCAGAGGCCGGCGAAGTGCGGGTTACCGTCGCCGAATACAGCGCCAAGACCGGTCCGTATTTCGAGCAGGTCAAGAAGGAGTTCGAGGCGAAGAACCCTGGCATCACGGTCAAGTTCGAGGTGGTGCCGTGGGATGTGCTCTTGCAGAAGCTGACCACCGACATCACCGCCGGCACCAACGCCGATCTCTCCATCATAGGCACGCGCTGGCTGATCGACTTCGTCCAGCAGGACGTCGCCGAGCCGCTCGACAGCTACATCACGCCCGAATTCAAGGGTCGCTTCATCGACACCTTCCTGTCGCCCTCGATCATGGGCGGCAAGACCTACGGCCTGCCGATCGCCGCCTCGGCGCGCGCCATGTATTACAACAAGGAGCTGTTCGAGAAGGCCGGCATCGCCAAGCCACCGGCAACCTGGACCGAATTGCAGGAGGATGCTCGCAAGATCAAGGCGCAGGGTGCCTTCGGTTTCGGCCTTCAGGGCAAGGAGATCGAGACCGACGTCTATTACTACTACGCGATGTGGTCGCAGGGCACCGAGATCCTCAACAAGGACGGCACGTCGGGCCTGAGCACGCCGGGCGCGCTCGAAGCGGCCAAGCTCTACAAGTCGATGATCGACGAGGGGCTGACGGAGCCCGGCGTCACCTCCAACAATCGCGAGGACGTGCAGAACCTGTTCAAGCAGGGCAAGGTCGGCATGATGATCACGGCGCCCTTCCTGTCCAACCAGATCAAGGACGAGGCGCCGAGCCTCAAATATGGCGTTGCCGCCATTCCGGCCGGTCCGACCGGTGCGCGCGGCACCTATGGCGTCACAGACTCCATGATCATGTTCAAGAACTCCAAGAACAAGGACGAGGCCTGGAAGCTGATGGACTTCCTGTTCACCACGGAACAGCGCGCCAAGTTCACGCAGGGCGAAGGCTTCCTGCCGGTGAACAAGGAAGAGGCCAAGATGGACTATTACGTCAACAACGCCGACCTGGCCGCCTTTACCGCCCTGCTGCCGGATGCCCGTTTCGCGCCGGTCATCCCAGGCTGGGAAGAAGTTGCCCAGATCACGTCGGATGCCATGCAGAAGATCTATCTCGGCGGCGATCCCGAAGCAGGCTTGAAGGAAGCGGCGGCGAAGGCCAACGCAGTGCTGAAGAAGTAGGGGCCGCGCCCCACAAATAGGGCGTATCTCCCTGCGCCCGTGGCGCGCCCCCGACTCAGGTGGGGCGCGCCACATTTCCAAAACAGACATTTGGCTGCGCTCCACGTAAATAACGAAGACTGACAAGCAACCACTTTGGACGAATTGTCGACGTCAGCGCCGCCCCTCATTGCCCTGCCGGGCATTTCTCCCCGTATAGTGACGGGGAGAAAGGGCGGCCGGCATCTCGGAGCCCTTTCTGGACGCTGGTGACTGGCGAAAGCGGTAATGAAAGCTCCCCTCTCCCCGTCTCTATACGGGAGAGGATGCCGGCAGGCAGGTGAGGGGCGGCGCCGACGCCGGGGAAGAGTTCGAAACCGAGCGCCTGGGAAGAACAGGTCAACTGGCCAACCAGTGCTACTGATGCCTCGCAACGCGGTGTAAAATCAGCCGATGCAAAATCGCTTCCTGCCCTACCTCCTGACCTTGCCCAGTCTGTTCCTGGCGGCGGTGGTCATCTTCTGGCCGGTCTGGGACCTGATCCAGATCGCCACGCATGACGTCAATCGCTTTGGTCAGCTGCGCGAGTTCAGCGGTCTTGCCAATTTCGCCGCGCTGGCCGCGGATCCCGACTTCGTCGCCGCGCTCTGGCGCACGGGGCTGTGGACGGTGCTGGTGGTCGGCGGCGCGCTGCTGCTCTCGGTCCCGGTGGCGATGATCCTCAACACCGATTTCTATGGGCGTGGCCTTGCCCGCGTCATCATCATGCTGCCCTGGGCAGTGTCGCTGACCATGACGGCCGTGGTCTGGCGCTGGGCGCTGAGCGGTGAAAGCGGCATGCTGAATTCGGCGCTGATCGGACTTGGCCTGATCGACCACAACATCCAGTGGCTTGCGAGCGCCGAGACGGCGTTTCCGATGCAGGTGCTGATCGGCATATTGGTGACGGTGCCGTTCACCACGACGATCTTTCTCGGCGGCCTGTCGTCGATCCCGGACGATCTCTACGAGGCGGCGGCGCTCGAAGGGGCAACGCCGCTGCAGCAGTTCCGCGAGATCACCTTTCCGCTCCTGAAACCCTTCATCAACATCGCCATCGTGCTCAACACCATCTACGTCTTCAACTCGTTCCCGATCATCTGGGTGATGACGCAGGGCGGGCCGGCCAACTCGACCGACATACTGGTCACCCACCTCTACAAGCTGGCATTCCGTATCGGCAAACTCGGCGAGGCGTCGGCGGTCTCGCTGGTGATGTTCGCCATATTGCTGATCTTCACCATGATCTATGTGCGCCTTGCGATGCGGGAGCAGCGCGCATGAAGGCCAAGCTGAAGCGCACCATCATCGCCTGGCTGCTGCTGGCGCCCTTGATCGTGGTGACGATCTTTCCCTTCGCGGTGATGTTCCTGACAGCGGTCAAGCCGCGTACCGAAGTGCTGACGCCGACCTGGTGGCCGAGCGAGTTCCGGTGGTCGAATTTTGCCGACATGTGGGTGGCGACAGGCTTCGGCCGGGCGCTGGCCAATTCGCTCTATGTGTCTGTCATCGCCACCGTTGGCGCCATCCTCATATCCGTCCCGGCGGCCTATGCCATGTCGCGCTTCCGCTTTGCCGGCTATGGAGCGTTCCGCCAGTTCCTGCTGATCTCACAGATGATCTCGCCGATCGTGCTGGTGCTCGGCCTGTTCCGGCTGATGGCTGCCTGGGGACTGGTCGAATCGACCACCGCGCTCGGCTTCATCTACATGGCCTTCAACGTCGCCTTCACCGTGTGGATGCTGCAGAGCTATTTCGACACCATTCCGCGCGACCTCGAGGAGGCGGCCTGGATGGAAGGCGCCGGCCGCTGGCTGACGCTGCGAAAAGTGTTCCTGCCGCTCTGCCTGCCGGCGATCGCGGTGACGGCGATCTTCACCTTCATCAATGCCTGGAACGAATTCGTCGTGGCGCTTACCATGCTGCGCAGCCAGGAGAGCTATACGCTGCCGATCCAGGTGTTCTCGCTGGTTGCCGGGCGCTACACGATCGAATGGCACCATGTCATGGCGGCGACGCTGCTGGCGACGCTGCCGGTGGCGATTCTGTTCATCTGGCTGCAGCGCTATCTTGTCCGGGGCTTGGCGCTCGGGGCTGTCAAATAGCAATCCCAGCAATACCGGGGGATGTGCCCAGCGGTTGTCCGTCCGGAATTGCGAAAACAAGAAGCCCGTGGAGTTTTCATGCGTATCTTCACCGCCTCGCTGGCGACGGAAACCAACACCTTCTCGCCTGTGCCAACGGACCGGGCCTCTTTCGAGATGGCGTTCTATGCCGAGCCGGGCAAGCATCCGGAAACGCCGACCCTGTGCTCCTCGCCGATCGTGGCGCTGCGCCGCCGCGCGGCCGCCGAAAGCCTGACCGTGATCGAGGGCACCGCCACCTGGGCCGAGCCCGGCGGCCTCGTGCAGCGGCAGACCTATGAGGCGCTGCGCGAGGAAATCCTCGGCCAGCTCAAGGCTGCATTGCCGGTCGATGCCGTCATCCTGGGCCTGCATGGCGCCATGGTGGCGCAAGGCTATGACGACTGCGAGGGCGACCTGCTGGAGCGCGTGCGTGGCATTGTCGGGCCTGAGGTGGTGATTGCCTGCGAGTTCGATCCGCACAGCCATCTGACACCGAAGCGCGTGGCGGCGTCCGACATCATGGCCTATTTCCTCGAATTCCCGCACACCGATTTCTACGAGCGCGGCGAGCATGTCGTCGAGCTTGGCCTGGCTGCGGCGCGCGGCGAGATCAAGCCGGTCATCTCGACCTTCGACTGCCGCATGATCCAGGTGCTGCCGACCAGCCGCGAGCCGATGCGCTCCTTCGTCGACCGCATCAAGGCGCTGCACGGCAAGGACGGCGTGCTGTCGGTCTCGGTCATCCACGGCTTCATGGCCGCCGACGTGCCCGAAATGGGCACGCGCATCCTTGTCGTTACCGACAATGACAAGGCCAAGGGCGATGCGCTGGCGGAGCGGCTTGGACGCGAGCTCTATGCCATGCGCGAAACGACCGCGATGACGATGCTGAGTACGGCCGACGGCATCGATCGGGCGCTGGCCGTGCGCAAGCAAAGACCGGGCAAGCCGGTGATCATTGCCGATATCTGGGACAATCCCGGCGGCGGCGTTCCCGGCGACGGCACCTTCGTGCTGCGCCAGATGCTGGCGCGGGGCCTGGACAAGTTCGGCGTGGCGACGATCTGGGATCCGATCGCGGTGACTTTCTGCCAGGCGGCCGGCGAGGGCGCCGTCATCGACCTGCGTTTCGGCGGCAAGGCCGGCCCGCAGGCGGGCGAACCGATCGATGCACGCGTCAAGGTACTGAAAGCGGTTGCCGAGGGCTGGCAGAGTTTTGGCCCGAGCCGGGTGACATTGGGACCATCAGCGGTGGTGCGCATCGAGGGCACCGAAGTCGATGTGATCCTGAACACCAACCGCACCCAGACCTTCGAGCCGGATGTCTTCTCCAACATCGGCATCGATCCGCTGTCGAAAGACATTTTGCTGATCAAGTCGACAAACCATTTCTACGCCGGCTTCGAGCCGATCGCCGCCGAGATCATCTATGTCGCGGCGCCGAGTTCCTATCCCAGCAATCCGGCGACGACGAATTACACGAAGCTGACGCGGCCGGTGTGGCCAAGGGTAAAGGATCCTTGGGTCGGCAGCCAAGGATAACGAGGTTAACGTCGGCGCCGACTTCGGCGATTGCCTACACCAATCCGCGCTTGACCATCATCGCTTCCGGCGACGGCATTATGCCGCGAAACGCCGTGTAGAGCTCTTCCGGATCCTTCGAGCCGCCGGCGGCGTAGATGTTCTTCCTCAGCCGCTCGGCCAGCGCCGGGTTGAAGGGGTCTCCGGTTTCCTCGAAGGCGGCGAAAGCATCGGCGTCCAGCACCTCCGACCACATGTAGGAATAGTAGCCGGCCGAATAGCCCTCGCCGGCGAAGACATGGCCAAAATGCGGGGTGCGATGGCGCATGGCGATCGTATCCGGCATATGCAGCGTCGCAAGCGTTTCGGCCTCGAAACGAAGCGGCTCTTCCGGCGCGTCGGGCCGTGCATGGTAGGCCATGTCCATCAAGGCAGAGGCGGTGAACTCGACGGTGGCGAAGCCGGCGCCGAAGGTGCGTGTGGCCAGCATCTTGTCGAGCAGCGCCTTCGGCATCGGCTTGCCGGTCTTGACATGCAGCGCGTGCTTTTCCAGAACCGCCGGCACCGTCAGCCAGTGCTCGTAGAGCTGCGAGGGCAGTTCGACAAAGTCGCGGCTGACCGAGGTGCCTGACACCGACGGCCAGGTGACGTCGGTCAGCATGCCATGCAGCGCATGGCCGAATTCGTGGAACAAGGTCTTCGCTTCGTCGACCGACAGCAAAGCCGGTTCGCCCGCTGGCGGCTTGGCGAAGTTCATGATGTTGTAGATCACCGGCTTCGAGCCATGGCCAAGCTTGTAACCGGACTTCAGCGCGCTCATCCAGGCGCCGGAGCGTTTTGACGGCCGCGCGAAATAGTCGGCGAGGAACAGGCCGCGCTCACTGCCGTCGGCATTTTTGACCACGAAGACGCGCGCGTCCGGATGCCAGGCGGCGATGCCTTTCTTCTCCTCGAACGTGACGCCGAACAACCGTGTCGCGACGTCGAAGCAGGCGTCAATGACGCGGTCGAGTTGCAGATAGGGTTTCAGCTCCGCTTCGTCGAAAGCGAACTTCTCGGCGCGCAGCTTCTCCTGGTAGAAGCGCCAGTCCCAGGCGGCGAATTTTTCGTTACTGCCGGCCTCGGCCGCCAGACGCTCCAGCTCTTTCTGGTCGGCGGCGGCTTTTTCCAGTGCCCTTTCCCAAACCGGGTCGAGCAGCGCGTGCACCGCCTTCGGTGTCTTGGCCATGGTGTCGTCGAGCTTGAGCGCGGCGAAGGAGGCGTAGCCGAGCAGCTTCGCCTTTTCGGCGCGCAGCTTCAGCATGTCGCGCACCACGGACGTGTTGTCTGACGCACCGCCGTTCTGGCCGCGCATGGTGAAGGCGCGATAGGCGATCTCGCGCAGGTCGCGGCGTTCGGAGAAGGTTGTGAACGGCTCATAGATCGAGCGCGACAGGGTGACGGCGTAGCGGCCCTTCTGGCGGCGCATCTCGGCGGCCTCGGCCATCGAGCTTTTCACGAAATCCGGCAGGCCGGCGAGATCGGCCTCGTCGAGGAACAGCGCCCAGTCGCGCTCGTCGGCCAGCACGTTCTGACCGAAAGTCGTGCCGAGCGACGACAGCTCCTCGTTGATTTTGGCCAGCCGCGTCTTGCCGTCGGCGTCGAGCTTGGCGCCGGAACGGACGAAGCCTTTCCAGGTCTTCTCCAGGACGCGCAGCGTCTCGCGATCGAGGTCAAGGCTCTCGCGGCGCTGGTAGAGATCGTCGATGCGGGCAAACAGCTTCTCGTTCATCGAGATGGCCGAGAAGTGCCGCGACATCTTCGGCGAAATGTCACGCTCCAGGGCCTGGATGGTTTCGTTGGTGTGAGCGCCGGCGCGGCACCAGAAGATCGATGAGACATGATCCAGCGCCTCGCCGCCGAGCTCAAGCGCGGCAAGCGTGTTCTCGATGCTCGGCGCATCCTTGTTGCCTGATATCGCGTCGATCTCGGCCTCATGCGCCTTCAGCGCGGCGTCGAAAACGGGAGAAAAATCACCGTCGCCAATATGGGCGAAATCGGGCAGGCCGAGCGGCCCTCGCCACGCGGTCAACGGATGGGCGGCGAGATCGACGGCTTTCGGAGAGGGCATGGAGGGTCTTTCGCTGGCGTCAGGAAGGAGGGTGTCACCGATGTAGGGCGCGGTCCGCGGGCCCGCAATATGCCAGTTGGCCGCTCCGCCTCAATAGCCCTCGCAGTTTTCAGCGATTGCCGCCTGCGAACTGGCGGTGATGCGGTTGTCGCTCACCGCGAAGGTCTCCTGCATCAGCATGTCATTGTTGGGGAAGTCGTAGCAGGCGATCACGGTGATGACCCCACCTTCGGTCTTCTCGATGCGGTGGCGGATCGCAGCTCCCGCAACCGCACCTTTCCATTCGTCGAGCGAGGCGATGAATTCCTGCTTGCTCTGGACAACGCCGAGGTCGTCGAGCTTGATGCGGACGTCGTCGGCGAGCAGGTCCGCCAGCTCGGTGCGATCGGCGACCAGCAGCGCCGAATACCAGCGGCTTATGACGGCGCGGTCGTCGGCGCGAGCGGCAACGATCGCCATCATCAGCGCGGCCGCCGTGAAAACGACCGGCCGGACGCTCATCGCCTGGCGCGCCCTACCGTTCATTCCAGCACCGGCCGCTCGAAATCGCCGGTCTCCTTGTTCATCACCCAGAGCTCGCCGGTCGAAATGTCGAACCAGGCTCCGTGCAATGACAGCCGCCCCTTGCCCTCAAGGATCGAGACGCAGGGAAAGGTCCTGAGATTGGCGAGGGAGTAGCGGATCGAGATGCGCTCCAGGGCCGTCTGGCGTTCCGTCGCCGTCATGAAGGTGCTGGCCGACACCGTCTCGGCGGCCGGCGCGATCAGGCTCATCCACTTGCCGATGAAGTCGCCGGGAGATAGCGGCGCGGAGTTGGTGTCGAGCGCGGCCCGGATGCCGCCGCAGCGGCCGTGGCCCATGACAACGATATTCTTGACCTTGAGGCTCTGCACCGCGAATTCGAGCGCGGCCGAGGTCGAATGGAACTCGCCGTCCGGCTCGTAAGGCGGCACCAGATTGCCGACATTGCGCAAGACGAAGAGTTCGCCGGGGCCGGCGTCGAAGATCGCCTCGGGCGCGGATCGCGAGTCGCAACAGGCGACGATCATGGTCTCGGGCGCCTGGCCTTCGCGGGCGAGCTCGCGATAGCGGCCGCTCTCGGTGAGGTAGCGGCCGTTCATGAAATTGCGGTAGCCGGCGAGGAGGTGTTCGGGAAGATGAGGCATGGGCGGCTAAGGCCTTTCCGGGTTGGAGGCGGCAGCTCGTTGCGGTCGAGGAAAGCCTCTAACGGCAAAAGCCCGTTACGAGCAATGCAGAATTGTAGGAGCTAGCTATAAATGCCATGCGCCAAAGCGGGACGCCCGCTGACATTGTCACGCCCAGATAGCGACCGGTATGCCAAAACCGTCAGCGCGAGGCGGGTCGGGAAACGGCTTCGCTTCGCCGCTGGCGATACGGCCGGCAATCAGCATCATCGCCGCGGCGTCCAGAAAATCGTCGGCGGCCGCACCACGTGGCGGCGGTCGGTCGAGGAAATCCATGTCATAGCCGTGCCGGCAAAGCAGCGCCTTGCGCTCCGCCATGCCGGCCAGATTGACGCTGCCCTTGATCTTCTTCGGCAACAGCATGGCCTGATCGCCGTTCAGGCGGCAGAAGGCGACTTCCGGATGCGATTCGAAGATGCGGCCGCGCAGTTCTGGCCGCGCGATCAGCAATGTGTCGATCTCGCGGATTTTCGAAAAGATGCCGAAGGCCTGGATGGAAACGCCGCGCGGCGGGTTGGATGTGGCCTTGGCCGCTTCGCTTGCCCTGATATGCGCCGCGTACCAGGCTTCGATCGTGGTGAAGCCGCTGGTGTCGGCATAGAGCGCGGCACGGGACGGAATCGAGAAGACGCTGGACTGGCGAGCGCCAAGCAGCGGCCGCACCAGCGCCTCCGGCCCGCGTCCGCCCTTTTGCGAAAATTCCGGTAGACCGATCGGCATGTCGACGGCGACGATCGCGTCATCGGGGATCGCCGCCAGCAGGGCGGCGAACGAAGGGAAGACATCGACCGAAGGCGCCGTATCTGGGTCACGACGTGTCGAACCGGGTTCGCTCCGCACGGCGATCCAGCCGGCCTTGCAGCCATCGGCGCCGACGAGCACGACCTTGGCCGGGGTCACGCCCGGCGATCCCGCCCCGGATGCGTGAGGTGGCGAAGCTGGACCATGGCCATCGGGTGCGACAGGCTCTGCGCGTCGGTTTCGAGCTGCAGTTCGTCGCCGCCGCGTTTTGCGGTGCGCGCCAGGATTTCGTAGACCGCCGCCGTCGTCGACTGCAGCGCCTTGATCGCCGGCTGGCCGGACAGGATGCGCGCCAGGTAGACCGCTGCCGTCAAGTCGCCAAGGCCGTTCGGCGGCTTGTCGATCAGGCGGTGTTCGGCCAGCAGCGCCTGGGTGCCGTCGAGCAGCAGATTGCCTGTGCCGCCTGACATCATCGACGGAGCCGAGGTGACCAGCATGGTCGACGGTCCGGCGTGGAGTGCGGCCGAGATCACCGATTTCAGATCGGGCAGCGGCGCGCCGGCCATCCATTCCAGCTCATAGCGGTTGGGGGTGGCGATGTCGGCAATCGGCATCAGCCGGTCGCGCATGGCGGCGGCGGTGGGCTCGGGCACGTAGAGGCCGCCGGAATCACCCATCACCGGATCGCAGATATAGACGGCATCGGGCGTCCTCGCCTTGACCGCGGCGACCAGCGAGGCGACCGCCTCGGCCTGGCCGGCCTCGCCGAGATAACCCGACAGCACGGCCCCGACCTCACCCAGCCACGGCGCGCGCTCCAGATCGGCCATCAGCGCCTTGAACTGGTCGAGCGGCGGCACGATGCGGGTCGCGCGGCCATGGCCGGGATGCCAGGGCAGGGTGACCGTAGGTACGGCCCAGACCGGAAAGCCCAGTGTCTCCAGCGCGAAGACGGCCGCGCGGTTGCCGACGGAGCCGCGGGCGACATGGCTGGATATGACGATGACCGCGCGCGGCGCGTCGGCTTTTTCGGCGCTCATTGTCTCTTGATTCCTAGCTGCCCCGGGTGAGGAAAAGCACGAGCCAGACCATCAGGCCCAGCGCCAGAAGCAGGCCGAGTATCCTGCCAACACGCGTGCCCCAGACTTCGATCGGATCCGTGCGATCGGCATCGGCCGCGGAGACGTGGTCGCGCATGCCTTTCGTCGTCCGTGCCACGAAAGAATTGCCGGCCGGATCGGTCTCCTGCGCGACGCGCTGGAGGATACGGCGCGATTCGCTGTCGCTGTCCTGGCGTTTCGCCATGATGATATCCCGTTCTGATCGAACCTTATCGCGTTCACCGGGCCAATCACAGGGCCTTGCGCGGGCACAATTCATGCCGAGCCTGCTTCAGAGGCCGAGGCCGTTTTCTTGCGCGCCGATTGTGGTAATGCTTCGGATGCAACTTCTATCGAGGGATCCCTTCATGCTTGCCCAGCGCCTTGCTCGACCATCGACATTTCGCACGTTGCCCGCCTTCCTGATGATGGCAATCGTGCTGCCGCTGCTTGCCGGCTGCGGCTACAACACGATCCCGACGGCGGAAGAAAACGCCAGGGCGGCATGGAGCGAGGTGTTGAACCAGTATCAGCGCCGCGCCGACCTCATTCCCAATCTGGTCGAGACGGTCAAGGGCTATGCCTCGCATGAAAAGGACACGCTCGACGCCGTCGTCCAAGCGCGCGCCAAGGCGACGCAGATCACGGTGACGCCCGAAACGCTGAAGGATCCGGAAGCCCTCAAGAAGTTTCAGGATGCCCAGGCCGGGCTGACCAGCGCGCTGTCGCGGCTGATCGCGGTGTCGGAAGCCTATCCCGACCTCAAGGCCAACCAGAATTTCCTGGCGCTGCAGGCGCAGCTCGAAGGCACGGAGAACCGCATCGCGGTGGCGCGGCGCGACTACATCCAGGCCGTCAGGGACTACAATTTGACGCTGAAGACCTTCCCGTCGGTACTGTGGGCGACATTCTGGTTCCGCGGCAACGAGCCCTTCGCCAACTTCACCGTCGACGAAGACAAGATGCAGCCGCCGAAGGTCGATTTCGGCACGAAGCAGGGCGGGTGAACGGCGACTGTCCTCGGAACGAATTCCCGAAAAGACGGACCGCCGGCGTGCAAACACCCCCCTCTGTCCTGCCGGACATCTCCTCCTCAAGGGGGGCGCTGCGGAACGCCTACCTTTCCTTTCTCGGCCTTCTTGCCAGCATCCTCTTCCTCCCGTTCGCCGCCTTCGCTGCCGATCTTCCGGCGCTGACCGGCCGCGTCGTCGACAATGCCGGCATCATCGATGCCGGCACACGTGCGGCGCTGACCCAAAAACTCGCCGACTTCGAAACCAAGGGCTCGGACCAGATCGTCGTCGCCACCATTCCCAGCCTCGGCGGCGAGGAGATCGAGCCCTACGCCAACCGGCTGTTCCGCTTCTGGAAGCTCGGCCAGGCCAAGGAGAACAACGGCGTCCTGCTTTTGGTCGCGCCAAACGACCGCAAGATGCGCATCGAGGTCGGGTACGGGTTGGAAGGCACGCTGACCGACCTGCACACCAAGCTGATCATCGAAAACGACATGGTGCCGGCCTTCCGCGCCGGCGATTTCTCCGGCGGCATCTCCAAGGCCGTCGACGACATGATCATGGTGCTGGAGGGCAATCCGGAAGAATTGGAAGCGCGCGGCAAGCGCAACGAGCAGGCACCATTCAATTCCGACGACCTGTTCTTCGCCATTTTTATCGGCATCTGGGCGATCATTTTCTTCGGCAGCATCGCGGCCTCGGTCCTGCCGCCGATCTTCGGCCAGAAACTCGGGCCCGGGCGCTATCGCTGGCTCGGCATGACCTTCGAGCCGCACCGGCGATCATCGTCCGGCGGCTGGTCGTCCGGCGGCGGCGGTTGGTCCTCCGGCGGAGGGGCCTCCGGTGGCGGTTTTTCGGGCGGCGGCGGTTCGTCCGGCGGCGGCGGCTCCTCGGGAGGCTGGTAAGGCCATGGCCAGAGCTGCCGTCCCTTCAATGCCCGGCCAATGCGCTTCGCGGCTGCGCCTGGCCTTAATCATCCTGGCGTCTCTGCTGCTTGCCTCGATCGCCGCCGTGGCCGCCGACCTTCCGGCTCTCACCGGCCGCGTTGTCGACAATGCCGGCATCATCGATGCCGGCACACGTGCCGCGCTGACGCAGAAGCTGGCGGACTTCGAAACCAAGGGCTCCGACCAGATCGTCGTCGCCACCATTCCCAGCCTCGGCGGCGAGGAGATCGAGCCCTACGCCAACCGGCTGTTCCGCTTCTGGAAGCTCGGCCAGGCCAAGGAGAATAACGGTGTCCTGCTTTTGGTCGCGCCAAACGACCGCAAGATGCGCATCGAAGTCGGCTATGGGCTGGAAGGCACGCTGACCGACCTGCACACCAAGTTGATCATCGAGAACGACATGGTGCCGGCCTTCCGCGCCGGCGATTTCTCCGGCGGCATCTCCCAGGCCGTCGACGACATGATCATGGTGCTGAACGGCAATCCGGAGGAGTTGGAGGCGCGCGGCCGGCGCAATCCCGCCGACAGCAGCACCCCCATGGATCCGGTCGTCGCGGTGTTCCTGATCCTGTGGGCGACGATGTTCTTCGGTGGCCTGGCAATGGCCTTCCTGCCGCCGATGTTCGGCACAAAGCTGTCGCCGGGCGTGTATCGATGGCTGGGCATGACGTTTCGTTATGGCCAGGGTGCGGGCGGATCATCCGGAGCCAGCGGCTGGACGAGGTCGTCGGGCGGCGGCTGGTCCTCGGGTGGTTCCGGCAGTGGCTGGTCGTCGGGGTCAAGCAGTGGCGGCGGGTTTTCCGGTGGCGGCGGCTCGTCCGGCGGTGGCGGTTCTTCAGGAAGCTGGTGAGACAAGATCATGGCGACACGACCGATCAGCCCGCAGGATCATGAGCGCATCGCCGCTGCGATCCGCGCCGCCGAAGCGCAAACCGACGGCGAGATCTACTGCGTCGTGGCGCATGCCAGCGATGGCTACTTAGCTCCCGCAGCCTTGATGGCGACCCTCGGCATGCTGGTCGTCAGCCTCGCGGTCGCCTATGGGCTGGAGGCCTGGTGGCTCACCATCCGCCTGCCACATTTCATCACCGCTCAGTTGCTGGCCATGGCCTGCGTGCTGGCCCTGTTGTGGACGCTGCCCGGCCTGCGCATCCATATGGTGCCGCGTCGGCTGCGCTATCAGGCTGCGCACGCCAATGCGGTCAAGCAATTCCTCGCCCGCAACGTCCACCGCACCACGGCGCGCACCGGCGTGCTGATCTTCGTCTCGATCGCCGAGCGCTACGCCGAAGTGGTCGCCGATTCGGGCATCGCCGCCAAGGTCGGCCAGCATGTCTGGGATGGCGTGGTGCGCGATCTGACCGCGCATGCCGGCCACGATCGGCTTGCCGACGGTTTCGTCAAGGCGATCGAGGGGGTCGGGGCCGTGCTGGCCGAGCACTTTCCGGTTACTTCGGGCGATACCAACGAGCTCGACGACCATCTGGTCGAAATCTGAAAAGCCCTACCTGCAAACGCTACTCAGCCGGACGCCTGACGCGGCTTTCTGCGCTTCCGATGCCCACGGACCTAAAAGTCCGCTGGGTTTCGGTACTCGAAAGCCGCGCCATCCGCCTCGGCTGAGCGCGTTTTCAGGCTGGCTTTGGCCAATGTCGGCAGTGTCATGATCGTCTGTGCGAAAGCGGACCATCGGCCGCCGGGACTCTTGCAATCGGGCGATGCGGGTTTATGGTTAACAAATCATGAATACGCTGACGATCGACATTCGGAAGGCAGACCCGCGCGATGCCGGCGCCATCGCCGAAGTGCACCTCGAGGCTTGGCGCGGCGCGTATAGCGGAATCATTCCGCACCGCACGCTGACATCTATGATCAACCGTCGCGGAAGCGACTGGTGGGCCAACGCTATCCGCCGCGCCGCCACCGTCCTGGTCGTCGAGATCGGCGGCACGATCGCCGGCTACGCGACGATCGGCAAGAACCGCGCCAAGGAACTCAAGCAGCAGGGCGAGATCTACGAATTGTACCTGCGCCCGGAATATCAGGGCATCGGGCTCGGCAGGCGGCTGTTTTCGGCGGCCAGGGCACGTCTCGCCGACCATGGGCTGAAAGGCATGGTGGTGTGGGCGCTGGAAGACAATCAGAACGCACTTGCCTTCTATGCCGGGGCCGGCGGCCGCGACATCGCCGAAGGGGTCGAGATTTTCGAGCAGAAGGCGCTGAAGAAGGTCGCCTTCGTCTGGGAGTGACCGCCTGGGGATAATCGCGGAAGGTGTGGTCCCGGGCTCACGCACATCACGACCTTGAAACATCTTGTGCCGATGATTGAACGGGTCGACCGCCATCGCGTCTCGCCGGACGCCTGTAAGCACCATTCGCCGCATTGCACCATTTTGCGCCGCCCGCTATCTCCTGCCGACCGAGAGAGGGACAAAAGACATGCGCATCGAAGCTATAGCCACCGGAAAGAATCCGCCTGAGGACGTCAATGTCATCATCGAGGTGCCGATCGGCGGCGAGCCGATCAAGTACGAGATGGACAAGGAGGCCGGCACGCTGTTCGTCGACCGCTTCCTGCACACCTCGATGCGCTACCCCGGCAATTACGGTTTCGTGCCGCACACGCTGTCGGGCGACGGCGACCCGATTGACGTGCTGATCTGCAACACGCGCGCCTTGGTGCCGGGCTGCGTGATCAACGTGCGGCCGATCGGCGTGCTGATCATGGAAGACAATGCCGGCCAGGATGAAAAGATCATCGCGGTGCCGTCACCGAAGCTGACACTGCGCTACGAGAACGTCACCGAATACACGCAGCTGCCCGACATCACGCGCCAGCAAGTGCAGCACTTCTTCGAGCACTACAAGGATCTGGAACCCGGCAAATGGGTCAAGATCGAGGGCTGGCATGATTCCAAATACGCCAAGAGGATGATCATGGACGCGATCGACCGGGCGAAGGCGAGCAAGTAGCTCGAGCGGTCAGTTATCGACCCGGCCGAAAGCCGGCACGTCGCCAATCACCACGCGCTTGTCCTTGCCGCAGGCGAAGCCTTTCGCCTTCTCGTCGGCGATCTTGCGCGCCTGGTCGTTGGCGGCGGGGTTGCCGGTGGCCAACACCAGGCCGACGGTGCAGCCGTCCCGGGCGTCCATCTGGGCGACCTTGGCGACGAGCAGCACCTCGGTCTTCTTGGTCTCGTCCTCGCCATTGCTGATCGAGCGGCGGTGGATGACCGCGAACGGCACGGCTTTGTCGCCATTGGTTTCGACGCGCCACTCGACCTTGGCTCCGGACGAATTCAAGGCGGAAAAACTTTCCCAGGTGGACGTCATGTCGCCGCCGGGCGGAAAACCATAGAACAGCGATTCGCGGGCGTCGTCATATCCGACCAGCACGGGATAGCCGCGATAGCCGGAGCAGGCGAGGTCGGCCCAGTCGCCGTCGCCCTGCCCGGCCTGCGCATAGGTCACGCAGTCCTTCTTCCAGTCGAGGTCGGTGTAGGTGCTGGATATGTCGCCGGCCTGTGCCGCCTGGCAAAGGCCGGCGAAGGTGAGCGGGATCAACAGGCTGCGCATGGCGGAGATCTCAGTTGGAGGTCGTCCCAGCGTATCGCCAATCGCTATTTCTTCAAGCTGGCTTCGATCAGCAGGTCGGCGTTGCGGGCAACCGACTGCGCGGGTCCGCCGAGGCCGAACAGTTGGCCGCTGATATAGGCGCCTTCGATAAGCAGCAGCAACCCGTCGCCCAGCGTGTCGGGGTCTTGCGCGCCCATCGCAGCCGCCATGGCGCGCAGGCGGCGGCGCAATTCCTGCTTGTTGGCCTCGCTGACGACGCGAGCCGGATGGCTGTGGTCGGGATATTCGACCGCCGCATTGGTCATGCCGCAGCCGCGATAGTCCGCCACCTGCGTTCGCTTGCCGATGCGGGTCAGGAAAGCCTTGATCTGAGCGCGCGGGTCGCCGGGATTGGCGGCGACGGCCTCGTCGAAACGCTCCCAATATTCACGATCGTATTGCCTGAGGTAGGAAGCGGCCAGCTCGTCCTTGGAGGGAAAGCTGCGATAGAGGCTGGGCTTGGTGACGCCGGCACGCTTGACGATTTCGTCGACGCCGATCGCCCGGATACCGCGCCGGTAGAACAGGTCATAGGCCACGTCGAGGATCTTCTTGGCGGCCTTCGGTGGCGCCGACGCATGACCGTCGCTGATGGTCAGTTCAATATTTTTGTCGCTTGGCATCATGGGACTCGATTGACAATGTTACCGATCGGTACGTATACATGCTCCCATCTTGCAACGTACCGGTCAGTAACATGATAGCTCAATCCCGTCCCTTTGGCCAGCGCTACGCTTTCGTGGTGGTGGGCGTCATCTTCCTCTGCCTGCTGATCGCGGCCGGCCTGCGCTCGGCGCCTTCCGTCATGATGCTGCCGCTCGAAAACAGCTTCGGCTGGCGGCGCGACGTCATTTCGCTGGCCGCGGGCGTCGGCATCCTGCTCTATGGGCTGACCGGTCCGTTCGCCGCCGCGCTCATGGAGCGCATCGGGCTGCGCCGCACGCTGCTGGCGTCGCTGGTGGTGATGTCGGCTTCGACCACGCTCAGCCTGCTGATGACCAAGCCATGGCATCTGTTCATCACCTGGGGCGTTTTTTCCGGCATCGGATCCGGCGCTGTCGCCAGCGTCCTTGGCGCCACCATCGTCAACCGCTGGTTCAAGACCAATCGCGGTCTTGTCATGGGGCTGATGTCGGCCTCCAGCGCCACCGGCATGCTGATTTTCCTGCCGCTGATCGCCTCGCTCGCCCAGACAGGCGGCTGGCAGCCTGTCGTCATCGCTGTCGCGATCGCCACCGCGGCGTTGATCCCTCTGGTCTGGTTGCTGGTGCCGGAGCGCCCGGCCTCGATTGGCATGGTGCGTTATGGCGCCGAGGCGGATGATGTGCCGCCGACTTCGCCCGCGTCACAGGGCAATTTCCTGGCGCATACGCTCAGCACGCTGCGCCGCGCCGCTGGCACGCGGGTTTTCTGGTACCTGTTCGCCACCTTCTTCGTCTGTGGCTTCACCACCAACGGGCTGGTCGGCACCCATCTGATCGCCTTCTGCGGCGACATGGGCATCGGCGAGGTGCAGGCCGCCGGCCTGTTGTCGATGATGGGCATTTTCGACCTGATCGGCACCACGCTGTCCGGTTGGCTCACCGACCGCTACGATCCGCGCAAGCTGCTCGGCGTCTACTATGCCATCCGTGGCCTGTCGCTGATCTATTTGCCCTATTCAGGTTTCTCGGCAACCAGCCTGATCATCTTCGCGGTGCTCTATGGCCTCGACTGGATCGCCACCGTGCCGCCGACTTTAAGGCTCGCCAACGAAGCCTTCGGCGACCGCAGCGGGCCGATCGTGTTCGGCTGGATCGTGGCCGGCCATCAGGTGGGTGCCGCCACCGCTGCTGCCTTCGGCGGCACCATGCGCGAACTGCAGGGCAACTACGAACTGGCGTTCCTGATTGCCGGCATGACGGCGATCGCGGCGGCTTGTATTTCGCTCCTGATCAACACCAGCCGGCCGGCCTTCGATCCCGAACCGCAGGCGGCTTGAGGCGCGTCGATAATTCAGGGGAGGCCGGCCTGCAAACGGCGGATTCCTGCGCTTCTCCGTTCTACTGCGTCGCAGTAGAACGGAGCTCACGTACAAAATGTACGCTCCGCTCGGATTCTCGAAAACCATTATTTTCGGCCCGGCCTGACCTGAATCTCAACACACCTCAGCGTGTAAGAACGGGCGCGAACGGTCAGTCGGGGTAGCAGGCCATTGGAATGTTGGGCCAGACCGCCGCGTCGCAGTTGGCGCTCGCCTGTCTCTGCTTGAAGGCGGCACTGACCGGCCCGGTCACCACGGGGTCGACGCCGTCGGGCGCGTCGGCAAAGGCCTGTTGCGCGGAAGGCGCATCGGTCGGCAGGGCAGGCCGCGTTTCCTTCAGCGTCGCGGCCGACTGCGCGGCGTTGGCCGCCAGCAGCATCGCAAAGGCGGCGGACGCGATAAGTGGCCAAAATCGGTTGAGTCTATCGGTCATCACGTTCGAACTGTCCGGGCCCTGAAAAGGTTCCCGCCTTGGTTAACAAAATCATTTCACACGCAGATGCTTAAGATTTGATGAGTATTTGGTGTCGCGCGTCCCCTTTCGCAACTGCGAAAAACCCTGTATGAGCCGCGCAACCGAAAGAGGCAGCGCCCTTGGCCTGCTGCCTGCAACGCTTCCGAGACCAGAATCATGAACCTCCGTAATATCGCGATCATCGCGCACGTCGACCATGGAAAGACCACCCTGGTCGACCAGCTTTTGAAACAGTCCGGCTCCTTCCGCGACAACCAGCGCGTCGCCGAGCGTGCCATGGATTCCAACGATCTCGAAAAGGAACGCGGCATCACCATCCTGGCCAAGGCGACCTCGGTCGACTGGAAGGACACGCGCATCAACATCGTCGACACGCCCGGCCACGCCGATTTCGGCGGTGAGGTCGAGCGCATCCTGTCGATGGTGGATTCCGCCATCGTGCTGGTCGACGCCGCCGAAGGGCCGATGCCGCAGACCAAGTTCGTCGTCGGCAAGGCGCTCAAGGTCGGCTTGAGGCCGATCGTCGTCATCAACAAGATCGACCGGCCGGACGCGCGCCATGTCGAGGTGGTCAACGAGGTGTTCGACCTGTTCGCCGCGCTCGACGCCACCGACGAGCAGCTCGACTTCCCGATCCTTTATGGTTCGGGCCGCGACGGCTGGGTGTCGGAAAATCCGGAAGGCCCGAAGGACCAGCAGCTTGCGCCGCTGTTCGACCTCGTCATCAAGCATGTGCCGGCGCCGACCGTTCATCCCGGCCCGTTCCGCATGATCGGCACTATCCTGGAAGCAAACCCGTTCCTCGGCCGCATCATCACCGGCCGCATCGAGAGCGGCACGCTGAAGTCCAACCAGGCGGTCAAGGTGCTGCACAATGACGGCACCCAGATCGAGACCGGCCGCATTTCAAAGATTCTCGCTTTCCGCGGCCTCGAGCGTCAGCCGATCGAAGAAGCGCAGGCGGGTGACATCGTCGCCATCGCCGGCCTGTCCAAGGGCACCGTCGCCGACACGTTCTGCGACCTGGCGGTGACCGAAGCGCTGCATGCACAGCCGATCGACCCGCCGACCGTGACCATGTCCTTCCTCGTCAACGACAGCCCGTTGGCCGGCACCGAAGGCGACAAGGTGACCAGTCGCGTCATCCGTGACCGTCTGCTGCGCGAGGCCGAAGGCAATGTCGCGCTGAAAATCGAAGAATCGCCCGACAAGGATTCGTTCTTCGTTTCCGGCCGCGGCGAATTGCAGCTCGCCGTCCTGATCGAGACCATGCGCCGCGAAGGTTTCGAGATCGCCGTCTCGCGTCCGCGCGTCGTCATGCAGAAGGGCGAGAATGGCGAATTGCTGGAGCCGGTCGAGGAAGTCGTCATCGACGTCGACGAGGAGCATGCCGGCGTCGTCGTGCAGAAGATGTCGGAGCGCAAGGCCGAAATGGTCGAGCTGCGTCCCTCGGGCGGCAACCGCCAGCGCATCGTTTTCCATGCGCCGACGCGCGGCCTGATCGGCTACCAATCGGAACTGTTGACCGATACGCGCGGCACCGCCGTGATGAACCGGCTGTTCCATGCCTACGAGCCCTACAAGGGCGAGTTGCCTGGCCGCACCAACGGCGTGCTGATCTCCAACGAACAGGGCGAGTCGGTGGCTTACGCCATGTGGAACCTTGAAGATCGCGGTCCGATGGTCATCGATCCCGGCGTCAAGGTCTATCAGGGGATGATCATCGGCATTCACAGCCGGGACAACGATCTCGAAGTGAACGTGCTGAAGGGCAAGAAGCTGACCAACATCCGCGCCGCCGGCAAGGACGAGGCGGTCAAGCTCACCCCGCCGATCCGCATGACGCTGGAGCGCGCGCTGGCCTGGATCCAGGACGACGAACTGGTCGAGGTGACGCCGAAGACCATTCGCCTGCGCAAACTCTATCTCGACCCGAACGAGCGCAAGCGTTTCGAGAAGTCGTCGAAGGCGGTCGGCGCGGCGTAAAGTTTCCCTTTTCCGAGAGTTTGAGGGGGCGGAGCACTTGTTCTCCGCCCTCTTTCGTTCATCCACCAGCGGCCGAGATGATGGTCCGCCGGTCGGGCTCGCTGGCGAGATCGATGCGGATTGTCGCTCCCTCTCGGGCCGGTTTGCGCAGGGCCTTTGCTCCATCCGGCTCGATGGTCAGCAGCCTCCGCTCGTCCAGTGCGTGAAGGCGCGACCGCGAGATGCCGAGTTCGTTGGCGAGCAGCCGGTCAAGCCTCAACGATACCGGCATTTCCAGACCAAGTCGGAGCTCCAGCACCGTCGCGCCTTGCTTAATCCCGCCGATCACCTGCTTGCGCACGACGGCGTCAGGGAACTCTTCGACGCGTCCCACCTGGTTGCGCAGGGCGACGATGTCGAAGGCATGGCTCCGGACCAGTGCCGGATCATTGCTTTCGAGCGCCGCCAGCAGTGCCGGCGCGATATCGCGCCGGTTGCAGCGCTCGAAAATGCCGAAATTCCAGGAATTGTCGCAGTCGACGCAGCGATAGATCAGCCACACGTCGATGCGCTTGCCGTTGGCGTTGACGCGGAATTTCTCGCTGCAGCGGTAGGCTTTCACGAAGCCGCAGCGATTGCAGTTGATCAGGGGTCGTGGTGCGATTTCAGGCGCGATCGTCCAGTGGACGCGCAGGGCCGATGACATGCCGGTAAGTCCTTCCCGTTGGGAAGTTCATCCGGTCGGCGCTATCGAGATGCCCATGCGGGCGCGGCGTGGCGGGCGGCTGCGGAGATTGTGACGTCAGGTGTCGCTGGCGGTAAGCCGAGCGACAGCGGTTCAGCAGTGCCAAACCGGTCTCGAACCGCCGCCCAGAGGAACACATCAAAAAAACAAACAGGCACCGCTGATGCAGCGCCATGCAGGTGTGTCGGGGGAGTTGA
Organism: Mesorhizobium sp. B2-3-10; assembly: GCF_006442275.1. Classification (NCBI taxonomy): domain Bacteria; kingdom Pseudomonadati; phylum Pseudomonadota; class Alphaproteobacteria; order Hyphomicrobiales; family Phyllobacteriaceae; genus Mesorhizobium; species Mesorhizobium sp. B2-3-10. Next base: position 717,258 of record NZ_VFVT01000001.1, read on the forward strand.
CGAGACCGGTGGTTACTGGGGCAAAGTGAAGCTCGAAATTGTTTCGCGGCGGCCCTTCTAGCGGCGTGACGCTGGGGCTGCAAGGGGCTCCGCAAGTCACGCTGAGGGGGTCAGCGCCATGGCTCATATTGTCTTGCCTTTGCCAGAGACGCAGCTGTCGGGTTATTGTGATTGATGAAGCCCTGACGCGGAGACCCTCGCCATGCACCTCGCCTCGCTGCTGATTTTCGCCGCCGCCTTGTTCGTGGCCGCCGGTTCGCCTGGCCCATCGATCGCGGCGCTTGTCGCGCGCGTTATCTCGAAGGGGTTTCGCGATGTGTTTCCGTTCCTGCTTGCCATGTGGATTGGCGAAGGCATCTGGCTGTCGCTGGCGGTGTTTGGGCTGGCCGTGGTGGCGCAGACCTTCCATCTCGCTTTCGTCGTTGTGAAATGGATCGGCGTTCTCTACCTGGCCTATCTCGCCTGGAAGATGTGGACGGCGCCTGTCGACGCCAAGGAGGGCGAGATGCCGCGTGAGGATTCGGCCGGCAAGCTTTTTTTCGCCGGCATGGCCGTCACGCTCGGCAATCCCAAGATCATGATGTTTTACCTGGCGCTGTTGCCGACCATCATCGACCTCGCTTCGGTCAGTCTCGTCGGCTGGGTCGAACTGACGGCGACCATGGCGGTGGTGCTGATCGCCATCGATCTCGCCTGGGTGCTCGCCGCCTCGCAGGCGCGCAAGCTCCTCAGGAGCAAGCGCGCCATGAAGATCGCCAACCGCGTCAGCGCCACGACGATGGCCGGTGCGGCGGCGGCCATCGCGGCGCGGTAAGGCTATCTGGGCAAGACGCCGGCCGCAGGCATGGCGGCCGCCTTCGGCGCCTGCGGTCCGCCGGAATAGAATTTCGAGGCCGGGTTCTCCTGCATGAAATCGTAGGCGACCATGCCGAGCGGCCGCTTTTGCCGTTCCGATGCCGCCTGGTGCCAGGGGATCACCTGGCGCAGCGCCTCGAGCGCCGCGGTTGGCGCCTCGCCGAATTTCCGCTGCGGGTTCTGCGCCTTGCGGATTTCCATCCAATAGCTTGCCGTCAACAGGTCCTGCGCCAAGAGATGGAAGGATATGTCGACCGCCTCGCGGGCGCGTTGCGTCTTGATGCGGGTCTGCCCTTCCAGGTCCTCGACGGTGGCGACGATCGCCTGGCCATTCGGCGTCACCGGCGTGCCGAGGTCGGCCAGTTCCTGCCAGAGATCGGTCGGCAGATAGCCGTCGAAGGTCGGGATGTCCTTGCGCTCGTCGGGCTTCAGCGCATCGGTCGGCTTGATCACGGTGAAGAAGGGATTGCGGAAGCGCTCGATGCGCTGCGCCACCGCGACACCGAGATTGGTGAGAGAGATGGTGAAAGCCTCGACCTGATTGGCCATGGGATAGGGATCCCAGTTGGCGTTGGAGAAGATGTAGCCGGACTTGCCGCCGCTCAGCGGCCCGCCCTTGATGTAATATTTCATGAATTGCGGCGTGCTCAGCTCCGGCGAACTCTGCGGCGTCAGGCCCGGCAGCACGGCCGGATTGTGATCCGACGAATTGATGGAGAGCAGCACGGATTGGCGCAGATCCGCCCAGGCCTGCCAGGCCGAGCCCTGGCGCTGGCTGGAGGCGCGCATGCTTTCCGGATCCTGGATGATGCGGGCCTGATCCTCGTCGAAGAGATAGCTGCCCTTGATCATGTCCATGACCCGCGCGGCATCCCATGTCAGCCATGGGTAAGGCCGCATGGATTGGACGGGTGCGGAAATCGGCGTCACGCTGGAATTCATGCCGTTCAGCCCCATGGCGTAGCTGAGGTCGGTCCACTCCAGCAGTTTTCGGGCGTCCTCCAGCAAAAGCACGGCCTGTGCCTGTGCGTAGGCATTGGTGCTGATCAGCGCGGCCTGGTCGGCGGCGAAAGGCTCGAGAGGCTTCAGACCGGCCTGCGAAAGGGCCTGTGTGGCCGGCATGCGGACGCCGTCGAGATAGGCTTCGCCTTCGCTGACCATGGCCGCGCCGATATTGCCGAGCGTCGCGAGGTCGCCTTCGCCGAGCGTGCCGCGCGATTGCACGACCGGCGTCACCCGCTTGTTCAGCATGTCGACCAGCATATGCGTCAGCTGCGGGCTGGCAGGCTCGTAGGACATGGTGTTGGCGCGGATCGCCATGATGGCGCGCACCAGCGCTTCTTCCTGCAGCTCCGGCCCGTAGCCTCTGTTGACGCCGCCCTTGAAGCGGGCGAGCTGCTGATCCTTGAGCAGCTTGCTGTTTTCCGGCGTCGTCGGATCGCCCGAGAAGATCACCGTCTCGCGCTGGTCGCCGGCGCCACGGTTGAACCAGTAGATGGTGACACCTTCGGCAGCACCTTCGAGCAGCAGGCCATAAGCGTCCGCCGAACGTTGCAGCGCCTCGGGGCTGAGCTCGACCTTGGCGCCGTTGCGAGCGATGTCGATGACCTGTTCGACGGTCAGGTCATGGCCAGTCAGCGTTATCGTCTTGGCCGCGGCTGTCTCGAAAATGGGCTGGTAGGCTGTCACCGCCTCGAAGGCGTGGGCGGGTGGAGTGGTAAGCGCCAGCGTCATGGTCAGGGCGCGGAGAAAAACCCCGGGTTTGGCAATTGCATCAAGCATAGGGGGACTCCCATTCACGAAGCGTTGGCCTCGGGCATCAAGTTCACCCCTCGGAAATTTTGTTTCCCGGAAAACTAGCCGGCGGCATTCGCCTGTCAACGCTTGATGCGAAGTAGGACCGATGGTGGAACGCGCGTGGCCCTATCGCGCCATGGCATGGTATTCGTCGTTCGGCCGCATGTCGATCGCGGCCGCGACACGGTTCGACATGTTGAAGAAGGCCGCGGTCGAGGCGATATCCCAGATGTCGCGATCGCTGAAGCCTGCCTGGCGCAGGGCGGCGCGGTCGGCCTCGACGATCGTGGCCGGCTCCTCGGTCAGCTTGACGGCGAATTCGAGCATTGCCGTTTGCTTCGGCGAAAGGTCGGCGGCGCGGAAATTCATCACCATCATCTCACCAAGCAGGGGATCGCCCGAGAGCTGGCGCACCGCCGCGCCATGCGCGGTCAAGCAGTAGTAGCAGTGGTTGATGGAGGAGACGGCGACCGCGATCATCTCGCGTTCCAGCTTCGACAGGCCGGACTCGCCCAGCATCAAATCATTGTACATGTCGGTGAAGGCGCGCAGCTTCTTGTCGTCGAAGGCATAGGCCTTGAGCACGTTGGGGACGAGGCCGAGCTTTTCCTCGCATTTGGCGAAATAGGCTTTTGTCGGCTCGCTCAGCTCTCCGGCGGCCAGGTCTAGCGCGGTGATTTTGCCGGTCATCGTGTCATTTCTCCTCGTCATGCGAAGCCTTGCCGCCGAATTCCGAGAATTCTTGGCAAGCCGTCAAACCTTTGTCGCCAAACAGCGGTCATCTGCTACCATAGCCGCAAAAGCATGCGACGGGAGGGAAGAAGCGTCATGGCCAGCGTAAAATCCGCAGCTAAGTCGAAGAAGAAGGCACCTGCGGCAAAGGCCGATGACAGACCGGCCAGGCTCGCCGATTACCTGCTCGCCCGCGCGCCGGCGGAGGATATCGCCGCCTATGACGTGGCCGACCTCGAGCGTGCCGCCGATCTCGCCGGCCAGGCGGTCGCCGCCCACAAAAAGGGTGAGTGCGTCGTCGCCGTCGACGCCGATTCGGGCGTGGTTCGCGAAGGCCGTCCGGTGACCGTCATCACGGTGGTCAACGACAACATGCCATTCCTGTTCGATTCCATCCTCGGCGAGGTTACAGAAACCGCCGGCGAACCGACCCTGGTCACCCATCCGGTGATTACGGTCCGCCATGGCAAGACGGGTGTCGACGAAATCCTCGGCGATGGCAATTTCGCCAGGGATGACGGCAGCCACGACCGGCTCAGCGTGATCCATGTCCATATTCCCCGGCTGACGCCCGAACAAGCAAATGGCCTGGCCGAGCGGCTGCGCAAGATGCTCGGCCAGGTCCATGCCGCCGTCAACGACTGGCGGCCGATGCTGGCCCGGCTCGATCAGGCCATCTCCGAATTCCGCTATTCGGCGGTGCCGCTCGACAAGAAGAGCGTCGCCGAGGCGATCGCCTTCCTGGAGTGGCTGCGCGACGACAATTTCACTTTCCTTGGCATGCGTGAATTCAAATACACCGGCGGCGAGGAAAGCGGCAATTTGGAGCGGGCCGAAAAACCCGGCCTCGGCATCCTGACCGACCCGGACGTGCTGGTGCTGAGACGCGGCACCGAGGCGGTGACGACGACCCCGGAAATCCGCGCTTTCCTGCACGGACCGGAGCCGCTGATCGTCACCAAGGCCAATGCCAAGTCGCTGGTGCACCGGCGCATCTATCTCGATTACATCGGCGTCAAGACCTACAGCGCCAAAGGCACGTTGGCGGGCGAACTGCGCATCGTCGGCCTGTTCACCTCGACCGCATACACGCGCTCGGTGATGAAGATCCCGTATCTCAGGTCCAAGGCCGAAACCGTCATCGCCAAGTCGGGGTTCGACCGCCACGACCACTCCGGCAAGGCGCTGATCAACGTGCTGGAAAGCTATCCGCGCGACGAGCTGTTCCAGGTTCCGGTGCCGATCCTGCGCAAGCATGCCGCTGCCATTCTGGGCTTGGTCGAGCGGCCGCGCGTGCGGGCGCTGGTGCGCGCCGACCAGTTCGACCGTTTCGTCTCGATCCTCGTCTTCGTGCCTCGCGACCGCTACGACAGCGTCGTGCGCGAGAAGATCGGCACCTATCTGAAAACTGCGTTCGAGGGCCGGCTGTCGGCCTATTACCCGGCTTTCCCGGAAGGCGGGCTGGCGCGCGTGCACTTCATCATCGGCCGCTCCGGCGGCAAGACGCCGAAGGTCGAGCAGGCGACGATAGAGGCGGCGATCCGCGACATCGTGCGCACCTGGGAAGATGCGCTTGCCGATGCGGCCGAAGCCAGCGGCAGCGACCCGGCGTTGAAAGCCATCGCCGCGCGGCTGCCAGAGAGCTACCGGGATACGTTCAGCGCTGGCGTGGCGCTGGCCGATGCCGGACGAATCGCCAAGATCAGCGCCGGCAATCCGATCGCCATCGATTATTACCGCCATGCCGAGCAGAAGCCGCACCAGGCGGCGCTGAAGATCTATCACCATGGCAGCCCGGTGGCACTGTCGCGGCGCGTTCCGGTGCTGGAGAACATCGGCTTCCGCGTCATCAGCGAGCGGACTTTCGAAGTCGGCGACGACCAGTCGGGCCTGGTCTTCATCCACGACATGGAACTGGAGAACAGCTACGGCAAGCCGATCGACCTCGCCGACGGCGGCGCGCTGTTCGAGGACGCTTTCCTGTCGGTGTGGCGGGGCGACGTCGACAATGACGGCTATAACGGCCTCGCCCAGACCGCCGGCCTGTGGTCGGGCGAGATCACCATCCTGCGTGCCTATGGCCGTTACCTGCAGCAGGTCGGCATTCCGCAGAGCCAGGATTTCATCGCCGCCGCACTCAACCGCTATCCCGAGATCGCGCGCGGCCTGCACGCGCTGTTCATCGCCCGGCTAGGCCCGACGGCCGAAACCGAAGGCGTGGTAGCGGCAAAGCACCTCAAGGCCAAGATCAAGGATGCGCTGGAGGATGTGCCCAACATTGACGACGACACCATCATCCGCCGCTACCTCAATTTGATCGAAGCCTCGCTGCGCACCAATCATTTCGTTGCCGATACGAGAGAAAAAGGCCAGTCGCTGGCGATCAAGCTCGAGTCGCAGGCGGTCGAGGGATTGCCGGCGCCGCGGCCATGGCGGGAAATTTTCGTCTACGGCTCGGAGGTCGAAGGCCTGCACCTGCGCTTTGGCCCGGTGGCGCGCGGCGGCTTGCGCTGGTCCGACCGCGCCCAGGACTATCGCACCGAGGTGCTCGGCCTGGTCAAGGCGCAACAGGTCAAGAACGCCGTCATCGTGCCGGTCGGCGCCAAGGGCGGCTTCTATCCCAAGAAACTGCCGATGAGCGCCGGACGCGACGCGATCTTCGAGGCCGGCACATCGGCTTACGAGAACTTCGTTTCCAGCCTGCTCTCGATCACGGACAATATCGGCCTGGACGGCGTCATTCCACCGGCAGGTGTCGTGCGCCGCGACCAGGACGATCCTTATTTCGTCGTCGCCGCCGACAAGGGCACGGCAACCTTCTCCGACACCGCCAACGCCATCTCCGAAAAGCACGGCTTCTGGCTCGACGATGCCTTCGCCAGCGGTGGTTCGGCCGGCTACGACCACAAGAAGATGGGCATCACCGCCAAGGGCGCCTGGGAAGCGGTCAAGCGGCATTTCCGCGAGATGAACCGCGACATCCAGACCTCGCCCTTCTCTGTCGTGGGCGTCGGCGACATGTCGGGCGACGTGTTCGGCAATGGCATGCTGTTGTCGCCGAAAACGCGGCTGATCGCCGCTTTCGACCATCGCGACATCTTCATCGATCCCGATCCCGACATGGCGGCCTCGATGGCAGAGCGCGAGCGCATGTTCGCGCTGCCGCGTTCGAGCTGGCAGGACTATGACAAGACCAAGCTGTCGGATGGCGGCGTCATCGTTTCGCGCAGCCAGAAATCGATCACCTTGCCGGCTGCCGCGGCGGCGGCGATCGGACTTGCCAAGACGACCGCCGCGCCGGTCGAGATCATGACCGCCATTCTCAAGGCGCCGGTCGACCTCTTGTGGTTCGGCGGCATCGGCACGTATCTCAGGGCATCGACCGAGACCAATGCCGAGGTCGGCGACCGTGCCAACGACGCCATCCGCATCACGGCGCTCGACGTGCGCGCCAAGGTGATCGGCGAGGGCGCCAACCTGGGTGTGACGCAGCGGGCGCGCATCGAGTTCGGCATGAATGGCGGCCGCTGCAACTCCGACGCGATCGACAATTCGGGCGGCGTCAACTGCTCCGACGTCGAGGTCAACATCAAGATCGCTCTGGCGTCGGCAATGCGCAAGGGATCGCTGACGCGGCCGGCGCGCAACAAGCTGCTGGCCGAGATGACCGACGAGGTCGGCGGGCTGGTGCTGTCCAACAACTACCAGCAGACGCTGGCGCTTTCGATCGCCCGCAAGCGCGGCCTCGCCGACATTGCGCATCAGAGCCGCTTCATGACGGCGCTGGAAGCACGTGGCCTGCTCGATCGTGTCGTGGAAACACTGCCGTCGCCGGCAGCGCTTGCCGAGCGCGAGGCGCGCGGCGAGCCGTTGACCCGGGCCGAGCTCGGCGTGCTGCTCGCCTATGCCAAGATCGTGCTGTTTTCCGACATCGTCGCCAGCGACGTGCCTGACGATGCGCATTTCGACCGCGACCTGATGGGTTATTTCCCGGACCGGATGGCGAAGAAATACGCTTCCGAGATCCATGGCCACCGGTTGCGCCGCGAGATCATCGCGCGTGTCGTCGCCAACGATCTGGTCAATCGCGGCGGGCCGTCCTTCGTCAACCGGCTGCAGGAGGCGACGGGGCGAACCGCAGCAGATGTGGTGCGCACCTTCGCCGTGGTGCGCGATGGCTTTGCGCTGCCCGCGCTCTATCGCGAGATCGACGCGCTCGACAACCAGATCGACGGCCAGGTGCAACTCGATCTCTATCAGATGGTGAGCCGGCTTATCTACATGAGCAGCGGCTGGTATCTGAAGAACGATGCCGGCACGGCACCGCTCGGCCAGCGCATCGCCGAACTGCAGGATGCGCGCAAGGCGCTGGAGCCCAAGCTCGTTTCGCTGCTGCCGGCTTTTTCGCGCGAGCGGATCGAGGAGAAGCGGCACGCGCTGTTCAAGGCGGGCGCACCGGAAAAGCTGGCCGAGCAGCTGGCGATGAGCGAGGCGGCGGAACTCATCCCCGACGTCGCGCTGACGGCCCGCATCGCCGGCGCCGATATCGTCGCGGCGGCCAAGGCGTTCTTCGCCGTCAGCGATGCCTTCCGCATCCCGCGCGTCGAGGATGCCGCGCGCTCGATCACGCCATCGGACTATTATGACCAGCTCGCTCTGTCCCGCGCCACCGACACGATCGGCGCGGCGCGGCGCGGTATCGCTATCGCCGCGCTTACCGGCCATGCCGAGGCGGCCGATCCGGTGGCGGCCTGGCTCGAAGCTGGTGGCGAGCGGGTGGCGCGCATCCGCGAACGGCTGCAGGCGTTGACGGAGGGCGGCGACATCACCGTGTCGCGGCTGTCGGTTGCATCGGGGCTGATGAGCGATCTGACGGGCATGTGAGCCAGCGGTTGTCCGTTTGCATGATCATTCGAAACATGCAGACATGGCGCCCGAAATGGGCGGAGCGGACGCCGGGGGAATCACTATGGCGGTAGAGACAGTGCAGCGGGCATCCGGGCGCGGCATCTGGGGTTGGATGTTCTTCGACTGGGCGGCGCAGCCGTTCTTCACGGTCGTCACCACCTTCATCTTCGGCCCCTATTTCGTTTCGCGCATGGCGGGCGATCCAACCACTGGCCAGGCCGTCTGGGGTTATGGCATCGCCGCAGCCGGGCTGGTCATCGCGGTGCTATCGCCGATCCTCGGATCGATCGCCGACCAGACCGGGCCGCGCAAGCCGTGGATCGCGTTTTTCGCGGCGATCAAGATCACCAGTCTCACCTTGCTCTGGTTCGCCGCGCCGGGTTCCAACCTGTTCTTGGTCGTGGCGCTCTTCTCGCTGGCCTCGGTGGCAGCGGAGTTCTCCACTGTCTTCAACGATTCCATGATGCCGCGGCTGGTCCCGAAGAGCGAGATCGGCCGCATCTCCAACGTGGCCTGGGGCCTCGGTTATCTCGGCGGCATGATCGCACTGATCTTCGTCGTCACCTGCCTGGCCGGCTCGCCGGAGACCGGCAAGACGATCATCGGCATCACCCCGCTGTTCGGGCTCGATCCGCAGCTGGGCGAGGATGCTCGCGCCACAGGGCCGCTGTCGGCCGGCTGGTATTTCCTGTTCATCCTGCCGATGTTTTTCTTTACGCCCGACGCCATCAAGGGCATCCCGATCGGGCCGGCGGTGCGCGAGGGCCTGTCGGAGCTGAAATCGACGCTGGCCGAGGTGCGCAAGCGCGGCGGCATCTTCCGCTTTCTCGTCGCCCGCATGATCTACCAGGATGGCGTCAATGCCTTGCTGGCGCTGGGCGGCACCTTCGCGGCGGGCATGTTCCACTGGTCGATCACCGAGATCGGGATGTTCGGCATCATCCTCAATATCGTCGCCATCTTCGGCTGCTGGGTCGCCGCCCGCCTGGACACCGCGCTGGGCTCCAAGGCGGTGGTGATGATTTCGCTGGTCATGCTGTCCATCGCCACTATCGGCGTGGTCTCGACCGGGCCTGGATTCACGCTGCTCGGCCTGATCCAGCTTTCGACCTCCGATTCAGGCGGCCTGTTCGGTACGGCGGCCGAAAAGGCCTACATCATGTACGGCCTGCTGATCGGCCTGGCCTTCGGGCCGGTGCAGGCCTCGTCGCGCTCCTACATGGCGCGCAGCGTGACCGCAGCCGAATCCGGTCGCTATTTCGGCATCTATGCGCTGGCCGGTCGGGCGACCAGTTTCCTGGCGCCGTTCATGGTGGCGACGATTACCGCCACCAGCGGCTCGGCCCGGCTTGGCATGGCGGCGATTATTTTGTTCCTGGCCATCGGCATGGCGATCCTGGTTCGCACGCCATATCCGGCGGATCGGCCGGAGTAGATGCTTCGATAATTCGCCCCACTGGCCGCCGAGCGGCAGGTTAGTGCCGGAAATGCCGCACGCCGGTGAAGACCATGGCGATGCCGTGTTCGTCGGCGGCGGCGATGACATCGTCGTCGCGCATCGAACCGCCCGGCTGGATCACGGCGGTGGCACCGGCTTCGATGGCCGACAGCAGGCCGTCGGCGAAGGGGAAGAAGGCATCCGAAGCGACCACCGAGCCCTTGGTCAACGGCTCGGCCATGCCTGCCGTCTCCGCTGCGTCGATCGCCTTGCGCGCGGCGATGCGCGAAGAATCGACCCGGCTCATCTGGCCGGCGCCGATGCCGACCGTGGCGCCGTCCTTGGCGTAGACTACGGCGTTCGACTTGACGTGCTTGGCGACGCGGAAGGCGAATTTGAGATCGGCCATTTCAGCCGGCGTCGGCGCGCGCTTCGTCACCACCTTCAGGTCGAGGTCGTCGACCACGGCATTGTCGCGGCCTTGGACCAGCAGGCCGCCTGAAACCGACTTGACCGTCGTGCCGGCCGTGCGCGGGTCCGGCAGGCCGCTGGTGACCAGCAGGCGCAAATTCTTCTTGGCAGCTATGATTGCCGCGGCCTCGTCGGTGGCGTCGGGCGCGATGATCACCTCGGTGAAGGTTTTCACGATTTCCTCGGCCGCCTCGGCGTCAAGGGTGCGGTTCAAGGCGACGATGCCGCCGAAGGCCGAGACCGGGTCGCAGGCGAGCGCCTTGGCGTAGGCCGCTTTCAGCGATGTGCCTTCGGCTACGCCGCACGGATTGGCGTGCTTGATGATGGCGACGGCGGCCGAGCGGTTCGGATCGAATTCGCCGGCCAGTTCGAAGGCGGCGTCGGTGTCGTTGATGTTGTTGTAGGATAGCTGCTTGCCCTGCAACTGCCGCGCCGTGGCGACGCCCGGCCGTTTGTCGCCATTGACGTAGAAGCCGGCGCCCTGGTGCGGGTTCTCGCCGTAGCGCATCACCTCGGCCAGCCTGCCGCCAAAAGCGCGCCAGGTTGGATGCTCGATTTCCAGCGCCTCGGCGAACCAGCCCGAGATCGCCGCATCGTAGGTGGCGGTGCGGGCGAAGGCCTTCGCGGCCAGTTTCTTGCGGAAATCCAACGACAGAGAGCCGATGTTCATCTCCAGCGCGTTGAGCACAGCGGCGTAATCGCCGGGATCGGTGACGATGGCGACATAGGCGTGGTTCTTGGCCGACGCGCGGATCATCGCCGGGCCGCCAATGTCAATGTTCTCGACGATCGCCGCGTAGTCGGCGCCGGAGCGGCGGACTTCCTCGAACGGGTAAAGATTGGAGACGACGAGATCGATCGGCTCGATGCCGTATTTGCGCATCGCCAATGCGTGCTCGGGGTCGTCGCGCACACCAAGCAGCGCGCCATGCACGGACGGGTGCAGCGTCTTGACGCGGCCATCCATGATCTCGGGGAAGCCGGTGAGCTCGGAGACGTCGCGCACCGCCATGCCGGCCTCGGCGATCGCTTTTGCCGTGCCGCCGGTGGAGACCAGCTCGACGCCGGCCGCGGCCAGTGCCCTGGCAAAGTCTATCAAGCCCGTCTTGTCGAAGACGGAGAGCAGCGCACGGCGGACCGGAACGAGGTCCGGGGCGGGAATGTTCTTGGCAGGAACGGCCATGGCTGGCGGCCTTTCATGTCTGGAGGAGCGTGCCCGCGCCGTAGCACATGAGGCTCGGAAATCAAGCGTTGGCTTTTCGCGGCATGCCATTGCCGCCGCAAGCTCAATTGTTTTCGGAATAACCGGCGATCTTTGTGCGGGTCAGCTGCCAGTGGACGTCGGCAATTTCGGACGCCTTGAAGGCGAGCACGATCTGGCGGCTGCGGCGCGGACCGCCAAGACCGGCGAAATAGATCGATTCCTCAACTTCGGGCACCACTTCGCTGGAGGTGAACACCCAGGTATCGGCCTGATCGCCGGTCAGGACCAGCCGCTCCTGCTCGTCCTGCAGCAGATTGATGTCGGGGTGGATGTGAAAGCGCACGGTGATGAAATCGCGGCCATTGTTGCGGATCGCTGTGCTGCCCGGCCGCTGGAACCGGTCCCGGCCCGCCAGCACATTGCCGTCCGAGGAGAGTTTCAACTCGCGCTCATGCAGGAAGCCGAAACGCTGGAGATAGCCGTCATGGCGGGCGACGAAGCCGTGGACGCCCTTCTGGTCGATGCGCTTGCACTGCACTTGCTGCGGGCCGCCGATCAACGGTGAACCCAACTGATCGTTTACCCGCAGCGCGTGGGTGAAACGCGCCGAAGACGTGTCGTTGATGGTGGCGGTCGAATGGGCGGCGGTGGCGCGGGCCAGCGGCCGGAACTCGGCGGCGCCGTAGGTGTCGATGCCGGCATTGACGATGTAGTGCTGGCGGCCCGACGACAGTTCAAAGGCAAGGCAGCCGGCATGCGCTGCATTGGACACGTCGACCGGTGGCGGCAGGCCGGTATCGGCGATGACGGTGGTGCCGCCCATCGCCAGCCGCTCATAGCCCGAATGCGGTGCATGCAGCAGCGGTGCGCCGGCGGTGTCGTCATGGCGCAGGATGGTGGCGATGCGGTCATGGATGGTGGCGCCCATGCCGTTGAATCGGGCGAGGCTGCCGTCCTGGTGGCGGAAGAAACGCAGTGCCGGCAGCATGCGGTCGATGGCGCCGATCAGCGCCTGCGGCGGCGCTTCGGCCTGGTTGGCATAGGTCTGGCGCAGCGGCAGGAGGTCGGCGAGGATTTCCAGCACCGCCATTGGATTGCGCGAGATGTGACCGCCGTCGGCAAGGATCTGGCGATTGAGTTCCCCGGCGAGGTTGCGGGTGGCGCCGCGCAGCGCCGAGGCCGGCGCCGGCAGGGACAGCGCCGCGAAGGCCAGCGCGATGCGGGCGCGCAGCCGGTCCTTGCCGTCGGGCATTTCGCGCGCCATCGACCTGAGATAGCGGATCTGCATGGCCAGCGATTTCAGGAAAGCGCGGTAGAAGGGGAACTCGGCACCCTGCAGCACGATGGAGGAGTGCTGCAGCCAGGCAATGATGCGTTTGGCGGTCGTGCCTGGCTCCCAGGCAACGCCCGAAATATGATTGCCATGCATGGCGATCCAGTCCGAAACCAGGGCACGGGCGTTGGCGGCGGCAAGCTCGGTGCCGGCGGCGCGCATATGGCGCAGCCAGCGGAAGCCATGCAGCGTTTTCTGCCAACCGTGATTGGGGACATTAATCTGGAAAGGGGATTTGCCGCCGGTCTCGACCAGGTGGCCGGACAGGGGATAACGGCCGTAGTAGATCTCGAGCGCGATCTGCGGATCGGCGAGGCGCAGGTCCGGCGGTGCGATCAGGACACGTTCGGGCGTGCGGCCCGAATAGCGCCAGCGATAGATCGGCCCGGCGCGCAGGCGCCGGCGCGTCTTGCGCCAGAACTCCTTCGCGACCAGCGTCCACAGACGCGTCGTGTTGCCGGCAGCAAGTGCCAAAACCCCTCCTGGTCGTCCTCTATCCCAAGCACAAGCTTATATGATTCAAGAACTTATGCGAAGGCGGATTTCGCCTCGGTAAGGCGCGCAACGGGGCCGTGGCCGGGTCGCCCCTAAAAAAGTCACGTCTTTTCCGGGCCATACAGCCGGTTTTCCTGCGACTTATGTCTTCTTGCGGCGGCGGCCAAACGCGCTGGGCCAACAGTTTTCGCGGTCCCGAAAGGGCCGCGGAACGCGGAAGGCATCGCCGATATAGACCCTCGTCGCGACCGTTCGATCGAATCGGTAGCCGCCGCAATTGCCTCGCGAACAGGATGCGCGGCTGAAACGGCGTGAGCAAATGGAGGTCGGTTTCCTATCCATAGGAAGGGGGCCGAATGATAAGATATTCTCCGGCCAAGGTCGAACCGATCCAGGTGATTGAAATGTCGGTATCAACGGATGAGCAGGCATTTCCGGACACCCCGCCGGTTGCCCTCACAGCTGACGGCAAGCTGCTGTCGACAATGCCGAACAGGCTCGGATACCTTTCCGCGACCGACCCGTCCGTCGGCATTGAAGCCATCCGGCATCTTTATGCGACCCAAGGCTATGTCTGGCTGAAGGGCCTTCTGCCCCGCAGGGAAGTGACCGATTTTCGTGGCTGGGTGCTTTCCCATCTTGCCGAGAGCGGGCTTTTGGAACCCGGGACGGATCCCTCGCTCGGCATCGCTTCGGATCGTGCCATCGACCGTCAGCTCGCCGAGCGCCGGCTGATGTCGGTGGTCCGGTCAACCGGTTATGAAGGCTTTTGCGCGCAGCCGCGCCTGTCGCGCTTGATGGATGGTTTCGTGGGCGGCCTATCCTATCTGCACAAACGCAAGATCATGCGCTTCACCTTGCCTGGAACGGCCACCGCGACGCCGGCGCATTACGATCTCGTTTATCTGCGCGGCGGCACCAACCGGGTGGTGACGACCTGGATACCGATCGGCGACGCGACCATCGACATGGGCGGCCTGGTCTACCTGGAGGGATCACACGCCGTCGGCGTCGCCCTGGAGAGACAGTTCAACAAGGACAATTCCGCTCTCAGTCCGCAGGAGCGCATCAGTGCCTATAATCGCAACATGAGTGAGGGCGGCTGGGTGTCGAAGGACCTGCCCGATATGGCGGAGCGGTTCGACACGCGCTGGCTGATGGCGGATTTCGAAGCGGGCGACATCGTCCTTCACTCGCCCTACATGATCCATGCCTCGACGACCAACCAGAGCCTCGATGGGCTGATCCGGCTGTCGACGGATATCCGCTACCAGAATGTCGACGACGAAATCGATGCCCGCTGGGGCAATCATTGGAGCCTTGATGACATGCTTTAGAGCGTTCAGCGTTCGATGGAATCGCCGCCCGCTCTAGCTCTTTGTCTTCACGCAATTCCGGACGGAAAACCGTTACACGCTTTTCCTGGGATTGCTTTAGCCGGCACGCCGCATGCGGGCCGCGTAGAAGCCGTCGAGGCCGGAAATCGCGGGTGCGCCCAGCACCATGTCGGCGGGCGTGGTGCGCAGCGCGCCATCGGATGTGAGGAACGGGTCGAGACAGGCAAATTCACCCGGCCGGATCGGATCGGTGGTCACCCCCGGATTGTCGACCAGGAAGGCGCGGTAGAGTTCCTCGCCTTCCCGCGGATCGAGCGAACAATTGGAAAAGACGATCCGGCCGCCGGGCCTGACCAGCATCACGGCGCGGGCGAGCAGCCTGCGTTGCAGGTCGGCGAGTTTTTCGACGTCCGCCGCCGTCTTGGTCCACGGCACGTCGGGATGTCGCCGAACGGTACCGGTCGAGGAACATGGCGCGTCGAGAAGCACGGCGTCGAACAACTCCGCCGGCTCGTATTTGAGCAGATCGGCCTGGACGATTTCGGCGGAGAGGCCGAGGCGCGCAAGGTTCTGCGTCAACCGCGCCAGCCGGTTCTTCGAAGTGTCGACGGCGGTGACCTTGGCACCGGCGAGAATGAGCTGCGCGGTCTTGCCGCCGGGCGCGGCGCAGAGATCGGCGACGCGCAATCCGCTGACATCGCCGAACAGTCTTGCCGGCAAGCTGGCCGCCGCGTCCTGGACCCACCATGCACCCCCCGCGAAGCCCGGCAATTCGGTGACGGCGCCGGCAAGCTTCTCCACCCGAACCGTGCCCGTCGGCAGGACAATGCCGCCAAGCTTTTCGGCCCAGAGTTCGGGATCGGCCTTGACCGAGAAATCAACCGGCGCCTCGTGGCGGTGGGCAGCCAGGATCTGCCGGGCCTTTTCGGCGCCATAGGCGGCCTTCAGCTGGTCGGAAAACCATTTCGGCGCTTCGTCGGTGGCGGCAAGCGCGGCCGGAAGCTCGGATTCCTTGGCCCGCGCGAGCGTGCGCAGCACACCGTTGACCAGGCCGGAAAAGCGCTGCGTGCGAGGATCGGACTTGGCGTGGGTCACCGCGAGGTCGACGGCGGCGCTGTCGGGAATATCGAGGAACAGGATCTGCGCCGCCGCCACATGCAGGATATGCGACAAGGCGGTCGCGTTGGGCGGCAGCGGCTTTTCCAGGCGCCGCGCCAGGAGCCCCGCTACGGTCATGCGGTAGCGCAGCGCGGTGACCAGTATGGCGCGGACCAGGCCACGGTCGCGCAGATCAAGCGCCTTGTATTGCGGATGGCCGTTCTCGTGATCGGTCAGGCCGTCGAGCGGTGTGCGGGCGTCGATGACGGCGGCCAGCAGTCGCGCCGCCGCCTTGCGCGCGGCAAGGCCGGCAACGAATTCGCCGCCGGCATTGTGATCCTGATCGCCTGAAACCGTGCGTCGAGGTGCCCTGCCCGCGACGCTCACGACCACCGGCCCTTGGGCCCGGTCGGATTGCGACCCCACGGATTGGATTTTGGGCTGGCCGGCCCGGTCGCCCGTTCTGGCGCGGTTGGCTTGCCCCACGGTCCGGTCATCTCCGGCTCGTCAGCCTGCGTTGACATCGGCGCTTGGCGCTGCGTGGCTGGCGGAGCGCCTTCGCCCATCCGCTGTGCCATCGCCTGCAGCGCGGCGATGCGGTTGTCGGTGCTCGGATGGGTGGAGAACAGACTGTCCATGCGCTCGCCATGCAGGGGGTTGATGATGAAGAGATGCGCCATCGCCGGATTGCGCTCGGCATCGGGATTGGGAATGCGTTCGGCCCCGCGGGCGATCTTGTCAAGCGCGGAGGCCAGCCACAGCGGGTGTCCACAGATTTCGGCGCCGCGCCGGTCGGCCTCGTACTCGCGAGTACGGCTGACCGCCATCTGCACGATCATGGCGGCGAAGGGCGCCACGATCATCGCCGCCAGCACGCCGACAAAGCCGAACGGATTGTTGTTTTCGCGGCTGCCGCCGAGGAAAAAGGCGAAATTGCCGAGCATCGAGATGGCGCCGGCAAAGGTGGCGACGATGGTCATGGTCAGCGTGTCGCGGTGCTGGACGTGGGCGAGCTCATGCGCCATCACGGCGGCGACCTCCTCATGGGTCAGCCGCTGCAGCAGGCCGGTGGAGGCGGCGACCGCCGCGTTCTGCGGATTGCGGCCGGTGGCAAAGGCATTCGGTTGCGGATTGTCGATCAGATAGGTCCTGGGCATCGGCAGGCCGGCCTGTTTGGCCAGCGCCTGGACGATGGCGTAATATTCCGGCGCGTTTTTCTCGTCGACCTCGACGGCGCGATTCATCGACAGCACCATCTTGTCGGCGTTCCAGTAGCTGAACAAATTGGTGCCGGCGGCAATGACCAACGCGATCATCATGCCGCCCGAACCGCCGATCAAAAAACCGACGCCCATGAACAGCGCCGTCATGGCGGCGAGAAGCATGGCGGTGCGAATGGTGTTCATCGTCTGCTCCTGTCCGGATGGTGGTGAAAAAGGCTCGATCCTCGTGAGGTCATCGCTATATGATGGGAAACGCCCGTTCCCGTTTCAATCCACTGGAAATATCGCATGAACGACGAAACCAGTAAAACGCCGCCCGGCCCGGACGATGGCACGCCGCCACGGGAGCTGACGCCCGCCGCCCGCCGCGCGCTGCAGGAAGCCGAGGCAAGGCGGCAGGACTACCGCCGCAAGGAAGCAGCACTTCCGCGGGAGATCGGCGGCCGTGGCGGCAAGGAGCCCGGCCGCTATGGTGACTGGGAGGTCAAAGGCCTGACCAGTGATTTCTAGCGACTGATCTCAAGCAGCGTTGCGCTGCGGCTCGAGCGCAACCCAGCCTCGCTCGTCGACGGTGATGCCGATTGCGTCATAACCTGATATCGCGGCGTGCTGTGTTGCCAGGGGGTGCTGGTGCGTGGCGTTGATCACCATGACCGAAGCGCCCGCCGCCTCCGCCGCCGCGATGCCGGCCGGGGCGTCCTCGAACACCAGGCAATCGCGCGCGTCGAAGCCAAGGCGTCTTGCGCCGAGCTGGAAGCAATCTGGCGCCGGCTTGCCGCGGGAAACGTCCTCCGCCGCGACGAGGACCGCGGGGACGGGAATGCCGGCGACCTTCATGCGTGCAAGCGCCAACGAGCGTGGCGCCGAGGTTACGATCGCCCAGCGCTCCGGCGGCAGGGAATTGAGGAATGCCACGGCGCCGGCGATCTGGACGATGCCGTCGAGATCGTCGGCCTCGGCCTTCAGCAGCAGATCCGCTTCGTGTCTCGGGTCGACGCCCGGAAGCGCCAGGGCGGTGATGGTCTCGATCGCCCGTACGCCGTGGATCGTCGGCAGGAAGGCCGCGACATCGAGGCCGTGGCGCCGCGCCCAATCGCCCCAGACCCGCTCCGCCGAGGCGATGGAATTGATGAGCGTGCCGTCCATATCGAAGAGGAAGGCGGCGAATTTTCTGCCAGCAAACATGATTTTCCTTGAAGTGCGGGGGAGGGGTCGAGGGAGGACGCAACCGTAACGCCAAGGCGCTGACATGGAAAGGCGCGCGAGCGCATTTGGGGAAAGGCGCGCGAGCGCATTTGGGGCGCGATCCAGGGAACCACCGTCACCTTGCAACGTTTCAAACGTACAATTCCCACCACGCGAACCAAGGGACGACGCCCATGCTGATACGCCTCGGCTATGAGATTGCCATCGAATGCGCCGAGGCCACTCCGGTGATTTCGCTGCTCGAGATTCACAAGGACAGGCAGGCCGACATCAAGCGGCAGACGCGTGTCCTGACCTCGCCTTCGGTGCCGACCAGACTCTATCATGACCTGCACGGCAATGCCTGCCGCCGCTTCACGGCGCCGGCCGGCGGCTTTCGCATCCTTTATGACGCGGTCGTGGAGGACAGCGGCGAGACGGATGAGGTCAATACGCTGGCCCGGGAAATGCCCGTCGCCGAGCTGCCCGACGAGGTGCTGTTCTATCTCCTGGGCAGCCGCTATTGCGAGACGGATCATCTGAGTAACCTTGCCTGGCAGCTCTTCGGCCATCTTCCTTCCGGCTGGGCGCGGGTGCAGGCGATCGTCGACTATGTCCATAACCGCCTGTCCTTCGGCTACGGCTATGCCCGTTCGACCCGCACCGCCGCGCAAGCGCACGAGGAACGTGTCGGGGTGTGCCGAGACTTTGCCCATCTGGCGATCACGCTCTGCCGCTGCATGAACATTCCGGCGCGCTACGTGAACGGCTACCTCGGCGATATTGGCGTGCCGGCGGATCCCGCGCCGATGGATTTCTCGGCCTGGATGGAAGCCTTCCTGGACGGCAAGTGGTATACGTTCGACCCGCGCCACAACCGGCCGAGGACCGGTCGCGTTGTCATTGCGCGCGGCCGCGACGCCACCGACGTTCCCTTGCTGCACAGTTTCGGCCCGCACCGGCTGAGCTTGTTCAAGGTATGGACCTACGAACAGGAAGGCAGGCTGTTCAATCCACCCTATCACGGCATCGACAGGACGGTCAGCGCGCGGATGCTGGCCTAGCTGCGTTGATATTCAGGTGAGGCCGGGCTGCAAATGGTTTGGCCTGACCTGAATCTCAACACACCTGGCCGGGTTTGTGCCTCGACATGCTTCGCAATCCTGGGACAGTTGGCCCGCTTCGGGACAGAGATGCTGTGCCGCAACAAGACGTCGCCAGACACCGGACCAGCACTTCGGTCTGGGCATGGTAAGCGTCCGGTAAAGGTGCGCGCGGATACACGCTGACGTTTACCGACCGTTCACCTCCTTACCCCGTGAAAATCCAATGAAAGCAATGTTCTGCTGGTGAATTCCCGATCGCGGATCGGGTCGCCTCCCGTTCCGGCTGGAATCCTGCATTGCCCCCGATGCGGCGACGAGGCCGAGGCAAGTGGAGGCTGTTGGATGCGGAATTACGGGGGTCTTGTTCACGCGGTCGGCGGCTTCGCCAGAGACCGCAGTGGAAATTTCGCGGTCCTGTTCGGCTTTGCTGCCTCGGTCTTGGCGCTGGCCGCAGGCTTCTCGGTCAATATCACGCAGCTCTACAACGCCAGATCGAGCCTGCAGGGCGTGCTCGACGCGGCAGTGACATCGACGGCACGTGACCTGACCACCGGCGCCATCAAGGAGGCCGACGCAAACAAATCCGTGCAGGCCTTTCTCGACGCCAACGGCACGGGGGGCATTCTGCACGCTGGCCAGATCGTGCTCGACAAGCTGATCGTCGACAGGACCGCCAACACGGTCCAGGCGGATGCCCACGTCGATGTCGGCCTCTATTTCCCGTTGTTCAGCACCGGTGACATGCAGCGCGTCGGCGCTTCCACCAAAGCGCTCTATTCCGACAAGCAGATAGAGGTGGCCATGATGCTCGACATAACGGGATCGATGGCCAAGCGGGGCAACGTCAACAAGATCGGCGATCTGAAAGTCGCTGCGACGAACGCCGTCAAGACGATGCTCGAGAACCAAGACCCGAAGAACCCCCGCGTCCGTGTCGCGATTGTGCCCTACGCATCTGGCGTGAACGCCGGAAAACTGGCCGAAAACGTCTATGCCGAGAAGCAAGGGAGTTCCGAACTGCCACCCGTCGCCGGCAGTTCGCTTCTCGTTGCCAAGACGGGCAAAAATCTGCTGCCGACCTTCAGCGACTACGTCTCCATAGTTGGGGCGGCCATGCCACACCCGGATAATTGCGCCACAGAGCGCAAGAATAAGAACGGCGATGCCGACTTGAGCGCCGATGGCCCTGACACGGTTCGCACAGACAGGAACGGCAAGAAATATTATGCCCTGGTGAATCGGGACGATCATCTCAGCGACCAGGGAATGAACAAGTGTCCTGACGCGCAAGTGATCCCGCTGACCGCGGATTCGGAGGCATTGCTTGATTCGATCGACGACTTCCAGGCCGATGGTTATACGGCCGGCGCGATCGCCATTCAGTGGACCTATTACATGCTGTCGCCGCAATGGCGCGCTGCGATCGAGAATGCCGGTCTCGGCAACGGCGCTTCGAACGCCGATGCGAAGAAGGTCGCCAAGGTTGCGATCCTGATGACCGATGGCCAGTTCAATACCGCCTTCGCGGGTGTTGCTGGGAGATACAACAGCCAGGGCAATCTTGCGCGCGGCAATGCTGAAACGCTGTGCGACAATATGAAAAATGACGACATCGAGATTTTCACCATCGGCTTCGACCTCAACGAAAAGGATATGTCGGCAACCGAGAGGGATCAGGCAAAGGCGGTGCTAAAGGATTGTTCTTCGAAAGACGCCTCCGCCGCCGAGAGACATTATTTCGAGGTGTCCACCGGGCTGGAATTGGATAATGCCTTTCAGGAAATCATCCGCAACACCGAAAAGGTCGTACTGACCCAATAGACCGTAAAAAGGAAAAGGCCGCCGCTTCTTTCGAAGCCGGCGGCCTTCCGTGTTTCCGTCCATGGCGCGGCTCAATGGTGGTGACGCTTACGTCACCGACCGCGCATCTCGCGCCTTAACGGGAAGACTGCTTCCCGAAAGTGCAATCCGCTGAGCCCACGTTCTGGAAAACGAAATCACTCGACATCGGATCACCTCCTTTCGATTTGTTGAACACACACTCATGATGGGGTGCGTTGCAGCAAATGACAAGATGCCGGGTGGAAAAAGCGTGACGTGCTTGCGATCCGCGGCCCAAAAGGACAACATCGCGTCATCGACCGCGGGGAAGGGCATGGACGCCACCGAAAGAGCTGCGCGCATCGTTCGAACGGTAGTCGAGGCGATCAAGCCCGGCTTCGCGATCAGGCTGTGGACCGGCGAGCGGATCGGCCCCGCCACCGGCCCCGTGCTGGTCATCAACGACCACGACATTGTCTGGCAGATCGTTCGCCGACCGTCCCTGTCGACCCTTATCGAGATGTGGATATCCAAGGCCGTCGACATCGAGGACGGATCGCTGTTCGATTTCTATGCCCTGCCTTCGACGGGCAAGCTGCGGTCGAAGCTGAAGGCATTGCCGAAACGGGCGCTTCTGCGTGACTTGCCGGCGGTGCTGTTTTCGAGAAAGCAGATGGCGTCGCGAGTTGATCTCGCCGGGCGCAACCCGTTCGTCAGCGGCTCCAGCAAGGAGGCGATCCAGCATCACTATGATATCTCGAACGCCTTTTACGGGCTCTTTCTCGACGAGCGCATGGTCTATAGCTGCGGGTATTTCCAGGATTTCGCAAACGGCATCGACGAAGCGCAGGTCGACAAGCTCGACCATATCTGCCGCAAGCTTCGGCTGAAGCCCGGCGAAAGATTGCTCGACATCGGCTGCGGCTGGGGCGCGATGCTGATCCACGCCGCGAAAAACTATGGTGTCGTCGGACACGGCGTCTCGCTGTCGCAAGCCCAGACCTCACTAGCGCGCGAGCGCATTCGCGCCGAGGGTCTGGAGGACAAAATCACCATCGAGATAAAGTCCTATGCGGAGCTCACCGGCACCTTCGACAAGATATCGTCCATCGGCATGTTCGAGCATCTGGGCCTGGCAAACCATGCCGCTTATTTCTCCGCTGTCCACCGGCTGCTGAAACCGGGCGGCATCTATCTGCATCACGCCATCACAAGGCGCAGCAAGGGCGACGTCAAGAAGACCCTGCGCAAGGGGCCGGAATACAAGGCGCTGATCAAATACATCTTCCCGGGTGGCGAACTCGACACGATCGGCATGACATCAGGCAATCTCGAAGCACACGGCTTCCTCGTCTATGACGTCGAGAATTTGCGCGAGCACTATGCCCGCACCTGCAGGCTGTGGGCCGAGCGTCTGCAGGCGCGGTTCGACGAGGCGATCGCCGAGGTCGGCGAAGCCAAGGCGCGGCTGTGGCTGCTTTACCTGAGCGGCTGCTCCATCACCTTCGAACGCGCCTCGGCGCAGATATTCCAGACTGTCGCCACCAAACGCGCGCGAGGCCCGAGCGGCCTGCCACCGACGCGGGCGGATCTTTATCGATAGGCTTGGGCCGGAAGGTCAGACGAACCGCATCGGCGCGCCGGTCTCGACACGACCGGGCCGGTCGACGGTGCAGTAGACGCCGAGATTGTGGGCGTTGTGGCGGACCAGATTGCGCAGGATGGCGGGGTCATGGTCGAAACCATCCTGGGCGATGATGGTGAAGCCGCAGCGGCGGCACGGCTCCGAGATGGTCAGGACGAGGTCGCCGATGGCGAGCTTCTTGCCGATCCATTCGGTTTCAGGAAACGAGCCGTCGACCGGAGCCATGTCGACGACGATGTTGGGACGGAAGCGGCGCGGATCGGCGACCCCCTCCGGATGGAGCGCCTCCAGCCGTGCTAGCGAGGCGGTGGTCAGGAGATGGATCGGCGCCTTGCGGTAGCGCTCCTCGGTCAGCGGCCCGGCATAGCCGGCCGCGTTCTCCCCGTGGAACGGCCGGATCGAGGCGCCGAAGCCGAGATAGGCCGACACGACGCGGTCGCATTCGGCGCCGGGGGCGGCGAGCCAGTCGCCATCGGGGACGGCGATTTCCAGTTCGCTGTCGCGGCTCAGCCGGGTGCGGATGCGCGGCACCTTGTGCCATTTCACGTCGCGATCCGGCCGGGCGATCTCATTGTCCGAAGCATCGACAAGGCCGAACAGGCGGTCGCCCTCGATCCCAGCCGGTCCAACCAGTATGGTGTCCCGGCGCTCGCCGGCGAGCGAACTTGCCGGATAGCGCCACAACTGAGTGACGGTGCCCAATACCGCGTCTTCCCGCATCAGCCCTTCTTGTTCTGCCTGTTGGCAACGAGGTCGTCGACCACGGCCGGATCGGCAAGCGTCGAGGTGTCGCCGAGTGCGGAAAAATCATCCTCGGCGATCTTGCGCAGGATGCGGCGCATGATCTTGCCCGAACGCGTCTTGGGCAGGCCCGGCGCGAACTGGATCTTGTCAGGCGTGGCGATGGCGCCGATCTCCTTGCGGACATGGGCGACAAGCTCCTTGCGCAGATCCTCGCTCGGCTGCCCGCCGGCCATCAGGGTGACGTAGCAATAGATGCCTTGCCCCTTGATATCATGGGGATAGCCGACGACGGCGGCCTCGGAAACCTTGTCATGGCTGACCAGGGCCGATTCGACCTCGGCCGTGCCCATGCGGTGGCCGGAGACGTTGATGACGTCGTCGACGCGGCCGGTGATCCAGTAGTAGCCATCGGCGTCGCGGCGGCAGCCGTCACCGGTGAAGTATTTTCCTTTGTAGGCGGAGAAATAGGTCTGCACGAAACGGTCGTGATCGCCATAGACGGTGCGCATCTGGCCGGGCCAGGAATCGGTGATGCAGAGGTTGCCGTCGGCCGCACCGTCCACCACCTTGCCCTCGCTATCGACCAGCTGCGGCTTGATGCCGAAGAAGGGCCGTGTCGCCGAACCCGCCTTGAGGTCGGTGGCGCCCGGCAGCGGCGTGATCAGGATGCCGCCGGTCTCGGTCTGCCACCATGTATCGACGATCGGGACCCTGCCGTCGCCGACGACGTTGAAATACCACTCCCATGCTTCCGGGTTGATCGGCTCGCCGACCGAGCCCAGCACGCGCAGCGACTTGCGAGAGGTCTTCTTCACATGCGCGTCGCCGGCACCCATTAGCGCGCGCAGCGCCGTCGGCGCGGTGTAGAAGATGTTGACCTTGTGCTTGTCGATGACTTCCCAGAAGCGCGACTGAGAGGGGTAGTTCGGCACGCCTTCGAACATCAGCGTGGTGGCGCCGTTGGCGAGCGGCCCGTAGACGATGTAGCTGTGGCCGGTCACCCAGCCGACATCTGCGGTGCACCAATAGATGTCGCCGTCATGATAGTCGAAGACATATTGGTGCGTCATCGACACATAGACGAGGTAGCCGGCGGTGGTGTGCAGCACGCCTTTCGGCTTGCCGGTCGAGCCCGACGTGTAGAGGATGAACAGCGGATCCTCCGCCTTCATCTTCTCCGGCTTGCAATCAGACTTAGCCGTCGCGACTTCGTCGTGATACCAGACATCGCGTCCCGGCGCCCAGCCGATCTTGCCGCCGGTGCGGCGCACGACCACAACGGTCTTGACCTTGACATGGTGCTTGGCGGCGATGTCGATCGCCTTGTCGGTGTTTTCCTTGAGTGGAATGGGCTTGCCGCCGCGCAGACCCTCATCGGCGGTGATGACCAAGGTCGATTCGCAATCGACGATGCGGCCGGCCAAGGCGTCCGGCGAAAAGCCGCCGAAGACGACCGAATGGATAGCGCCGATACGCGTGCAGGCCAGCATCGCATAAGCCGCTTCCGGGATCATCGGCATGTAGATGGTGACGCGGTCGCCTTTCTTGACGCCGTGCTTCTTCATCACATTGGCGAGCCGGCAGACATGCCCGTAGAGTTCGTTGTAGGTGACTTTCTTGTCGTCGTAGGGGTTGTCGCCTTCCCAGATGATGGCGGTCTGATCGCCGCGCTTCTTCAGGTGGCGGTCGATGCAATTGTACGAGACATTGGTCTGGCCATCCTCGAACCACTTGATCGAGACCTTGCCGTCGAAGGAGGTGTTCTTGACCTTGGAGAAAGGCTTGAACCAGTCGATGCGCTTGCCGTGCTTGCCCCAGAACTTGTCTGGGTTCTTCACGCTATCGGCATACCATTTGAGGTAGGTGTCATTGTCGATCAGGGCGTTCTTCTTCCACGCCGGCTGGACGCGATGGACATGAACCTCGGACATCTCTTGGCTTTCCTCCCGAACCAGTCCGCCGGCTTGAAACGCCCGCGGGATCGCGGCGACGCAGCCGCGAATTCGGCGGCATTATTACCAGTTCCGTCGCGACGGCAACATTAGACGTTGGATTCGCGCGGCGGGATGCCGCAGGGGCGCTTTCCGGAACTGTCAGCACTCGACGCGGTTCGCTGCTAACCGCATGTTTTTACGCGAAAACTTCCCTTTGAGATCAACAAAAATCAATAGACAGTTAAGTAACGGCGCGCACAATTGGCAGCTGGGAGGAAAGGAGAATCAACCAGGGGACCGCCCAAGGGGACCATAATGCACGACCATCTTGAAATGGACCTGATGCTCAAAGGCTACGGCCTGACCACGGCCAAGATTCTTTATCATTTCCCCGACCACCCGCATCTCCTGCAGAGCTTCGTCTGGCAGGACTACGACATCGCTCCGAGGTTTCCGGTGCTGATCCGGTTCATCGAATTCTGGAAAGCCAAGCTCGACGGGCCACTGCATTCGGTGGTCTACACGCACCAGAAGCTGATCGCGCCGAATGAATGGCGCAAGGTGGATGGGGAGTTCGTGCTGCATTGAGCGGTGATACAGCTGATCTCCCCCGCAAGGGGGGAGATTGGCAGCTTCAACGCCAGCGCGGCTCAAACCGCCGGCGGGTTGAGGCGGGCGAAGCCTTCCTGACGCCTATAGGGAAAGTACGGATAGGGCGCGGTGACTTCGCTTGCGGCGTCGAGCTTCTTCACCTGCTCCGGTGTCAGCGCCCAGCCGACGGCGCCAAGGTTTTGGCGCAGCTGCTCCTCGTTGCGAGCGCCGATGATAACGGAGGAAACGGTCGGGCGCCGCAGCAGCCAGTTGATGGCGATTTGCGGCACGGTCTTGCCGGTTTCCTGCGCCACCGCGTCGAGCTCATCCATGACCCGATAGAGATGCTCGTCCCCGACCGGCGGCCCGAAATCAGCCGTCTCGTGCAGCCGGCTCTTTTCCGGCAGAGGCTGGCCACGGCGGATCTTGCCGGTCAGGCGGCCCCAGCCGAGCGGGCTCCACACCAGCGCGCCGACGCCCTGGTCGAGGCCGAGCGGCATCAGCTCCCATTCGTAGTCGCGGCCGAGCAGCGAATAGTAGACCTGATGCGCGGCGTAGCGGGGATAGCCGTGCTTCTCCGCCAAGCCGAGCGACTTCATCACCTGCCAGCCGGAGAAGTTGGAGGCGCCGACATAGCGCAGCTTGCCGGAGCGAACGAGGTCATCCAGCGTCGACAGCACTTCCTCGATCGGCGTGCCCGCATCGAAGGCGTGCAGTTGCAGCAGGTCGATATAATCGGTGCCGAGGCGCTTCAGCGCGGCGTCGACCGACTTGATCAGCCGCGAGCGCGAGGAGCCGTAGTCGCCCGGCCCGTCGCCCATCGGCAGCGCCGTCTTGGTCGAGATCAGCACCGCGTCGCGACGGCCCTTGATCGCTTCGCCGAGCACCTCCTCCGAGGCGCCGTTCGAATAGACGTCCGCCGTGTCGAACAGGTTGACGCCGGCCTCGAGACAGATGTCGATCAGCCGCCGCGCTTCCTGCGTGTCGCTGTTGCCCCAGGCGCCGAACAGCGGGCCGGAGCCGCCGAAGGTGCCCGCGCCGAATGAAAGCGCCGGGACTTTCAGGCCCGATGCGCCGAGACGTCGATAGTCCATTTTCTTGCTCCTGGTGGTTTGTAAAGAGGTCGAGAGGATTCGGGTGCCGGCTGGCGTCACGACCGGACGGAGACAGGCGCACCTGATGTGGTGCCACCATCAAGGTGCAGCGCCAGTCCAGCCACGGCGAGCGCCGCGAGCGGCAGCAGGGCGGCGACCCAGGTGAGCGAACCCAGTCCAAGGCCATGGGCGATGACCGCGCCGCCAAGCCAGGCGCCGGCCGCATTGCCGAGATTGAAGGCGGCGATGTTGAACGATGAGGCCAGGCTCTGGCCGGCGCCTTGCGCCTTTTCCAGCACCCACATCTGCAGCGGCGCCACTGTGGCGAAGGCGGCGGCGCCGAGCAGGCCGACATAGATCACGGCCATGACCTGGCTGTGGATGGCGAAGCTCATCGTGGCAAGCACCAGCGCCAGCACCACGAGGCTGCCGAGCACCGCCGGCACCAGCCAGCGATCGGCGATCTTGCCGCCGGCGAGATTGCCGGCGATGAGGCCGCCGCCAAAGACGAGCAGGATCGGCGATACAGCGGCTTCGCTGAAGCCGCTGATCTCGGTGAGCAACGGGGCGATGTAGGTGAAGACGGCGAAGACGCCGGCATAGCCGAGCACCGTGGTGGCGAGGCCGAGCAGGACGGGCGTGCGGCGCAGAACGGCGAGATCGGCGCGCAGATCGCTCTTCTCGGGCGCTGCCTGGCCGCGCGGCACCAGGGCGAGGATGACGGCGAAGGCCGCCAGGCCGACGGCGGTCACCGCCCAGAAGGTCGCACGCCAGCCAAAGGCTTGGCCGAGCCAGGTGCCGAAGGGCACGCCTAGGATGTTGGCGATGGTCAGGCCGGTGAACATCAGCGCGATCGCCGAAGCCTTCCTGTTGGGCGCGACCAGACCAGTGGCGACGACCGAGCCGACGCCAAAGAAGGTGCCGTGGGCGAAGGCGGTGATGATGCGGGCACCCATCAGCGTCCAGTAATCGGGCGCCAGCGCACAAGCGAGGTTGCCAATCGTGAAGATCGCCATCAGCGCCAGCAGCACGGTTTTGCGCGGCCAGTTGCCCGTGGCAATGGTCAACAAGGGTGCACCGATGACGACACCGAGCGCATAGGCAGAGATCAATTGGCCGGCGGCGGAGATCGACACGCCGAGGTCTTTGCTGACATCGATAAGCAGGCCCATGATGACGAATTCGGTAACACCGATGCCAAAAGCACCGGCGGCGAGGGCATAAAGAGCAAGAGGCATGGCGATGGTCCCATCTGTCGGCGAAGGACGCTCAGTCCGCGCCCCGGCCCGGAAGATCGTGATCCGCGATGTTGTGAACCAGACTTGCCCAAGGCATACTTCTTGTGAAATAGATTCACAGATGGCTAGGCCCGACATCAACCGTTCCGGCGAGATCGAAGTCTTCGTGCGCGTCGTCGAGGCGGGTAGTTTTTCGGCCGCGGCGCGGGGGCTGCGGATGACGCCATCGGCGGTGAGCAAGCTGATAGCACGGCTCGAAACCCGGCTTGGGGCGCGGCTTGTCAGCCGCTCGACGCGCAAGCTCCAGCTCACGCCGGAAGGGACGGCGTTCTACGACAGCGGCGTGCGCGTGCTCGCCGACATGGATAAGGCCGAGCGTGAAGCGGCGGCAGGAGCCGCGCCGCGCGGCAGGCTGAGAGTTAACAGCTACGTGCCGTTCGGCCAACACCGGCTGATGGAACTGCTGCCGCGCTTTCTGGAGCGCTATCCCGAAATTTTCGTCGAGGCTGTGCTGACCGACAGCGTGATCGACCTGCTGGAAGAGCGGGCCGATGTCGCGATCCGCGCCGGGCCGCTGCGCGAATCGAGGCTGGTGGCGCGCAAGCTCGGTCAAAGCCGAATGGTGGTGGTCGCGGCACCTTCATATCTCGAAGCACATGGCACGCCGCGCACGCTGTCCGATCTCGGGCGTCACAACATGCTCGCCTTCAGTTTCGCGCGGCATATCGACGGCTGGCCTTTTATCGATACGGCAGGCGCGCCGGTGATCACCCCGGTTGTCGGAAACCTGGCATTGACCGATGGCGAGGCGATGCGCCAAACGACCGTCGCCGGGGCCGGCATCGCCCGACTGGCGCGCTGGCATGTCGAACCCGACATTGCCGCCGGCCGGCTGGTGCCGCTGCTGGAAGATTTCAACCCCGGCGACGAAGAGCCGACGCATGCCGTCTATGTCGGCCAGGGCAAACACCTGCCGGCACGTGTGCGGGCCTTTCTCGACTTTCTTGCCGAGACCGTTCGGCTGTAATCGAAGCCGCGCGTCGATGAGACGCGCGGCGTTGAAGGACCGACTTGCCAGCGGTACGCGCTATGCCTTCGGCACGAAAGGCCCCGGACGACGGCCGGCGCCCTGGCGTTCGACCATCCAGCCGGGATATTCGGCGGGTAGTGCGCTCACTTCGTCAAGCCTGGCGAGATCGTCGGCATCAAGCTTGAGGCTGGTGGCGGCAAGGTTCTGCTCGAGCTGGTCCATGCGGCTGGCGCCGATGATCACGCTCATCACGAAAGGCTTGGCCAGGACATAGCCGAGCGCCACGGTCGCGACGCCGACATCATGCTTCTCGGCGACCTCCCGCATGACGGCGACCGCCGCCCAGGCGCGGTCCTCGTTGACCGGCGGGAAGTTGAAGGACGCGCGGCGGCCCTCGCCATTGCCCGGCGCGCCGGGCCCATATTTGCCGGACAGCAGCCCGCCAGCCATCGGCGACCACACCATCAGGCCGAGCTTCTCCTCGTTGATCAGCGGCACGATCTCGCGTTCGAGGTCGCGGCCGGCGATCGAATAATAGGACTGGACGGTCTCGAAGCGGGCAAAGCCCTTGCGGTCGGCGACGCCGAGCGCCTTGGCGATGCGCCAAGCCTGCCAGTTGGAGACGCCGACATAGCGGACCTTTCCGCTGGAGACGAGATCATCAAGTGCCCGCAGCGTCTCGTCGATCGGCGTCACCGCATCGGTGCCGTGCAACTGATAGAGATCGATATGGTCGAGCTGCAGCCGCTCCAAGCTGGCGTCGACCGAATCCATGATATGGCCGCGCGAGGAGCCGCGCTGGTTTGGTCCCTCACCCATGGCGCCGTGGACCTTGGTGGCGATGACCACGTTTGACCGGGCAACACCGAGATCCCTAAGCGACTGACCAAGCAGGCGTTCGGACTCGCCGACGGAATAGACGTCGGCCGTGTCGAAGAAGTTGATGCCGGCGGCGATCGAGCGGCCGACGATCTCGTTGACGCCCTTCTGGTCGAGGCTGGCGATCAGGCCCCATTGGGCGTTCTGGCCGGCGGCGCCGAAGGTCATGGTGCCGAGGCAAAGTTCGGAGACGAATAGCCCCGTGTTTCCAAGCTGATTGTAACGCATCGTGAGACTCCAGGAGGATGTGCGGTGACATCAAGGCAAATAGGAACGGCACGTTTCGTTTCAAGCACTGGTATAATGGTGCTCGTGGATCAGGCCCAGCGATATGCACGGCAAGCTGGAAATTCGGACTACCGGCTTCCAAAAATCGCCGAACCGACCCTGACGCTGGTGGCGCCAAAGGCGATCGCGGTCTCGAAGTCGCCGGACATGCCCATCGACAGTTTGGCGACCCCGGCTTCCTTGCCGAGTTTCTCCAACAAGGCGAAGTGGGGGCCGGGGTTCTCGTCCGCCGGCGGGATGCACATCAGGCCTTCGATGCCGAGGCCGTGCACTTCCCGGCAGCGTCTGACGAAGGCGACCGCCTCGCTCGGTTCGATCCCGGCTTTCTGCGGTTCGGAACCGGTGTTCACCTGGACATAGAGTTTTGGCGCACGGCCTTGCCGGACAATTTCCTTGGCGAGCTCCGCGGCGATCTTGTCGCGGTCGACCGTCTCGATGACCTCGAACAGAGCCACCGCTTCCCTCGCCTTGTTCGACTGCAGCGGACCGATCAGGTGCAGTTCGATGTCGGGGAAAGCTTCCCTCAGGTCAGGCCATTTGCCTTGCGCTTCCTGCACGCGGTTTTCGCCGAAGACGCGCTGGCCGGCCTCGATGACCGGGCCTATGTCGGCGGCGTCGAAGGTCTTGGAGACTGCCACCAGCGTCACCGCGCCGGCTTTACGGCCGGCCTCCCGCTCGGCGGCGGCGATCTTCGCCTTGACCGCGAAAAACTGCTGAACGGTGTCGCCCATATGCAAATCCCGCTGTTTTGACCCGCGTTTTTGTCAGCCGCGATGCCCATATGGTTGACGGGTTTGCCAAACCATGGTGAACACCCGGACCACATTTCATGAACTGCCGGGCTCTTGCCCGCAGTCCGTATGCTTTTAAGTGAAAAACGTCCCATGGCAACCGAACGATACAACCCGCGCGCGTCAGAACCCAAATGGCAGAAGGCCTGGGCCGAGAAGAAGCTTTTCGAAGCGCACAATGACGATCCGCGTCCGAAATACTACGTGCTGGAAATGTTCCCCTATCCGTCGGGGCGCATCCATATCGGCCATACCCGCAATTACACGATGGGCGACGTGGTGGCCCGCTACAAGCGCGCCAAGGGTTTCAACGTGCTGCATCCGATGGGCTGGGATGCCTTCGGCATGCCGGCTGAGAACGCCGCTATGCAGAACAAGGTGCATCCCAAGGAATGGACCTACCAGAACATCGCCGCCATGCGCGAGCAGCTCAAGGTAATGGGCCTGTCGCTGGACTGGGCGCGCGAATTCGCCACCTGCGACGTCGATTACTACCACCGCCAGCAGATGCTGTTCCTCGACTTCGTCGAGAAGGGGCTGGTGACGCGCAAATCCTCCAAGGTCAACTGGGATCCGGAGGACATGACGGTGCTCGCCAACGAGCAGGTCATCGACGGGCGCGGCTGGCGCTCCGGTGCGCTGGTTGAACAGCGCGAGCTGACGCAATGGTTCTTCAAGATCACCGACTTTGCCCAGGATTTGCTGGATTCATTGGACGGTCTCGACGAGTGGCCCGAAAAAGTGAAGCTGATGCAGCAGAACTGGATCGGCCGTTCGGAGGGCCTGCTGATCCGCTGGCCGCTGGCCTCGGAAATCTCCGGCGAGCATGAGCTGGAAGTCTACACGACAAGGCCGGATACCATTTTCGGCGCCTCGTTCATGGCAATCGCCGCCGATCATCCGCTGGCCAAGAAGGCCGCGGAGACCAATCCGGCCCTGGCGAAGTTCATCGACGAAGTGCGCCATATGGGCACTTCGGTGGCGGCGCTCGAGACGGCCGAGAAGAAGGGCTTCGACACCGGCATCCGCGTCGTCCATCCCTTCGACGATAGCTGGACGCTGCCTGTCTACGTCGCCAATTTCGTGCTGATGGAGTACGGCACCGGCGCCATCTTCGGCTGTCCGGCGCATGACCAGCGCGACCTCGACTTCGCCAACAAATACAGCCTGCCGGTGGTGCCGGTGGTGATGCCTGATGGCGCCGATGCCAAGACGTTCCAGATCGTCGACGAGGCCTATGTCGACGATGGCGCGATGATCAATTCGCGGTTCCTCGACGGCATGACGCCGGACAGCGCTTTCGATGAAGTCGCCAGGCTGCTGGAGCAAAAGACCATCGGCAACCGGCCAATGGCCGAGCGCAAGGTGAATTTCCGCCTGCGCGACTGGGGCATTTCGCGCCAGCGCTACTGGGGCTGCCCGATCCCGATGATCCATTGCGAGGATTGCGGCGTGGTGCCGGTGCCGAAGGCCGATCTGCCGGTCAAGCTGCCCGACGATGTCGATTTCGACCGGCCAGGCAATCCGCTCGACCGTCACCCGACCTGGCGGCATGTGAAGTGCCCGCAATGCGGCAAGGACGCGCGGCGCGAAACCGACACGATGGACACGTTCGTGGATTCGTCCTGGTATTTCGCCCGCTTCACCGCGCCCTGGGCGCATGAACCGACCGATCCCAAGGCAGCGAACGAGTGGCTGGCGGTCGACCAATATATTGGCGGCATCGAGCATGCGATCCTGCATTTGCTCTATTCGCGTTTCTTCACCCGCGCCATGCGCGAGACCGGCCATGTTGCCCTGGCCGAGCCGTTCAAGGGCCTGTTCACGCAAGGCATGGTGGTTCACGAAACCTACCGTGTCGGCTCGGCGTCGAATGGGCGCTGGCTGGCGCCGACCGAGGTTCGTCTGGAGGACGTCGACGGCAAGCGCCGCGCCATCGACGTCGCCACCGGCGAGGCGGTCACCATCGGCCCGCTCGAGAAGATGTCGAAGTCGAAGAAGAACACGGTGAGCCCGGAAGACATCACCGATGGCTACGGCGCCGACACGGCGCGCTGGTTCATGCTGTCGGATTCGCCGCCCGAGCGCGATGTCGAGTGGACCGACGACGGTGCCGCCGGCGCGCATCGCTTCATGCAGCGCATCTGGCGGTTGGTGTCGACGGCGGCCGAGACGCTGGCAGGGGTCACGCCCAAGGCGGCCGATGACGGCGAGGCCGGGGCGGTTTCCAAGGCCGCGCACAAGGTCCTGAAGGCGGTCGGCGAAGACATCGAGAAGCTCGCCTTCAACCGCGCCATTGCTCGCATCTATGAACTTGCCAACGCGTTGACAGCCCCGCTCAACGAAGTGGCGGAAGGCAAGGCCGTTCCGGCGCTGAAAAGCGCCTGCCGCGAGGCGGTCGAGATCATGGTGCATCTGATCGCGCCCGTGATGCCGCACCTGGCCGAAGAGTGCTGGGAGACGCTGGGCGGCGTCGATCTGGTGGCCGAACGGCCGTGGCCGGTCTTCGATCCGGCACTGGTCGTCGACAACGAAGTCACCTATCCGGTGCAGGTCAACGGCAAGAAGCGGGGGGATTTGACAATTGCCCGCGACGCGGACCAAGGTGCGGTCGAAAAAGCGGTCTTGGCTCTCGACTTCGTGCAGAAAGCACTTGAAGGTAAGGCTCCGCGCAAGGTGATCATCGTGCCGCAGAGGATCGTCAATGTCGTTGCCTGATCGGGAAAAGACAGAGCTGGGCCGTCTGCTGCGCCGCATCGCGCTTGCCGGCCTCGTCGGTTCGCTGGCGCTCATTTCGGCCTGCCAGGTGCGGCCGCTCTATTCGAGCGCGCCGTTGTCGACGGGCTCGACCGCCAATGCCGAGATGGCATCGATCGCGGTCAAGCCGGTCCGGACGCGCTATGCCCAGCAGGTGCGTAACAATCTGATCTTCGGGTTCGGGCGCGGCGCCGGCGAGCCCGCCTCGCCGCTTTATTCGCTCGACCTCGGCGTGAGCGAAGGCGTTGAATCCTCGGCGCTGGTACAGAATGGAACCGATCAGGACGAGCCGACCGCCGGTTCGGTGACGCTGACCGCAGGCTACACGCTGACCGATGTGAAAACCGGCGCGGTGATCGCCGTCGGCAAGCGGGCGATCACTTCCTCCTTCGACAGGCCGCGTCAGGAGTTTGCCTCCTACCGGGCGCAGATCGACGCCGAGAACCGCGCCGCGCGCGAACTGGCTGAAGCCCTGCAGCTGTCGATCGCCCAGGATCTGGCCCGGCACGGCAAGGCGGCCAGCTAGCGCGTTCGCCGTCTCAAAAGAGGGCCGAACGCCCTCTCTCATTCTCTCGATATCCTGATGCTGTGTCCGGCGATGGAAACGCGCCGGCAGCCGGGCTTTTGGCGCCATGTGAATGCTGTCCGCGGGTTTTTCACGTGACCAAGGTTCGCTCCGCTTTCCAGCCCAGCGCTTCGCCGCGAAAGATGCGTCTCGATCGCTCCAGCGACGCTGACGGGAAGCAACTGTTAACCACTCGCTCCCTATTGCTCGGCAGTCGTTTCACAGTGAGTCTTGAGCATGGAAGCCAGGCGTTTTTCTCGGATCAATTCGTTGCACACAGCTGCGCCCGATGACCCCCAAGGAGAGCGTTCCGGCGGCCCGCGCGGCAAGGTCGATGTCCGCCAGTCCGGCGCTTCTTTCCCGCAGGGTGGCGACACCGAAAGCCCGGCCTGGCAGGAGTATTTTTTCCTTGCGCCCAATGTGCGTTTTACACGCACGCCGGACTATGAGCCAAAGCACCGCCAACCGCAGGACGACGTTGCCGAGCAGGACGCACGGCAGGCGCTCCCGACGCAGCAGGTCGGTCCTGGCACCGTCATGCATCGCGGACCGGCACCGGCCGGGCCCGCTCAGCCGGCGCGTAGCGGCGAGACGGCGAAAGGCGTTGCCCCGGCGGCTCTAAAGGTGCCAGCAACGGCACGGGCGGCCACGCGCCCGGCGCCCGTTGGCGGGAATGGCGCGCCGGTCAAAGCAGCCCCCGCTGAAAAAGCGCGGCGGCCCTATCTTTCGGATCACGCCTTCTTCGAGGGCTTGGCGCCGCTTCTGGTCGACGTGACGCCCGCCCGCCAAGTCAGCCCGGTCCCGCATGCACCGGTGCCGGCTCCGCCGGTTGCCGCCGCCCGGGCCGATGTCTCAGGACCGGCGGTGGCCGATGTCACCGCCTTGTTCCGTGTCATCGAATGCCTTCCTGGCCAGGTTCCACCTGCCCTGCCGGACGTCTTTCCGGCCAACTCCAACAAGGTGGTGGTCGAGCCGGCCGTCCCGGCGGGCAGAGCCGCCCGGCTGGGTCGGACAACAGCCGCGACGGCGCCTGCCGCAGCCAGCGCCGCCCCGGCGCCACTTTTGCAACGCGTGGAGGAAACCGTTCCCGCCGTGCGTTCGCCGTCGCTGCCCATGGCCGGAAAGGTTGTGCAGCCGGTGACGGGCGAAGGCTACGCGCTTCCCTCGGAGGAGCTGCTGCAGCAGCCGCCGGAAGGGCAAGGCTTCTACATGTCGCAGGAGCGGCTCGAGCAGAATGCCGATCTCCTGGAAAGCGTGCTAGAGGATTTCGGCGTGCGCGGCGAGATCATCCATGTTCGCCCCGGCCCGGTCGTTACCCTTTACGAGTTCGAACCGGCGCCGGGCGTCAAATCCTCCCGCGTGATTGGTCTCGCCGACGATATCGCTCGCTCCATGTCGGCGGTCTCGGCGCGCGTCGCCGTGGTGCCCGGCCGCAACGTCATCGGCATCGAGCTGCCGAACGAGACACGCGAGACCGTCTATTTCCGTGAACTGATCGAATCGCAGGGCTTCCGCAAGACCAGCTGCAAGCTGGCGCTTTGCCTTGGCAAGACGATCGGCGGCGAACCTGTCATCGCCGAGCTGGCGAAAATGCCGCATCTGCTCGTCGCCGGCACCACCGGGTCCGGCAAGTCGGTCGCCATCAACACCATGATCCTGTCGCTGCTCTACCGGTTGAAGCCGGAAGAATGCCGGCTGATCATGGTCGACCCGAAGATGCTTGAGCTGTCAGTTTACGACGGTATCCCGCACCTTCTGACGCCCGTCGTCACCGATCCCAAGAAGGCGGTTACCGCGCTCAAATGGGCAGTGCGCGAGATGGAAGACCGCTATCGCAAGATGGCGCGGCTCGGCGTGCGCAACATCGACGGCTACAATGAGCGTGCCGCCACTGCCCGCGACAAGGGCGAGACGGTCGTCATGACCGTGCAGGCCGGCTTCGAGAAGGGCACCGGCGAGCCGCTGTTCGAACAGCAGGAGATCGACCTAGCGCCGATGCCCTACATCGTCGTCATCGTCGACGAGATGGCCGACCTGATGATGGTCGCCGGCAAGGAGATCGAAGGCGCAATCCAGCGCCTGGCGCAGATGGCGCGCGCCGCCGGGATCCACCTGATCATGGCAACGCAGCGGCCTTCCGTCGACGTCATCACCGGCACGATCAAGGCCAACTTCCCGACCCGCATCTCCTTCCAGGTCACCTCCAAGATCGACAGCCGCACCATTTTGGGCGAGCAGGGTGCCGAGCAGCTGCTCGGCCAGGGCGACATGCTGCACATGATGGGCGGCGGGCGCATCGCCCGCGTGCACGGCCCCTTTGTGTCCGACGCCGAGGTCGAGCATGTCGTGGCGCATCTGAAGGCGCAGGGCCGCCCCGAATATCTGGAGACCGTGACGGCCGACGAGGATGAAGAGGAAGAGGAAGACGACCAGGGAGCGGTCTTCGACAAGGGAGCCGTTGCCGCCGAGGACGGCGATTCCAGCTATGACGAGGCGGTCAAGGTGGTGTTGCGCGACAAGAAATGTTCGACGTCCTACATCCAGCGCCGCCTTGGCATCGGCTACAACCGCGCCGCTTCACTGGTCGAGCGGATGGAGAAGGAGGGTCTGGTCGGCGCACCGAACCATGTCGGCAAGCGCGAGATCATGGCGGGCAAGCGCCCACCGGTAACCATCCCGGGGGATGACGGCACGGATCGATCGGCCCCTTGATCCGCAACGCATAAAAAAGGCCGGTTGCCCGGCCTTTTTTCGTATCGGGCATAAGCTCGCTCAGCCGATTTTCTGGCCGGTCTTTGCCCAGTCGGCGAGGAAGGCGGCAAGGCCCTTGTCGGTCAGCGGGTGATTGACCAGCGCCTTCAGGGTCGCGGGTGGCGCGGTGACGATATCGGCGCCGATGAGCGCCGCCTGCTTCACGTGGTTCACTGTGCGCACGGAAGCGGTCAGGATCTCGGTCTGGAAATCGTAATTGTCGTAGATCTGACGGATCTCCTGGATCACTTCCATGCCGTCAGAACCGGTATCGTCGATGCGGCCGACGAAGGGCGAGATGAAGGAGGCGCCTGCCTTGGCGGCGAGCAGCGCCTGGTTGGCCGAGAAGCACAAGGTGACGTTGACCATGCGGTTCATCTCGGTGCGGATCGTCTTGCAGGCCTTCAATCCGTCCAGCGTCAACGGCACCTTGATGGCGACATTCGGCGCGATCTTGGCCAGCACCTCGGCCTCGGCCATCATCTGCTTGTATTCGGTCGCCACGACTTCCGCGGAAACCGGGCCTTCGACGATGTCGCAGATCTGCTTGGTGACCTCGGCGATTTTGCCGCCCGATTTCAGGATCAGCGACGGGTTGGTGGTGACGCCGTCGAGCAACCCCAGATCGATCAGTTCACGGATTTCCTTGATATCGGCTGTGTCGGCAAAAAATTTCATGGCGGTCTCCTGACGATTTCGTGGCGCCTGCGAAGGCACGTTCAGCGTTGCCCTTTGATCTAGAGCAAAGTCGGGGCAAGGTCACGCCTCATGATCGAAGATTCGCCCTTTGTCGCAGCCGCACCGGTGCTGGTGCCGATGCCGGCCGAACGCCCCTACACCTATGCCGTGCCGGACGGCATGCGGGTGGTGCCGGGTTCGATCGTGCGCGTGCCGCTCGGGCCGCGCCAGGTCGCGGGTATCGTCTGGGACGGCGTGATCGAGCAGGTCGATGCCAGGAAATTGCGCCCGATCGAACAGGTTTTCGACTGTCCGCCGATCGACCGCGCCATGCGCCGCTTCGTCGACTGGGTGGCGCAATACACGCTGTCGGCGCCGGGCATGGTGGCGCGAATGCTGTTGCGTGCGCCGGAAGCTTTCGATCCCGAACCCTGGATCGAAGGGCTGCAGCGGACGCTCGTCATGCCCGATCGGATGACGGATGCGAGGACGCGGGTGCTGGAGACAGCCGAAGGCGGGCTGGCTTGGACGCGCTCCGGGCTGGCGCATGCCGCCGGCGTGTCGTCGACGGTGATCGAGGGGCTGAAAGCGCAAGGCGTGTTCGAAACGGTGATGATCCCGCCGCGCCCGGTGGTGGCCGCACCCGACCCAAGCTATGCCGTGCCGGACCTGATGCCGGACCAGAACGACG
The DNA here is from genome assembly GCF_006442275.1 of Mesorhizobium sp. B2-3-10. Lineage (NCBI taxonomy): Bacteria > Pseudomonadati > Pseudomonadota > Alphaproteobacteria > Hyphomicrobiales > Phyllobacteriaceae > Mesorhizobium > Mesorhizobium sp. B2-3-10. The sequence goes on from NZ_VFVT01000001.1 coordinate 755,937, forward strand.
CCGCGTCGATGCTGCGCGCCAATGTCGCGACCGGTGCGTTCAATGTCGCGCTGCTCGACGGCGTCACCGGGTCCGGCAAGACGGAGGTCTATTTCGAGGCGGTGGCGGCCGCGCTCGATCAGGGAAAACAGGTGCTGATCCTGCTGCCCGAAATCGCGCTGACGCATGCTTTCCTCGAACGCTTCCAGCAGCGCTTCGGTGCCAAGCCGGGGGAATGGCATTCCGATCTGCCGCCCAGGATGCGCGAAAAAGTCTGGCGGCAAGTGGCGGAAGGGGGCGTGCGTGTCGTCGCCGGCGCACGCTCGGCGCTGTTCCTGCCGTTCAAGGAACTTGGCCTGATCGTGGTCGACGAGGAGCACGACCCGGCCTACAAGCAGGAAGACCGTGTCTTCTATAATGCGCGCGACATGGCTGTCGTGCGCGGGCATATTGGCGGCTTTCCGGTGGTGCTGGCGTCGGCGACGCCGTCGGTCGAAAGCCGGGTCAACGCAAGCCAGGGCCGCTATGCCAGGGCTGTTCTTTCCGCCCGCTTCGCTGAGGCGGCACTTCCCGATCTCAAGTCGATCGACATGCGCCGCGCGCCGCCGGCCCGTGGCGGCTTCCTGTCGCCGGTGCTGATCGACCATATGCGCAAGACGCTGGAGAAGCAGGAACAGTCGCTGCTGTTCCTCAACCGGCGCGGCTATGCGCCGCTGACGCTGTGCCGGGTCTGCGGCCACCGTTTCGGCTGCCCGGTGTGCTCGGCCTGGCTGGTCGAGCACCGTTTTCGCGGCCAGTTGGTGTGTCATCATTGCGGTCACAATGAGCGCCGTCCGGAAGCCTGCCCCGAATGCGGCACGCTCGACCACCTGGTCGCTTGCGGGCCGGGGGTCGAGCGCATCGCCGAAGAGGTCGTCACGCATTTCCCGGACGCGCGTACCATCGTGCTGTCGTCGGATATAATGGGGGGTGTACGACGGTTGCGGCTGGAACTGGAGGCTATAGCCAACGGCGAGGCCGATATCGTCATCGGCACGCAACTGGTCGCCAAGGGTCATAATTTCCCGAACATGACGCTGGTCGGCGTCGTCGATGCCGATCTGGGCCTTGCCAATGGCGATCCGCGCGCCGCCGAGCGCACCTTCCAGCTGCTCAGCCAGGTGACCGGCCGTGCCGGCCGCACCGGCAAGAAGAGCCTTGGCCTGCTGCAGACCTTCCAGCCCGACCATCCGGTGATGCGGGCGATCGTCTCCGGCGATGCCGAGTCTTTCTACCAGCGCGAGATTTCAGAGCGCGAACGCGCTGCCTTGCCGCCCTTCGGCCGGCTGGCAGGCGTCATCGTCAGCGCGGTGACGCGGGCGGAAGCGGAAGGCCATGCACGCGGCCTGCGCCGCTCCGCACCGGAGGCGCCGGATCTGTTCGTGCTCGGGCCGGCGGAAGCGCCATTATCGTTGCTCGGCGGTCGCCACCGCTTCCGCCTGCTGATCCAGGGCGAACGGCGCGCCGACATGCAGAGCTTCATCCGCACCATGCTGGCCAACGGGCCGAAACAGCGCGGCTCGGTTCGGGTGCAGGTGGACATCGACCCGCAGAGCTTTTTGTAGGAACACAAATTCAGCTACAGCTGCCTCGACGAGAGAAACGGAAGATCTCATGAAAACCTTAGGCCTGCTCGGCGGCATGAGCTGGGAATCGACCGCCATCTACTACCGCCTGCTCAACGAGATCGTGCGCGAGCGGCTGGGCGGTCTGCATTCGGCGAGGCTGCTGCTCTGGTCGTTCGATTTCGCCGAGATCGCCGAACGGCAGCATGATGGCGACTGGGACGGTGCCGGTGCGCTGCTGATCGATGCCGCACACAAACTTGAGGCCGGCGGTGCGGAGGGCCTGCTTCTGTGCACCAACACCATGCACAGACTGGCCGACCAGGTGCAGGCGGCTGTGTCGATCCCGCTGATCCATATCGCCGACGCCACCGCGGCCACGGTCAGGCAGGCCGGCCTGCGGCGGCCGGCGCTGCTGGCAACGCGGTTCACCATGGAGCAGGACTTCTACAAGGGCCGGCTTGCCGACAAATATGGCCTGTCGCCAGTGGTACCGGATTCGGCCGGGCGCGACATGGTGCATCGCGTCATCTACGAGGAACTCTGTCAGGGCATCGTCACCGAAGCCTCGAAGGCGGCCTATGTCGCCGAGGCAAACCGCTTGCGCCGCGACGAAGCCGCCGACAGCCTGATCATGGGCTGCACCGAGATCACCATGCTCATCGGCCAGGATGATTTCGACATCCCGATTTTCGACACGACGCGCATCCATGCCGGGGCGGCGGTGGAATTCGCACTCGGTTGATGCGCGTCTCCTAAAGTGGCTGAAGCCATCTGGCGCCGGTTCTTTCCTTCGCTAGAATGTCGGCGATTTTTCAAAACAGGCATTTCGAGGGGACACGATGGATTTTGCGCTTCCATGGCCGACGAGCCAGGGCGAATGGCTGGCCTGGTCGAGCGCGGTCTTCACCGTGCTGCTCGGTCTTCTGTTTTTCCTGGCGCCGGGGCTGGCGTTCCGTATCCTGCGCCTGCAGGCGAAACCCGAGAAGGCGGCGGCGATCGCCGAGGGGCGCGGCCGCATGTCGGGCTTCTATCTCGGAGTCGGCCTGTGCTGCATCCTGCTCGCGCAGCCGCTGGTCTACATGGCGCTCGGATTTTCCTGGCTGTTCACCGCCTTCGGCCGGCTGCTGTCGATGATGTCGGACGGCGCCAATACACCTTTCAATTGGGTTTCCATTGTGGTGGAATTGGCGCTCGCGGCCTTGCCGCTCGCCTTTGCCTTCGGCTTTGTGCCCTGAATCCTGGGGTATTCAGGCGCGCAGGACGCTGATCTTTCGCCGGATGCGACAATAGTGCCTGAAAACCATGCGGAACGACGCATTGCGGTCTTAAAATGCCTGTGCTAGACGGCAATCGACTTTCGGCCGGGGATAGCGGAAGCCGCGCCTCCGTGCTTGGAAAAATGCAGTAAGGTCAAAGATTTAGCCAGAGTTTTTGCTCGCGCCAACAATCTGCGGCCTGTCAGACAAGAGAAAAGACGGTCCGTGGCTCAATCGTCATCGCCAATCTCAGGTGTCGCAGAACGCTATGCCGGTTCGCTGTTCGAACTGGCATCGCAGGCAAATTCCGTGGCCAAGGTCGAGGCCGACCTCACCAGTTTCGAGGCCATGCTCGCGGGCAGTGCCGACCTGACCCGGCTGATCAACAGCCCGGTATTCTCCAGCGAGGACCAGGCCAAGGCCATCGGGGCGATCGCCGACAAGGCCGGCATCACCGGCCTGACCGGCAATTTCCTGCGCGTCGTCGCCAAGAACCGCCGCCTGTTCGCGGTGCCCGGCATGATCAAGGCATTCCGCCAGATCGCCGCTGAACACCGTGGCGAGGCCGCCGCCGACGTGACGTCGGCTCATGAGCTGACCGCGGCCCAGCAGACCGAACTCAAGGCGGCGCTGAAGGGCGTTGCCGGCAAGGACGTGACCATTTCCGTCACCGTCGATCCGTCGCTGCTCGGCGGGCTGGTGGTCAAGATGGGCTCGCGCCAGATCGATACGTCGCTCAAAACCAAACTCAATTCGCTCAAGCTTGCACTGAAAGAGGTCGGCTGATGGACATCCGCGCCGCGGAAATTTCCGCAATTCTGAAAGACCAGATCAAGAATTTCGGCAAGGAGGCCGAGGTCTCCGAAGTCGGACAGGTGCTGTCCGTCGGTGACGGTATCGCCCGCGTCTATGGCCTCGACAATGTCCAGGCCGGCGAAATGGTCGAGTTCCCCGGCGGCATCCGCGGCATGGCGCTCAACCTCGAAGCCGACAATGTCGGCGTCGTCATCTTCGGCGCCGACCGCGACATCAAGGAAGGCGACATCGTCAAGCGCACCGGCGCCATCGTCGACGTTCCCGTCGGCCCCGGCCTGCTCGGCCGCGTCGTCGACGCGCTCGGCAACCCGATCGACGGCAAGGGGCCGATCAAGGCGACCGAACGCAAGCGTGTCGACGTCAAGGCGCCGGGCATCATTCCGCGCAAATCGGTCAACGAGCCGATGTCGACCGGTCTCAAGGCCATCGACGCGCTGATCCCGGTCGGCCGCGGCCAGCGCGAGCTGGTCATCGGTGACCGCCAGACCGGCAAGACCGCCATCATCCTCGATACGATGCTCAACCAGAAGTCGGTGCACGACAACGGCCCGGAAAAGGAAAAGCTCTACTGCGTCTACGTCGCCGTCGGCCAGAAGCGTTCGACCGTCGCGCAGTTCGTCAAGGTTCTGGAAGAGCGCGGCGCGCTCGAATACTCGATCATCATCGCCGCCACCGCTTCCGACCCGGCGCCGATGCAGTTCCTGGCGCCGTTCGCCGGCTGCACCATGGGCGAATATTTCCGCGACAACGGCATGCATGCGCTGATCAGCTATGACGATCTGTCGAAGCAGGCTGTCGCCTATCGCCAGATGTCGCTGTTGCTGCGCCGCCCGCCGGGCCGCGAAGCCTATCCCGGCGACGTCTTCTACCTGCACTCGCGCCTGCTCGAGCGCGCCGCCAAGCTCAACGACGATCTGGGTGGCGGATCGCTGACCGCCCTGCCGATCATCGAGACGCAGGCCAACGACGTGTCGGCCTATATCCCGACCAACGTGATCTCGATCACCGACGGCCAGATATTCCTCGAAACCAACCTGTTCTTCCAGGGCATCCGTCCGGCCGTCAACGTCGGCCTGTCGGTCAGCCGCGTCGGCTCGGCCGCGCAGATCAAGGCGATGAAGCAGGTCGCCGGCTCGATCAAGGGCGAGCTCGCGCAGTACCGCGAAATGGCTGCCTTCGCGCAGTTCGGCTCGGATCTCGACGCCGCCACGCAGCGCCTGCTCAACCGCGGATCGCGCCTGACCGAACTCCTGAAGCAGCCGCAGTTCTCGCCGCTGAAGACGGAAGAGCAGGTCGCGGTGATTTTCGCCGGCGTCAACGGCTATCTCGACAAGCTGCCGGTCAACCAGGTCGGCAAGTTCGAGCACGGCCTGCTCAGCCACATGCGTGCGGCGGGCAAGGACGTTCTCGACGCCATCCGCAAGGAAAAGGCGCTTTCGGACGATCTGCGCGCCAAGCTCAAGGCCGAGATCGACGCCTTCGCCAAGACCTTCGCCTGAGCGAAGCGCCAGTCCGGATGAGACAAGACGGGATCAGGTTTGAAGCATGCCTTCATTAAAAGACCTTCGTAACCGTATCGCCTCGGTCAAGGCGACGCAGAAGATCACCAAGGCGATGCAGATGGTCGCCGCGGCGAAGCTGCGCCGTGCGCAAGAGGCGGCGGAAGCGGCGCGCCCCTATTCGGAGCGCATGGGTTCCGTGCTGGCCAACATCACCCAGGCGATCGGCGGTGGCGGCGATGCCCCGGCGCTGATGACGGGCACCGGCAAGGACGCCGTGCATCTGCTCGTGGTCTGCACCGCCGAGCGCGGCCTGTGCGGCGGCTTCAATTCGCAGATCGCCCGTCTTGCCCGCGATCACATCCGCCGGCTTCTGACCGACGGCAAGCAGGTCAAGATCATCTGCGTCGGCAAGAAGGGCTTCGACATCCTGCGCCGCGACTATGCATCGATGATCATCGACCGTGTCGATCTGCGCGAGGTCAAGACGCTCGGCTTCGTCAATGCCGATGCGATCGCCAAGAAGGTCATCCATCTCTTCAACGAGGGCGCCTTCGACATCTGCACGCTGTTCTACTCGCAGTTCAGGTCGGTGATCAGCCAGATCCCGACCGCGCAGCAGATCATCCCGGCCAGCACCGCTTCGGCTCCGGCCGCGGCGGTGGATGGCGGCAGCGCCGTCTATGAATATGAGCCGGAGCCGGGCGAAATCCTCTCCGACCTCATCCCGCGCAACATCTCCGTGCAGGTTTTCCGGGCGCTGCTCGAAAACGCCGCCGGCGAAATGGGCGCCAAGATGAGCGCCATGGACAATGCGACGCGCAACGCCGGCGAGATGATCAACAAGCTATCGATCACCTACAACCGCCAGCGGCAGGCGCAGATCACCAAGGAACTGATCGAAATCATTTCGGGCGCCGAGGCGCTCTAGGCGCGGTCCGCGGGTGACTGTCCCGCGAACCGGACCGCGTGAGAAACAAAGGACGAAAAGGGTAAAGACGATGGCGAAAGCAGCGACCCCCCAGAAGACAACTCCGAAGGCGGCAGCCCCCAAGGCAGCAGCCCCAGTGAAAGCGGCCAGGGCTCCGGCAGCGGCGGCAAAGGCTGCTCCGGCCAAGGCAGCAGCGGCGCCGGCCAAGGCCGTGGCCGCCAAGACGCAGGCCATGGCCACGAAAGCCACCGGCGTTGTCGGCAAGGTTCGCCAGGTCATCGGCGCCGTTGTCGACGTGCAGTTCGGCGATCACCTGCCGGCGATCCTGAACGCGCTCGAGACGACCAATGTCGGCAACCGCCTGGTGCTCGAAGTTGCCCAGCATCTGGGTGAAAACACCGTGCGCTGCATTGCCATGGACTCCACCGAAGGCCTGGTGCGCGGCCAGGAAGTGCGCGACACCGGCGCTCCGATCACCGTGCCGGTCGGCCCAGGCATGCTCGGCCGCATCATCAACGTCATCGGCGAGCCGGTCGACGAAGAAGGCCCGGTCGACGCAATCGAAATGCGCTCGATCCATCAGCCGGCTCCGACCTATGTCGAGCAGTCGACGGAAGCCCAGATCCTGATCACCGGCATCAAGGTGCTCGACCTCTTGGCGCCTTACGCCAAGGGCGGCAAGATCGGCCTGTTCGGCGGCGCCGGCGTCGGCAAGACCGTGCTGATCCAGGAACTGATCAACAACATCGCCAAGGCACATGGCGGCTATTCGGTGTTCGCCGGCGTCGGCGAGCGCACCCGCGAAGGCAACGATCTCTATCACGAGTTCATCGAATCCGGCGTCAACAAGAAGGGCGGCGGTGAAGGCTCCAAGGCAGCGCTGGTGTACGGCCAGATGAACGAGCCGCCGGGCGCGCGCGCCCGTGTCGGCCTGACCGGCCTGACGGTCGCCGAATATTTCCGCGACCAGGGCCAGGACGTGCTGTTCTTCGTCGACAACATCTTCCGCTTCACGCAGGCGGGTTCCGAAGTGTCGGCTCTGCTCGGCCGCATCCCGTCGGCCGTGGGCTACCAGCCGACGCTCGCCACCGACATGGGCGCGCTGCAGGAACGCATCACCACCACCACCAAGGGCTCGATCACCTCGGTGCAGGCGATCTACGTGCCGGCCGACGACTTGACCGATCCGGCGCCGGCGACCTCGTTCGCCCACCTTGACGCGACGACGACGCTGAACCGTTCGATCGCCGAGAAGGGCATCTATCCGGCCGTCGATCCGCTGGACTCGACCTCGCGCATGCTCGACCCGCTGGTCGTCGGCGACGAGCATTATAGCGTCGCCCGCCAGGTGCAGTCGATCCTCCAGCGCTACAAGTCGCTGCAGGACATCATCGCCATCCTGGGCATGGACGAGCTCTCGGAAGAGGACAAGCAGACCGTGGCCCGCGCCCGCAAGATCGAGCGCTTCCTGTCGCAGCCCTTCTTCGTCGCCGAAGTGTTCACCGGCGCGCCGGGCAAGCTGGTCGACCTCGCCGACACCATCAAGGGCTTCAAGGGCCTTTGCAACGGCGATTACGACCACCTGCCGGAAGCCGCCTTCTACATGGTCGGCGGCATCGAGGAAGCGGTCGAGAAGGCACAGCGCCTCGCGGCAGAAGCGGCGTAAATAAAGCGAATAGGGAGTAGTCAGTAGTCAGTAGTGAATAGCAGCTGGGCGAGTCGGATAGTTGTTCTCTCGCCCTACTTCCTACTCACTATTCCCTACTCACTAAATTGACATGGCTGAAGCTTTCAAGTTCGAACTGGTTTCCCCGGAACGCCTGCTGGTTTCCGCCGAGGTCGAATCCGTCGTTATTCCAGGCGCCGAAGGCGAGATGACCGTCATGGCTCATCACGCACCGGTCATGACCACGATCAAGCCGGGTGTCGTCACGGTGAAGAGCGCCTCGGGCAGCGAAGAACGCTATGTCGTGTTCGGCGGCTTCGCCGACATCGTCCCGGCCGGCTGCACGCTGCTGGCGGAATCGGCTGTCGCGGTGAAGGATGTCGACCGCGCCGATCTCGCCCGCCGCATCCAGGAAGCCAGGGAAGATGCTGCCGACGCCAAGGACGACCAGGCGCGCGGCAAGGCCGAACAATTCCTTAGCCAGCTCACCACGCTGGAAGGCGCGATCCTGCCGGCCTGAAACGCGTCGCGGGACAACGGATTGAAAGCGGGGCATTGCCCCGCTTTTTTGTTTGTCGGGACATTATGGCGTGAGAGTTGATGTGGCGGCGGTGCCGGAGTTGCGCGACATCGGCAGGACAGAGGGGGCGCTGCGCCGCCGACATCAAGGTTCTGTACCGCTCGCGCCTTACTGTCCTTCGGCTTCTATGCCGAGCGCGGCGAAGGCCAAAGTCGGGCCGTCTCGTCGCAGGTGGACGAGATGGACGGCCACGAGTTCGATCAGCGTCTGGCGCTCGGCGTGATCCCGGGCGAAGCCGGCCATGTCAAACACCGCTGTCGCGGTTTCATTCGCCGGCAGCTGCTGGTCCAAAAGCGCGGTCATCGGCGCATCGAGCGGATCGGTGAAATGGCCTTCCGGCAACGTCTTTCCGCGCGCCGCGCAGGCGGCGATCCAGGCAGCCACCACCAGCGTGAGATGGACCAGCTCGGTGCCGGCTTCGAGGCACTCGACAGCCGAGGCGATAATGCGCTGCGGCAGTTTCTGGCTGCCGTCATTGGCGATCTGCGCCGTGCGGTGGGCAAGTGCCGTGTTCGAAAAGCGCTCGGCAAGCTCGGCGGTATAGGCTGATGGGTCGAGGCCGGCATCGTCCGGCAATGTTGTTATGGCCTCTTGCCATAGCGCGTCGACGAACAGCCGGATCGCCGGATCGGCGAAGGCACTGTCGACCGTCGCGTGGCCGCAGAGCAGGCCGAGATAGGCGATGCCCGAATGCGCGCCGTTGAGCAGCCTCAGCTTCATGTCCTCGAAGGGAGCGACATCCCCAACCATGGTGACGCCGAATTTTTCCCAGGCCGGACGGCCCGTCGGGAAATCGTCCTCGATCACCCACTGGCGGAAGGGTTCCGTCATCACGGGCCAGGCGTCGTCGATACCAAGTTCGCCCGCTATCCGCGCCCTGTCGGCGTCGGTCGTGGCTGGCACAATGCGGTCGACCATGCTTGAGGGAAATGCGACGTGACTGGCGATGTGGTCGGCCATTCCGGCATTGCCCGCCGAACTGGCACTTGCATCGCGCAGCGTGGCGAATTCGATCAGCAGCCGGTGCAAGGTGGCGCCGTTGGCCGGCAGGTTATCGCAACAAAGCACGGTAAAGGGCGGGGTGCCAGCGCCCCGCCTCCGGGCGAGCGCTTCGGTCAGAAAACCATGCGCCGTCTTCGGTGTTCGCGGATTGGCCAGGTCGTGGACGATGTCGGCATGCGCTGCGTCCAATCCGCCGCCGGCCGCCCGCAAATAGGCTTTCTCGGTGATCGTCAGCGTCACGATGCGGGTACGCGGATCGGCCAGCACCGCCAGCACCGCTTCCGGGTCTTCCGGCGCCACCAGCAGCGAGCCGATCGAGCCGATGACATGCAGCTTCTCGCCGCCGCTGCCGCGCACAGCCAAGGTGTAGAGCCCGTCCTGCGGCGCCAGCGCGTCGCGCGTTTCCGCGCTGCGCAGCGACACGCCTGATATGCCCCAGTCCGTTTCTCCGGCCGCCAGGCATTCATCGATATAAGCGGCCTGGTGGGCGCGGTGAAAGGCGCCGACGCCCAGATGCACGATGCCCGGCGTGATTGCGCCACGATCATATCGAGGCGCGGCGACCTTGGCCGGCAATGCCTGCGCCATGCGGTTGGAAAGGCGGCGGTCTGTCATCGGTTCGGCACTCATCTCGTGGAACGATTTGCGGGGTAACACTGACGGCGTCCGCCGACAATGCTCAGCTTTGCCTAGGAGTCATCATACAACAATCCGATTTTTGTATGTTGACATTATTTCTGACCGATCCTACCCATGGAGCCGGAGGATGGCCGTGGCACTGACCAATGCGGATTTGCTGTTTTCAGCCGAGGCGCGTCAGCTGTCGATTGCCCGCGCCCTCTACGCCGGCATCAAGGACCTGCCCATCATCAGCCCGCACGGCCATACCGACCCGCGCTGGTATGCGCTGAACGAGCCGTTCCCCGATCCCGCGCAACTGCTCATCGTGCCGGACCACTATATTTTTCGCATGCTGTTCAGCCAGGGCGTGCGGCTGGAGGCTCTCGGCGTGCCGACCCTTGATGGTGCGCCCGTCGAGACCGACGGCAGAGCTATCTGGCGGCTGTTCGCCGAACACTATTATCTCTTCCGCGGCACGCCGACCCGGTTGTGGTTCGACCATGTCCTTGCGCATCTGTTCGGCATCGAAGAGCCGTTGAGCGCCGCGACCGCCGACCGCCATTACGATACGATCGCAACGCTGCTGCAGTGGGAGAACTTCCGCCCTCGCGCGCTGTTCGAGCGCTTCAACATCGAGGTCATCGCGACCACCGAAGGCGCGCTCGACGATCTCAAATGGCACCAGATGATCCGCGACAGCGGCTGGGAGGGCCGTGTCGTCACCGCCTATCGGCCGGACGCCGTCGTCGATCCCGAATTCGAAGGCTTTTCGGCCAATCTCGATCGGCTCGGCGAGATCACCGGCTGCGACACCGGGACCTGGGCCGGTTATCTCGACGCACATCGCCAGCGGCGCGCCTTTTTCAAGAGCTTCGGCGCGACTTCGTCGGATCACGGTCATCCCACGGCGGAGACCGCCAATCTTTCCGATGCGGCGGCGCAGGAGCTGTTCAACCGGGTTCGCGCCGGCTCGCAGGATGAGCGCGAGCGAAAATTGTTTCGCGCGCAGATGCTGACCGAGATGGCCAAGATGAGCCGGGACGACGGGCTGGTCATGCAGATCCATCCCGGCTCCATGCGCAATCATTCGGCTTCTGCTTTCCAGAAATTCGGCAGGGACAAGGGTTTCGATATCCCGACCCGGACCGACTATGTCACGGCGTTGAAGCCATTACTGGACTGCGTCGGGCTTGAGCGCGACCTGACCGTCATCCTGTTCACGCTGGACGAAACCAGCTACGCGCGCGAACTGGCGCCGCTGGCCGGCGTCTATCCGGCGCTGAAGCTCGGGCCGGCCTGGTGGTTCCACGACAGCCCGGAAGGCATGCGCCGGTTCCGCGAGATGACCACCGAGACCGCCGGCTTCTACAACACGGTCGGCTTCAACGACGACACTCGCGCCTTTCCGTCGATACCGGCCCGCCACGACGTGGCGCGGCGGGTCGACTGTGCGTTCCTGGCGCGTCTCGTCGCCGAGCACAGGCTGCGTGAGGACGAGGCGCATGAACTCGCGAAGGAGCTTGCCTACACGCTTGCCAAGAATGCGTACCGGCTCTGAGCCGGGCGTTTCGATTTTCAAAGGGAGGAAGTCATGTTGCATTTTTCGAAATTGACGGCGGCGACATTCGCCATCGGTTCGCTGCTGATCGGCGCTGCCAACGCCGAAACCGTGCTGCGATCCTCGGATACCCATCCGGACGGCTACCCGACCGTCGAGGCGGTCAAGTACATGGGCGACCTGATCAAGCAGCGCACCGCCGGCCGCTATTCGATCGAGGTCTATCACTCGGCGCAGCTCGGCGAGGAAAAGGACACAATCGAGCAGACCCAGGCCGGCGTCATCGACCTCGACCGCGTCTCGATGGGACCGTTCAACGGCATCGTGCCGGAGACCGCCGTGCCGTCGCTGCCCTACATGTTCCGCTCCGTCGAGCACATGCGGCACGTCATGGACGGCGCTGTCGGCGACCAGATCCTGAAGGCGTTCGAGGCGCATGATCTCGTCGGCCTCGCCTTCTACGATTCCGGTGCTCGGTCCTTCTACAACACCAAGAAGGACATTACCTCGATGGCGGACATGAAAGGCATGAAGTTCCGCGTCATCCAGTCCGATGTGTTCGTCGACATGGTCAACGCGCTTGGCGCCAACGCCACGCCGATGGCCTATGGCGAAGTCTATTCGGCGCTGCAGACCGGCGTCATCGACGGCGCCGAAAACAACTGGCCGAGCTTCGAATCCGCCAAGCACTACGAAGTGGCCAAGCATTACACGATGGACGAACACCAGATCGTGCCGGAAGTGCTGGTCATGTCGAAGGCAAGCTGGGACAAGCTCTCGCCGGAAGACCAGGCGATCGTGCGCCAGGCAGCCAAGGACAGCGTCGTCAAGATGCGCGAACTGTGGGACGCGCAGGAGAAGAAGTCGCGCGGCATCGTCGAGGCCGCGGGCGTCAAGGTCAGCGAGATCGACAAACAGCCGCTGATCGACGCGATGAAGCCCGTCTACGACAAGTACTTGTCGACGCCCGAACTGAAGGACCTGGCCGCCCGCATACAGGCCGAGAAATGAACGGCAGGGGCAATGGATCGAGCAGCGCGGAGGCCCCCGCGCTGCCTTCGGACGCGTCCGCCATGCGAGGATTCTGGCTGGGTGCGGAGCGGGTCCTGTCAGGGCTTGCCAGGCTGGCGCTTTGGATCAGCGGCGCCGGCCTGACGCTGATGACGATCATCATCTTCTGGCAGGTCTTCTCGCGTTATGTGCTGAACCGTTCGCCGAGCTGGACGGAATCCTTCTCGGTTCTGCTGATGGGCTGGTTCATTTTTCTCGGCGCCGCCGTCGGCGTGCGCGAACGCACCCATCTCGGCTTCGACGTGCTGCTCTATGTCCTGCCTGTTTCGGCCAAGGCGGTACTGCGCAGCATTTCCGACCTTGTCGTGCTGGCCTTCGGCGCCGGCATGATCGTCTATGGCGTGCAATTGGCCAGGCTGACCTGGAACACGGTCATGCCGTCACTTGCCCTGCCGGGCGGCGTCAGCTTCCTGCCGGTCATCCTGGGTGGGGCGCTGGTCTGTCTGTTTTCGCTGGAACGGCTGGCCGGGCGCTTTGCCGGCCTGCCCGTCGACGCCGACATCCATGCAACCGGCGAGGAGCCCTGAACCATGGCCCTGATCGTCCTCTTCGGCACCTTCGTGTTCCTGCTGATCATCGGCACGCCGATCGCCTTCTGTCTCGGCGTCGCCAGCTTTGCCACGATCCTCACGCTTGGCTTGCCGCCGGTCGTGGTGTTCCAGCGGCTGAATTCCGGGGTCAGCGTCTTTTCGCTGATGGCCATCCCGTTCTTCATCTTCGCCGGAGACCTGATGGTGCGAGGTGGTATCGCCGCGCGGCTGGTCGCGCTGGCAGGCTCCCTGGTCGGTCATTTGCGCGGCGGCCTGGGGCAGGTCAACATCGCCGCATCGACCATGTTCGGTGGCATCTCCGGCTCGGCGGTGGCGGATGCGTCGGCGGTCGGCGGCCTGATGATCCCGCAGATGAAGGCGCGCGGCTACGGCGTCGACTATGCCGTCAACATCACCTCGGTCGGGGCCATCATCGCGCTTCTCATTCCACCGTCCCACAACATGATCATCTATTCGATCTCCGCCGGCGGCCGTATCTCGATCGCCGACCTGTTCACGGCTGGCGTGCTGCCGGGTCTGCTGCTGGCGCTGTCGCTGATGACAACGGCCTATTGGGTCGCCAGCCGCCGGGGATATCCGACGGAGCCTTTCGCCGGCTTCGGCCGGGCCCTGCAACTGCTTGTCGCCGCCATTCCCGGGCTCATCCTGATCGCCATCATCTTCGGTGGCGTCAGGTCCGGTGTCTTCACCGCGACCGAGAGTTCCTGCATCGCCATCGTCTACGCCTTCCTGGTGACGCTGATCATCTACCGCTCGATGAGCTGGGGCGACTTCGTCGCGGCGACGACGGCGTCGGTGCGCACCACGGCCATGGTGCTGATGATCATCGGCTGCGCGGCGGCCTTCGGCTGGTTGCTCGCCTATCTTAGGGTACCGGCGGCACTGGTCGCCTTTCTGCAGTCGGTGTCCGACAACAAGCTGGTGATCCTGCTGCTGATCAACGTCGTCCTGCTCATTCTCGGCACCTTCATGGACATGTCGCCGCTGATCATCATCACGACGCCGATCTTCCTGCCTGTCGTCATGGCCTATGGGGTCGATCCCGTGCATTTCGGCGTGATCCTCATCCTCAATCTCGGCATCGGGCTTTGCACGCCACCGGTCGGCGCTGTTCTGTTCGTCAGCTGCGCCATCGGGCGAATTCCGATCTGGACCGCGATGCGCTCGATCTGGCCATTCTACGGCGCCGCCTTCGCCGTGCTGATGCTTGTCACCTATGTGCCGGAAATCTCATTGTGGCTGCCGGGCCTGTTCCATTAGAGCGGTTCGGCGATCGTTAGAATCGTTGAACCGCTCTAACTCTTTGTGTTTACGCAATTCCAGGCGGAAAGCCGCTACGCACTTTTCGTGGAATTGCACTAGGAGGTCACCGAGGTGTCCGATACCGCAAACGACCTCAGGGTCGAGAGAAAACCCAAGCTGTCGGAAACCGTCGTGGGGGCGATCCGCAAGCAGTTGCAGGCGGGCGAGATCCCGCCCGGCCACAAGCTGCCGACCGAGGGCCAGCTGACCGAAACCTTCGGCGTCAGCCGAACCGTCATCCGCGAGGCGCTGGCCAAGCTTGCCGCCGACGGTCTGGTCGAGCCGCGGCAGGGCGCCGGGGTGTTCGTCACAGAGCATATTTCGACCATGTTCGGGGCGCTCGCCGCCGACATGGGAGCCAAGGATTCGGTCGCGCTCAACGTGCTCGAGGTGCGGCTGGCGATCGAGATCGAATCGGCTGGGCTCGCTGCCATCCGTCGCAACGCCGCGCAGGAGGCGGCGATCCAGGAAGCCTTCTTCGAGTTCGAGCGGCTGCTGCTCGGCAGCCAGCCGACCGGTCCGGCCGACCTCGCCTTCCATCGCGCCATCGCCAGCGCCACCAACAACCCCTTCTATGTCGAGATGCTCGACGTGCTCGGCCGGCGCGCCATTCCGTGCGACGTGACCTCGCCCTGGTCGACCGAACTGGCGCAGTCCGACAGCTACCAGCGCGGGCTGCAGCGCGAGCATCTGGTGATCCTGAACGCGATCACGGCGGGCGATGCCGAAGCCGCGCGCGAGGCGATGCGCACCCATCTCGGCGCCAGCCAGCAGCGTTACCGCGAGCGGCTGCAGGCGCGGCAGGCCTACTACGCCAGCTCGGTCAAGGCGGCCGCGGGCGAATGATCCACCGAAAGCCAGGACAGAAATGAGCCAGAACCACACCGACTACACATCGCGCTTCGCCATCGACCCGGCGGCCGCCGCCGCCATGGGAACGGATGAGCTGCGCCATAATTTCCATATCGAGGATCTCTTCCAGCCCGGGCGCATCAGCCTGACCTACACGCACTACGACCGCATGATCGTCGGCGGCGCCGTGCCTGCGGCAACGGCATTGCCACTGGAAGCGATCAAGCCGACCGGCACCAAGGGGTTTCTCGACCGGCGCGAATTGATCGCCGTCAACATCGGCGGTGCCGGCACGATCGAAGCCGGCGGCCAGTCCTTCGACCTGCGGGCGCGCGACATGCTCTATCTCGGCATGGGCACCGACACGGTTTCCTTCGCTTCTGCTGATAGGAACGACCCCGCCAAGTTCTATCTGCTCAGCGCCCCGGCGCATCAGCCTCATCCCAGCCGGCTGATCCGCCTCGATGACGCCAAGCGCCTCGATCTCGGCAGCAAGGAGGCCTGCAACGAGCGCTCGATCTTCCAGTTCATCCATGCCGGGGGAACAAAAACCTGCCAGCTCGTCGTCGGCATGACCCAGCTGGCGCCGGGCTCGATCTGGAACACCATGCCGTGCCATGTGCATGACCGGCGCATGGAGGCCTATCTCTATTTCGACCTGCCCGAGGCGGCCCGCGTCTTCCACTTCATGGGCGAGCCGGACGAGACACGCCACATCGTCATGCGCAACGAGGAGGCGGTGCTGTCGCCGGGCTGGTCGATCCACTCTGGCGCCGGCACGTCCAACTATGCCTTCATCTGGGCGATGGCCGGCGACAATGTCGACTACACCGATGTCGATCCGGTGGCGATGGACATGCTGCGGTGAGCGACCTCTCCGCCTTCAGCCTGGCCGGCAAGCGCATCCTGGTGACCGGCGCCAACACCGGCATCGGCCAAGGCATTGCCATCTCGATCGCGCGCGCCGGTGGCGCCGTGATCGGCGTCGGCCGCTCATCGATGGACGATACCGCGAGCAAGGTAGGCGCTGTGGGCGGCCAATTCGAGGCGGTGAGCATCGATCTTGCCGACACGGCAGCAGTCGGACCGATGCTGGACCGCGTCTGGGATCAAAACGGTCCGATCGACGGGCTGGTCAACAATGCCGGCATCATCCGGCGCGCGGATGCCATCGATCTCGGCGAAGCCGACTGGGACGACGTGATCGACGTCAATTTGAAGTCCGTCTTCCTGCTGTGTCAGTCCTTTGCGCGGCGCCTCCTTGCCGGTGGACGCCAGGGCAAGATCGTCAACATCGCCTCGGTGCTGAGTTTCCAGGGCGGCATCCGCGTCGCGTCCTACACGGCGTCCAAGCATGGCGTGCTCGGCATCACCAGGCTGCTCGCCTGCGAGTGGGGGGCGAAGGGCATCAACGTCAATGGCATAGCGCCGGGCTATATCGACACCAACAACACGCAGGCGCTGCGCGCCGATCCCGACCGCAGCGCGGCCATCCTCGGGCGCATTCCCGCCGGCCGCTGGGGCGAGCCCGGAGACATTGGCGATGCCGCCGTCTTCCTGCTGGCGCCGGCCTCGAACTACATGCATGGCGCGGTGGTGCCGGTGGATGGGGGATGGCTGGCGCGATGAGGAGAAGACGATGACCGAGCCGAAGATTTTCGCGCATGCCGGCCAGGGTGCCTGGACGCCGACCCCGGACGGCAATCGCCGGCGGGTTCTCCTCACCACCGACGAACTGATGATGGTCGAATTCGGTTTCGATAGGGGTGGTGTCGGCGCCCTGCATTCGCATCCGCATGTGCAGGCGAGCTATGTAGCCGAAGGCCGTTTTGAGGTGACCATCGACGGCCGGACCGAAATCGTCGAGACCGGCGGCAGCTTCATCGTGCCGTCCGGCCTGGTGCACGGCGTCAAGGCGCTCGAGGCGGGGCGGCTGGTCGACAGTTTTACGCCGCACCGCGCCGATTTCCTCGCCTGACCGACGATTGCTCGGCCAACGAAAAACCCGCGCCTCCAGGGAAGCGCGGGTTGTTGCCTGGGCGCCAATGGCGCCGCGGTACTCAAAACATCACCGCAGGGTGCGAAAGCTGCCGCATCATGGTGAAGATAGACTTAATGCGCGTCAGGTGATGCGCCTGAGCAGGCCGAAAAGCCGTTCGAACGTCTTGCCATAGGGTGGCCGCAGAAGGCTCCCCGCGCTCAAGCGCGACTGCAGGAAGACCGGTTTCTCCTTGCTGAAGGTGCGGAAACCCCATTCGCCGTGATAGGCGCCCATGCCGCTGGCGCCGACACCGCCGAAGGGCTGGTTCTCCTGCACCAGATGCAGCATGCAGTCGTTGATGGTGACTCCGCCGGCGACCGTCTCGCGCAGGATGCGCTGGCGGTTGCCGCCGTCGTTGCCGAACCAGTAGAGCGCCAGCGGCCGTTCGGCGCTGTTCACATAAGCGATCGCGTCGTCGAGCGTGGCGTATTCGACGATCGGCAGCACCGGGCCGAAAATCTCCTCGCGCATCAGCCTTAGGTCCGGGCCGGCGTTGCTGACCAGGGTTGGCAAAAGCTTCCGGCCCGCATTGCCGAGGTCTTCGCCGGCCGGGTTGATTTCGGTGACATCGGCACCCGCGTCGCGGGCTTCCACGATCATGGCGCGCAGACGCTGGTAATGCCGATCGCTGATGATGGCGGTATAGTCGGGGTTGTCGCGCAACGAGGGGTAGAGCCGCGCCATGGCGATCGCGAGCTTCGCGGCGACCGTACCTGCTTGTCCCTTCGGCACCAGCAAATAGTCCGGCGCGATGCAGGTCTGCCCGGCATTCAACAGCTTGCCATAGGCGACGCTGGCGACCGCGGTGTCAAGATCGCAGGAGGGGTCGAGGATCGCCGGCGACTTCCCGCCGAGTTCGAGCGTGACCGGGGTCAGGTTGGCGGCGGCGGCGATCGCAACCTGGCGTCCGACCGCCGTCGAACCGGTGAACAGCAGATGATCGAACGGCATCGAGACGAAGGCTTTCCCCGTATCGGCATCGCCGGCGATGACGCTGAGTTCATCCGGGGCGAAATGTTCGCCAGCCAGCCTGGTCAGCAGCCCGGAAAAAGCAGGCGTCAGTTCGGAAGGCTTGACCAGCACGCGGTTGCCGGCGGCAAGCGCGGCCGTAACCGGCGCGACGGCGAGCTGAAAAGGATAATTCCAGGGAGACACGATACCGACGACCCCGAGCGGCTGCGGCACGAGGCGGTTCCGGCCTGGCAGAAACGGCAAGGTGGTGGCAACGCGGCGCTCCCGCATCCAGCCGCCGACATGGGCGAGCGCATGGCGAATGCCGGCGCGCACGACGAACAGTTCGGCCAGGCGGGTCTCATGCGCCGAGCGGCCGCCGAAGTCGGCATCGATCGCAGCGCAGATTTCAGTCTCGTGCCGCTCGGTCAGCGCCAGCAGGCGCCTCAGCCGGTCCTTGCGGGCGCCAAGGTCGGGAAAGGGTTGTGCCTTGAAGGCGGCGCGCTGCAGCCGGAACCGCTCGCCCAGCAAATCCTGTCTCACCTGCAGCATCGCGCCCTCCGTGGCGTATCGGCGAGGGCAAGCTTACATCGCAACGCGGCGGAATCCATCAGGGGTGCGTGTGCCGCAGGGGAAGGCGGTGCCGGCGGTGTTGCCGAGGGCATTGAAGGGGCTGTTGTGATGGGATGAGCGGTGGGCTACTCCAAGGCCTCACAAGGAGTCGCCCTTGACCATCTTGCCCGATCTCTCCCGTACGCGAAAAATCACTTGCCGCCAGGTGGCGGCCTGATGCCGGCGAAGGCGGCGGGTATCAGGGCCGACGATCCCAAGCGGCGCGTCCTGAAGGAGGTGTTCGGCTTCGACGATTTCCGCCCCGGCCAGGCCGACGTGATCGATACAGTGCTTGGCGGGCGCCATGTGCTGGCCGTCATGCCGACGGGCGCGGGCAAATCGCTCTGCTACCAGGTTCCGGCGCTGGTTCTGGGCGGGCTCACCCTCGTCGTCTCGCCGCTGGTGGCTCTGATGCAGGACCAGGTCGCGGCGCTGCGGCTTGCCGGCGTGGCGGCCGATACGATCAATTCCTCGCTCGACCGCGAGGCCAATGTCGCGGCCTGGCGCCGTGTGGCATCTGGCCAGACGCGGCTGCTCTATCTGGCGCCGGAGCGGCTGATGACCGAGCGCATGCTGGGCGCCCTTTCCAGGCTCCACGTCAGCCTGATCGCCATCGACGAGGCGCATTGCATCTCGCAATGGGGTCCGGCGTTCCGGCCCGAATATGAGGATCTGTCCCGGTTGCGCGGTATCTTTGCCAATGTGCCGATCATCGCGGTGACGGCGACTGCCGATGAGAGCACGCGTACCGACATCGCCGCCCGCCTGTTCGCCGAGCAGGTCGAAACGCTGGTGCTCGGTTTCGACCGGCCCAACATCAAGCTGGCCATCGCGCCCAAGCAGGACAGCAAGCGCCAGCTGCTCGGCTTCATCGAGCGCCATGCGGGCAAGAGCGGCATCATCTATTGCTTGTCGCGCAAGAAAACGGAAGAGATGGCGGCCTTTCTGAAGCGCAACGGTGTCACCGCGCTCGCCTACCACGCCGGCATGAGCAAGGAGGCGCGTGAAGCCAATCAGAACGCCTTCATGACCTTGTCCGGCGTCGTCATGGTGGCAACCATCGCGTTCGGCATGGGCATCGACAAGCCTGATGTCGCCTTTGTCTTCCACACCGATATGCCGGGCAGCCTGGAAGCCTATTATCAGGAAATCGGCCGTGCCGGCCGCGACGGACGCGAGGCCGAGGCGCATATGCTTTACGGCCTTGGCGACATCCGCATGCGCCGGCTGTTCATCGACGACGAGGATGCCTCGTCAGAGCACAAGAGGCGGTCGCACCGCCGGCTCGACACGCTGATCGGCTATTGCGAGACGGCGCAATGCCGCCGCCAGGTGCTGCTCGGCTATTTCGGCGAAGAGGCCCAGGCCTGCGGCAATTGCGACAACTGCCTCGACCAGGCGCCGCGCGCCGATGGCAGTGCCGAAGCGCGGAAGATCCTGGCGGCGGTCACAGAGAGCGGCGAGCGCTTCGGCGCGGCCCATGTCATCGATATCCTGCTTGGCCACGAGACCGAGAAGGTGCTGGCGAGAGCTCATCAAACACTCAGCAGTTTCGGCACCGGCGCCGCGCACAGGAAGACAGTGTGGCTGTCGCTGGTCCGGCAACTGGTGGCCGGCGGGTTCCTGATGCCGGATCCCGAGGGCCATGGCGGTCTCGCCATCTCCGAAAGCGGCCGCGCGCTCGGCCGTGGCGAGATTGCATTCCAGTATCGCGTCGAGACGCGGGACCCTCTGGCGCGCGGCAGGAAGCGTTCCGGGGAAGGCGCCGCCGCCGGAGCCGAGGGCGTCGATGCTTCGCTGCTGGCGGCGCTCAAGTCGCTGCGGCTACGGCTCGCCAAGGAGCGACAGGTCCCGGCCTATGTGGTGTTTTCCGACCGCACGCTCATCGACATGGCCGACCGCCGCCCGCGCGACCTCGACGCCTTTGCCGAAGTGAATGGCGTGGGAGGGGCCAAGCTCAAGGAGTTCGGCGCGGTTTTCCTGGCCGCGATCGCCGCGCAACAGCCTGATTGAAAGCTTGATGGCGAGCGGTAGGGCTGATCAGGCTGGTCGAATGAGCAGTAAAAGCCAGGCCATCAAAGTTGGGAGCGCAGCCTGCTGGCCAGCCAGTCCGAAATTTTTTCCCGCAGGGGACGCGCTTCCCATTCGGCCAGGGTAACTTGCCGGGATCTCCCAAGGTCTTGGTTGAACAGGTCGATCTGCGTGTTCGCGAAATCCCTGCCGTAGACGTTCAGACTGGCTTCATCGTTCAGCCGCAAGGAGCGTTCGTCCAGATTGGTGGAACCAAAGCTCGTCCAGATGTCGTCAACGATCAGCAGCTTGGGATGATACATGGTGGGTTGAAACTCGTAGATACGCACTCCAGCCCTAAGCAAGTCGCCCCAGAAATAGCGCGAGCCCTTCCGAACCAAAGGCACGTCGGTGAGCGCATTCGGAACGATCACATCGACAGACACGCCTCGCTTCCTGGCGTCCAGGATCTGCTGGAGGGCGATGTCGTCGGGGACGAAATAGGCCATTCCGATTCGCAGGTGATCCCTCGCGGCGGCTATCGCGGCCAGCATCATCAATTCCATGTTCTCCGAGCCATTTGGCTGCGAAGAAAGTATCAGCTGGGCGCCGAGCGACCCCGCCGGTTCGGGCGGAGGGTAGAACTTCCGACCCTGCAATGTCTCACCGGTCGTCTCCAACCAATTTTCGGCAAAGGCTGCCTGGAAAGCAGGCACGGCGGTCCCTTCGATCCGATAGTGCGTATCGCGCCATTCATCCGGATTGCGGGCGTCTCCCCGCCATTTGTCGGCGATGCCGACGCCGCCCGTAAAGGCCACCCGTCCGTCGACGATGAGCAGTTTGCGATGGGTCCGGTTGTTCACGCGGTCCAACGTATACCAATGGATCGGCCGGTAGCGCTGGAACCTCACGCCGGCTCCTGTCATGATATGGATCAAGTTTTCATCGAAAGGCAGACTGCCGACCCAGTCGACGAGCACCCGGACCTCGACACCTTGCCGCGCCTTGGCCGCCAAGGCTTGTGCGAATTCATATCCAACGGCCCCAGACCAATAGATATAGGTCTCAAAATCGATGGTGGACCGGGCCGCGCCGATCGCCTGGAGCATCGAAGGAAAAATCTCGTCGCCGTTCACAAGGGTCTGCACCGCGTTCGCGTTTGACATCTGTCCCAGCGAGTAGCTGCTCATCGACCTCGCGAACTGCGGATCCGATGCGTCGAAGCGATGCGGGACAATCGTCCGCAAAACCCGCGGTTCAGGGGTCAGGTTTATGGCCGCCAACGTGGCCAGACCGGCGACAACCGCAACGGCCACATAGCTTAATCCCTTGAGCAGCGGGCTGAATTTTCGATCCAACCGCGTTGGCTTCGCGCCCCTCAGGAACGCCACGAGACCGGCAGCGCGCATGTTAGTCGCCCTGCTGCTTGCGATCGCGATGTTTCTCGATGTCCTCGGGCTCTTCATCGTCGATGCGGGTGATGGTCGAAGCCGAACTGTTTGATCTCAGCATTTCGTCCAACTTGGCATGAATGGCCTGGGTATCGCGATGTTCAGCCCGCTGAATGAAGAGCGTCATGGCCCAGGTGAGGAGCGTAGCCGCGCCATGCCAGTTCAAGCTTTGCCGGTCGAAAACGATCCAGAAGATCGCATAGGCCAGCAGGACCAGGAATGCTGCCGGACGAGAGGTCCACGTGCCGATCGAGGTGAGCGCGCCGGTAATGGGGTGATTTGCCATCAGCAGGAACTTTCCACGGTAACGCAGGTTCCCGCGAGCGCGTCGGCGAAGGCTGCCGTGCGGCACAGTTGTCTGCAGAAAGCGCCGTCAGGCCCTGACCATTCGTCTGGGTTGGGCGTTGTCTCGAACGGCTGCTGCGTCAGAGGCTGCAATGGGAGCCTTGCGATCGCGGGCCTGTCTCGGAGCGCCGCAGCGTCGGGACGTCGTCAAGCAGGCAGCCCGGCGAGTACTGCGCCAGTACCCTTTCCAGACGCGCCAGAAGGACTTTCCTCGACTTTATCTCGTACCCCAACCGCAATGTGCCTCCCATGCTTTTGCGGTTGGTGGTCAACTCCTGCTGGAGGATGCCGATGCGGATGCGTACCTCATCGGCCTGTGCTCGAAGTGCTGCCTTGATTGGCCCTCGACCTTGCATGCTGAACTCGATCTCCCCTGGAAACGGATATCGAACTTGAGGGACATGCTTTGGTTCCTCGGCATCGCTTCTTATTTTCCGACCCGCGACAGCCGGTCGCGTCCCGCCGCACGCATGCCGGCGCCTGTCGGCGATCATCATCGCCGAGGATGGGGACGAACCCGCGAATTGGCGGTAGCCGATGCCGCCGGCATTTTCTATTTGGGGGAATGGCGGAGAGGGAGTCCGCCGAACCAGTGTCCCTGATCGTCCTCTTGTGTCTATTAACCTATTGCAAATAGGTCATTTTTCTTTACAAGTTGTCCCGTATTGTCTACCATTGTCGCCTATTATCCCCACTCAAAATTGGGGAAAGAAATGGGGAAGCAATGGCCCGCACACTTCAAAAACTCTCTGACACAAGAGCGAAATCAGACTCTCTCAAGGTGGGCCGTCACAGCGACGGAGGCGGCCTTTACCTCAATGTCTCGCCGTCCGGTTCGAAGTCCTGGCTTTTCATGTGGGTGAAGAAAGGCAAACGGCGGGAAATGGGTTTTGGCGCCTACCCTGGCATTACGCTGGCCAGCGCCCGAAAAAAAGCCATCGAGTACCGGGCCGCAGTTGCCGAAGGTCGCGATCCGATTGCCGAGAAGGCCAAGGAGGCGGAGCCCACGTTCGGCGAATGCTCCGACAAGTTTCTCGCTTCGATGGAGGCGTCTTGGCGGAACGATAAGCACCGCTCGCAGTGGCGGATGACCTTGACCGAGTATTGCTCAATCATTCGCGCAAAACCGGTTTCCGAAATCGACACGGACGATGTGCTGGAAATCCTTCAGCCGATCTGGAACAGCAAAGCTGAGACCGCCTCTCGCCTTCGTGGCCGGATTGAACGGGTTCTTGACTACGCAAAGGCCAAGGGGTGGCGCATAGGTGAAAATCCGGCCTTGTGGCGGGGGCATCTCAAGAACGTGCTCCCGGCGCGCCAAAAGCTCTCCAGAGGGCATCATGCGGCCATGCCCTATGTCGAAGTGCCGGCTTTCCTGAAGCGCCTTCGCAGTGCCGAAGCCATGGCAGCAAGGGCACTGGAATTTCTGATTCTAACGGCCGCCCGCTCGGGTGAAGTCTATGGTGCCGAATGGTCGGAGTTTGATCTCGATAAAGGGGTATGGATTATCCCCGCAGAGCGCATGAAGGCTGCTGCAGAGCACCGGGTTCCGCTCTCGAATTCAGCACTGGCCACCGTCAAATCACTGCAGGAAAGCCGGGTGTCTAAGAAGTACGTCTTCCCTGGTCAGCGGACAGATTGTCCTCTGTCGTCATCTGCGATGGAAATGCTTATGAGGCGTATGAAGGTTGACTACACCGTGCATGGGTTCCGGTCCGCGTTTCGAGATTGGGCGGGTGACGAAACGGGTTTTCCGCGAGAGATAGCGGAAGCTGCGCTGGCTCATCGAATAGGTGATGCCACCGAGCGAGCATATCGGCGGGCCGATGCCGTGGAGAGACGCCGTAAATTGATGACGGCCTGGGCAGAATTTTTGAACAAGCGCGGCGTTGCTCACTAAGGCGCATCAAACATCGCTGGTTGGCTAATTACCGAGCCTGCAACAGCCAATGGTTGTTCAGTCATTCACAATTCGGCCTCGATATCGGGGGCAGAGCATTTTAAAGGCTGGCCCCGCAAAAATCCCACCCGAGGCACAGTTGTTTTCAACGGGCATCTTGAAGGACATTTGCCCCAACTTGATGATGCCGCTACTGCAGTTTGCTTCCGCAGCGACGCCGTGGCCGAGAAGGCTCGCTTTTGTGGCGCGAATGCATTCTTCAGGCGACGCATAGCCACCCTGATTTACATATCCTTCATGGCATGCCTGGACGATATCCGGCTCCGTGAATTTTGCCAACGCGCGTGCGTGTCTGGTGTCAACACCGGTGATCTTAATTACAGTCGCGGGCGGCTCTATGCAGCTTCTCTGCAATTCTGCCCCCAACGCCGCGGTCGCCGCTAACACCGAGAAGCTTGCAGCGAGAAGCGCGGCCCTCATCAGGCACATATGTGGGAATGCCATAAAAGCAAAAGACGCTCTGTCACGCGAACCGAATTTGCCCATAATTTGCTCTCCCGTGCCGGCTGGTGATAGCAAGGTTGCTCCTAGGGCAAACTGCGGTCAAGCGGATGGCAAGCGGTACGGAGCGGGTCCTCTTTACCAAGCAGCGGTCAGATTGGCCGCTTGCCTACGCCGACCATCCCGGACCGTCGGCATGCGAACGCGCGGCCTTTTCGTCGTGTCGATGCATTTTAAAGCGTCCTGCCTGACAAGGCACCAGCCCACTTCGTAGGCTGGGCGTACATTCCTGAATCTGAGTATTTAACCTTACGTTGCTTCACATTCGGTCACTTCGCAAATATGTTCTTGTGCCGACTAGCAGTAGGCGTAATTATTCCTTCTACTGCTTTGCAGTCCGTCAATGGACATGATAATGTATAGTTGGACAGGGTTGATTCCAGTGGATACGCCCTTCCTGCCTGGCCGACCTGGTGTCGTCCAGATATAGAGCCTGCGCCGAGTACCTCACAATGAGGTATTTTTGAGCCTTTGCTCCTCCTCGACCCGGTCAAACGCTAGAGATGGCAATACTTGCTCACAGTAATTGGGCAAGCTGTCCGGTCAAATATACTTTCCTCTTCGTGGAGCTTTTCATGCAGCCCATCGAAAATTCGCCGAACGCCTATACTATTAAAGAGTTTTCTCGCATCTACGGCGTCAGCCGCTCCTTCATCTACAAGGAGGTCGCGCGGGGGAATCTCGAAGTCAGGAAGGCCGGTCGGCGCACCCTGATTCTCTCGCATGTTGCGGACAGGTGGCTTCAGTCCTTGCCTGTCGGCTCCGGTCTGCAGAACGGCAAGCACCCAAAGGAAGAAGACACCCCCTGCGCTTCGTCCCCTCACGATCGGGCACAGTCGCCCTCTCGCGGTAGAGGGCGCTGATGATGGACTTTGACAGCATCAACGCCGCTGCAATGTCGGCACTGCCTTCGTTGCTTGCTAGCTGGCTGAAGGGCGGCCGGCGCAGCGGCCACGAATGGATCGCCCTTAATCCCACGCGTGCTGATCATCATGCAGGCTCGTTCAGGGTGAACATGAAAACCGGCAAATGGGCCGACTTCGCTGCCGGCGACAAAGGTGGCGACCCCATCAGCTTGGCGGCCTACCTCTTCGGACTTTCTCAAACCGAGGCCGCTGACCGCCTCGCGGCGATGCTTGGCATTTCCGATAGAGGCGCAAAGATCATGGACAAGACTTTCGCTCCTCGTGACGAAAAGGCCTGGGCCAGCGACCACCCGGTCAATCACGGTGATAATCAGTGGAGCCCGATGCTGCCTGTGCCTGCGGACGCGGCGGCACTCACCACCGACCTGATACGCCGCTGCGCGCCGGAGGGATACGTCTGCAACACATGTTGGCGTTACGTTGACGCCCAGGGTCGGCTTCTCGGTTATGTTGTCCGCTACGACCGCCCGGCCAACGGCCTACCCGCCGACAAGCAGGTGAAGCCTTTCACCTTTTGCGAATTGCCAGGCGGCAAGCGCGAATGGCGGTGCAAGGGCTTCCCCGACCCTCGCCCTCTCTATGGCCTTGACCGTCTCGCCGCCCGCCCGGAAGCTCCGGTGCTCGTGGTCGAAGGCGAAAAGACAGCCGACGCCGCCGAGAGGCGTTTTTCGGATCATGTCGTCATCACCACGTCCGGCGGTTCGAATGCCGCCCGTAAGGCGGACTGGAGGGCCGTGGCAGGCCGGCGCCTGACGATCTGGCCGGACAACAACGACCCCGGCAAAACCTATGCTGCTGAGGCTGCCGACATGGCGCGCAATGCTGGTGCGGCCGTTGTCCGAACAGTAAACCTGCCCGAAGGACTGCCCAAGGGGTGGGACTTGGCGGACGATCTTCCTGTTGGCCTCACCGACGCCGATGTTGTCGCCGCCCTCACAGAGGCCAGGCCTGCGGCGGCCGATGGACCAATCCCTCTTTTCCCATCGGTGCCCGAGGCGGAGCGGTTTCCAATCGAGGCGCTTGGCCCTGTTCTGTCTCGCGCCGCTGCCGCCATCTCCCGCAAGGTGCAGGTGCCGGAAGCCATCGCCGCGCAATCGGTGCTCGCCGTCGCGGCGCTTGCTTCGCAGGCCCACGCCGACGTGATGTTGCCCTACGGCCAAACGCGGCCCTTGTCGCTCTTCTTCGTGACTGTCGCCGCGTCGGGTGATAGGAAGTCCAGCGCCGACAACGAAGCGCTCTGGCCGATCCGGAAGCGCGAGACGGTGCTGAGAGAAGAGCACGAGAACGAGCATTGCCTGTGGTCGATTGCGATTGCGGCCTGGAACGCTGAGAAGAAGAAGATTGAGGGCAACCGCAAGATGGACTTCGACGCTCGGCGAGCGGCGCTGACCAACCTAGGCCCGGAACCGAAGCGCCCGCTTCATCCCTTCCTCACCGCGCCTGAGCCGACGATCGAGGGCCTGGTGAAGGCGTGGTCTACAGCGCCGGCGGCGCTGGGTATCTTCACCGCCGAGGGTGGTATGTTCATCGGCGGGCACGGCATGTCTCAGGACAACCGGCTTCGCACCGCCGCCGGCTATTCGCAGATGTGGGACGGGCACCCGATCAAGCGCATTCGCTCACTCGACGGCGTCTCGATCCTCTACGGCCGGCGGTTGTCCATGCACCTGATGGTGCAGCACGCGGTGGCGGCGCAGTTCCTCGCTGATTCGCAGTTGCGGGATCAGGGTCTTTTGTCTCGCGTGCTCGTGACCTCGCCGGAGAGCATCGCAGGCACCCGCTTCTATCGCGATGCGGAGCCCGAGGACAACGCCGCCATCCTGTCCTATGGCGAGCGTATCCTCTCGATCCTCGAATCACCGTGGCCGCTCGCCGAGGGCCGCAAGAACGAACTTGAGCCGCGCGCTCTCACCATTGGCGACGATGCCGCCAAATCGTGGCGCGCCTTCCATGATCATGTGGAAGGGCAGTGCGGGCCGGGCAAGGATCTGTGGCCGGTGCAGGATTTCGCGGCCAAGATTGCTGAGCACGCTGCCCGCATCGCCGGCGTGCTGACGATTGTGGAGGACGTCCGCGCCACCAAGATCGGAATCGAGACCATGCACTCGGCCCTGATGCTGGCCGACTGGTATCTGAACGAGACCGTCCGCCTTCAGCGCGTCAATCGCCTCGATCCGAAGTTGTTGGCCGCGCAGAAGCTTCTCGATTGGATGCTCGCGCGGGACGAAGCCACGATCTCTTTCCGGGAAATAGTCCAGTCCGGCCCGAACCCGTTCCGCACGAAAAATGCGGCCGAAGCGGCATTGTCTACCCTGTCGGCCCACGGCTGGGTCACGGAAGTATCCGCTCGCCCTCGCAAGATCAGGCTTGTCAGGGAGACGTGAAGGCGTGGCCTATCAGCGCTTCAGGCTGCCGAATACGACACCGGCGTCCGCTACACATGCTACATCTGCTACACCTTCTCTTGATCCTCGGCAGAACGTAGCAAACGTAGCAACTGTAACAAATGCCGAAGCCTCCAAGGGGATCGCGGCCCCGACCCCGCCGATTCCGTCCGACCCTGACCTGTATGCCGATGCCCTGCGCCACTACGGGCCAATGTCCTACGGCATGGCGATGCAGCGGCTGGGCTGGGGCGGCACTCGGGCCGGACAGGCGGAATCGGCGCTTCAGGAGACCGGGCGCATTTGCTTCAATGAACAGGGCCGGGCTGAGCTGCTGATAGCGATAGCTGGCGAGGCTAGGTATCCGCGTCGTCAGGAAGACCCTCCATGCACAAACTGACTATGAATGGAGGCCCTTTTGGTTGTCTAAGTACGCCCGAATCAAGGACACTCGGGCCTCGTTAGATTGCATCATTAGCATGCCAAAAGTCGGCTGCGGTTCTTTGGGCGACATAGTGGTAGCTCGCAGGGCTCTTGAGAGCTTGCGAGTTCGCGAAGCCAACCGAAATGCTCAGCTCACACAGCGGCTTATCTGGTTGGTGCCTCACCAGAGCCCTCGAACCGCATTTCCGGGCACCCCGGGGGAAGAACCCTGGTGCCATCTGGAGCTTGGTGACCACCATAGCCCGGTCCGAGACACGGGGCTTGAAAGCTAGACGACAGTGACTGACGTCGTGGCTCGTCGACCAGCGCACGCCAAAAGCGCGATTGATATTAGGCCGCGAACTCATAAATGGGGAATAGCCGAGATAGGTGGAGTGCGGCCAGCATCGCGGTCAGTCCACCGAGCTACCGTTTTCCCCATACACACCGTCGACACGAAAGTCCGCCTTCACCACGATCGATGTCGCGTCTTCTACCTTTAGGGCAGCATTGAGGACTGGGCTGCACCACGTTAACCAGAAGATGCTGCACCCCATTCACGCAATTAGGCCAGAAGAACAGCACCCACTGTCAGATCGGACGCGCTACGAAGTGCTAGGCGCACGACAGTGGCGCTCTGCGGGCATCAGGGACGCCTTTAGGCACGCCAGCCAGGTTGCAGAGGTATCTCGCCAGGAGCCGCAATTGGTTCTGTTTCGAACACCGATGGCGAGCGTTGCTTGTGAGGTAAGACGGCTAGGAAACCGAATTGTGAAATGCTGCCACCGGTGCGCGGATGCACGCTGGACGTGGATGACAAGGACATGCCGACGGCGTTCCTGGTGGGGCTGCTGACCGAAGAGGGCACCAAATCCTTCACGCTTAACGCCGCGAACAAGGTAGAGCGATCTGACGACAGTATGAAATCGAAATGGTTCCGACCAAACGTTGCGGGTTTGCGGCCAGACTGCGCGAAATCTGCCGCATCGCTTCGAGACCTGGTCTTAGGCGTGCGCTCAAAGGCGCCGTTCCAACTGCTTTGTGCACAGTGACAACATGGTCTCTAAGGGAGCCGCACTTCTTCTGCCGATACTGCGACAACCTTCTTATTCTCGCGTCTAGCGCTTGCTCGCTGCCGCGCCGCTGCGATCCTCTCGCTCTTCGTCGTAGGGAACCCAGCAAGGCCGTAGGCATTCACAATCGAGCCGAAGCGCTTCGTGAAAACCTTGTATTTCGGCAGGCCGCTGGCAGCGTTGATCAAAGCCATCGTGACGAATCCAAATTCGGCATGCAGTCGGCGGACGCCATCTAGAAGTTCATCATCTGAGTAGTATTTGCCCCGTAGGCCAGTTGGCGGACACTCAAAACCAACGGCCTTGTAGGCGGTCAGGAGGCTGCCGAAGTGCGCGGAATACGCATGCGAGGATGGTGTGTAGGGGCACTCGTTGATAATATCTTGTGAGAGCTTCTTTTTCGATCGGAAGAGCCGCTTCAGCTTCTTCAGCATGTCCGCTTCCTGCAAGGGATAGATCCGTTGCGAATGAAGCTCCCGCTGCGCCCGAGCAAACGTTTTGGGAGCCACTATAGGTTCCATCACCTTGGTGCGTATCCAAAGTTCCGGAGGGTTGTGAGTGAGTGGCTTCTTCAACTTCCGGCTCGTCCGATTGAAGACGTAGTTCCCGATCATCAGCTCGCATCGAAGAACGCCCTTAACTCTAGCCCAGCTCCATGGGCCATTTGGGGACGGAATATTGGCTTTGTTCAGCGTCTCAACAATCTGCGAAATGCTTCGCTTCTGCAGAAACATCCGGAAAATTCGGCGAACAACCTTAAGCTCACCCTGAGGGCCATGGACGTAAATCACCCGGTCTGAATGCAATCCCTTCCGCTGGCCCGGTTCGAGCAGGCATCGCGGCGTTCCGTCGTCGCTGACCAGTAAGCGCCTGGTCCCGTACGGCGCGGGACCGCCCTGCTTGAACCCAAGCCGAGCCTGCTGATGGTGTGCTCGGGACAGTTTGGCAGAGAGTTCGCGGCTGTACTCGCCCGCCATCACCCGCTTCAGGCTCTTCATTATGCTAGCGACCATACTGCCGTCATTCTCGAACGGCTCGCCGCAGTAATGCACGTCGACCCCTGCATCGCGGCAGATAAATTCATAGTGGGCGGCTTGGTCCGTATCCTGGAATCTCCCCCACCGGCTCACGTCGAGCACCAATATGGCCGAGTAGGTAGGTTGACCCACAACGTCGGTCAGTAACTGCTTCAGGCCCGCTCTTCCTTTAAGGCTCAGCCCACTTTTGCCGGCGTCTGCATACGTTTTAACGACGGCAAAGCCACGGCGCTCGGCATACTCCGCTATGGCCGCACACTGATTGTCCAGCGAATAGCGTTGGTGCTCTGTGGACATGCGGATGTATTGGGCTGCCGGGGTGGGAACGTCCGATGCGAGCTCAGTCACTGGAATGGCCCTCCATGTGATCCGCCTTGGTCGAAACTGTATCATAGAAGGCCTGCTACGTGGGCGCTGACAGCAGACAGGCGGCCTCCACCATCCCGAGCCCATCGGGGACCAAGCCCAGCTCGCCGAGACGAAGCTGACCATCCTAGTTGGATGGCTATTCGATCGCGTCGCCCTCGCCGACAGCCTCGGCTTTCCTGACGGCAGGCAAGCGTTGGCTATTGCTTATCCCGGAAATCGAGCAGCTTGGCGTGACGCAGCTTCTCCTCGCCCTTCAGGAACCTCACGCGGCCGACCAGGCCGGGCTTCAGCCATTCTGCCTTTGCCTTGGCCAAGCCTATCGGAACGGGTCCGCCGACCTTCCCCTGCACGCGCTCCCATAGCGCTTGCCGTTTGTGAGCCTTGAACGTGACGAAGGCGCCGCCGGCGTAGCGGCCCTTGTCGGCCATGAGGACCATCGCGGGCTTTCCGGCCTCACGCTGCACGCCAATGATGTCCATTTCCTTTTCGGCATAGCACTTGATCTTGCGCCAGTTCATCGTCGGCCCGCTGCGATAGGTGCTGTCCTTGCGCTTTGAAACCATGCCCTCCAGGCCGGCTTGGTCGACAAGGTGATAGACGGCATCGGCGGTCCCAGGCATTGCTTCACTGAACTGGATACGACCACCGGTCGGGATCGATGCCTGAAGGATGTCGCGGCGGTTTTCCACCGGCATGTCGCGCAAGTCGTGGCCATTGAGGTGCAGGAGATCGAACGCCACTAGATACAGATCGCGCGATGGCTTGCGGCTCGTGATGGCTGATTGCAGTGCATGGAAGTCAGACAGGCCAGCTTCGTTGATGGTAATCGCCTCGCCGTCGATGATGAAGTCTTTCGCCTCGATCGCCGCTGCTTCGCCGGCAAGCTGGATGTAGCGCCCGGTCCAGTCATAGCCATTCTTGGTGATCAGCCGAATCCCGTCGTCATCCTTGATGACCTGGGTCCTGTACCCATCGAATTTTATCTCATGAATCCACTCATCGCCTTGGGGCGGGGTGTCGACCAGTTCGGGCTCCATCGGCTTAATGAACTTCAGACGCATCAACTCACTCACGAAACCTATCATTCAATAAGCTTTAGCTAAAATGGTTCCCAAACGCAGATAGCAGGCGCGATGCAACAAAGCTAAACGCGTTGCCACCCGGAAAACGAGGCGACGATGACGAAATACCGGGTGGAAGAGATCTACGGCGACACAGTCGTGGTCTCTGGCGACGTTGTGGAGACCGATCCAAGGAGGGCCGCAGAGACGTTGGCCGGTCAGTCTGTGTCGCCAGGGGTTTTGCAGGATCATTGGTTCCGAGTGGTCGATGAGGAGAGGTCCACCGAATATGGATACAGCATGGTTGGACCTGACCAACGACCGGATTTCCTGGCATGGGCCGAAAGCGCCGACTTCGGTCCGCCGATTCGTGGCAAGGTGCACGGGGCCGAACTCGAAGACGAGCAAGATCATTTCTTCAATTGCCCGGCATGCGGTCAGCGGGTTGACCAGCGCGATTTCCGCCAGGTGTTCTGGCATGAAGAACAGGGTCACGCTCCGATGAAGCCAGAGCCCGAGGCCAAGGTGATACAATTTCCCAAACGGAATAAGAAAGAGCGGTGAGCGGGCCGCTCAGTCCGCCAACCCGGCATCGTGGTGGACGATGGCATCGAGCACTGTTTCATAGACGCTGCCGGTCTCTTCCTCGATCTCGGTGCTGCTGATCCCGATCGCCTTCGCGTCGGCGAAAAGCTTCTGAATAGCCTCCGCCACCGAAATCACGTCTGAACTTGCCAGACCTGACACATTGCTGCTCAGCCACTTGTCGAGAAAATTGACGCCGCGCGGGCTCATGCCCAAAGAAGCCGCCCGGAGATATTAGGTTCCGCTCATGGGATTAGCCATTCCTCTACGGCTGGGTAGCGCCCATGGTGGAGGCTAGGGCTGCTTGGTGCTCCACCGCCGAAAACCGCGTTCGATAAGCAGAATGATGCATA
Source organism: Mesorhizobium sp. B2-3-10 (assembly GCF_006442275.1). NCBI lineage: Bacteria > Pseudomonadati > Pseudomonadota > Alphaproteobacteria > Hyphomicrobiales > Phyllobacteriaceae > Mesorhizobium > Mesorhizobium sp. B2-3-10. Next base: position 789,310 of record NZ_VFVT01000001.1, read on the forward strand.
TCCCGATCGCGGCATACATTGCGGCGCTTGCTGCGATGCTGCGCAGGTCGTCACCGTTGAAAATCATGTACAAGATATGCCCGAGGAAGACGCCAACCGCCCCGCCGCGCCCATAGCCTATGATCTTCTGATTCATGACGTGCACCATATCAGTGCCTCTTCGTTTTTGCCTACGGCAGGGGTAGCGCCACTTAATTGCCCTCAGAGGTGCCAGCCTGTATCGCCGACAAGACAATCGCCTCTGCTACCCTAAACGGAAAAAGCCCGCCGGGGAACGACGCAATTAGCGCCAGGAAGAAGACCCCTTGCCCGATCTTTTCTGGCGCAAGCAAAAAGCCCGCTGACCGGAGCCAGCGGGCAAGCCACTTGGGAAGGCCGCCGGGAGTGGTGCGGCCGGTTCCCGAACCTTGGCTGCAGCCAGATGTTCCGCAGCCTTGAAACATCCAGGTATCCTTTCCGGCAGCGGGGATTCGTTGTCTTTCGGCGTTTGTGCGCCCTTGCTAGAATGACAGGTCACGGGTAGCGTTCACACGCGAGCAGACGGGCGCGGGACAATGAACTATGTAAACGTAGTCGTGTTTGTGGTTCCGGCTCTGCTCGGTCTTCTTTCTACGGCTTTGCTCGGCCCAAGGTATGGAGCGTTACTAGGCGCCGCGCTCACGCTCATAGACGTCTTGGGATTGGTTCCAATCTTTCCAACCCAGCACGAGTTCGAATTCGAGTTGGGGTATGCCGTCGGTCAAGCCTATTTCCTATGGACGAGTTGGTTGCCTTCACTGGTGGCGGGTATCCTCCTCGGGAGTTTAGCCTTCCACCTGCGAAAGCGCCGTTCCACCAAGGCAACGACTTAACCCGCCACCTTTCGGCAGCGGGACGGTCTGGAGTGCGCTGGGATCAACCAGCATAGGTCAACGGGTGGCGAGGGGGTTGCGGCTTCCGCAGCGTGAAATATTGTTAGTGTACATCCGAATTGCTGAGTCGATTATTTCGACCAAGGTTACTTTTGCGTAAAAAAATTGCGGCCATCTCTTGTAGGATGCCGCGTCCGTCAACATATGATGTCGGTTTACCGAGTCTCGGTGAAACAGAGCGGCCCGGAAGATGCTGGTAACATCGACCGGGCCTTTATTGAAACCACCTTGGCGGTGGGTGTCGTGATCACTTGGCGGATATGTGGGGTATCATTCCCCCATGTCAAGCGTTTTTCGGCACCGACCGCATAAGGACATATCAAAAGGATTATGTCTTATGCAGACTGATGCAGTGAAGCCGCCGAAAAAATCCATCGTTCAAAAGGTTCGGGACGGGGCCGCGAAAGCGGTCGAAATAGTCAAGGGTGCCGTCCAGTTCGATGCCTTTGCCAGGTTCAAGTCTGGCAACAATGAGATCGATTTTCCGATCGATTTCGATGCCGACACAGTCTGGGCGACCTACGACCAGATGGCCGCGCTGTTCGGGACCCAGACTCCTGCCATTATCAAGCATGTGTCCAACGTTTACGCGGAAGGCGAGGTGTCGAAGGACGGAACTACTTCCAAAATGGAAGTGGTTCGCCGGGAGGGCGTGAGGGACGTTCGCCGCACCCTTGAGCACTTCAATCTCGACGTCATTCTGGCAGTCGGTTACCGCGTCAGCGGCAAGAGAGCCACCGAATTCCGAAAGTGGGCATCGACGGTCCTGAAGGGCTTTATTCAGGACGGCTATGCTCTCAATGGCAAACGGCTCAACAGCGACCCCGCAGCGTTGCTGAAGTTGGCTCGCGAAGTTCGGGCGATCCGGACTTCCGAGAAAAACCTCTATACCCAGGTTCGCGAGACGTTTGCCGAGTGCTCGATCGACTACGATAAGGACGATCCCGCCGCCCGGAGGTTCTTTTCGACCAGTCAGGATACCTTTCATTTTGCGGCAGCTGAACAGACAGCTGTGCAGATCATCATGTCCCGCGCCGACGCAAGAAAGCCCAATATGGGCCTGACCGCCTTGGGGAACCGAACACCGACGGCGGCAGACGTTACCGTGGCGAAAAACTACTGCTCGCCGGATGAGCTTCGCAAAATGGAGCTTATTGGTGAAGCTTGGTTGCTGTACGCCGAGGGGATGGCCATCCAGGGCAAGCAGGTCTCAATGCTCCGGCTGCTGGAGAAATTGAAGGAACTCGTCGCGCAGTATGAATTCCCGGTGTTCCCCGGCTATACCGGCGTCGGTCCCCGGCGCCCAGATGCCGACAAGTTCGCCAAGGGGCAGTTGGAGCTCTTCAGAAAGACTGGAAAACAACTCCCGCGACCTGTCGCGTAGACCTTTACAGGCTCCGCCGGTCATTGGCCGGCGGAGCTTACAGCTGCGGGCCGGGCGCGCCTCAGCTGCTCAATCTCCCTCTTCATGTCTTGGATGACGTCGCGCGTCCCATATACCGCGCCGAAGTCCTGCCGTAGTTCGTCAAGCCGGTGTGTGAATTCAGTAGCCTGTTGATCCGAAGCCCGGTTGCGCTCCATCCATTCGGCGCGCGCCACGGTGTTGCCGCGCAGATCGCCGATAGCCGTTTCCCTGCGCGTGCGGTCTTCAGCGCCTCGGGCGGCCCGCCAGTCCATTTCCTGCCGCGAGACCGTGTTGGCGGCGACGCTCTGGATCGCCTTCGATGTCTCGTTGGTCAGGCTCTGGATCAGGCGTCCGGTCTCGATGTCCTGCGCCTTCAGATATTGGTGCTCTCGCGGATCGGCCAATAGACCAGGCCACCGAGGACGACGATAACGGACACCATGACCCCGAGCGCCTGCCACTGTGGCCGGCTGCGCTCGGATATCGATGTGCCCAAGGCTGCGATCGAGCTGCGCGTCTCGTTTGTGAACGAGGCGAACGACTGCTCGATATTTCGGAAGCCCGATCGCATCTCCGCTTCAAGGTCGGTCTGCCGCCGGCCAAGGTTGGTGACGCGCTCGCCAAGCTGCGCCTGGATCGGATCTTGGTAGTGTCGCTGTTCTTCAGCCATATCGTCCGCCATCAGCCCCGCTGCCTTCCAACCCGTCCTATTTCAGTTCTTGCCGGCGCGCGGCGCTGGCAACAGTGTGCCGGTCGCATTCGGCCGGCGTGGAGAGCTTCACCGCGCAGCCAGGCGCCATGGTGCGGTCGATCTTATTCTGATCGGCGACCGTCTTCCCCTGCGCGCCGGCGAGGCTGGTACCGATCGCCGCCCGGAGCGCTGGAACACCGTTGACGCCGGAAGTCCCACAACCCGCCAGCAGAAGTGCAGTCCTCAAAATTCCGGCTGGCCTCAATGCCCTTGCGTATCGCATCCTGATTTTCGTTTTCGATCTTGGCGCGAACCTCGTCGGCGCCCTTGTGCTTGATGAGCTCACAGATCCCGAGCGCAGCACCCGAGGCGGCCAAGGCGATGGCCGCCCAGATGATGGGGCGGCACCAGCAGCGGCACCCAGCATGAAGACGACAAGCGGCTTCACGCTGGCACCTCGCCACCCAGCGCGGCCGCAAGGGGCTTGGTCTTCTGGTTGGCGTACCAGCCGTCGGCAGCGCCTCCCAAGAGGAGCAGCGCTTAACAGGGCAAGGATTACGACAATCTTGGTGATCGACTCGCTGGCACATGACAACGGCGAGAACTGCTCCTGAAGGCCCTGCAACGTGCCAGATACGCCGAGACCGCCACCCACCCAGGCCGACCAAGTTTGCCCTTGGCCAACAGCGGAACGTCGGAGTGCGCTGCGTTGAGCCCATCAAATTTGTCTATCTTCCAGAGGCGGGTATTGCTTCCGTGGTCGCCACGCTGGGCGGCGGATCAAAGCGAAGCCGGGGTCATCGGACGCGAGGGCGTGACTGGTCTGGCAGTGGCGCTCGGAAGCCCGCCTCCCTTGGTATTGACCGTACGCGTAAGGGATACCGGCGGAACAAACGTTACTTCACGTTCGCCGTCGGTGGTGCTCTAAAGAAGGAGTCTGGACGTGAGCGCCACGAACGTCACTGTGGGCCGAAAGCTGCCTTTTCCAACTCGCGGATTTCCTCGTCGTACCGAGCCAGAGCTTTCCCCGAGCAAGCGCCCCCGAGGTCCTCGACGCAAGCCTCGAATTTTGAGAGAAGTTCCGCGTACTTGATGACGCCGTCCCGGCCGTATCGTCTAGCAATCCTGTATCGGGTAATCTCCGCATATGTAGTGTTTATATAGCCAAGACCAAGTTCCTTTAGTTGTCTGTACGTCAGTTTCCTGATCTGCGTAGATGGCGCCGCCTTCATCGAGTCGACAATTGACTTGTCCACGCCGTTTCTTTCCGCGTAGCCAGCTATCTCCTCGTACTTCTTAGCAAAGTACCCGCTCACATTCTCTTGATTGATGACCAGATCGCTTGGCAGCTCATCGACAGACATTCTATGAATTCCAACGTCCTCGTCTATATAAACTCTCCTGTTTGCTGCCATCAGGATTAGAACACAAGCACTATAGCAGTGGCCTTTGACAATCGCGGTATCGGTGACGCTGTTAACGACGGCGCCAATCTGGAGTGCCGCATCAACTTGTCCGCCATCGCTATTCAGAAAAAGCCTTCTGAAGAAACTACGGCCGGACTTTTGAGTAAACTCTGCATTCTTGGAGAAAAAGTAAGCGTCGGCAAAATTGATACTCCCTATGATGTGCACATCCAAAAAAGCGGGTGGGGGGCAGGTATCGGCGCCGTAGACAGCACTAAGCATGAACTTCTTGATGGCACTCTCGTTGACGCAAGTCATGCATTGGTAGTCGGACGCGAACCTGCCGACTTCCTTGGCACCCTCACCATTGTCCGCGCAGGAGATAAGCAAATCAGCCTTCGAGGGCCAGGTGCTCGAAAGCTCGACGAGGACGCCGGCGAGAGTTGCGAGGGCCAAGCGGATTAATAGTCGGTTGCTAAGCCGCTTCAACATGGGTTCTTTGCCTTTCATCGGCGGCAGAAGAGGTTGCAACCGCGAAACACTCAGGTGAGAGTTGAGCGGTTTACATACTTTAGTTGATAAACTCAAAACCTGTAAACTGCGATCCCTCAGCGCATGGATATGCGCAAGCTGGTAGGCCAGAACTTTGCCCGTATAAGGCGGGAGAAAGGCCTTACCCAGGAGCAGATTGAAGAGCGGTCAGGCTTCAGCCAGCAATATCTCAGCGGCCTTGAGCGCGGTCAGCGAAACCCAACAGTCGTGACGCTCTTCGAACTCGCGCACGCTCTTGGTGTGAGCCATGTGGAGCTCGTGCGACCGAACGGTGCCGAAGGCTCCTAGTCTGGCAAATCTGCGCGTGTTAATCGTTCAGGATGATCTCGGCGCTGTGGTCGAGGCACGACTTGATCGCCTCCCAGCCGGGCATGGCGCGGGTGAGAAGGCGGAAGAACTCGGGGCTGTGATTGTGCTCCCTAAGGTGGCAAAGCTCGTGGGTGATGACGTAGTCGATCGCCTCGCGCGGGGCCTTGACTAGGAACGGATTGAGCGTGACCGAGCCGCCCGTCGCGCAGCTTCCCCATTGCCGCTTCATGTCGAGCAGGCGAAAGCGTGGCGGCTCCTGGACCCAGGGCAGCGCCTTTGAAATTACCTCCATGCGGCCGGCGAAGTAGTCCCGCGCCCTGAGGCGATACCAGGCGCGGAGGCGAGCCCTGAGCGCCGCCTTCTCGGTGTTGTCCGTCGCGACGACGAGGAGGCCGCGCTTCAGCTTGATGGACCGCTCGGCCTTGGGCACCTGCATGACCTTCAGCACATAACGGCGGCCCAGATAGAGCGCCTGCTCGCCGCTGACATATTGCCGGGGCAGGACATGGGCGAAGCGCTTCCTTGCATCGGCGACATGCCGGAGGACCCAGCGGGCGCGTTTCCTGACGGCCTTGCGGATGGCCTCTTCGCTGGCGTCCTCGGGGGCTTCGACCTCGACGGCGCCATCGGCATGGACATGGATGGCAATGCGCTCGCGGCGGGCGGGATTGATGCTCACTGAATAGGCGATGTTCTCGTCGCCATAGCGCAGCGTCGACAGGTTGCGCTCAGAGAGTGCCACGGGAAGCTCCCAGGCGAACGATCTCGACGATGCGGTCTACGAGCGCCCCAGCCTTGTCCAGCCCGCTCAGCGCCTTGAAATAGCGCGGCAGGAGCTTGTTCCTGATGTCGGCTTCGATGTTGGCCGGGTTAATCGAGAATGTCGCCACCGCGTTGCTTACAATCCCGTCGATATGGAATGCCTCGCCGACAAGCCAATCCTCGCCGCGATCCCGTGCTGCAACCTCCCCCAGAACAATCGGGAAGAGACCGAAATAGGCCTGCGCATGAGGATTGTCCGGGAAGCGGTCGGGGACATGGGGGTTGGCCCGCATCCTCGCCTTCTCCTCCAGTTCCTTGAACAGGATGTATTGCTTGTGCGGATGATCGAAGAGAGATTCCGCCTCCTTGATCGCCTGTCGCAACAGGTCCGAAAAGACGGTCTGCGCATAGGGATCGTCGGCCAGGGCCTGCTCGATGGTCTTGGTCAGCCGGGTCTTGATGACATCGGTCTCGGCACGGGTCTTGTCGTCGCTCCAGCCGGCGTCATAGCCTGCCTGCTTGTTGTCGGTGAAGCCGGTGAGGTCGATGACCCCTTCCGATTCCTTGACCTCGACGCCGACCACCTGCTTGTCGACCAGCTTGCGTATCTGCTCCTCGTAAGCAGAGAAATTGACCGTCTCCATGGCGTCCTGCTTGGCCTGAATGCGCAGCTCGGTGAAGAACTTCAGGTCCTTCTTATAGCCGGCGATCGTCGCCTCGCTGAAGGAGCCGTCCTCGAAGAAGGCGCGGGATGAAAGTGCCAGCTTCAGGCACATGCCGAACTCGGTCAGCGCAGCATAGAAATCCTCGCGCACTTTCTGATTGCGATCGTAGCTTGCGCCGTCTTCGCCAAGAACCGAGTCCGGGGTCAACACAAGGCGGAACTGCTCGCGGTCGCCCTTGTTCTTGACGCTGCCGAAAATTGCCCACAGCGAGGCATGGAGGCCAGGCAGGCGCTTGTACTCGGTCGCAACGCTGGCGAAGGTGCCTTCGATGTCCTCGATGTCGTAGCCGCCCTGGGTGCGCTCGGCGAGGTCCTGGTAGTCCTTCAGCGACGTGTCGAGTTCTGTCAGGATGCCGCGATAGTCGATCAGGAAGCCGAACTGCTTGGCTTCATGTAGCCGGTTCACTCGCGCGATGGCCTGGAGCAGATTGTGCTCCTTGAGGTATTTGTCGATGTATAGCACCGCATTGCGCGGCTCGTCGAAGCCGGTCAGCAGCTTGTCGACGACGATGAGGATGTCGGGCCTGCCGGGCGTGGCGAAATCCTCGATGACTCGCCGCTCGTATCCTTCCGCATCGTTGCCGACATTGGCCGCCCACCATTTCTGGACTTCCGGGGTCTTCGCCTCGTCGGTGTCCTCATGGCCTTCGCGCGTGTCGGGCGGGGAGATAATGACTGCGCTTGTAACAAGGCCCGTGGCGTCGAGCGCCTGCTTGTAGCGAATTGCGGAGAGCTTGCTATCGGTCGCCAGTTGGGCCTTCAGCCCGGTGCCAAGTTCCTTGAAATTCTGCGAAAAGTGCGTGGCGATGTCCCAGGCGATAAGGTCGATGCGGTTGCCGGCGCGGTAGACGCTGCCACGGGTGGCGAACTTCTTCTTCAAGTCCGATTGCTGCTTGTCGGAAAGGCCCGTGGTGATCTTGTCGAACCATTTGTCGATCGCATCGGCATTCACGTCTACCACTGGCCGGCGCTCCTCGTAGAGCAGCGGCGTGACCGTCCCATCCTCCACCGCCCGCTGCATGGTGTAGGCGTGAAGGATCGGCCCGAACTTGTTCTGTGTCTTGTTCTCCTTCAGCAGCGGCGTGCCGGTAAAGGCGATGAAGGCGGCGTTGGGCAGCGCCTTGCGCATCCGCTCATGGTTTTCGCCGCCATGGCTGCGGTGGCCTTCGTCGACCAGCACGATGAGGTCTTCGGAGGCGTTGTGGCATTCCTTGAAGCGTGTCGCCGAATTGAATTTTTGCAGCAGCGTGAACATGATGCGTTCGGTGCCGGAGCCGATGCGCTGCGCCAGGTCACGACCGGACGACGCCTTGGCGTTTTCTCCGTCCTTCTTCGTCGCCACGGCAGACCCGAAAGCTCCACCCGCCATGAAGGTGGTCGATAGCTGGCGCTCCAGATCGACCCGGTCGGTGATGACGATGATGCGGCAGCGAGCAAGTGCGTCGTGGATCAGCAGTGCCTTCAGCAGAAAGACCATGGTGAAGGATTTGCCCGAGCCGGTGGTATGCCAGATGACGCCGCCCTCGCGCCCGCCGTCCCGGTTGCGCTTCTCCATCCGCTCCAGCATCGACTTGATGCCAAAGACCTGGGGATAGCGGGCGGCGATCTTACCGAGCTTGCGGTCGAAGAGCAGGAAATAGCGGACGAACTCCAGGAGGCGATCGGGCCGCAACAGCGAGACGATGAGCCGGTCCTGCCCGGTCGCGGCGACGGGCTTCGACCAAAGGCCATCGAAGAAGGCGCGGATATGGGCTGGCCGCTCGGCGAAAAGGGCGGCGTGTTGCTGGGCCGTCAGCCTTGCGTTGACTATCGTGTCGATCGCGGCGGCGGGAATTTCCTCCTCGCGCCACATGGACCAGAATTTCGCCGGGGTCTCGGTGGTTGCGTATTTACCATCCTGCCCCGAGATGGAGAGCAGGAGCTGAGCATAGGCATAGAGGGCGGGGATGCCGTCCGGCTTCTGGTTGCGGAGGTGCTGCGAGACGCCCTCGGCCAGCATCAGCTTTGCGGCATGGCTGCCAGTCGGCCGCTTGGCCTCGATGATGGCGAGCTGAATGCCGTTGACATAGAGCACGATGTCGGGCCGGAAGCGGCCATGCCCGCCCTCGCGTTCGGCGGAAAGCTCCTCGGTGACCTGGAGGCGATTACTCGCGGGGTCCGCGAAGTCGACCAGCGGCACGGTGACGGAATGCTTGTGTCCGTCCGGCATGAATTCGGCGACGGTCACGCCAAGGGCAAGATGCTTCCAGACGCGCTCATTGGCCGGCGTCAGACCCTCATTGAGGCCGGTGTCGTTGAGTGTCTTCAGTACCTGGGCTACGCCGCTTGCGGAGAGCGCATGGTTCGCGCCGTGATAGGAAAAGCGCGAGGCGGAGAGATAGTCGCGCAATACGGCTTCGAGCAACACCGGGCGCTCGCCGCCCCGCAGGCCGAGACATTCGGCCGGCGACAAATAGGACCAGCCGAGTTTCAAAAGCAAAGCGAGCGCCGGAACCTTGGCCTGTGTCTCCTCATCAGTGCGTGGGCGCTCGGGAGCGTTCACGCCGTCACCCGCCGCTTTCCCGTCAGCAGTTGCTGCATGAGGGCGGTTTTCTCAGATTTGAGAAGTAACCGTTGTCTTGAATAACCTGCGCCCTCCTCGGCTGATGCGGTGACTGCTTCGACAATCGCTGCCTGCTCTGCAATCTCGGGAAGTCGTATCACATAGTCTTTCACGACGTTCCAATCTGAACGAGGCATTTTCGACCCGGATGATTTGTTAGCCTGTTGAATGAAACCTTCACTTTGTACGAGGAGGAAAAGGTAGTCTCTTAAGACGATGCCCTCGCGGGGCTTCAGCACCCATATTTCCGTTGAACAGACGCCGCTACTTTGAGGACCCACGTATTTTCTAAGGTAAGGACGCAGCTTTCCGAAAAGTACGTCATTTGGTCCATAGACGTTTTTGATGCTCGATTGATGCGAAGCGGAGATGGAACCGAGCAGTGCCCCGGTGCCGCTCTCTATATGTTCGAGCTCAATGCACCGCACATCGTCGCCGGCGGTTCTTGGATCGAATTTTTGGTTGCTAAGCCGACACACCCCTCCAAACGTTGTTAGCCTCCATTCCCGTCGCTCGAAACCCCTCAACCGCCGCTTACCCGAAAGCAGTTGCTGCATGAGGGCACTTTTCTGAGCTTCGGCATTTGCAATCAACTCCCGGGTCGTCGCGATGGCCGCATCCCAGGTCGAGAGGATTTCGGCGATCTTTTTTTGCTCGGGGAGTGGTGGAACTGGAATGGTGATTGCCGACAGGATAGCTTGGCTGAGATTGGAGATGTTGGTCCCACCTCCGCCCCTAGCAATTTGATCCTTTACTTGGCGAGTTTGCATCATCCCAGCCGCGAATTCCGGCAAAATGCGAGCTGGGTTCATCCTGCCCCTGATTGTGAAGCCCGAGAACGACACCGGTTCTTCAACTTTGGGGAAGAACATGCAGCGGCCGATTAGTTCTTTGTTTCCGTTGGATCGGACGAATAACAAATCACCGGATTGGAGGAGATCGTCCTTGCCAAGATGCCCGATCGGAATTGGCTGAATCTCATCGAATGACTCCATGACCTGACGTTGCCAGAAATGCGGGATGCCCACGACGCGGACCTCTTGACCTCCACTGTCCTTCAAAAAATTCAGTCCGTTTCGGAATGTTGCAATCTCACCAAGCGCCTCAACCTGCCACCCCTCAGGAACCATAACCGAGGTCCTTCAGATAGCCTTGCATCTTCGCCTCAAGCTCCGCCATCTCGGCTTTCAGCTTCAGGCGCTCCGCCCGCACCGCCCTCAGGTCGATTTCTTCCTCAGCCTCGAAGCTGTCAACGTAGCGCGGGATGTTAAGATTGAAGTCGTTGTCGGCGACCTCTTTCTTGGTTGCCAAATGGGCGTACCCGTCGATAGAGACGCGGTCATCGAAAGCGGCGAAGATTCTTAGTAGCTGCTCCTCACCAAGCCGGTTCTGGTTGGTGCCTTCCTCGTAGTCGCGGCTGGCGTCGACGAACAGTACGGTGTCGTCGGGCTTCTTTTTGCGGAAGACGAGGATGGCGGCGGGGATGCCGGTGCCAAAGAACAGCTTTTCGGGCAGACCGATGACCGTATCTAGAAGGTTCTCTTCGACCAGCTTGCGGCGGATTTCGCCCTCGCTCGATCCCCTGAAGAGAACGCCATGCGGCACGACGACAGCCATACGGCCGGTCTTCGGCTTCATGGTCTCGATCATGTGCAGGATGAAAGCATAATCGCCCTTGGTCGTTGGCGGCAGGCCCCGGCGGAACCGGCCAAAGCGGTCATTAGCTGCCTTTTCTACTCCCCATTTCTTAAGGCTGAATGGCGGATTGGCAACGACAACATCGAAGTGGCGGAGATGATCATCCGTGGTGCGCAGCTTGGGATTGCCAATGGTGTCACCGCGTTCAATCTGATGGTTGGTCTCGCCATGCAGAAACATGTTCATCTTGGCCAACGCCCAGGTCGAGCCGATCGCTTCCTGGCCATAGAGGGCGTACTTCCTTGAGCCGGTGTTACGGGTGATCTCCTGACCGCATTTCATCAAGAGCGAGCCAGAACCGCATGTCGGATCGCAGATGTCGTCGCCTTCCTGGGGCTCGACCAGCCGCGCCATCAACATGGAAACTTCGGCCGGCGTGTAGAACTCGCCCGCCTTCTTGCCCGCCGACGCAGCAAACGCGCCAATGAGAAATTCATAAGCGCCGCCGATTACATCGAGGCTGCCAACCCGACTCGGCCTCAGGTCCAGGCTGTCCCTGGCGAAATCCTCCAAGAGCATCCTCAGCATATCGTTTTTCTCTTCCTCGTCGCCGAGCTTGTTGGCGTTGAAGGAGATGTCCTGAAACACATCGCGCAGCTTGTTGCCGTTGGCTTCCTCGATCGCGTGAAGGGCCTTGTCGATGCGCTCGCCATTGCCGGCCTTGTGACGGTCGCGATGGAGATCATGGAAGCTCGCACCCTTGGGCAGCACGAACTGCTCGTTCTTCATCAGCGCCTCGATGAGGTCGGGATGGTCGCCGTGCTCCTGGCGGTAGGTCTCGTAATGGTCCTTCCACACATCGGAAATGTATTTCAGGAACAGCATGGTGAGCACGTAGTCCTTGTAGACAGACGCGTCGACCGTGCCCCTGAATGTGTCACAGGCGGCCCATGCCGCTTTGTTGATTTCCGCTTGCGTTACGCGACCCGCCGCCATGGTACCCCCTTGCCACTGCTTTTCGCGGCAATAGACTCGAACGGATTGGGAATGGCAATGCCGCATGCTGATGTCACGCCTACGCAATTACGTTGCATCAGCTCTTGTTACAGCGGGCTCAGATGAGCGCCGCAACCTAGTGTGAAGCCGCGATAGCAATCTGCTCAGAGGTAATGTCACAGAAGAGCCGCACGAAGCCTGCCGGAGCGCCGATCTGAGTGCATCCAGTGATAGAAGCTGCGGTTGGTCTTGCAGAGCCAAGTAGGCGAAAAGCGAAGACTGTCCTTGTTGCCTCACGGTCGGTTCAGTGACTTTCACCTCTCTCTGGGCACTCCTTAAGCCGTAGCGTCTGCGTCGTAAAACGTCCAACAGACATTGGTTGCAATCTCTGTAATATGAATTTCTGCAGGATGCTCTTGGGCCGACAGCGGGTCGGTGTCAGCGCATTTTTTTGGTAATTTTTTTGCGTGCGTTCGCTCAGATTTGTCTGCAACGGCTGAAGACTCCCCGGTCATAAGCGGGGGTGGGGAGGGGGTGGGCAGACAAATGTTACGAGAATCGAAAGCGGGGTACCTGACGACCTTTGATCGAAGACCAGAAGACCATAGGCGCACAACAAGTGGGGACAAAAATGGGGAGTCTTCAATCGATCTCACAAAAGAGCTGTGATTTCAAGAAGTTACCGTGATGGTTTGGCGGAGAGGGAGGGATTCGAACCCCCGATGGGCTTGCACCCATGCCGCATTTCGAGTGCGGTGCATTCGACCACTCTGCCACCTCTCCGCGGTCATGGTCGGCCGTTGCCGGCGCGGCGCACTAGATAACGGCTGAACGGGCAGGTTACAAGGCCAAATCCACCGGAAATTCAGCTTCCTGTCCGGGCCTCGTTCGGAGTGCCACGCTCCGTCCTCGGCAGGAGTCTGGCCCGCATGGCAGGGAACCCCGCCCGTTTGCCTTGACTCCCACGCAACCTTCGGTTAGGGACAGCGCGCAATCGGCGTGGAGGGTTCTTCCACGCCGCTTGTTTTTTGAACCCGCAGACTGACAAAAAGACGGCCGAACCGCCAGAGGCGGTTCATCAAGGCCGACCGAACAGCGAAAGGCAAAAAATGTTCGCAGTCATTAAAACGGGCGGTAAGCAGTATCGCGTTGCCGCCAACGATCTCCTGAAGATCGAAAAAGTCGAAGCCAATGTCGGCGACATCGTCGAGATCGGCCACGTGCTCGCTCATGGCGAGGGCGAGAATGTCACGTTCGGCGCGCCGTTCGTCGATGGCGCCCTGGTGACCGCCGAAGTCGTCGAGCAGGGCAAGAACCGCACGGTCATCGCTTTCAAGAAGCGTCGCCGCCAGAATTCGCGCCGCAAGATCGGCCATCGCCAGCTTTTGACCACCGTGCGGATCTCCGAGATCCTGCTGGGTGGCGCCAAGCCCGCCAAGAAGGCGGCCGTCAAGGCGGAAGCCAAGGCTGAGGCCGCGCCGAAGGAAGCCAAGGCCAAGAAGGACGCCGCCCCCAAGGAAGACGCGAGGGCCGAGGCCGTCGCCGCGCCGCTGTTCAAGGCGCCGAAGGGCGAGCCGGACGACCTGACCGTGATCAAGGGCATCGGCCCGGTCGCCGCCAAGGATCTCGCCGAGCAGGGCATCATCACCTTCGCGCAGCTCGCCAAGCTGACCGAGAAGGACGTTGCCAAGATCGACGAGAACATGCCGTTCAGCGCCGACCAGATCAAGGACTGGCGCGAGCAGGCCAAGGAACTGGCCAAGAAGTAAGGCGAACCGGCGCGAAACGTCGCCGGATCGGACTTGAAACGGAACGCGAACGCGTTCATAAGACCATTCAAGCGCCCATGGGCGCATCGGAGTTAGTTAGATGGCACACAAGAAAGCTGGCGGCTCGTCGCGCAACGGTCGCGACTCGCATTCCAAGCGTCTGGGCGTGAAGAAGTTCGGCGGCGAAGCCGTCATCCCGGGCAACATCATCATTCGTCAACGCGGCACCACCTGGCATCCCGGCCTCAATGTCGGCATGGGCACGGACCACACCCTTTTCGCGCTCGAAACCGGCGCCGTGACGTTCAACAAAAAAGCCAACGGCCGAACCTACGTATCGGTCAACCCGATTACCAAAGCCGCGGAGTAGCCGGTTCCGCACTAGAACACCGGCGCCCATCTCGGGACCGGTGTCTGGCAAAACCAGGAAAAGGATCAGGGGAGATGGGTTTCCATCTCCCCTTTTTCTTGTGCCTGGAGGACTTCAAATGGTTGCCGAAGCGGAAGATTCAGAAGACGAAAGTTACGCGATAGATTGCCCGGTGCTGGTCACCGAGCGGCTGGTGATGCGCGCTCCCGATGAGCGGGATATCGCGCAACTGGTCGAACTTGCCGACAACCGTCACGTTGCCGAGATGCTGGCGCGCATGCCGCACCCCTATGGGGAGGCCGAGGGACGTGCTTTCCTCGCCATGACCAAGGCGCGGCGCGCCGGCATCGCCTATGCCTTGACGCTGGCCGGCACCGACACTTTCGTCGGCTGCGCCGGGCTGAACACCACCGATCGCGGCCTTGAGCTCGGCTACTGGATCGGCGAGCCCTACTGGAAGAAGGGCTACGCCACGGAAGCCGCGCACGCGCTGGTCGACCTCGCCTTCCAGAAGACGTCGATCCAGGTGCTGCAGGCCTCGACCAGGGTCATCAATCCGGCTTCACGCCGCGTCATCCACAAATGCGGCTTCCAATATGCCGGCCAGGGCATGCTGAATTCGATCGTCGCCGGCCAGGTGCCGGTCGAACGTTATCGGCTCGACAGGAAAACCTGGACGAGCCTGCGCAATTGGATCCACTTCTAGGTGCGTCGATGTTCAGGTGGGGCCGGCCTGACCTGAATATCGGCACACCTTGGCGCGTGGGGCGGAACAGGACAAATCAGCTGGGGACCAGACTTGGGCCTAGCCCAGTTCGACCCAGACCGGCCGGTGGTCGGAACCGACTGACTGTCTATCGACCCACAGGCGCTTCAGCGACCGGGCAAGCGAGGCGCTGGTGAAGATATAGTCGATGCGCTTGTGGCGGCTGGCGTTGGTGGGGTCGTTGGGATCGACCCAGGAGACGAGATCGTCGCCGGCGACATCGAGGCGCAGGGCGGCATCGACGGCGAAGTCGGCGGTCAGCGGCATGCCGAATTCATGGTCCGGCCGGCCGGCGAGTTCGACATATTCGGGCGAGCCGGCCAGCATGTTGAAATCGCCCATGCCGACAAAGGCTTCCGGATGCGGCAGTTCCGGCAGGCCGATCTCGGCGACGCCGGACAGCGCACCGCCTTCGAGCGCATAGTTCAATAGGCGCTGGCGCAGGAACTGGATCTGGCTGGCGCGTTCGACCGGGCTGCGGTGATCGAGATGGATGGAATAGAAGCGGATGAAACCAAGCGGCGTCTCGATCAGGGCTTCCAGCGCGCCGCGCTGGAAGTTCATCATCTCGAAGCTGCGGCTGCGCGGCAGAAGCAGGTTGCGCGACAGATGAATGGGTGTTTTCGACAAGACCATGTTGCCGAGCTGGAAGGTCGTGGTGATGGCGCGGCCGTCCTCGATGCGCGAGCCGATATTGGCCTCGAAATTGCTGCCATAGACGGCGAAATAATCGGGCAGCGCCTCGCCGATCTCGGCCACCATGTCGCGGCTGCCGTTCCGGGGATTGTTGCGGGTGACCTCCTGCAGCGCGATTACGTCGGCGCCGCGCACCGCGTCGGCGATGCGCCCGAGATCGTAGCGTCCATCGAGACCGATGCCGTACTGGATGTTGTAGGTTACAAGCTTCATTCCGACGTCTCTCCGGCCAACCCCGCGCGGCCATCGTCACAAAACGGCCTCGCCCTTCGCCGCGCCTTGGTTTAGAGCAAGGCCCAAGGTTTAGAGCAATGCCGCAAGGCCAATAAAAGAAACTGCAGTCCCATGAAATTTCTCGATCAAGCCAAGGTCTATGTCCGCTCCGGTGACGGGGGCGCCGGTTCGGTGTCGTTCCGGCGCGAGAAGTTCATCGAGTTCGGTGGCCCGGATGGCGGCGATGGCGGCCGCGGCGGCGATGTCTGGCTGGAAGCGGTCGACGGGCTGAACACACTGATCGACTATCGCTACCAGCAGCATTTCAAGGCCAAGACCGGAGTCCACGGCATGGGCCGCAACATGACCGGCGCCAAGGGCGCCGATGTGACGCTGAAAGTGCCGGCCGGAACGCAGGTCTTCGAAGAGGACAATGAGACGCTGATCTGCGACCTCACCGTCGTCGGCCAGCGCTTTCTCCTGGCCAAGGGCGGCAATGGCGGCTTCGGCAACCAGCACTTCAAGACCTCGACCAACCAGGCGCCGCGCCGCGCCAATCCCGGCCTCCCCGGCGAAGAACTCAACATCTGGCTCAGGCTGAAGCTGATTGCCGATGCCGGTCTGGTCGGGCTGCCCAATGCCGGCAAGTCGACATTCCTTGCCGCCGTCACCGCGGCAAAGCCGAAGATCGCCGACTATCCGTTCACGACGCTGCATCCGGGCCTTGGCGTCGCCCGCATCGATGCGCGCGAATTCGTCATCGCCGACATTCCAGGTCTGATCGAAGGCGCGCATGAAGGCGTCGGCATCGGCGACCGCTTCCTCGGCCATGTCGAGCGCACGCGCGTGCTGCTGCACCTGGTCTCCGCGCAGGAAGAGAACCCGGGCAAGGCCTACAAGACCGTGCGGGCCGAGCTCGAGGCCTATGGCCACGGCTTGACCGACAAGGCCGAGATCCTGGCGCTGAGCCAGGTCGACACGCTCGACGCAGACGCGCGCAAGAAGAAGGTTGCCTCGCTGAAGCGTGCCGCCGGCCGCGCGCCGATGCTGCTGTCGGCGGTCACCGGCGAGGGCGTCGAGGCGGTGCAGCGGGCGTTGATGGCTGTCATCGCGGAGGCGCGTGCGCGGATCGCCGCGCCGATCGAGACGCGCTGGGAAAAGTAAAGTCATGCAGCCGCTCAGGAAATACCGGCGCATCACCGTCAAGATCGGCTCGGCATTGCTCGTCGACCGCGCGAGCGGCCTGAAGCGCGACTGGCTGGCCTCGCTCGCCGACGACATCGCGGTGCTTGCCCAGGGAGGAGCCGAAATCCTCGTCGTGTCGTCGGGCGCCATCGCGCTCGGCCGCACCATCCTTGGCCTTGGCAAGCGCGCCCTGAAGCTCGAGGAGAGCCAGGCCGCCGCCGCCGCCGGGCAGATCGCACTCGCCGGCGCATGGTCGGACGCGCTCGGCAAGGGTGCCTTGAAATCGGGCCAGATCCTTTTGACGCTCGGCGATACCGAGGAGCGCCGGCGTTATCTCAACGCGCGGGCCACCATATCGACGCTGCTCAAGATGAAGGCGGTGCCGGTCATCAACGAGAACGACACGGTGGCGACCTCCGAAATCCGCTATGGCGACAATGACCGGCTGGCGGCCCGCGTCGCCACCATGATGGGCGCGGACCTGCTGGTGCTGCTCTCCGACATTGACGGGCTCTACACCGCGCCGCCAGCGTTGGACCCCGGTGCAAAGTTCATTCCGGTGGTCGACCGCATCACACCAGACATCGAAGCGATGGCGGGAGCCGCCGCGTCCGAGCTGTCGCGCGGCGGCATGCGTACCAAGCTCGATGCGGGCAAGATCGCCAATGCGGCGGGCACGGCGATGATCATCACCTCCGGCACAAGGCTGTCGCCGCTGATGGCGATCGAGCGCGGCGAGCGCGCGACGTTCTTCAAGCCCAGCGCCAATCCGGTGAAAGGCTACAAGACCTGGATCGCCGGCCAGCTCGAACCGGCCGGGCGGCTGACCGTCGATGCCGGCGCCATCGGCGCGCTCATTTCGGGCAAGTCGCTGCTGCCGGCCGGCGTCAAGCTGGTCAGCGGCAATTTCTCCCGCGGCGACACGGTGGCGATCCTGTCGCCCGAAGGCCGCGAGATCGCGCGCGGGCTGGTTGCCTACGATGCCGCCGATGCCGTAAGGATCGCAGGCCTGAAGACGGCCGAGATCGAGACGGTGCTCGGTTACGAGGCGCGTTCGGCGATGATCCACCGCGACGATCTCGTCGTAAGTCACGCCGGAAGCGACACAAGCGGAGGATGAGCCATGCTGAAGCTGCATGAAAAATCCGGGGACGACACCGTGGCGCTGATGGCCGATATCGGGCGCCGCGCCCGCGCTGCCGCCCGACCGCTGGCCATCGCCACCGCCGCCGCCAAGAACGCCGCTCTTGTCGCTATGGCCGACGCGACCATTTCCCGCGAGCGGGACATTCTCGACGCCAACGCCATCGATGTCTCGAATGGCCACGAATCCGGGCTTTCCGGCTCTTTCATGGATCGGCTGAAGCTCGATCCGGCACGCATCCGCGCCATGGCGGACGGTATTCGCGAAATCGCTGCCCTGCCCGATCCAGTGGGTGATGTCATCGCCGCGTGGGAGCGGCCGAACGGTCTGCGCATAGAGCGCGTACGTACGCCGCTCGGTGTTGTCGGCGTCATCTATGAAAGCCGGCCGAACGTGACGGCGGATGCCGGCGCTCTCTGCCTCAAGGCCGGCAATCCGGTCATCTTGCGCGGCGGCTCGGATTCACTCAATTCCTCCTCGGCGATCCATGCCTGCCTGGTCGAGGGACTGAAGGCGGCCGGTCTGCCCGGGGATGCCATCCAGCTGGTGCCGACCACCGACCGCGCCGCGGTCGGCGAGATGCTCAAGGGGCTTGGCGGCAATCTCGACGTCATCATTCCGCGCGGCGGCAAAAGCCTGGTCGGGCGGGTGCAGAGCGAGGCGCGGGTGCCGGTCTTCGCCCATCTCGAAGGCATCTGCCATCTGTATATCGACCGCTCAGCCGAGCTCGACATGGCGGTGCGGATCGCCGTCAACGCCAAGATGCGGCGCACCGGCGTCTGCGGTGCCGCCGAAACGCTGCTGGTCGACCGTGCGGTCGCCGCCACCCATCTGGTGCCGATCCTCGACGCGCTGCGCGCCGCCGGCTGCGAGATCCATGCCGATCAAGAAGTGATGAAAATGTTCTTCGACGCCAAGCCGGCGACCGATGCGGACTGGGTGACCGAATATCTCGACGCGATCATCGCGGTGAAGCTGGTCAACGGGATCGCTGGTGCGATCGATCACATCGAAACCTTCTCCTCGCATCATACCGAGGCGATCGTCGCCGAGGACGCGAAGGCGGTCGAACGGTTCTTCAACGAGATCGATTCGGCGATCCTGCTGCACAACGCCTCGACGCAGTTCGCCGATGGCGGCGAGTTCGGCATGGGCGCCGAGATCGGCATCGCCACCGGCAAGATGCACGCGCGCGGGCCGGTCGGCGTCGAGCAGTTGACCTCGTTCAAATATCGCGTGCGCGGGTCGGGACAGGTGAGGCCTTGAAGCTTTTGATCGCCAGAGCCTGAAGCGATGCTGGCCTCTTCCGAACCGGCGACACCCTCCAGCTATCTGAAGATGCCGCATGCCGAGAAGGGGCTGGCCGTCGGACTGTTCGGCGGTTCGTTCAACCCGCCGCATGCCGGCCACGCGCTGGTCGCCGAAATCGCTTTGCGGCGTCTGGCGCTAGACCAGCTTTGGTGGATGGTGACCCCAGGCAATCCGCTGAAGAGCACGCGCGAACTGGCGCCGCTGGGCGAGCGCATCGCACTTTCCGAGAAGATCGCCAAGAACCCGAAGATCAAGGTCACCGCCTTCGAGGCGGCACACAATGTGCGCTACACCGCCGACACGCTGGCGCTGGTCAAGGCACGCAATCCCGGCGTCGACTTCGTCTGGATCATGGGCGCCGATTCCCTGCGGGACTTCCATCGCTGGCAGCGCTGGCGCGAGATCGTCATGACCTTTCCGATCGCGGTCATCGACCGACCCGGCGCGACACTGTCCTTTCTGTCGTCGGTTGTCGCCAAGACCTTCGATTACGCCCGCATCGACGAAGGCGACGCGCCAAGGCTTGCGCGGATGAAGGCGCCGGCCTGGACCTTCATCCACGGTCCGCGTTCCTTGCTGTCGTCGAGCGCGATCCGGAAGATGGCGAAGGGTTGAGCGTCTCGTCCATCCGGCCATGTCGTTTTTACAGCGGCGCCCGCCTGACCCATGGGCGATGCTGACCAGCCATGGCGATTCACAAGAAAACCCATCCCACGATCGATCCCGACCAGGGCAGCACGCCTGCGCCGCTGATCGCGATTGCCAGTGTCATCGTGTCGATGGCGCTGATTGCCATCGGCAACGGGCTGATGTTCGCCTATATCCCCGTCCGGCTCGGCGTCGAAGGGTTCGATCCGGTCTGGGCAGGGCTGATCGTCACCGGCCTGTCGGCCGGCGGCCTCGCCGGCTGTATCCTGACCGGTCCGCTGGTGCGCCGGGTCGGCCACGCCCGCGCCTTCATGGTGCTGTCGGCGCTGATCGCGCTGTCCAATGCCGCCATCGGCGCCGGACCGCACCCGCTGCTGTGGATCGTGGCGCGCGCGCTTTACGGCTTTGCCATATGCGGCCTGTTCATCGTCGCGCAAAGCTGGCTCAACGACGCGCTGCCGAACGCCGTACGGGGCCGGGTGATGGCCGTGTTCTATGTCGCCTACATTGCCGGTCTTGGGGTCGGCTATGCGACGCTTGCCGTGATCGACATCCACACGGCCGCCGCGTCGCTGATCGGCATCGCCTTTACCGCTCTGTCGATCCTGCCTGTCGGCATGACACGCCTTGCCCAGCCGCCGGCGCCGCAGGCGGCTTCGGTGGCCCTGCGCCAAGCCTGGCGGATTTCGCCGGTCGGCGTCGCCGGCATGCTGGCGGTCGGCGGCCTGTCGATGATCATTTCCGGCTTCGCGCCCATCCACGCGACGGCCAAGGGCTACAGCCAGGCCGATGTCGCGCTGCTGCTGTCGGCAATGCCGGTCGGCACGCTGATCCTGCAGATACCGCTCGGCTGGCTCTCCGACCGTACTGATCGGCGCTACGTGCTTGCCGGCGCCGCGGCGCTGGCGGTCGTTGCCAGCGTGCTCGCCATCGCCTTCGACGGCGGTGCGCTGATGGCGCTGGTGGTGATCTACCTGATCTGGGACGGGGCGGCGGAATCCATCTACGCGCTCTCCAGCGCGCATGCCGCCGACCGCGCCAGGAAGGATGAACTGCTGGCGCTGTCGAGCTCGATGCTGTTTGCCTGGTCGCTCGCCGGCTTCATCGTGCCGGGCATTGTCACGGCGCTTTCCGCCGTCTTCGGCACGGCAACCTTCATCTATGTCGGCATCGTCATCGCCTCGGTATTCTGCCTTTTCGTGCTGTGGCGGGTGATCGCGGCGGGCCGCGTTCCGGCGGCCGCCACGGGCAGTTTCGCGCCGATGTCGGCGCAAGCGCCCTTGCCGGTCGAACTCGCCTTCGCGCCGGACGAAGTGATCCGCCACAGGGGCGACTGATTACTGCTTGCGGGCCTCGGCTGGCGGTGCCTGCGGAGGCGGCTGCGGGATCGAGATGCCCTCGCTGTCGAAGGCCTGCTTGGCAAGTTTCGTCATGTCGATCTGGGTGGCGAAATGGTCCGCCGCCGCGGTCCAGTAGCGCAAGGTGAGCGAAACGGTCGTATCGCCAAGCCCGGCCACGAAGGCGATCGGCGCCGGTTCGCGGCGGATGCGCTTCTCGGCACCGGCAATGGCAAGCAATGTCTTTTGGGCGCCGTCTATGTCGTTCCAGGAGCCGATGCTGAGCGTGATGTCGGTGCGGCGCACGCCGTTGCGGGTGAAATTGCGCACCGGCTGATTCCACAGCGTCGAATTCGGTGCCAATATGTAGATGCCGTCGGCGGTCCTGAGCTTGGTGGCGAAAAGGCCGATTTCCTCGACCGAACCGGCAATGGAACCGACCTCAACGGATTCGCCAATGCGGAATGGCCGCAACGCGAGCAGCATGATGCCTGCGGCGATGTTCTGCAGCGTGCCTTGCAGGGCGAGACCGATGGCGAGGCCGATGGCGCCGATCGCGGCGATGATCGATGCAGTCTGCACGCCGAACTGGCCGAGCACCATGATGACGACGAGGATCAGAATGGCGTAGCGCGCGATCTTTGAAAAGAAATGCCGCAGCGTCGCGTCGAAACCATGGATATGGCCGAGGCCAGCCGAGATCGAGCGCTCGGCAAGGTTGGCAACGATGTAGCCGACCACCAGGAGGATGACGGCGCCGATGGCGGAAAAGGAATAGGAGACGATCAGCGTACTCAGCTGCGCGAGGCCGGTCTGGACGGTGAGAAGGGTGTTTTGCGGGTCGATCGGCATGGCGGGATTCCGGTTGGTCGGTCAGCCGGTAACCGCTGTGGAAGGCCTGGGTTCCGATGTTTTCGCGTCACCCGTGGAACAACATTCCACTCGGCGAGTTCGCGTCCATCGGGGCTCCGTCTTGAAACTGCAACGGAACTCTGCCTATCTAAGTGGTGTCACCTGCTTTAAGGGGTGATTTGGTTGTTCTTGCTGCGAAAGGAAATACACTGAGAACAGCACTGCGGAAGAAGGCCGACATAGTGCCTTCGCCGGCCAGGATCAGCGTAGACGACGCCGTGTCCCGTGCCATCAAGACAGTCCTTGCCAGTCTGGAAGACTCCAAGGCCGAAAATATTGTCTCAATCGACATTCAGGGGAAATCGAGCCTCGGCGACTACATGGTCGTTGCGTCGGGCCGATCGCACCGTCATGTCGCGGCTGTCGCCGACCATCTCCTCAAGGCGCTCAAGGATGCCGGTCTCGGCACCGCGCGCGTCGAGGGACTGTCAGGCGCCGACTGGGTCCTGATCGATTCTGGCGATATCATCGTCCATGTCTTCCGTCCCGAAGTCCGCGAATTCTACAATCTCGAAAAGATGTGGCAGGCGCCGGATCTCGAGGAAGAGACCCTCCACTAAGCCTTTCGCGGGGCTTATAGAGGCGAGGATGAAGATTTCAGTTCATGCCGTGGGCCGAATGAAAGCCGGCCCCGAGCGGGAGTTGGCCGACCGCTATTTCGAGCGGTTCGCCAAGAGCGGACCCGGCGTGGGGCTCGAATTCGCCGGAATCACCGAGATCGTCGAGGGCCGCGCGCAGAGCGCCGCCGAGCGCCAGCGCGACGAGGGTTCGCGGCTGCAGGCACAGCTGCAGCCAGGCACGGCCCTCATCCTGCTCGACGAGCGAGGCAAGAGCCTGTCTTCACAGGATTTCGCCGGCCGTCTGGGACAGTTGCGCGACGGCGGACGCAAGGCGCTGGTCCTCGCCATTGGTGGCGCCGACGGCCACGATCCGTCGCTGCGCGGCCAGGCCGAGCTGGTGATGTCGTTCGGGGCGCTCACCTGGCCGCATCAGCTGGTGCGGGTGATGCTGGGTGAACAACTCTACAGGGTGGCGACGATCCTGTCGGGTCATCCCTACCACAGGTCCTGAAAGCCGCCGGATCGCACCGAATTTGGCCCCAAATGCCGCGCAAGATTCGACGTGGGCCTGTTTTTCCGTTGCATTGCGTTATTGCGAACCCTTTGGGCGACAGGCGCTAACATGGTTGATGATTCGTTAACGAAGGCGCGGATAGAATCGATCGCGAATGTCTGAAGGCTGGAAATCGACGACGGGCCCATCGACGGGGGGCTCCTGGCGCGTGCGCTGCGGTATCGCCGCGGCGGCGGCGGTTCTGTCGCTGCATGCGGTGCGGGCCGAAAACACGCTCGACATGGCGCCCGATCCGGACCAGAGCCGTGCCGAATACGAGCAGGTTTCGAAGGAAATAACGCTGTCGTCCGAACGGCTGGCCAAGCTCGCCGCCGACATCGCCGCGGTCAAGAAGGACCACGCCTCGATCACCGCGGCACTCATCCAGTCGGCGATGACCGAGCAGAAGCTCGGCCAGGACATCGAGGACATCGGCGCCAAGCTGGAAGGGCTGAAGGGCCAGCAACAGAAGATCCGTACTTCGCTGGCGGCGCGGCGCGATGTGCTGGCCGAAGTGCTGGGCGCCCTGCAGCGCATGGGGCTCAACCCGCCGCCGGCGATCCTGGTCAAGCCGGAAGATGCGCTGTCGTCGGTGCGCAGCGCCATCCTGCTCGGCGCCGTGGTGCCTGAATTGCGCCAGCAGACCGACAGCCTGCTGGCCGATCTCAAGGAGCAGACCCGGGTGACGGCTTCGATCGAGGCCGAACGGGCGCGGCTGACGGCGGCGGTCGGCGATCAGACGGCGGAGAAGAAGCGGCTCGGCATGCTGCTCGAAGCCAAGCAGAAGCTCGAGACCGACACGAAGGCGCAGATGGCGGCCGAACAGCAGCGTTCCGAGCAATTGGCGGCCAAAGCCAGCAGCCTGAAGGATCTGATCGCCTCGCTCGAAGCGCAGGCGGACAAGAACCGCAAGGCCGCGGACGCCGCAAAGGCAGCCGCCGCCGGCCAGGCCGGCGGCACCGACCCCGGTGGCGACCAGACGGCATCGCTGCCGGTTCCCGAAGGCAACAGGTTGACCGCCGCGGCGCCTTTCTCGGCGCTGCAAGGGCAGGTCGCCCTGCCGGTCACCGGCCGCATCAAACTCAGGTTTGGCGCCGACGACGGTAACGGCGCCTTGATGCTTGGGGACATGGTTGCGACACAATCGGGAGCCATCGTTACCGCGCCGGCGGATGGGAATGTGCTTTATGCGGGGCCGTTTCGCTCCTACGGTCAACTCTTGATCCTCAATGCCGGCGACGGTTATCATGTCGTCTTGGCTGGGATGAGCAGAATCAGCGTCGCGACTGGCCAGTCGGTGCTTGCAGGAGAGCCGGTCGGCGCGATGGGAGAAGCCCGGGTGGCAAGCACCTCGGTTTCGAAGAATGGAAATGCCACGCCGGAGCTCTATGTCGAGTTCCGCAAGGATGGAAAACCCGTCGATCCGGCCCCATGGTGGGCGGACCGTTTTTCTGGAAGGACGTGAAATGATGCGGAAACTGTCGCTTCTGTTTGCCGGTGCGCTGATGGGCGCGTCCGCCATGAGCCTTGTCTATGGCGCACCCGGCTCGGCGGCGAACGCTGCGGGATCGGAGACCTACAAGCAACTGGCGATCTTCGGCGACATCTTCGAGCGGGTGCGGGCGCAGTATGTGACCCCGCCCGACGACAAGTCGCTGGTCGAGAACGCCATTAACGGCATGCTTTCCTCGCTCGACCCGCACTCCTCCTACATGAACGCCGAACAGGCGCAGGACATGCGCGTGCAGACCAAGGGCGAGTTCGGAGGCCTCGGCATCGAGGTCACCATGGAGAACGACCTGGTCAAGGTGATCACGCCGATCGACGATACGCCGGCCGCCAAGGCTGGCGTGCTGGCCGGCGACTATATCGCCAAGATCGACGGCGAGGAGGTTCGCGGCCTGACGCTCAACGACGCGGTCGACAAGATGCGCGGCCTGGTCAACACGCCGATCAAGCTGACCATCCTGCGCCAGGGCGCCGACAAGCCGATCGAGCTGACGGTGGTGCGCGACATCATCAAGGTCAAGGCGGTCAAGTTCCGGGTCGAGAACGATATCGGCTACATGAAGATCACCTCCTTTACCGAAAAGACCTATGACGACCTCGAGAACGCCATCGAGACCATCAAGAAGCAGGTGCCGGACGACAAGCTGAAGGGCTATGTGCTCGACCTGCGCCTCAATCCGGGCGGCCTGCTCGACCAGGCGGTGAGCGTGTCGGACGCCTTCCTCAAGCGCGGCGAGATCGTCTCGACGCGCGGACGCGATCCAAAGGACGTCACCCGCTTCGACGCCAAGCCCAAGCAGACCGACGACATCAACGGCAAGCCGATGATCGTGCTCGTCAATGGCGGCTCGGCCAGCGCTTCGGAAATCGTCGCCGGCGCGCTGCAGGACCTGCGCCGCGTCACGGTGGTCGGCACGCAGTCCTTCGGCAAGGGCTCGGTCCAGACCATCATCCCGCTCGGCGAGAATGGCGCGCTCAGGCTGACGACGGCGCTCTATTACACGCCATCGGGCAAATCGATCCAGGGCAAGGGCATCACGCCCGACATCAAGGTCGACCAGCCCCTGCCGCCCGAACTGCAGGGCAGGGACCTGACGCGCGGCGAATCCGATCTCAAGGGCCATATCAAGGGCGCCGACGAGAGCAAGACCGGCTCGGGCTCCGCGGCCTATGTGCCACCGGATCCGAAGGACGACCTGCAGCTCATCTATGCCGAGCAGTTGCTGCGCGGCCAGAAGACCGATCCGGCCTTCCCGCCCAATCCGGAAAAGGCCGTGCTCAACCAGTAAGGCAACCGGTCTGGCCGGTTGAACGAAGCAATGCGATGCTGCCGGGACCGAAAGGTTCCGGCAGTTTGATTCGGGGGGCAGGACCAGGCCTCCAGATATGGCGCCCAGGCGCCAGGATTGATCAATTCGTGCATGTGTTGCCGAAGGAGGTCGCCTTCGGAACCGTGCATCGGGGATAGGGCTTGGCTGATATCGGCAAGGACATCGAACGCCCGCTTGGACAGGCCGTCCGGGCGCCTCGCGGCGCCGGCAAGATCAGCGTCGGTGTGATCGCGGCGAGCGCGATCGTGCTTGCCGTGGTCGGCGTCTCGGCCGCGATCGCGTTCAGGGAAAAGCCGTTTCGAAAGCCGCAGGAAGTCGCCGTCTCGACGCCGAAAGTGACCGCGGCGGCCGAGCCCGCCGCGTCGCCTCCCGCATTGGCCCCGGCGGCGGCGCCAAAGGTGGAGATGCCGGCCAAGACGGGCGGTCCGCAGATCATTCATGTGCAGACCGAAGAAGGCGATGGCCCGCCAAAGGCGGCAATCGTCATTCGCGATCCATCGACCGTCGGCCAGAACCTCAAGATCGCGCATATTCCCGACAAGGCGCTGATCGAAACCAGTGAAACCGGGCCCTTGCCGATGCGCTCCGCCGACGGAAGGCGACCGTTCGACGTCTATGCGCGGCCATGGTCCGGCACGCGTGGCGCGCGTGTGGCGATCATCATCGGCGGGCTCGCGGTTTCACAGACTGGTACCCAGGCGGCGATCGCCAAGCTGCCGGCGGAAGTGACGCTGGCCTTCGCGCCACAGGGCAACAGCATCGGCCGCTGGATGCAGGCTGCAAGGCAGAGCGGCCACGAGGTCGTCATGCAGGTGCCGCTCGAGCCGTTCGACTATCCCAAAGTCAACCCCGGCCGCAACACGCTGACGGTGGCGGCGAGCGCGGAAGAAAACCTGAAGAACCTGCACTGGGCGCTGTCGCGGACGACGAACTATACCGGTGTCATGAACTATATGGGCGCGCGGTTTTCCGCCGACTCCGCGGCGATGGAGCCGTTCATGGCCGAACTTGGCAAAAGGGGCCTCGCCTATATCGACGACGGCTCGTCGGCGCGCAGCCTGGCGCCGGACATGGCGCTGAGGAATGGCGTGCCTTTTGTCGCCGGTGACACGGCGATCGACGCGGTGCAGGATCGCGGCGCCATCCTGAAGAAGCTCGACAGTCTCGAAGCGACCGCGCGTGCCAAAGGCACGGCCGTCGGCATCGGCTCGGCTTTCGACCTGACGGTCGACACGGTCTCGTCATGGGTGGCCGAGGCCAAGAAGCGCGGCATCGAGATCGTGCCGATTTCAGCGGTGGTCGTCGATCCGCAAAAGGGTTAGCCAAGGCCTTCGGAAGGCGACTGGAGAGACTAAGTGATGCCGCAGACGAAAAAAGTCGACCGCGAAACGCTGCCCTACCGACCCTGTGTCGGGCTGATGATCCTCAATGGCGAGGGGCTGGTCTGGGTCGGGCATCGCATTGCCGAACCCGACAGCGAGTTCGCCGGCACGACGCAGCTCTGGCAGATGCCGCAAGGCGGCATCGACAAGGGCGAGGAGCCGTTGCGGGCCGCCGAGCGCGAGCTCTACGAGGAGACCGGCATGCGCAGCGTCTCGCTGTTGGCAGAAGCGCCGGACTGGATCAACTATGACCTGCCGGACCATCTGGTCGGTATCGCCTTCAAGGGGCGGTATCGCGGCCAGACGCAGAAATGGTACGCC
This sequence comes from Mesorhizobium sp. B2-3-10, assembly GCF_006442275.1. Taxonomy (NCBI): domain Bacteria; kingdom Pseudomonadati; phylum Pseudomonadota; class Alphaproteobacteria; order Hyphomicrobiales; family Phyllobacteriaceae; genus Mesorhizobium; species Mesorhizobium sp. B2-3-10. Next base: position 817,313 of record NZ_VFVT01000001.1, read on the forward strand.
TTCCGCTTCCACGGCGATGCCAGCGAGATCCAGATCAATCCGCCGCCGGGCGGCCACACAGCCGAATTCGACAAATGGTCATGGCGGCCGATGCAAGACCTGCCCGACCTGATCGTGCCGTTCAAGCGCAAGGTCTATGAAGAGGTGGTGGGCGCGTTCCGTCACCTTGTGCCATAGCTGGACGGGCTCCGGCCGCGGTTCAAACGCCCGCGGTTGCCGCGCCGGTTCGACCGCCTTATTGATTTGATGTCTGTCCGTCACAAGAAGGGCCGCCATGTACGACGCCCCCAAAAGATCACTGCCCGAGGAAGCCGACGCCCCGAGCGAGGCTGCTGCCGGGGCCATCCTCACCATCGATCTTGGCGCGATCCGTGAAAATTACCGGCGACTGAAGGCGCGGCTGGGCGGCGTGCGCTGCGCGGGCGTGGTCAAGGCCGACGGCTACGGTCTGGGTGCGAGCCAAGTGGCATCGGCGCTGATGAAAGAAGGCTGCGACATCTTCTTCGTCGCTCTGCTGGACGAAGGAATCGCGCTCCGCAAGGCGATCGGGGCCGGACCCGCGATCTATGTGCTGAACGGTCTGCCGCCAGGTTCCGAGGGGGAAGCGGTCGCGTCTGGTCTTTGCGCGGTCATCAACAGTGGCGCACAGTTGAGGGCCTGGCGCGCGGCGGCCCATCGCGTTGGCCAAAGACTTCCGGCCGCGATCCAGATCGACAGCGGCATGTCGCGGCTTGGCATGGCGCCGCCCGAAGTCGAGGCCATGGCCGGCGACACCGCCGCGTTCGATGGCATCGCCATCAGGTATGTAATGAGCCACCTGGCCTGCGCCGACGAGCCGCACCATCCCGCCAACGAACAGCAGCGGCGGGCCTTCGAGCGGTTGCGTGCCATGCTGCCCGGGGCGCCCGCCTCGCTCGCCAATTCCTCCGGCATCTTTCTGGGACCGTCCTACCATTATGATCTCGCCCGCCCTGGCGCCGCGCTCTACGGCATCAATCCGACGCCTGCCGAACCCAACCCGATGCTGCCCGTGGTGCGGCTGCAGGCCAAGGTGGCGCAGACGCGCGGCGTCGAAAAGGGCACCGGCATCGGCTATGGCCACACCTACCACGCGGAAGGGCCGCTCAGCCTGGCGACGATCTCGTTCGGCTACGCGGATGGCTGGCTGCGCCGGTCCGCGTCGGCCGCCTGGTTCGAGGGCGCGCGCCTGCCCTTCCTCGGACGCGTGTCGATGGATTCGATCATTCTCGACATCTCGGCCTTGCCGCCCGGCAGGCTCCGCGAAGGGGATCTCGTCGAACTGCTCGGCCCTTCACAGAGCGTCGACGATGCCGCCGGCCATGCCGGCACCATCGGCTACGAAATCCTGGCCAGCTTCGGAACGCGGTTTCACCGGCGCTATGTCGGCGGCTGAGCGGTTTGGCCGCGCTTGACAAGCGGACGCCTGTCGGCAAGGTTCGGCGCATGAGCAACCTCGCTTATAGCACAACCTTGTTCAGGGTCTGCCCGATCGCGGGATCGTAGCCCCGGCGCGGCCGCCTTCTGGCGTCCGTCCGTACCGGGGCATCCATACATGCACAATCGCAAGCCGAACAGCCCTTCGCGGCTGCCGGCCTTTCATCACGCCGCCATCAGTGCGGCGGCAGGCGCGCATCCGTTCGATGCGCCGATCCATGAGGTTTGCCATGCAACATGCAAAAGAACTGCGTCCAAACAGCCATATTCTGATCAGCGAAGCCGACCATGACAGGCTGACCGGCCTGGCGAGGGCGTTGCTCGATCGCGCGCCCGAGACGGCCGAGGAGCTGCTTTCGGAAATGGACCGGGCCGTCGTCACGAACGCGGCGGCGATGCCGGCCGGTGTGGTGCGAATGGGCTCGACGGTTATGGTGCGCGGCGAAAGCGGGGACATCCAGCGCATCATGCTGGTCTACCCGGGCGAGGCCGACATAGCCGAGAACCGGATCTCGGTGCTGACGCCGATGGGAACCGCGCTCATCGGCGCGAGCGTTGGGCAGGCGGTTTGCTGGAGCGGTCGTGGTGGTCGGGAACTGTCCGTGACCGTCGAGGCCGTCGATACGCCGGCTTCCGGCCCGCAACGAGCTTGATGGCGGAGGCGGTGATGACGAGCACGAATTGCTGCCTGACGACGAAGGACTTTGCCGTTCTCGAAGTCATGCTGGAGCGCCGGCGGGCATTCGCGGATCCGATCGTGCGCATGCTCGAACACAAGCTTTCATGCGCCGATGTCGTGCCGATCGATTCGGTAGGCCCCGACATCATCACGCTGAACAGCAGGGTGGTGTTCGGCGTCGATACCGGTCCCGCGGAGACGCGAACCCTGGTGCAGCACGAGGTGCGCGGGCCGGTCGGCTCCAGCCTGTCGGTCGCAACGAGGCGCGGGCTCTGCATGCTTGGCATGGCGCAAGGCCAGACTGCAATGGTCGAACACGCCGACGGCCGGCGGGAGTCGATCCTGATCCGGGCCGTGCTTTACCAGCCGGAGGCTGCCCGGCGCACGGTCAGGCAGAAACACCAGGCTGACGCGCAGCGACCGCACGGGCTCAGGCTTGTCTACAGTGCCGCAGCCGATTGGAGGCCTCTTGGCGAGACGGCCGGAATGCGGCAGACAGAAGACGACGACCCCGGTCCCTCGGCGGCGTGAATGGGCAACAGCGCGTGGTCTCGAAGATCGACATCGATTTTCGCTCGGGATCATGCGCAAATCGAAAAATACGGCCACGTCCACGGGCGTCCTGAGGACGCTCGGCGCGGCAAGGAGTGAATGATGAAAATCATGGTGCTGGGCAGTGGCGTGATCGGGGTGACCACGGCCTATTATCTCGCCGAGGCCGGCCACGAGGTGACGGTGATCGACCGCCAGAAAGGGCCGGGGCTGGAAACCAGCTTTGCCAATGCCGGCGAGATTTCGCCCGGCTATGCCTCGCCCTGGGCCGGCCCCGGCATCCCGCTCAAGGCGATCAAGTGGCTCTTGATGAAGCATGGTCCGCTGGTGGTGCGGCCGGCCTTCGATCCGCATATGTGGACGTGGCTGGTCAAGATGCTGCGCAACTGCACCGCCGAGCGCTACGCGATCAACAAATCGCGCATGGTGCCGCTGGCGGAATACAGCCGCGACACGCTGAAGGCGCTGCGCGAGGCGACCGGCATCGCCTATGACGAGCGGACGCAGGGCACGCTCCAACTGTTCCGGACGCAAAAGCAGCTCGACGGCACATCAGGCGATGTCGAGGTGCTGAAGAAATATGGCGTGCCCTATGAGGTCCTTGATCCCAACGGCTGCATCGCGGCGGAACCGGCGCTGGCGGGGGTGCGTGAAAAATTCGTCGGCGGCCTGAGACTGCCGGGCGACGAGACCGGCGACTGCAAGATGTTCACCGACAGGCTGGCCGAGCTCTGCGTGGCGCGCGGCGTCAAGTTCGAATACGACACGACGATATGGCGCGTCATCCGCAGCCGCAACCGCGTCAACAATATGAGCACCAGCAAGGGCTGGCTGACCGCCGACGCCTATGTGATGGCGCTGGGCAGCTATTCGGCTGGTTTCATGCGCCGGATGAAGCGACCGATCCCGGTTTATCCGGTCAAGGGCTATTCGATCACGGTGCCGATCAAGGACGCCGCCGCCGCGCCCGTGTCGACCGTGATGGACGAAACCTACAAGGTCGCGATCACCCGGCTCGGCGACCGCATTCGCGTCGGCGGCACGGCCGAGATTTCCGGCTTCGACCTCAGGCTGCATGAATCGCGCCGGCGCACGCTCGAACACTCGGTCGGCGACCTGTTTCCGGGAGCCGGCGCGATGCGCGATGCGACGTTCTGGTGCGGGCTGCGGCCGATGACGCCTGACGGACCGCCGTTGATCGGCCGCACGGAGCTGTCCAACCTCTATCTCAACACCGGCCATGGCACGCTCGGCTGGACCATGGCCTGCGGCTCGGCCAAGGTTCTGGCCGACATCATCTCCAACCGGGTGCCCGATATCGACGTGCGTGCCTTGGCCCAGGAGCGTTACCTGAAATAGCCCCCGCGCGTCTCGCGCTTTATTCTTTGCTTATGTCGTTGCCCCGGAACCGGGGCGATATCAGAACGCCTGCCTGACCCACGCCTCGTCGAACAGCAGCCGGTAGGCCCACGGGATCGTCACATTGGTGGCGACCGGGTTCGAGTGGGCGAGGTAGTCGTCATAGACCGGCTTCATCCTGGCGTAGAAGGCGCGGTCGAGCACCATCATGCCGTTCTCCGAATCGTGGAAGAAGCTGCGGTTGTTGAGGTTGACCGAGGAGATGGCAACCAGCCTTTCATCGATCATCATGATTTTGGAATGCAGCACCACGTCAGGCGCCTTGAACTCGCGGATATCGATACGGTCGCCATATTTCTCGACGAACAGCTTGTTGAGCGCGGTGAGAAACCTGCCCCCGATATCGCCCTTGAGGTCGATGCGGCCGACAACGTCGATCCTGACGCCGCGGGCGAGCGCCCGGTCAAAAGCCTTGGCGAGGCTCGGCGTCAGATTGAGGTAGGGGTTGACGATCTGGATATGGTGCCGGGCGGCATCGACCAGTTCGACGAAATAGGCCTCCAGCGCATGGTCATCCTCATAGGGCATCGAGATGAAATGCCGGGCATTGCCCCGGGGGCCATCTCCGCGGACCGGGATGGAGAAGGGGCGCGCCAGGTTGGTGTCGGCGTCGCGCAGCCATATCGTCGACAGCTGCGCGGCGAGCGTCTCGACCGTCGCCCGGTCGGCGAACTCGATGTCGAAGTCGCTCCAGTTCGAGTAGTAATTCAGCGAAAACCCGTCGGTCTTGCCGTATTGCTCGAGGTCCGGATAGCGCGACAGATCGATCGGCTGGTGGAACAGGAAACCGTCATGGATGTTGCGGCCGCCGATGATGACGCGCGAGCGCGCGGGGTCCTGCGCCAGCGTGGCCAGCATCTTGACATGATGGACCTTGTGCAGTTGTGAAATCTGCTCGTCGATCGGCGCGCCGTGGTCCGCCCGCCAGCGATATTCCTGCAGCTCCACATTGGGGAATTCGGCGGCCAGCCGGTGCAGCATGGCGTCGTCCTTTTCGCGCTCCAGCACGTCGGTGACTATGATGCGCACCTTGGTGCCAAGCGCTGCATGATGGCGGATCAGCCGTTCGATGACGCGCCCGGAAAAGTCGGCCTTGAATTCCAGCGAGGACAGATAGATCAGCTTCAGCCTTGGCGCCTTCGAGAAATCGAGCGGCAGTTCCGGATCGCCCTTGTCTATTGCCGCATTGGACAGCGGCGCGCCCATCAGCGCCTCGACCTTGGCGTTGAAGCCGTCGCGCGACTTGCGCAGCAGCCTGGGCTCGCCGATCGGCATGGCGCAGGTCTGCGACAGCCAGCGGCTGGCATAGAAGGCGCGCTCGAGCGCATCGAGGCCTGCATCGCCGGGGACTGGGCAGCGCTGGTAGCGGCTGTCCAAGCTGGCAAGCGCCGGATCCGCGGTTTCTTCACGCCGGATGGTGAGCGGTGTACCGGTGGGCGCAAGGCTGGAGCGGATCCTCGCCGTGCACCGGTTCAGGGCGTCGCCCGGGAACAGGCTGACCGTGTCGTCCTCGCCGGAGAGGTGAAAGTGGAATGCCGCGCCGGCGGCGATGGTGCGTGAGGCTCCGCCAGCGCGGAGCGCCACTGCGCCGTCGCAACTGCCTTCGATGTCGGCCGGCTGTTTGCCCGCCTGGCGCACGACGATCTCGGTGCTGCGTGCCTGCAAGCCGGAGAAATCGAAAATCCTGGCGGCCGAGGGCCGCGCCGCCGCATCGATATAGAGCGTCTGCCGCGACACCCGCCAGCGGCCGTCGAAATGACCGTCACCGCTGCCCCCACCGACCGGCGGCAGATGAGCGTTGGCGACCGGTCCGGCCAGGTGCTGGAGCGTCGAATAGGTCGCCTGGAAATCGCGGTTCTGGACATCGAGGCGGTTGCGCCCGAAGGGGCCGGTGCCGTTGGCACGGTCCATGGCGCCGAGCTGGTTGTGGGCGAGCAGTGCCAGGAACCGTCTTTCATAGTCGCTGCCGCCGTCATTGCCGAAGAACTGCTCAGCCGCGACCCGCGACCCGGGCGTGCCAGCCGACAGCGAGGGCCGTGCGCAAGCCTCCTGCCCGGCCGATAGTTCGCAGGCATTGCGGCCCGCACCGCAGCCGGCAAGGGCGGCCAGCCCGAACAGGGCGAGGATGGCCGTGCGGATGTTCACCCCGTCGCCCCGGCCTTCATGACGCTCAACTGCGCCGGGTCGCGGGGCGGCATGAAACCTTGCGGGAAAACCTTGCAGACAGGGATGGCGAAGGTGGCGATCAGCAGGTCCGCCTCGCCGCGCATCTTGCGGGGCGCCGTCATGTCATCGCGGATCGCCCTCGCCGAGGCGACAAGGGCGCCGTCGCAGTCGCAATGGTTGCGGCGGGCGATGTAGCAGGCATCATGGGTTCGGCAAACGGCGTCGAGGCGATCGACAGGCCGGGCCGACAGATCGCCGGTGCGGGTGCCGGGACCGCAGTAATTGCCGATCACGAAAGGCGAGGGACGCGCCATTGCGTAGCGGATCGGTTTCGGCAATTCGGCTTCCGGAACTTTTGTCCATGGGTTGGCGCATGCGGAGACGAACAGCAGCGGCAGGATGGCAAGAACGGCTCGCATGTCTATCCGCGCCAGCTTTCTGAAAGATTTCCCCACCCGACCTGTCCCATGGCCGGCGACCGCACGCCTGATGCCACACTGGTCGGTTTTGTGGCAAGGAAAAGGCGGCGTGCGTGATCCAGGCCCGCGTTATTGTGATGTCGGCACCCTGCCTGAAGGGCGCGAAACCCGCAGGCATCTGGGCGAAATCAGGTAAACAACCCCCGCTCCCGTTCCACCGCCTTGGTGATGAAGGAGGCAACGATCTGGACGCGGCGCAGCGGTCTCACCGATTCGTGATAGACCAGCCAGTAGGCGCGGCGGATGGGCGCGACCACATCGACGGCGACCAACTCCGGCATCGAGCGGGCGACGAAGGTGTGCAGGATGCCGATGCCGGCGCTCGAGCGCACCGCTTCGGCCTGACCAAGTGCGGAGGAGATGGCAAAGCTGGTCCGCCAATCGGCGCTGAATTCGGCGGCGTAGTCGAGCGACGGGCTGACGATCAGGTCAGGCACATAGCCGATGAGGGTGTGCTGGCCAAGTTCGGCGGCGGTTTTGGGCAGGCCATGCGCGTCTACATAGCCGCGGGAGGCAAACAGCCCGAGCGAGTAGTCGACCAGTTTTCCCGCCACCAGCCGGCCTTCGGTCGGCCGCTCGACGGTTATGGCAATGTCGGCCTCGCGTCGCGACAGGGAGAAGGAGCGCGGCACCGGGACGAGCTGGATGGTGAGTTCGCGGTGCTGGGCGGTGAGTTCGCCCAGCCGCTTGGCCAGGAAAGCGACGCCGAAGCCGTCAGGCGCGCCGATGCGCACGGTTCCGGACACGTCGTCGCCTTCGCCCGATATGGTCGAGCGGGCGGCGATCATGTCGCCCTCCATGCGCTCGGCGATGTCGAGGAAGCGCTCGCCGGCCGGGGTCAGTTCGCTGCCGGTGGTCAGCCGGCGGAAGAGTTTCGTGCGTAACGCGTCTTCAAGGGCCGCGATGCGGCGCGAGACCGTGGCGTGGTTCAGCTCCAACCGCCTGGCGGCGCCAAGGATCTGGCCGGCCCGCGCCACGGCGAGGAAGATGCGGACGTCATCCCAGTTCATGGCGTTCCCCTGATGGCGATCTCGGGCGAGTATTGCGAGAATTGATGCTCGCGCGTCAATCGATATCTATTTTGCGCACAACGGTTGCGTTCTCCCTCGCGTTGCCATCGGCCGCCCAAAGGCGGACAATGCGACATCACAACCCAGGGAGAGAAATCATGATCGACTACGGTCATTTCATCGGCGGCAAGCGTGTCGCCGGCACCAGCGGCCGCAAGCAGGACGTCATGCAGCCGATGGACGGCACGGTGCGCGGCACGGTGGCACTGGCCTCGCAGGCGGAATTGCGCGCGGCGGTCGAGAACGCCAAAGCCGCACAGCCCAAATGGGCCGCGACCAATCCGCAGCGCCGCGTGCGCGTGCTGATGAAGTTCCTCGAACTGGTTGCCCGCGACTATGACGAACTGGCTGAGATTCTTGCGCGCGAACATGGCAAGACCATCGCCGACGCCAAGGGCGATATCCAGCGCGGCCTGGAAGTGGTCGAGGTTTGCATCGGCGCTCCGCACATGATGAAGGGCGAGTTCACCGACGGCGCCGGCCCCGGCATCGATGTCTATTCGATGCGCCAGCCGCTCGGCGTCGTCGCCGGCATCACGCCATTCAATTTCCCGGCGATGATCCCGCTTTGGAAGATCGCGCCGGCGATCGCCTGCGGCAACGCCTTCATCCTGAAGCCTTCGGAGCGTGATCCGGGTGTGCCGATGCGCATTGCCGAACTGTTCATCGAGGCCGGTCTGCCGGCCGGCATCCTCAATGTCGTCAACGGCGACAAGGATGTCGTCGACGCCATCCTCGACGATCCGGATATCAAGGCCATCGGTTTTGTCGGCTCGACGCCGATCGCGCACTACATCTATTCGCGCGGCACGGCGGCCGGCAAGCGCGTGCAGTGCTTCGGCGGCGCCAAGAACCACATGATCATCATGCCCGACGCCGACATGGACCAGACCGTCGACGCACTGATCGGCGCCGGCTACGGCTCGGCCGGCGAGCGCTGCATGGCTATCTCGGTGGCCGTTCCGGTCGGCAACGACACCGCCAACCGGCTGATGGAAAAGCTGATCCCGCGCGTCGAAAGCCTGAAGGTCGGCCCGTCGACGGATTCGGCAGCGGATTTCGGCCCGCTGGTTACCGCTCAGGCGCTGGAGCGCGTCAAGGGTTACGTCGACACCGGTGTCAAGGAAGGCGCCAAGCTTGTCGTCGACGGCCGCGGCTTCAAGATGCAGGGCTATGAGAACGGCTACTATATGGGCGGTTGCCTTTTCGACAATGTCACGGCCGATATGCGCATCTACAAGGAAGAGATCTTTGGGCCGGTGCTCTCGGTGGTGCGCGCGCCGACATATGAGAACGCCATCAAACTCGCCAACGATCATGAGATGGGCAATGGCGTCGCCATCTTCACCCGCGATGGCGACGCCGCGCGCGACTTCGCCAGCCGTGTCCAAGTCGGCATGGTCGGCGTCAACGTACCGATCCCGGTGCCGATCGCCTATTACACTTTCGGCGGCTGGAAGGCGTCTTCCTTCGGCGACCTCAACCAGCATGGCCCGGACGCGTTCCGCTTCTACACCAAGACCAAGACGGTTACCTCGCGCTGGCCGTCCGGCATCAAGGACGGCGCCGAGTTCGTTATCCCGACGATGAATTGACCGGACGCTTTTTTATCTGGTCTTCCTCGCTGCAGGGCGGATGAGAAGATCGATTGAACCTGAGGCCTAAGTCCCCGGACTTAGGCCTTTTGTTTTTGCAAACGCTAATGTGATGGAACCGGTGGGGGATTGCGCGACTTAGGGCTGCAATCCTGCCGTGGAGGAGGCGCGGCAGACAACCAGGGCGCCGACGGCGGGCCGGTGGCATTGCATCGTCCGGCGCAAGGAGGTGTCAAATGACACGACGTCTTACGGCGACAATGTTCGTTGCGGCGATGGCGATGTGCTCGTGCGCTGCTCAGGCAAATGCAGCTGGGCAATGCGCGCCACGCGCCGATATCGTGAAGGCGCTCGGCGAGAACTTCCACGAAAGCGAAGCCGGGCGCGGCCTGATCAACCCCAATGTGGTCCTCGAGGTCTTCGTTTCGGAACAAGGCAGCTGGACGGTCTTGGCTTCCGATACGAAAGGCCAGAGTTGTATCCTGTCGGTTGGCGAAGGCTGGGACAGCCCGACACTCAAGGCGGCCTTGCCGGGCGCCTGAGCGATTTGCCTTCGCGCTCTTGCAACTAGCGCGTGGCGGCGACCTCGGCATGGCCGCGCAGCAGTGCCATCAGTTTCTTGGCGTCCTTGGCGGCGCCTTCCTCATCGCCGTCCAGGATCGAGCGGATCAATGCAACATGGTGCTCGGCGGACTCCGCCAGCCCGGTGTCGGCCTTGTAGCGGAACCAGAAGCGGCGGCTGTGGGTCTGCAGGGGGGCGGCCAGCCGGGCGGCGAACGGGTTGTCGGCGGCCAGCGCCAGCGCCTCGTCGAGCGCCTTGTCGGCCTGGATGAAGGCGAGCACATTGCCTGATATCACTGCTTTCTGCATGGCGAGCGCCGCCTCGTGGAACAGGTCGGCGGCCTCGCGGGTGACGAAGCGTGCGGCCGAACGGGCGAGCACCACCTCGACGCCGCGCCTTGCGTCGAGCACACGCAGCCAGTCGCCGGGGTGCAGTGGCGCGATCGCGATGCCGGCGCGGGGCCTGACGTCTAGCAATCCCTCCCAGGCCAGCCGCTGGATCGCCTCGCGCACCGGCGTGCGGCCGAGCGCCAGCCGCTCGATCAGGGACCCCTCGGTGACAAAACTCGCCGGGGCCAGTTCGAGCGTGACGATCATGTTTTCGAGGACGCGATAGGCCTTGGTCGCCGCGGGCTCCGACACGATGCTTGCTTCCATGGATATCAAAGGCTCTCTCCTGATATATCTAGAATATATCATAACAGATTCCGCATTGACAGCAGCTTTCCTAACAGATATACGGCTGATATATCAGATGGAGAGATAAACTATGTGGACCGGAGTTTTCCCCGCCGTCACGACCAAATTCACCGCCGACGACCGGCTCGATCACGCCGAGATGGAGCGCTGCTTCGGCCTGCAAATGGATGCCGGCTGTGATGGCATCATCGTCTGCGGCTCGCTGGGCGAGGGACCGATGCTGTCGCCTGACGAGAAGATCGAGGTGCTGAAGACCGCGCAGAAGATCGCTGGCAAGAAGCCGGTGCTGCTGACGGTCAACGAGGCCGGCACCCGCGAGGCCGCCAGTATCGCCAAGCGCGCCGCCAAGGAAGGCGCCAATGGCCTGATGGTGGTGCCGAGCCCGATCTACCACACCAACGCGGAAGAGACGGTGGTGGCGCTGCGCGCAGTGGCGGAAGCCGGCGACTTGCCGGTCATGATCTATTCCAACCGCCTCGCCTACCGCGTCGATGTAAGCGTCGACCAGATGGAGGAGCTGGCGTCGGACAAGCGCTTCGTCGCCATCAAGGAATCCTCCGACGACATCCGCCGCTCGACCGAGATCATCAACCGCCTGGGCAGCCGCTACGACCTGTTCACCGGCGTCGACAACCTGGCCTTCGAGGCGCTCTCCGTGGGTGCCATCGGCTGGGTGGCCGGTCTGGTCACCGCCTTCCCGCGCGAGACCGTCGCCATCTACCAGCTTATGAAGCAGGGGCGCCGCGAAGAGGCGCTCGCCATCTACCGCTGGTTCCGGCCGCTGCTCGACCTCGATGTCTCGACCTATCTGGTGCAGAACATCAAGCTTGCCGAAGTGTTCGCAATCAACACCAATGACCGCGTGCGCATGCCGCGCATGCCGCTGTCGGGCGAACGCCGCAAGGCTGTCGAGAAGATCATCAAGGATGCGCTGGCGGCGCGGCCGACACTGCCGCAGTTCTAAAGAGGGTGGCGGCAGCCAGATGAGAGGCAGCGCCCAGGTGCAAGGAAAGTCCAAATCGACAGACAAGGGGCGGCGCTCCTCATCCGCCCTGCGGGCACCTTCTCCCCGTGAACGGGGAGAAGGGAGAGACATCGCCATCGTCGGTGGCGGCATCATCGGCATTTGCGCGGCTGCCTTCCTTGCCGAGGCGGGACTGGACGTCACGCTCTTCGACCGCACGGGCATCTGCGAGGAGACGAGCTCCGGCAATGCCGCCGCCTTTGCCTTCTCCGACGTGCTGCCGCTGGCGCACAAGGGCATGATCCGGCAGCTGCCAAAATGGCTCGCCGATCCACTCGGCCCGCTCAGCATTCCGCCCGCCTACCTGCCGAAGCTGCTGCCTTGGCTGATCCGGTTCTGGCGCGCCGGCGCGCCTGGAAAATATGAGGCGAGCTTGACGGCGCAGGCCGGCATGATGAAGCTTGCCGAGGCCGAATGGATGGATCTGCTCGATCGTTCCGGCACCCGGCCGATGCTGCGCGAGGACGGTTCGCTCGAACTCTACGAAGGCGAGGCCGAGTTCCGCGCCTCGCTGTCGGGCTGGGCGGCGCGCGAGCGCTTCGGCATCGGCTTCCGCCATGTCGAGGGCGAGATCCTGGCGGACCTGCAGCCGGGGCTGTCACCGCGCTTCGTCAAGGGCACTTTCGTGCCTGGATGGAAGACCGTCGCCGATCCAAAACTGCTCGGCAAGGCGGTGTGGGCGTACGCGCAGTCCAAGGGCGCCCGCTTCGAGATGGCCCGCATCGACCGCGTCGCGGCGGATCAGGATGCCGTGACGCTGACGCTGGCCGACGGCACGAGCAGGCAAGCCAGGCGCCTTGTCATCGCGGCGGGCGCCTGGTCGCATCTGCTGGCGCGGCAACTCGGCGATCGCATTCCGCTGGAGACCGAACGCGGCTACAACACGACGCTGCCGACGAGCGCCTTCGACGTGAGGCGACAGTTGATCTTTTCCGGCCATGGCTTCGTCATCACCCCGCTCGAAACCGGCCTGCGTGTCGGCGGTGCCGTGGAACTCGGCGGCATCGAGCGGCCGCCCAATTTCAACAGGTCGAAGGCGCTCTTGCGGAAAGCGCGGGAATTCCTGCCGGGGCTCGATCCCTCGGGCGGGCGCGAATGGATGGGGTTCCGGCCCTCCCTGCCGGATTCGGTGCCCGTCGTCGGCAAGGCGGCGCGAAGCCAGTCCGTGATCTACGCCTTCGGCCACGGCCATCTCGGCCTGACGCAGGCCGCGGCAACCGGGCGGTTGATCAGGGAATTCGTTCTGGGGCAGACTTCATCCGTTGATCTGGCCCCCTTCAGTCCACAACGGTTTTGATCTCGAGGAGCGACATGGCCAAGAAATCCTTCTTCTGCATCGACGGCCACACTTGCGGCAACCCGGTGCGGCTGGTCGCCGGCGGCGGCCCGCTGCTGCAGGGCTCGACCATGATGGAGCGACGGGCACATTTCCTGGCCGAATACGACTGGATCCGCACCGGCCTGATGTTCGAACCGCGCGGCCATGACGTGATGTCAGGCTCGATCCTCTACCCGCCGACGCGCGAGGATTGCGACATCGCCATCCTGTTCATCGAGACGTCCGGCTGCCTGCCGATGTGCGGTCACGGCACCATCGGCACGGTGACGATGGCGATCGAACATGGGCTGATCAAGCCGAAGACGCCGGGTGTGCTGCGGCTCGACACGCCCGCCGGCCTGGTCATCGCGGAATACAAGCAGGTCGGCGAGTATGTCGAGGAGGTGCGCATCACCAACGTGCCGTCCTTCCTTTATGCTGAAGGACTGGCGGTAGAATGTCCGGGGCTCGGCGAGATCACCGTCGATGTCGCCTATGGCGGCAATTTCTACGCCATCGTGGAGCCGCAGGCGAACTATCGCGATATGGCCGACTATTCCGCCGGCGACCTCATCGCCTGGAGCCCAGTGGTGCGGCAGCGGCTCAACGAGAAGTATTCCTTCGTGCATCCGGAGAATCCCGGGATCACCGGGTTGTCGCACATGCTGTGGACCGGCAAGCCGACGGTCGAGGGAGCCGATGCCCGCAATGCCGTCTTCTACGGCGACAAGGCGATCGACCGCTCTCCATGCGGCACCGGCACCTCGGCGCGCATGGCGCAACTCCATGCCAAGGGCAAGCTCAAGGCGGGGGATGCGTTCGTCCATGAATCGATCATCGGCTCGCTGTTCAAGGGCAAGGTTGAAAAGGACGTCACCGTCGCCGGCAAGCCGGCCATCATCCCTTCGATCGGCGGCTGGGCCCGCATGACTGGATTGAACACGATCTTCATCGACGACCGCGATCCGTTCGCGCATGGTTTCGTGGTCAAGTAGGAGAATCCTGACCCTGCGGAAAGGAGTGTGACGAAAAAACGAACCGTGTCAGGAATGCAACGATTCCTCTCATCACCTAATTTTGACGGTGATTTCTTCGAAACGGAGCGCATGATGCGGCTCAATCGTCAAAGACATTGCGTTATGCCAATGATAGGGTCCGCGATAGTCCAGGGGCTGGGTGCGAAAAGCGGGCGATCGGGAAGACGTGACTTGCAAACACGCGGAGCGGTCAAAAAAATCACGTTGCAATCCGGGCTCGAAACTTTACGACTAGGGGAAATACGAAAAGGAATGCGTCTGCATGGGCGACATTCCAGGGGAGCCATGTACACATGCAGTACTTTGTCCAGCAGCTTATCAATGGGCTGACGCTGGGATCGATCTATGGGCTGATCGCGATCGGCTACACGATGGTCTACGGCATCATCGGCATGATCAATTTCGCCCATGGCGACATCTTCATGGTGGGCGCTTTCACGGCGCTGATCGTCTTCCTCATACTCGGCGCGCTGTTTTATTCGGTGCCCGTGGTCATCGCGCTGCTGGTCATGATGATCGTGGCGATGCTGCTCACCAGCCTCTACAATTGGACGATCGAGAAAGTGGCCTACCGGCCGCTGCGCGGTTCGTTCCGGCTGGCGCCGCTGATCACCGCCATCGGCATGTCGATCGCGCTGTCGAACTTCGTCCAGGTGACGCAAGGCCCGCGCAACAAGCCGATCCCGCCGATGGTCAGCCAAGTCTACAACATCAACGGCGTCAGCGTTTCGCTGAAGCAGATCATCATCGTCATCGTCACGGCTTTGCTGTTGGCGCTGTTCTGGTACCTGGTCAACAAGACCTCGCTTGGCCGGGCGCAACGCGCCTGCGAGCAGGACCGCAAGATGGCCGCACTGCTGGGCATCGACGTCGACCGCACCATCTCGATCACGTTCATCATGGGCGCCGCTCTTGCCGCTGTCGCCGGCACGCTGTTCCTGATGTACTACGGCGTCATCGCCTTCTCGGACGGCTTTACCCCCGGGGTCAAAGCATTCACGGCGGCGGTTCTTGGCGGCATCGGCTCATTGCCAGGTGCGGTGCTGGGCGGCCTCCTGATCGGCTTCATCGAGAGCATGTGGTCGGCCTATTTCTCGATCGACTACAAGGACGTCGCCGCGTTCTCGATCCTGGCAATCGTGCTGATCTTCCTGCCTTCCGGCATATTGGGCCGGCCAGAAGTCGAAAAGGTCTGAGACCATGGCCGTGACCGTATCTCCAGAGCGCGACACCGTCGCCAGCCCCATGCAGCGCGCGCTGCGCGAGGGCTTCTATGCCGGCGCCATCTCGCTTGGCCTGTTCGTGCTGTTCATCGGCCTCAAGACAGACCAGAACATCTCCAATGAACTGGTCCTGGTGAAGCGCTGGGGCCTCTTGGCCGCCGTGGTGATCGCCACGGCTATCGGCCGTTTCCTTTATATCGCCTATGGTCAACCCTTCATGGCCAACCAGAAGATCGCCGATGTCGCCACCGGCCTGTTGCCGGCCAGTGCGGCGTCGCGCTTCTTCCTGTTGCCGGCGTTTGTCGTGGCGATCATCGCGGTGGTGCTGCTGTTCGTGTTCAACGGCTCGCTTCCCGGATGGATAGGAGCAGAGGCGGCCGGCTATCTGCAGTTCCTGCGCGCGCTCGCAATCATCTATGCGCTGGCCTGCGTGATCTACTACTACCGCGGCTTCATCCACGCCAACTTCACCAAGCTCGGCATTGCCGCGCTGGTGCTCTATCCGATCCTTGTCATCGTCGTGCTGTCGCTGATGTCGTGGTCGGTCGCCACCGGATTGCAGGGCTCGCTGAAATGGGTCGACAATTTCGGCATCCAGATCCTGATCTACGTGATGCTGGCCTGGGGGCTGAACATCGTCGTCGGCCTCGCCGGCCTGCTCGATCTGGGCTACGTCGCCTTCTACGCCGTCGGGGCCTACGCCTATGCGCTGCTTGGCACAACCTACGGCCTGTCGTTCTGGATCCTGCTTCCGGCGGCCGGCGCCATGGCCGCGTTCTGGGGCGTGCTGCTCGGCTTTCCGGTGCTGCGCCTGCGCGGCGATTACCTGGCGATCGTCACCCTTGCCTTCGGGGAGATCATCCGCCTGGTGCTGATCAACTGGCGCGATGTGACCAACGGTTCGGCCGGTATCTCCGGCATTCCGAAAGTCACCTTTTTCGGCCTGATGACCTTCAACGTCTCGGACCCCAACTACATCGCCAAGGTCCTGCACCTCGCGACCTCGAGCGCCTACTACAAGATCTTCCTCTATTACCTGATCCTGGCGCTTTGCATGCTCACCGCCTTCGTCACCATCAGGCTGAGGCGCATGCCCGTCGGGCGTGCCTGGGAAGCGCTGCGCGAGGACGAGATCGCCTGCCGCTCGCTCGGCATCAACACCACCACGACCAAGCTGACGGCGTTTGCCACCGGTGCCATGTTCGGCGGTTTTGCCGGGGCATTCTTCGCCGCGCGGCAAGGCTTCGTCAGCCCGGAATCCTTCGTCTTCCTGGAATCGGCCATCATCCTTGCCATTGTCGTCCTTGGCGGCATGGGGTCGCTGGTCGGCATCGCCGTCGCCGCGATGGTAATGATCGGCGGCACCGAGGCACTGCGCGAACTCGACTTCCTCAAACAGGTCTTCGGGCAAGATTTCACCCCCGAACTCTACCGCATGCTTCTGTTCGGCATGGCCATGGTCATCGTCATGCTGTGGAAGCCGCGGGGCTTTGTCGGCAGTCGTGAACCGACAGCCTTCCTCAAGGAGCGAAGGGCTGTCTCAAGCTCCTTCACCAAGGAGGGTCACGGCTGATGAATGCGAACGCACAAATGAACGACGCCATCCTGCAGGTCGATCATCTGTCGATGAAGTTCGGCGGCCTGGTCGCCATCGGCGACCTGTCCTTCACCGCCAGGCGCGGCGAAATCACCGCGCTGATCGGCCCCAACGGCGCCGGCAAGACCACCGTGTTCAATTGCATCACCGGCTTCTACAAGCCGTCGGAAGGCATGATCACGCTCAACCGGGCCGACGGCTCCAGTTACCTGCTGGAACGGCTGCCCAACCATGAGATCCCGGCGCGCGCCAAGGTGGCGCGCACCTTCCAGAACATCCGCCTGTTCTCGGGCATGACGCTGCTGGAGAACCTGCTCGTCGCCCAGCACAACAAGCTGATGAAGGCGTCCGGGTATACGATCCTGGGCCTGTTCGGCTTCAGCGGCTACCGCAAGGCCTCGGCCGAATCGGTGGAGCTTGCCAAGCACTGGCTGGAAAAGGCCGATCTCGTTGATCGCGCCGACGATCCGGCCGGCGACTTGCCCTACGGCGCACAGCGGCGGCTCGAGATCGCGCGCGCCATGTGCACCGGTCCCGAGCTTCTGTGCCTCGACGAACCGGCGGCCGGTCTCAATCCGAAGGAATCGGCGGCTCTCAACGAACTGCTGATGGGGATCAAGCACACGACAGGCACCTCGATCCTCCTGATCGAGCACGACATGTCGGTGGTCATGCAGATCTCCGACCATGTCGTGGTGCTGGAATATGGCCGCAAGATCTCCGACGGCAATCCGCAGTCGGTGCGCACCGACCCGCGCGTCATCGCTGCCTATCTTGGCGTCGACGACGAGGAGGTCGAGACCGTACTTACCGAAGTCGGCGACGAGGACGTCATCGAACAGCTCGACATCGGCCCCGATTCCGCGCATGGCCCGGGGACATCGTCATCGTATCTGGCCGGGCCGGTGAGCGACACCGTCGGCCATAGCCAAGGCGAACGCGTAACCGTGTCGAAAGGCGCCTCGAAGGCAGCGCAGGTCGATGCCCGCGGCGCCAGCGTGGCAAGCAGGCCTGTTGCCCCGACACCGGCGCCGGCCAAGCCCGCCGCGAAGAAAGCGGCACCAAGGAAAACGGCGGCCAAGGCGCCCGCCGCGAAGGCCGAAGGCGTTTCGAACCGCCTCGCTGCCCCCCGTGGCGGCAAGGCCGACAATCTGACCCGCATCAAGGGCATCGGCACGGTCAACGAGAAGAAGCTCAACGAACACGGCATCTTCCACTTCGACCAGATCGGCGCCTGGAAGAAGGCAGATGTCGAGGCGGTCGAGGCCTACCTGGCCTTTGACGGACGCATCGCGCGCGAGGAGTGGGTCAAGCAGGCCAAGCTGCTCGGCCAAGGCAAGGATACGGAATTCTCGCGCCGCGTCGATGCAGGCAAGGTGGCGACCAGTCATGTGTCCGGCAAAGCCAAGGCGAGCACAGCCAAGCCCGTTCAGGGCAAGCGTGGAGGGGGCAAGTGATGGCCACGACAACGCTGCTCGATATCAAGGGCGTGGAGACCTACTACGGCAATATCCGTGCGCTGAACGGCGTCAATGTCAGCGTCAAGCAGGGTGAGATCGTGGCGCTGATCGGCGCCAACGGCGCCGGCAAGTCGACGCTGATGATGACCATCTTCGGGGCTCCACGCGCCCGCACGGGCACCATCACCTTCAACGGGACCGATATCACCCAGTTGCCGACACACGAAATCGCGCGCATGCGTATTGCCCAGTCGCCCGAGGGCCGGCGCATCTTTCCGCGCATGACGGTGATGGAAAACCTGCAGATGGGCGCCAGCCTCGACAACCTCAAATATTATGGCGAGGACGTCGAGAAGGTGTTCACGCTGTTCCCCAGGCTGAAGGAGCGCATCGCCCAGCGTGGCGGTACGCTGTCGGGCGGCGAACAGCAGATGCTGTCGATCGGACGCGCACTGATGGCGCGGCCGAAACTGCTTCTGCTCGACGAGCCGTCGCTGGGCCTGGCGCCGCTGATCGTCAAGCAGATCTTCGATGCCATCCGCGAGTTGAACCGCACCCAAGGGCTGACCGTGTTCCTGGTCGAGCAGAACGCGTTCGGCGCGCTCAAGCTTGCCACGCGCGGCTATGTCATGGTCAACGGCAATGTGACGATGAGCGGCACCGGCAAGGAGCTGCTCGCCAATCCGGAAGTGCGCGCCGCCTATCTCGAAGGCGGACATCACTGAGTTCAGGAGACTTCCCATGCAAGGCATTCTCTACGAGGAACCGTCGATCTGGCAGTTCTTCTTCGTCACCTGCCTGCTCGGCGGATGGGCGGCATGGATGACCGGCAAGGCCAGTGCCCAGACATGGCGCAGCTTCATCCAGCTGTTTGCCTATCTGCTCGGGCTCGGCATTGGAATCCGCTTCATCCATCACGCGCTGTTCGACGGCACGATGTTCTCGCTGCATTACTATATCGTTGACACCATCGTGCTGATGATACTGGGCTTCGTCGGCTATCAATACACACGAACCAACCAGATGGTCACACAGTATAATTGGCTCTACGAAAGAGCTTCAATCTTGAGCTGGAAACCGAAAGGTTGACGTTCATCATTAACGCCGCGTCAGGGATGAATCGGCGTGACAAGTGCCTGAAAATCGGCAAACTATGCTTTCTGCGATAAGGGTGGGCATCGCATGAAAGCTTCATCCACGCCCACTCCGTTAATGGGAGCGTTTAAATGAAAAAGTCACTTTTGTCCGCCGTGGCCCTGACCGCGCTCGTCGCGTTCGGCGGCAACGCGTGGGCTGATGTAATGTTCGCCGTCGCCGGGCCGATCACCGGTCCGAACGCGGCCTTCGGCGCACAGCTGCAGAAGGGCGCCGAAGCGGCGGTCGCCGAGATCAATGCCAAGGGCGGCATCAATGGCGAGCAGATCAAGCTCGAAGTCGGCGACGATGTCTCCGATCCGAAGCAGGGCATCTCGGTCGCCAACAAGTTCGTCGGCGACGGCGTCAAGTTCGTGATCGGCCACTTCAACTCGGGCGTGTCGATCCCGGCCTCCGAAGTGTACGCCGAAAACAACATCGTCGAAATCACGCCGGCCGCAACCAACCCGAAGTTTACCGAGCGCGGCTTGTGGAATGTGTTCCGTACCTGCGGACGCGACGACCAGCAGGGCAGCATCGCTGGCGCCTATATCGCCGCGAACTTCAAGGATGCCAAAGTCGCCGTGATCCATGACAAGACCCCTTATGGCCAGGGCCTCGCGGACGAAACCAAGAAGGCGATGAACGCCGCCGGCATCAAGGAAGTGATGTATGAAGGCGTCAATGTCGGCGACAAGGACTTCTCGGCGCTGATCGCCAAGATGAAGGAAGCCGGCGTCACCCTGATCTACTGGGGTGGCCTGCATACCGAAGCCGGTCTGATCATCCGTCAATCGGCGGACCAGGGCCTCAAGGCCCCGATGATGTCGGGTGACGGCATCGTGACGGACGAACTCGCCGCCATCGCGGGCGACGCTGTCGCCGGCACCCTCAACACGTTCGGCCCCGACCCGCGCCTGATCCCAGCCAATAAGGAACTCGTCGAGAAGTTCCGCGCGCAGGGTTTCGAGCCGGAAGCCTACACGCTCTACGCCTATGCCGCCGTGCAGGTGGTGGCCGAGGCGGCCGCTGCCGCCAAGACGAACGATCCGCAGGCGGTCGCCAAGGCGATGCATGAAAGCGGACCGTTCCCGACCGTTCTGGGCGATCTCGCCTATGACGCCAAGGGCGATCCGAAGCTGCCGGGCTACATCATGTACGAATGGAAGAAGAAGGACGACGGGAAGTATTCCTGGTTCCCGAAGTCGTAATTCATTCGGATCCGAAACCAATGATGCCCGGCGCCTCGCGCCGGGCATTTTCTTTTGATGCGCGGCGGCAGCGGGGTTACGTCACGGCGAGCCTTCCTTAACCAGGAAGATCGCATCCAGGATCGAAATTGTCGCCATTGTTCCGTCCGTTCGAACCGATGCATGCGAGTGTTGGCCGGACAATCGATCTAAATCGGTTTAAATCAGCATCGATTTTGTTTGCACTGCAGCATTTTCGCGCTAATCATTGCCCCGATTTCCCGTTCCTTCCGCTGCTGGAGCCCAGTCCTTGGCCATCACGAAGATCCTCGTCGCCAACCGGTCAGAAATCGCCATCCGCGTCTTTCGCGCGGCCAACGAACTGGGCCTCAAAACCGTGGCGATCTGGGCCGAGGAAGACAAATACTCGCTGCACCGCTTCAAGGCCGACGAGAGCTACCAGGTCGGGCGCGGCCCGCATCTCGGCAAGGACATGGGTCCGATCGAGAGCTATCTGTCGATCGAGGAGGTGATCCGCGTCGCCAGACTTTCAGGCGCCGATGCCATCCACCCCGGCTACGGGCTGCTGTCGGAAAGCCCCGAATTCGCCGAAGCCTGCGCTCAAGCAGGCATCACCTTCATCGGCCCGAAACCCGACACGATGCGCCGGCTGGGCAACAAGGTCGCCGCGCGCAATCTAGCCATCGAGGTCGGGGTGCCCGTGGTGCCGGCGACCGATCCGTTGCCGGACGACATGGAGGCGGTCAAGGAACTCGCCAAGACGGTCGGTTATCCGGTCATGCTGAAAGCCTCGTGGGGTGGCGGTGGCCGCGGCATGCGCGCCATCCGCTCCGAGGCCGACCTCGCCCGCGAGGTCATGGAAGGCAAGCGCGAGGCGAAGGCCGCCTTCGGCAAGGACGAGGTCTATCTCGAAAAGCTGATCGAGCGCGCCCGCCACGTCGAGGTGCAGGTGCTTGGCGACACGCACGGCAATGCAGTCCACCTGTTCGAGCGCGACTGCTCGATCCAGCGCCGCAACCAAAAGGTCGTCGAGCGCGCGCCGGCGCCCTATCTTAGCGAGGACCTGCGCCAGGAGCTTTGCGGCTACGCGCTGAAGATCGCGCGCGAGACCAGCTATATCGGCGCTGGCACCGTCGAATTCCTGCAGGACGCGGATACCGGCAAGTTCTACTTCATCGAGGTCAATCCGCGCATCCAGGTCGAGCACACCGTCACCGAAATGGTGACCGGCATCGACATTGTGAAGGCGCAGATCCACATCCTCGACGGTTTCGCCATCGGCACGCCGGAATCGGGTGTGCCGGCGCAGAGGGATATCCGGCTGAACGGCCATGCCTTGCAGTGCCGCATCACCACGGAAGATCCCGAACACAATTTCATTCCGGACTACGGCCGCATCACCGCCTATCGCGGCGCCACCGGCTTCGGCATCCGCCTCGATGGCGGCACGGCCTATTCCGGCGCGGTCATCACCCGCTTCTACGATCCGCTGCTGGAGAAGGTCACGGCGTGGGCGCCGACGCCGGCCGAGACGATCGCCCGCATGAACCGCGCTCTGCGCGAGTTCCGCATCCGCGGCGTCGCCACCAACCTCACCTTCCTCGAAGCGATCATCAATCACCCGAGCTTCGCCGACAATTCCTATACGACCAGGTTCATCGACACGACGCCGGAGCTGTTCCAGCAGGTCAAGCGCCAGGACCGCGCCACCAAGCTGCTCAACTACCTGGCCGACGTCAGCGTCAACGGCCATCCCGAGACGCGCGGCCGGCCGACGCCAAAGGCCGACGCGGCGCCGCCCGTGGTGCCCTATCTCAACGGCAATGTGCCGAGCGGCAGCAAGCAGAAGCTCGACGTGCTCGGGCCGGAAAAGTTCGCCGCCTGGATGCGCGAGCAAAAGGAGGTGCTGGTCACCGACACGACGATGCGCGACGGCCACCAGTCGCTGCTCGCCACCCGTGTGCGCACGCATGACATTGCCGGCATCGCCGGCACCTATGCGCGTGCCTTGCCGCAGTTGCTGTCGCTCGAATGCTGGGGTGGGGCCACTTTCGACGTCGCCATGCGCTTCCTCACCGAGGATCCATGGGAGCGGCTGTCGCTGGTGCGGGAAGCCGCCCCCAACCTGTTGCTGCAGATGCTGCTGCGCGGCGCCAACGGCGTCGGCTATACCAATTATCCCGACAATGTCGTGCAGCATTTCGTCAAGCAGGCGGCGTCGGGCGGCGTCGACCTGTTCCGCGTCTTCGACTGCCTGAACTGGGTCGAGAACATGCGCGTTGCCATGGACGCGGTCGGCGCCGAGGGCAAGCTGATCGAAGCGGCGATGTGCTATACCGGCGACATCCTCGATCCGGCGAGGGCCAAGTACGACCTGAAATACTATGTCGGGCTCGCCAGGGAATTGCAGGCCGCCGGCGCCCATATCATCGCCGTCAAGGACATGGCCGGCCTGTTGAAGCCGAGTGCTGCCCGCGTGCTGTTCAAGGCGCTGCGCGAGGCGACCGACCTGCCGATCCATTTTCACACCCACGACACATCGGGTCTGTCGGCGGCAACCGTGCTGGCGGCCGTGGAAAGCGGTGTCGACGCCATCGACGCGGCGATGGACGCCTTCTCCGGCAACACCTCGCAGCCGTGCCTGGGTTCAATCGTCGAAGCGCTGAAAGGCACCGAGCGCGATCCAGGCCTCGACCCGCAATGGATCCGAAAGATCTCGTTCTACTGGGAAGCCGTTCGCAATCAGTACGCTGCTTTTGAGAGCGACCTGAAAGGCCCGGCTTCCGAGGTCTATCTGCACGAAATGCCGGGGGGGCAGTTCACCAATTTGAAGGAACAGGCGCGTTCGCTGGGGCTGGAGACACGCTGGCACGAGGTGGCGCAGACCTATCACGACGTCAACCTGATGTTCGGCGACATCGTCAAGGTGACGCCGTCCTCTAAGGTCGTGGGCGACATGGCGCTGATGATGGTGAGCCAGGACCTGACCGTTGCCGATGTCGAGAACCCGGCCCGCGACATCGCCTTCCCGGACTCGGTGGTTTCGATGCTGCGCGGCGATCTTGGCCAATCCCCTGGCGGCTGGCCGCAGGCGTTGCAGAAGAAGGCACTCAAGGGCGACAAGCCGATCACGGCGCGGCCCGGCTCATTGCTCAAGCCGGCCGACCTCGAGAAGAGCCGCAAGGAGATCGAGGACAAGCTCGAGCGCAAGCTGTCGGAATACGAGTTCGCCTCGTGGCTGATGTATCCGAAGGTGTTTTCCGACTTCGTCGCCGCGCAGGAGACCTACGGCCCGGTCAGCGTTCTGCCGACGCCGACCTATTTCTACGGCATGAAATCGGAAGACGAGATTTTCGTCGATATCGAAAGGGGCAAGACCTTGGTCGTGCGTTGCCAGGCGTTCGGCGATGTCGACGACAAGGGCATGGTCACGGTGTTCTTCGAGCTCAACGGCCAGCCGCGGCGCGTGAAGGTGCCCGATCGCGCGCATGGCGCGTCGGCGGCCAAGGCGCGTCGCAAGGCGGAGCCCGGCAACGAGGCGCATGTCGGGGCGCCGATGCCGGGTGTGGTCTCCGCACTTTCGGTCGCCGCCGGCCAGGCGGTCAAGGCCGGTGACGTGCTGCTCTCCATCGAAGCGATGAAGATGGAGACGGCGCTGCACGCCGAGCGCGACGGGACGGTCGCCGAGGTGCTGGTGAAGGCCGGCGACCAGATCGATGCGAAGGATCTCCTGATCGCCTTCAACTGAGAGCTCGCAAGGAACGGGCAGGCTGTCGGCTCATGACGGCAGGCCTTGGCGAGCTGTTCGATAACGGCTTGACCCGCCGGCTCCGGTCGGGCATCGAACCGCTGAAATTCGTCGCGGCACGTTCCCCGAGTCGCGGCGCGGAACCGATTTGGAGAAAACATGGCCGACGATATCACCGAGACCAGCCAGACTGTTGCCGCCGGCCAGCTGCGTGCCTTGATCGAGCGCATCGAGCGGCTCGAGGAAGAAAAGAAGACGATCTCCGACGACATCAAGGAAGTCTTCGCCGAAGCCAAGGGCACCGGCTTCGACACCAAGGCAATCCGCACCATCATCCGTCTGCGCAAGAAGGACCAGGCCGAGCGCCAGGAGGAGGACGCCATCCTCGATCTGTACATGGCCGCCCTCGGCATGGTGTAAGACTAACCGGCCGGTGCCCGACGCGGTTGCCGGTGATACGGTTCGAACCATGAGCGAATTCGACTTCGGCGGCCGCCGCGCCTCGGAATTCCGCCATCGCGGCTTCTGGTTGCTGTTTGCCGAACGGCATCCGGAAGAAAGAGCCCGGCTGGCGCGGCGCGGGCCCTGGTTCTGGCAGCGCGGACTGCCCGATTTCGCTCTGGTGCTTTCCATGTATGTCGCGCCGGCGCAGAACCATGTCGGTGTCTTCTTCGGCCGCAACGAGAAGTTCGGCGCCACGCAAAGCTGGTCGCGGCTGAAGCCGTTCCGACCAGCGATCGAAGACAGGCTGAAGCTCAGGCCGGAACAAAGCTGCGAAGGCCTTGGCATCAATTCGATGTGGCGCGTCAACTGCTTTGCCGAGGACAACTGGCCTGCCATGACCGACTGGCTGGTGACGGAATGCTCGCGGGTCGAGTGCGCCGTGACCGAAGTGCTGAGGCAGGGGTAAGTGATCGCGGATTTCTTCCGCTCGCGTTGGCTTGGCGAGGTGCCGATCGACCGGCTGTTCTGGCGCGACATGATGCTTGTCGGAACCGCGATCAATATTGCGTCGTCTGCCGGGGCGCTGATCTTGCTTGGGCTGAAGATGCCGCTCGGCCTTGTCCTTGCGGTGCATTTCGCACCGGTGCCCTACAGCATCTTCCTGGCTTTGGCGGTCTGGCGCACGGCTGAGAAGGCCGGTGGTGCCAGGGCTTCCCTCTTCATGCTGGGATCAGCGCTCTGGCTGATCGCCACGATCGTCGTCTGACGAAGCTGCCCGCACGAAAAAGGCGGCCGGAGCCGCCCTTGGCAAGCATTCACGACGCGTTGTTCAGCCGGCCGGCTCGAATTTCAGCGCCACGCCATTGATGCAGTAGCGCAGGCCGGTCGGCGGCGGGCCGTCCTCGAAGACATGGCCGAGATGGCTGCCGCAACGGGCGCAATGGCATTCGGTGCGGACCATGCCGTAGCTGCGGTCGACGGTGTTCTCGACCGAGCCCGGCACGGGATCGTTGAAGCTCGGCCAGCCGGTGCCGCTCTCGAATTTCAGCGTGGATTGGAACAGCGGTTGGTCGCAGCCGACGCAGGAAAAAGTACCGGCACGCTTCTCGTACAGCAGGGCACAGCTTCCCGGCCGCTCGGTGCCATGGTTGCGCATGACGGCGTATTGCTCCGGCGTCAGCCGGGCGCGCCATTCGGCGTCGGTGCGGGTGACGGGGTAGGTGTGGGTGTCCATTTGATCTCCTCAGCCTTGGCGGCTCGTTCTTGGTTGCAACCGGATATTCGCAACAAGATAGGGGTTTGTTACAGACCTGCCCAGTCCGACCGCTCCGGATATCTCAATGTTTGCGCGACAATTGCCTCGTGGCGCCCTCCAGTCCGGCCAGTGTCAACGGGAACATGCGGCCGCCGAAGATGTCACGGATTATCGCGATCGAATGAGTAAAGCCCCAGTTCTTCTCGTTCTCGGGGTTAAGCCACACCGCGTTCGGCCATTGCCGCAGCAGCCGGCCGAGCCAGACGGCTCCGGCCTCGGGGTTCCAGTGTTCCACCGAGCCGCCTGGGTGGGCGATCTCGTATGGGCTCATCGAGGCATCACCGACGACGATGACCTTGTAGTCGGGGCCATATTTGTGGATGAGATCGAAGGTCGAGATCGTCTCGGCATGGCGGCGGCGATTGTCCTTCCACACGCCTTCGTAGAGGCAGTTGTGGAAATAGAAATATTCGAGCTGGCGGAATTCGGCGCGGGCGGCGGAAAACAGCTCCTCGACGCTCTTGATATGATCGTCCATCGAGCCGCCGACATCGAAGAACATCAGGAGCTTCACCGCATTGCGGCGCTCGGGCCGTGTCTGGACGTCGAGATAGCCGTGCTCGGCGGTGGCGTGGATGGTACCGGGCAGGTCGAATTCTTCCTCGGCGCCCTCGCGCACCCAGCGGCGCAGGCGCTTCAGCGCGATCTTGATGTTGCGGGTGCCGAGTTCGACCGCATCGTCGAGATTCCGGAACTCGCGCTTGTCCCAGACTTTCACCGCGCGACGGTTGCGGCTTTCGTTCTGGCCGATGCGCACGCCTTCGGGGTTGTAGCCATAGGCGCCGAAGGGAGAGGTGCCGCCGGTGCCGATCCATTTCGAACCGCCCTGGTGGCGGCCCTTCTGTTCCTCGAGCCGCTGCTTTAGCGTCTCCATCAGCCTGTCGAAACCGCCCAGCGCCTCGACCAGCTTTTTCTCTTCCTCGGTCAGGTGCTTTTCGGCGAGCCGGCGCAGCCATTCCTCGGGAATATTGGCGACGTCGACCGCATCCGGCCCGCCCAGTGCCTCGACGCCCTTGAAGACATGCGCGAAGACCTGGTCGAAGCGGTCGATATGGCGTTCGTCCTTCACCAAAGCGGCACGGGCGAGATAATAAAAACCCTCGACGTCGTAATCGACCAGCCCGGCGGCCAGCCCCTCCAGCAGAGAGAGGTATTCCCTGAGCGAGACGGGAACGCGCGCTGCCTTCAGCTCGAGGAAGAAGGGGATGAACATGGCCGGTTACAGCAAATCATACTCGATAAAGCCCGTCCTGCGCGCGACATGGTCGTAGAGCTTGCGGGCGGTGGCATTGGTTTCGTGCGTCATCCAGTAGACGTTCTTCACGCCGATTTTGCCGGCCTCCTGCTTCACCGCCTCGATGAGGGCCGCGCCGATGCCCTTTCCGCGCACATCCGGGTCGGCGAACAGATCCTGCAGGTAGCAGTTGTTTTTCTCCGACCAGCCGGAGCGATGGTAGAGATAATGGGTGAGGCCGACGGCCTTGCCGCCCGATGTGGCGATAAAACCCTTCGGCTCGAACTCGCCTTCGGTGAATAACCGTTTCCAGGTGATGGCATAGACCTCTTCCGGCAGCTTGGTTTCGTAGAAGGTCAGATAATCGGTCCACAGGCGGTGCCAGTCGGCGTGGTCGGATTGCGCGAGCGGGCGGACAACGATCTCAGACATTTTATCTCCTCCGAAGGGTTCTGGCCGAAGCTGACCTTCTCTTCGGCCCGCGGCAACGGTCCACAGCCGGGGAAAGCGCTGCCCTATTGCTGTCTTCTCGCCATGAATGCCAGCCGCTCGAACAGATGCACGTCCTGCTCGTTCTTCAACAGGGCGCCATGCAGTTTAGGCAATGCGTTCTTGGGGTCGGCGCGCAAATCCTCCGGCGCGATGTCGTCGGCGACCAGCAGGCGGATCCAGTCGAGCGCCTCGGAGGTCGATGGCTTCTTCTTCAAGCCTGGCACGTCGCGAATTTCATAGAACTGGGTGAGGGCCGCGCGCACCAGGTTCTGCTTGATGCCAGGATAGTGCACGTCAACGATTCTGTGCAGCGTGTCGACGTCGGGAAAGCGGATGTAGTGGAAGAAGCAGCGGCGCAGGAAAGCGTCCGGCAACTCCTTCTCGTTGTTGGAGGTGATGATGACGATCGGGCGAACGGCGGCGCGGATGGTCTCGCCGGTCTCGTAGACGAAGAACTCCATCCGATCGAGTTCCTGCAGCAGGTCGTTGGGGAATTCGATGTCGGCCTTGTCGATCTCGTCGATCAGAAGCACGACCTTCTTGTCGGCCGCGAATGCCTCCCAAAGCTTGCCTCGCTTGATGTAGTTCTTGATGTCGTTGAACCTGACATCGCCGAGCTGGCTGTCGCGCAGCCGTGACACCGCATCGTATTCGTAGAGGCCTTGCTGCGCCCGCGTCGTCGATTTGACGTGCCACTCGATCAGGTCGAGGCCGAGTGCCGCCGCCACCTGGCGGGCGAGTTCCGTCTTGCCGGTGCCGGGCTCGCCCTTGACCAGCAAGGGCCGCTCCAGCGCGATCGCCGCGTTGACCGCCACCATCAGATCCTTGTCGGCGACATAGGCCGCCGTGCCTTCGAAACGCATTTTTGCTCCTTGGTTGGTCGTCGCGACCGTAAGGACGCCGCCGCGGCTGTGCAAGGGTGCGGTGCGGATGGCGAATAAAGCCACCGAGACTGCCTGCGTCACTGGCGCTTGAGCCACCAGCGGCCTATATTGGGCAGGACGGTCTGTGCTTCCCGGCAGGAGAACATTTTCCCCGGGGCCTTAACGATCCTTAGGGAGCTGTCCCTGGGAAGACCCGTGGGTTTTCTCACACGGCGCCCACCTACTTTGTAGGTTCCCGGGATCGCTCTCTCCACCGGTTGTGTGGATCGTCACTTGTCGCAACGTGTCCACGCATCTTGGTGGATGATGCGGTGGAAAACGTCGCACTTGAGACCCCGCACAGCTCTGACCTTTTCTACCTTGGCCGCATGACCTCTCCCAAAGACTTGAAAAAAAAGCTGCGTCTCGAGGCACTCGCCCGCCGCGACGGTCTCGATGCATTCTGGCGGGTGGAGG
The DNA here is from genome assembly GCF_006442275.1 of Mesorhizobium sp. B2-3-10. Lineage (NCBI taxonomy): Bacteria > Pseudomonadati > Pseudomonadota > Alphaproteobacteria > Hyphomicrobiales > Phyllobacteriaceae > Mesorhizobium > Mesorhizobium sp. B2-3-10. The sequence continues at coordinate 846,565 of NZ_VFVT01000001.1, forward strand.
CTGCGCTCGAAATGGCGGAGACGGCGCGCGACCATCTGGAGATCGGGCCCGGTCAGATCGTCTCCGGTTTCTGGCCGATGCGCTCGGAGGTCGATGTCAGGCCGCTGATGTTCGCCTTGCGAGAGAAGGGCGCACGGCTCTGCCTGCCTGCCATTCTCGACAAGACCACCATCGTCTTTCGCGAACTGGTTCGCGGCGCGCCGATGGTCGACATGGGCTTTGGCACGGTCGGGCCGCATGCTGAGGCCGAAGTTCTCGATCCTTCGGTCGTGCTGGTGCCGCTCGCCGCCTTCGACGCGCGCGGTCACCGCATCGGATATGGCGCCGGCTATTACGACCGGGCGATCGCGAAGCTCGTCGACAAGGGGCTCGCGCCCCGGCTGATCGGCATCGCCTTCGACTGCCAAGAAGTTTCGCAAGTTCCAGACGAGCCCCATGACGTCGTCATCCCGGAAATACTCACCGAGAGCGGGTTGCGCCGCTTTGCGCCAAAATTGTAGATAGTTCTTTGAAACGCATGATCTTTGCCGAAAAGTCATGCAACTTTTCGGGATCAGCATAGATGCGACTTCTTTTCCTCGGGGACATGGTCGGCAAGACGGGCCGCACCGCGGTATGGGAACAACTGCCTGGCCTGATCTCCGACTTCAAGCTCGATTTCGTCATCGTCAACGGCGAGAACGCGGCCGGCGGCTTCGGCATCACCGAAGAGATCTTGCGTGAGACGATCGCGGCGGGCTGCGATGTCGTGACCACCGGCAACCATGTTTGGGACCAGCGCGACGCTCTGGCCTTCGCGCCGCGCGAGCAGCGGTTCCTGCGGCCTTCCAATTTCCCCAAAGGCACGCCCGGGCGCGGCTCGGGTGTCTACATCGCCAAAAACGGCGCGCGCGTGCTGGTCGCCAACATTATGGGCCGGGTGTTCATGCACCCGGAACTCGACGATCCCTTCCAGGCCGGCGAACGCGAGCTTGCCGCCTGTCCGCTCGGCGAGCAGGCGGATGCGGTGGTGATCGACTTCCACGCCGAGGCAACCTCGGAAAAAATGTGCTTCGCGCATTTTGTCGATGGCCGCGCCAGTCTCGTCGTCGGCACTCACACGCACCAGCCCACCGCCGACCACCAGATCCTCAATGGCGGCACCGGGTACCTGTCGGATGCCGGCATGTGCGGTGACTATGATTCCTCGCTCGGCATGGACAAGGAAGAACCGCTCAACCGGTTCCTGTCGAAAGTGCCGAAAGGGCGTTTCGAGGCAGCGACGGGACCGGCGACGTTGTGCGGCGTCGGCGTCGATATTTCCGACCGCACGGGGCTGACCGAGAAGATCGCGCCGTTTCGTCGCGGGCCAAGGCTGGAAGAAACGGCTCCGTCCTTCTGGGCGTGACATTGATATAGGGGGTCGCAGTACCTAATTGCCGGCGACACTGCTCTAGATCGTAGGGGACGACCTCCATGCAGCTTATCGAATTCCTGGCGCCGCATTTTCAATTCGTTTCCGACCCGACCGCCTGGGTCGCGCTGCTGACGCTGGTGGTGCTCGAGATCGTGCTCGGCATCGACAACCTGATCTTCATCTCGATCCTCACCAACAAGCTGCCCGTGGAGCAGAGAGCTCGCGCGCGGCGTCTTGGCATCTCGGCGGCGCTGGTCATGCGCCTGGTGCTGCTCGCCACCATTTCCATCATCGTCCAACTGACGACGCCGGTCTTCACGGCGTTCGGCCACGGCTTCTCCTGGCGCGACCTGATTCTGATCGCCGGCGGTCTGTTCCTGGTGTGGAAGGCGACCAAGGAGATCCACCACACGGTCGATCCCGACGACCATCAGGACACGATGCTGGGCGAAACGCTCAAGATCTCGCTTGCCGGCGCGATCTTCCAGATCCTGCTGCTCGACCTCGTCTTCTCCATCGATTCCATCATCACCGCCGTCGGCATGACCGACGAGATCGCCATCATGTATATCGCGGTCATCGCGGCCGTGACCGTGATGATGCTGGCGGCCGGACCGCTGGCGGACTTCATCGCCAAGAACCCCAGCATCGTCATGCTGGCGCTGGGCTTCCTGCTGATGATCGGCATGACGCTGATCGCCGACGGCATGGGCTATCATGTGCCCAAGGGCTACATCTATGCGGCGATGGGTTTTTCGGCGCTGGTCGAGGGGCTCAACATGCTGGCGCGGCGGCGCAAGAAAGCGAAAACCGGCGACGGCCACTGATACTGGTCGGCCGGGGCGAGCCTAGTGCCCCGGAACACCCTTCGGATGGCGGTCACCCATCAAGCCGAGCGTCAGGCCCTGTTCCAGCCAGGCCTTGGCGCCGGCGAGCACAAGCGCAAAGCCGTCGGTTGAGCCGACCGCTTGTTTCACCTGCTCGTCGCCATTGCCGGCAAAGCCGAAATTGTGGACCTCGAGGAATGTCGCTTCGCCAGGCATTTCGGTGAAGGTCCAGACCACCGTGGTCGGCGGATCGCTCCACGTCATGACGATCTTCTTGTCCCTGACGATCTCGCTGACCTCGACTGTCGTCGAGACCCCATACATGCGCCACTCCCACTGAACCGGTTTGCCGCCATCAAGCCGGCCGCTGCCATGGGTGAACCAGAATTTGGTCGTGATCGCCGGATCGACGACGGCTTCGAAAACCTCAGCGACCGGCCGCCGGATCAGCATGGCGGCTTCGGCTGTCGGTGTCTCACGGATTTCCATGGCGATCTCCTTTCGAATACGCCCTCACCAGGCGTCGGGTTCGCGCACCATATGGATGATGTTGGCCGGATTGGTGATCCAACCACCTCGGAAACCCGCGTCCAAGGGCTCGACGGCATCGCAACGCACAATTCCCGCCTTGGCCAGATGATCCGCGGCGTCCGGAAAATCCCGCGTGAAAAGCTCCAGCCAGATCTCGGCCTGGCTCATCGTCGGCGCCTCGTCGATCCAAAGCCTGTTGGGACCGAACTCGAAACCGATGGCCGGCGCCTTGGCTGTGAACGGCTTGAGGCCGACGACATCGCGGTAGAAGGCGATCGTCGCTTCGTACTGGTGCGATGGCACCTTCATGGCGATGTTGATGCCGCCGGTGATCTTCGCGGTCATGACTGGGCTCCGTTTTTCAAATGTTGTTTTCGCTGGCGGGTTCGCCCTTCATCTCGCTGCGGTAATAGCCGTCGCGCAGATTGATGCCGTATTCGACATAGGCCTTCATGCAGGCCAGCATCTGCGACCAGCCCTCGCAATTCAGGTAGGACTTCTTCAGGCCGACCGCGCCTTCCTGCCAGCCGCTCTCGGCGATGGTGACGAAGGTGCCGCCATCGTCGAGCGGCTCGAAATTCATCTCGATGCGGGTTTTGTAGGCGAGCTTGCCGACGGCGTCGGTGGCATCCCAGCGCAGCACGATGCGGCTGTCCTTGACCACTTCGTCGACCTCGACCGGCACCTTGCCCCACCAGACGACAGCCGAACCGGCCACCAATGGCGCGCTCGCACCGCCGATGGTGGTGAAATAGCCGCTCAGCTTCTTCGGGTTGACGACCGCGTCGAAGACTTCGGCGACCGGTTTGCCGATGCGCCCTGCAACGCTGAATCCAAGAGACATATCCACAGCTCCTTGCTTGAATGAGCCGACGATGTGTTATAGAAACATAACATGTCAAGCCGATCGCAGGACGACAATGTTTTCAAGGCGCTGGCGCATCCGCGCCGGCGCGAAATGCTGGATCGGTTGAAAGACGAGCCAAAGACCACCGGCATGCTGTGCGAAGCCTTTCCCGATATCGACCGCTGCACGGTCATGCTGCATCTCAAGGTGCTGGAGGAGGCGGACCTGATCGTCGCGCGCCGCGACGGACGCGAGCGCTGGAACCATCTCAATGCGTTGCCAATCAAGCAGATACACGACCGCTGGATCAGCCAGTATGCCGGCCATGCGCTCAGCATCATCGGCCGGCTGAAGTCCGATCTGGAAGGGTAGGACTCCGATCTCTAAGGGTAGGACAAAGGCCGGGCAAAGCCTGCTTGCCGGGCCGCCGCATGCCGAGTGCCCGGCAACGCGGCGCGGCTGGACGAATTGAGCCGATTTATCTATAAGCCGGCCATTCCGACACAGGGCGCCGTACGTTCACCCGGACGCTCTGAAATTGAATTCGAGCCTTTTGCAAAGGCGAGATGACGCATCTCGCGGCAAGACGCTCTAGCCGAACACGACAGGGGTGCCATGGCTGGCCATTCACAGTTCAAGAACATCATGCACCGCAAGGGCCGTCAGGACGCGGTGCGGTCGAAAATGTTTTCCAAGCTGGCGCGCGAAATCACCGTCGCCGCCAAGAGCGGAACGCCGGACCCATCGATGAACCCGCGCCTGCGCCTGGCGATCCAGAACGCCAAGGCGGTGTCGATGCCCAAGGACAACATCCAGCGCGCCATCAACAAGGCCTCGATGGGCGACGCCGAAAACTACGAAGCGGTGCGCTACGAAGGGTATGGGCCTGGTGGCGTCGCCGTGATCGTCGAGGCGCTGACCGACAACCGCAACCGTTCGGCGTCCAATGTGCGCGCCGCCTTCACCAAGGCCGGCGGCGCGCTCGGCGAAACCGGATCGGTGTCGTTCATGTGGGACCGCGCCGGCGAAATCTACTATCCGGCCTCGGCCGGCAGCGCCGACAAGATCATGGATGCGGCGATCGAAGCCGGCGCCGACGATGTCGAATCGGACGAGGAAGGCCACACGATCTATTGCTCCTTCGAGACTCTCGGCGAGGTGTCCAAGGCGCTTGAAACCTCGCTCGGCGAGGCCGAATCGGTCAAGGCGATCTGGAAGCCGCAGAACAATGTCCCCGTCGACGAAGAGCGGGCGCAATCGCTGATGAAGCTGGTTGCCACGCTCGAGGATGATGACGACGTGCAAAGCGTCTACGCCAACTTCGAAGTCGACGACGAGACGATGGCGAAGCTCAGCGCGGCGTGAGCGAAGGTCGTCCGATATGAGCAAAGCTCAGTTGCCGGCCATCCGCATTACCTACTGCACGCAATGCCAGTGGCTGTTGCGTGCCGGCTGGATGGCGCAGGAGCTGCTGTCCACCTTCGGTACCGATCTCGGCGAGGTGACGCTGGTGCCGGGCACCGGCGGCATCTTCACCATCTCCTGTAACGATGTGCTGGTCTGGGACCGCAAGCGCGACGGCGGCTTCCCTGACGCGGCCAAACTCAAGCAGCTGGTCCGCGACGTGATCGATCCGGATCGGGATCTCGGTCACGCCGACCGCAAAGGCCACAAGGGTGACACGCAGAAAGACCTCGCCTGAGCGGAGTTTTTTGCGTCTCGTTAGACCTCTTCAGAGCAATGCGAAGATAAAGCACGCCATCGCCACGATGGCGGTGACGGTGCGGACGTGGTTCCACATCACCCATTGGCTCAGATGGTTCGCCCACACGGCAGCGCCGTTGCTGCTGGCCGGGTCGACGGCGGCGAGAGCATCGTTGAGCGGCACGTTGAAGACCATGGTCACGATAGGGTTGCCGACCAGATAGATCACCGCGCCGGCCAGTAACCAGTACGAGCCGGACTGGCTCCAGCCCAAGAGAGCGGCGGCAATGAGAACGAGGCAGATGAGGCCGGTGCCAAACAGCGCTGTCATGAAGGTCGGGGTGATCACCGTGACATTGATCGAATTCATCGCGGCGATGCCCGCTGGGACGGGCAGCCGGGCAAGGGCCGCCATGACGAAGTTGGAAAAGGCGAAGAATACGCCACCGACGACGCCCGCGCCGATCGCGGCAATGAAGGTGAGGGTTGGAAGAAGCTTGATCATCTCAGTTGCTCCAGACGCCGGTTGCGGCGGTTTGCTCTCTAAAATGTGAGCATACCTCACATTTGCAAAACGTGATAAACCCTCGTATTTTGTAAGTCAAGTCGTTCCCGGCGATTTTGCCGGGCGCGTTTGTTGGAGACGGTCATGGAAGGCACGCAAACCAATGAGCGGATCGGTTCGCCGCGCCGGGCGCCAAGCCAGCAGCGCAGCCGCGAGCGGGTCGAGCGCATGCTGGCCGCCGCCTCGGCGCTGATTGCCGAACAAGGCAGCGACGCAATGCGCATGGGCGAGGTGGCGGAGCGGGCTGGGGTGTCGATCGGCTCGCTCTACCAGTTCTTTCCGGACAAGAGGGCGATCGTCTGGGCGCTGGCCGAACGCTACACAGCGGAAAGCCAGGCTTGTATCTCGGCGGCACTCAGGGATGTCAGCGACGCCAAAGGCCTGCGGCAGGCTTTCTCGGAGCTGGTCGATATTTACTACGAGCTGTTCCTGGCCGAGCCGGTGATGCGCGACATCTGGTCGGGCACGCAGGCCGACAAGGCGCTGCGCCAGCTCGAACTCGCCGACAGCCGCGCGAACGCGGAATTTCTGATCGCGGTACTCAAGCGCCTGCGGCCCGATGCCGATCCGGTGGCGCTCGACACGACGGCATTCTTGGTGTGGCAGATGGGCGAGGCGGCCATGCGGCTGGCGATCTCGGTCGACAGGCAGGAGGGCGACAGGCTGGTCGCGGCCTACAAGCGCATGGCACTCAGGGAATTGCTGGCCGAATAGGGCCGAAGACCCAGCCTTCGGCCAAGCAACAAAAAACCCGCCACAAGGGCGGGCTCTTGATCCGCGAAAAAGCTCTTCGCCTTAGAGGCCGAAACCTTCGAAACGCTTCTTGAACTTCGACAGGCGGCCGCCGCGGTCGAGCAGGGTCTGCTGGCCGCCGGTCCAGGCCGGGTGGGTGGTCGGGTCGATATCGAGGTTCATCGTATCGCCTTCCTTGCCCCAGGTCGAACGGGTCGTGTATTCGGTGCCGTCGGTCATGACGACCTTGATGGTGTGGTAGTCGGGATGGATTGCGCTCTTCATGGCTCTGTTCCTGGCTTGCCGGCGCGGCGGACGGGCATAAGCCTGCGTCGATGCGCCTCTTTTTAAAACTCGAAGCCGCAGCTATTGAGGAGCCACGGCTTCTAAAACGGTCGGCGTGCCTATACATCAGCCGGAATTGAATCACAAGGCCGCGGCAAGCGCATATTGAGGCGCATAGGCTGAAGTGGCTAGAGGAACACCGAGATGGCGCAATCAAGCAGCGCAGACGAGCGCCGACGCTCGCTCAAGCCGCTCAGGCGCCTGTTTCCGTATATCGCCGGATATCGCACGCTGGTCATCGGCGCCCTTATTTCACTGGCCATCGCCGCGGCAACGACATTGGCACTGCCGCTGGCCGTCCGGCGCATGATCGACCACGGTTTCTCGTCGGCCAGCACCACCTTCATCGCTGAATATTTCGGCGCCCTCGTGGCGATGGCCGCCGTGCTGGCCGCGGCGTCGGCCGGCCGTTACTATTTCGTCATCACGCTCGGCGAGCGCGTCGTCGCCGACATCAGGCGCGATGTCTTTGCCCATGTGACGACGCTGTCGCCTGCCTTCTTCGACACCGCCCAATCGGGGGAAATCGTGTCACGGCTCGCCGCCGACACCACGCAGGTCAAGTCGGCGGTAGGCGCCACCGCTTCGGTGGCGCTGCGCAATGTCATCCTCGGCCTCGGCGCGGTGGGCATGATGGTCGTCACCAGCCCGAAACTCTCCGGCCTGGTCATCGGGGCGATCCCCGTGATCGTGCTGCCGCTGGTCGCCTTCGGCCGCTCGGTGCGGCGCAAGTCAAGGCAGGCCCAGGACACGCTTGCCGACGCGACGGCCTATGCCAGCGAGCAGATCGGCGCGGTGCGCACGCTGCAGGCCTTCACCAATGAGAGACTGGTCACCGGACGATTCTCGGGCGCGGTGGAAGCGGCCTTCGAGGCAGCGCGCGCTTCGATCTTCGCGCGCTCCTTCCTCACCTTCTTTGCCATCTTCACCATTTTCTCCTCGGTCGTGGCGGTGCTGTGGTTCGGCTCGCGCGACGTGCTCGACGGCACGATATCGCCTGGCACGCTTGGCCAATTCCTCCTTTATTCGGTGTTCGCCGCCGGCGCGCTCGGCGCGCTGTCGGAAGTCTGGGGCGAACTCGCGCAAGCCGCCGGCGCCGCCGAACGGCTGACCGAGATCCTGGCCGAGACGCCGGCAATCCAGGCGCCGGCCGATCCGAAGCCGCTGCCGGCGGTTGCCAAGGGCGCGATCGTCTTCGAGAATGTGTCCTTCTCCTATCCGGCGAGGCCCGATCGTGCCGCCGTCCACGACCTGAGTTTTCAAGTCATGCCCGGTGAGACGGTGGCCATCGTCGGTCCCTCGGGTGCCGGCAAGAGCACGGTGTTCTCGCTGATCCTGCGCTTCTACGATCCGGAAACCGGCAAGATCCTGATCGACGGCGTCGATGTGCGCGAGGCCGATCCCGTCGTGGTCAGGCAGCGCATCGCCATCGTGCCGCAGGACGTCACCATCTTCGCGGCGAGCGCGCGCGACAATATCGGCTTCGGCCGGCCAGGCGCCAGCGAGGCCGAGATCGAGGCCGCGGCCAAGGACGCACTGGCCGACGAGTTTATCCTCAGGCTCGAGAACGGCTATGACAGCCAGGTCGGCGAGCGTGGCGTGACGCTGTCCGGCGGCCAGCGCCAGCGTGTGGCGATTGCACGTGCCATCCTGCGCGACGCGCCGATCCTGCTGCTCGACGAGGCCACCTCGGCCCTCGACGCCGAAAGCGAGACGCTGGTGCAGACCGCGCTCGAGCGGCTGATGCGGGGGCGCACCACCATCGTCATCGCCCACCGGCTGGCGACGGTGCTGAAGGCCAACAGGATCCTGGTCATGGATGGCGGCCGCATCGTCGAGGAAGGCACGCATCAGAGCCTGGTCGCCAAGGGCGGCATCTATGCCAGGCTCGCCAAGCTGCAGTTCGAGACCGGCGCCAGCGCCTTCAGGGGCGCGGCGGAGTAGTAGGTTCAGTTCGCCTCGGCGTAAGGACAATTGTCGTCCCAGGCGGCATCTCAGCCGCCGTAGCGCTGCCTCAAATGGTTGACGAAATGCTTGGCGTTGAGCTTTTCGCCGGTGGCGCGCTCAAGCAGGTCCGGCGTCGACCAGCGCGACCCCTGCGACCAGATTTTCTCGCGGCGCCAACCGTTGATCGCCTCGAAATTCCCCTTTGCAAGGTCTTCGTCGGCTGAAGGATGCTCGCGCGTCAGCGCGGCCCATTGCTGCGCCGCCATCATCGCGCCCAGCGTATAGGACGGGAAATAACCGAAGGCGGCACCCGGCCAATGGACGTCCTGCATCGGCCCGTCGGCGGGGTTGTCGATGGTCGAGAGACCAAGATAGTCGCGCATCCTGGCATCCCAGGCTTCGGGCAAATCAGCCACTTCGAGGCTGCCCGAAACAAGCTCCTGCTCCAGTTCGTAGCGAAGGATGACGTGCAAGGGATAGGTCACCTCGTCGGCGTCGACGCGGATCAGGCCACGTTCGACACGATGCACATGCGGCAGGATATCGTCGAGCGACCAGGCTTCGCCGAGATGCTTCTCCACCACCGGCAGCGCCCAGCGCCAGAAGGCAGGATTGCGCCCGATCTGCTTTTCGACGAATAGGCTCTGGCTCTCATGCACGGCCATGCCGCGGGCCTTGCCGAGCGGCCAGTGCGCCCACGCCTTGGGCAAGTTCTGTTCGTAGAGCGCATGACCGGTCTCGTGCAGCACGCCCATCAGCGCCGACAGGAAATCCGAGGTCTTGTAGCGCGTGGTGATGCGCACGTCGCTGGGCACGCCGCCGCAGAACGGATGGTGCGATACCGACAGCGAGCCGTGCGTCAGGTCGAAGCCGACCGCCGCCATCATGGCAAGGCCGAGTTCGCGCTGCCGGTCGATGGCATAGGTACCCGAAAGCGGCTTCAGCGGATGCTTGCGCAGCCGCGCTTCCTGGATCGCCAACGCCTCCGGCACGAAGCCCTTGAGGAAGGCCTTGAGGTCGGCGAAGACGGGCGTGATGTCGGCCGTGCGATTGCCGGGATCGTATTGTTCCATCAGCGCGTCATAGGGGGCAAGGCCGAGCACGTCCGAGCGCAGGGCCGCCTCGTCGCGCACCAGCGCCACCACGCCTTCGAGCGCCGGCTGAAAACCCGCCCAATCGTTCTTGGCGCGCAGGGCACGCCACAATTGCTCGCAGCGCATGCGCGCCGTCGTCTGGCGCTCGACGAATTCGACCGGCAGGCAGGTCAGGTTGGTGTATTGCCGCCGCAGCTCGGCGAGAGCCGCCCGCTGCTCATCGTCCAATGCCTCGCCTTCGGCCGCGGCGATCCAGTCCGATATTTCCGGCGCGGTCGCCCTGGTGTGATACATGCCGGCAAGGGCCGCCATCGCCTCGGCGCGCTTCTCGCCACCGCCGACGGCCATGTGGGTCGCCTCATCGGCGCCGAGGATGGCCAGCGCATGCTCAAGCGCTTCGAGCTTGTGGCCGAGATCGTCGAGTTTGTGAAAGGACATGGCGGCTTCCGTGGTTGAGGACGGGGCGAAAAGACACCAACGCAAAAGCATTGGCAACCCTCGGATACCATCCGGCAGATGCAGCTTGCGCAAGCGAGGTTGGGCATGAAATGCTGCCGGCGATGGATGAAGGGGGAGCAGAATGATCGGCAACATCCTGGTCGGGCTGGTGGCCTTGATCCATGTCTACATCGTCTATCTCGAGATGGTGCTTTGGGACACGCCGCGCGGGCACAAGACATTCCGCCTGACGCCGGAATTCGCCGGCGCCTCCAAAGTGCTCGCCGCCAATCAGGGTCTCTATAACGGCTTTCTCGCCGCCGGCCTGATCTGGGGGCTTTACCTCGGCGCCGCCGGTTTCCAGGTCAAGGCCTTCTTCCTGTTGTGCGTGGCCATTGCCGGTCTCTATGGCGCGGCGACGGTCGGCCGCAAGATCCTGTACATCCAGACCGTGCCGGCGGTGGTCGCCCTGGTCGCGGCCTGGCTCGGTTGGTAGGCAGGATGGGCTGGTAAGGAAAGAAAAAGGACGCCAGCGGGATTGGGGTCCCGAAGGCGTCAATGGGTCCCTTCCCCGAGGACGTTTGCAGGCCGGAATAGCCCTCAGCCGTTCGGATAGTTCCCGCCGTCGGCACCATCACCCATCAGGAAACCGCTGCCGGTGTCGACCATCAGACGTTGATCCACATTGTCGAGCCGGCGCAGCAGGTCATGGTATTGCGCGGCCGGGATCCTGCCGTGATCCGACGCGGCTATCCTCTCGGCGACCTGACTGATGCGGGCGGTGCGCATTTCCAGGCGCTCCGCGACGGCCGGGGTGATGTGGTTGGCTTGCCTGGCGTCGACGATGCCCTGATGAACACCCTGGACCTGCTCTACGAGCGCCTCGACACGAGGACCTGCCATGTCGGTGGGGGCGGTCGCGTCGAGAGCACCCTTGTGGTGGCCCGCGGCATAGGCGCCGGCGAGCGGGACGGCAATGAGAACTGCGGCAAGCGTTGCAGTCTTGAGAGATGCTGATGAGCGCATGGTGCGCTTCCTCCTGCTGGGAAGGGAGAGCGGCCGCGCCGCCTCGCCTTCCGGCCATTTTGGGTCGTCCAGTCCCGTCGCGTCGCGATGGGAGGCATCGCCGGCGGTTCTCGGCCCTGCGCGGCAAGCTAGGAGCGCTTCGGCGCGAAGTGTAATTAAAAAAAGATAATCTTTTCAGGCCTTGCCGGCGGATGCCTGCGCCCTAGAGTTGAGCCGGCGAACAATTTCGCGTGAGTTCGCGTGATGATGGATCAACGTTCGGTGAGCTTCAGTTCAATGCGGCGGTTCTTGTTGCGCGCCTCTTCGGTGTCGGCGGGATCGAGCGGCTGGAATTCCCCGAAGCCGGCGGCGACGAGCCGGTTGGCCGGCACGCCATTCTCGATCAGGAACTTGACCACCGAGGTCGAGCGCGCCGTCGACAGTTCCCAATTGTCGCGATAACGGCCGGTGCCGGACAGCGGTTTGTTGTCGGTGTGGCCGTCGACGCGCAGCACCCAGTTGATCTCCGGCGGGATCTCTTTCTGCAGTTCGATGATGGCGTCGGCGAGCTTCTTCATCTCGACCTTGCCGGCATCGTTGATCACTTCGGATCCGGTCGGGAACAGAACCTCCGACTGGAACACGAAGCGGTCGCCGACGATGCGGATGTTCTCGCGATCGGCCAGGATTTCGCGCAGACGTCCGAAGAAATCGGAGCGGTAGCGGTTCAGTTCCTGCACACGCTGCGCCAGCGCCACGTTCAGGCGACGGCCGAGATCGGCGATCTTGGTATTGGAATCGCGGTCGCGCGTTTCGGAGACGTTGAGGGCATCCTCGAGCGCGCCGATCTGCTTGCGCAATGCCGCGATCTGCTGGTTGAGGATCTCGACCTGGCTCAGCGCCTGCTGGCTGATCTGGCGCTGGTTGTCCAGTTCGCCGCCCAGCGCCGCGGCTCGCTGGTTGGCGGCGTCGCCGGCACCCGCGCCTTGCGCCAGCAACTGTTCGAGCCGGCTCTTCTCCGCCTCCGCCGCCGACAGCGACGCCTGCAGGTTGGCCAGCGAATCGTCCTTGTCCTGCGCCGTCGAGCGCTCCAGCGCCAGAAGCTGGGTCAGTTCGTTGATCTGCGAATTGAGGCGCGACAGCGCCGTGTCCTTGCCGGAGATTTCGCGCCCGAGCAGGAACTGCGCCAACACGAAGACGGTGAGCAGGAACATGATGGCGAGCAGCAGCGTCGACAGCGCGTCGACGAAGCCCGGCCAATAGTCGATGCGGCGATCGGTACGCCGGCCCCTGGCAAGCGCCATGCTAGTGCACCCCGGGCTTCTTCAGCGCGTCGGCGATCTTTTCCAGCGTGTTGCGCATCGCCTTTTGTTCGTCCGACTGGGCTTCGACCCAGTCGCGCATGATCTGCTGTTCGGAGCGCATGTTCTTGACCAAGCCGGAAATACCGTCGGCGAGATTGGCCATGGCGGTGGCGACGCGCGGGTTGGAGCCGCCGCCATTCTCCTGCATGCTGCGCAGCCGCTCCGACAGGACGCGGATCTCGTCGGAAGAGTCGGCCTTGGCCGGGTCGGAAACGACGATGTCGGACGACAGATCCGTGACCGAGGACAGCCAGTTCTCGAGCTCGGTGTAGAAGCGCGTCTGGGCGCGGCCGGCCTGCAAGTCGAGGAAGCCGAGCACGAGCGAGCCGGACAGGCCGAACAGCGAGGATGAGAAGGCTGTGCCCATGCCGGCCAGCGGCGCCGACAGGCCCTGTTTCAGCGAATCGAGCACCGCGGCGGCGTCACCCGTGCCGGGATCGAGCGATTCGATGGTCTCGCGGATCGAGCCGATCGTATTCAGCAGGCCCCAGAAAGTGCCAAGCAGGCCGAGGAACACCAAAAGGCCCACAAGGTAGCGCGAGGTGTCGCGGCTTTCGTCGAGGCGGGTGGCGATGGAATCGAGCATTGTGCGCATCGATGAGGTCGAAAAGGCCATGGACGAGGAACGGCCGATCATCGCCTTCATCGGCGCCAGCAGCACCGGTTCGGTGGTTTCGGAGCCGGCTCGGAAAGAGTTGACCCAGCGGACCTCGCGAAACAGCCGCCCGACCTGCGTGAAGGCCAGCAGGATACCGACGACGAGCACGCCGACGATCAGGCCGTTGAGGCCGGGGTTGGTGACGAAAGCGGTGGTGACCTGGCGGGTCAGGATGGCGGCGATGAAAGCGACGATGGCCAGGAAGATGACCATGGTCAGCAGGAAGACCTGCGGACTGGACAGTTTATGCGGGTCGTAGATCAGCACGTCGGAGCGCCTGCCCATGCCGAAGGATCTGAGAAAAGCCATCCGTGCCCCGTTTCCGATGCCGCTGCCGCTGCCGCCGATCACGTAGTTGGCAACTCTAAACGGAATTATGACCAAATTGAATGGTGCTTGGCAATATTGCCACAGGCGGCCTTTGGAGCCGGCGCATCAGAGGCGGTTGATGACGAGGCAGTCGACCATGGCCGCCAAATGCAGGCCGGCGCCGGTGACGACGAAGCCGTGCCACAGTGCGTTGTGGAAGCGCAGCGCCTTCCAGGCGAAGAAAATCACGCCACAGGAATAGACGACGCCACCGGCGACGATGAGCACGATCGACGTGGTCGGCAGCGTCTCGACGAGCGGCTTGACGAGAACGATGCCGCTCCAGCCGATGGCGAGATAGAAGACGATCGCCAGCCTGTCGAAACGGCCGGGGAAAAACACCTTGATGGCAATGCCCGTTGCGGCCGCGGCCCAGACCAGGACGATCATCCAGCGCGCCAGCGGCGAGTTTCCCAACTGGGCGAGAAAGGGTGTGTAGGTGGCGGCGATCAACAGATAGATCGCGGCATGATCGAAGCGCCGCAGGATCCATTTCGCGGGCGAGGTCACCGGCCACAGATTGTAGGTCAGCGATACCGAGAGCACGGTGAGCAGCGACACGACATAGAAGGCGGCGGCGATATATTCGCCGGGCCCGACCCGGAAGGCGGCGAGCGCCAGCAGCGCCGAACCGGCCGCGATCGCCAGCACGATCCCGACAGCATGGACGATCCCGTCGGCGATCATCTCGGCGCGCGAATAGTGCCAGCGTCCGATGAACGGAATCTCGATCTGTGGCGGGGTGTCGGTCATCTATCGTCCTGCATCACCCCATATCTGGGCAACCGACGGACAGTATTTCAAGCTTTGTTTGCGGTTTTACGACTGCGCGCTTTGCCTTGACCGCAATTCTGGATGCCAAACCGCGAACATTTTTCCGGAATTGCTTCAGCGCGGCGGGAGCGGCTTTTTCACCGTCTTCAGCAATGCGCGCTGGATGATCTCGTTGCCGGCGACGACCGTGCCGGTGTCCAGCATGTCCTGTCCGCCATCCATGTCGGAGGCGAAGCCGCCCGCTTCCCGGATCAAGAGCAGGCCGGCGGCCATGTCCCAGGCCGACAGGCCCACTTCCCAGAAGCCGTCCATGCGGCCGGCGGCGACATAGGCAAGATCGAGCGAGGCGGAGCCCATGCGGCGGACGCCGGAGACCTCGGCCATGACGTTGCGCAGTTCGACCAGGAAATTGCCATGATGGCCCCGGCCGAGATGCGGCACGCCGCAGCCGATCACCGTGTCGACAAGCTTGGTGCGGCCGGCAACGCGCAGGCGGCGATCATTCATGAAGGCGCCGCCGCCGCGCTCGGTGGTGTAGAGCTCGTCCATGGCGGGATTGTAGACGACGCCCGCCACGATCTGGCCCTGGCGCTCCAGTGCGATCGAGACGGCGAACAGCGGGATGCCGTGCAGGAAATTGGTGGTGCCGTCGAGCGGGTCGACGATCCAGCGGTGCTGGCTGTCATCGCCGGCGATGGCGCCGCGCTCTTCCATCAGGAAGCCGTAGCCAGGACGTGCCTTCGACAGTTCGGCGAAAACGATGTCCTCGGCCTTGCGGTCGGCCTGGCTGACATAGTCGCCGGGGCCCTTCATCGAGACTTGCAGGTTCTGGACCTCGCCGAAGTCGCGCGACAGCGAGCGGCCGGCCTTCATTGCGGCCTGAACCATGACGTTGAGGAGGGCTGAGCGTGCCATAGTGCTTCTTCCTGGTGCGGCGCTTTAAATTCTGTCTCGATGCATGCCGGTGACCCAAACCGGGGCCGCTTCCGGGCGACATGCATGCATCAGTCGGCGCGGCGCACGTAAGTGATTTCGTTGGTGTCGACGATGATGCGTTCGCCGGCACCGATGAAGGGTGGCACCAGCACGCGAATGCCATTTTCCAGCACCGCCGGCTTGTAGGAGGATGCCGCCGTCTGGCCTCTCACCACGGGATCCGCCTCGGTGATGGTCAGTGTCACGTAATCGGGCAGCGAAATGCCGATCGGCCGCTCCTCGTAGAGCTGAACCGTCACCATCATGCCGTCCTGCAGGAACGCGGCGCGGTCGCCGACGAAATCCTTGTTCAGTTCGAGCTGCTCGTAGCTTTGGGTGTCCATGAACACCAGCGCGTCGTCCTGCTCGTAGAGGAAGGAGAAGTCCTTCAGGTCTAGCCGGATCTGCTCGACCGTCTCGGCCGAACGGAAGCGCTCGTTGAGCTTGGTGCCGTTGATGAGGTTCTTCAGCTCAACCTGGTTGTAGGCGCCGCCCTTGCCGGGCTTGACGGTGTTGGTCCTGACCGCCACCCAGAGGCCGCCATCGTGTTCGATGACGTAGCCGGGGCGGATTTCGTTGCCATTGATCTTGGCCATGATGATGGGATCCGGGATGCTGCCAACGGCCGGGCCATTGGTATGGGATGTTCGCCGTGACAGGCGATTTAAGGCTCCAAGACCACAAATCGCCCGGAGAGGCAAGGGAGGGCGGGTTGCAGCTGAGCAACGGGGCCGGTTCCGCCTACCGCCATCAGGGCAGGCGGTTGGCCTTCTGCAGGGCCTGCTTGGTCTGGTCGTCGCTCAGCCCTTGCAGGAAATCGTCCATCTGCTGATCGATGAGGCCGGCGCGGCGGGCGACGATGTACCAGGCGCCGGCGAGCACGAGGTCGGGATCGGTGCCGATGCCTTGCATATAGAGTTTTGCCAGCCGGTTCTGCGCCGCGACATTGCCGCCTTCGGCGGCTTGCTTCGTCCAGCCGAAGGCCGATTTCAGGTCACGCGCGCCGCCGCGGCCCTCGATCATCCAGGCGGCGAGATCGATCTGCGCGGTGTCGTAGTTCTGACGGGCGGCCTGCGCCAGCAGCCGCCGTGCCTGTGCATCGTCGCGCGGCTTGCCGCCGACGCCGTTGGCATAGATCTGCGACATGGCGTACTGCGCGTCGGCGAGACCGGTCGCGGCGGCACGCTCATAGTAGGAAACCGCCTTGGCCAGGCCGGCGTTGCCGGGATCCTGCTGGACCAGCATCTGCGCGAAATTGAACTGCGCCAGCTGGTTGCCGGCCTCGGCGGCAGCCTGCATCAGGGCATAGGCTTCCTTCGCGTCCTTCTTGACGTAGCGGCCGTCGAGCAGCATCAGCGCATATTGAAACTGCGATTCCGGCACACCCTGCTCGGCGGCAAGCGCATACCATTTCGCGGCTTCGGCCGCGTTCAACGGCACGCCCAACCCACGCGACAGGATCTCGGCCACCAGCGTCTGCGCCGCCGGATCGCCATTCTGCGCGCGGACCAGCGCCAGATTATAGGCGGTCTTGTAAAGACCACGCTGGAAGGCACCATAGGCAGCGTCCGCCGGCTTGGCGCCAAAGCGGTCGGGATTGACGCTGTCGGCCGATGGCAACGGCGCGGGCTCGGATGTAGTGGCGGGCTGCGGCAGCTGCTTTTCGATCGGCTTGTCGGTGTGCACGCCGGTTTCAGGCTTGGGCTGCGGCAAGGGTATGGTTTCGGCGGCGGCGGCCTGGATCATCACCGCCGCGAGCAGGGCCTGAAGGGAAAGCCTTGCCAGGAACACGTCAGTCCTCGAGGCGCGGCGCTGTTTCGTCGAGCAGCGCATTGGCCCGGGCGATCGCCACCTTCGGATCGATGCCGTCGGCGAACACGGCGCTCGACAGCGCGACGAATTCGGCGCCGGTGGCGGCCACGGTTTCGACAGAGGCAAGATCGGAACCGGCCTCGACGATGCAGGGGATCTGGATCATCTGCGCCCACCATTGCCCCAATGACAGGTTGCGCGGATGCGGCTCGGGCTTGTTGTCGTAGCCGAACCGGCCGAAGAAAATGTAATCGGGCCGGGCTTCGCCGAGTTCGAGCGCGTCGTCACGCGTCTTGGCGCCGCCGGCGCCGACCGTCATTTTCGCCTGGAAATGTTCGATCGTCTCGGCGAGTTCGGCCTTGGAGACCTCGACATGGATGCCGTCGGCCTGGACGCGGCCCGCGATGCGGGTGTCGCCAGCGATAATGACGGCCACTCCGGCGGCCTGCGCGGCCGGCACGATACGCTCGGCGAAGGCCTGGA
Source organism: Mesorhizobium sp. B2-3-10 (assembly GCF_006442275.1). NCBI lineage: Bacteria > Pseudomonadati > Pseudomonadota > Alphaproteobacteria > Hyphomicrobiales > Phyllobacteriaceae > Mesorhizobium > Mesorhizobium sp. B2-3-10. Next base: position 864,431 of record NZ_VFVT01000001.1, read on the forward strand.
AGGAGGCCTCGTCCATGCCGTTCTCGGGCAGGATCAGCGAGGCGACATCGCCGCCGTCGAATGCGGCCGTGATCCGATCCGCCGACACGCCGGACGGCGCGATCAGCACGATGCGGCAGCGGTTGGGGGGCGTTGCGTCATTCATGGTTCTTCGATCCCGGGTTTCGCCTATGCCGGGCGAAGATGGTTGGATTGCGGCATAGAGCAAACTGCCCGCTTTGAACAGGCGGGCAGCCGGGATCGCGATTTTTGATCCGCCGGACAGCCGGCGCGTCGCCTTACCTGATCGGCTCGGGGCTCGCGGCGGCCGGTCTCGGTTTCCACAATGTCCAGCCGAGGTTCATGCCGGCGGCCGCGATCAGGATGGCGGCGGCGCCGGCGACCTGACTGAGGTGCAGCCGGTGGCCGAAGGCGGTGACATCGACCAGGATGGCAACGACCGGATAAATGAAGGACAGCGACCCCTGCAGATGCGTCGGCAGCTTCTGGATGGCGCCGTACATAAGGATGTACATCAGGCCGGTGTGGACGATGCCGAGCGTTGCCAGCATGGCCCAGCTCCATGGATCGCCGGGGAGATGCGCGAGATTGGCGAAGGGCGCGAGCATGACGACGCCGACGCAGACCTGAATCAGCGCGATCAGATGCGGTGGCGTGCCCTTGAGCTTCTTGGTGACGATTGCCGCGACGGCCCAGAAAAAGGCGGCGGCCAGGGCCATCAGGATGCCGGCGAAATAGTTCGTGCCGACATCAGCGGCATCGGGAGCAGCGGCGACGATCAGCAGCATGCCGGCGAAGGCGATTGCCAGCCATGTCAGCTTGGTCAATGTCAGCCGCTCGGCGAACAAGAGCGCGCCGAAGCCGACCAGCATGAAAGGCTGCGTGTTGTAGACGGCGGTGGCGATCGAGATCGACGCGCGCGAGAAGGCGCTGAACAAGAGCAGCCAGTTGATGACGATCGCCGCACCCCCAAGCGCGGCAAGGCCGATGACGCGCAACGACAGCCTGTTGCGCACCAATCCAAGCGAAGCGCAGATGAAGAGCAGCGTCAGCGCGCCGAACGCGCAGCGCCAGAACACGACATCCATGATCGGCTGACCGGACATGATGACGAACCAGCCGATCGTTCCCAGGATCGCCATTGCGGCCGACATTTCGACCGTGCCTCGTACCGTATCGTTCATAATAAGCCTCTGAACCCGTTGAGGCGGCATAATCTCATGTGAGGTCTGGGCTATCCATCTCCTAGGAAAGCCAATATAATGATAGTGCCTAATTAAATTAGGCATCCGCTTGAAATCAACGAGAAATAGAAAATGCTGGATGATTTGGACCGAAATCTCCTGGAAATCCTGGTCAGGGATGCGCGAACCTCGCTGAAGGATCTGGCGGCCCAGGTCGGGCTATCGTCGCCGAGCGTTTCGGAGCGGCTGCGGCGCCTCGAGGAGCGCGGCGTCATCCGGGCGTTTACCGTCGAGATCGATCCGCTGGCACTCGGCTATACGCTGCAGGCGATCGTGCGGATCAAGCCTCTGCCGGGCAAGCTGCACATCGTTCAGAAATTGATCGAGGAGATTGAGGCGTTTGGCGAATGCGACAAGGTGACCGGCGACGACTGCTTCGTCGCCCGGCTGTTCGTGCGCTCGATCGGCGACCTCGACGGCATTCTCGATCGCATCGCCGACAAGGCCGAGACCAGCACCGCCATTATCAAGGCACAGCCGATCCGGCGGCGACCGCCGCCACTGGGGTTGCCGGCGGCCTCGTAGGCTTGACACGGCATGGCAGTGGTGGAAGGCGCGGCCAGTCCACCAAATGTCGGTCTTCCGCCGGATGACCGTCCGAGGAGCCAAAAAAAGATGGCGCAGAACATTTACGATCAACCCGATTTCTTTGCGGGCTACAGCCAGCTTGGCCGCTCCGTCGAAGGCCTGGATGGTGCCGCCGAGTGGCCGGCGTTGCGCGCGATGCTGCCCGATGTCGGTGGCCTGAGGGTCGTCGACCTCGGCTGCGGCTTTGGCTGGTTCTGCCGCTGGGCACATGAAAATGGAGCGAGGGAAGTCCTTGGGCTGGACCTGTCGGAGAAGATGCTGTCCCGTGCGAGAGCGGCCGGCCCGGACACCGGCATCACCTACGAGAGAGCCGACCTCGACCATCTCAGCCTGCCGCAAGGCGGCTTCGACCTCGCCTACAGTTCGCTCGCCTTGCATTACGTCGAAGATATTGAGCGCCTGTTCGGGGCCGTGCACGAAGCCCTGTCGCCCGGCGCGCATTTCGTCTTCTCGACCGAGCATCCGATCTACATGGCGCCGACCAATCCGGGCTGGTCGATCGATGGGGGGAAAAGGACCTGGCCTGTCGACCAGTATCTGGTGGAAGGGCCGCGCAAGACCAACTGGCTGGCCAAGGGGGTGGTGAAACATCACCGCACCATCGGCACCACGCTCAACGCCCTGATCCGCGCGGGTTTCACGATCGAGCATGTCGAGGAATTCCGTCCGACGGACGCGCAGATCGCGGCCAGACCGGACCTGGCGGAAGAACTCGAGCGGCCGATGTTCCTGCTGGTTTCGGCGTGCCGATAGAATAGGGGCATGGCGAGGCGCGCGGGTTGCTTTTGCTGTCGCTCGACTCAAGATTGTGGGCTATTCAGGCGTCGACGCGCTTTCCCTCCAGATCAGTTCCTCCTCATGTCAGGCCTGCTTCTCGATCCGTGGTTCTACGCGGCCGCCATACCGGCGGTCATCCTGGTCGGCCTGTCCAAGGGCGGCTTCGGCGGCGCGGTTGGTTTCGTCGGCGTGCCGCTGATGGCGCTGACCATGCCGCCGGTTCAAGCGGCCGCCATCCTGCTGCCCATCCTGTGCCTGATGGACATCGTCTCGGTGTGGACATGGTGGGGCGTGTACGACCGCAAGATGCTGGTCGACATGATGCCGGGCGCCATCGTGGGCATCGGGCTTGGCTGGCTGACGGCGGCACTGGTCACCGAGGAAGCGGTGCGGCTCATCGTCGGCGCCGTTGCCATCATCTTCGTGCTGCGCTGGCTTTACCTGCAATTTCGTCATGGTTCCGACCATGCGGCCGCACCTAATCGCGTGGCCGCGGCCATATGGGGCACGGTCGCAGGCTTCACCAGCTTCGTCGCCCATGTCGGCGGCCCGCCCTTCCAGGTCTATGCCTTGCCGATCCGGCTCGACCCCAAGGTGTTGTCGGGCACGGCAGCGATCTTCTTCGCCGCTACCAACGCGCTGAAACTCATCCCGTATTTCGCGCTCGGCCAGTTCGACACCGCCAATCTGACGGCGTCCGCCGTGCTGATGCCGCTGGCGCCACTGTCGACCATCGCCGGTGCCTGGCTGGTGCGGCGGATGCGGCCAGAAATTTTTTATCCCTTCACCTATGCGACCGTGGCGGTCGTGGCAGTGAAGCTTCTGTGGGACGGGATCGCCGGCATCATGTAGCGCTCCAGCCGCGTCAGGCGGCGCTGGGCACCATGCGTCTTGGCCGGCTGAGCGCCATTGTGGCACCGGCGGCAAGGACCACCACCATGCCGGCGAGAATCCCGACGTCGTGCAGGGTAGGCTTCAGAACCATGTCGGTGATGATGATGAGCATGACCGCATAGTCGAAGCGCGCCGCCCGCAGGATGCGCTGTCCATAGCCAAGTGCCTTAGGCGTTACGCCATCCCTGGCGATCATCGCGCCCATGCGGTCGGCGGTCGGCTTGAAGACGAACATGCCAATGCAGAAGGTCGTGGCGTAGCCGGCAAGCCCGATCAGGACCCAGAGATCGGAGAAGCCGACCCAGAACGAGCACATGATCAATCCGAAGACCAATGTCAGCATCGACATCGGAGCGAAGAAGCGGTTGCCCAGTTCGCCAGTGGCGCGCATCGCCTGCAGCGTTCCCTGGATGTTGCCGGCGCGATCCGCCAGCGTCGCCAGCACCATCAGCGTGAAGCCGCCGCCGACCCAAAGCATCGCCGAAAGGATGTGCAGCAATTTGATGATGGAATACCAATCCATGGCTTTTTCCCCGATGTCCAATGGTTGCTGGCGAGGCCGCGCCATTGCCCGCCCGCCGCTTCGATGCCGCAGCGTTTAGCGCCGCGGCTGTTTCAGGACGATGTCGTGGAAAAACCGGCTGTGTTTCAGGCTGCCGGCTAACGAAAGGAGAGACTAATATGATGAACCCACCGCCCGGTTTTCTGCTATCGTCGGCAGCGTCGGGGAGCGACATCGTCCGGAAACACTGCCGATGCTAGTGCCGACGCCGGAAGTCCGGCGGCGACAGCGCTCGCCTGACGATCAACCCATTCCCAGCTTGGGAAAAAGGCAATTCGGGGGACTAATATGCAAGGGGTAGCACGGAATTTCTTCACGCTGGCGATCATCTACGCGTTGTGCGGCATGGCGCTCGGCATCCACATGGCGATCAGCGAAGACCACGGCCAGATGCCGACCCACGCCCACACGATGGTGGCCGGTTGGTTGATGTCGGCGGTTTTCGCGTTCTTTTACCACCTGTTTCCGGCTGCCGGGCAAAAGACGCTGGCCCTTGTCCATTTCTGGCTGACGGCAATCAGCGGCATCGGGCTGATGATCGGCCTTTATATACTGCTTGCCGGAAATCCGGGGATCGAGCCGTTGCTGGGGATATCTTCGATCGGCTTCTACGCAGGCATGCTGCTGTTTGCCTTCATCGCCTTGCCGGTGGTGTGGAAAAAAAGCCTGAGTGAAGGCTGAAACCCAGCCGGTGCGGCTGTGTTGTTACGGCACAGGAGCACGGTGTTGGGTAAAAAAACATCAGAGCCGTTAAGGGTTCATTAAGCTTTACAGGCGTTTACTATGTCCATCCAGTGATCTGGATTCTTACCGAGTGGTTGGAGCCACTTTGTTTGACGCCTCCCTGTTAAACTCCTGAGAGCCGCCTTATCCGCGGCTCTTTTTTTGTCCGCACCCAGGCGGCATTCCGCACGGCCGAACGCCGTTAACCTTCTGTTAAACATGTGCTTGCCTTCACCCCGGACGAAGCGCATTTTCAAGCTTCAGTTTTATAGGGTCACGGGTGTATCGGCAGAGAGCCGAATCGGCCGGTCGCAAGTGCAGGGGCGTATCAATGAACGAGCCTTCGAAGGGCATTGCGAAAACCGTCAAGCTGGCGGAACGCCGGGTGTTTTCGCACTCCTTCAAACCGCTTTACCAGGAAGGCATGGGCCTGGTCGAACAGGCGGCGGAGTATCTCGACGGCAAGGGCCGGGCAGAGGCCAAGAAACTGTCGCGGCTGGCGGCCACGCTCTACGCGGCCGAATCGATGCGGCTGACCACCAGGCTGATGCAGGTTGCCTCGTGGCTGCTTTTGCAGCGTGCGGCGAATTCCGGCGAGATGACGCGCGATCAGGTCGCTTCGGAAAAATCCAAGGTGCGTCTCGACACCGCTTCCGCCCATGACGAGGCGGCCGGCTGGGCTGAACTGCCGACCGATTTTCTCGATCTCGTCAACCGGTCGTTGCGCCTGCAGGCATTGGTGCGCCGCATGGACGAAGAGATATATGGCGCAGGCGCCGTGGTCGACATGCAGCCCGTGGCTCGCCGGCCCAATCCGGTATCGGACCAGATCAGCTTGCTCAACACGGCGTTCGCTCGAAACTGAGAACGTCGAGGCCTTCCCGGTTGGTCGGGCAAATGTTTCCGGTTTGTTCACTTTTCGCTGGCATCGCTGTCCGCCGGAGGTACACTCACGGCATGGGGGACGCGATTCGCATCATCGGGATCGATCCGGGGCTCAGGCGCACCGGCTGGGGCATCGTCGAGAGCCTCGGCAATTCCTTGCGCTTTGTTGCTGCGGGCACCGTGCGCTCGGAGGACAAGGCGGCGCTGGCGACGCGGCTTTGCCAGCTGCATGACGGGCTTGCCGAGATCCTGCACCGGGCCATGCCGCATGAAGCCGCGGTCGAACAGACCTTCGTCAACAAGGATGCCGTGGCGACGCTGAAGCTCGGCCAGGCGCGCGGCATCGCCATGCTGGTGCCGGCGCGCGCCGGCCTCGTCGTCGCCGAATATGCGCCGAACGCGGTGAAGAAAGCGGTGATCGGCGTCGGTCATGGCGACAAGAAGCAGATCCACATGATGGTGAAGGTGCTGTTGCCGAAAGCGATCTTCGACACCGAACATGCCGCCGACGCGCTGGCCATCGCGATTTGTCACGCGCATCACCGGCAAAGTGCCGCTTACCGGATGGCGCTTGCCGAATAGCAATGTTCTTGACTTGTTCACGCTGCGCGTGTAGTAATACCCTAGAGGTATTACCATGCGCGTGACCACCAAGGGCCAAGTCACAATCCCCAAGCCGATAAGGGACCATCTGGGCATCGGACCGGGCTCCGAGGTTGAGTTCGTGGCCACTGAGGAAGGGGCTCGGCTCGTTGCCGTCAATGAAAACCTGTCCGATGAAGAAGTCGCGCGCAGGTTCAGGAATATTCTCCACGGCATGGCGGGCACACTGGATCTGGGAGGCATGACCGCTGACGCTTACATGGAGTGGTTGAGAGGCCCGCGTGAAGATCTCGACGTTGATTGACACCAATGTCCTCATCGACGTTTGGGGGCCAACCGGGCCGCTGACGGAATGGTCAGCGTCTGCAATCGTTTCATGCCGTAGCGACGGCGCATTGGTCGTCAATACAATCGTCTGGTCTGAGCTCGCGCCGCTGATCCCGACGGAGACGGCGCTTCGAAGAGCCGTCGACATGCTCGAAATGGATCGCCAACTTGTACCTTGGGACGCGGCATTCCTTGCGGGCGTCACGCATTCCCGCTATCGCCGGGCCGGCGGCGTTCGGGAACGCATCTTGCCTGATTTCTTTATTGGTGCTCATGCGGCTGTTGCCGGACATCGTCTTTTGACCCGCGACGCCGCGCGCTATCGCAGTTATTTCCCCGATCTCGATATCATCTCTCCGGAAACGCACCCATGAGGGCTTATCTCCCATGAAAGATCTGGCATGATCGGCAAGCTCAAGGGTACGCTCGACGAGGTCGACGAAGACCATTGTCTCGTCGATATCCACGGCGTCGGCTACGTCGCGTACTGCTCGACCCGCACGCTTGCCGCGCTGCCTTCGCCTGGCGAAGCGGTGGTGCTGTTCATCGAGACCTATGTGCGAGAGGACATGATCCGGCTCTATGGTTTCCAGTCGCAGCTCGAGCGCGAATGGTTTCGGCTGCTGATGAACAATGTGCCGGGTGTCGGCGCCAAGGTGGCGCTGGCCATCCTGTCGACGCTGGCGCCGGCTGACCTTGCCAATGCCATTGCACTGCGCGACATCGCCATGGTTTCCCGCGCGCCCGGCGTCGGCAAGAAGGTGGCCGAGCGCATCGTCACCGAATTGAAGGCCAAGGCGCCGGCCTATGCGGGCACCGCCACCGGCACCATTGGGCTCAAGCAGGAACTCGGCGAAGGCGTAGCGCCGGCGCCGATCACCGACGCCGTCTCGGCGCTGGTCAATCTCGGCTATTCCCGCGACACCGCCGCCAACGCCGTGTCAGCAGCGCTGAAGACGGCGGGCGAGGGCGCCGATGCGTCCAAACTGATCCGTTTTGGGTTGAAGGAACTGGCACGGTGAGCCATCGCTTGTCCGGGGCGCTGCCCTGTGCAAGGAAGGTCCCATGAGCCTTTCCCCCCGCCTCATTGCACCGGAAAAGCGCGGCGAGGATGCCGAGCAGACCCTGCGGCCGCAAACGCTTGACGATTTCGTCGGCCAGGCGGCGGTGCGGGCCAATCTCAAGGTCTTCATAGAGGCCGCCAAGGGCCGCAAGGAAGCGCTCGACCATGTGCTGTTCGTCGGACCGCCGGGGCTGGGCAAGACGACGCTGGCGCAGATCATGGCGCGCGAACTCGGTGTCAATTTCCGCTCGACCTCCGGGCCGGTCATCGCCAAGGCCGGCGATCTCGCGGCATTGCTTACCAATCTCGAAGAAGGCGACGTGCTGTTCATCGACGAGATCCACAGGCTCAACCCGGCGGTGGAGGAAATCCTTTATCCGGCGATGGAGGATTTCCAGCTCGACCTGATCATCGGCGAGGGTCCGGCGGCGCGTTCGGTGAAGATCGACCTAGCGCACTTCACGCTGGTCGCCGCCACCACGCGGCTCGGCCTGCTCACCAATCCGCTGCGCGACCGCTTCGGCATCCCGGTGCGGCTCAACTTCTACACCGTCGAGGAGTTGGAGCAGATCGTGCGGCGCGGCGCGCGCATCCTGCAGATGCCACTCGGCGACGACGGTGCGCTGGAAATCGCGCGGCGCGCGCGCGGCACGCCACGCATTGCCGGACGGCTGCTGCGGCGCGTGCGCGATTTCGCCTCGGTGGCCGGCGACGGCCATGTCGACCGCCTGATCGCCGACGAGGCCTTGACCCGGCTCGAAGTCGACGCGCTTGGCCTCGACGCCCTCGACCGCCGCTATCTCAGCATGATCGCCCGTAATTTCGGCGGCGGTCCGGTCGGCATCGAGACCATCGCCGCCGGCCTGTCCGAGCCGCGCGATGCCATCGAGGACATCATCGAGCCCTATCTGATCCAGCAGGGGTTCATCCAGCGCACACCACGCGGACGCATGCTGACCGCCAATGCCTGGCGCCATCTCGGCCTCGATGCGCCGAAGGATTTGGCGCAGCAGCAGATCAATCTGTTCCAGGAAGAATAGCCACGCAAGCGATCAGGCGCGGGTTTCGCGGACTAGCGATCAAGCATCAGTGAACGGGCCTGCGCAAATTCTCCTCATCTTCGCCGGCTTACCGGCGTATTGCTGGATTGTATCGGGTTCGCTGCATCCATGCATGTCCTCCTCCCGACCGAGATCGCTTTTGGGCGACATGTAGCAGCGCATGCCGAAATGAGGTGCCGGAGCCACTTGATGATAACCAGACGCGGGTTCCTGCGCTTTATCGGCGGGTCGTTCCTGTCGGTCGCCTCCTTCAGCGCCTACGCCGTCGGTATCGAGCCGATGCTGCTGACGCATGTGAAGCGCTATGCGCTGACGCCACCGCATTGGCCCGCCGGATTGAAGCTGCGCGTCGTCGCGCTCGCCGACATCCATGCTTGCCGGCCGTGGATGACGCCGGAGCGGATCGCGTCGCTTGCCGAAGAGGCGAATGCCTTGCAGCCGGACCTGATCGTGCTGCTTGGCGACTACATAGCCGGCATGCGCCTGGTGTCGCAAAGGGTGACGCCGCCGGAATGGGCTGGCGCCCTGTCGGGCCTCAAGGCGCCGCTCGGCGTGGTGTCGATCCTCGGCAATCACGACTGGTGGGCCGACGGCTTTGCGCAGCGTGCCGAAGTCGGCCCGACGATCGCGCGCAAGGCTCTGGAGAAAGCCGGCATCCCGGTGCTGGAGAACGACGCCGTGCGTCTGGAAAAGGACGGACATAGCGTCTGGATCGCGGGCCTCGCCGATCAGTTGGCGCTGTTGCCGAAAAAGAAACACGAGCCTCCCAGGGGATTGGACGATCTCGACGGCACGCTGGCCAAGATCAGCGATGCCGCGCCCGTCATCCTGCTGGCGCACGAACCGGACATTTTTCCAAAAGTGCCGTGGCGTGTGTCGCTGACGCTATCGGGACACACCCATGGCGGGCAGGTGCGGCTGTTCGGCTATTCGCCGATCGTGCCATCCCAGTTCGGCAATCGCTACGCCTATGGCCATGTCGTCGAGAACGACCGCAACCTCATCGTCTCGGGCGGGCTTGGCTTCAGCAATTTGCCGATCCGTTTCGGAATGCGCCCGGAAATCCTGCAGATAGACCTCGGCTGACCGGCGCGTCATGGCAGGCTTCGGGTCATGGCAGGCTTCGGATTGCGTCCAGCACGTCAGGCTCGGCCTTGTCGCCATTGAATGCGTCGACGATGCCGAAAGCCCCGCCATAGCTCCACACCGACCATGAGAAGCCATGCGCTTCGGCCCGAGCGATCATGTCCCTGACATAGGCGGCCCGATATTCGGCCGGCATCACGTAGGCATTGCCATACTCCTGGCGGATCATGCCGAACTCGCCCAGCGTGATGTCTTCCGGCTTGATGCCGTTGGCCCTCGCCCAAGCCTCGACAGCCTTGAACGGCGCATCCATCAAGCCAAGCAGCTTGTCGGCGCTGTCCATGCTGGCGACCTGCTCGTCGAGGTAGGCAGGCAGGCCATGCTGCCGTGTCCACGGCGCCTCGGCCTTGATCCGGGCGCGGATGGTGTCCAGCGTCACATCAAGCTGCGCCTTCGGCACCGCGGTCAAAGGATAGGGCAGGCCGGTCACATAGGGAATGAAGTCGCCGGCCCAGGTCGCGCCCTGATGGGTGAGCAGGAACGGGTCATAGGAGTGGAAGGTCCAGATGACGTTGTCGTCGGGGATCGTCTTGGGGTCGATCTTTTCCAGAGACGAAGCAGCGGAATAGCAAGCTCCGGTCAGGATCAGCGTCAGTTTCGTCGCCGAGGCGCGCGCCGCCGCGAACAGCTTGCGCTGGCGGTCGGGCCACAGGCTGGTGCCGTCGCTGTCGCAATCGACGATCGGCTCGTTCATGGGTTCGAAAGCGACCTTCTCGGGATCTTCGGCGGCCAGCGTGCGCGCCATGCCGCGAACCACCTCGACATAGCGGTCGAAGGTCGCGGGGTCGTCCATCACTTCGCCCATGCCGATCTTGCGGCCGCCGCCGGCCGGGATCAGGTGCATGTCGACGATGACCTTCAGTCCGGCGCGATTGATCATGCGCGCCGAGTCCAGCACGCTGGCATAGAGTTGGTCACGAAGGTCCGTTGTCTTGTCCGAGAGAAAAGGCGACGGATCGACCGGCATGCGCAGGAAATCGAAGCCGGCATCCTTCAGCGCCTTGAGGTCGTCCTCGTTGAGGAATTTGCGCCATTCCGGGTAGGGCAGGATGGCCTTGGCATCACCCCACTGGTCCTCGCCGGGCCAGGTGACCCACTGGTCGAGATTGAGACCGCCCTTCATGGAGAAGGTCGCCGCCTCGCCCGAGAGTGTAGAAGCGGCCAGCGCCAGCACGACCGCCATCAAGGTCTTGATCATCGTCGTCAACAGTGCCATCGGGTTCATGCGCCAAAAAATACCTGCCGCGTCGGCATCCAAAAGGGAAGCGCAATGGGCGATCATGGTGAATCCGCGGCATTGCTGGCAGGGCTTTCCGGTGCGCTGACCGCGTTCGGCCACCGGCTGATGGCGCGGGTCTATTATGCCGATACCGATTTCTCGGGTGTCGTCTATCACGCGCGTTATCTGGAATTCCTCGAGCGCGGCCGCTCCGACTATCTCAGGCTCACCGGCGTGCATCACACCGAACTCGCCGACGGCAAGCACGGCGAGAAGATCGTGTGGGTGGTGCGCCGCATGGAGATCGACTTCCGCATCCCCGCCCGTATCGATGACATCCTGACCGTCGACACCCGCACCGAGACCATTTCCGGCGCGCGTATCTTCATGGCGCAGCAGCTCAAGCGCGGCGAAGAGGTGCTGGTCGAGGCCAAGGTCGAGGCGGCGATCATCGGCGAAAACGGCCGGCCGAGGCGTTTTCCCAAGGAATGGGTGGCGGCGTTCATACCCAAGGTCGTTCCCCAGGACTGATTGGACGGATCGCGTGCTGACTTCGCCGGCGCGGTGCCGGGGCGCGGCAATGCGCCGCGCCTTATGGACTAACCCATCCTTAACCATAACGGTTCATGAAGAGATTGGTGAAGATTGGCGTTATCGAGCGCCTTCCTTTGACCAATATTTGCCCCGAAAAGGCCGCTAACGGCACGGTTTGGGGTGTCCGGTAGCTTCGTGCGAACCGACCACAAGGGATGCCATGGGCCAGCCGCCAGCTTCGCCCGGAAAATCTTAAGGACGTAACGATGGAAAATATCGCACTCGCCGAACCGGGCGCGCAATTGTCGATTTGGGCCTTGTTCATGCAGGCCAGCTGGGTGGTCAAGCTGGTCATGATCGGGCTGCTCTGCGCCTCGGTGTGGACCTGGGCGATCATCGTCGACAAGCTGGTTGCCTACGGCCGCATGCGCCTGGCGCTGAACCGCTTCGAGCAGGTTTTCTGGTCCGGGCAGTCGCTGGAGGAACTCTACCGCACTCTTGCCGACCGCAAGACGACAGGCATGGGCGCCATCTTCGTCGCCGCCATGCGCGAATGGAAGAAGAGTTTCGAGAAAGGCGCCAAGTCGCCGCTCGGCCTGCAGACCCGCATCGACAAGGCCATGGACCTGGCGCTGACCCGTGAGATGGAAAAGCTGGAGGGCCGCCTCGGCTTTCTCGCCACCACCGGCTCGGCGGCACCTTTCATCGGCCTGTTCGGCACCGTCATCGGCATCATGACCTCGTTCCAGGCCATCGCCGGCTCAAAGAACACCAGTCTCGCGGTGGTCGCGCCCGGCATCGCCGAGGCGCTGCTGGCGACGGCCATCGGCCTGCTCGCCGCCATTCCGGCGGTCATCGCCTATAACAAGCTGTCATCGGATGCGAGCAAGATCGCCGTGCGGATGGAGGGGTTCTCCGACGAGTTCTCCGCCATACTCTCGCGCCAAATCGATGAAAAAGTCGCGCCGAAGGCCTGAGGGACGATCATGGGAATGTCTGTAGGCGCAGGTGGTGGACGTGGCGGCAGGGGTCATCGACGGCGCGGCCGTCACCATGCATTGATGTCGGAGATCAACGTCACGCCGATGGTCGACGTGATGCTGGTGCTGCTGATCATCTTCATGGTCGCCGCACCGATGCTGACGGTCGGCGTGCCGATCGACCTGCCCGACACGCAGGCCAAGGCGATGAATGCCGACACCCAGCCGATCACCGTGTCGATCGATGCGACCGGCAAGATCTTCCTGCAGGAAACCGAGATTCCGATCGAGGAGCTGGTGGCCAAGCTGCAGGCGATCTCGAAGACCGGCTATGAAGAGCGCATCTTCATCCGAGGCGACAAGTCGACCGACTACGGCACGGCGATGAAGGTGATGGCCCGCATTTCGGCCGCTGGCTACAAGAACATCGGCCTGGTTTCACTGCAGGAACAGGATCAATAGACGCACGATGAGGACCGGCCTCACCACATCGGTGATCTTGCACACGGCGGTGCTGGCCTTCGGCCTGTTCACGCTGTCGGCGCCGGCCGCGCTTCCGTCCGCCGATGTCGAGTCCGTCGCGGTCGATATCGTGCCGATGGAAGCCATTGCGCAGACCCTGCAGGGCGACAAGAAGGCCGTGATGCATGAAAAGCCGGCGCCGTTGCCGACGCAGCGTCCCGATATCGTGCCGAATGCACAGAAGGTCGGCGAAAACAGCGTCGACACCGACAAGCCGATAACGCCTGAGGCCAAGCCGAAACCCGTCGACACGACCTCGGCTCCGGCGCCCGCGCCGACCCCGAAGGAAATCCCGAAGACCGAGGACGTGCCGAAGCCGCAGGAAAAGCCCAAGCCCATTCCGGCGACGGAAGTGGCGCCAGCGCCGACGCCCAAGGAAGAGGTCAAGCCTGAGCCGGTCAAGCAGACCGAGCCGAAGCCCACTCCGGCAAAGCCCGCGCCGACACCGCCGCCGCAGGACAAGACCGCCGCCATCGATCCGACGCCCGAGGTCAAGCCCGACGCCGTCGCCGAGGCCATAGCCAAGGACCCGCCCACCGAGGAGACGCAGTTGCCGAATTCGGCGCCCGCGCCGGAGGCCCGGCCGAAGCCGCAGCCGGCACAGGCCGAAAGCGCCAAGGCGCCTGAACGCAAGGATGCCGACAAGCCGGTCAAGGAAGCCTCGTCCAAGCCAAAGTCGGACGACAAGCAGTTCAACGCCAACGAGATTTCGGCGCTGCTCGACAAGCAGAAGCCGTCCGGCGGCGGCGCCAAGCGCTCGACGCAGCAAGCGTCGCTCGGCGGCGACAAGGATCAGGGCCAGAAGCTGTCGAAGTCGGAGCAGGGCGCCCTGGAAAGCCAGCTCGGCGGTTGCTGGACCTTGCCGGCCGGGCTTGAAGGTTCGGAGAATTTCGTCGTCGTCGTCCGTTTCAACCTGAACAACTCCGGCAAGCTCGACGGCCGTCCTTCCGTTGAAACGTCGAGCGGCAACAGGCAGTTCGACGAGAGCGCGGTGCGCGCGGTTCAGAAATGCGACATGGCCGGCCTGCAAGTTCCCGCCGGCAAGCAGGACATCTGGAACGACATCCGGGTCACATTCGACCCAAGGGAGATGCTCGGCCTCTAGGCCCTGATATCCGAAGATCAGTATGAGAAGCGAGAAGACATGAAATCAATCCTCAAGCCGCTCCTGACCATTGCAGCCATGGCGCTGGGCATGACGGCCATCGTTCCGATGCCTGCCTGGGCGCTGGTCGAACTCAACGTCAACAAGGGCAATGTCGAGCCGTTGCCGATCGCCATCACCGATTTCCAGGGCGGCGACGCACTTGGCGCGCAGATTTCCCAGATCGTCACCGCCGACTTGAAGCGCTCCGGCCTGTTCGCGCCGATCGACAAGAGCGCCTTCATCGAGAAGATCGCCAATCCGGACGCAACCCCCCGCTTCGACGACTGGAAGGTGATCAATGCGCAGGCTCTGGTCACCGGCAGCGTCAGCAAGGAAGCAGACGGCCGCATCCGCGCCCAGTACCGGCTGTGGGACACATTCGCGGGGCAGCAGATGGCCGGTGAGCAGTTCTTCGCCAACGACGCCAATCAGCGCCGCGTCGCCCATATCATCGCCGACGCCATCTATGAGCGGCTGACCGGCGAGAAGGGCTATTTCGACACGCGTGTCGTGTTCATCGACGAGTCCGGCGCCAAGAACGCGCGCAAGAAGCGCCTCGCCATCATGGACCAGGATGGCGCCAACGTCCGCTACCTTTCGGACGGCAGGTCGATCGTGCTGACGCCGCGCTTCTCGCCGAACCGGCAGGAAATCACCTACATGTCCTACGAGAGCGGCCAGCCCAGGGTCTATCTCCTGCAGATCGAGACCGGGCAGCGTGAACTGGTAGGCAATTTTCCAGGCATGACCTTTGCACCGCGCTTCTCGCCCGACGGCCAGAAGGTGATCATGAGCCTGCTGCGCGACGACGGCAATTCCAACATCTTCGCCATGGACCTGCGCAGCCGTTCGACGACGCGGCTGACCAACTCGACCGCCATCGACACCTCGCCTTCCTACTCGCCCGACGGCAGCAAGGTGGTGTTCACCTCCGACCGTGGCGGTCGCGCGCAGATCTACGTCATGGGCGCCGACGGATCGGGCCAGACCCGCATCTCCTTCGGCGACGGCGTCTATTCGACGCCGGTGTGGTCGCCGCGCGGCGACCTCATCGCCTTCACCAAGCAGAGCGGCGGCGAATTCCAGATCGGCGTCATGAAGACCGACGGCTCGGGCGAGCGCATCCTGTCGTCCGGCTTCCAGCAGGAAGGCCCGACCTGGGCGCCGAACGGCCGCGTGCTGATGTTCTTCCGCGACGCCAATGGCGGCCCGAAACTGGTTTCCGTCGATCTCACCGGCCGCAACGAGCAGCCGATCCCGACGACGAACTTTGCTTCGGATCCGGCCTGGTCGCCGCTGCTGGAATAGAACGGGAATTGGCGAACTGAAGAATTGAAGAAATGGTGAAAGCAGAGGGCTACGTTAAGCGAGCAAAGGATCTAGAGGTCTACAAGCGCGCTTACGTGGTCTCTCTGGCGGTTCACAAGGCCACCCTCGCTTTTCCCAAGATAGAGCAATACGCGCTGGCCGATCAGTTGCGGCGTTCCAGCAAAGGGATTTGCGCCAATCTGGCCGAGGGATTTGCCAAACAGACCCACTCCAAAGCTGAATTTGCCCGGTTCATTTCGATGGCCATAGGCTCGTGCAGTGAAGTGGAGACGTGGATTTCATACGCGTTCGATCTCGAATACATCTCGCAGGCGCAACGGGACGAGTGGCTACAATCGTATGGCCAGGTGTACGGAATGCTGGTGAACCTCAGAGTGAAGCTAGGGTGAACATCCTTCTTCAATTCTTCAGTTCTCCAACTCTTCAATTCCCCCTTACATTCCCCTTTTCCATGCCTTTGTCGCGTTTTGGCCGCATTTCCGCCTAGGGTCCGCGCCAACTGTGGCCTATGACAAAACAGCTGCGGACGGGCAGCCTAAACCAAATTTTAACCGTGTTTCTTGAATGCCGGTTAACCCAAACGTGGTTACTGGGTGATCAACGAAATCACTCGAAACATGATCACTCGAATACGAAGGAGAGGCGGCATGGGCCGTATCGCAGCACTGACCAGAAACCCGGCCATGATCGCGCTGGTGGCGATGCTCGCCATCACCGGTTGCGCTTCGAAGAAGACGCCGAACAGCGCCGCTGACCTTGGCCTCAATGGCGCGGGTGCCGCAACACCCGGCTCGGCACAGGACTTCACCGTCAACATCGGCGACCGTATCTTCTTCGATACGGACTCGACCTCGATCCGTGCCGACGCACAGACGACGCTGTCGCGCCAGGCACAGTGGCTGAACCAGTACAAGCAGTATGCCATCGTCGTCGAAGGCCATGCCGACGAACGCGGCACGCGCGAATACAATCTGGCGCTCGGTGCCCGCCGTGCCGCCGCCACGCGCGACTTCCTGGTTTCCAAGGGCGTTTCGGCGAGCCGTCTCAAGACGATTTCCTACGGCAAGGAACGTCCGGTCGCCGTATGCGACGACATCTCCTGCTGGTCGCAGAACCGCCGCGCCGTCACCACGCTCAGCGGCGCTGGTTCCTGAGGCGTCGCGCGCCGAAAGGCGCGCACGGCACAGATGGCAAAAATACAACACATCTTTGCGAAAGGCGGTCCTCGGGCCGCCTTTTTCATATCCTGACACCCGAAACAAAATTTGGCCGAAGTCTCGCGCCCTGCTATGAGCCGAGGGCGCTTGGCTGGTCTCACATCGATTGGAAGGCGCGAACAAGCTAACGATTGGACGGCGAGAGACACATGCATTTGAGATCGGTTCTAAGCGGCACGCTGGCGCTGCTGCTCCTATCAGGCGTAACCGCTTCGGCGAGCGGTACAGGGCAAACAGCCGAGACCGGCTTTTCCTTCCATCTGCCGACACTCGAGTTGCCCAGCCTTTTCGGCGAGAAGAAAAAGCAAGATCAGGTCCAGCTCGCCCAGTCGAGCGGCGCCGGCGTGACCGGGCTCGAGGACCAAATGCGGCAGCTGACCGGCAAGGTCGAGGAACTCAATTTCCAGATCCTGCAGATGCAGGAGCAGATCCGCAAACAGCAGGAAGACAACGAGTTCCGCTTCCAGCAGCTTGAAGGCGGCTCGCAAGGTGGACAACCGCCGGCGCAGAAGAAATCAGATGCCACCACCGGGACCAACACCGACGTGGCCTCGGCCCCGGCAACCCAGGCGCCGGCCGATGCCGGGGCCGCGCCCGGCGGCGATCAATCCACAGGCGGCAAGACGGTCGAGGACGTCATCGTCGAGTCACCCGACGGTGACCCCGGCAAGGTGATCCCCGGCAAGGGAGCGCCCGAAAAGACCTTTGGGTCCATCACTGTCGACAAGAACGGCAATGTGATCGATGCCGGCGGCAGCACGCAGGCAACCGCGCCGGCACAGGACACGGCACCAGCCGCCAGCGCGCCGGCCAAGGCCGGCAAGGCCGGCGGCACGGTGGTCGCGGCGCTGCCCGCGACCAACAATCCCGAAGAGCTCTATCGCAACTCCTACCAGTTCATCCTGTCGGGTGACTACGGCACCGCCGAACAGGGTTTCCGCGATCATATTTCGCGCTTCCCCAAGGACGCCAAGGCGGCGGACGCGCATTACTGGCTGGGGGAATCGCTGCTTGGCCAGCAGAAATATCGCGATGCGGCGGAAGTCTTCCTCGCCGCCAGCAAGGATTATCCCAAAGCCAAGAAGGCGCCCGACATGCTGTTGAAGCTGGGCGTGTCGCTGGTCGGTCTCAAGCAGCACGATGTTGCCTGCGCCACCTTCAGCGAGGTCGGCAAGCGCTATCCCGATATTTCCAGCACACTCAAGGAACGCGTCAAGCAGGAGAAGGCCCTGGCTGCGTGCTGATTTTTTCTGGGGGTCTCGTAGTCCCAAAACCGGGACCGCTTTTTGGCGACATGGATTGATGCTCGATACCGGGCCTGATCTTTCGACCGGACTCTTTTCGCATATCGATTTTTCCAACGGCGCCGTCGCGGCCGTATCCGGGGGCAGCGATTCGACTGCGCTCCTTCTCCTTCTCAAACAGCACCTCGACAAAACCGCACCGTCCGCGAAGCTGCTCGCGGTCACGATCGACCACGGGTTGCGACAGGGTTCGGCCGATGAGGCGCGGACCGTGGCGAAGCTTTGCGCGGAACGCGGCATCGCCCACCGCATCCTGGCCTGGTCCGGCGCCAAGCCGTCGACCGGCCTGCCGGCGGCGGCGCGCGAGGCGCGCTACCGGCTGCTGGCCAGCGCCGCCCGGGCGGAAGGCGTCGGCCTGATCGTGACCGGACATACAGCGGACGACCAGGCCGAGACGGTGCTGATGCGGCGCGATCGCAACGATGCGATCCGCGACGAGGGGCGGGGCCTCGCCGGCATGGCGCCCGCCACCCTGCATGACTGGCGCGACTGGATCGTGCGACCGCTTCTCGGCGTGCGGCGCCATGCGCTGCGCGATTTCCTGCGGCGCCAACAGGTCGGCTGGGCCGAGGACCCGACCAATGCCGATGAAGCCTTCGAGCGGCCGCGCATGCGCGCAGCCCTTGCCGGGCAGGCCGGCGCACAACGCATGAACGACGCGCTGGCGTTGGCCGCGCGGCAGGCAGGCGACCGGACGCGGCTTGGCGGTGAGGCCGCCCGTCTGATCGAGCGCTTTGCCAGCCAGCCGGCGGCGGGCCTCATCCGGCTCGATCCGGCCCTGCTCGGCGCCGGCGCCGATCGGGCGGCGATATACGCACTGCGCGTTCTCCTGGCGACGTCAGGCGGGATTGCCTTCCTGCCGGACCAAGCCCGCGGCGAGGCGTTGTTCGCCCGGCTGAAAGCCGGATTTCTTTGCGCCACATTGTCGCGGACAGTGGTCGACTTCCGGCGCGCCGGCATCTTCCTGCGTCGGGAGATGCGCGATTTGCCGGCGGCGGCGGCAACGATCGACGGCGCCATCTGGGATGGGCGCCGCCAAATCACATTGAACGACGCCGGCGGCGCATTGTTGATCGCGCCATTCGGGGCAATGGCGGCGAAGCGGCTGGCTGTAGGCCGGGACGAAACCCCGCCAAGCCTGGTGCGCGCGGCATTGGCGACGGAACCAGGCTGGCTGCAAGCCGCAGAGAAGGTGGGTCCGGAGCCCGATTGGCCGACATCGCAAGGGTTCGCGGCCTCGCCGGTCGTTGCTCCCTTTGCCCACTTCCTGCCGTCCTTCGACCTGGCCCCGGCGCGCGCCGTCGCCGGGTTGATCGGCGCGGCACCGCTTCCCGCCCTGCCATTGCGTGGCCCTAGTGCCGGTTGATGCTGGGCGAAAGCTTAACCCAGACATGCTGTTCTGCTTGGCAAGGGGGTACGCTCTCCCTATGTTAGGCCCAAGTTTCCTCTCATGATGCTGTCCGCTCGCGGACGCCAACGGGACAATTGATGAATCCGAACTATCGCAACCTCGCGCTCTGGGCGATCATAGCGGTCCTGCTCATCGCCCTCTTCAATCTGTTCCAGACGCCGCAGACGCGCGGGGCTTCGAGCGATGTGCCTTATTCGCAGTTCCTGCAGGACGTCGCGGCCGGCCGGGTCAAGACGGTGACCATCGCGGGCGCCCGCATCACCGGCAACTACACCGACAATTCCAGCGGCTTCCAGACCTATTCGCCCGGCGATCCCCAGCTGGTCTCGCGGCTGCAGGACAAGAACGTCACCATCAATGCGCGGCCCGAGACCGACGGCTCCAATTCGCTGTTCGGCTATCTGATCTCGTGGCTGCCGATGATCCTGATCCTCGGCGTGTGGATATTCTTCATGCGCCAGATGCAGTCCGGCTCCGGGCGCGCCATGGGCTTCGGCAAGTCGAAGGCCAAGCTGCTTACCGAGGCGCATGGCCGCGTCACCTTCCAGGACGTCGCCGGCGTCGACGAGGCCAAGGAAGACCTCGAAGAGATCGTCGAATTCCTGCGCGATCCGCAGAAGTTCCAGCGCCTCGGCGGCAAGATTCCGCGCGGCGTGCTGCTGGTCGGCCCTCCCGGCACCGGCAAGACGCTGCTTGCCCGCTCGGTCGCCGGTGAAGCCAACGTGCCGTTCTTCACCATTTCAGGTTCGGATTTCGTCGAGATGTTCGTCGGCGTCGGCGCATCCCGTGTCCGCGACATGTTCGACCAGGCCAAGAAGAATGCGCCCTGCATCATCTTCATCGACGAAATCGATGCCGTCGGCCGCCATCGCGGTGCCGGCCTCGGCGGTGGCAATGACGAGCGCGAGCAGACTCTGAACCAGCTGCTGGTCGAGATGGACGGCTTCGAGTCCAACGAAAGCATCATCCTGATCGCCGCCACCAACCGGCCCGACGTGCTCGATCCGGCGTTGCTGCGTCCAGGCCGTTTCGACCGCCAGGTGGTGGTGCCGAACCCAGACATCGTCGGCCGCGAGAAGATCCTCAAGGTGCATGTGCGCAACGTGCCGCTGGCGCCCAATGTCGACCTCAAGGTCGTCGCCCGTGGTACGCCCGGCTTCTCCGGCGCCGACCTGATGAACTTGGTCAACGAATCCGCGCTGATGGCCGCGCGGCGCAACAAGCGCCTCGTCACCATGGCCGAGTTCGAGGACGCCAAGGACAAGATCATGATGGGCGCCGAGCGCCGCTCGTCGGCCATGACCCAGGCCGAGAAGGAACTGACCGCCTATCACGAGGCCGGACACGCCATCCTGGCGCTCAACGTGCCGTCGGCCGATCCGCTGCACAAGGCGACCATCATCCCGCGCGGCCGCGCGCTCGGCATGGTCATGCAGTTGCCGGAAGGCGACCGCTATTCCATGAGCTACAAATACATGGTCTCGCGCCTCGCCATCATGATGGGCGGCCGCGTTGCCGAGGAGTTCAAGTTCGGCAAGGAGAACATCACGTCCGGTGCTTCCTCCGACATCGAGCAGGCGACCAAGCTGGCGCGCGCCATGGTCACGCGCTGGGGCTTCTCCGACAAGCTCGGCCATGTCGCCTATGGCGACAACCAGGAGGAAGTGTTCCTCGGCCATTCGGTGGCGCGCACGCAGAACATTTCGGAAGAGACCGCGCAGATCATCGACGGCGAGGTGCGCCGCCTGATCGACGAGGCCTATTCGACGGCGAAGTCGGTGCTGACCAAGAAGAAGAAGGAATGGATCGCGCTGGCGCAGGGCCTGCTCGAATACGAGACGCTGTCGGGCGAGGAGATCAAGCAGCTGATCGCGGGCAACAAGCCCTCGCGCGACCTCGGCGACGACACGCCGCCGAGCCGTGGCTCGGCCGTGCCGAAGTCCGGCGGCCGCCGCAAGAAGGGTCCCGAGCCCGAAGGCGGCATGGAGCCACAGCCGTCAAGCTAGACCAGAGCGGTTCACCGTTTCACGGAACGCAGAACCGCTCTGTTCTTTGACGCTATCCCCGACGCGCTTTAAGTCTTTGCTTCTAAGTATGTCGTCGCCCCCAAACCACCTTTGGGCGACATCGCATCAGGAGGCTGGCCGGACGTACATTTGGAACGTCAACCTCAGGCTAGCCCGAGGTCCAGATGTCGCCCGGCAGCAGATCCTCGGGACAGCCTGAGGATAACGGCCACGTCTGCGGGAAAAACGGTGAACCGCTTTCCGCCGTTATCGCTTTTTATGATTCAGCTTTCAGCCGCGCATTGCACAGGCTGTAATAACCACCGCCCTTCTGGATCCAGCGAAGGCCGTTCAACGTACCTGCCTCCTTGTTGCCATGGTAACCCTGCAGGCAGGTCTTCATCCGTGCCTTCGCGGGCTTTTCGGTCTCGAACTCGGCGGCGAGGGTGGTCGGGAATGTTACGCCCGCTGGCGCTACGGTGGGGGCAAGTGCCGCGCTGGTTTCCTTTTTCGGCTGCGGTGCGGTTTCGACCTTATCCGCGCTGACACTCTCCGCAGCCGACGTCGCGCATTTCTCCTTGCGGAAAGCGGCCCAGTCCATGCCATTCAGAGTGCCGCTCTCCTTGGCTGTCCGATAGGTCTCGCCACATTCCTTCATCGTCAATGCGCTTGCAGGGGCGACGCCGCAAGCAACCAATGCCGTCACAGCCAATACCGCCAATTTTAAACTGGGCATAAGATCCTCCTGGTTGATGACAAGTTCAGACGTCTTTTGTATACTGTTTGTTCCTGATATGTTCAATCAGAATTTTCATGAGTTACCAATCAGCCTCGCGGCGGGGAGTGTAAGCGAATTGATGATGCAGGCAGCTTCCGCGATATGCAGACGCGAGCAAGACCCTGGCGTCTTCGTGCGCAACAAAAGGCCCGCGAAGCAGATGCATCGCGGGCCTTTGCCTGGCCTTGCCAGATTTCATCTAATTCAATTCACCGTCATGCCCCATCGATCCGGGGGGAATGCTATGCGCGGCTCAGCCCTTCAGCTTGGCATTGCAGAGGCTGTAGAAGCCGCCGCCCTTCTGGATCCACTTCAGGCCGCCGAGTGCGTTGGCGTCCTTGAGGACATAGTACTGGTCAAGGCAGGTATGCATGCGGCCTTTTCCGGGGGTCTCGCTGGCATATTTCGCCGAGATCGCGGACGGGAAGGTGACGCCCTTGGGGGCAACCGTCGTCGGCTTTGCGGGTTCCTTGGTGTAGCTCGCCTCGCTTGGAGCGGGCACGCTGTCGTCATCCGAGGCACTGGCGCCGCATTCGGCCTTGCGGAAGTCGTTCCACTTCATGCCCTTCAGCGTGTTCGCCGTCTTGGCAGCCTGGTACTTGGTGCTGCATTCGGCCATGCTCAGGCCCTTGCCGGAAGCTGCGGCCGTCGTGGTCGCCGGCTTGACGGTGTCGGCGGCGGCGGATGCGCCAGCGGCGCATTCGGCCTTGCGGAAGTCGTTCCACTTCATGCCGTTCAATGTGCCGGCGGCCTTGGCCGCCTGGTACTTGGTGCTGCATTCCTTGGCGGTCAGGCCCTTGGCCGTGCTGTCGCTGGCCGCTGCGGCGGCCTTGGTGGTCTTGGCCGGCTTGGCTTCGGCCGGCTTGGTTTCAGCAGCCTTGGTCGTGGCCGCCTTGGTGTCGGTGGTGGCGGCGGCGTCGGTGCCGCACTGTGCCTTGCGGAACTGGTTCCAGGTCGCCCCGGCAAGTGTCCCAGCGTCCTTGGCGGCGTTGTACTTCGTGCTGCACTCGGCCATCGTCAGCGCGTTGGCTGGCGCGGCCAGGAACAACGTCGCGACCGCAAGGCCGGTCAGAGTAGCAATTCGGTGGATGAGCATAGCGTTTCTCCGTGGCTGCAGCCCATTATACGTCCCAGCGAATCAATAACGCTCAACGGTCGGTTGCGCCAGATGCCAGGCGGCTTATATATCGCCGAAATCGCTTTCTAACGACAAGGTGATGAAATCATTCGGCCTGACTGCCGCCGAGGCAAGAATTCTCGGGATGTATCCGCGCCGAATGGCTGGCAAAACTGGTATATGTGACGCCATAGCGTCTCCGTGCTAGGCTGCGGCCATGTTGTGTGCAACGCACAACAATGATTTTCTAAGGATTGGTAACATATAATCACACAATGTGATCGAGGCACGACGGCCAATTGTGGCATGACGTGCCGGCTAAGGACAACCAAGGAAACTGACTGGCATGGCAGGGAATTACTTCGGCACGGACGGCATTCGCGGGCGCGCCAACAAGTTTCCGATGACCGCGGAAATCGCCATGCGGGTCGGCATGGCCGCCGGCCTTTCGTTCCAGCGCGGCAGCCATCGCCATCGTGTCGTGCTCGGCAAGGACACCCGGCTGTCCGGCTATATGATCGAAAACGCGATGGTGGCCGGCCTTTGCGCCGCCGGCATGGACGTGTTTCTGCTCGGCCCGATCCCGACCCCGGCGGTTGCCATGCTGGTGCGCTCGCTGCGCGCCGACATTGGCGTCATGATCTCGGCCTCTCACAATCCCTACTACGACAACGGCATCAAGCTGTTCGGCCCAGACGGCTACAAGCTGTCCGACGAGATCGAAGAGCGCATCGAGAGCATGCTCGACAAGGATATCGAACTGGCGCTCGCCGATTCCGACGGGCTTGGCCGCGCCAAGCGCGTCGACGGCGTGCATGACCGTTACATCGAATTCGCCAAGCGCACCTTGCCGCGCTCGATGTCGCTTTCGGGTCTGCGGATCGTCGTCGACTGTGCCAATGGCGCGGCCTACAAGGTGGCGCCCGAGGCGCTGTGGGAACTGGGCGCCGAAGTCGTGGCCATCAATGTCGAACCCAATGGCTTCAACATCAACAAGGAATGCGGCTCGACCCATCCCGCCGATCTGCAGAAAAAGGTGCACGAAGTGCGCGCCGACATCGGCATCGCGCTTGATGGCGATGCGGACCGGGTCGTCATCGTCGACGAGAACGGCGCCATCGTCGACGGCGACCAGATCATGGCGCTGATTGCCGAGTCCTGGCACCAGAGCGGGCGGCTGGCTGGCGGTGGCGTCGTTTCGACGGTCATGTCCAATCTCGGCCTCGAGCGCTTTCTCGGCGACATGAAGCTGCAATTGCATCGCACCAAGGTCGGTGACCGCTATGTCGTGGAGCATATGCGCGCGCATGGGCTCAATGTCGGTGGTGAGCAGTCGGGCCACATCGTGCTGTCCGACTTCTCGACCACCGGCGACGGGCTGGTCTCGGCACTGCAGGTGCTGGCCTGCATCAAGCGGCAAGGCCGCCCGGTCAGCGAACTGTCGAAGAAGTTCGAGCCGGTGCCGCAACTGCTGAAGAACGTTCGCATCGCCGGCGGAAAACCGTTGGAGGAAGCCCCGGTCAAGGCCGCGATCGAGGACGCCCGCCATCGTCTCGGCAAGGCCGGGCGGCTGGTCATCCGTCCATCCGGCACCGAGCCGCTGATCCGTGTGATGGCCGAGGGCGACGATCCGCAACTGGTCGAGGCCGTCGTCAACGACATCGTCGGGGTCATCTCGGAAACCCGCAGCAGCGCCGCCTGATCCCCGCCAGCCTCGAAGGCGTCACGCCGCCGCCTTCATTGCATCGAAGCCCGCCCCTCCGGCGGGCTTTTTTGTTGGCAAAGGATCGGTCTCTTTCTGTCGAAATCCTTGCCAGATCTCCGGGATTCTGGAGATTCGTGGTTAATCGACAGGGTTAAACGCCTTTTAACTTTTGCAATTCATTATCCACGCCTGAAAGCCAATCTTATTCGGACGCGATCGCCGTTCCGAGGTTTCTAGGGGTGACAAGCATGTTCAATACAGCAAGAAAGGCCCTGTTCGCGCTGCTGTTCGCGGGCTTGGCCTGGCCGGTGTTCGCAGCTGACCTGCCCGAGCCGCAAGTCGAAGAAGCGCCGCCGCCGGTCTATGAGCAACCGGTCGATGTCGGCGGCTGGTATATCCGTGGCGACCTCGACTATCACAAGTCGAAGGTCGGTGACATCGACTACATCACCTACGGCGCCGCGCCTTGCCCGTGCGGGCCTCCTGTCGGGGTCGCCGGGAGCAAGTCCTTCGACTATGGCAAGCTCAAGGGCGGCTTCTCGCTTGGCGGCGGCGTCGGCTACAAGATCAATGAACACTTCCGCACCGACCTGACCGCCGACTACTGGTTCAAGTCGAACTTCAACGGCGGCACCTCGGATCTCACCACGGTCTCGGTCGAGTCGTCGAAGATGAGCGCCTTGCTGCTTCTGGCAAATGCCTATGTCGATATCGGCACCTGGCACGGCATCACGCCCTATGTCGGCGCCGGTATCGGCGGAGCGCGCGTCAAATGGGATACTGTCTACGACCCGACCCCGGGCGCAACCGAGTCCAACCCCGGAACATCCAGCTGGCGCTTCGCGTACGCGGTAATGGCCGGCGCCTCCTACTGCTTGACCGACAAAGTCATCCTCGATGCTGGTTACCGTTTCTCCCATATCCAAGGCGGTCGCATGTTCGAGTATGGTCCAGCCGGCGCCACGCCGGGCGCCGGGCCGGGCTTCGATCACGGCTTCAACACCCACGAGGTGCGCGGCGGTCTGCGTTACCAGTTCGGCGGCAACAACGGTTGCGCCGCGCCGGTGGTGGCCTATCAGCCGGAGCCCGAGCCGATCTACACCAAGTAATCGCTTCGAAGTTTCCAGGAATTCGTCGACCGCCCGGCATCAGCCGGGCGGTTTTCGTTTGAGATGAGCCGAGGTCAGCCCGTTCGAAATCAATTCGCTAACCCTCTGTTAGCCTTAACCGGCACTTAACCACTATGGTTAACAATGGCTCATGAAACGTTGGCCGCCGTTGCTTGTTTGACGGCGCCGAATTCGGGAGCCGGGGACCATGATATCAATATCGCGTATGGCGCTGGCGCTTGCCGCACTGCTGTTGCCGCTGGCGCCTGCAATCGCCGCCGACTACGATCCGCCGATCTATGTCGACCAGGCGCCGGATTATGTGCCGGTCGAGGTCGGCTCCGGCTGGTACCTGCGCGGCGATGTAGGATATGCGTTCAGCCATCCATTCGATCACGAGGAGGTCTCGAGCGGGCCTCTGAACAGCTTTACGTCCGAGAGCAGCCTTTTTACGGGCAGCGTCGGCATGGGCTATCACGTCAACGACTATCTTCGTGTGGAACTGAATGGCGGGATTCTGCCGACCAATAAATTCGCCGATCACCAGAAACTTTCCACCACCTGCAAAGGCACTACGCTCGTAGATGACGGTTTCGGAACGATCAATTCCGCGCCCGCATCGCAGTTGTGCGATCAGGTCGACAATGGCAATAACAAAGCGTACAGTCTCATGGCCAATGGCTATGTCGACCTTGGCACTTATGTTGGGATCACTCCCTATATCGGCGGCGGCATCGGCCTTGCGTACAACAAATATTACAAGAGCATCGGCGCGAAGGATTGCGTGGAAACACCGGTCAACTCCGCCGGAACTGGCGGGTTTTTCTGCAATGATCCCGCAGGGTATGATGGCCAAACCGATACGGCTGCCAAATTCAACTTCGCTTACTCGATCGGCGCCGGGCTATCTTATCAGGTTACCAAGAACGTTTCCGTCGATCTGGGCTATGAGTATTTCTCGGTGCCGGACGGCAAGTATGTCGCCTATGACAATGGCGCCTTCAACATTCACAAGGGCATAGACTACCAGACGGTCAAGCTCGGGCTACGCTACGACCTCTGGTAAGGTTTGGGAAAGACGGGGCTTTGACGGCGGATCCCTGTGGTCCGCCGTTTGCGTTTGAATCACGAAATACTGCTTGCGGGCCTTCTTCTCGATGCATGCCGTAGCCCCAAAACCGCCGCGCACTTTTGGGCGACATGCATCCGGTATCCCGGCAGCGACAAAAACTTTCCTCTTGACGCCCGAAGCCTGAACGCATATCGCCGTCCGTGGGCCACCCCTCCCCAACGAGGGGCCACTATCTGGAAGGATAGACCACGATGACGACGCTTACGAAGCCCGGACTCCGTCCGGCAAATCCCAATTTTTCCTCTGGTCCCTGCGCAAAACGTCCCGGCTGGTCGGTCGAGGCGCTGAAAGCTGCCGCGCTCGGCCGCTCCCACCGCGCCAAGATCGGCAAGACCAAGATCGAGCAGGCGATCGCGTTGACGCGCGAGATACTCCAGGTTCCTGCCGACTACCGGATCGGCATCGTGCCGGCCTCCGACACAGGTGCCGTCGAGATGGCGCTGTGGTCGCTGCTCGGCGAGCGCGGCGTCGACATGGTCGCCTGGGAAAGCTTCGGCTCCGGCTGGATCACCGATGTCGTCAAGCAATTGAAGCTCGCCGATGTGCGCAAGATCGAGGCTGGCTACGGCGCGCTGCCGGATCTGGCCAAGATCGATTTCGATCGCGACGTGGTCTTCACTTGGAACGGCACGACCTCGGGCGTGCGCGTGCCGGACGGTGACTTCATTCCCGCCGATCGCAAGGGCCTGACCATTTGCGACGCTACTTCCGCGGCCTTCGCGCAAAGGCTCGACTTCGAGAAGCTCGATGTCGTGACCTTCTCCTGGCAGAAGGTGCTGGGCGGCGAGGGCGCGCATGGCATGCTGATCCTGTCGCCGCGCGCCGTAGCGCGGCTGGAGAGCTACAAGCCTTCATGGCCGCTGCCGAAAATCTTCCGCCTGACCTCGGGCGGCAAGCTGATCGAGGGCATTTTCAAGGGCGAAACCATCAACACGCCGTCGATGCTTTGCGTCGAGGATTATCTCGACGCGTTGAACTGGGCTAAGTCGGTCGGCGGCCTCGATGCGCTGATTGCCAGGGCGGATGCCAATGCCGCCGTGCTCGATCGGTTCGTGGAAAGATCATCCTGGCTCGGCCATCTTGCGGTGGCCCCGGCGACACGCTCGAACACGTCGGTCTGTCTGTCCTTCACCGACCCCGATATCGCGGCGCTCGACGCTGATGGACAGGCGGCGTTTGCCAAGGGCGTGGTCTCGACGCTCGACAAGGAAGGCGTCGCCTACGACATCGGTTCTTATCGCGATGCCCCGCCGGGATTGCGCATCTGGTGCGGCGCAACCGTCGAGACCTCCGATCTCGAAGCGCTGCTGCCTTGGCTCGACTGGGCCTTTGCCAGCCAGAAGGCGTCGCTCAAAGCGGCCGCCTGAGAGTTTCCGTGGCGGCCCCGAGGGCCGTCCGTTCCCGGATCAATTTCATTTTCAAGGAGGCCGCCATGGCGCCCCGCGTTCTCGTCTCTGACAAACTCTCTCCCACCGCCGTGCAGATCTTCAAGGATCGCGGCGTCGAGGTCGACTATCTGCCCGACCTCGGCAAGGACAAGGAAAAGCTGCTCGAAGTGATCGGCAAGTATGACGGTCTCGCCATCCGTTCGGCGACCAAGGTCACCGAGAAGCTGATCAACGCGGCCACCAATCTCAAGGTCGTCGGCCGCGCCGGCATCGGCGTCGACAATGTCGATATCCCGGCGGCAAGCCGCAAGGGTATCATCGTGATGAACACGCCCTTCGGCAATTCGATCACGACGGCCGAACACGCCGTGGCGATGATCTTCGCGCTCGCCCGCCAGATCCCGGAAGCCAACGCTTCGACCCATGCCGGCAAATGGGAGAAGAACCGCTTCATGGGCGTCGAGATCACCGGCAAGACGCTGGGCGTCATCGGCTGCGGCAATATCGGTTCGATCGTCGCCACACGCGGCGTCGGGCTGAAGATGCACGTCGTCGCCTTTGATCCGTTCCTGTCGGACAAGCGGGCCGAGGAGCTCGGCGTCGACAAGGTGGAACTGGACGAACTCTTCGCCCGCGCCGACTTCATCACGCTGCACACGCCCTTGACCGACAAGACCCGCAACATCATCGATGCGGCGGCGATCGCCAAGATGAAGAATGGCGTGCGCATCATCAACTGCGCGCGTGGCGGGCTGGTGGTCGAGGCCGACCTGGTCGCGGCGCTGAAGAGCGGCAAGGTGGCAGGCGCCGGCATCGATGTGTTCGAGGTCGAACCGGCGGAGCAGAATGCGCTGTTCGGCATGGAGAACGTTGTGGCGACACCACACCTTGGCGCCTCGACGGCGGAAGCGCAGGAGAATGTCGCGCTGCAGGTCGCCGAGCAGATGGCCGACTACCTGATCAAGGGCGCGGTCTCCAACGCCATCAACATGCCCTCGATCACGGCGGAAGAGGCACCGCGGCTGAAGCCGTTCGTCAAGCTCGCCGAAGTGCTGGGCGCCTTTGTCGGCCAGGTCACCGAGGATCCGATCAGCGAAGTCGAGATCCTGTTCGACGGCTCGACCGCGACGATGAACACGCGGGCGCTGATCAGTGCCGCCCTGGCCGGACTGATCCGGCCGCAGGTCGCCGACGTCAACATGGTGTCGGCGCCGATCATGGTGAAGGAGCGCGGCATCATCGTCGCCGAGGTCAAGCGCGACAAATCTGGCGTCTTCGACGGCTATATCAAGCTGACCGTCAAGACCGAGCACATGACCCGGTCGATCGCCGGTACCTGCTTTTCGGACGGCAAGCCGCGCTTCATTCAGATCAAGGGCATCAATCTCGACGCCGAGGTCGGCCAACACATGCTGTATACGACCAATGCCGATGCGCCCGGCATTATCGGCCTGCTCGGCACTGTCTGCGGCGAGAACGACGTCAACATCGCCAACTTCCAGCTTGGCCGCAACCGGCCGGGCGGTGACGCTATCGCACTGCTCTATCTCGACGCCCCGTTCCCGGAGAAAGTGCTGGAGCAGGTGCGCGACCACAAGTCGATCGATTCGGCAAAGCGGCTGCGGTTCGATGTGGGCGGGATCTAGCTCTCCACACCTTCTAAGGTGACAAGCCGTACATCAGACGCCCCGTTTGCCGGCATGCATGCGGGGCGTTTCCACGACCGCTGGCGCCGCCCGAGGGTTTGCGGCGTTGCGGGCGCCGCAGCAGGCGTCGCGCCAACGGCGTCCTTGCGTCAAGCTGCTGCAAGATATCCTTTTTAGCCGTCAGTACATTAGCGGATGTAGATAAGCATAAGGTCTGGCCCAATCTAACGATTTTGTGATCTGCTTGACGATCCCGGTTTCTTTTCGCACGCTGCGGTCAATTGATGGATGCGATCTAAACTTAACTGAGTTGGTCATAATTTTGTGCGCAACATCCGGCGCGCCTCTGTTGCTGTCGGGGTGCCTTCGATGGATCATCGCAATACTGTCCGACTGAGCCGGCGTCTTTTTCTGTCTTCGGCTGCGATGTTTACAGTGACGGCAACATCGGCAGGTTTTGCCCGATCCTTGTCCGGCTCGCTGCCCTGGGCACCGCTGTCTTCCGATCCTCCGATGCAGGTGGTGTCCGGCGGCTGGCAGTTCTTCACGCCGCAGGAAGCCGCGCTGGTCGAGGCTATCGTCGACCGCATCATCCCCGCCGACGATCTGTCGATGGGCGGCAAGGAGGCCGGCTGCGCCGTCTATATAGACCGTCAGTTGACGGGCGCGTTCGGAACGTCGAGCCGGCTCTACACAAAAGGACCGTTTCTGCCGGGATTGCCCACGCAGGGCTACCAGGGCGAGGCAAACCCCGCCCAGCGCTACCGCTCCGGCCTCGCCGCCATCGACGCTTTCCTGAAGCAGCGCGATGGCAAGACATTCGCCGAACTCCAGCCGGCCGATCAGGATACGTTCCTGGCCGCGATGGAAGCTGGAAAGGTCGACTTGCCCAATGAAGTCAAGGCTGCCGGCTTCTTCGGACTTCTGCTGCAGAACACGATGGAAGGGTTCTTTGCCGATCCGGTGTATGGCGGCAACAAGGACATGGTGTCGTGGCGCATGCTTGGTTTCCCCGGCGCGCGCTATGACTACCGGGATCACGTCAGCAAGCACAATCAGCCCTATCCGCGGCCGCCCGTCTCGATCGAGGGCAGCCCGGAATGGCTCGTAAAAAGGAGCTGACCATGACGACGATACTGCCCCGCAAGGACGTCGTGATCGTCGGCCTCGGCTGGACGGGGTCCATCCTTGCGCATGAACTGACCGATCAGGGCCTGGACGTGCTGGCCATCGAGCGTGGTCCCTGGCGCGACACGGCGACCGATTTCAACATCGGCTATGCGCAGGACGAGTTGCGCTACAGCGTGCGGCGCGACCTGTTCCTGCAGCCAGCCGTCGAAACCATGACGATGCGCAACGACCCTTCGCAGACGGCGCTGCCGATGCGCGATTTCGGCTCGTTCCTGCCCGGCAACGGCGTCGGCGGCGCAGGCGTCCATTGGAACGGCCACACCTGGCGGTTCTGGGACTCCGACTTCCAGATCAAGACCAACCTGACCAAGAAGTATGGCGCGGCGCGGATCGCCGATCTCCAGGTCGAGGACTGGGGCGTGACCGGCGCCGAGATGGAGCCGTATTACGACCAGTTCGAATATCTGGCGGGAATCTCGGGCAAGGCCGGCAATATCAAGGGGCAGATACAGGAAGGTGGCAACCCGTTCGAGGATCCGCGGTCCCGGGATTACCCAAATCCGCCAATGGAGATGACCTACGCGCCGACCCTGTTCGCCAATGCCGGCCGGTCCATGGGACTGCACCCGTTCCCGACACCGTCCGCCAACATGTCGCGGACCTATGTCAATCCGCTCGGCATCACCATGGGGCAGTGCACCTACTGCGGATTCTGCGAGCGGTTCGGCTGCGCCAACTACTCCAAATCCAGCGCCCAGACCACCATCCTTCCCGTGCTGATGAAGAAGGCCAATTTCGAGGTGCGCACCGACAGCGAGGTGCTGCATGTCGATCTCGCCGCCGGCGGCAAGTCCGCGCGAGGTGTCACTTACGTCGATACGTCGGGGCAGGAATTCTTCCAGCCGGCCGATCTCGTGCTTCTGTGCGCCTACGGCCTGCACAATGCCCGGCTGATGATGCTGTCGGGCATCGGCAAGATCTACGATCCCGCTACCGGCGAGGGCACCGTCGGGCGCAATTATTGCTACCAGACCAATGCCGGCGTGCAGGTGTTCTTCGACGACAAGAACTTCAACCCATTCATTGCCGCGGGCGCGCTCGGACAGACGATCGACGACTATAATGGCGACGCCTTCGACCATGGCGGCCTCGATTTCGTCGGCGGCGCGGGCATCAACTGCATTCCCACCAATGGACGTCCGATCGGGACGAGGCCGACGCTGCCCGGCACGCCGAAATGGGGTAGTGCCTGGAAGAAGGCGACCGTCGCGGGCTACAAAAGCACGCTTGGCTTCTCCTCGCAGGGCAGCAGCTACGCGACGCGCACCAACTACCTCGACCTCGATCCGACCTACAAGGATCGCTTCGGCCGGCCGCTCATGCGCATGACCTTCGATTTTCCCGACAATGATATCCGGATGTCGAATTATCTCTGCGACCGGATGGAGGAGATCGCCAAGACGCTTGGGGGCAAGCAGTACAATGTCGGCCGCCGCAAGAAGGGCTGGGACAGCGTCCCTTATCAAAGCACCCATAATACGGGCGGCGCCATCATGGGAACGGACCCTAGGAAGAGTGCGGTCAACAGTTTCCTGCAAAGCTGGGATGTGCCCAACGTCTTCGTCATCGGCGCCTCGGCCTTTCCGCAGAATGCCGGCAAGAATCCGACGGGAACGGTCGGCGCGCTCGCCTACCGCGCCGCTGACGGCATCCGCAATCACTATTTGCGCAATCCCGGCGCCCCCTTGGTGCAGGCATGAGGACGCTCGCCGCCGCCGCCGCCGCCGCCGCCGCCGCCGCCGCCGCCGCTGGCGCCGCCGTGCTGGCGATCACGCCGGCGCTCGCCGCCGACCAGGCCGACCAGATCATCCGTGGCCAATATCAGGCCGTGCTCGGCGATTGCGCCGGCTGTCATACCAGGCCGGGCGGCAAGCCGCTGGCCGGCGGCCTGCCGCTCGAAACGCCTTTCGGCGCACTGGTACCACCCAACATCACGCCCGACCACGAGACGGGTATCGGCAATTGGTCGGAGGCCGATTTCCGCAACATGATGAAGACCGGCGTCGGCCATAATGGCGTGCGGCTCTATCCCGCCATGCCTTACCCCGCCTATACCAGGATGAACGAGCAGGACATTTCCGACCTGTGGGCCTACATGACCACGGTCGACCCGGTCTCGAACAAGGTCGAAGCCAACCAGCTGCCGTTCCCGCTGAACATCCGGCTGGCGATGTGGGGCTGGAACCTCCTCAACTTCAGCGAGGCAAGCTTCCAGGCCGACCCCTCCAAATCGGCGGAATGGAACCGCGGCGCCTACATCGTCCAGGGCGCCGGGCACTGCGGCACCTGCCACACGCCCAAATCGTTCCTTGGAGCGGACCAAGACAGCGGCTTCCTGCAAGGCGCCTCGCTGCAGGGCTGGTTCGCCCCCGACATCACCAACAATGCTCAATCCGGCCTGGGCCAATGGTCGCAAGAGGATGTGGTCGCCTACCTCAAGACCGGCGTCAACGCGCATTCGATCGCATCCGGTCCGATGGCCGAGGCGATCGAGAACTCGACCTCCAAAATGACGGATCCCGACCTCAAGGCCGTGGCCGTCTATCTTAAGAGCCTGGGGCCGGACACCGGCAATGCGCAGGCGCCCAAGCCCGACGAGGCGCGTATGGTGGCGGGCGCGGCGATCTATCATGACAATTGCTCGGCCTGCCACGGCGGCGATGGCGCCGGGGCCGGAGCGCTTTTCCCAGCGCTTGTCGGCAACTCGATCGTCGCGCAGGGCAATCCCGAGACCCTGGCCCGCGTCGTTCTCGCCGGAAGCCAGGCGGTGCACACGGCCGGTGCGCCGACGACGCCTTCGATGCCCTCGCTGGCATGGCGGCTGAAGGACCAGGAAATCGCCGACGTGCTGACCTATGTGCGCGGCAGCTGGGGCAATTCCGCTCCGGCGGTCTCGTCGGACGATATCGCGGTGGTGCGCAAGGAATTGGTGCAGTAATCCCGGCGCGCGTCAGAAGCCAGACGCCATCTTGCGCCCGCTGTATTCGGCGAGCCCGATGCCGCCCAGAACGAGGATCAGCGCCAGCGCCTGATAGAGCTGGAAGGTCTCGCCGACGATCAGCACCGAAAGCAGCGTGCCGAAGATCGGCACCAGATTGATGAACAGGCCGGCGCGGTTGGCGCCGATCAGTTCGTTGCCCCTGATATAGGTTATCTGCGAGATGACCGAAGCGCCGATCGCGGTGTAGACGATGACCGCCCAGCCGCGGGCGTCGGGCACGATCACCTTGCTGGCGGCGGCTTCCCACAGGAAGAAGGGCAGTGAGGTGATGAGCGCGGCGAACGACATGGCCAGCATCAGGCTTTGCCAGCGCATCGCCGGCTTCAGCCGCAACCCGACCGAATAGCTGCTGTAGAGAACGACCGCGACCAGCATGATGGCGTCGCCGAAATTGAGCTCCAGCGTCAGCAGCCGGCGCGGATCGCCATGGCAGGCGGTCAGGATGACGCCGAAGACGGTCAGCATCACGCCGGCGATCTGCGCCCAGTTCACGCGCAGGCGGAAGAAAACGAAATTGGCTGTCATGATCAGGATCGGCATCGCCGCCTGTTCGATCGAGACATTGATCGCCGTGGTGTAGTTGAGTGCGGTGTAGAAGATGGTGTTGAACAGGGTGAAGCCGCTGGCGCCAAGCGCCGCCAGCACGAGCCAGTGACGGCGCACGACGGGCCAATCCTCCTGGATCGTGCGCCAGCCGATCGGCAGCAGGATCGCCACGGCCAGCATCCAGCGCAGGAAGACCAGCGTCATCGGCGAGACGTGGCCGACCGCCAGCTTGCCGGCCACCGAATTGCCACCCCACAGCAAGGTGGTGAGCAGCAGGAACATGTAGGCGTTTCGATGCATCGCTGGCTTCCGGCCGCGGGATGGGCCGCGGTGTTTGCCGGCCTATTGCCCCGGTCAGCCCAAGTAAATGATGTCAAAGCCGAAAATTGTTGTGCCTCAGGGCATTTTCGGCGGCAAAGAAAGGTCGCACTCGCGAGGTCTTGACGTTATAGAGGCCTGTCGTTTCGAACCATATCCAAGCCGCGCGGCGGCGTCTCAAGGGAAAAGAAACATGGCCAATGTGGTGGTCGTCGGCTCGCAGTGGGGCGACGAAGGCAAGGGCAAGATCGTCGACTGGCTGTCGGAGCGCGCCGATGTCGTGGTGCGTTTCCAGGGCGGCCACAATGCCGGCCACACGCTGGTCGTCGACGGCAAGGTCTACAAGCTGTCGCTGCTGCCTTCGGGCGTCGTGCGGGAAGGCAAGCTGTCCATCATCGGCAATGGCGTGGTCTTCGATCCTCATGCTTTCGTCGCCGAGGTGCAGAAACTGAAAGGCCAGGGCGTGGACGTGACGCCGGATCGCCTGAAAATAGCCGAAAACACGGCGCTTATCCTGTCCGTACACCGGGAGCTGGACGGGTTTCGCGAGGATGCCGCTTCGAATTCCGGAACAAAGATTGGCACGACCCGACGCGGGATCGGCCCCGCCTACGAGGACAAGGTGGGGCGGCGCGCGGTGCGGGTGATGGATCTGGCGGATTTGGAAACTTTGCCCCTGAAGGTCGACAGGCTGCTGACGCACCACAATGCGCTGCGTCGCGGGCTCGGCCATGACGAAGTCACGCATGATGCGATCATGCAGGAATTGACCTCGGTCGCGAACGACATCCTGCCCTACATGGACCGCGTCTGGAAGGTGCTCGACGACAAGCGCCGCGCCGGCGAGCGCATCCTGTTCGAGGGCGCACAAGGCACGCTGCTCGACATCGACCACGGCACCTATCCGTTCGTCACCTCGTCCAACACGGTCGCCGGCCAGGCCGCCGCCGGCTCCGGCGTCGGCCCGGGCGCCATCGGCTATGTTCTCGGCATCACCAAGGCCTACACGACGCGTGTCGGCGAAGGTCCGTTCCCGACCGAGCAGAAGAACGAGATCGGCGAATTCCTCGGCACGCGCGGCCATGAATTCGGTGTCGTCACCGGGCGCAAGCGCCGCTGCGGCTGGTTCGACGCGGTGCTGGTGCGCCAGGCGGTTGCCGTCAACGGCATCAAAGGCATCGCGCTGACCAAGCTCGACGTGCTCGACGGGTTGGATGAGATCAAGGTCTGCACCGGCTACAGGCTGGACGGCGAGACGATCGACTATCTGCCGGCAAGCCAGGGCGCCCAGGCTCGCGTGGAACCCATCTACGAGACCTTGGAAGGCTGGAAGGGCACCACCGCCGGCGCACGCAGCTGGAACGACCTTCCGGCCCAGGCCGTCAAATATGTCCGATACATAGAGGAGTTGATCGGCGCGCCGGTCGCACTCCTCTCCACCAGCCCGGAACGGGACGACACGATACTTGTGACCGATCCGTTTCAAGACTAGTTTCTGAAGCCTTTCCGGGCATCGCGGCTGATTTGCGGGGGCCGGCGCGGAGGCAAAAAATACAGGTCGACTGAAGCATGGCAGATTTCGTTGCTGTTCTGAAAAACGCGTTCGAGAAGCACGGCGACGAGACGCCCGAGAAGCGTACGCGCATCTATAACAGCGTGCGCGCCATGCTGGCGAAGAAGCTGGCGGAATATTCGCCGCCGCTGGCTTCCGAGGCCATAGACAAACAGAAACGCGCGCTGGACGACGCCATTGCCGGCGTCGAGCGGGGCTATGTCAAGAGTGTGCCCGAGCCGGATCCGCTCGCGGAACTGGAACACATCTTTTCCTCCATCGACCGCAACAAGAACCAGTCGAACCACGTCAAGCAGCCGGCCAAGGCGGAACCGGCTCCCGCTCCGTCTCCGTATCGGCCCGCTCCTGCCGCGGCCAGCCCGGAGCCATACAAACCGGCGCAGCCCGTTGCCAATGCCGAGCCCTACCGGCCCGCTCCAGCCGCCAAGGTCGAGCCTGG
The DNA here is from genome assembly GCF_006442275.1 of Mesorhizobium sp. B2-3-10. NCBI lineage: Bacteria > Pseudomonadati > Pseudomonadota > Alphaproteobacteria > Hyphomicrobiales > Phyllobacteriaceae > Mesorhizobium > Mesorhizobium sp. B2-3-10. The sequence continues at coordinate 901,916 of NZ_VFVT01000001.1, forward strand.
CTGGCAAAGGCCGGCGCCGGTGCAGCCCGCTCCGGACTTTTCCGAGAAGACCTTGCCGGGGATGGACGCGGATCGGGACGACGACCAGGACGACGTCTTTGCCGATGACGAAGCGCCTGCCGCCACCGACACTTTCGAGCGTTTGCGGCCGGCCGAACGCAAACGCAGCTATGGCGGGCTGATCGCCGCCGTGGTCGCACTGCTGGTCGTTGCCGGCGGCGGCTACGGCATCTGGCTGAACAAGGATGCCTTCGGCAAGATGCTGGGCCTGGAGAGCAGCAAGGTTGTTGCCAAGACCGAACCGGTGAAAACGACGCCGGCCAAGCCGGCGACCGATACCACGGCCACGCCGCCGGCGCTCGCGACCGGCGCGGAAGGCACGAAATTCACGCAGCGGCTGACGCCTGAAGGCGGCGAAACCGACCCCGGCCCAGCCGGTGGGCAAAGCGGCGTAGGCGAGGGCGAATCCGTCGCCGCGCTGACGACACCGCCGACGGCAACGAATGCGCCGGCCACGGCAGCGCCGGCGGCTCCCGCGCCGGCTGCCAATACGCCCGCTGCCAATGCGCCCGCTGCCGGTACGCCCGCGGCAGGCGCACCAGCCGCGACCACGCCCGCGGCGGGCACCCCGGCCGCGACACCACCCGCCAACGGAACCGCGCCCGCGGCGCTGGCCGATGCCGCAGCCACGCCGCCGCCCGCACCGGCAGCCGCAACGCCGCCGGCGGCACCGGCTGTGGCGCCAACCTCGGTTCCGGTCGGCCAGAAGGCGATCTTCTATGAGGAGCGCACCAGCACCGCGCAGGGTTCAGCCGAGCCCGGCAGCATCGTCTGGTCGCTGGTGCAGGAATCGCCCGGCGGCGACCTGCCGCCCGAGCCGGCGATCCGTGCCGAGGCGACCATTCCCGGCAAGGACATCCAGTTGCGCATGACCATCCGTCGCAACACCGACCAGACCCTGCCGGCCAGCCATATCATCGAGATGATCTTCCTGACCCCAGACGGGTTCGAGGGCGGCGGCGTCGACAATATATTGCGCGTTGCCATGAAGAGTTCGGAACAGGACGCCGGCAGCCCGCTGATCGGCATCCCGGCCAAGATCGCCGACGGCTTCTTCCTCGTCGCGCTCAACGACACCAAGGCCGACGAAGACGCCAACATGACCCTGTTGCGCGGCCAGGACTGGATCGACGTGCCGGTCGTCTACAAGACCGGACGGCGGGCACTGCTGACCATGGAAAAGGGCATTCCCGGCGAGAAGGTGTTCGACGAGGCGATCAAGGCCTGGCAGGCCAAGACGGCGGGCTGAGACGGGCGGCGTAACGGTCGCCTCCGTTCAGAATCCTTGGAACAGCATGTCGAGCGCGGCAACGATGTCATCGTGATGCTTCGCCAGGTTCAGCCGACTTTCAACCAATTCGCTTGCGGGAACGGTGGCGATCAGGTGTGTCGCCATGACCAGCTTCCGTCCATTGATCTCGAAGATCGGATGAAGCTTTCGCATTGGCGGCGGCACCGTTGCGACCGGCAGAAGCGGAACGACAACCCGCGTCTTGAAATTGTCGAGCAGGTCGGATTGGACGTCGAGCAAATAGTTGCCTTCAACGCGACCGGCGAAGACATCATAGCGGGGCATCAGAACTGCCGATACTCTTCCAACGGGATGCCGTTCTTGTCGATGTAGTCGTTCCACGCATCCATCGTGGTACGGTTCTCAAGCTTCCACAGCCGCGTCTTTTCAGCTGCCACCGCCTCCGCGATGCCGGCTTCCGCAGCGCGCGAGACATTCACGTCAAGCCCCTTGGCTTCCCGCATGAGGTTCGAGTCGATCGACAGATTTGCTGGCTGACGGATCGCATTCAAGGCAATCTTACGCATAATGGCCTCCGCAATGCGCATAATGTATGCGCATTGCGATGTGGAGGCAATGCTCAGGCGCAGCAGACGGAGCGCCCGCTATGGCTCAGGGCGCTCCGTCGCTTCAATCGACAAATCGTTGTCGATCGATCCGCCCACGGCCGACCGCTCTTCACCCTTCCATCTCCTCGCGCAGCATCTCCAGTTCCAGCCATTCTTCCTCGAGCGCGGCCAAGGTCGCACGCTCCTTGTCGAGGGCGGCGATCGTCTTCTGGAACGAGGCCGGGTCGCGTTCGTAATAGGCCGGGTCGGCGATGTTGTTCTCCAGCCGCGAGATCGACGCGGTCACTGCCTCGATCTTCTTGGGCAGGGACTCCAGCGCGAACTTCTGCTTGAACGACAATTTCTTCGCCGGCCCTTTTGGCGCCGCCGGATCGCTCTTGCCCGGTGCCGGCGCATCGCCGGCTTCCGCCTTGGCGCGCGCCTTGCGGTCGTCAAGCCTGGTGCCGCCGCGCTGCGCCAGCATGTCGGAATAGCCGCCGGCATATTCGACCCAGCGGCCGCCGCCGTCCGGCGCGATGATGCTGGTGACTGTGCGGTCGAGGAAATCGCGGTCGTGGCTGACCAGGATGACGGTGCCGGCAAAGCCGGCGACCAGTTCCTGCAGCAGTTCCAGCGTCTCCATGTCGAGATCGTTGGTCGGCTCATCGAGAACCAGAAGATTTGCAGGCCGTGCCAGCACGCGCGCCAGGATCAGCCGCGCCCGTTCGCCGCCGGACAGCTCGCGCACCGGCGTGCGGGCCTGTTCCGGCTTGAACAGGAAATCCTTCATATAGGACACGACATGGCGCTGCTCGCCATTGATGACGAGGTTCTCGCCGCGCCCGTCGGTCAGATATTGCGCCAGCGTCTCTTGCGGGTCGACCGCCTCGCGCTTCTGGTCGAGCGTGGCGATCTCCAGATTGGTGCCAAGCCGTATCGAACCCGCGTCCGGCGCCAATTCGCCGGTCAGCATCTTCAGAAGTGTCGTCTTGCCGGCGCCGTTCGGCCCGACAAGGCCGACGCGGTCGCCGCGCTGGATGCGGGTCGAGAACCCCTTGACGACGGTGAGGTCGCCAAAGCTCTTCTCGATGTTCTTGGCCTCGATCACCAGCTTGCCGGATTCGGCGGCGTCGCTTGCCACCATTGTCGCGGTGCCTTCGGCGCCGCGATGGCCGCGAAAACGCTGACGCATGGTCTGCAATTCGCCCAGACGCCGCATATTGCGCTTGCGCCGCGCCGTCACCCCGTAGCGCAGCCAGTGCTCCTCGCGCACGATTTGGCGGCCGAGCTTGTGCTGCTCGCGCTCTTCCTCTTCCAGCACCAGGTCGCGCCATTCCTCGAAATGGCCAAAGCCCTTGTCCAGCCTGCGCGTCTGGCCGCGATCGAGCCAGACTGTGGCGCGCGACACGCGCTCGAGGAAGCGGCGGTCATGCGAGATGACGATGAGTGCCGAGGAGGTCCGGACGAGCTCTTCTTCCAGCCATTCGATGACAGATAAATCAAGATGGTTAGTCGGCTCATCAAGAAGCAGGATGTCAGGCTCCGGCGCCATGACGCGGGCAAGCGCGGCGCGCCTGGCCTCTCCGCCGGACAGGTCGCCAGGCCGTTCCTCGCCCGACAGGCCGAGATGCTCCATCAGATAGCTGGCGCGGTAGGGATCGTCGGCGGGCCCGAGCCCGGCCTCGACATAGGCGCGCACGGTTGCAAAGCCGTCCATGTCGGGCATTTGCGGCAGATAACGCACCGTCGCCGAAGGCTGGCGGAACACCTCGCCGTCCTGTGGTTCGATCAGGCCGGCGGCGATCTTGAGCAGCGTCGACTTGCCGGACCCGTTGCGGCCGACCAGCGCGATCTTGTCGCCGGCCGAAGCGGTCAAGGCGGCGCCGTCGAGCAGCGGCGCGCCGCCGAAGGTCAGTCTTATCCCGTCGAGATTGAGAAGAGGCGGGGCCATGTCAGCTTTCGGGCAATGGATAGGGATGGGCGAGCAGCAGCGCGCGGCCATGGCCGAGCGCGATGTCGAGGCGGCCCCCGGTCTTGCCGAACTTGACCTCGTTGGAAATGGTCAGCGACGAACCGAACGCCACCTCGACCTTGTCGAGCGGCCATTTGGCGCCGGTGACGGTCAGGCCGGAGAGTTCGGAGAAGCCGAGAATCGAGAACAGCGTGCCGTCGGCATAATCGAAGCCGGCCCTGCCGGGCGGCAAGGGAACACCTTCCTGGGCGCCGCTGGTCAGAAGCACATCCATTCCGGCCTCGGCCAGCCGCAGGCCAAGCGCCAGATGCAGGAAGGCGTGATCGGCGCGCTTGCCGCCGAAGGCGCCCGCCAGCACAAGGCGGGTCGCCCCGCGCTCCAGTGCGGCCGCGATCGCCAGTTCTCCGTCGGTCTTGTCCTTTTCCGCCGGGAAGGTTTGCCGCGGCACGGCGGCGAGGTCGGCGGGCAGATCAGCCGGGACCGAATCGAAATCACCCACCCACAGTTCCGGCACGAGGCCCAGCATCCGCGCATGGCCGATGCCGGCGTCGGCGGCGATGACGCGCGAGCCTTCGACCTGGCGGTCGAGCCGAGGCGTGCGGATGAGGTCGCCGCCAAGCAGGATGGTGAATGTGCTCATATCCCGTCGCCTTACCAGCCCGGCACGGGAAACGGAAGGCGGCAAAGTCCCACTTGCGCGGGTCATCGGCCCGGCCTATGTGTCGAAACGCTCTAACGGGGTGCCGGACGCGAATTTCGCGGGCCGGCTGAGAGGCAGTGTCGCCAACCCGCTGAACCTGATCCGGTTTGTACCGGCGGAGGGATTAGACGTTTCGGACACTCCGACGCCTCAATTCCTTTCAACGCAAACGAAGGAGGCGCCGATGCGCACGCTTTTATATTCTCTGATCGCCGCCACGGCAGTGACCCTGTCCGGGCCGGCCTTGGCCAAGGACAAGCTCACCGTCTACACCTATGAGAGCTTCACCGCCGACTGGGGTCCAGGTCCCGTGGTGAAGAAGGAATTCGAGGCAGAATGCGGCTGCGATCTCGAGTTCGTCTCGGTCGCCGATGGCGTGGCGCTGCTCAACCGCGTCAAGCTGGAAGGCGCTTCGACCAAAGCCGACATCGTGCTCGGTCTCGACACCAATCTCACCGCCGATGCCAAGGCCTCGGGCCTGTTCGCGCCACATGGCGCAATAACGGACGTCAACGTGCCGGGTGGCTGGAGCGACGATACTTTTGTTCCCTTCGACTATGGCTACTTCGCCGTCGTCTACGATACCCAGAAGCTGAAATCGCCGCCGAAAAGCCTGAAGGATTTGGTCGAGGGCAGCGCCGACGACAAGATCGTCATCCAGGACCCGCGCACATCGACGCCCGGCCTCGGCCTGCTGTTGTGGGTGAAGTCGGTCTATGGCGACAAGGCGCCGGAGGCCTGGGCCAAGCTCAAGACCAAGGTCCTGACCGTGACGCCGGGCTGGAGCGAAGCCTATGGCCTGTTCACCAAGGGCGAGGCACCGATGGTGCTGTCCTACACCACCTCGCCGGCCTACCACATGGTCGCCGAGAACACCGAGCGCTATCAGGCGGCCTCGTTCGAGGAAGGCGAATATCTGCAGATCGAGGTCGCGGGCATCACCACGACCGGCGCCAAGAATCCGCTGGCGGAAAAGTTCATGGCCTTCATGACCGGGCCGAAATTCCAGGACGCCATCCCCGAGACCAACTGGATGTTCCCGGCCGGCAAGACCAACAAGCCGCTCAACCCCGCCTTCGACAAACTGGTCAAGCCGACCAAAACCTTGCTGTTCAGCCCGGAGGAGGTGGCGGCCAACCGCAAGGCATGGGTCGATGAATGGCTGGCGGTGATGAGCAAGTAGGTTTTGTGGGCTAATCTCGTGAGATGAACGCTCTACGGCGACGCTCCCTAAGCTTCACCCAATCGTTGATGTGCGGTGTGCAAACCCGCTCTGATCCCCGCATCACAGCTGGCGTGATAGGGCTCGCCGCCATCGCCATTTTGATCGGCGGCGCGTTTGCGGGGCTGCTTGTCGAAGGCGCTCGCGATTTTTCCGGCGCTTGGGCTGCGTTCGATCCCTACCTGTTCCGGGTCGTGCGCTTCACGCTCTGGCAGGCGGCCCTGTCGACGCTGCTCTCGGTCGGGCCGGCCCTGCTCGTGGCGCGGGCGCTGTCGCGGCATCCACGGTTTTTCGGCCGCGCCTTGATCCTGCAGCTCTTCGCCGTGCCGCTGGCGCTGCCGGCGATCGTCGCGGCGCTCGGCATCCTGGCGCTCTATGGCCGCGCCGGCTATTTCTCCGGCTTTCTCAGCGTCGTCGGCGGCCAGGGTTGGCCGGGCATCTATGGCCTGTCCGGCATTCTCGTCGCCCATGTCTTCTTCAACCTGCCGCTGGCCACACGTCTGCTCCTCGAGGCGCTGCAGACCATTCCCTCCGACCAGTGGCGGCTGGCGAGCCAGCTCGGCATGGGGGCGCGGCCGGCATTCCGGCTGATCGAATGGCCGACGCTGCGTGCTGCGCTGCCCGGTGTCGCCGGACTTGTCTTCATGCTGTGCATCACATCCTTCACCATCGTGCTGACGCTCGGCGGCGGGCCGGCCGCGACGACGCTCGAAGTCGGCATCTATCAGGCATTGCGCTTCGATTTCGATCCCGCGAGGGCTGTCGCTCTGACGCTGCTGCAGATCGCCTTGACCTTCATCGTGTTGCTGGGGTTGACCCGGCTCGGAGCCGACGTCGTCGGCGACGTCAACCTGCCGGTCGCGCCGCGCCGCTACCTCTCCGTCAACAGGACCGAAGCGTGGCTGAACGCGACGCTCATCGTGTTGGCCTTGCTCTTCGTTGCCGGGCCGATGGCGGCGACCGTGGCGGCCGGACTTGGCGCCGACCTCGGCCGGCTTGCCGGCGAGGCCACTGTCCGTCAGGCGACGCTGACCAGTGCCGTGCTCGCTTTCCTTTCGGCCTTGCTTTCGGTGATGCTTTCGCTGGCATTGACCATGGCGCGCAGGGCGCTGGCGTCGAACCGCCGCTTCGGGGCAAGGACACTGCTCGAACATGCCACCGATACGGGCGCCGGGTTTGTCCTGGTCGTGCCGCCGATCGTCGTCGGCGCCGGCTGGTTCCTGTTGCTGCGCCATGTCGGCGATGTCTTTGCCATCGCGCCGCTCATGGTCGTCACCGTCAACGCTGTCATGGCGATGCCTTTTGCGCTGCGCGCCATCCGTCCCGCCTATGACGCGGCAAGCGAGCGTCACGAGCGGCTTTGCGCGCAGCTCGGAATTTCCGGCTGGTCAAGACTGTGGCTGGTCGACTGGCCGACGTTGCGGCGCCCGCTCGCCACCGCTTTTGCCTTCGCCATGGCACTGTCGCTCGGCGATCTCGGCGTCATCGCCCTGTTCGGCAGTGATTCCGTGCAGACCTTGCCCTACCTTCTCCTGGCGCGCATGGGCAGCTACCGAACCGAGGACGCCGCCGGCTTGGCGCTGCTGCTCGGCCTTGTCTGCCTGGCACTGGTGCTGGCAGCGGACCGGCTGGGAAAGGAGACGGCCCGCAATGTCTGACGGGGCGGCTGGCGGCAAAGGGGTTTCGGTGCGGCTGGACAAGGTTTCGTTCAGCTATGGCGAGGCGTCGTTCGCCTTCGATGCCGAGTTCACGGCGGGGCAAATCACCGCCATCATGGGACCGAGCGGCTCCGGAAAGTCGACGCTGCTCAATCTGGTGGCCGGGTTCGAGCCGCCGCGATCCGGCCGCGTGCTGATCGGCGGGGCCGATGTCAGCACCGCGCCACCGGCGGCGCGGCCAGTGTCGATGGTTTTTCAGGAAAACAACCTTTTCGCGCATCTTTCCGTCGAGCAGAATGTCGGGCTCGGCCGTTCGCCATCGTTGCGGCTGGCCGAAGCCGATCGCGCTGCGATCGCCGATGCGCTTGCGCGCACCGGCCTTGCCGGCAAGGAGAAGCGGCTGCCGCGCGAACTTTCCGGCGGTGAGCGCCAGCGCGTCGCCCTGGCTCGCGTGCTGGTGCGTGACCGCCCGGTGCTGCTGCTCGACGAGCCCTTCGCTTCGCTTGGGCCCGCCTTGCGAGACGATATGCTCGACCTGGTTGCCGGCCTGCATGCCGAGCGTGGCATGACGGTGCTGTTCGTCACGCATCAGCCGCAAGATGCCCGCCGCATCGGTCAGAGGCTGGTGTTTCTCGAGAACGGCGCCGTCGCCGCTATCGGCACGGCGGATGATTTCTTTGCCGGGGCTGGTCCGGAGGCATTCCGGCGCTATATCGGAGCCGGTGCCGGGGATTCCTTATCACGAGATATTGCCCGGAAGCGGACATAATTTACGCTCAAACCGGCTCGATGCGATGTGGCGCTTGCTTGCCATGACTGGAGTAGTGTGGCTAGGTCCGCTCGATACCGGTCCGGCACAGGCCGTGATTTGCCTACAGCTTCCGTCGCATGCTCCGAGGGGCGCGTGACGGATACTGTAGCAGTTTGTTTTGCGCATGTGGTCATGCGCAGGGACCTGAAAGGAAGCCGTTCTGGCGATCGGCGTTGACAGGCTACGAATGAACCCGCTGGCGCGCTTTCTGGCGCTGGCCGGCTTTGCCGTGGCGCTGGCAAGCTGCCAGATGTTCACGCCTCCGGAAGTCCAGGAATCAGGCTTCCAGCCATCCGACAAGCCGATCACGGTCGACAATGTCGCCGCCAACAACAAGCTCGCGGAGCTCGCCAAGGCGCAGCATCCGCGCATCCTGGCGACCTATGGCGGCGAATATTCCGATCCCAAGCTCGAACGCATGGTCGCCAAGGTGGTCGGCAATCTGACCGTGGTGTCGGCGAACCCAACCCAGACCTATCGCATCACCATCCTCAATTCGCCCAACGTCAACGCCTTCGCGCTGCCGGGCGGCTATCTCTACATAACGCGCGGCCTCTTGGCGCTGGCCAATGATTCGTCCGAGCTCGCCGCCGTCATCGCGCATGAGATGGGCCACGTCACCGCCAATCATGGGCTGCAGCGCCAGCAGTTGGAGGCCGAGGAAGGTCTGGCGACCAAGGTCGTTTCCGATGTGCTTGGCGACAGCCCGACCGCCAAGGCTGCACTCATCCGCGGCAAGCTCAGGCTGGCGCAGTTCTCGCGCAACCAGGAGCTTGAGGCTGACGCCATCGGCATCAAGTCGATCGGCGAAGCCGGCTACGATCCCTATGCCGCCGGCCGCTTCCTGCAGTCGATGTCGGCCTATACCGATTTCCGCTCGATCAGCGGCGCCACCGACGCCAGCCTCGACTTCCTGGCGACGCACCCCAACACGCCGCAACGCATCGATTTGGCACAGCGGCACGCCCGCCAGTTCGGTGCGCCCGGCTTCGGTACACGCGACCGCGATTCCTTCCTCGCCGGCATAGACGGCCTGCTTTACGGCGACACGCCGGAAGAAGGCTATGTGCGCGGCGAAACCTTCCTGCATCCAGGCTTGGGCGTGTCGTTCACGGTGCCGGACGGTTTCATCATCGACAATTCGGCGGCGGCTGTGACGGCGACCGGTCCCGGCGACATAGCGATCCGCTTCGACGGCGTTTCGATCGACAAGAACCGCGCCCTGACCGACTATATCAGAAGCGGCTGGGTGGCCGGCCTCGACGACAGCACCGTCAAGCAGGAAACCATCAACGGCAATGAGGCGGCGACCGCGCATGCAGGCGCCGAAGGCTGGCAGTTCGATATCGCTGTGATCCGCGCCGGCGGCCAGGTCTACCGATTGCTGACCGCGGCCCCCTCGGCCAGCACCTCGCTTGAAACGGTGGCGCGCTCGGTCAGCGGCTCCTTCCGCATCCTCAGCCCCGCCGAGAAGGCGGCACTGAAGCCACTGCATATTCGTGTGCTCACCGTGCAGCCGGGACAGACCATGGGATCGCTTGCCGCGCAGATGGTTGGCGTCGACCGCAAGCTCGACCTGTTCCGCGTGCTCAATGCGCTGTCGCCGGGGGCCGCGGTTTCGGCCGGCGACAAGGTCAAGATCGTCACCGACAAATAAAAGCCCGAGCGGGAGATCAGGCGGCGGTCGCCATGAATTCCGGATTCTGCTTCACCAGCGCGACTTTGAGCTTTTCCATGGCGCGCGCCTCGATCTGGCGGACACGTTCCTTGGAGATGCCGAGCGTCTCGCCGAGCGCCTCGAGCGTGGCCCCCTCGTCATTCAGCCGGCGTTCCTCGATGATCCTGAGTTCGCGCGCGTTGAGCGCGTGAAGCGCTTCCTTCAGCCAAAGCGAGCGGCGCGCGACATCGATCTTGTCGCCGACAATTTCGTCCGGCAAGGGATCGTCCGAGACCAGGAAATCCATCCGCTCGGTGCCGCCCGCGTCATCGGCCAGCGGCACGTTCAGCGAAGAATCCGGAGCCGACAGCCGTGAATCCATCATCGCCACATCAGCCTCGGATACACCAAGCGCAACCGAAACCTCGCGGTAGAGATTTGTGTTGGAGAGCGGCTCGGCGCCGTTCGCGAGACGCGCACGCAAGCGTCTGAGATTGAAGAACAGGGCCTTTTGCGCCGAACTGGTGCCACCACGCACGATCGACCAGTTGCGCAGGATGTAGTCCTGCATCGAGGCGCGGATCCACCACGTCGCGTAGGTCGAGAAACGCACCTCGCGCTCCGGTTCGAAACGGGCGGCGGCCTCGAGCAGTCCGACATGGCCCTCTTGAACCAGATCGCCGAGCGGCAGTCCGTAATGGCGGAATTTCGAGGCCATGGAAATAACCAGCCGCATGTGGGCGACGGTGATGCTGTGCAGCGCGTTCTGGTCGTTGTCTTCCTTCCAGAGCAATGCCAGCCGATGCTCCTCCTCGCGCTCGAGATAGGGCGCCTTCATTGCCGCGCGGACCATGATCCGTCCTGCCGTGTCTTCCATCATAAGGCGCTCCGTGGCTCGGCGAGGCAAATGGCAGACACCGGCTTGAAATGACGGCGGCGTGCCCTACAACAGCCAAAACTGTCATGCGCGAGAAAGGTTCCGCCGGTGCGGGCAGGGCGAGCGCTAGCGTCCGCGCAGCTGTCTGCAACTTCCGAGCCTGCGAATGAATTCCTTCCGGAGAATTTGATTTCTGGAAGACGCTCTCTTTGAAATTTCATTCCTTATTTTTTCGACCTGCATCTGTCATTTTCCAGCCCTCACAACATGCCGGGTTACCGGCCAAGGACGGGATCACAGAAAAATGAAATGGCTCAAGTCACTCATCATCGCCGGAACGTTGCAGGCCCTGGCCGTCGCATCGGGCCACGCCGGCGCCAATCTCGACCAGATCAAGCAGGCCGGAATCATCAAGGTCGGTACGGAGGGCACCTACGCTCCCTTCACCTACCATGACGCTTCCGGCGCGCTGGTTGGCTTCGATATCGAGATCGCCAAGGCGATCGCCGATAAGCTCGGCGTCAAGGCTGAGTTCCTCGAAGGCAAGTGGGACGGGCTGATCGCCGGCCTCGACGTCAACCGTTATGATGCCGTCATCAACGAAGTCGGCATCACCGACGCCCGCAAGGCCAAGTACGACTTTTCCGATCCCTATATCGCGTCCAAGGCAGTGCTGATCGTGCGCGGCGACAACACCGACATCAAAACCTTCGCCGACCTCAAGGGCAAGAAGTCGGCGCAGTCGCTGACATCCAATTTCGGCAAGCTGGCCGAGTCCAATGGCGCCGAACTGGTCGGCACCGACGGCTTCGACCAGTCGATCCAGCTGCTTTTGACCGGCCGTGCGGACGCTACCATCAATGACAGCCTGTCGTTCCTAGACTTCAAGAAGCACAAGCCCGACGCCAATGTGAAGATCGCCGCCCAGGAAGAGAATGCCGATTACTCCGGCGTCATCGTGCGCAAGGGCGATCCGGAGCTGGTCGCGGCCATCAACAAGGCGCTGGCCGACATCAAGGCGGACGGCACCTACCAGAAGATCGCCAACACCTATTTCGGCCAGGACGTCTCGAAGTAATTCACTAGGCGGGGCCGGCTGTCGCCCTGTGACGTATCCAGCGGCGAGTCGTTTTTGACGGCTCGCCGCTTTTGTCGTGATATGGCTGGCGCATTCGCGCTTCGATGACGTTCCCCGTCCATTCCGGAGGATCTTTCGTGCCGCACTGGCTGCAACTGATGCTGGACTCGCTGCCCTCGCTGCTGTGGGCAGCGTTGATCTTTACCGTGCCGCTGACGTTGCTGTCCTTCGTGCTCGGCCTGACGGTAGGGCTGGGCGCGGCGCTCGGCAGGCTGTTCGGCCCGAAGCCTCTGGTGGCGCTCGTGCGCTTCTATGTGTGGATATTCCGCGGCACGCCGCTCCTGGTGCAGCTCTTCCTGATCTTCTACGGCCTGCCGTCGGTCGGCATCCTGCTTGACGCCTTCACCGCGGCGCTGATCGGCTTCACGCTCAACATCGGGGCCTACACGTCGGAAATCATCCGGGCGGCCATCGGCTCGGTGCCCAAGGGCCAGTGGGAGGCCGCCTATTCGATCGGGATGACCTGGAGCCAGGCGATGCGGCGCACCATTCTGCCGCAAGCCGGACGGGTGGCGGTGCCGCCGCTCTCCAACACCTTCATCTCGCTGGTCAAGGACACGTCGCTGGCCGCCGCCATCACCGTGCCGGAAATGTTCCAGGCGGCGCAACGCATCGTCGCCACCACCTATGAGCCGCTCATCCTCTATGTCGAGGCGGCGATCCTCTATCTGGCGATGAGTTCGGTACTGTCGGCCTTGCAGACGCGACTGGAGGAGCGGCTCAACCGCTATGGCGGCTTCCTGGAGGCACGCTCATGATCAGCCTCACCAACATCGAAAAGCGTTTCGGCGATAATCTCGTGCTGAAGGGGGTGACTGTCGCCATCGCCGAAGGCAGCGTCACCGCGCTTGTCGGCCCTTCCGGCGGGGGGAAAAGCACGCTGCTGCGCTGCATCAACCTGCTGGAGATCCCAACCTCGGGCACGGTGCGGATCGGTGACGAGACGCTTGAGTTCCGCCCGGGCGGGAAGGTGCCGGCGGCGGACATAAGGCGTCTGCGCCTGCAGACCGGCATGGTGTTTCAAAATTTCCAGTTGTTTCCGCATCGCACCGCCATCGAAAATGTCATGGAAGGCTTGGTTACGGTGCTCAAATGGTCGCCGCAGAAGGCACATGAGCGGGCACTCGCGCTGCTGGAGAAGGTCGGCATGGTGCATAAGGCCGATGCCTGGCCGGCGACGCTGTCGGGCGGCCAGCAGCAGCGCGTAGCGATCGCCCGCGCCTTGGCGCCGTCGCCGAAGGTGCTGCTGTGCGACGAACCGACTTCGGCGCTCGACCCTGAGCTGGCGCAGGAGGTGGTCGATGTGCTGGGTCAGCTCGCCAGCGAGGGAACGACCATGGTGATGGCGACGCATGATTTGCGCCTGGCCTCCAAGATCGCCCAGGAGGCGATGTTCCTCGACGCCGGCGTCATCGTCGAGCAGGGGCCATCCACCAAGCTGTTCGGCAATCCGGAGCGCGAACGCACCAAGCGGTTTATCGCCACGCTGAAGCAAGAGGCGGCGGAGAAGGAGGGAGGCGCATAGGCGCGACAATCGCGGCCTTCCCCGAAATCAAAAACCCGGCGCGAGGCCGGGTTTTCGTCAACTTGAATGCGAAAAAGCTCAGGCAGCTTCTTCCTGCTCGGCTTCCTCATTGTCGGCCTTGGCGCCACGCTTGGGGCCTTTGTTGAGGTTGACCTCGATCAGGCGCACGGCTTCGGTTTCCGACATGCGGTTGACGGCCGCGATCTCGCGGGCCATGCGGTCGAGTGCCGCCTCGTAGAGCTGGCGTTCGGAATAGGACTGCTCCGGCTGGTTGTCGGCGCGATAGAGGTCGCGCACGACTTCCGAGATCGAGATCAGGTCGCCCGAATTGATCTTGGCATCATATTCCTGGGCGCGGCGCGACCACATGGTGCGCTTGACGCGGGCGCGGCCCTGCACGACCTTCAGCGCGCGCTCGACATAATCCTCTTCCGACAGCTTGCGCATGCCGATAGAGGTCGCCTTGGCGACCGGCACTTTCAGGCGCATCTTGTCCTTCTGGAAGTCGATGACGAACAGTTCCAGCTTGTGGCCGGCCACTTCCTGCTCGTCGATCGAGACGATCTGGCCGACGCCATGCGCCGGATAGACGATGAACTCGCCGGTCTTGAAACCGTGACGTGCAGCTGTGGACTTCTTCTGCGGGGTGATCGTTGCCATTACGCCCTGAACTCCTTGTTGTGGGCCGGCGGCGGTGCCGGCTGAACTCACGTGATCGGGGTCACCGATCATTAGCCGCACAACAGATGAACCCACCGGAAAAGCCGGGACCGGCAAACCGCAAGAATTGCGACCGCCTGGCCCAGATCGCTCTGGTCCGGAATGGGATTTTCACCTTTCAGTGATTTGGGGCGTCTGCGCCATAAATCGACGTTGTGTCACCGGCATGTTTCGCTGATGTAACACAAAAAGTCGGAAGAATCAAGGTTTTGCTGCGTAAGCGAAGGCCACAACCAATCGCCGCCTGTCAAGGCGGTTAATCCGGCGTGCCTGTTACGCTGCGTCATACAAGCCTTTACAGCGGTGTTGTCAATCGCCTTCGCCGGGCTCGGCGGAGAAGTATTTCTCGAATTTGCCGGCCTCGCCGTCGAAGCTCTTGGCGTCGGCCGGCGGCTCCTTCTTGGCGGTGATGTTGGGCCATTTATCGGCATATTCGGTGTTGATCTGCAGCCACTTGTCGAGGCCGGACTCGGTGTCGGGCTTGATCGCGTCGGCCGGGCATTCCGGCTCGCAGACGCCGCAGTCGATGCACTCGTCGGGATGGATGACGAGCATGTTCTCGCCTTCGTAGAAACAGTCGACCGGACAGACCTCGATGCAGTCCATGTATTTGCATTTGATGCAGTTGTCGGTCACGACATAGGTCATCGGTCGGCTCCGGGACGTCCCGTTTTTGTTGGCTTTTTCCGTGAGGTAACGCCTTTATGGGCTGCTTGCAAGGGTAGCCATTCCCAGCGGCGCCAGAGTTTGGGAATTGAATTTCAGGTCGGCGGTGCCGCGACGGTCCCGCATCCCTCACCGACGTTGGTTTGCCGGTGCAAAATTCGCTTTGGTTGCCGTTGCCGCGGGAGCGCACATCTGCGTCGATCGGCAGGCTCAATCTTCGTCGCGCAATCGGTCGGTCTGGCGACGCTCTTTTTTGGTGGGGCGGCCGCTGCCTGCCTGGCGCAGCGCCGCGATAGCATCGGGCGGGGCGTCGCCCTTCGGTGCGGGCGGGGGCGACATGTCTTGATAAAGGGTGCGGGCTTCGTCGGACGGGCCGCGCCGCGCGCCAGCGCCGAGCACCTTCCAGACGAAGATACGCCGGTCGAGTGTGATGGTCAGCACGTCGCCTGGCTTGACCAGATCGGAGGCCTGCGCTGCTTTGTCGCGATTGATGCGCACGCGGCCGGCGACCACCAATTTGGCCGCCAGCGAGCGCGATTTCACCGCGCGCGAGAAGAACAGCCATTTGTCGATGCGCTGACGGCCTTCAGCAACCATCGAAGCGAGTTTACTTCTTCAATTGGTCGCGCAAGGCGGCGAGCTTGGCGAAGGGTGAGTCCGGATCGAAACGCACCGGGCGCTCCTCGCGCGGCTTGGGCTGGAAAGCGGGCTTTCCGCCGCGATCGGCACCCTTGCCTTCCGGCCTGCCGCCCTTCCAGTCTGGCCGGCCTTCGCGGCGCTCGGGACGCTCGCCCTGCGGGCGGCCGTCGCGGCGCTCAGCACCCTCAGCTTGCGGCTTGGGCTTGAACTTCGAGCGGTCGAAGCGCGGCTTTCCGGCGCCGTCGCGGCGTCCTTCGTGTGTGGGACGGTCCGCGGGCGCGGCTGTTGCCTGTTCGCCGCCGGCCGGCGCGTTGCTTCGGCCGCGCGCCTGTCCGTTTTGCGGCCGGTTGTTGCGGCCGTCGCGATGACGCGGACGCTGGTCGAAGCGACCTTGGCGCCACAGCAGGATCGGCTTTGGCGCTTCGGCTTCCGGCACGGGTTCGCCGGCGGCTTCCGCCACTGCAGCCGGTTCGGCGGCTTCAGTCGACGCGGAGGCTTCGACGGCGGGCTCCGCCGCTGCGGTTTCCTCGGTGGGCTCGGCAGTTTCAGGTTCGGCCCGCGGCTCAACCGGCGCCGGCTCGGCGGCTTCAACAGCGGCTTCGGCTACAGGTTCCTCCGCAACTTCAGCGGTGGCTTCCGCCTGCTCTTGCGCGACAGCTTCCACCGGCGCGTCGGCGGCGACTTCGGCTGGAACCTCCGTCTCCACGTCGGTTGCCGCATCCGGCACCAGTTCAACTCCCTCGGCGGCCGGCGAAGCCGCCTCTTCCGCCGCCTTGGCTTGTTCCGCGCGGGCTGCTTCTTCGGCTGCCTGCCTGGCCGCGGCGGCTTCCCGCGCGGCATTGTCCTGCGCTTCCAGCCGTGCCTTGACTTCCGCGGCCGGCTTCGGCTCGGCGCGATAGCCAAGACCCTTGAGGATCTCTTCCATGTCGTCGGCGGTGGCGCCAAGGATCGACATCATCGGCGGGGTCACCATGAAGGACTGGCCGTCATAGGCGCCGTCCGGACGCTGGCCAAGGCCGGGCTTCCAGTTGGTCGCCGGGCGGATCAGGTCGGCCAGCCGCTCCAGAATGTCGATGCGCACGGCGCGGCGGCCGAGATTGCGGTAGCCAGCGAGCTTGTAGAAGGCCTTGTCGAAGGCCGGGTCGATGACAACAGAGGTGCGGCCCGACGCCAGCGCGTGGACGACGTCGCCGAAGCCTGGCTTGTCCTTGCCGTCGTTCTTCAACGCCCACAGCAGCGTCACCAGCCCGGCGGGTGCCGGCTTGATCAGCGCCGGCACGAACACGTGGTAGGCACCGAAGCGGACGCCAAGCCGGCGCAGCGCCGCGCGGCCTTCCTGGTCCAAGGATTTCATCTCTTCGGCGATGTCACGACGGTTGATGAGGCCGAAATTCTCGACCAGCTGGAAAGCGATGCCACGGCCGATGCCGGAAATCTGCTCGGCGTTTTTCAGATCGACCAGCGGCTTCAACAACGACTCGATCTGGAAATTGACGAAGCGTTCGGCGCGCGCCGCGACCTTGTCGCGCGCCGGGCCCGTCAGCTGTTCGTCAGCCAGCAACACCAGGCGCGGCTTCAGCGCGTCTTCGCCCGAGACCAGCGTGCCTATCGGCGCGCCGATCCAGCGCAGCGTGCCGTCCGAACCGAGCGCGAGATCGCCATTGGCGCAGGCGCCGAAGCGCTCCGCGCGTGCCTCGAACTCGGCGGCAAGCGCCTTTTGCGCGGCAGTGCGCACGGCCTTGGCGTCTTCGCCGCCGGCGGTCTGGTCGGCGGTGAAGCGGAACCCTTGCAACTCGCCGACATGATGGCCTTCGACAAGGACGGTTCCGGTAGGACTGATTTCGGCTTCAGGCATGGTATTTTCTCTAAGGCGCCGCATGAGGACGGAAGTCCTGCGGTCTACGAAGCGTTTCGTCAACCGCTCATGCAGCGCATCCGACAATCTGTCTTCGATTTCGCGCGTCTTTTCCTGCCAGTGTGCCTGATCGGCCAGCCAGCCGGGCCGGTTCGACACGAATGTCCAGGTGCGGATCTGGGCGATGCGGTGCGACAGCGTGTCGATGTCGCCCTCGGTGGTGTCGGCGCGGCGCACCTGTTCGGCCATGTAGTTCTCGTCGACATGGCCCTGCCGGGCGAGGTCCATGTAGATCGAGGCGATGAGGTCGGCATGCTGGGCAGGCGCGATCTTGCGATAGTCGGGCAGGGCGCAGGCTTCCCACAGCAGCGCCACGCGCTTGGCGTTGGTGGCGAGCGCGCGGATGTCTTCGTCGCGGGAGAGATGTTCGAGCGCTTGCGCATCAACGGCCGGCAGCGCGCGTGTCAGGCCCTCGACCGGGGCGTTGGTCTCGATCGAGCGCTTCAGCGCATCGAGGCTGGCGAAATCGAATTGGGCGGTGCGCCACTGCAGCACCTTCACCGGGTCGAAGTCATGGCCCTCGATCTTCTGGACGAGGTCCTCGTCCAGCGGATCGACCTGGCCGGTGACGCCGAACGTGCCATCGCGCAGATGCCGGCCGGCGCGGCCGGCGATCTGGCCGAGTTCGGCCGCCGTCAGATTGCGGTACTGGTAGCCGTCGAACTTGCGGTTCTGGGCGAAGGCGACATGGTCGAGGTCGAGGTTGAGGCCCATGCCAATCGCATCGGTGGCAATGAGATAGTCGACATCGCCCGATTGGAACAGCGCCACCTGAGCATTGCGGGTGCGGGGCGACAGCGCCCCGAGCACGACGGCCGCACCACCCTGCTGGCGGCGGATGAGTTCGGCGATGGCATAGACCTCGTCGGCGGAGAAGGCAACGATCGCGGTGCGCCTGGGCAAGCGGGTCAGTTTCTTGGAGCCGGCATAGGCCAGATGCGACAGCCGCGGCCGCGTCACTACCGAGACGCCTTTCAGCAAGCGCTGCAGGATACCGTGCATGGTGGCGGCACCAAGCAGCAGCGTCTCCTGACGGCCGCGCAGATGCAGGATGCGATCGGTGAAGATATGGCCGCGTTCGAGGTCGCCGGCCAGTTGCACCTCGTCGATGGCAACAAAGGCGGCGTCGGTTTCACGCGGCATGGCTTCGACGGTGCAGACCGAATATCTGGCGCCCGGCGGCTGGATCTTCTCCTCGCCGGTGATCAGCGCCACTTTGTTGGCACCGACCTTTTCGCAGACGCGCGTGTAGACCTCGCGGGCCAGCAGCCTCAGCGGCAGGCCGATGATACCGGTTTCGTGCGCCACCATCCGCTCGATGGCGAGATGGGTCTTGCCGGTATTGGTCGGCCCAAGCACGGCGGTCACGTCGCGGCCCGACAGGATCAGCGGCTCGGTGTGTTTCGGCTGGATGTTCATCGGCTCGGAAATAAGGCTTTCTGGCCTCTCGTGGTCGGGAGCGTGCCAGGACGGCGCGTATGACAGCCGACACATAGGGATTTCGGGCGCGAAGCGAAAGCAGAATGTTCCGGCAGGGTTCCGGAGACGCCCGCCTCACTCCGCAAATCAGCCCCTGCTTAACAGTTGGAACGAGTCTGGAACGAATCAGCGACGAATCGGCGACTCCGTAAGATTCAGCTTTTGTTCACGGCTAGATATGGATTTCGTGACCACGAGTCTCACCACATGCTGAATCACCGAACTGGCCCGTTTTATGCTGGGCGGGTCCTGCCGTTAACTTTCGCCGGGAACGATGAGGGCGATTCGGTGCGCGCCCGTTAAACTTATGAAACTGTTAATCTTTCTAAACTCGACGTTAAAGAATAGCAGCTTATCCCAGCCATTAATCTTAACATTGGGCTCAAAGCCGGAACGAATCGGCGACAAAGCAGCGCCGGCCGTATTTTCTCTTTTTGTTCCCTCAATATCTTGTCTTGTGAACAGCTTATCCACCGAGAATCCACAGGCTTAATCACAGGGTTCGCGCAGACGCGCCTACCGGCATTAACCTTTGCGTGCCGGATTGGGGCATTGCGTCACAGCGGCGTCTTCCAAGAGTCAGGCGCCATTTGGAAGCGGACCGATTTTCCGGTCCGCTTATCGCAGGGCACGCATGGATCCGCAGCGTTGGACTGCGCGAGCAGACGTCTCAGACGAAGTATTGGCCGCCATTGGCGGTGAGGGTCGAGCCGGTGATGAAGCCGGCATCTTGCGAAGCGAGGAAGACCACGCAGCGCGCGATCTCTTCCGGTTCGCCAAGGCGGCCGACCGGAATTTGCGGGATGATGCGCTCGTTGAGCACCTTTTCGTCGATTGCCTTGACCATCTCGGTGGCGATGTAGCCAGGGCAGATGACGTTGACGGTGATGCCCGCGCGGGCACCTTCCTGGGCGAGCGCCTTCGAGAAGCCGATGTCGCCGGCCTTGGCGGCGGAGTAATTGACCTGACCGGCCTGGCCCTTCTGGCCGTTGATCGAGGAGATGGTGATGACGCGGCCGAACTTGCGGTCGCGCATGCCGCCCCACAGCGGATGGGTCATGTTGAAGACACCGGACAGATTGGTATCGATCACCTCTTTCCACTGCTCGCGGGTGATCTTGTGGAACATGGCGTCGCGGGTGATGCCGGCATTGTTGACCAGCACCGAGACAGGGCCGAGGTCGGCCTCGACTTGTTTGATACCGGCCGCGCAAGCGTCATAGTCGGCGACCGACCATTTGTAGACCGGAATGCCGGTCTGCGCCTTGAACTTCGCCGCCGCCTCGTCGTTGCCGGCGTAGTTCGCGGCAACCGAATAGCCGGCGTTCTTCAAAGCGATCGAGATCGCCGCGCCGATGCCACGCGATCCACCCGTGACGATTGCAACCTTGGTCATGCATTTCCCCTTTTTGAAATTGCCCTGTTGTCGGGCTTGGCAGGCACTGGATTTGCTACAGGCACCACATGTGAAACGGGCGGCTTGCGCCGCCCGTCCAAAGTCTATCAGAAAGCCTCCACGCACATGGCGACGCCCATGCCGCCGCCGATGCATAGGGTGGCCAGTCCCTTCTTGGCGCCGCGCCGGCGCATTTCGAAGACCAGCGTGTTGAAGATGCGGGCGCCCGAGGCGCCGATCGGGTGGCCGATGGCGATGGCGCCGCCATTGACGTTGACGATCGAGGGGTCCCAGCCCATGTCCTTGTTGACGGCGCAGGCCTGTGCGGCGAACGCCTCGTTGGCCTCGACAAGGTCGAGATCCCCTGCCGACCAACCGGCCCGTTCCAAGGCCTTGCGTGAAGCGGGAATGGGTCCGGTGCCCATGATCGCCGGATCGACGCCGGCGGTCGCCCAGGAGGCGATGCGCGCCAGCGGGGTGATGCCACGCCTTGCGGCTTCCGCTTCGCTCATCAGCAGCGCGCCGGCGGCACCGTCATTGATGCCGGAGGCATTGGCGGCGGTCACCGTGCCATCCTTGTCGAAGGCCGGCTTCAGCTTGGTCATGGCATCGATCGTGGCGCCGTGGCGGATGTATTCGTCCTGATCGACAACCGTATCGCCCTTCTTGCCCTTGATGGTGAAGGCGACGATCTCGTCCTTGAACTTGCCCGCCTTCTGCGCGGCCTCGGCCTTGTTCTGCGAGGCCAGTGCGAACTGGTCCTGGTCGTCGCGGGTGATCTGGAACTGGCGGGCGACGTTCTCGGCGGTGTTGCCCATGTGGTAGCCATTGAAGGCGTCCCACAGCCCGTCCTTGATCATGGTGTCGATCATCTTGTAGTCGCCCATCTTGACGCCGGCGCGCAGGTGCTCGGCGTGCGGCGACAGCGACATCGATTCCTGGCCGCCGGCAATGATCACCTTGGCGTCGCCGGTGGCGATCTGCTGCATGCCGAGCGCGATGGCGCGCAGGCCCGAACCGCAAACCTGGTTGAGGCCCCAGGCGGTGGTCTCCTTGGGCAGTCCGGCAAGGATCGAGGCCTGGCGGGCCGGGTTCTGGCCTTGCGCCGCGGTCAGCACCTGGCCGAGGATGACCTCGTCGATCTCGGCCGGTTCGACCCCGGCACGCGCCAAAAGTTCCTGCACGACGACGGCGCCGAGCTCATGCGCGGGCGTGGCGGCGAAGGCGCCGTTGAAGGAGCCTACAGCCGTGCGCGCGGCGCTGGCAATGACAATGGAAGCGGACATTTTCTTCTCCAGACTTCAAGGGTGTTGTTGTGCCGTTGAGGACTTTTTTGCCCTTTCCCAACCCCAAGTCAAACCGGAAATCGGCATGGCGCCGATGCGCCGCAAGCGGGCCGCGCATCGCGGTGTCGGCGGTCCGGTCGCTGCCGCGCAGCATATTTTGCCTGCTATGCAGCATTATGTGATCCCGCAGTGCACAAACTGCTTGGAATTATGAGGCTTTTGCGCATATCCTCGAAAAAGGCGCAATCGTTACCGGCTGCTTACTCAGGCGCGCCGGTGTCCGGGGAGGATGCAGATGGCCGCAAAAGACGACCCTATCATTATCAAGAAATACGCCAATCGCCGCCTCTATAATACGGGGACGAGTACGTATGTGACGCTCGAGGATCTGGCCGAGATGGTCAAGAAGGGCGAGGAGTTCACCGTCCAGGACGCCAAGACCGGCGACGACATCACGCATCCGGTGCTGACCCAGATCATCTTCGAGCTGGAGAACAAGGACGGGCAGAACATGCTGCCGATCCCGTTCCTGCGCCAGCTGATCGCCTTCTACGGCGACCAGATGCAAATGATCGTGCCGAGTTTCCTCGAGCAATCGATGATCGCCTTTTCCAAGGAACAAGAGCGGTTCCGCGAGCAGATGAAGGGCGCCATCGGCAAGTCGCCACTGGACGTTATGAAAATGGCGACACCGATCAAGGCGCTGGAAGAACAGACGCGCCGAAACATGGAAATGTTCCAGAACGCGATGCGGCTGTTCACGCCTTTTCCGCCCGCGGGCCCGGCACCGGCAGCGGCCCCCGCCGAGCCGGCCAGGAAGGACGCGCCGGAGAAGTCCGACGATCTGCAGCAGTTGAAGGACCAGATCGCGGCCATGCAGCGCAAGCTCGACACGATGTCATGAGCGCATAGCGCTCACGCGATTTACGGCAGCAATCCCTCATAGCGGCCGCGCGGCCGGATGATGCTGCCGCTCACGATCTGTTCGACCAGATGTGCCGCCCAGCCGACGCTGCGTCCAAGCGCGAAGAGGTGGAACGGTGCATCGCGCGGCAAGCCAAGGCTGCGCGCCAGCACGGCCAGGGCAAAATCGATATTCGGTTGGGCGCCGGTCGCCGCCATGGCGGCGGTTTCCAGCGACCGCAATGTTTCATCGGTGTTGTCGAAGGCCGCCAGAAGCGCCGTGGCCCGGGGATCGCCCTCGGGATAGAGCTGGTGGCCGAATCCCGGCAGTGGCCGGTCGTGGCCAAGCCAGCGCCGGATCGCGGCATCGGCACCATGCCGTCCCGCGTCTTCGGCGAGTTGCATCACGGCTTCGCCGGCGCCGCCGTGGCGGGGACCTGACAGTGTCGTCAGGCCGGCCAGCAGACAAGCGGCGGGCGAGGCTCCGGTCGAGGCGGCGACGCGGGCCGCGAAGGTCGACGCGTTGAGTTCGTGATCGGCAAGCAGCACAAGCGCACGCCGGATCGCATCCGCGCCTTCATCGTCCACCGACCAGCCCCGCGCCAATCGCTGGTGCACCGGTTCCGGCCCCGCCTCGGCACCGAGGGCGCTGGCCAGCACACCGATCGCGCGTGCGGCATCAGTGCACAGCGAGGCAGCATTTCGTCCAAGCGAAGACCGCGCCTGGCCGGCAAGCAAAGCGAGTTGCACGAACGCCTGGGCGCGGCCGGTCGGGCGCGGCGCATCTGGTGGCGATGCTTCGAAATGGACCGGGCCGGACAGAGCCCAGAGCAGTCCAGCGGTTTCTTCCAGCGTGGCATGGTCGGACAGCGCAACGGCATCCCGGCCCCGATAGATGAGGTTGCCGTGCCAGACGGTCGAGATCGCGGTGACGAGCGACGGCTCGCCCCAGGCGATCGCGCTTTCGGCAATGGCCGAGGGGCTGCGCCCGCGCGCCCTTCGCGTTGCCAGCGCCGCGATGTCGTCGGCGCGGTACTGGCTGCGGCGCGGATCGGCCCGATCCGGGCGCATGCCGATGCGGCCGCGGCTGACATAGGCATAGAGCGTCTGCGGCCTCACCCGGAGCCTTTCCAGCGCCTCTTCCCGCGACAACCATTCGGACATATCGAGCTCGGATATTGATTCTATTGATCAAGATTGATGCTTATGGCGCCCATCCTTATCTCCCACCAGGAAAAGCTTCAAGGAGACAAGGCCATGGCGAACGGGCTCGATGATGTGGTGGCGGCCGAAACCGTGCTGTCCGACGTGGATGGCCTGGGCGGCCGCCTGACGATCCGAGGCCATTCGCTTGGGGACTTGGCTGGACGATGGAGTTACGCCCGGGTCGTCCGCCTGCTGCTGGACGGCTTCTTCGACGATCTGCCCGGTGACGCCGAACTGGCGGCAAGGTTGGGCGAGGCACGCACCGAGGTCTTCGACCGGCTCGCGCCTTCGCTGCGCCTGCTGGCGCCGCTCGAAATCTACAGCGCCATGCGCGCCGGCATGGCCTTGCTGCCGGATGGCGAAACGCTGGCGGACGCCTTGCGGCTGATCGCTGCGCCGGCGGTGCTGACGCCGGCCCTGCTGTGCCTGCGGCGCGGCGAGCAGCCGATCGCACCCGACGGCAAGGCGGATCATGCCACCGACATGTTGCGGATGCTCAGGGGATCGGTCCCGTCGCCGGCATTGGCAAACGCGCTCGACACGTATCTGGTGACCGTTTGCGATCATGGCCTCAATGCCTCGACCTTCGCCACCCGCGTCGTCGCTTCGACCCTGGCGGGCCTGACATCGTCGGTGCTGGCCGGGCTTGGCGCGCTCAAGGGGCCGCTGCATGGCGGCGCGCCCGGCCCGGTCATCGAGATGCTCGACGCCATCGCCGCGCATGGCGATGCGGCCACCTGGCTGCGCGACGAGATCGCGCATGGCGAACGCATCATGGGCTTCGGTCACCGCATCTACCGCGTGCGCGATCCGCGTGCCGATGTCCTGAAAGCGGTGGTGCGCAAGCTTGGCGGTGAGGGCGACACCGGCAGGCGGCTGGCTTTCGCCGAGACGGTCGAGCAAACCGCGCTCGACGTGCTCCGGGTCGCCAAGCCGCAGCGTTCGCTGCAGACCAATGTCGAATTCTACACCGCACTGGTGCTGGAAGCGGCAGGGTTTCCGCCCGAGGCGTTCAGCAATGTCTTCGCAGCCGGACGCGTCGCCGGGTGGGTCGCGCACGCGCGCGAGCAGCAGACCACCGGACGGCTGATCCGTCCGCAGTCACGCTATATCGGGCCTGTGCCGGACCTCGTCGCCTAGCTCCCATTTGCCTGGCTTCATGTCTGTTTCGAAAGCCGCGGTCTCTCCGCATGCAGCGATTGGCTTTCGCATGACCGAAATTTCATGTGATCACGCGAGCGTGTTCGTGTTCTTGCCTTGGCCCATCCTTATATGCTGCACTGCAACATAAGCTGGCGATAGCTGCTTCCTTCGAATGACGTTGGGGGGCGGGCTGGCGTATCAGGATGACAGGAACGCCATGACGAAGAACGGCAAGGAGGAAAAGAAGAAGATCAACATCGCTCTCCAGGGTGGCGGCTCGCATGGCGCCTTTTCCTGGGGCGTGCTCGACCGGCTGCTGGAGGATGGCAGGCTGGAGATATCGGCGGTGTCCGGTACCAGTGCCGGCGCGATGAACGCGGTGGCGCTGGCTGACGGTTTTGTCAGAGGCGGGGTCGAGGGCGCGCGCAAGAAGCTGGACGATTTCTGGCGCGCGGTGGCGGCGAAGGGACGGTTCAGCCCGGTGCAACGCATGCCGTGGGATGTCGCCTGGGGCAATTGGTCGATCGAGAACACGCCGGGCTATGTCTTCTTCGACACCATGTCGCGGGTATTCTCGCCCTATGTCGCCAACCCGCTCGGCCTCAATCCGCTGCGCGACGTCGTCGCGCGGGAGATCGATTTCGGGAATGTCCATGCCTGCAAGCCGATGGAACTGTTCATCTCCGCCACCAATGTCGAGACAGGGCAGTTGCGAGTGTTTTCCGATGGCGAGATCGATCTCGACACAGTGATGGCCTCGGCCTGCCTGCCGCAACTGTTCCGTGCTGTCGAGATCAAGGGCGTGCCCTATTGGGATGGTGGCTATGGCGGCAATCCGGCGCTCTATCCATTCTTCAAGACGGCGGCGACCGAGGACGTGCTTCTGGTGCAGATCAACCCGGTGGTGCGCGAGGGAACACCGAGAAGCGCCAACGAGATCCAGAACCGCATCGACGAGATCACCTTCAATGCCGGGCTGCTGCGCGAATTCCGCTCGATCGCCTTCGTCAAGGAACTGATCGCCGCCGGGCGTCTGCCGCATGGCGAATACCGGGACATCCGCATGCACCGCATCGATGCCGACGAGGCGTTCAAGGATCTGTCGGCATCCTCGAAGGTCAATGCCGAATGGGCCTTCCTGACCTATCTGCGCGACCTCGGCCGCACCGCCGCCAGCGACTGGCTTGAAGAGAATTACGCTGCCGTCGGCAAGCATGCCACGCTCGATCTCTCGGGCGAACTCGACGACGGTTTCAAGCCGGTCCGCGGTCCAGCACCGGGCCGTCGCGTGAAGGAGTTTCTCGCCGTTCGCAAGAATCCGGAGGCAGAGCGCCGTCGGGCCTGAGCCCGCCGGCGGCATGGCGGGGTCTCCGCAGCAGCGCGTAGTCCAGCGCTGCTGGCGTGACAGCAACCTTGGCGTGCGGAAGAGCCGTCATCATGCTGACGCCTGTTGCCACCAATGGTCAGATGACGCCGGGCGGAAGACGTCCGAAGGGATCGGGCGCAATGCTCGACCCGAATTGCGAATGGGACGAAACACACCCGGTGTTCCCGCACCTGTCTCGTGCCGAGCCCTATGTCGCGCGTATCGCGACGCGATGGTCCAAGGCGTAAGAATGCGGGCGCGTTGAGTTTTTCAGCATCAGGTTCGACCTCGGGGCCTTGGCGGCGGCAAACCTGACCTGAAAGGTTGCCGTGCCTTTTTTTCGAACAATTCCAGCCCTTTAGTCGAGTGTTATGGTGTCTCGATCATTGCCCCTCGCCGATCACACTGACGCGGATCGTCGGTTTGTGCCTGCACTTCGATCGGCGACGCAATGCGGATCGCGGCTATATTTCGGAGACGGCCGGGCGGGCCTGTGGCGAGCCGCGCTGGTCTCCGGTGGACGATGTTTCAGAGCCGGATCGTGAGCCGGCGGCCGGCTTCACCAAGTAGCCTGGCAAGTGACGAAGTACCGTTTCATGGCGGCCACACCTTGTTCGGCTACGCAATGCTGCTGCAACTTTGGGGCTATATTGCGATGCAACTTTGATGTAGAAGCGCGCTCGCCGATCACGGCAATTTGAACACGGTCGAGCGCGCACCCATATCGGCGACGCGCCCGCGTCATCAGACGCGGTGCTGGCCGAACCCGCAGTGGAAAAATGACGATGCCTAAAATCAGGTTTCACAAGCTTGCAGCCATTGTTGTGCTCATCGGTTTCGCGGCGTGGATGGCGACAGGCGAGTTCTCGTCGGTCGGCAGCGTAGCGGCGAACAAGGCCAAGGCAGCCGAAGCCGAGCAGGGCAAGACGCCGGACGCGAGCAAGCCGAAGACGGCGGAAGCCGAACCGAAGGCCCCGCTGCGTACCGTCGCTGTGGTGACGCCGCCGCGAAAGACCTATGCGCGCGCCATCCGCATTTCCGGGCTGACCGAAGCCGACAAGCGCGCGGTGCTGGCAACCCGCGTCGCCGGCGTCATCGACAAGCTGCCGGTCAAGCAGGGCGACCACGTCAAGACCGGCGACCTGGTGCTGATGCTCGCCGCCGAGGAAAAGATCTCGATGGTCGACAACGCCAAGCAGCTTGTGGCGCAGCGCAAGGCCGAACTCGACGCCGCCGAGCGTCTGGCCAAGACAGGCAATTTGCCGAAGCTGCAGCTCGACACCGCCCGCTCCAACCTGACCCAGGCGCAATCGCAGCTGGACACCGCACAGGCCGAGCTCGACCGCAACGAAGTGAAGGCGCCGTTCGACGGCGTCATCGACCGGGTGCCGGTGGAACTCGGCAGCTCCGTCATGCAGGGCGGCGAGGTGGCGACGATCCTCAAGCTCGATCCGGTGATCGCGCGCGGCGAAATCAGCGAGCGCGACCTCGGCTATCTCAAGATCGGCGACAAGGCCAGCGTTCGGCTGGTCAGCGGCCAGACCGTCGAAGGCACCGTGCGCTATATCAGCCGCGACGCCTCGTCGGCGACCCGCACCTTCCGTGTCGAGATTGCCATCCCCAATGCCGATGGCTCGGTGCCGGCCGGCATGACGGCCGAAATCCAGCTCAGCGCGCTGCCGACCGACGCGGTGCTTTTGCCGCGCTCGGTGGTGACGCTCGGCGACAAGGGCGACCTCGGCATCCGCGCCGTCGGAAAGGACAACAAGGTGGCGTTCTTCCCGATCGATCTGGTCGACGATACGCCGACCGGTCTCGTGCTTGGGGGCATCCCGGCCGATGCGCGCATCATCGTTGCCGGCCAGGAACTGGTGAAGGAAGGCGACGAGGTCCATCCGGTCGAGGCCGACCAGGCGACCATCAAAAAACTGATCGGCGAAGCCACCGCTGGGACGC
Source organism: Mesorhizobium sp. B2-3-10 (assembly GCF_006442275.1). Taxonomy (NCBI): domain Bacteria; kingdom Pseudomonadati; phylum Pseudomonadota; class Alphaproteobacteria; order Hyphomicrobiales; family Phyllobacteriaceae; genus Mesorhizobium; species Mesorhizobium sp. B2-3-10. The sequence continues at coordinate 930,050 of NZ_VFVT01000001.1, forward strand.
AGTAGCGCATGGGCGCCGGCGCCGGGCCTTGTCCGGCGACAGCATGTCCGTTCGCCACTCCCGAAAGCAACAGCAGGCATAAGTCATGGATATCGTCAGACTCGCAATCAACAATGCCCGCCTGACCATCTCGGTCCTGGTCTTCCTGCTGATTGCAGGCTGGGTCGCCTATCAATCGACACCGAAGGAAGCGGAACCCGACGTTCCGATTCCGATGATGTATGTCAGCCTGATCTATCAAGGCATTTCGCCGGAGGATTCCGAGCGTCTTCTGCTGCGGCCGATGGAAAGCAAGTTGAAAAGCCTGAAGGGCCTCAAGGAGATGCGCTCGGCCGCCTTCCAGGGCGGCGGCTACGTTCTGGTCGAGTTCCAGCCGCAGACGAACCTGGCGACGGCACTGCAGGACACACGCTCCAAGGTGCAGGACGGCAAGGCCGACCTGCCGCAGGCGGCCGAGGAGCCTGTCGTCACGGAGGTCAACATTTCCGAATTTCCGGTGCTCGTCGTCACGCTGTCCGGCGAACTGCCCGAACGCGTGCTGGCTGCCGCGGCGCGCGAACTGCGTGATCGCATCGAGGAAGTGCCCGGCGTGCTCGAAGGCTCGTTGCAGGGCTCGCGCGACGATCTGGTCGAGGTCGTCATCGATCCGATGAAGCTGTCGTCCTATGGCCTGCAGCTCGACCAGCTGATCGGCGCGGTCGGTGCTTCCAACAGCCTGGTCGCCGCCGGCAACATCGAGGGCTCGGAAGGCAAATATGCCGTCAAGGTGCCGTCGCTGATCGAGACACCCGAGGATGTGGCGGCACTTCCCGTGGTCGCCGGGCCCAATGCCGTGGTGCAGGCCAAGGACATCGCGACGATACGCTCGACCTTCGCCGACGCGACGACAATCACGCGCCTCAACGGCAAGCCGGCCATCGCCATCGAAGTCAAAAAGCGCATCGGCGCCAATCTGATCGATACGCTGACCAAGGTCAGGGAGGTGTCGGATGCCTTCGTCAAGACCATGCCCGAGGGCATGCACGTCACCTACACGCAGGACAAGTCGGTCTTCGTCAACCAGCTGCTGGGGGACTTGCAGAACCATGTGATGATCGCCGTCATCCTGGTGTTCATCGTCATCCTCTACGCGCTGTCCGGCCGTGCCTCGCTGCTGATTGGCCTGGCCATTCCGTCGTCCTTCCTAATCGGTATCCTGCTGCTTGCCATGATGGGCTACACGATCAACATGATCGTGCTGTTCAGCCTCATCCTGGCGGTCGGCATGCTGGTCGACGACGCCATCATCGTCACCGAGTTCGCCGAACGAAGGATGAGCGAAGGCGTGCCGAAGCAGGAAGCCTTCGCGCTCGCCGCCAAGCGCATGGCCGGCCCGGTCATCGCCGCGACGATGACGCGTATCGCCGCCTTCTCGCCGCTGTTGTTCTGGCCCGGCATCATCGGCGATTTCATGAAGTACATGCCGATCACGCTGATCGTCACGCTGTCGGCCTCGATGCTCTATGCGCTGGTCTTCGCGCCGACGCTGGGCGCTATATTCGCCAAGGCGCCGCAGCATCACGAGGATGGCAATCGCGACGGCTGGTACATGGCTGTCGTCAAGCAGGCGGTGCGCTTTCCCATCACCGTGATGGTGCTCACCGTCGTCTTGCTGACCGGTATTTTCGTTGGCTATTCAAAGTACGGTGCCGGCGTCGAGTTTTTCCCGAGCGTCGAACCCGACTACGGCCTGCTTTACGTGCATGCCCGCGGCAACCTTTCGCTGGCCGAAATGGATACGGCGACCAAGATCGCCGAGAGCCGGTTGCTCGGGTGGCCTGGCGTGAAGTCGGTCTACACCCGCGTCGGCAAGACGCAGGGCGGCGGCCAGGACGTGCCCGAGGACGTCGTCGGCGTCATCCAGTACGAATTCATCGACTGGCGCGAACGCAAATCGGCGAACGATATCCTGAACGATCTGCGCGGCGTGATGGCCGGCATTCCCGGGGTCGACGTCGAGGTGCGCGTGCCGGAAGCCGGTCCGCCGACCGGCAAGCCGATCCAGATCAGGCTATCGGCCGTCGATCCAGCCGGCCTCGACGACAAGGCGCGCGCCGTCGCGGCGCGTATCGCCAAGGTGCCGGGCGTCATCGATGTTTCCGATGGCCTGCCGCCGCCCGGCGTCGACTGGGCTCTCGAGGTCGACCGCGCCAAGGCCGCGCAATACGGCATCAGCCCGACTTCGGTCGGCACCGTGGTGCAGCTGGTGACGAACGGACTGAAGCTCTCCGAATACCGGCCTGCTGGTGCCGATGACGCTGTCGACATCCGCCTGCGTCTTCCGGAAGACCGGCGCACGCTGTCGACGCTGGACGAGCTCAGGGTGCAGACCTCGCAAGGGTCGGTGCCGATCTCGAACTTCGTCGTGCGCAAACCCGAGCCGACGGTCGGCATCCTCAACCGCATCGACGGTGCCCGAACCGTGGTGGTGCAGGCCAATGTTGCCGCCGGCCAACAGGTCGCGGCAGTCCAGCAGCAGGTCACCCAGGCCGTCACCGATATGAATCTGGGCAGCGGAATACGCTGGAAGCTCGCCGGATCGAACGAGGACAGCGCGGAAGCCAGCGCCTTCCTCAGCAAGGCCTTCGGCGCGGCGATCTTCCTGATCTTCTTGGTGCTGCTGGCGCAGTTCAACAAGTTCACCAGCGTATGGCTGGTGCTGTCCTGCGTGGTCATGGCGACAATCGGCGTGTTCCTTGGACTGCTGATCACGGGCGAGACGTTCGGCATCGTCATGTCGGGCATTGGCGTCATCGCGCTGGCCGGCGTGGTGGTGAACAACAACATCGTGTTGATCGACACCTACGACCGGTTGCGTGAGGAGGGCTGGGACAAGATGGACGCGGTGCTGCAGACCTGCCGCGAGCGTGCGCGACCGGTTGTGCTGACGGCGGTGTCGGCGATTCTCGGCGTGCTGCCGATCGCCTTCGGCCTTGGGCTCGAAATCTTCCATCACGAGACGACGATCAATGCGCCGTCGACGCAATGGTGGATTTCGCTGTCCTCGGCGATCGTCTTCGGCCTGTCCTTCGCCACCATTCTGACGCTGGTCGTGACGCCGTCGATGCTGATGGTGTTCACCCGCGCCAAGATCAAACCCGGCGCGCGACGCGGCTTAATCAGCCGTCTCTTCCGGCGCGGCAAGGGCGAGATCTCGTCCCAAGGGCCTCTGGCAGATGTCGGCGCCGAGCCGGCAGTCAGCTTCCCGAAGGCGGCGGAATAGAGCGTTTCGCAGGCCAAGCAACAAAGGCCGTCCGGGAACAACCGGGCGGCCTTTTGCATTGTTCCCTCGAATGCAACCAGACGGCGAGGGCTCAAAATGACGATCAGCACACTTCTCGTTATCATCCTGATCCTGATCCTGATCGGCGCTGTGCCGGCATGGCCGCATTCGCGCTCCTGGGGCTACGGACCATCGGGCATTGTCGGCGTCATCCTGGTCGTGGTGCTGATCCTGCTTGTGCTGGGCAGGATCTGACCGGCAACGATCCGCCGCCGGACCCTTACCGAGCGCAGCCGTTCTCACCTGCCAGCAAGCTCGATCAGGCGGCCTGGCGACGGGTGGGCGCGACGGCGATGCCGATATCCTGCAAGGCTTCGTTCACCGCCTGATCGAGCGGCGTATGCGGGATTTCGCCGATGATGCCTGCCAGCCGCGTCGAGGCCAGCCGGTGCGGCTCGAAGCGCAGGTATGACATCGAGACGATCTCGCGCCACATCGCCACGAACGGGCTGCCGGCGCGCAGCACCCACCAAGGCATGGAAGTCATCTTGAGTTGATGGCCGATGGCGTTCTCGGCGGCCACCTTGATCTCGAGATCGGTGACGGCATGGCCTGGAAAGTTCAGCGCCTCATAGAAGCCGAGCTTGTCGAGATTGCGGGCCAGCGCGACGAAACCGACGGCGAAATCCGGCAAATAGGCCCATTCATGCACGAGGTCGGCCGGACCGGGCGCGGTGTAGATGCCCTTGTTGATCTTGGCGGCGACGATCAGGTCAAACCAGGAGCCGCTGCCGGTGCCGCCGAAGAAATCGCCGGCCCGCAGAACAATGGTGCGCACCCGTCTGGCCTCGGCCTCACGGCGGAACAGATCCTCCATGGCACAGCGGATGCGGCCCTTCTCGGTCGTCGGATGGAACGGCGTGTCTTCCGATATCACCGCCGGCATGGGCGAGCCGTAATTGTAGACGGTGCCGGGGAAGAGATGCTGCGCACCGTTGGCATGGCAGGCGGCCATGACATTTTCGGCCATTGGCAGGCATTTGCCCCAGTCTGTATAGATCGGGTTGAGGCCGTTGAAGATGATGTCGACGCCCTCGGTGGCCTGGATCAGCGATTGACGGTCCAGCGCATCGCCGGCAACCGCCGTGGCGCCCTCAAGCTCGGCCGGCACCATGCCGGTACGGGTGACGGCGCGGACGTCGAAGCCGGCGTCGATGAAGGCCTTGGCAACCACGCGACCGAGCCGGCCATTGGCGCCGAGAATTGCGATCTTGGTCATTCTTCGTCTCCTTATTTGTTTTCAAGTGCGGGGTTTGCCCAGAAGCGACGGGACGAGCCCGCCGCTTCTGGATTTTCGAGGGCCGACGTTCAGCGGCTGCCGAAGAGGTCGCGGTTGCTGCCCTGGACGGCTGGCTTCTGATTGGTCGCCTCGGATTTGCTGATCGACGTGGTGGTCACATTGTCGGTGGTGACGACGGTTGGCTGGCTGGCATTGTCCGAGCCGAACTTGTCGCTGCCGGCGAAAGCCGTGTTGGCGGCGATGAGGAGGGCGGCGGTTGCGATTGCGATCTTGGTCATTGGATTACTCCTGATTGGTTGTTGCAGTCGGTATCGGTGTTTGCAGGGTGAATATGATCGCTTCATCGATGAATTAAAATTGACTACGAATGCAGTTTTGATATTCATTATTGAATGGAAGACATTGACTGGAACCTGATCAAGAGCTTTGTCACCGTGGCGGAAACCGGCAGCCTGTCGGCCGCGGCGCGAAAGCTGTCGGCAAGCCAGCCGACGCTTGGCCGTCACATCGGCGAGTTGGAACAGGCGCTCGGCGTCACGCTTTTCCGGCGCGGCCGAAGCGGCTATGCGCTGACCGAAGCGGGAGCCACGCTGTTCGAGCGCGGCAAGACGGTGAGCGAGCAGGCAAGCGCCTTTTCACGGCTCGCTCTGGGTTCGGTCGAGGCGATCGAAGGCACGGTGCGCATCGCGGCCAGTGAGGTGGTAGCGGCCTATGTGCTGCCCGACATGATGGCGCGGCTCGGCGTCGACGAGCCCGGCATCGAGGTCGAGATCGTTGCCTCGAACCAGGTCGAGAACCTGCTGCGCAGGGATGCCGACATTGCCATCCGCATGGTCAAGCCGGCGCAGAACGAACTGGTGGCGCGCAAGGTCTGCGATATCGCACTCTGCGCCTGCGCGGCCATATCCTATCTCGACAGGTGCGGGCGCCCGGTGGGGCCGGCCGACCTCGTCAATCACGCCCTGATCGGCTTCGATCGCAGCGACGAGATGATCCGGGCCTTTTCCCAGTATGGCATCCCGGTCACCCGAAACAGCTTTCGTTTCAGGGCCGACAATCAGATCGTGCTTTGGGAAGCCGTGCGGGCGGGAAACGGCGTTGGTCTTGGCCAGGAGCCGCTGGCAGACCGCGATCCGCTGGTGGAGAAGGTGTTACCCGGCCTGCCCTTGCCTGCCCTGCCGGTATGGCTGGCCATGCATCGCGACGTGCGCACCAGCGTGCGCATCCGCCGCGTGGCTGATTTTCTCCACGAGGAATTGAAACGTTATTCGGCAGGCGCGGCATCCGGAGCGAATTCGGCGCGGTGAGCCAAACCGGCCATCAGCAAGACGACGATCAGCAGAGCCGACATGGCGATGAAGATCGGGCCGAAGCTGGAATGCTCGGCGACGAAGCCGATCGCCGACGGCGCCACCAGAATGCCGGAATAGCCCATGGTGGTGACGACGCTCATGCCGGTGCCCGACGACATGCCCTCCTGGTTGCCGCCGGCGGAAAAGATGATCGGCACCATGTTGGCGATGCCGAAGCCGCAAAGCGCAAAGGCTGATATGGCGAGCCAAGGCGAAGGTGACAGGCCGGCGATCAGCATGCCGGCGGCCGCGACGATGGCCGAGCCGCGCAGTGTCATCACCGCGCCGAATCGGTTGCGGACGCCATCGCCGAAAAAGCGCATGATCGCCATGACGCCGGAGAAGGCGGCATAGGCAAGACCGGCGACGGCGAGGTCGGCGCCGAGTTCCTGCCGTAGATACAGCGCCGCCCAATCGAGCACCGCGCCCTCTGAAATCATCGTCAGCAGGGCCATCAGGCCGATGAGGTAGACCAATGGGTTTGCCGGCAGAGCGAATTTATGATGCTCGACCGCCTGCGGTTTGTTTTCGGCCACGATGTGGGGCACCGCCGCCGCGATTGCCGCGAAGGCAAGCACGGTCACCACCGCGGCATGGGCGAGGTGGCCATAGGTCTGGATGGCGAAGCCGCCGAGGGCGCCGCCGGCGAAACCGCCGAGGCTCCAGAAGCCGTGCGACGAGGACATGATGGCGCGCCCCAGCCGCCGTTCCACCACCACCGCATTCGCATTCATGGCGACATCCATGCCGCCGATGGAGCCGCCGAATATGAACATGGCGATGGCCGCCAGCGGCACGTCGGGTGCCAGCGCCACGACCAGCAGGCCGAGGCTGCCGCACAGGCCGAACCAGCGCAGCACGGTGCGCGAGCCGTGTTTGGAGATCAGGTGGCCGCACCATGTCATGGCGGTGACCGCGCCGGCGCCGAACAAAAGGATCAGCAGGCCGAGCGTGAATTTCGAGATGTCCAGCCGGGTCAGGAAGACAGGAATCTGCGGCGCCCAGCTGCCGGTCAGGAAACCATTGGCGAGGAAAATGGCCCCCACGGCCCATCGCCCGCGAATGGCAGTCTGCATGGCGTTCGAAGCGTTCATGGCACGAATCCGGTCAGAAAATGGCTTTGCGCGGCAAATTAGATCGATTCAATTTTCAGTCAAGCGCTGTTGTGGCAAAGCATTTGGGCTAAACGGGCTCAGTGATCCTTGGGGCGCCGTGCTTCGAATTCCGCCTTCTTGGCGTCCGAAGCCTCTATCTGGTTGAGCGCCTGCCATTGCGCATAGGGCATGCCGTAGACGATCTCGCGCGATTGCTCCTTGCCGAGCTCGACGCCTTCGGCATTGGCTGCTTCGCGGTACCAGTTCGACAGGCAGTTGCGGCAGAAGCCGGCGAGGTTCATCAGATCGATGTTCTGCACGTCGCCCCGTTCACGCAAATGCTCGACCAGTCGCCGAAAGGCGGCGGCCTCGAAGTCGCGCTTCTGTTCGTTGCTGAGTTCGGTCATCGAAACCTCCGTCATAGCGGCCCGGTGCGCGAGCCGAACATCTTTACCGCATGTATATCGGGACGGCGGTCGATCGCGTCAACGATCGGTGCGAGCCGCCCGGCCCAGGCGACAATGCCCTTCTGGTCCGCTATCAGATCCTGGCGGATTTCGATCAGCGCGTGGGCATAGCCATTGACGATGGCGTGCCTGAACATGGTGTCGCCGCGCAACGCGCCATCATACGGTTCGTTGTCGCCAACCACGAGTTGTTTGTCCTCGGCCAGCATATCGATCAGCGGTCGCGCCACCCGGTCGTCCTTGTCCCACAGGATACCGACATGCCACGGACGTTGCTTGCCCTGCATGGCAGGGGTGAAGGAATGCACCGAGAAGATGAAAGGCGCTTGCCCTGAAGCCTGCGCGACTGACGCAATCATGGCGCCGACCGCGTCGTGATAAGGGCGGTAGAAGCGATCGAGCCGCCTTTCGCGTTCCTCCTGCGCCAGGGGATAATTTCCGGGAATGATGGTGCCGTCGTAAAGCTGGCGAATGAGTGTTGGATCGTCCTCGCCTCGGTTGGGGTCGATCAGCAGCCGCGAGAAATTGGCGAGCACCGCCGGCGCATTGAGCAGGGCCGCCAGTTCGCGCGTCACCGCTTCGACGCCAATGTCATAGGCGATATGGCGGTCGAATTCGGCCGCCGGCAGCCCCAGGCTGCCATATTCTTCCGGCAGGTCGCGGCGGGCGTGATCCGCCAGAAGCACGATGCCTCGCTTGCGGTCGCCCTCGACGATGTCGAAGGGCGCGAAAACTGTGGATCGGGTCATTGGCGGAAAATGGTCGTTCGCTGGCCTTCGGGGAGGATGCTATCGTCATTCCACGAAGACGACGTGTACGCAATGCCGTTGTTTAGCCAAGGTTTCCCGGGAAATCTGGCACGGGGCGACGGTCGTGCGCCGGGAGCCTTCCTAAATCGATTGGAATTGGTCAAAACGGCGCGTTGACATGCGCCCGGACTTTTCCGAAAAGGGGCGCAGAGAGATGCTGATGTGGTTCTTGAGGGGTTTTAGGATGGGTTCCGACGGCGGGCAGCGCGCGCGCTTTGCCTTAGCCATGCCGCTCCTGACGCTCGCCGTGGGACTGTCAGCGATGGTCACAGCTTCACCGGCGCGCGCCGACTTTCGCGTCTGCAACGCCACGCAGAACCTGGTCGGCGTCGGTATCGGCTATCGGGCCAAGGCCGGCTGGATCACCGAGGGCTGGTGGCACATCGAGGGATCGAGTTGCAAGACGTTGATCGAAGGACCGCTGTCATCAAGGTTTTACTATCTTTATGCAGAAGACGCCGAGCGCGGTGGACGCTGGGACGGCCCGATCAACATGTGCGTGGCTGAAAAAGAGTTCAAGATTGCCGGCGTAAGCGACTGCGTCGCCAGGGGCTTCCAGCGCGCCGGATTCCAGGAATATGACACGGGCGAGCAGGCAAGCTGGATGGTCCAGCTCACCGACGAGCCCGCAACGGGAGGCGCTCCAGCCGCCCCGGGAACGAACAGTCAATGAGACGTAGCCGCAAGGTCAAGATCCTAGCCACAATCGGTCCGGCATCTTCCTCCGAGGAGATGCTGAAAAAGCTGTTCGAAGCCGGCGCCGATGTGTTCCGCATCAATATGAGCCATACCGATCATGAGCTGATGCGCACGCTGGTCGCCCGCATCCGCGCGGTCGAGGAAAGAGTTGGCAGGCCGATCGGCATCCTGGCCGACCTGCAGGGCCCGAAGCTGCGCGTCGGCAAGTTCGCCAATGGCAAGGAAGTCTTGACGCTGGGCCAGACATTCACCCTCGACGACAATCCCGAGCCCGGCACCTCGACAAGGGTCTACCTGCCGCATCCTGAAATCCTGAGCTCGGTCGAGGCTGGCCATCGCCTCCTGATCGACGACGGCAAGCTCGAACTGAAGGCGGTAAAGAGCGACGGCAAGTCGATCGTCTGCACCGTTATTGCCGGCACCACCATTTCCGACAAGAAGGGCGTCAGCCTGCCCGATACCGACCTGCCGGTCGGCGCGCTGACCGAGAAGGACCGCAAGGATCTCGACGCGGTGCTCGCCACGGGCGTCGACTGGGTCGCGCTGTCCTTCGTGCAGCGGCCGGAAGATCTGGCCGAGGCGCGCAAGATCGCCCGTGGCCGGGCGCTGATCATGGCCAAGATCGAAAAACCGCAGGCCGTGGCCCGGCTGGCCGAGATCATCGAACTGTCCGACGCGCTGATGGTCGCCCGCGGCGATCTCGGCGTCGAAATGCCGTTGGAGGCGGTGCCCGGCATCCAGAAGCAGATCACGCGCGCCGCGCGCCGCGCCGGCAAGCCGGTGGTGGTCGCCACGCAGATGCTGGAATCGATGATCACCGCCCCTGTGCCGACCCGCGCCGAAGTGTCCGACGTTTCGATCGCCGTCTTCGAAGGCGCTGACGCGATCATGCTGTCGGCGGAATCGGCAGCGGGCGCTTATCCGGTCGAGGCGGTGGCGATGATGAACCGCATCGCCGCCAAGGTCGAAACCGATCCGACGTATGCCGGCATTATCAACGCGCAACGCTCCGAGCCGGAAGCGACCGGCGCCGATGCCATTTCGCTGGCCGCCCGCGAAATCGCCGAAACGCTGAAACTGTCGGCGATCATCACCTACACGGCATCGGGCACCACCGGCCTGCGCGCCGCGCGCGAGCGTCCCCAGGTGCCGATCATCGCGTTGTCGCCGATCCTCAACACGGCGCGACGGTTGTCGCTTTTATGGGGCACGCATTGCGTCGTCTCGCCCGACGCCACCGATCTCGACGACATGGTCAACCGCGCCTGCCGCATCGCGCTGGAAGAAGACTTCGGCAAGCCGGGCGACCGGGTCATCATCACCGCAGGCGTGCCGCTGCGGACTCCGGGATCGACCAACATGCTGCGCATCGCCTATGTCGGATCGGAAACAGCCGGCCGGTAGTCGGCCCCCAGCGTCGTTGCAGTCCTGAGCGCTCTTACCGCGGCTTCCGCGTGGTTTTTTCGCTGGAGGAACCGTCGCGCGCGAGGAATGGGGTCATGCAGATACTGATCCGGGCCGAGCATCTTTCGCCGGTTGAGTTCGGTCTTATCGAGCAGATCGAAATCCACTTTCGCAATCGTGCAACGCCATCCGGCGTTGCGCGAAGCCCAGCTTCTTTCATGGTGTTCGAGCAACCGCTCTCGGGCGCAATAGCCATGATAGTCGAAAGCGATCAGGCCGTTCATCACATAGATATGGTTTCCTGAAAAGCCTTCGTCAGGAATGATCCGTTCGCCGTAAAATCCCTCCAAAGGCGGATGCTTGAGGAAGGTGCCGGCGAGAATGGCGCATGCGCCGTGACCGAAGAAGATGCGATCCGGCAGCGCCCATCGCTTTTCCGGATTTCTCTTTATGCCGTGTTTCAGGACGTACATGCCGCTCTGATCCCAATGGCGGGCTGCGGTGGCCGTTTTCGGATGGCACGCATCAGGTCGGCGCGAGCTCCGCTTCAGGTTCTTTGATGTCGGCGCATTTGCCCGTGCCATACGTGTCGCCGGCAATCCGTGCCTCCACCGTCCTGGCGATTGCTTCCAGATCGATATCCTTGCCGCCGACTTTCTCGATGGCGCCGACGACGAGGTCGGAAGCGATCCAGTCCGGCTTATGACCGAGATTATGCACCCAGACGAGCTCGGCACCCGGGATGTCGCGCACCAGGCCGACGGAGTGGATCCGGGCATAGACGACCTTGTCGCGGTCGCCGGAGATGACCACGGTCGGGGCCGTGATCTCTTTGTAGTGCGGTGCGGCGGCGAGCGCATAGCGATAGAGGCCGGCAACGTCGGTGGCGTTGGCGCGAAAGGCCGACGGCCTCAGCACCAGCGGGATCGAGGTTGCGGCGAGATAATTGTCGGGCACCTTGTTGGGTGAGAAGACGCAGGTCGTGGCGTCCGCCATCCACAGCGTCCCGGCAGGATAGGTCAGCGTCTCGGAAAACAGCCGGCCGATCACCGGAATGGTGGTCAGGTCGTAGTACCAGGACGTCGCGCCGCCCGGCCAGGGATGGGTCGCCGGCGCCAGGAAGACCAGCCCGAGCGTCTTGTCCGCATGCTCGCGGCCGAAAGCCGCCGTCACCACGCCGCCGAAGGAATGGCCGACGATGATTGCCTTCTTGATGCCGAGACGGTCCATCAGGGCGGCGATGGTTGCGGCTTGCGCCGATGGGTCCTCATTGTTGCCTGGACCGCGGCCGGACCAGCCAAAACCAGGCCGGTCGAAGAACAGCATTTCGGCGCGGCCTTCAAGCAGCGGCCTGAGTGGCAGCATCTGGTCTTTCAAATTGGCGCTGGCGCCATGGATGAAGACGATCGGCGGCAGATCCGCACTGGCTGGGGCGGGGAGGTGGACGTAGTGGATGCGGGCACCGTCGATGTCGGCGAACGCCCCGACCGAAGGACCGCGGCGCTCGATCAGCCACGAGCCGGCGCGGGTGACGCCGACCAGGGCAAGGACAAGCGCCATCAGGAAGGCGAGCGCGGCATAGATCAGGTGCATGCAGGTATACGGGGATGGAGGGGGATAAGTTGTGGGGTAGGGCAGTAGGGCTGGCTCCAGCGCCAGCGCCTAATGGCTATTTCCTGATCTATCAAATGCCTTCGCCGGCAAGCTCTTCCGACAGGGTCGCGACCTGGTTCTGGGCGCTGCGCATCATCGGGTAGATGGCCAGCACCTTCTGCCAGGCCTCGAGCGCCGATTGCTTGTGGCCGGTCTCGGCCATGATCTGGGCCAGGCCCGACAGCGCGCCAAAATGGCGTGGCTCGAGCTGCAGCGTGCGGTCGATGTCGGCCATCGACTTGCCGTAGTTCTTCATCATGAAATGCACGGTGGCGCGACGGTTCCAGCCTTCGGCGTAGCTAGGCTGCAAGGTCACCACCTGGTCCAGGAAATCGAGCGCGACGTCGAATTTCTGATCATTCATCGCTTTTTGCGACCACTGCATCATCAGGTCGATCGAGGCGCTGCCGGACTGGAACCATTCGTTCCAGATGCTGCCGGCGATGCGCTCGGCGGCCTTTTCGTTGCGCTCGCGCTTCAGGTCGGAGAACAATTTGTCGAGCCGGGCCTGTTTCGTCATCGGCGTGGCCGGAGTGTCCGGAGCCGCTGGCTGGGCATCGGCGGGCGCCGGCTGACCATCCGCGGCCGCCACCGCGATCGGCCGATCACCGGCTTGGGCCGGCAGGGGGATGACGCCGGAAACCAGCAAAGTCGTCAAGAATACAAAAAGAATCCGCATCGCCCGAGTTTAATCCCGGGCGGCGGAACATCAAAGTGATTTTAGCGTGGGAAGGTCGGCTGGCCGACAAGCATCAGTGGGCGGAGACGAAAAAGCCTCCGGCCGAAAACTCAACCCTGGCGCGCCTTGTAGCGCGGGGCGGTCTTGTTGATGATGTAAACGCGGCCCTTGCGGCGAACCAGCTGGTTGTCGCGGTGACGCGCCTTCAACGCCTTGAGCGAATTCTTGATCTTCATGGTCTTGCCTGTCGGTCTGGACCCGGTTCGGGGTCGAATTTTTAAGGCGCGCCAGAAGACGCGCCTTTTGAACGGTGGGTGGCTCATAAACGAGGAGACTTGCCCATGTCAACCGTAAGTCAACCGCAAGCGCGCTCCGCGTCCCGATATCATCAAATATCCGCCATGTCGGCCCCGTGGCATTGCGCGGCCATGAGCCGGCTGGGATGATGTCGTCCATCGCAAGCGATTTGGGAACGACCATGCGCCGAATATTCCTCTCCTCCTGCCTCGTCATCCTGGCGGCGAGCTCGGCTGCCCGAGGGCAAGAATGCGACCGCTCCGACGACAGCCAGCAGATGATGAATATCTGTGCCGGCGAGGACTATCAGGCGGCCGACGCCAGGCTCAATGCGGCCTACCAGGCGCTGATTGGCTCCGATGATGCCGATGGCAAGAGATTGCTTCAGGTGGCACAACGCGCCTGGATCAGCTTCCGGGATGCCGAATGCGCGCATAACACCGCCGCCAGCCAGGGCGGGTCCATCCATGCGATGGAGGTCTCGCAATGCCTGACCAGGCTGACCAATGATCGCATCAAGCAGCTCGCCGCCTCCGCCAATTGCGAGGAAGGCGATGCAAGTTGCGCCAGCCCCGACGCGGACAGCGACGAGGTGCAATAGGCGTGTCTGGTATCAGCCGCGGCGGCTGATGCGGGTGAAATGACCCATCTTGCGACCGGGCCGGGCCTCGGCCTTGCCGTAGAGGTGCAGCATCAGGTCGGGCTCGGCGAGCAAGGCGGGAACGCGCAGCACGTCGTCGCCGATCAGGTTCTCCATCACGCAATCGGAATGACGGTTCGAGCTTCCCAATGGCAGGCCGGCAATGGCGCGGATATGCTGCTCGAACTGCGAAACGATGCAGGCGGCTTCGGTCCAATGGCCGGAATTGTGGACGCGGGGCGCGATCTCGTTGGCCAGCAGGGAGCCGTCGGCCGGTACGAAGAACTCGACACCGATGACGCCGACATAGTCGAGCGCCGACAGGATTTTCGTCGCCGCGTCTTTCGCGTCCCGCGCGGTCGCCGGCGCAACGCCGGCCGGCAAGGTCGATGTGTGCAGAATACCGTCGCGGTGCACATTCCAGGCTGGATCGTAGGCGGCGACAGTGCCGTCCAGCCCTCGCGCGGCGATGACGGAAATCTCGCGCTCGAACTGCACGAAGCTTTCCAGGATCAGCGGCACATTGCCCATCCCCTCGCAGGTGCCGGCGAAACCGCCGGCTTCCATGTTGCGGAAGACGCGCTGGCCCTTGCCGTCGTAACCCATTCGCCGCGTCTTCAGGATGCCGCTGCCGCCGAAGGCCTTCAGCGCCGCCGCCAGCTCGTCGTCGGTGTCGACTTGATGGAACGCGGCGGTGGCGATGCCGATGCCGTTGAGGAATGTCTTTTCGCTCACCCGGTCCTGCGCCACGTCAAGCGCCCGCGGCGGCGGATAGACCGGCACTTTGGCGGCAAGCGCGGTTGCGGCGGCGACCGGCACGTTCTCGAACTCGTAGGTGACGACGGCGCTTGCAGCCGCCAGTTCGGCAAGTGCTGCCGGATCGTCATAGGCGGCCGTAATCTGCCGGTTGGCGACCTGTGCCGCCGGGCAATCCGGTTGAGGCTCCAGCACGATGGTGCGATAGCCGAGCCGGGCGGCGGCCATTGCCAGCATGCGGCCAAGCTGGCCGCCGCCAATGATGCCGATGGTCGATCCGGCGGGCAGGCTCACGGCGTATCCGTCGGTTCGGCCGCGACCTTGGCGGTCTGCGAGGCGCGCCAGGCATCGAGGCGCTGGGCAAGCTTGTCGTCGTTGAGCGCCAGCACGGCGGCGGCCAGCAGGGCGGCGTTGGCCGCACCAGCCTTGCCGATGGCCAGCGTTCCCACAGGAATGCCGGCCGGCATCTGGACGATCGAGAGCAGCGAATCCTGGCCCGACAGCGCCTTCGATTCCACCGGCACGCCGAACACCGGCAGTGGTGTCATCGCCGCCGTCATGCCGGGCAGATGCGCGGCACCGCCGGCGCCGGCGATGATGACCTTGTAGCCGGCGGCCTTGGCGCCTTTGGCGAATTCGTAAAGCCGGTCGGGCGTGCGGTGCGCCGAGATGATCAGCCGTTTGTGGGGCACACCAAGCGCCTCCAGCGTCTCCGCTGCCTGGCGCATCGTCGCCCAATCGGATTGGCTGCCCATGATGATGGCGACGTCGGCGCGTTGATCGTCCAAGCTTCTGCTCCCCGGCGACAAAGGCGCGCCTTAGCGGAATTCGCGCGGGGCCGCAAGGATTTCAGGCCATCGGCGAGATGCCGACGGCCACATTCCGGCTCATGCCGCCGCCTTGCGGAAGCGAGCGACGAAGTCGTCGAGCTCGGGGCGCTCCATGTCGGAGATCGCCCAATAGGAGAAGGCGCCGTCGCTCCAGTGCACCATCGAAAAGCCGCCGGAGGAAAGATCGTCCGGCTGGGTGGTCTTGCCGCCCTGCTGCGGTTCGGCGATCAGGGTGATCAGGTGCTCGCGGTGGCGGTAGACCAGTGCCGGTACCGGCCGGCCCGATATCACCTCGACCCGGCCGCCGATAAGAGCGAAACCCTCCTGGGCAAGATCCGGCGCCGGCGGCGAGACGCCGATGCGGGCGTCCAGCCAGGGTTTGACCGTATGGCGGTCGGAGGAGACGATGTCGATCGGGCTCGCGGCGAGCAGGCTGCGGCGATGGCCGCTGGCGACGGCCGCGGCCAAGCCGTCTTCGGCGCCGTTGAACATTACCCATTGCGTCGCGCCGCTGGCCAGCACCGCGCTGATCATGATCGATGCCGCCATGGCGCGCCAGTCGAACGAGCCGAAGCGGCTTGCCCTCGGCGATCTCCGCGCCAGCGAAGGACGCGTCCCGGCTTCACGCCGCTGGCCGACGCCAGCGCCGGCAATCAAGCCCGGCAGCGCCGACGGCGTGCCGCGCTGCGGCTCTGCTGCCTCGGCTGTCGCCGGCTGCTCGGTGCTGGCCATGCCGATCGCCGCGATGCGGGCCCGAAAGGCGTCGCTCACGTCGGGGCGCGGCAGGCGGCTGACCGCGCCTCGCAAGGCAAGGATGCGGGCATGTTCGGCGGCAAGCCGGGGATCGGCGGCGATGCGACGCTCCACCGCAAGGGCCGCCGCCGCATCAAGCTCGCCATCAACAAGGGCGTGGATCATCAGTCTGACACCTTCGGGATCATTGGGCAGTCCATCGTCATGGCCGGTCATGGCGCTCTCCCCAGTTCGGACGCCAGCAGGCCGCGGGCGCGGGCCAGCCTGGACATCACCGTACCCATCGGCACGTCGAGCATGGCCGCTATCTCGCGATAGCTGAGGCCGTTGATGTCGCGCAGCACCAGCGTTTCGCGAAACGGCTGCGGCAGGGCAGCGATCGCAGCCTCCAGTGCCGCCGTGTCGGCCCTGGCGATCAGGCTCGCTTCCGGACCGTCCTCGTGCGGCAGGCTGGTGCCATGGGCCGCCGCCATGTCGTCGAGATCGCCGAGGTCGCCGACGGCCATCATGCCGCGCGGCCGGTTGCGCGCCATCCAGGTGTAGGAGGTGTTGCGCACGATGGTCAGCAGCCAGGCACGGGCATTGCCGCCGGCGTAGCCTGATATGCCCGCATGCGCCTTGATGCAGGCGTCCTGAACGACATCCTCGGCGTCGGCGGCATTGCCGGTCAGCCAGCGGGCAAGCGCCAGCGCGTCGCCAAGATGCGGCAGCACCACCTGGTTGAAGCGCTCTGCCAGGGCCTTGTCGCTCAAAGCAGCACCATGATCCCCTCCGGAGCGGACAGGCCGTGCCGCCTCAAGATGCGACAGCGATTTTGCCTGGCTTGCAGGAGCAAAGCCCCCGGAAACGGGCAAAGTCGTCTGCCTTGCTGAAAGTGAATTCATCTGCGTCACCAGTGTCAAGCGCTATGAGGGGCGCTATGAAAAGGAGGGGCGCCATGGAGAAGGGACTGATGACGATCATGCTCGGCAGCGCATGACGGCGGCTGACGCCGCAGCCGTGTTCGCTGTGTTCGCAATGATGGGGCATGCCAGTCTCCTCACGCCAGCCGTGGCGTATGTCGAGGAGACTTGTTGAAGAGAGGATTTATTCCCGCGTGGGCAAATTCCGGCTGTTCACAGTCGCGTGATCAGCCGATGCCTTCGGCATGGTCGGTTTAGCAATCAATCCGGCCAGCGCAAGACGCCTGACGAATCCTTGCGGGCGACCTTCATCGCGTCGGCCGGGCGCTCCTTCGCCGTCAGCACGGCGCGCAGACGTTCGGCGACAATCTCCGCCTCGCCGGGGTGAAGGTTGCAGGGGTCGAGGAAGAAATGGCCGCGCTCGACCTCGTGGTTGCGCACGATGATCGGCGGCGAGCCGGCGGCAAGGGCCGAGGCAAGACCGGCGGCGGTGAAGCGGCTCTCCGGCGTGACGAATATCTGCAGCCGGTCGAGCGGATTGGCGGTGGGGTCGGGAATGATGATGGCGGCGATGCCGGGCAGTCCCTGCAGCGCGTCCTTCCACAGGTTCAGTGCTGCTTCCTCGCGCCGGCGGATGCCGGCATGGTCGCGCTTCTCCCAGGCTTCGAGTGCCGCCATGGTGCCGGCGATGCTTTCCTTGCCGACCTTCATGGCGCGCGCAACGCCGCGGTTCTGCAGATAGGCGGCCCGCACCAGATCCTTGCGGCCGGTGACGATGCCGCTGGTCGGCCCGCTCAGGAATTTATGGCCGCTGTAGATGACGACATCGGCGCCGCGCGCCAGAAAACCGCGCAGATCATACTCGGACGCGGCGTCGACGATCACCGGCACGCCCTTGGCGTGGCAGATATCGCAGAATTCCTCCAGCGACAGCATGCCGTATTGCACCGTGTGGTGGGCCACGACGTAGAGGGCCGCCGCCGTGCGCTCGTTGATCGCCTCGCTTACATGATAGTCCTGGGTCACGCTGACCGTGCCGGCGGGCACCACCCTGGCGCCGGCGACGCGGACCGACTGGTCGATCGGGGCGCCGTAATTGACGATGTGGCCGAGCTGGATGACGACCTCCGACTTGAGGTCGCCAGTGTCGTCGGGCAGGCGCTCGATGGCGAGCAGGCTGGTTCCGGTCATCGCACCGGCGATCGCCATGGTGATGCCGCTGGCGCAGCAGGCGGTGATGAAGCCGGCCTCGCCGCCGGTGAGGCGTGCGACGACCGTGCTCGCGGCGCGCTGCAGATCGTCCATTTCCACCCATTGCGAGGCCATTTCAGCCATGGCGGAGATCGCTTCCGGGACGATGATCGAGGCGCCGAGCGCGGTCATGGTGCCCGAGACGTTGATGATCGGCCGCAATCCCAGCCGTTCGCGGATGGTGGTGTTGGAGCCGGTGTCGGAAGAGGTTTTCATGTGAGCTAATCCCGTGGGTGGCAGGTCAGGCGGCGATCTCGACGACCGCTTCGATTTCGACGGTGATGTTTCCAGGCAGCGAGCCGACGCCGATCGCCGAGCGGGCATGGCCGCCGATCTTGTCGAAGACATCGGCGAACAGGTCCGAGCAGCCATTGACCACTTTCGGATGGTCGCTGAAGGTCGGCGTCGCGTTGACGAAGCCGAGCAGCTTGACGACGCGTACGATACGGCCGAGATCGCCGGCGGCGGCATGCATGACGGCAAGCAGGTTGAGCCCGGTCAGCCGGGCATGCTGATAGGCCTGCTCGACCGTCACGTCCTCGCCCACCTTGCCGGTGCAGAGCGTGCCGTCGGCGCGCAGGGGCCCCTGGCCGGAGAGGAAGATCAGCCGCCCGCTCTCGGCATGGGTGACGAAGTTGGCGATCGGCGTCGGCGGCTCGGGCAACGTCAGGCCGAGTTCGGCGAGCCTGATATAAGGCGTCATGGATGAAGGCTCCTTGGGCGGCTTTGGCCGCCTGAGTTTAGAAATGCGAGGCTCGGAAGCGCGCCAGGAAAGTACGGAGGCGTTCGTTGCTGGTCTCCGCCGCGAGGATCTCCTTCGGCGGCCCGACGGCGCTGACGCCGCCATCGGCCATGAAGACGATGCGGCTAGAAGCGTCGCGGGCAAAGGCCATTTCGTGGGTTACCATCAGCATGGTCATGCCATCCTCGGCGAGGCTGCGCACCACGGCCAGCACCTCGCCGACAAGTTCGGGATCGAGCGCGGAGGTGATCTCGTCGAGCAGCAGGATCTTCGGTTCCATGGCCACGGCGCGGGCTATGCCGACGCGCTGCTGCTGGCCGCCGGAGAGTTCGGCCGGCAGGCTGTCGGCCTTGTGGCCAAGGCCGACGCGCCCGAGCCAGTGTTCGGCGATCGATCGTGCCTCGGCGTCCTTTTTTCCGCGCACCTTGGTCAGACCCAGCATGATGTTGCCGGCCGCCGTCAGGTGAGGGAAGAGGTTGAAGCTCTGGAACACCATGCCGGTCTCGGCGCGCATGGCGGCAAGATCGCGTTCGCTACGGCGCTGACGCGTTCCGGCTTCGCGAAAACCGACCTCCTTGCCGTCGATGCGGATCGAGCCGCTGTCGTAGCTCTCCAGGAAGTTGACGCAGCGCAGCAGCGTGGTCTTGCCGCTGCCGGAAGGGCCGATGACGGTCACCACTTCGCCGCGCTTCACCTGAAGGCTGACGGAGCGCAACACGTCGACGGCGCCGAAGGCCTTGGAGACATCGCGCACGTCGAGCAGCGCGGGACTGGCGTTTGGGGCTTCGGACATCGTTGCTATTCCCGGATGAAGGAGAAACGCCGCTCGAGCCGCCGGCTGGCGAGCGAGAGTGCGTAGTTGACCGCGAAATAGAGGAGCGCGCCCAGTATATAGAGCGGCATCGCTTCATAGGTGCGGCCGATGACCTGGTTGATAGCCTGCATCAAATCGGTGATGCCGAGCAGCGACACCAGCGCGCTGCCCTTGACCGCGTCGGTGACGCCATTGATCCAGGGCGGCAGGAAGCGCCTGAAGGCCTGCGGAAAGATGACGTAGGTGAGCCTCTGGCGAAAGGTCAGCCCGATCGCCATCGCGGCTTCGGACTGTCCCTTCGGGATCGAGCCGACCGCGCCCCTGAGATACTCGATGACCTGCGCCGTCTTGAACAGGGTGAGCGCGGACACCGCGGCCCAGAACGATGGCAGATGCAGCCCGATTGCAGGCAGGCCGTAATAGACGAAGAACATCAGCACCAGGATCGGAATACCGCGAATGGTGTCCGAGAAGATGCGCACCGCCCAGCGCAAAGGGGCGGGACCATAGACCAGGCCGACGCCCAGCAGGACGCCGGCGATGAGCGACAGCACCACCACCAACAGCGAGACCCACAAGGTCACGGCGAAGCCCTGGGCAAGGAAGGGCAGTGCGTAGAGGATCTGGCCAAGCATGTCAGCGCGCCGCCCTGAACCGGCGCTCGACGAGCCGCAGCCCGAAAAGCAGCGCATAGCCGGTTACCAGATACATCGCCGTGGTGACCAGGTAGACCTCGACGATGCGGAACGTGTTGAAGTTGATCCACTGCGCGCCGAAGGTGAGTTCGGGCACCGAGATGACCGAGGCGATCGAGGTGTCCTTGAACAGCGAGATGAAGGTGTTGGAGAGCGCCGGCAGCGTGATGCGCAGCATGGTCGGCAGGCGCACGTGCAACAGCCTCTGCCACGGGGTCAGGCCGATCGCCTTGCCGGCGTCGAGCTGGCCGCGCGGGACAGCCTCGAGCCCGGAGCGAAACACCTCGACCAGATAGGCGCCGCTATAGACCGACAGGGTCAATACAAACGAGGTTGGTGCGCTGTAGGCCAGGTCGACCACGGTCGGCAGGCCGTAGAAGACGAGATAAACCAGCAGGATCAGCGGCACATTGCGGATGAATTCGACATAGGCGGCGATCACCGCCCGCACCACGCGTCCGGCCGAGACGTACCAGACAGCGAGCACCAGCCCGATGACAACGCCGATGGCGATCGAGATCACGGCAAGCTCGAGGCTGAGCAGCAGGCCGCCCCAGAGCTTGTCGAAATGCCGCCAGATCAGGTTGAAATTGAGGGCATAGCCCATGCATCCGCCTCGGTGTGAAGGACGTCGAGTCGATAACGGAAGGGCGACAACGCCACCCTTCCGCAATCCGGGATCAGATGACCGGGAAGCCGGGGTGACGCGCCGGCGGCTCCTGGCCGAAATAGTCCTTGAAGGCGGCGTCGTAGAGCGCCGATTCATGGCCGAACATGGCGATGGTGAAAGTCTGGTTGACGAAGGTCAGCCAGTCCAAATCGCCTTGCCGCAGTGCGGCGCCGTAAAGCATCGAATACCAGCTCTTGCCGGCATCGAAATACTTGTCGGGATTGCGCGAGGCGAGCCAGCGCACGGTGGACAGGTCGACCGCGGCGGCGTCGGCGCGCTTGGACTCCAACGCCTGCAGCACGTTCGCCTGGGTGTCGATCTGCAACACCTGGGCCTGCGGCAGAGCGTAGTGGACGGAACTTTCGGCGTCGACATTCTGCAGGATGGAAATGCGTGTCGCCGAACCACCGGCCAGCAGCTTGTCGAAGGTCTTGTTCTCGGCGGTCGGCAGGGTCAGCAAGGCAACGCCTTCGACATAGTAGGGCCGGGAGAAATTGATCAGTTGCGAGCGCTGCGCCGTCATGGTCATGAACTGAATGGTGATGTCGACCTTGTTGGTGGTCACGTTGGGAATGCGCTGGGCCGGATCCTGCATGACGAACTCGACCTTGGTCGGGTCGTCGAAAAGGCCCTTGGCGAGAATGCGGCCCATGGTGATATCCATGCCGACCAGTTCGCCGGCATCGTTCTCGAAATGCCAGGGCGCGTTGGTGCTGCCGGTCCCGACAATCAGCTTGCCTCTGTCGAGCACGGTGCGCAGCAGGCTGTCGGATGCGGCCTGTGCGGCGGCCTTCTGCGCATCGACGGCTGCCAGCACGCCGGCCGTGGCAAGTCCCGCCATTCCCAATTTCAGAAAATCACGTCTTCCGGATGTGTCGTTCACGGCGACCTCCTTTCGTGTTGTGTTCCCCTATGCACAGCCCATACACGCGGCAGTGATTATCAAAGATTGTCTCTTACAAGAGACGCATGTATCCTGTACAAGACAGATACTAGCACCGGGAATCGACAATGCAAGATGGTAGTGTTTTGGCTGCTTCGGCCGACGAGAAGGCGCCGGGGTCCCGTGAAAAGGGCCTCAACCGGGTCCTGGAGATCCTGGAGTTCCTTCACATGACGCAGCGTGCGATCGGGATTGGCGATCTCGCCAAGGGCGTCAATGCGCCGCGTTCGACCACCTACACGCTGGTGCGGTCGCTGGTCGACGCCGGCCTTCTGGAAATGGCCGGCGACGGCAATCGCGTCTATTTCGGCAAGAAGCTCTACCTCTACGGAATGGACTATGTGCGCGGCAACGACCTGTTGCGGCGCGGGCGCCAGGAGGTCGACCATCTGTCGCGCGAGACGGGCGAGACCTCGGAATTGTGCATGCTGCAGAGCGGCCGCTATACGATCGTCCATTCCAGCCCTGGTACCAGGCCGTTCCGCATCAGTTCGGCCACCGGCCTGCAGATACCGCTGCCCTGGACCGCGTCTGGCCGGCTATTGCTTGCGGGGCTGGATAGAGTTGCGATCGAAGCCATGGTGTCTGATGACGATCTCGTGCTGCCTGACGGGCGCAAGCTGCGGCTCGACGATTTCATCGCCGACATCGCAAAGGCAGGGGTGACCGGCTACTGCGTCACCTCGGGCCTGGTCGACGCCTATACGAAATGCCTCGCCGTGCCGGTCTTTTCAGCGCCAGGCAAGGTCGAGGCGACGATGTGCCTGGTGGTTCCGATCGATACGTCGGAGGAGCGGACCGCCGATCTCATCGGCCTGCTGCGCGGCCGCGCCGCCGGGCTCTCGATCGGCGCATAGGCGGAAAGTGCCGGCGGCGCGATTCCGTCTCAGGCGATGATGTCTGGAATGATCCTGTCTTCCAGCTTCATCAGTCGGTCCTTGAGGAACAGCTTCTTCTTTTTCATGCGCTGGATCTGCAGCGGGTCGCAATTCATGGCGATCATCGCGTTGATCGCGGCATCGAAATCGGCGTGTTCCTGCTTCAGCCGGGAAAATTCGAGGCGAGTATCGGCCTGTTCCTGATCGGACATTCTCTACCGTCTGCACGTCTGCGGCGCCCAAAACTGGGCCTGGTTGGGCGGGGGCGGCAATTTCTGCCACCGGCGCGCAGCCCATATCACATTTCACGTTGTCGTGGAATGCTACCACGCAGCATTCGACATCGCTGCTCGATGGTGGCACACTGTCATTGTGCCGTCACAGATACGACCTGCGGTGGACGTGCCTTGGCGGCTGCAATCGAGGAAACCATGAAAGGGAGAACCAATCATGTCTCTTGCATCCCATCTTGATGAGTTGCAGCGGAAACACGGCGACATCGAACGCGAAATCGATGACGCGATGAATCACCCGTCGGTTGATGACCTCGAAATCGGGAATCTCAAGCGACGCAAGCTGGCACTCAAGGATGCGATTGAGAAACTGAGGGCGCAACCAACCACGCATTGATCCTCACCTGACATAGCCGCTCACCACTGGCGGTCTTCCTTGCCGGCGGCGCCAGCCGCCGGTGCAGTGATTGCGATTTTCAGCGCTGCACCATAAGCGGAAACTAATATCCTTCGGACCCATCTTGCCCGCTTGGCCGCTGCCAGCTCGTGTGCTGTTTCAGGTCCCGGCCGGGACCAATTGCTGCCAGTGGCGACCTGTCGCCATTGACAAGCCATCTTTGCTCCTCCACCTCATGCCGGACTTCAACGCATCGGCCCCGGCTTGTGCGTCCAGGTGGACGCACGCGCTTCAGAGAGACGCATAGCGCTCCAGAGACAAAAGGCTGCCGGCATGACCGGATATTTTTCTTCTCCCTTCCCCCGCCGCACCTCGGTCGGCGTCGATGTCGGCGGCGTGGTCGTCGGCGGCGGCGCGCCGGTGGTCGTTCAGTCGATGACCAACACCGACACGGCCGATATCGACCAGACAGTCGCGCAGGTCGCGGCGCTGCACCGCGCCGGCTCCGAGATCGTGCGCATCACCGTCGACCGCGATGAAAGTGCCGCCGCCGTGCCGCGCATTCATGAGCGGCTGCAGCGGCTTGGCATCAACGTGCCGCTGGTCGGCGATTTCCACTATATCGGACATAAGCTCCTGGCCGATCATCCGGCTTGCGCCGAGGCGCTGGCCAAGTACCGCATCAATCCCGGCAATGTCGGCTTCAAGGATAAGAAGGACCGGCAGTTCGCGGCGATCGTCGAGATGGCGATCAAACATGACAAACCGGTGCGCATCGGCGTCAACTGGGGCTCGCTTGACCAGGAGCTCCTGACGCGGCTGATGGACGACAACCAGGACAAGGGTTTCCCGCTGACGGCGCAGGAAGTGACGCGCGAGGCAATCGTGCAGTCGGCGATCCTGTCGGCCGAGATGGCCGAGGAAATTGGTCTTGGCCGCGAAAAAATCATCCTGTCGGCCAAGGTCAGCGGCGTGCAGGACCTGATCGCCGTCTACACCGAGCTTGCGACCCGTTCCAACCATGCGCTGCATCTCGGCCTCACCGAGGCCGGCATGGGCTCCAAAGGCATCGTCGCGTCTTCCGCGGCCATGGGCATCCTCTTGCAGCAAGGCATTGGCGATACCATCCGCATCTCGCTGACGCCGGAGCCCAATGGCGATCGCACCCGCGAGGTGCAGGTGTCGCAGGAACTGCTGCAGACCATGGGTTTCCGGCAGTTCGTGCCGATCGTCGCGGCCTGCCCGGGCTGCGGCCGCACCACCTCCACCGTGTTCCAGGAACTGGCGCAGAACATCCAGGCGGACCTGCGCAAGAACATGCCGGTGTGGCGGGAGAAATACCCGGGCGTCGAGAACCTCAAGGTCGCGGTGATGGGGTGCATCGTCAACGGTCCCGGTGAATCCAAGCATGCCGATATCGGCATTTCGCTGCCCGGCACCGGCGAGACGCCGACCGCGCCGGTCTTCGTCGACGGCAAGAAGGCGGCGACGCTGCGCGGGCCGTCGATCGCGGCGGATTTCGAGAAAATGGTCGCCGACTATATTGACCAGCGCTTCGGTCGGGGCGGCAAAGCCGCGGCAGAGTAAGCCAGATGCGGCGTTTCCCGTGGGTGGCGCTGATTTTCCTGTGTGGTATGGCCTGGTCGACGCTTGCCCAGGCGGATCCACCGCAATCGGCCAAGCAGCGGCTGATCGACAAGGTCTGTAACCTGATCCAGGCGCATGCCGACCAGAACGGCCTGCCCCGGGATTTCTTCGCCCGCCTGATCTGGAAGGAAAGCCGGTTCGATCCCAACGCCGTGAGCCCTGTCGGCGCCGAAGGCATTGCCCAGTTCATGCCGGGCACCGCCAAGATGCGGGGGCTGGAAAATTCCTTCGACATCAACCAGGCAATTCCGGCGTCGGCCAGATATCTCGCCGAAATGAAGGCCGGCTATGGCAATCTCGGTCTGGCGGCCGCTGCCTACAATGCCGGCGAGAGCCGGGTGTCGCGCTGGCTGAATTCCGGTGGCTTCCTGCCGATGGAGACGGAAAGCTATGTCTTCGACGTGATGGGCGAGCCGGTCGACAAGTTCACCGACCGGGCCTATGCCGGCAAAGTCGAGCCACTCGACGCCAAGCTGGATTTCGCGGTCGCCTGCCGCAAGCTGCCGGTGATCATGTCCAGAACCGTGGCGATGGCCTCAATCAACATCAAGCCATGGGGCATTCAGGTGGCGGGCAATTTCCGCCGCAGCGCCGCGATCAGCCAATGGCTCAGGGTACGGGGCCGTTTTCCAGCCCTGCTTGCCGGGCATGATCCGGTGGTCAGCCGAGTGCGTACGCCGATCGGCCGGCGCGGCATCTACGCGGTCCGGATCGGCGTCGACGACCGCGCCGCCGCCAATGTCATCTGCCAGAAACTGCAAAGCATCGGTGGCGCCTGCGTGGTGGTGCGCAACCGGTAGCCGAGGAGGGTTGGGCTGCACGGGGCACACGCCGTTGGAATGTGCCCATCGTATCCAGCAACGATTTCAGCTATAGCGGCGCCGGGCCGGTGGGCTGGCCCGCCTTCGACAGCTACTGGGACAGCGATGTTCGACGCGTACATTATCTGCGGCACGCCCAGAACCGGCAGCACCTTGCTGTGCAAATTGCTGGCGGCCACTGGAACGACCGGCGATCCACACTCATTCTATCGGCGGGAGGATGTGTTGGAGTGGGCCGAAGAATGGAACCTGCCGCCTCGCGACACGATGGGCGAGCTTGAATTCCAGCTTGCCTATCTCAATGCGGCGATCGATGCCGGCAAGGGTGGTACGGAAATCTTCGGTCTGCGCCTGATGCGGGAAAACCTGGACGAGCTTTCAGCGATCCTCGACCGGATTTTTCCGGGGCTTGCGTCGGGCAAAGCGCGTTTCGAAAAGGCTTTCGGTCGCGTTCTCTACGTGCATCTGTCGCGTGAGAACAAGCTTGCGCAGGCTGTCTCCCTGGTCAAGGCGGAGCAGACCGGCCTTTGGCACGTCGCTCCCGATGGAACGGAGATCGAAAGGGTCGGATCGCCAGGAGAACCGCGGTACGACTTCCAGCGTATCAGGGACGAAGTCGCCGAGCTCGAAGCCTATGACGCAGCGTGGAACACATGGTTCGCCGAGCAAGACATAACGCCGCTGCGGATTGGCTACGAGCGGCTTTCAAGCAGCCCGGCGGCGACACTGATTTCCATCTGTCAGGCCTTGGGCGTACAGTCGCCGAACGCCGGGGATGTGAAACCGGGTGTCGCGAAGCTCGCCGACGCGACAAGCCTCGACTGGATGCGACGCTACCATCTGGACGCAACCGTCTGACGCCGGACGGAGTTCAGGCCGTCTTGGCCACCACCGTCTCGCTTAGCCAGGTGCCGATCTTGGCGCCGAGGCGATCGGGCGAAACGGGCTTGGGCAGATAGTCGTCCATGCCGGCCTCGATGCACTTGTCGCGGTCGCCCTTCAGCGCATGCGCGGTGACGCCGATGATCGGGATGTGGCCACCCGACGACGCCTCGATCGCCCGAATGGCGCGTGTCGCCTCGTAGCCGTTCATTTCCGGCATCGAGACGTCCATCAGAACCAGCCTCGGATGCAGCGACCGGTACATCTCGACCGCGGTGCGGCCATTGCCTGCGATGCGGTAGCTCAAGCCCAGCCCATTGAGGATTTGGCCGAACACCATCTGGTTCACGTCATTGTCCTCGGCGATGAGGATGTCGATCGGGCTGTTCGGCGCGGCATTCGATTCCGGCACTGCCGCGATCGGCATGGCGGGGCCGCGGATAACCGTGAAGGCCGGCGGAGCCGGCTGAGGCATCGGTTGGATCGGTTCGCGAATGAAGTGCGCCTTGCCGACCTGCGAGCGCGCCTTCTGGATGACCGAGATGACGGTGCCGAGCAGGACCGCCGAGCGCGCCGGCTTGGTCAGATGCGCCGATATACCGAAGTCGATGATCATCTTGCCGAAATCGACCTGGTCGACCGAGGTCAGGATAACGACTGGGATGGTGGACAGCCGGCTGTCGGCGGCGATGGCCCGGGCGACATCGGCGCCGTTCATGCCGGGCATCTGATAATCGAGGATGATGCAGTCGACGCTGGCGCCGAGCTGGCAGGCGCGATCGAGGAAGGCGAGGCCAACCGCGCCGCTTTCGGCGGCGGCGCAGTCGAAGCTCCAGCTTCTGAGCTGTTCTAGCAGGATCTCGCGGTTGACCGGATTGTCGTCGATGACCAGCACACGCGCGCCGGTGACGTCGACCGGCACGATGGCGTCGCGCGCCTCGGCACGGTGGACCGGCAGCGGCACGGCGAACCAGAAGACGGAGCCGCGGCCGATCTCGCTCTCGACGCCGATCTTGCCGGCCATCAGGTCGACGAGGCGGGCGGCGATGGCGAGCCCAAGGCCGGTACCTTCGTGACGGCGGGTCGAGGAGCCATCGACCTGAGCGAACTTCTCGAACACGTTCTGCAATTTCTCGGCCGGGATGCCGATGCCGGTGTCCTCGACGCGCAGCTTGAGCTGGACGACGTCGTTGACGGTTTCGCCGCCGACATCGATCAGCACATGGCCCTTCTCGGTGAATTTCACCGCATTGCCGACCAGGTTGGTGACGATCTGCCGGAAGCGGCCGGCGTCGCCGACGACATAGGCCGGCAGCCTGGGGTCGACGCGCACGATGAGTTCCAGGTTCTTCTCGGCGACGCGCGCCGAGACAAGCGTCGCCACGTCCTCCACCGCTTCCGAGAGGCGGAAGGGGGCGGGGTCGAGCGTCAATTGCCCGGCATTGATCTTCGAGAAGTCGAGGATGTCGTTGATGATGGTGAGCAGCGCGTTGCCCGACTTGACGATAACGTCGGTGAACGTCTTCTGGCGCGGGTTGAGCTCGGTCTTGGCCAGCAATTCGGCCATGCCGAGCACGCCGTTCATCGGTGTGCGGATCTCGTGGCTCATATTGGCCAGGAATTCCGACTTGGCGCGGTCGGCGGCCTCTGCCTTGAACAAGGATTCGGCCGACTGGGCAAAGGCGCGACGGATCGCCTGTTCCATCGGGCGGAAGATCCAGAAAGCGACGATGCCTAGGACGGCAAACAACAAGCCGCTTGCCCACAAAAGCAGCCGGTCGCTGGACGCGTCCGCCTGATGGCGTTCGTCGTCCATCGCGGTGCGGACACGCACCAGCATGGGCTGAACGAACAGGTCGTTCTGGTTGCGGATCTCGCGAGTGCTCCATTCATCGGTCTTTTGCGCCACCGACATCAGGTTGAAGTTGCGAACCATGTCACGCGGCGACCAGAACAGGTCGCCATTGACCGAAGCGGCCGCGAGCTCGTTGACGGTCTTGGCCGACAGGCGCGGGCGGATCGCGGCGAGCTGGGCGGTCAGTGCCTCGATCTCGCCGGTCAGCCGCTCGGAATGGTCGCGCGCCGAAGCCGTCAGCGCATCGCGCGTCTCGATCCGCCAGGCGGAACTGGTTGTCTCGGCGAAGCTGGTGGCGTTGCGCAGATCGCGGGTGAAAATGACGAGATTGCTGCTCAGCGCATCGATTTCATGGCGCAAGGAATTGACGCGATTGAGCGCAACCATGATGGCGGCTGAAGCCAGCGCGAAAACCAACAATCCTGAAAGATAACGTATCCGGACGGACCGGATAAAGGAAGAATATTCCGGCATGCGCAACCCCAACACATACGCATCATTCTAAGGATTGGGATTACGCTTCATTTACATTAAGATTTCGTTGGTGGACCGCAGGTGCACCGCGCAACCGACATGAGCCTGCCGTCAGCTGTTACGGGTTGCGACGAAGATCGCTGCGGCCTTCAGCAGGGCAGCCTTTTCGCCATAGGGCTCGAGCAGCGCGTGCGCCTGGCCGACGAGGCCGTCGAGCTGCTTGCGTGCCCAATCCGCGCCGTGCAGGGCCACCAGCGTACCCTTGCCCGCGGCGGCATCCTTGCCGGTCGCCTTGCCCATCTGCTTGGCGTCGGCCGTCACATCCAGCAGGTCGTCGGCGAGCTGGAAGGCCAGGCCGATCGCCGAACCGAACTCGGCAAGCCTTTCCAGGTCATCCGACTGTGCGCCGGCCAGGATCGCACCCGCCTCGCAGGCGAAGCGGATCAGCGCGCCGGTCTTCATCGCCTGCAGCGTTATGATGCCGGCCTCGTCCGGTCGCACTTGCTCGGCTTCGAGGTCTAGCTTCTGGCCGCCGACCATCCCACCGGCCCCGGCGGCGCGGGCGAGCGCCAGCACCAGGGCTGCGCGCCGTTCGGCCGGGAGCGCCGTCGCTTCGCCGGCGATGATGTCGAAGGCCAGAGTCAGCAAGGCGTCGCCCGCCAGGATGGCAGTGGCTTCGTCAAAGGCCTTGTGCACGGTCGGCTGGCCGCGGCGCAGGTCATCGTCGTCCATCGCCGGCAGGTCATCGTGGATCAGCGAATAGCAATGCACGCATTCGAGCGCCGCCGCGACGCGCAACGCCGCTTCGCCATCGGCGGAAAACAGGGCGGCGCTTTCCATGACCAGGAAGGGGCGCAGGCGCTTGCCGCCGTTCAACACGCCATGGCGCATCGCCGCCATCAGACGATCGGGCCGAGCGATCTCACCCGAAAGCGGTCGGTCGTCGAGCAAGCGACGCAGCATCACCTCGACGGCGGCCGCGCGCCTGATGAGCGCCATTTCGAACGCCATTTCGTCGTCATTCGTCATGGCCGGGACCGGTAGCCGACACTCAGACGTTGCGCAAGAAGGCAAGCGCCATTATGCCGGGGCGGTAAGGGCCCGTTTGGAAACTCATCTCCTGCGGTCATCTGAAGGCGTTTTCCGCGCTTCCGGTGTTCACGTACTCGAAGGTACGCTCCGCTCCGGTCCTCGAAAACACCGTCACATGACTCACAGGAGCCAGTTTCAAAGCGAGTTCTCTGGCATGGGTTGGGCGGCTTGGCGGAACCGATCGTCGATCATGAGACCGAAAAGCTGGACATGGCGACGAGATCGCGAGGCGTGAGCCGCCGCAGTCTCAAGCGCTGGGTCCGGCGCGGCATCGTCGTGGCCGCCGTGCTGGCGCTCATCCCGGTGGTGCTGACCTTTCTCTACCTGCCGTCCTTCGTGCATCCAGTGTCGACGCTGATGCTGAAGGATCTCGCGACATTCTCCGGCTACGACCGGCGCTGGGTGTCGATCGATGATGTCGCGCCTGTGCTCGCCCATTCGGTCATCATGTCGGAGGACGGGCAGTTCTGCTTTCATCGCGGCGTCGATCTTGGCGAGCTCAGGGGGGTCGTCGACGATGCGCTGGCCGGCGAGGCGACGCGTGGTGCCTCGACCATCACCATGCAGACGGTGAAGAACCTCTTCCTGTGGTCGCGGCCGCTGGGCTCGGTGCGCAAGGTCGTCGAACTGCCGCTGGCCGTCTATTTCGACGCGGTGATGTCGAAGCGGCGCATTATGGAGATCTATCTCAACATCGCCGAGTGGGGGCCCGGCATCTACGGCATCGAGGCGGCGGCGCGGCACCATTTCGGCATTTCGGCAAAGCAGCTGTCCAGACGGCAGGCGGCCCTTCTCGCCGTCACGCTGCCCAATCCGATCGCCCGCAATCCGGCAAAACCAGGGCCGGGCTTGAGAAGGCTCGCCAATCTGATCGAGCGGCGCGCCGGCCGCTCCGGCGCCTATGTCGGTTGCCTGGACTAGCCGGTATAAAAAAGATTCACCACAGTGCTGGCCAAAACGGTGTCAGGCGTGTATAGGCACCCGACTTTCTCAGATTTAGGCCCCGACATGGCCCTTTCACGAGGGCGGGCGGGGCTTTTGACCATGTAGTGGAGCATATCCATGGCCGTTCCGAAACGCAAAACCTCTCCGTCCAAGCGCGGCATGCGCCGCTCGGCCGACGCCCTCAAGGCCCCGACCTATGTCGAGGACAAGAACTCCGGCGAAATGCGCCGCCCGCACCACATCGACCTGAAGACCGGCATGTATCGCGGTCGCCAGGTGCTGACGCCCAAGGAAAGCTGAGACCAGCTTTTCCCAAGCAACCGAGTTACAAAAGACCGGCTTCTGGCCGGTCTTTTTGCGTTTTGGCCTTGCCGTGCGCGCCGGCTACTTCAAGCGCTGAGCTTTTTTGTCTCGTCTTTCATGTCGGCCGGGCAACCGGCTGACATGGTTGTTGCATCCGGTATTCGACCGTGTTTGCGGCCGCGCACGAAAAATCTTGACGCCGTGCCTGTGGAGCATTCTACAGAAGGTGCCCCCATATGGAGACGCCAAATGTTCGGTGCCGTCCCGCTTTTGATCGTGCCTTTCGTGCTCTACAATCTCGGCCTGCTCGGTATATTCGGCGGCGGCGACGATCCGTGGGCGAGCGAGATGTTCTCGTTCCGCATGATGTCGGGCGGGGTGTTCTCGATGACGCTCGGCGACCTGATCGTGCTGATCGGGCTGATTTTTCTGTTCCTTGAAATGGTGAAGTCGGCGCGCACCACCACCGCC
This sequence comes from Mesorhizobium sp. B2-3-10, assembly GCF_006442275.1. Taxonomy (NCBI): domain Bacteria; kingdom Pseudomonadati; phylum Pseudomonadota; class Alphaproteobacteria; order Hyphomicrobiales; family Phyllobacteriaceae; genus Mesorhizobium; species Mesorhizobium sp. B2-3-10. Next base: position 962,060 of record NZ_VFVT01000001.1, read on the forward strand.
TCGATCATGGACCATCTGTTGTCGACGCTTGTCTTCGTTGCTTTCCTGGTCGAGTTCCTGCTGGTGAAGGGTGCCGCGCACTCCATCTTCTTCACGCTGATGATCATCGCGCTGTTCGACGTGCTGGCCGGGTTCGCGGTGTCGATGCGGTCGGCCAGCCGCGACATCAATTTGAATTAGACCGGAGCCTCAGCCCGGATCGGCGGCGAAGCCGGCGGCTTCGATGCCGGCAATCGCGGCCGCCTCGTCATTGTCAGACGTGTCGCCGGAAATGCCGACAGCGCCGATGACACTGCCTGCCTTGTCGCGGATCAGCACGCCGCCGACGACCGGCAGCACGCGTCCACCCGACACGTCGGAAATGCCGGCAACCAGATGCGGGCGCTCCTTGGCGAAGGCCTCGACCCTGCGCGAGCCCATGCCGATCGCCAGCGCGCCATAAGCCTTGCCGGCCGACATTTGCGGGCGCAGGAACGAGGCGCCGTCCTGGCGCTGGAAGGCGACCAGGTGCCCGCCGGCGTCGAGCACCGAGACGCCGAGCGGCTTGAGCTTGAGATCAGCGCCCTTGGCGAAGGCGGCATTGATGATCTCTACGGCTTTTTCGAGCGGCAACGCGGTCATGGCAATCTCCTGTTGAACAGCCCAATCATCGCCGGCCAGCCGGACCAGGCAATCCCGCTTTCGGTTGAAATTGCTTCCCGCGAAGCAGCGGGACGAAGGCGTGCCTGTCGGATGCGTCACGACGCTCGATCCAGGGCAAGGCATTGGCGGAGAGACGAGGGGTTATTTTTTCTTGGCGCGGGCCGGCTTCTTGGCAGGTGCGGCAGGCGCGTTGGCTAGATCTTCGGCTTCCTTGGCCAGCCGCAGCGCCCGCAGCTTGTCGGTCTTGGCCTTGCGGGCATCGCTCTCGGCGACGTATTCGGCCATGGCTTTCTGCCGGACCGTCGCCGCCTCTTCCTGCTTCTTGAAGCGCAGATCGGCACGCGCGCGGGCAGTGTCCCTAGAGTTCTCAACCAAGAGCCTATCCAATCCCGTGAAGTGTGATTTCCATCCTTTGTAGCAGAGCCGGCCTTTCAACGGGGAAAATAGTTGGTCAGGCGGGCGGGCTGGCGTTGCGGGCCTTTTCGGCAACCACCGCTTCATAGGCGGCCTGCAGCGTCGCGCGGACAGAGGAGCCGGGCGCTGTGTCGAGGGGGGTGCCGAGATGCTCATGGCGCAATTCGTCCATGAATTTCTCCCACATTGGAGGTCCGCCCTTTTCCAGGAGTTCGGCGCGGATCGAGAGTTCCTCGCTTGTCGGCAGCCAGACGCGGCCCCAGGCGCCGAGATGGGCCAGGATGGGCACCAGCGTGATGGCCATCTCGGTCAGGCTGTAGATCGCCTTCTGCTTATGACTCGGGTCGTCCGCCTTGGTCAGCATGCCGAGCTCCATCAGCCGCTTCAAACGGTCTGCGAGGATGTTGGAGGCGATACCCTCCATCGAGCCGTTGAGCAGCTCGCGAAAATGGCGCCTGCCGCCGAAAATCATATCGCGCAGGATGATCAGGCTCCAGCGGTCGCCGAACACCTCGAGCGAAAGGTTGATCGGGCAGCCGGACCGGCGATCGAGGGTCATTCCATTTTCTCCACAAAAACCGGTTGCATTATTGTATCGGTTTTATTATCGTGCAACCGATTGCAAAATGCAAGCAGATGAGGAGGCCATGAAATGACGAGCAAAGACCGTCCCGAGATCGTATCGGAAGCCTTTGGCGATCCGGCGGATCCGGCGCTGCTGCTGATCATGGGCGCGATGGCCTCGATGCTGTGGTGGCCGGAGGCGTTTTGCCGGAAGCTCGCGAATGCCGGCCTTTACGTGATCCGCTACGACAATCGCGACACCGGTCGGTCGACCAAATATCAGGTGGGGCAGCCGCCCTACACTTTCGACGACATGGCTGACGACGCGATAACCGTTCTCGACAGTTACGGCATCGGCAAGGGGCATGTCGCGGGCATGTCGATGGGCGGCATGATCGCGCAGTTCGTCGCGCTCCGGCACCCTTTGCGCGTCGCTTCGCTGACCGTGATCAGCAGTTCGCCCGTGGGGACCGACACGTCGCATCTGCCGCAAACGACCGACGTCTATATGGAGCATTCGGCCGATGGGGCCAAAGTCGACTGGGCGGACCGCCGCCAGGTCATCGACTTCATGGTCAGCGATGCACGCGCGACCGCCAGCACCGCGCATCGGTTCGACGAGGCCGGGATGAGGGCGTTCATCGAGCGGGATTATACCAGGTCCGGCGGCTTGCTCAGCGCCACCAATCATTTCATGCTCAAGGGCAATGACCAATGGAAGGGTCGCCTGCACGAACTGGCGGTGCCGCTTCTGGTCATCCACGGCACGTCGGATCCGATCTTTTCGGTCGAGCATGGCGAGGCCTTGGCCCAAGCAGTTGCCGGCGCGAAACTCCTTCGTGTCGAAGGCGGCGGTCACGAACTGCATCCGGATGACTGGCCTGATATAGAAGCCGCCATTGTCGAGCATGTCCGATCCAGCTGAGACTTCGTGGGCGAGCCTTGACGAGCGAGGCCTGCCGCAATAGTTAAGTAAATGCTTCAGTTTTTCCACAGAACAGATGAGCACAAGAATGTCCCTGACGCTGCATTTCCATCCGCTGGCCTCCTTTTGCTGGAAGCCGCTGATCGCGCTCTACGAGAACGCCACGCCTTTTGCGCCCGTCATCGTCGACCTAGGCAACGAGCAATCGCGCGCGGCCTTTCTGAAGGTTTCGCCGACCGGCAAGATGCCGGCGCTGCGCGACGAGGCGCGTGACCGGACGGTGCTGGAATCGACCATCGTCGTGGAATATCTGGCCGCGCACTATCCGGGACCGATTGACCTCGTTCCCGAAGGCATCGACCTGGCGCTGGCGGTCCGCCAGGCCGACCGCTTCTATGATTTCTATGTGCAGGAGCCGATGCAGAAGATCGTCGGCGACAGGTTGCGGCCGCAGGACAAGACCGATCCATTCGGTGTCGAGCAGGCGCGGAGCCAGCTGCGCAATTCCTACGCCATCATCGAACGGGAGATGCTGTCGAGGGAATGGGCTGTGGGCGATATCTTCACCATGGCCGATTGCGCGGCGTCTCCGGCGCTCTTCTATGCCAACAAGGTCGAGCCGTTCGGCGACAGCTATCCCGCCGTGAAGCGCTATCACGACCGCCTGCTGCAGCGCGCCGCCTTCACCAGGGTGATCGAGGAGGCGCAGCCTTACTTCAAGTTCTTTCCCTACAACAACGGCTGATCGCGATGCTGCACGATCCCGCCCAACTCGACCTGATGTTCCAGGCGCTCGCCGATCCGGCGCGGCGGCAGATGGTCGACCGGCTATCACGCGGCCCGGCGTCGGTGAGCCAGTTGGCCGAGCCGCTGGCGATGTCGCTGTCGGCGGTCGTCCAGCACCTCAATCTCCTGGAGGCGAGCGGCCTCGTGCGCACGCAAAAGGTCGGACGGGTGCGCACCTGCCAGATCGAGCCGAAGGCGCTGCGCGCGGCCGAACACTGGATCAACGAGCGGCGCCTCTCATGGGAACGCCGGCTGGATCGGCTCGGCGATTTTCTTGCGGAGAATTGAAGAGGAGCATGCCATGTCAAAGAGCAAATCCGACCTCGTCCGCGGCAATTTCGCGGCCTTTCAGGCCAGCGACCGCGCCGTGATGGAGACAGCGCTGGCCGGCGACTTCACCTTCACCAGCCCCTATGACGACGCCATCGATCGCACGACCTATTTCGAGCGCTGCTGGCCGAATGGCAAGCTGTTCCGGTCGATGACGATCGAGCGGATTTGCGAAGACGGGGCTGCCGCCTTCGTTCTGTATGGCTGCGAAACGGTGGACGGAAAATCCTTCCGCAACACCGAGCTACACGTGTTTCGCGGCGACCGGCTGCGCAGTGTCGAGGTCTATTTCGGCGCTGCCTATCGCAACGGTGTCTTCATTCCGCCGAACCAATCGAGTTGACCAGCGAGGACCCAAGCCATGACCGAACGTTCCGTCGTCCACTCCACCTTCGTTATCGAGCGCCTCTATCCCGCGGCGCCATCGAAGGTCTTTTTCGCGCTCAGCAATCCGGACGCCAAGCGGCACTGGTTCACCGATCCGGGCAACCCGATGCCCAGCCGATACGAACTGGACTTTCGCGTCGGCGGCAAGGAGATCAATGCCGGAGGGCCGAAGGATGGGCCGATCCACGTCTACACCGCCACTTACTGGGATATCGTGCCCGACCAGCGCATCGTCTACAGCTACGACATGCTGTTCGGCGATATCAGAATTTCGGTGTCGCTGGCCACGATCGAACTTTTTGCCGAAGACAAGAGCACGCGCCTGGTGCTGACCGAGCAGGGCGCTTTCCTGGATGGCCATGACACGTCCGGCACACGCGAGCATGGGACCGGGGTGTTGCTCGATCTTCTCGGCAAGTTTTTGCGGATGGAAACCTGATCGTTGTGGCCGCTGACCGAAGAGGATCAGGCTTCCCAGAATTGATCGAGCCAGATGTTGAGTCTGAGGAAGCCGGCATTGCTCACCGTATAGACACGCCGCGTCCCTTCAGCCTTGGCATTGACCAGTCCGGCGTCGAGCAACACTTTCAGATGCTGTGATACCGCCGGGCGGGAGACTGGCAGCCCGGCCGCCAATTCGTTGACGGTCTTCGGACCGCGTCGAAGTTCTTCCAGAAGATGGCGCCGATTGGGATCGGCGATCGCCATGAAGGCGTCGGAAAACATCATGCCTCATTTGTGAGGCAAAGTTTTTCAAATCTCAACTGTTTGCTTCTGCTTTTCTTCTCGGATCGAGCCGCAATGCTTCGGGGGTCACCGAACGGTCGGCCGGCTGCGTCTTGAAGGCATCGCGATCTCCGATCGGCACCGGCGCGCGGCGGCTGATGCGCAGCAGCGTGTAGCCGGCCAGCGACAGATGCGCGAAGGCTGTCGCCAGGAACAGGCCCTCCGGGCGCATCCAGCCCATCAGGGCGGCGGCCAGCAACGGCCCGATCATGGTGCCGAAGCCGTAAAGCAGCAGCAGCCCGCCCGACACCTTGACGAAATCTTCCGACCGGGCGTGGTCGTTGGCATGCGCTACGGCGATCGAATAGAGCGTGTAGGCGAAAGCGCCGTAGGCGGCGGTGAAGACGAGGACGAAGACCGCCGAGCGCGGCTCGAACAGGAAGATGAGCAGCGCAAACAGCGCCGCGCCGAAGGCGGCACCGGCCAGCACGAAACGCCGGTCGGTCTTGTCGGAGAGGCGCCCGGCCGGAAGTTGCATGGCGGCGCCGGCGACGACCACCAGGCTCATCATCAAGGCGATCTCGGCGGTGGAGATTCCGATGCGGGCGCCGTAGACGGCGCCGAGCGTGCCCCAGGCGCCGTTGGCGATGCCGATCAAAAGGCAAGCGATCGCCGACACCGGCGAGTTGGCGTAGAGTCCCTTGACGTCGAGCTTGACGTCCTGCAGCGGCTTGGGATGCGAGGCGGTCGACACGGCCGTCGGGATCAGTGACAGGCAAAACAGGATGCCGGTGATCATGAACAACGACGCCGATTTCACGTCGCCGCCGGCGACGATCATCTGGCCGCCCATGATCGAGGCATAGGTGACCATCATGTAAAGGCCGAAGACGGTGCCGCGGTTCTCGTTGGTGGCTTTCTCGTTCAGCCAGCTTTCGATGACCATGAAGGCGCCGGCCATGGTGAAGCCGGTAAAGGCACGCAGCAGGATCCAGACATACTCGTCGATGATCAGGCCGGTGAGCAGTGCCACGATCGCGCCGGACGCGGCAAAGGCGCCGAAGGCGCGCACATGTCCGGCGCGGCGCACGATGCGCGGCGCAAAGAAACAGCCGGTGACGAAGCCGCCGGCCCAAGCCGTGCCCATCAGGCCGAGCGAAGCGGTCGAGAACCCTTCCACCTGGCCGCGCAAGGGCAGCAGCAGCCCGTGCAGTCCCGATGCAGCCAGAAGAAAGGCGGTGCCGCGAAGCAGGGAAAGGATCGGTCTGTAGGCTGCGAGCATTTTTTGATCCGGCTGGGGACTGGGCGGGGACGCAGGTTTGAAGGCAGTCGCATTCGGTTTTCGGCGGCGGGCGGTTACCTCAGCGAACTTATCCGCGACGGAACAGCGCCTCGGCAGCCGACTTGGTGGTGTCCTTGGTCTTGAGTTCGGCCTCCAGCCGGGCGATCTCGTCGCGCAGGATGCCGATGCGCTCGGACAGTTCACCGACGGAAAGCAGCGACAGGTCTTGCCCGATCTCGTGCGGACGTGCCTTCTTCTTGGGTTCGTCGTCGAAGATCGCCATGGCTGCTCCTCCTCCGCCAGACCAGATTGGCCATTTGCCTGATTTGGCAATGAGCATACATAGGGCAAGGGCGTCGATGCAAACAGCCGGTAAGAGTGCGGCGAGGAAAGACGGAAAACTTCATGGCGAGCGGACAGAAAATTCCGGCACGGATGACGGCGATCGTTATCTCGGAGCCGGGTGGCCCACGGGTGCTGAAACCGGAAACGCGCGACGTACCGCAGCCCGGCCCCGGCGAAATCCTGATCAAGGTGCATGCCGCCGGCGTCAACCGGCCGGACGTGCAGCAGCGCAAGGGGGCCTACCCGCCTCCGCCCGGTGCATCGGACCTGCCTGGCCTCGAGGTGTCGGGAGAAGTGGCCGCTCTTGGCGACCAGATATCGCGCTGGCGCATCGGGGACAGGGTCTGCGCGCTCACGCCCGGCGGCGGCTATGCCGAATATGTCAGGGTTCATGCAGGCAGCGTTCTGCCACTGCCGGCGGGCTTCACCCACACGGAAGCGGCGGCGGTGCCGGAAAACTATTTCACCGTCTGGCACAATGTGTTCGAACGCGGCGGCCTGAAGAAGGGTGAGACACTGCTCGTCCATGGCGGCTCGTCCGGCATCGGCACCACGGCGATCCAGCTCGCCTCGGCCTTCGGCGCTTATGTGATCACCACCGCCGGATCCCAGGAGAAATGCGACGCCTGCCTGAAGATCGGAGCCGACCGTGCGATCAATTACCGCGAGCAGGATTTCGTCACCGCGGTCAAGGAGGTGACCGAAGGCCGAGGCGCCAACGTCATCCTCGACATGGTCGGCGGCGACTATGTCCAGCGAAACTACGAGGCCGCCGCTGTCGAGGGCCGGATCGTGCAGATCGCGGTTCAGGCAGGCGCTGTCGCCAGTGCCGATTTTTCCAAGGTCATGGTCAAGCGGCTGACCCATACGGGCTCGACGCTCAGGCCGCGCACAGTCGAATTCAAGGCGGCGATCGCGGCGGCGCTGGAGGCACAGGTGTGGCCTCTGCTGGGCACGCGCAAGGTGGCACCGGTGATGGACATGATCTACCCGCTTACCGACGCATGGCGCGCGCATGAGCGGATGGAGGAGGGCGAGCATATCGGCAAGATCGTGCTCGACGTCGGCTAGGACGCCAGCATTTTCGGCTCGGCCCGACCGGATCTCGACACGGTCTGGCCAGCGTCCTTCGCCCCTGCCTACAAGATGAACAGAAGCTTAATGGTGCAATGCAGCATTTGCATCATTGCTATGCAAAATCGGCTGTTCAAGTCCCGCCCGATGATCACTATTTGAGCATCATCGAAACGAACCCAATTCAGGAGGACTACCATGAACCCGATCCGTGCTTTCCGTAACTGGCGCATGTACAACGAGACCGTTCGCGAACTGAACCGCCTCAACGCCCGTCAGCTCAGCGACCTCGGCATCAACCGCGGCGACATCGAGCGGATCGCCCGTCAGGCGATCTGATTGCAAGCGCGACCCGCCGCAAGGCAGGGTCGCAATGCAGAGCCGCCGCAGACGCTTGTCGTCGCCGGTTCCAAACCCGCTGGACCCTGTCCGGCGGGTTTTGTCTTTTGGGGGGATTGGATTCATCTCGGCTTCGGCGTGATATGCCATGGCGATCCGCGGCAAATGCGGCGGCAGGGTTGGGACTGCCGTGGCAAACGTTAGCCGTCACCGCGTGCCTTGGTTGGCCACGTCGTTCCCAGCTCTTCCAAAAACGTTGCGAAACGACCTGAGAGCAGTTATACAGGCCGCGAATTTCCCATTTTGGTGGCTCTAAACCACCGCCCGCGCGGGAACGCGGGCGAACGAGAAGGATTTGCACATGGCCAATACGCTGCTTATGCCCAAGGCGACCGCCGTCTGGCTGGTCGACAACACCGCGCTTTCCTTTGAGCAGATCGCGCAGTTCTGCGGGCTGCATCCGCTCGAGGTCAAGGCGATCGCCGACGGAGAATCAGCGCAAGGCATCAAGGGCATGGATCCGATCATGACCGGCCAGCTGACCCGCGACGAGATCGCGCGCGCCGAGAAGGATCCGAACCAGCGCCTGAAGCTTTCCGACCCCAAGGTGCGGGTACCCGAATCCAAGCGCAAGGGTCCGCGCTATACGCCGCTGTCGAAACGTCAGGACCGGCCGAACGCCATCCTGTGGCTGGTGCGCAATCATCCCGAACTGAAGGACGCGCAGATTTCGCGCCTCGTCGGCACCACCAAGTCGACGATCGAGCAGATCCGCGAACGCAAGCACTGGAATTCGGCCAATCTGCAGCCGATGGACCCGGTGACGCTGGGTCTCGCCTCGCAGATCGACCTCGACATGGAAGTCAACCGCGCCTCGCGCGGCCGCGAGCAGGCGCAGCCGGTCGGCGACACGCTGCTGCCGGCGGCATTGACCGAGCGGTTGGTGCCTGCACCGGAGAAGCCGAAGGACGAGGACGCGGAGCTCGATGCAAACGCCGTCTTCGCCAAGCTGTCGGCGCTGAAGTCGAAGGACACCGATACGGACGACGAGGAATAGACTTTTCGCCAACGCAACAAAATAGCCCGCTTCGAGCGGGCTATTTTGTGCGGCCGGCAAGTCTCAGCTTCGCGCCGCGCGGTCGGGCGCCATGCCGTAGTCCTCGCTGCGCTCCACCGCCCGGTAAAAATCGGCAAGCTGCTTGCCGCGCTCCGGCTTGAAGATCCGGCCGGCGATGACCACGGAGGCAATGCGGTCGATGCGGAAGGCGCGGAAATCATCGCGCATCTCGCACCAGGCGACCAGCGTCCACACCTTGCCCCAGAACCACAGGCCGAGCGGCCTGATATCGCGCGCGGTACCGCGGCCGGCTTCGTCCGAGTAGTCGATGGTCAGCACCTGGCGCTTTTCGACCGCGCGCTCGATCAGGTCGATCGCCTCGCGGGCGGCATCGCTGACCACCCACATCGGCGTGTGGATCTCGGTGCGGGCGATGCGGTCTTTCTCGGCATCGGGCAGCACGGCACCGATCTTGACCAGTGCCTCGTCGGCGGCCCGCGCCATGGCGGCGCCGCCAAAGGCGCGCACCATGCGGGCGCCGGCCACCAGCGCCACGATCTCGTCACGCGTGAACATCAGCGGCGGAAGGTCGAAACCCTCCCTCATCATGTAGCCAACGCCAGCCTCGCCGTCGATCGGCACCCCGGTCGACTGCAGGTCGGCTATGTCGCGGTAAATGGTTCGCTCGGAAACCTCGAGCCATGTGCCGAGCTTCTGGGCGGTGACAAGGCGGCCACCACGCAGATGCTGCACGATCTGAAAGAGCCTGTCGGCGCGGCGCATCGTTTGCTTCCCCAGTGTTTTTCCCATGCATGCCGTGGCTCCCTGACCGGATCCACTTCCACATGACATGCATTACGGCTTCAGCCCTTCGCGCTTGCGCTGCGCGGCGACGAATTCCGCGCCGAAGGACAGTTTCCTCGTTGTCGGCGTCTTCGCATCGAGAACGCGCCAGAAGGGAGCGACGTCGCTGAGCGTCATGCCGCGCTCGAGATCCTCCTTGGCAGCCTCGGCGACCGTACGCAGATGATAGCCCATGGTGACCGGGCATGTCACTTCGGCGCCATGCTCGATGGCAAGGGCCGTGCGCAGCGCGAGAACGTCCATTTCGACGCCTTCGAGGATGGAGCGGATGAAATCGTCGACCTGACGCGCGGTCGGCACCAGCATGGGCTGGCCTTCGATAACGTCCCCTACCGTGCGCGGCGTTGGCTTCACGCCGTTGATGCCAGGCGCGTTCAGCCTGTCGTTCCAGTTTTTCATCGATCGTCCTCGGCCGGCCATGCGCATTATCTCACCATCGCACGCACCTCCTGACAGCATGCTGTCAGGAGGCTTCAGCATACTCCTTGGCGAACAGCGTCCGCATCTGCGCGAGTTCGCTGCCTTTTTCCGGGTAGAGCGTCTGCAGGAAGGCAAGGGCGAAAGTGCCGGGCGCCGAACCTGGCGCGGACACGATTTTGCCGTCGGCCACGGCATGTGGCACATCCTGATAATTGCCGTCGCCGGCATAGCCGGACTCGTGACGGCTAATCCAGTCACGGCCATTGCTGGTATGTCTGGCGTTCTCGAACATGCCGGCTCGGGCCAGCGCCAGCGTTCCCGCACAGATGCCACCAACGATACCGCCGCGCGATGCGACAGCCATCAGCAGTTCGGCAGCATCCGGCGGCGCCGTGTCCGCCCAGTGGTCGGAACCGATGACCGCCACGGCATCGAGATCGGTATTCTCATTGATGCTGGCCGAGCGGTCTGGCGTCAGCTTAAAACCGCTGATTCCGGTCACCGGCTTGCCGTCGGGCGTCAGCGACACAGCGCGAGCGCCGAACCATTCGACCGCCGAGGCCGCCAGCAGCCCATATTCCCAGTCGGCAAAACCTTCGATGAACAGAAAGCCGATTGTCTTCTGATCGGGCATGAGCTCGCTCCATCCCTCGCGCGCCGGACTTGATATCTGGGTGCTGACGCGTGAGCATCCAACCGCTGCGTTGAAAATTTCGTCTCAATTGCCGTGATGGCGACGCTCGGCATACATGTCCGGCCAGCCGATATCCTTGCGAATGTCTGCGGGCAGCGCGTTCATGAACCGCTGGGTCCGGATCTCGTTGCGCATCGTGCGGATCTTGCCGACATAATGCTGCATGCCGCGCAGAATGGTAAAACCGTTCATGACCAATCTCCTCTCTCTAACCGGAGACACTATCGCACACCCCTCCTGACAGCAGTCTGTCAGGAGGATGGCAGGTCGTGTGGCGACTGTTCCGTTCTTGTCGTGACGGGTCACGCGAGCGCGGATTGTTCACTAAGGAAGGGCTAATCGAGGCAGTATTGTTCATAGCTTGGCGACGGACTGTCGGGATAGGCGGCCTTCAGCGAAGTGACCGGAGTTCAGGCAACGCCGGGTACCGACCTCACCTTCTTCGACTGGCCGATCGGCCGCGAACGGCGCGGCACACACAGCATCGCGCGGACCAGCCTCAGGGTCGGCAGCCAGGAGAGCCTTGGCTGGTGGAAGCAGCACCTTGCCAGCGAGGGCATCGTGACAGGAGAGATTGCCGATATCGGCGGCTACAAGTCACTGGATTTCGAGGACCCCGAAGGCCAGCGCCTGCGGCTCGTCAGCGATGGCGGCAAGGGCGGCAGCCATCCCTGGGCGCAAAGCCCGGTGCCGGCCGAGCATCAGATCCGCGGACTGGGGCCGATCGTTATCAGTGTTCCCGACATCACCAACACCGAGGCGGTGCTGGCCGGGGTGATGAACATGCGCAAGGTCCGCGACTATGCCTCGCCTGATGGCGAGGGCCAGGTCCACGTCTTCGAAATGGGCGCGGGCGGGCCGGCGGCGGAGCTTCATGTGGCCGTGCAGCCCGGGCTGGCACCCGCAAGGCAAGGCGCCGGTGCGGTTCACCATGTCGCCTTCAGGGCGCCAGACGAGGAGACGCTGCATCAGTGGACGGCGCGCCTGGCGGAATTCCGGCTGCCGTCAAGCGGCGAGGTCGAGCGCTACTACTTCCGCTCGCTCTATTTCCGTGAGCCGAACGGCATTCTGTTCGAGATTGCCACCGACGGGCCAGGGTTCACAGCCGACGAGCCGCTGGAGACGCTGGGCGAAAGCCTTGCCCTGCCGCCGTTCCTGGAGGCAAAACGCGCATCGATCGAGGCTGGCCTCAAGCCGCTGAAGTAGATTGCTGCGCGGTCAAGGCGTGCGTCGCGTTCCGCTTCGGGTTCGCGGCGCCTTTTCTTCCCGGAGACCGAACGAACCGCTTTGACAGGCGCAAGCGTTGCTGGTCAAAGGCAGCATGACGAAACTCCTTGCCCTTGTCATCGTCGGGTTCATGGTCATCCAGCTCATCAAGCCGCTCGGCTGGCCGGGGCTCAGGCGCCGCGGCGATTTCTGGAAATTGGCATTGCTCGCCATGGCGGCGATTTCACTGGCGGCCGTGCTCGGGCACCTGACATAAGCCTGGCGACAGCTGCGGTCGCTCTTCAGCCGGCAAGCACTGGGCCGACGAGATGTTCCGCCCAGGCCCGGTAGCCGGCCTCCGAGGCATGAAACCCGTCGGAAGCAAAACCGGCCTCGGGGTTGGTGATCGGCAGGCGCGGCGCCGGCACCGCGCCGCGCTCCAGGCAGAGGCGCTCGCCCATCCGGTTCATCGCGGTGGCGCGGATCTCGAGGATCTTGCCGAGCAGCGATGGCATGGCCGGTGCACGCGTGAACTCCAGCACCGGCGACCATACCACGCGCGCCTCCGGCCATTTGGCGCGCAGCGCGTAGAGGAGGCCGCCGAACTCCTTCTTGAAGCGCGGCACGGAATGAAAATTCTTGGTGTCGTTGGTGCCGATGGCGAGCACGATATGCGTCCACGGATCAGCCGACAGATTGGGCAGGACATGGTCGCGGATCTGACCAGATGTCGCCGAATTGAAGCCGGCGGCACGCCAGCGCACAGCGCCGCCGGTGCGCTGTGCAATCATGACGGCAAGCTGCGCGGCAAGCCCGTTTTCGGAATTGCCGATGCCGACCGAGGCGGCGGAGGAATCGCCCAGCACCAACAGCGAGATCGCCGGAGCCTGGCCCGAGATCTCGTGCATGACCGGTCCCCGCGCCGGCAGCATGCGCGAGGTGCGGCGGCGGACACCCAAGCCCTGCCAGACATAGATCGGGAAGGCGAGCCAGGTGAGGAAGGTCGGAAAGCGTCGCATCGCTGGTCCATTGAACTGGTTTGCGACCAGCATCTAACGCATGTCGCGAGAGAGGTGAACGAGCATTTCCGGCGAAAACAGGATCGCCTCGAACGCTCTACCCCTTTGTTTTACGCAATTCCGAAGGCGCTCCGCACTTTTGCTGGTCAGCCATCGTGGCAATCGTGCTCCGCTTGCGGCTCGCCTGCATATTCGTCATGCAGCCGCACCCAATCCATCAGATTGCGGTAGAGGCCGGTCTCACCCCGGCCCTTCGGCGTCAGGTCCAGATAGTGGTAGGCGCCGATCAGTTGTTCGCCGCCACGGGCACGCGAAACGAAGGTCAGGAAGATATCGCCGTTCTCGTCCCTGTAGAAAACGCTGGCGCCCGGAAGCTCTTTCGATGTCCGGGGTCGGGTCTCGAAATTGTAGGTGGTGTCGCCAGCCGCGATCTGCCTGTCGGTGAAGGAGACCTGCATGTCGAAGTTGAAATCCGACGCATAGGACGACACCCAGTCGAACTTCCAGCCCATGCGCTGCCTGTAGGCTACAAGCTCGTCCAGCGGCGCGCGCGAGATCACTACCAGCGATACGTCGTGGTGCATGAGGTGCTGGTTGGCACCGTCGATATGATCGGCAAGAAAGGAGCAGCCTTCGCAATGATTGACGCAGCCCGGCCCGAACATGAAATGGTAGACGATCAGCTGGCTGTTGGCGCCAAACAGATCGGCAAGTTTCTTCGGCCCCCTTTCGGTCTCGAAGACGTAGTCCTTGCGAATTTTCAACCAGGGGAGTTCGCGCCGCTCGGCCGCGACGCGCTCGCGAAGCCGCGTCAGTTCCTTCTCGCGGGCCAGATGTGCCTTATGAGCCTCGAACCATTCTTCGCGCGAAACGACCTTGTTGCGATGCATGAACTTCTCCCTGTCTGCACCCCAAGGACGTACGGGATGGGCTCGCCCCGACATCGCCGCTGTCAGGAATGCTCAGAGAAAATAAGAATTCGAATGCCTTGACCCAAGGCCGGTGCGCCAAACAAAACCCGGGCACGTCTGCCCGGGTTCGAAGGGAAGGATAGCAGGGGCTTCAGGCAGCCTGTTCCAGGCTCGCCTTCCATTTCCCAAGTGCCGCCAGGTGGTTCATGTGGGCGCGGTGGGTGAAGGCGGCCTGGCCGGCGGCGATGTTCGAGGCCTTGCCGCTCCATGCCTTCTGCGGGGCGGCCTGCAGCGCGCGGCCATAGGAGAAGGTCAGCTTCCACGGATGCGGGCCGATGGCGTTGATGGCATTGAGGTTGGCGGTCGCCTCCTCGTCCTCCTGACCGCCGGAGAGGAAGGCAATGCCCGGCACCGCGGCCGGCACCGTCTCGCGGAACAGCTTTATCGTCTTCTCCGCGACTTGCTCAGGACTGTCCACCGTGCCCGACTTCTTGCCAGAAAGCACCATGTTGGGCTTCAGGATCGTGCCTTCGAGGACAACACCGGCAGCGTGGAGCTCGTCATAGAGTTTTATCAGCGTCGCCTTGGAGACCTCAAAACAAGTGTCGATGTCGTGAGCGCCGTCCATCAGCACTTCGGGCTCGACGATCGGCACGATGCCGGCCTCCTGGCAAAGTGCGGCATAGCGGGCAAGCGCATGGGTGTTCGAGTTGATCGAATTGACCGAAGGCACGCCCTTGCCGATATGGATGTCGATCACCGCGCGCCATTTAGCGAAGCGGGCGCCGAGCTTGTAATAGTCGGCAAGCCGCTCGCGCAGGCCGTCGAGGCCTTCGGTAATGGTGTCGCCGGGAAAGCCGGCCAGCGGCTTGGCGCCGGCATCGACCTTGATGCCTGGAATTGCGCCCGCCGCCTTGATGATGTCGACCAGCGGCGTGCCGTCGGCGGCCTTCTGGCGAATGGTCTCGTCATAGAGGATGACGCCGGAAATGTATTTGGCCATCGCGTCCTTGGCGCGGAACATCATCTCGCGGTAGTCGCGGCGGCTGTCGGGGGTAGATTCGACGCCGATGACGTCGAAGCGCTTCTTGATCGTGCCGGAGCTTTCATCGGCGGCCAGCAGGCCCTTGCCGTTGGCCACAATCGCGGCGGCAATGTCTTCGAGACGTTCGCTCATCATGCTTCTCCTAACCGGTTGGTATCGGCCAGCAGGACACTACCGCCAAAGGAATGACGCCGGAAAGCTCGAATCGAGCGAAAATGGCCGGCGCTGCCGCCAGCTCCCTTCGAGTTGATCGAATTGCCGGTGAGCCGTGGTGCCCTCAGCGCTTCAGCACGTCCACGCCGGGCAATGGCTTGCCTTCCATCCATTCCAGGAAGGCGCCGCCGGCGGTCGAGACATAGGTGAAGTCGTCGGCGACACCGGCGTGGTTCAATGCAGCCACGGTATCGCCGCCGCCGGCGACCGAAACCAGCTTGCCCGCCTTTGTGCGCGCCGCCGCATGCTTGGCCGCCGCCACCGTGGCGTGATCGAACGGCTCGATCTCGAAGGCGCCGAGCGGTCCGTTCCAGACAAGCGTCGCGGCGCGGTCGATCCACTCGCCGATCGTCGTCACGGTCTTGGCGCCGACATCGAGGATCATGCCATCGGCCGGCATGTCGGAGATGGCGATGGTCTCGCAGGCCGCACCCGCCCTGAATTCCTTGGCCACGACGCCGTCGACCGGCAGGATGATGGCGCAGCCGGCCTCCGCCGCTTCGATCATGATCTGCTTGGCGGTCGGAGCCAGGTCGTGCTCGCACAGCGACTTGCCGACATCGGTGCCGCGCGCGGCGAGGAAGGTGTTGGCCATGCCGCCGCCGATGACGAGAGCATCGACCTTCTTCACCAGGTTCATCAACAGGTCGATCTTCGTCGAGACCTTGGCGCCGCCGACGATGGCAACGACCGGACGGACCGGGTTGCCCAGGCCCTTCTCCAGCGCCTCGAGTTCGGCCTGCATGGTGCGGCCGGCGAAGGAGGGCAAGAGGTGCGCCAGCCCTTCAGTCGACGAATGGGCGCGATGGGCGGCGGAAAAGGCATCGTTGACGAAGATGTCGCCATTGGCGGCGAGCCGTTCGGTAAAAGCGGGATCGTTTTTCTCTTCGGCCTTGTAGAAGCGGGTGTTTTCCAGGAGCAGCACGTCGCCCTTGTCCATTGCGGCGACAGCGCTGCCTGCCGTGTCGCCGATGCAGTCGGAGGCGAATCCAACGGGACGGCCGAGCACCTCAGCCGTCGCCCTGGCGATCGGCTCCAGCGAGAATTCAGGCGAGGGACCATCCTTGGGCCGACCGAAATGGGCGAGCAGGATGACCTTGGCGCCCTTGCCGGACAATTCGGCGATGGTCGGCGCGATGCGTTCAATGCGGGTGGCGTCGGTGACCTTGCCCTCAGCGACGGGAACGTTGAGGTCGACGCGCACCAGCACGCGCTTGCCGCTGATGTTGCCGATATCGTCCAGTGTCTTGAAGACAGCCATGCCGGTTCCCTTTCGTCTGAAATCGCCGGGACCATACCTCGCATCAATGACGATGCAAGGCTTTGGCTGGGGCCGGGTGCGAAATTTTGAGGCGGACGGGGACATAGTCCGTGAAGACCGCCCGGCCTATGTCAGCGGGCAAACGGTCGCCCGCCTCAGCTTTCGGCCGACGCTTTCTCGACCGGGGGCTCAGGGGCGTCATCCGCCTGTGTTGCCCCCCGCGCCTCAGCCGGCTTGCGCCAGCTGCGGATAAAGGCGGCGAGACGGTCGCCGATCTCGCCGGCGCTCAGGAAGACAGGCACGCGCGCCACCGGCGCGGTCGGCTCGAAGGACAGGCCGAGCCCGGTGATTTTGCCCTTGTCGTCGACGTCGCGCACAATCAGCTCGATCGGACCAAGCAGCACGCGGTCGGCATATTCGGCATGGCCGCCGAGCCGCGCCGTGACCAGCGCACCGACGGTCTGTTTCTGCTCGGCCTCGCTGAGACCGGGCGCATAGGCGGCTTCCAGTTCGGCGGCGGAACGCGCTGGATCGACGGCGAAGGCGCCGAAGAAATCGGCATCCTCGGGATCGACGACGGCGCGGCTGGCGAACAGCTTGTCGAGCAGGCGGGGATAGCGATCGGGCACGAAGATGTAGACTTGATCGCCGGCGGCGAGCCGGCCCATGTCCTGGAAACGCATCGAGCGGCCGTCACGCAGCACCAGCGAGGGCCGCGCCCAGCGCGGGATGCGTTCGCCGCGCGCCACCGGACTGCCCGGCGCCACACGATAGGCAAGGAGTTCGTGGTGCGCGGAGCCGGGCAGTTCCAGTTCGACCTTGTCCAGCGGTCCGAGCCGGGCCGGCACGATCAGGCCGAGGCGCCGCGCCAGCGGGCCGACGGTCCAGCCCTGGATGACCAGGGACACCAGAACGATGATGAAGGCGGCGTTGAAGATGGTGCGGCCGTTTTCCAGCCCGCCGAGCAGCGGTGTGATGGCGAGCAGGATGGACACGGCGCCGCGCAGGCCGACCCAGGAGACGAAGGCGACTTCGGGACGCGGCAGGCGGAACGGGACCAGGCAGAGCCAAACCGCGACAGGACGGGCGACGAACATCAGGAACAGGCCAAGCGCTATCGCAGGCACCATGATCGCCGGGAACTGCGAGGGCGTCGCGAACAGGCCGAGGATGAGGAACATGATGATCTGCGCCAGCCACGACATGCCGTCCTGGAAGCGCTTGAGGATGGTGACAGCGCGGATGTCGGAATTGCCGGCGATGAGCCCGGCGATATAGACCGCCAGGAAGCCGGAGCCGCCGATGGCACCGGCGGCGGCAAAGACCATCAAGGACAGGGTCAGCACGAAGATCGGCAGCAGGCCATGGTCGAGGTTGAGCCGGTCGACAAGGCGCACGATGGCGAGGCCGCCGAGCACGCCGACGATCGCGCCAAGCCCCATGTTGATGAGGAAGCCGAGGATGAGATTGGTGACCAGGACATTGGCTTCGGGGTTGGCGTGGGCGGCGATGATCTCGACCAGCGTGATGGTCAGGAAGATGGCGATCGGATCATTGGTGCCCGATTCCACCTCAAGCGTGGAGCGCACGCGCTCGCGCAGATTGATCTCGCCGGCGCGCAGCAGGAAGAACACCGCCGCCGCGTCGGTCGAGGCGACGGCTGCGCCAAGCAGGAAGGATTCCAGCCAGCTGAGGTCGAGCAGGTAGTAGGCGGCGGCGCCGAACAGGCCGGTGGTGAGAAGGACGCCGAAGGTCGCCAGCGACAGGGCTGGTCCTGCCGCCTGCCGCAGGGCGTTGAGCGGCGTGCCGAAACCGGAATCGAACAGGATGACGGCGAGCGCCAGTGAGCCGGCAAAATAAGCGATGCGGGCATTGTCAAACTGAATGCCGAGCCCGTCGGTTCCGGTGGCGAGCCCGATGCACAGAAACAGGAGCAGGAGCGGAGCGCCGAAGCGAAAGGCGATCAGGCTCGAAAACGCCGCGGCGACAACAAGCGCCGTGCCGACCAGCGTAACGAGATAGATCGCATGCTCCATCCGTGATTTGCCCCTCGAATTCCTCTGCCTCCTGGCTTCACGGCAGAGTGGGGCGAAGGCGTGACCAGTGCAAGGCGGGAGGGTGGTTTTTTGCCCGGCGCCGCCGATTTTCGCGTTGCTGCTCCGGCAAATGAAAACGCCCGGACGAGGCCGGGCGTTTCGAGTGTCGGGAAGATCGATCTTCGATCAGGCGATGGTCTTGCCGAAAGCGACCGCGGTGTCGCCCATGCGGTTGGAAAAGCCCCATTCATTGTCGTACCAGGACAGCACCGAAACGAAGTTGCCGTCCATCACCTTGGTCTGGTCGAGCGCCATGATCGAGGAGCGCGGATCGTGGTTGAAGTCGATCGACACGTTCGGGTGATGGGTGACGCCGAGGATGCCCTTCAGCTTGCCGTTGGAGGCGGCGATGACCGCCTCGTTGATTTCCTGCACCGTCGTCGAGCGCTTGGCGATGAACTTGAAGTCGACGACCGAGACGTTCGGCGTCGGCACGCGGATCGAGATGCCGTCGAGCTTGCCCTTGAGGTCGGGCAGGACGAGGCCGATCGCCTTGGCGGCACCGGTCGAGGTCGGGATCTGCGACAGGGCGGCGGCGCGGGCGCGGTAGAGATCCTTGTGCATGGTGTCCAGCGTCGGCTGGTCGCCCGTGTAGGAATGGATCGTCGTCATCATTCCCTTTTCGATGCCGACCGTCTCATGCAGGACGGCCGCCAGCGGCGCCAGGCAGTTGGTGGTGCAGGACGCATTCGAGATGACGATGTGGTCCTTGGTCAGCTTGTCGTGGTTGATGCCGTAGACGACGGTCAAGTCAGCGCCGTCGGCGGGCGCCGAGACCAGCACGCGCTTGGCGCCGGCGGTCAGGTGCGCGGCGGCCTTGTCGCGGGCGGTGAAGATGCCGGTGCATTCGAGCGCAATGTCGATGCCGAGTTCCTTCCACGGCAGCTGCGTCGGATCCTTGATCGCGGTGACCTTGAACTTCTCCTTGCCGACGCTGATCTGGTCGCCGTCGACCGACACTTCATGCGGAAAGCGGCCGTGCACGCTGTCAAAGCGCAGCAGGTGGGCGTTGGTCTCGACCGGACCGAGATCGTTGACGGCGACGACATCGATATCCTTGCGGCCGGACTCATGGATGGCGCGCAGGATGTTGCGGCCGATGCGGCCAAATCCGTTGATGGCAACTCTGACAGTCATTTTTCTCTCCCGGGGAGCTGGAGGGCAGACGATTGATCCGCAGCTTCATAGCGGCGGACGGGCAAAGAATCCAGCCGCAGCGGGCTGGATTTAAATCGATTAGGTTGGGCCAGCCTGGCAAAACCGCTTTTCACGCGATCTCGCCGGGTATTTTGTTTCGTGCATGTCGTTATCTCAAGACCGCGACACACTTTTGGGCGACATGCCGGGGCCTCATCCGCCGTGCAGGCGGGCTTCCGCCGCCTTGGCGGCCGCCTCGGCGGTGATGCCGAAATGCGGATAAAGCTGTTCGATCGTACCGCTCGCACCGAAGCCGGTCATGCCGATGAAGATGCCGTCCGAGCCAATGAGATGATCCCAGCCCTGGCGGATGCCGGCCTCGATCGCCATCTTGATCGGTGCGTCGCCGATCGTCTTCTTGCGATAGGCGTCGGTCTGCTTGTCGAACAGTTCGAAGCAAGGCACCGAGACGACACGGGTCGGATGGCCATGTTTTTCCAGAAGGTCGCGTGCGCCAAGCGCGATCTCGACCTCGGAACCGGTGGCGAAGATCGTCACGGCGGCCTCGCCGCTGGCGGCGGCGAGCTCATAGGCCCCTTGGCTGCTCAGGTTCTTTTCTGTGAACTCGGTGCGCACCGTCGGCAGGTTCTGGCGGGTCAGCGCCAGGGTCGACGGCGTCTTTTCGGATTCGAGCGCGATCTGCCAGCATTCGGCGGTTTCCACCGCGTCGGCCGGACGGAACACATTGTGGTTGGGAATGGCGCGCAGGGCCGCCATGTGCTCGACCGGCTGGTGGGTCGGCCCGTCTTCGCCCAGACCGATGGAATCATGGGTCATGACGAAGATCGAGCGGATGCCCATCAGCGAGGCAAGCCGCATCGAGGGGCGGGCGTAGTCGGAGAAGCACAGGAAGGTGCCGCCATAGGCGATTAGGCCGCCATGCAGCGTCAGGCCGTTGATCGCGGCAGCCATGCCGTGTTCGCGGATACCGTAATGGACATAGCGCTGGCCGTAATCGTCCGGCGTGATGTTCTTGGTCTGGCTGGTCTTGGTGTTGTTGGAGCCGGTCAGGTCGGCCGAGCCGCCGATGGTTTCCGGCACCGCACCATTGATGACTTCCAGCGCCATTTCCGACGATTTGCGGGTCGCGACCTTCGGCTTGTCGGCTGAAAGCTTCTTCTTGTAGTCGGCGATGACGGCGTCGAAATTCGCCGGCAGCTTGCCACTGGTGCGGCGCTCGAACTCGGCCTTCAGCTTTGGATCGGCCTTGGCCAGGCGGCCTTCCCAGTCCGTGCGCGCCTTGACGCCGGCCTTGCCGGCGGAGCGCCAGGCATCGAGAATGTCAGCCGGGATCTCGAAGGGCGGCGAGTCCCAGTTGAAGAACTTGCGCGCGCCAGCGATCTCGTCTGGGCCGAGCGGCGAGCCATGCGCCTTGTTGGTGCCGGCCTTGGTCGGGGCACCGAAGCCGATGGTCGTCTTGCAGGCGATCATCGTCGGCTTGTCGGAATGGCGGGCGGCCTCGATGGCATAGGCGATCGCTTCCGGATCGGTGCCGTCGATGTGGCTGGCGTTCCAGCCGGAGGCCTGGAAGCGCGCGACCTGGTCGGTGTTGTCGGCGAGCGACACCGGACCGTCGATCGAGATGTTGTTGTTGTCCCAGAAGACAATCAGCTTGTTGAGCTTGAGGTGACCGGCAAGGGCGATGGCTTCCTGGGAAACACCTTCCATCAGGCAGCCGTCGCCGGCCAGCACATAGGTGTAGTGGTCGACAAGGTCGTTGCCGAAGGCGGCGTTCATGATACGCTCGCCGAGCGCGAAGCCGACCGAATTGGCGAGGCCCTGGCCGAGCGGGCCGGTCGTGGTCTCGATGCCGGTGGCGTGGCCATATTCGGGATGGCCGGCGGTTTTCGAGCCCAACTGGCGGAAGTGTTTGATCTGGTCGATGGTCATGTCTTCGTAGCCGGTCAGGTGCAGCAACGAATAGAGCAGCATCGAACCATGGCCCGCCGACAGGATGAAGCGGTCACGGTCGGCCCAATGCGGGGCCTTGGGATCGTATTTCAGGAAGCGGGTGAACAGCACCGTGGCAATGTCGGCGCAGCCCATGGGTAGGCCGGGATGGCCGGAATTCGCCTTCTCGACGGCGTCCATGGAGAGAAAACGGATCGCATTGGCCATCCGGTCATGTTGTTCACGCGACGTCATGGTACCTCCAGGGTGGGGGTTTGGGGGCTTGGGAGAGCCCTTGAAAAGGGTGCGCGACACATAGCAGGCGCGGGCTTTTAGTCAACAAATCGGGTGCAGATTTGCCGGTCTTGTGATGTCGGCGGTGGACCTACTTTAGCGTTAGCGGGGGACAGTCGCGAGAGCTTTATTGACGTTGCCTTCACCCGGTGCCTAATGTTTCCGGGATAACGCGTTCTGAACGCGAACGATTCGGTGATGGGCAGGGCACAGGACGAAGCCATGACCGGGGAAACCACGCTCAAGGAAGTGATCGCCAGGCTGAGCAAGGCCATCGAAGGGCTGGAAAACGCCGTCGCGGCCAAGCTCGAGCATGAACGCGACTATTCGGAAGCCGAAGCCGAAGTGCAGCGGATGAATGCCGACCGCTCGCGGTTGGCGCAGGAACTCGACAATTCCGAAGCGCGCGCCGAACGGCTGGAAGACGCCAACAAGGAAGTGTCGCGACGGCTGGTGACCGCGATGGAAACCATCCGCGCTGTGTTGGACAGATAGGAGCTGGCCCGATGGCACAGGTCACGGTTTCAATCGACGGCAAGCAGTACCGCATGGCCTGCGACGAGGGCCAGGAAGAGCATCTGATTGATCTCGCCGAGCGTTTCGACCGCTATGTCTCGCACCTGAAGGATTCCTTCGGCGAGATCGGCGACCAGCGGCTGACCGTCATGGCCGGCATCATGGTGATGGACGAGCTTTCCGAGCTGCAGAAGCGCGTCAAGGGCATGGAAAGCGAAGTGCTGACCTTGCGCAAGACGCGCGACGAGGCGCTGACCAAGGCCGACAAGAGCGACAGCGTGCTGACCAGCGCGCTCGGCGCCCTGGCGCAGCGTATGGAAGATTTGTCGGCGACGCTGGCAATCAACAAGGCCTGAGGCGTCTTCGCTGATCCCTGCCGCTTGTCTCATGCCCGATACCACGACGTATTTTTTTGGCCTGATCCCGCGTGTGGGGAAAAATTTTTGCCCATCGAGTGAATGGCCGTCATCTCCAGCGTTTAATCAGTCGCGCTGCGGTGCTACGATCAGGTGCCGGGCGCCGGGCGGCGAAGATCCGGCCACATTCACAAGGGGTAGGGATAGGTCATGAGTCTTCGTATCAACGATATCGCGCCGGACTTCACCGCCGAGACCACGCAGGGAGCCATCAAATTCCATGACTGGATCGGCGACGGCTGGGCGATCCTGTTCAGCCATCCGAAGAATTTCACGCCGGTCTGCACGACCGAGCTTGGCACGATGGCCGGGCTCGAGGGCGAGTTCAAGAAGCGCAACGTCAAGATCATCGGCATTTCGGTCGACCCGGTCGAAAGCCATGGCAAATGGCAGGACGACATCAAGACGGCGACCGGCCATTCGGTGCATTACCCGCTGATCGGCGACAAGGACCTCAAAGTCGCCAAGCTTTATGACATGCTGCCAGGCGGTGCCGGCGAAACTTCGGAAGGCCGCACACCCGCCGACAACGCCACCGTGCGCTCGGTCTACGTCATCGGGCCGGACAAGAAGATCAAGCTTGTGCTGACCTATCCGATGACCACGGGGCGCAACTTCGACGAGATCCTGCGGGCGGTCGATTCCATGCAACTCACCGCCAAGCATCAAGTGGCGACGCCGGCGAACTGGAAACAGGGTGAGGACGTCATCATCACCGCCGCCGTTTCCAACGAGGATGCGATCAAGCGCTTCGGCGCCTACGAGACCATCCTGCCCTATCTCAGGAAGACCAAGCAGCCCTCCGCCTGAGCCAGCACGCGGAATGGTTTCCGGCGTTTTCCGCTCCTGCGAACCAAGTCATGCTTGACTGGTTCGTCGGGGCGGACAACCATGCTCACGGTGGGTTCCGGCGGAGAAAATCGTTCCTGCCGGCTAGGTCTGGGGAAGCCGGACGTGCAGATAACTTTGGCGAAGCCGCAGGTCAGCGGCTTTTATGACAAGCCGACCGGGGCCATCCAGTATGTCGTCGCTGACCCGGCGACGAAGCGATGCGCCATTATCGATCCGATCCTCGACTTCGATGAAAAATCCGGCGCGACGAGTACGATGAGCGCGGATAGCTTGCTCGAT
This sequence comes from Mesorhizobium sp. B2-3-10, assembly GCF_006442275.1. Lineage (NCBI taxonomy): Bacteria > Pseudomonadati > Pseudomonadota > Alphaproteobacteria > Hyphomicrobiales > Phyllobacteriaceae > Mesorhizobium > Mesorhizobium sp. B2-3-10. The sequence continues at coordinate 986,104 of NZ_VFVT01000001.1, forward strand.
TTCATTGGGGAAAACGGGCTGGAGCTCGAGTGGATTCTCGATACCCATCCCCACGCTGACCATTTCTCGGCGGCGCATTACCTGAAACAGAGGACCGGCGCGCCGATGGCGATCGGCGACAAGGTCGTCGACGTCCAGGCACTGTGGAAGGTGATCTATAACTGGCCGGACTTTCCGGCAGACGGCTCACAGTGGGACAGGCTGTTCGCCGAGGGCGAGACCTTCCGGATCGGAACCCTTCCGGTCAGGGTGCTGTTCTCGCCTGGACATACATTGGCATCGATCACCTATGTGATCGGTGACGCCGGCTTCATCCACGACACCCTGTTCATGCCCGACAGCGGCACGGCAAGAACGGATTTTCCCGGTGGAAGCGCCGCGCGGTTGTGGCGCTCGATCCAGGGCATCCTGGCCTTGCCGGAGGAAACCCGGCTGTTCGTCGGCCATGATTACCAGGCCGGCGGGCGCGAACCGATGTGGGAAAGCACGGTCGCGGCGCAGAAGGCGACCAACATCCATCTTGTCGCCGCGCGTACAGAGGCCGAGTTCGTGGCGCTACGCGAGGCGCGCGATCGCACATTGCCGATGCCGCGGCTGATCCTGCACGCGCTGCAGGTCAACATCAATGGCGGGCGGCTGCCGGAGCCGGAAGCCAATGGTCGGCGCTACCTCAAATTTCCGCTGGATTCGCTTTGAGGCAACCGTGGCTCCTGCTGCGGCGTACAAAAAAGGCGGCGTCAGTTTCCTGACGCCGCCCTGCTATTTCCTGCGCGAAGCCGGCTTTAAGCCGCCGGCTGTGCCTCGATGGTGCGCAGCGCCTGCATCTGGCGCTTGGCGGCGGCCTTGACCGCATCCTGCACCTTCTCGAAGGCGCGCACCTCGATCTGCCGCACGCGCTCGCGGCTGATGTCGAACTCGGCCGACAGTTCCTCGAGCGTCAGCGGCTCCTCGGCGAGGCGGCGCGCCTCGAAGATGCGCCGCTCGCGATCGTTGAGCACGGCCAGAGCGCCCGACAGCATGCCGCGCCGGTTTTCCAGCTCGTCCTGCTCGATCAGCATCTCTTCCTGGCTTTCGTGGTCGTCGACCAGCCAGTCCTGCCATTCGCCGGACTCGCCTTCCGTCGCCCGGATCGGCGCGTTGAGTGACGCGTCGCCGGACAGACGGCGGTTCATCGACACCACTTCGGCCTCGGAAACGTTCAGCCGCGTGGCGATCTCGGCGATCTGGTCGGGCTTGAGGTCGCCATCGTCCAGCGCCTGGATCTTGCCCTTCACCTTGCGGAGATTGAAGAACAGACGCTTCTGGTTGGCGGTCGTGCCCATCTTGACCAGGCTCCACGAGCGCAGGATGTATTCCTGGATCGAGGCCTTGATCCACCACATGGCGTAGGTGGCGAGACGGAAACCGCGCTCGGGTTCGAATTTCTTGACGGCCTGCATGAGGCCGACATTGCCTTCCGAGATCACTTCGCCGATCGGCAGGCCATAGCCGCGATAGCCCATGGCGATCTTGGCGACGAGCCTCAAATGGCTGGTGACGAGCTTGTGCGCGGCCGTGGTGTCTTCATGCTCGGCGTAACGCTTGGCGAGCATGTACTCTTCCTGCGGCTGAAGCATGGGAAAGCGGCGGATTTCTTCCAGATAGCGGCTGAGGCCGCCTTCACCGGAAACGATACTGGGTAATGACTGGGCCATGATAGCGCCCCCTCTCTATTGGAGTGATGCCCCCGAAACGCGGCAGGCATGTGACGCGAACACCAAAAGGCTCGCTCGCGACAACAGATCTTATACAGGAACAAAACCAGAAAAGACAGGCATTTGTTCAACACGAAACAGTGTGTCACGCTGAAGTGAACAATGCCACTCAGGTTTTTTGATGGCAGGTTCAGAGCTTGCGAAAGCCGCCGACGAGTTCCTCCATGTCCCCCGGTAACGGCGCCTCGAACCTCATCGTTAGATGGGTAGTCGGGTGCCGAAATGCAAGGAGCCATGCATGCAAAGCTTGCCGGGAAAATGCCTCGACCTGGCGTTTCAGCGGTTCGGGCAGCCGATTGGCCTTGGTGCGGAAGGCTAGCCCGTAGTCCGGGTCGCCAATCACGGGATGGCCGATATGGGCCATGTGGACGCGGATCTGGTGGGTGCGACCGGTTTCCAGCCGGCATTCGACGAGGCTAGCGGCAGCGAATTCCCGCTGGCCCTCGCCGAAACGCTCCTGCACGGCAAAACGGGTGACGGCGTGGCGTGCGTCGTCGCGGCTTTCCGGCACCACGGCGCGGCGAACCCGGTCGGAGGCGCGGCCAAGCGGTGCATCGATCGTGCCGGTCGGCCTCTGCGGTATGCCCCAGACCAGCGCCAGGTAGGCGCGCTCGAGATCGCCGGTCAGGCCGTGGTCGGCGAACGCCTCCGACATAGCCTTGTGGGCACGGTCGGTCTTGGCGACCACCATGACGCCGCTGGTCTCCTTGTCGAGGCGATGGACGATGCCCGGGCGGCGCACCCCGCCAATGCCTGACAGGCTGTCGCCGCAATGATGAATCAGCGCATTGACCAGCGTGCCGGTCCAGTTGCCGGCGCCGGGGTGCACGACGAGCCCCGCCGGCTTGTTGATGACGATCAACTCGTCGTCTTCGTAGAGCACGTCGAGCGCAATGTTCTCGCCCTGCGGCTGCGCCGGCTCCGGTTCCGGCATGGCTACGGACACATTTTCGCCCGCGCGCATCTTGCGCTTGGTTTCGTCGACCGGCTTGCCGTCGATGACGACGGCGCCTTGCCTGATCAGCATCTGCACGCGACTGCGTGACATGTCCGGGCCAAGGGCTGCCGCCAGCCACTGATCGAGCCGTTGGCCGGCCGCATCCGCGCCGGCGACCAGCAAGGTGGGCGCGGCCTCTATCAACAGGTCCTCTATCAATTCGGAGGCCTCTTCGCTATGAGCGCTCATCGAAAAACCATTCCGGAATGTTTGCCATGGCCCGGCCCGATGCCGATGAAGAGCAGGAAAAGCCGCTCGCCCCCGAAGTCGACAAGCTGCGCGGCAAGCTCATCCGCTTCATGGCCATCAATCTCGGCCTGCTCTTTCTGGCTCTTATGGTGGTGATCGCGGCGATTGTCTACAAATCACGCAAGGCAACGCCGGTGAGCCCGCCGCTGGCCGGTGACATCCAGGTGCCCGCCGGCGAACCGCTCAGCGGGGACATCGTGCTGCCGGTTGGCGCCAAGGTGGTCGGTCAGTCACTGTCGGGCAGCCGCCTTTCGATCGACGCCGAGCTTGCCGACGGCAGCCGTGCGATCTTCGTCTACGATATCGCCGAGCGCCGCCTGATTGGCCGTTTTGCGATCCGCAACAAATAGGCAGGCGCCAATGCGGCAAACACATTTGCCACGGACATGACCGGCTTCGCCGAACATCGTCGTGTCGCGACAGTGGCGCTGGTCGTCGCCAGCTATGACGAGGCGATCGCCTGGTATGTCGAGCGGCTGGGTTTTACGCTGACGGAGGATATCGATCTCGGCGGCGGCAAGCGGTGGGTCACGGTCGCGCCGTCAGACGGGCAGGGCGCCAGGCTGCTGCTGGCCGAGGCGTCCGACGAGACGCAGAGGAAAAGCATCGGCAACCAGACCGGCGGCCGGGTTTTTCTCTTCCTCGAAACCGACGATTTTGCCGGCGACCATGCAGCGATGCTGGACAAGGGCGTCGAATTCCGCGAGGCGCCGCGTCACGAAGCCTATGGCACGGTGGCGGTTTTCGCCGATCTGCATGGCAATCTGTGGGACCTGATCCAGCCGAAACGGTAACGCGGGGGCGGCTTTTCATTCGATGCGGCAAAGCCGCCGAACCCCAGTTGCTTTTTCCCGGCCGTCAGCCTATATCGCCCCTTCTTGAGCGCGCCCATCGTCTAGCGGTCAGGACACCGCCCTCTCACGGCGGGAACAGGGGTTCGATTCCCCTTGGGCGTACCAGGCAACGGTCCTGTCGTTGACCTCCAGACAATCCTGCAGTTTCGGACCCGTCCCGCATGGGCTCCGCATACATCGAAAGAGCACGCAAAGCCTGCGAGAGCCCGGGCTTCCCATACCCCGAATCCACCCAATTTAAGTCAAGCCGCGACGCTTGAAAGCACTGCGATCCCTGATACTTGCGGTGCGGGAATAGCTTTCGCGGCAACGCGGGTTTCGGGTCGGGTAGAGTTTGGAATGGCCTCTGTTGGGACGACATGCACGCACTGCCATGGCGGTGGAAAGGTTTTCGACTGCTCGAGATGGCGTGCCTCAAAAGGGTATTGCTGCCCGCACGGGACACATCAAAGCGGTTGCCCGGGAAAGACCATGATATGCGCGCAGTGTGCCGGGCTTGGAACGATACCAGAAACCGAGTTCAGGGCCGTCGCGTAGGCCGTCATATCGCGACAATCATGGAGTTCGCGGCCATCTATTCCTAGCCTTGCGGGTGGGGACGGCAGGCAGGTTAAGGTTTGGTTTACCAATAGCCTGTCTACTGGGGACAATTCGCTTTCAGCCTGCGACCACGGATGTACTGGCGCAGTTGTCGAGGCGGAAAGGAAAGGTCGGCTCCGTGCCGGCCTTTTTGCTTTTTCGGGCTACATGGCTCGCATCGGCCAGGCGCCAGGGCGGCTTCGCAGTCGGCTTTCTTCGAACAACTTTTTGGCAAGGGATATTGTCATTGCCCATGTCGGCTCTACCATCGATCACAGCAGTCCGGCGGGTTGCCGGACCGTCGTGACGATGAGGGCTTGCGATGAAACGTGCTGCAAAACTGGCGATTGCGGGTGTGATGTCGGCAGGTGTCGTATGCGCATCTGCCGCAACGCTCAACACCATGGACGATGTCGGGACCGCGATCCAGTCCTGCTGGACACCGCCTGCCGGTGCCGGAGATTCGACTGTAACCCTGAGTTTCAGTTTCAAGCGCGACGGTACTCTGATAGGGCCGCCGCGACCAACCGCCGCCAAGGTGGCTGGCGACGACAAGGCACGTAAGGCGTTCATCGATGCGGCAATAGCGGCGGTGAAGAATTGCACGCCGCTGAGTTTATCGCCGGAGCTGTCGCAAGGGATTGCCGGCAACGTGTTCACGCAGCAATTCGTTTCGCCCAAGCAATAGCGGTAACGCCCAAACGCCTGCCATAGAACGGGCATCGGCACGGGTGGTTCGTCGAACCGGAGAACCGGGTCGGGTGTCGTTTCCCCCCGATCGCCGCAGATCAATGGCTCAGGCGCCGTGCTTCGGCATGCCGTGCCAGATCCGGGGTCTCGAAGACGTAGTCGCTCCAGGCCGACTCCGGAATCTGCCCGGCCAGATAGCACTCCAGCAACAGGTTTTGCTCGGGGTTGAGCGGCCGTGGGGCACGCCCGTGATCCAGCCCGAGGGAGTGAAAAAGGTTTCTTGTCAGCTCCGATACGGTGAAATGCATCGACATCGCGCGTTCTCCTTTGCGCCTCAACGCGGCAGTGCGGGCAAAGGTTTCAGTGCCGGACACCGGTAACGCCTGATTGATCGCAGGCTCGACGCATCGGCCCGCCGACGGCCACCCAGCTCCAGTCGATCGAGGCCGGCCAGCGGACGGTGCGTGTGGTCGGCCCCGCCTTTTTCCCGGCTGAATGACCCACGAGTGTTCTCGCGGGAACGGCCGTCTTCGGAACAGGGGCCCGCTTCCCGGCGTTGTGGTCGATATCAGGCAGGGAGAAGCGCCATGGCCACGTTCAGGGAAATGCGGGTACTGGAGATCGTCGAAGACGGCTCCCTGACTACCGACCAGAAGATCGCTGAATTGCGCAAGATCGAATCCGAGGCGCGCGGGCTGCAACGGGCGGCGTCGGAGAGCCCGATGGGCGACGATGACGGCTGGCAGGACGATCTGCGCCAGGTTCGGCTTGCTCTCGACAAGCTCGGCGCCAAGGAACCGAGGAAGGGCGCGGCAACGCTATAGAGCCGAACCGTTCCAAAGCACGCCGCGTCGAAGCGGATTCAGGCGCCGCGCTTTAGGTCTTTGTTTTTATGCATTAGTCGCAAACCATGCGAACTCTTTGGCCGGGAGCGCTTACGTTCCTGCATGCCAATTGTTTTTCGGGGCCCGATGACGGAGGAGAGGACGTTGTCGCCCTGGTCTGAGACCGTCTGTGAGGCGCAGGCTTAACGACCCTGCGCTCGTAAAACCGCCCAGGAGGCTGGGGTGGACCCGGAAAGGCGCTGTTGTCGACCTGCGGCTGGTAGTCGACATTGGGCGGCGGCCGGTCCCAGATTCGCCTGGCGTCGAGCGGCCGCGGAATAACCACCGTGCCGTCATAGCTGCGAGAGCAGCCGCCGCCGAAAAGCAGCGCCACGCCCAGCAAGAAAGGCCCTATCCGTCCGTACATTAGCAACACCCCTGTGCATGCTTATAGCGCGGCCTTGCTCCGCGCCACAACCGGACGGAATAACGCAGCAGGAACAGGCCGGTTGCGCCGTTAAGGTTAGCGGATCGTTAATGCTTCTGCGGCACATTCCGCCGACGGACCGCGGAGGGAGGGTTCGGCCTTGATTTTCGGGGTGGGGACAGCATGGCGGAATCGGACGAAGCAATCGGCGTGCGCGGCAAGCGCAAGCCCGGCAAGGCAGCCGCGCATGGCGGCGATGGGCCATCCGGCGTCGACATGGATTGCGCCGCCGCGCTGCGCCAACTCGTCGAAACGGGCTCGGACTGGATTTGGGAAACCGACGCGGAACTGCGCTTTTCCTGGCTTTCTCAAGATTACCAGGCGGCAACCGGTATCGATCCGGCAATGGTGCTTGGCCGGTTCCGCTTCGATTTTCTCAACCAGGTCCTGAAGGGCAACCGCGGTGCGGCGGCGCATCTGGAGGATTTGCAGGCGCACCGGCCGTTCCGCGACTTCGTCTACGAACTGAAGGGGGGCCGCCCCGACTGCCGCTGGGTGCTGACGTCAGGCTTCCCGCGTTTCGACAGCGAGGGAAAATTCGTCGGCTATCGCGGCCTGGGCCGCAACGTCACCGCGCTGGCCAGCGCCTTCGAGGCCATGCAGCCGGCGGCTGGCGGCGATGCCGTCCAGCATCTCGCCGATCTCGAGCGGACGATGGATGCCATGCATATGGGCGTCGTGCTTCTGGACGCCAGGCTCGATACGCTCATCGTCAACAAGGCCTATCGCGATCTCTCCAGGATTCCGGACGGGGCCGTGACGGTAGGCGCGCCGTTCAGCCTGCTGATGGAACTCAATCGCCGCAACGGCATCTATGGCGACATCGACGAAGAGCAATGGCAGCGCTACCTCGCCACGCGCATCGAAGAGATCAAGGCCGGCACCGTCGCACCTCGGGAGTTTGCCCACACCGACGGGCGCACCATGATGTTCTCCGTCACGGCTCTGTCGGGAGGCAAACGCCTGCTGACCTACTATGAGGTCACCGAGGTCAAGCGGCGGGACGCCGAGATCGAGAATGCCAACGCCAAGATAGCCGAGACTTTCGCCAATCTCCGCACCATGGTCGATCAGATGCCGATCGGTGTTCTTGTCCTCGATGCCGACATGCGTGCCGAGGTCATCAACCGCGCCTTTTACGATTTCTGGCAGATCGACGCCCGGCGCGCCGAGACCGGCTGCAGCTTCCGCGATCTGATGGAAGCCAGCCGCGACATCGACCCGTATGGTTCGGACGACGCGACATGGCACCGGCATGTCGCCGAACGCGAGGCTGAAATCAGAGCCGGCACAGCTGGAGCGAGGCAGTTCCCGCGCAATGACGGCAGGACGCTGATCTCGTCGATGGCGCCGCTGGCCGGCGGCAAGCGGTTCATTTCCTATGTCGATGTCACCGACATGAAGGATCGCGAGGCCGAACTTGCCGAAGCGCTGGAAAAGGCGCGGCTGGCGGAAGCAGTAATCAACGGGGTCAAGGATCCGATCTTCGTCAAGGACGACAATCTGCGCTTCGTCTTCGTCAACGAGGCCTTCGCGGCGCTGTTCAAGCAGGCGCCGCAAGCCATGCTTGGCAGGCCGGGAAGCGATTTCCTCGGGCCGGACGAGGTCGCGCTGTTCGAAAGCAGCGAACGCGAGGTGCTGGCCGGCGGACAGCAATACGAAGTGGAAGAAAGCTTCGAGGACGGCGGCGGCACCCGTTCGCGTATCGTCAGGAAGAACCGCGTCCGCATGGCAAGCGGCCGCGACTATGTCGCCGGCTTTCTGTTCGACATCTCCGACATGAAACGGCGCGAGACCGAAGCCGAAGATGCGCGCAAGCATCTCGCCAGCGTGCTGGAATCGCTGCCGGCGGGGGTCATCATCTACGACCGCGACGACAAGTTCGTCTTCGCCAACCACAGGCTGCAGGATACCTTGCCGGCGCTGAAGCCTTTCTGGCAGCCCGGCCGCACCTTCCGCGAAGCGCTGGAGTTCGGCCATTCGGTGGGTTATTTCCGTTCGAGCGGCGATCCTGGGATCGACAGCCTGTACGAAGGCGATTCCGAACGCTGGCTTGACGGCATCCTGGCGCGTTACCGTCTGCCGAATTCCTCCTATGAGCGCCTCAATGCGGATGGCCGCTGGTACCAGGTCTACGACATGCGCACAGGCGACGGCACGTTCATCGGGGTGCGCGTCGACATCACCGACCTCAAGAGCCGCGAGGCGGCGCTTCATGACTCGATGCGCCAGATCGATCTCTTCCGCCATGTCATGGACGAGTTGCCGGTAGCCGCCTTCATCAAGGCGCAGGACCTGAGCATCGAATTCGTCAACAAGGCCTGGTGCGCGCTGACCGGTCTCGCCAAGGACGACGTCATCGGCCGGACCGACCGTCAGCTGTTCAGCGGCGAGGAAGCGGAGGGCTTCAGCCAGGACGATACCGATGTCGTGACGAATGGCAATGTGCGCGAGGTCGAGGAGCCCGTCACTCATCGTGACGGAACGGTGCGGCAGTTGATGACGCGCAAGAGCCGCCTGGTGGCCACGGACGGATCGGTGCATCTGGTCGGCTCCAGCACCGACATCACCGACGTCAAGGCGCGCGAGCAAGCTCTGGAAGAGAGCATGCGCGAGAACGAGGTGTTCCGCAGCCTGATCGACAACGTGCCGGTGTCGATCTACGCCAAGCGCTCCGATCTCAGGCAATTCTATGTCAACAAGGGCTGGTGCGATCTCACCGGCTTCAGCAAGCAGGAGGCGATCGGCAAGACCGACGTCGAGATCTTCGGGCCGGATGGCGAGGCCTTCGTGGCCAGCGATCTCGCCGTGCTGCGTACAGGCGAAACCCAGGAGATCGAGGAGACGGTGCGCCTTCCAGACGGCAGCGTCAGGCATCAGTTCGCCCGCAAGGGCGCAATGATCGCCTCCGACGGTTCGCTCTACCTGATCGGTTCGACCACCGATATCACGGAACTCAAGCAGCGCGAGGCGGAGCTCAGCGAGGCGCGCCGGCGCGCCGTGCTCGCCGACCGCGCCAAGTCGGAGTTCCTCGCCAATATGAGCCACGAGATCCGCACGCCGATGAACGGCGTACTGGGCATGGCTGAACTCCTGGCCAAATCCAATCTCGATCCGAAGCAGAAGACATTCACCGACATCATCGTCAAATCGGGCAACGCGCTGTTGACCATCATCAACGACATCCTGGATTTCTCCAAGATCGATGCCGGCCAGCTGGTGCTCGACCCGGCGCCATTCAATCTCGCCGAGGCGATCGAGGACGTGGCGACGTTGGTGTCGACACGGGCCAAGGAAAAGGATCTTGAGCTCATCGTGCGCATCGAGCCGCGGCTTGAAAGTCTGTTCATCGGCGATGTCGGCCGCATCCGGCAAATCGTCACCAACCTGCTCGGCAATGCGGTGAAGTTCACCGATGAGGGCCACGTGCTGGTCGACGTGACCGGCGAACGGGTTCCAACGGGAACCAGGCTGACGATCTCGGTCACCGATACCGGCATAGGCATCCCCGAGGAAAAACTGAAACTGGTGTTCGAGAAATTCAGCCAGGTCGATACGTCCTCGACAAGGCGCCACGAGGGCACCGGGCTTGGCCTTGCCATCACCTCGCGGCTGGTCGACCTGATGGGCGGCGACATTGGCGTCGAGAGCGCCGAAGGCAAGGGGTCAACCTTCTGGTTCACCGTAACGTTGCCAGGGGCCGGGCAGCAGAGCGGGCAGCGCATCACGCCGGTGGACGTGACGGGCGCACGCGTGCTGATCGTCGATGACAACGCCGTCAACCGCGCCATCCTGACCGAGCAGATGACCTCGTGGACGTTCGATTCCTGCGCGGCCGAAAGCGGCGCCGAAGGTCTCAAGGTGCTGATCGCCGCGGCAGCTTATGGCGTGGCGGTCGACTGCGTCGTGCTCGACTACCAGATGCCTGAGATGAGCGGCGCCGAAATGGCGCGTATCGTGCGCAACACCGAGGGCCTCGCGGACACGCCGATCATCATGCTGACATCGGTCGACCAGTCGCTTGCCAACACCAGCTACCGCGATCTTGGCATCGACGCCCAGCTGATCAAGCCGGCGCGCTCCTCGGTGCTCCTGGAAACACTGGTCGCGACCATCCAGCGCCATCGCCACGCCACCAGCGGCCACGCCGTTCAACCGCTCGCGGGCGAGGCGTCCGAGGCTTCCCGGCCGCCGCCCCTGGCGCCATCCGAGCAGCGCGCGCAATTGCAGCTGCCACAGGTTCGCCCCAGGTTGCCTGCGACGGCCGGCGGGCACAGGCTGGATATCCTGGTGGCCGAGGACAATGAGGTGAACCAGATGGTGTTCACGCAAATCCTCGGCGAGACCGGCTATGGTTTCGAGATCGTCGGCAATGGCCGCAAGGCGCTCGACGCCTTCGGTACGCTCAATCCGTGCATGATCCTGATGGATGTCTCGATGCCGGAGATGAGCGGTCTCGAAGCGACGGCCGCGATCCGCCTGCTGGAGCAGGAGACCGGCACGCATGTGCCGATCGTCGGCGTCACCGCGCATGCGCTCAAGGGCGACCGCGAGCGCTGCCTGGAGGCAGGCATGGACGACTATCTGCCCAAGCCGATCAGCCCCAGGGCCCTGCTCGAGAAGGTCGAGCGCTGGGTCGGCGCCGGCCGTCAGGTCCACCGCAACGCGGGATAGAGCCCGCGTCGCCTGGATTGCGGGTCCGGCGAGGCAATCAAGGAATCAGCAGGAGATTCGCTGCTACCGCTGCGTGCAATGACTATGGTGCGATCGCGCCATATCAAAGGCGGTGTCCAGCCGGAACAATAGCGAAATCGAATTCCGCTCTTCTCAGTTACGGGCGGGAGCAGCGACCGCCTGCAAGAAACAGTGTCACTCTACCCCAACGGACCTGTTTTTGGCGATGGCCCGGCCATGACACGCTCTGGCTGCGAGCAACGCGCTCCCGTCCGGATTTTCTTCATTTGGGAAAGCCTGGTCGAGTCCGGGGTGATTCCAGCCGTCGGAGGGCTCAAGCCCCTGATTCCGGCGGCAAACTCGGACCGCGCCGCGAGCGCCCGAGACCGGCGTCTTTCGCGTTACCGGCAACGCGTTACCGGGCTGACATGAAACTGTCATGCGACTGTTATAATCGAAGGCTATTGGCCTCAGCGGGCGCCGGCAAGAAGTGGCGCCGAGAGACCATCTTCCGAACAGGAGCAGGCCACATGAGACATTTCATCCGCTCGGCGGCCGTTGCGATTGCAATGGCTGCGGCGTCCACCCTCACCCTTTCCGCAGCAATGGCAGCTGACCTTTCCGGCGCCGGCTCGACCTTCATCTATCCGGTGTTCGCCAAATGGGCCGACACCTACAAGAAGGATACTGGCATCGGCCTCAACTATCAGTCGATCGGCTCGGGCGGCGGCATCAAGCAGGTCATCGCCAAGACCGTGACCTTCGGCGCCACCGACAAGCCGATGTCCGACGCCGATCTCGAAAAGAACGGCCTCGTGCAGTTCCCGATGGTGATGGGCGGCATCGTGCCGATCGTCAACCTCACGGGCATCAAGCCGGGCGAACTCGTCCTCGACGGCAAGACGCTGGCCCAGATCTATCTCGGCGCGATCACCACCTGGGACGATGCCGCGATCAAGGCCCTGAACCCCTCGCTCACCCTGCCGTCGACCGCTATCGCCGTCGTTCATCGTTCGGACGGCTCGGGCACGACCTTCAACTTCACTGACTACCTCGTGAAGCTCTCGCCCGACTGGAAGGACAAGGTCGGCTCGGATACGGCCGTCGAATGGCCGACCGGCGTCGGCGCCAAGGGCAGCGAAGGCGTTGCCAACACCGTCAAGCAGACCGACGGCGGCATCGGCTATGTCGAATATGCCTATGCCAAGCAGAACAATCTCTCCTACTCCAAGATGCTGAACGCCGCCGGCAAGGTCGTCGAGCCGTCGCTCGAATCCTTCGGCGCGGCTGCTTCGAACGCCGACTTCAAGGGCGCCAAGAACTTCAACGTCATCATCACCAACGAGCCGGGCGACGCCACTTGGCCGATCGCTGCCTCGACCTGGGTGCTGATCCACAAGACCCCGGACGATGCCGCGGCCACCGGCGAAGCGCTCAAGTTCTTTGCCTGGGCCTACAAGGACGGCAAGGAAACCGCCAAGGCGCTCGACTATGTGTCGATCCCCGATAGCGTCGTCGACCTGATCAAGGCTTCGTGGAAGGCCGACATCAAGGCCGACGGCAAGCCCGTCTACGCCGGCGAGTAATATCTTTCTGGAGGAGCGCCGCCCCGCGGCGCTCCTTTTCAATCAACACAAAGAGCCGAGCTTGACATGAGCGCTGCCCACGAAGCCTTGCCAGCCATTCGAGGTTCACGCGACGCCACCGTCAGACGGTTCGCGTTGACCGATTCGATCTTCCATGGGCTGACCCGCGCCGCCGCCATTCTCGTGCTGGTGCTGCTCGGCGGCGTCGCTATCTCGCTGTTCGCCGGTTCCTGGCAGGCACTGTCGACCTTCGGCTTCTCCTTTCTGACCACCGAGAGCTGGAATCCCGTCACCGAGAAATTCGGCGCCCTGGCGCCGATCTATGGCACCATCATCACTTCGGCCATCGCCATTCTGATCGCTGTGCCGCTCGGTATCGGCATCGCCATTTTTCTCACCGAGCTTTGCCCGCGTCCGCTCCGGCGCCCGATCGGCATGGCCGTGGAACTGCTGGCCGGCATCCCGTCGATCATCTATGGCATCTGGGGCCTGTTCGTGCTGGCACCGTTCCTGCAGACGACAGTGCAACCATTCATCATCAACGTGTTCCATGGCATTCCCGGCCTTAGCAGCCTGTTTGCCGGTCCGCCCTACGGCATCGGCCTGCTGACCTCGTCGCTGATCCTCGCCATCATGGTGCTGCCCTTCATCACCTCGATCACCAAGGATGTGTTCGACACGGTGCCGCCGGTGCTGAAGGAGTCCGCCTACGGCATTGGCTGCACGACCTGGGAAGTGACACGCCGCGTCGTCATCCCCTACACCCGCATAGGCATCATGGGCGGCGTCATGCTCGGCCTCGGCCGCGCGCTCGGCGAAACCATGGCGGTCACCTTCGTCATCGGCAACGCCCACCGGATCAGCGCCTCGCTGTTCGCGCCGGCAACGACGATCTCGGCAACCATCGCCAACGAATTCACCGAAGCCGTCGGCGATCTCTACACTTCCTCGTTGGTGGCGCTCGGCCTGATCCTGTTCGTCATCACCTTCCTCATCCTTGCCGTCGCCCGCTACATGCTGATGCGCATCGATGCCCGTACCGGAGTCTGACCGATGTCGACAGCCGCATCGCTTCACCAGAGCCGCAAGCGCAAGAACGGCGTGATGATGACGCTCTGCGTCATCGCCGCCGGCATCGGCCTTGCCTGGCTGGCGCTGATCCTCGGCGCGCTGCTCTATAAGGGCCTGTCGGGCGTTTCGCTCTCAGTGTTCACGGAAATGACCCCGCCGCCCGGTGATGCCGGTGGCCTGCTCAACGCCATCTACGGCAGCATCGTGATGACCATTATCGGCATCGTCGTCGGCACGCCGATCGGCGTGCTGGCCGGCACCTACATGGCCGAATATGGCCGCTTTTCGAAGCTCACCACCGTGGTGCGCTTTATCAACGACATCCTGCTGTCGGCGCCCTCAATCATCATCGGCCTGTTCGTCTACGAATTGATGGTACGGCCGATGGGGCATTTCTCGGCCATCGCCGGTGCCGTGGCACTGGCCATCCTGGTCATTCCCGTCGTGGTGCGTACCACCGAGGACATGCTCAACCTTGTGCCGAACGCTTTGCGCGAGGCCGGCACGGCGATTGGCGCGCCGCGCTGGGTGGTGATCCGTTCGGTGGCCTACCGCGCGGCGATGTCCGGCATCGTCACCGGCATATTGCTGGCCATTGCCCGCATTTCCGGCGAGACGGCGCCGCTACTCTTCACAGCGCTCAACAACCAGTTCTGGTCGAGCAATCTCAATGCGCCGATGGCCAGCCTGCCGGTGACCATCTTCCAGTTCGCTCTCAGCCCTTACGAGGAGTGGCAGCAACTGGCGTGGACCGGCGCACTCATAATCACATTGACGGTTCTCGCGCTCAGCATCTTTGCGCGCAGCCTGACCGGACGCAGAGAGGACAAATGAGCCAGATGTTGTCTCCAGACATGACGATTGCGACAGAGGCAGCCGCCAAGGCGAAGATCGAGGTCAAGAACCTCAATTTCTACTACGGCCAGTCGAAGGCGCTGAAAGACATCACCTTGTCGCTGCCCGAGCGCAGCGTGACGGCCTTCATCGGACCGTCGGGTTGCGGAAAGTCGACGCTGCTGCGCGTCTTCAACCGCATCTACGAGCTCTACCCCAAGCAGACCGCCGAGGGTCAGGTGCTGCTCGACGGCCAGAACGTTCTCGACCGCTCGCAGGACCTCAACCTGTTGCGCACCAAGATCGGCATGGTGTTCCAGAAGCCGACGCCGTTCCCGATGTCGATCTATGAGAATATCGCCTTCGGCGTCAGGCTCTATGAGAAGATCGGCAAGGCCGAGATGGACGGCCGTGTCGAGCAGGCGTTGAAACGCGCCGCGCTGTGGAACGAGGTCAAGGACAAGCTCAATGCCAGCGGCCTCAGCCTGTCGGGCGGCCAGCAGCAGCGGCTTTGCATCGCCCGCACCGTGGCGGTCAAGCCGGAGGTCATCCTGCTCGACGAACCGGCCTCGGCGCTCGACCCATTGTCGACCGCCAAGATCGAGGAATTGATCGACGAGTTGCAGGCCGACTACACGATCGTCATCGTCACCCACAACATGCAGCAGGCCGCGCGCGTCTCGAAGCAGACGGCTTTCATGTATCTGGGCGAGCTGGTCGAATTCGACAAGACCGAGAAGATCTTCACGTCGCCTCGCGAGAAGCGCACGCAGGACTACATCACCGGCCGCTTCGGCTGATCTCACGCATACGAGGACCAGGATCATGGCCGAACACACAGTCGCAGCCTTCGACGAGGATCTCGGACAGATCAGCAAGCTGATCAGCGACATGGGCGATCTCGCCGGCACGATGGTCGGCGGCGCCACCAAGGCGCTGCTGAATTCCGACAACGCGCTGGCACAGCGCGTCGTCTCCGACGACGCCATCATGGACGCGCGCCAGCGCGAACTCGATGATCGCGCCATCACCCTGATCGCCAAGCGCCAGCCGATGGCCGACGATCTGCGTCATGTCGTCGGCTCGATCCGCATGGCGGGCGATCTCGAACGCATCGGCGACCTTGCCAAGAACATCGCCAAGCGCGTCGGCTCGGTAGGCCTCACCGCCACGCCGCGCGACTTGTCGCATTCCATCGACTCCATGGCGCAGCTGGTGCTGATCCAGGTGCAGGGCGTCGTCGAGGAATATGCGGCCGGCGATGCCGCCGCCCTCGCCAAGCTCAGGAATGACGACGAACGCATCGACGTCAAATACACTTCGGTCTTCCGCGAACTCCTGACTTACATGATGGAGGATCCCCGCAACATCACGGCTTGCACGCATCTTTTGTTCTGCGCCAAGAATCTCGAACGCATCGGCGACCATGTGACCAACATCGCCGAGAATGCGTATTATGTGCTGACCGGCACGCAACTGCCCGCCAACCGTCCGAAGCAGGACGAGACGGCGATGTCGGTGCCGGCGGCTTGACGGCAGGGATGATCGATCGATGATCGCGCCACGCATCATGGTGGTGGAGGACGAGGAGCCGCTGGGCGTGCTCCTCCGCTACAACCTGGAGTCCGAGGGTTACCAGGTCGAGGTGGTGACACGCGGCGACGAAGCCGAGATACGCCTCCAGGAAAACGTGCCCGACCTGCTGGTGCTCGACTGGATGGTGCCGGCGGTTTCCGGCATCGAACTCTGTCGGCGCCTGCGCATGCGGCCCGAGACGGAGCGACTGCCGATCATCATGCTGACGGCGCGCGGCGAGGAGAGCGATCGCGTGCGCGGCCTCTCGACCGGCGCCGACGACTATCTGGTCAAGCCGTTCTCGACGCCGGAATTCATGGCCCGGGTCAAGGCGCTGCTGCGCCGCGCCAAACCGGAAGTGCTGTCCAGCGTGCTCAAGGTCGGCGACATCGTGCTCGACCGCGAATCGCACCGGGTCTATCGCAAGAAGAGCGAGATCCGGCTCGGACCGACCGAGTTCCGGCTACTCGAATTCATGATGCGCCATCCCGGCCGCGTGTTCTCGCGCAGCCAGTTGCTCGACAATGTCTGGGGCGAGACGATCTACATCGACGAGCGCACCGTGGATGTGCATGTCGGCCGCCTGCGCAAGGCGGTCAACAATGGCCGCATGCCCGATGTGATACGCACCATCCGTGGCGCAGGCTACGCAATCCGCGAGGATTGAGATCAGGCCACGTTCTTGCCGGATCTCACCTGCACGCCCGGCGCGAAAATCTCCTGGTCGACGAAGGTGAGCGCGCGCATGGCGCAGCCCTCGCGGATCAGCGGCAATTCGTTCGGCTCTGTATCGAAGGAAATCGATTTCGAATGCTGGCCGCCGGCGGTCTGGGCGATGGCCTCGCGCAAGGCCGGCTCGATCAGATCGAAGGCGGCGGCGCTGACGCCGACCATCGCAACCGGCGCCGGATCGATCAGCGCGAACAGGCTGCCAAGGCCATAGCCCAGCGCCTCGCCGGCCTTGCGATAGGCCTCGCGCTCCGGTCCGTCTCTTTCGCGCGCCGTAGCCGCCAATGCGCGCATGTCGGCGTCGCTGACGTCGACCGGTTTGGCGTCCTCACCCAGCTGTCCTGCATTACGCCAGATGGCATAGTTGCCGGCATAGGCCTCGACGCAGCCGCGCCGCCCGCAGCGGCAGAGCGCGCCGCCGGGGCGATGGATCATGTGGCCGAACTCGCCGCCCGAGGAATGGGTGCCGGTGAACAGCTCGCCCTTCAGCACCAGCCCCATGCCGATGCCGTGCGAGAGCAGGATGGCGATGAAGTCGTCGCGGTAGCGCTCGGGGTCGCGCCAGCGCAGCGCCACAGCCATCATGTTGCAGTCGTTCTCCATGGTGGCGGGGATGCCGAATTCGGCTTCGAGTATGTCGGCGAAGGCAATGTCCGTCTGCGGCGTGATCGGCGACCACAGCATGGCGCGCGCCTCGGTGTCGGTGATACCCTGGATCGCCAGCGCGATGCGGGCGATGCTGGCGACGTCGAGGTCGGGATCTTCGAGGCGGCGGCGGACGATGGCCACGCATTCGCCGATCAGCGCCTCGCGGGACATGGTCAGCGTGTCCAGCCGGCGCTGCTCCTCCGATATCACCTGGCCGGCGTAGTCGATGACGGCGACGGAGAGGAAATTCAGCGACAGCACCACGGTCATGACCGCCGCGGCCTCGGGGTTGAGACCAAGGCCAACCTGCGGCCGGCCGCGTTTCAGTGAGCCGGCCTCGTTCGGCTTGCCTTCGCTCAGGATACCTTCGCCGATCAGGTCGGCTGATATCGCCGATATGGTCGAGTGGCTCAGGGCGGTGGTGGCGGCGATCTCGGTGCGCGAGGGCTGGCCACCCCGGCGCACGGCTCCAATCACCATTGCGCGGTTGCGCCGGCGCAGATCGTCGTGGCGGATTCCGACCGACATGATTTCCCTCCCCGTCGCCGCGGTTCTTGACGCCCCCTCGAACACCTCCGGCAACGGGTCGAATACTGGCAGAAGCGGCTGGGGCTGTCATTTATTTATTGCGGGGCTCGAAAAAAGGCTTCCGGCACCTCAAAATCCGTCAGAATCGATGTTGACAGTGTTCCGGCGATGGACCAGTGTTTTTTCGAGGCTCGAAAAAATTAGGGCCTTTGTGCCGGCCTTAGGGCCAGTTTGGTCGCGCCACACGCGGGCGCAGGGAGGATATCATGAAGAGATTCACAGTCGCCATTCTGGCGGGTGTCGCCATGTCGCTGACGCTGGCGTCGGTCGCGCAGGCAAAGGACAAGGTCATCGGCGTGTCGTGGTCCAACTTCCAGGAGGAGCGCTGGAAGACCGACGAGGCGGCCATGAAGAAGGCGATCGAGGCCGCGGGCGACAAGTACATTTCCGCCGATGCGCAGTCCAATCCCGGCAAGCAGCTGACCGATGTCGAGAGCCTGATTTCGCAGGGTGCCAATTCGCTGATCATCCTGGCGCAGGACGCGTCGGCCATCGGCCCGGCGGTACAGAAGGCGCTCGACGAGGGCATTCCGGTCGTCGGCTATGACCGCCTGATCGAGAACAAGGACGTCTTCTACCTGACCTTCGACAACAAGGAAGTTGGCCGCATGCAGGCCCGCGAAGTGTTCAAGGTGAAGCCTGAGGGCAATTACGTCTTCATCAAGGGCTCCGGCGCCGATCCGAATGCCGACTTCCTGTTCTCGGGCTCGATGGAAGTGCTGAAGGCGGCCATAGACAGCGGCAAGATCAAGAATGTCGGCGAAGCCTATACGGACGGCTGGCTGCCCGCCAACGCCCAGAAGAACATGGAACAGTTCCTCACCGCCAACGACAACAAGGTGGACGCCGTGGTCGCCGCCAATGACGGCACCGCCGGCGGCGTCGTCGCGGCGCTGACGGCGCAGGGGCTCGCCGGCACCGTGCCGGTCTCCGGCCAGGACGGCGACCACGCCGCGCTCAACCGCATCGCGCTCGGCACCCAGACCGTGTCGGTGTGGAAGGACGCGCGCGAACTCGGCAAGAACGCCGCCGAGATCGCCTCGCAACTCGCCGACAGCAAGAAGATGACCGACATCGCCGGCGTGAAGGACTTCACGACGCCTGGCGGCAACACCGTCAAGTCGCTGTTCCTGACCCCGGTGGCCATCACCAAGGACAATCTCAACCTCGTCATCGACGCCGGCTGGATCAAGAAGGACGAAGTCTGCACGGGCGTTGCCGCGGGCAGCGTCGCGGCCTGCAACTGAGCTTGATCGCCTGAAAAGTCGGAAACGCCGCGGCGTGGAACGGTCAGTGTTCTGAACACTGGCCGTTCCAATTTCCTTGTCTTCGCAATTCCGGACAAAAACCCTTACGCACTTTTCCTGGAATTGCTTCCAAGCCGCGGCGTTTTCCCGACAAGATTTGTGTTTCCGCCGCTGGCGGCTAACTTCTGGGCTCTGGTCCGGCTCCGCGTCAGACGGCAAGCCGCTGGGAGGACATCATGACCGACACGACCTCAACCTCGCAGGCCGATACGGCGCGTGCGTCGGAACTCGGCGCGGTCGCGCGTTTCCTGAAGGCGACCGAGATCGATACCCGCATGCTCGGCATGATCGGCGCGCTGCTGCTGATCTGGGTCGCGCTGCATGTGATTTCGAGCCTGCGTCTTGGTGTCAATCCGCTCGATTTCGACAGCCGCACGTTCCTCACGCCACGCAATCTGTGGAACCTGTCGGTGCAGACGTCCGCGGTCGCCATCATGGCCTGCGGCATGGTGCTGGTCATCGTCATGCGCAACATCGACCTGTCCGTCGGTTCCGCCGAGGGCTTGATCGGCATGGTCATGGGCTTTGCGCAGGTACATTTCCTGGTTCGGTTCGTAGGACTTGAACTCGGCAACCCATGGATCTGGGTCCTGGCACTGGTCATCGGTCTGGCGCTCGGGCTTTTGATCGGCGCCTTCCAGGGCTTCGTCATCGCCTATCTCGAAGTGCCGGCCTTCATCGTCACGCTGGGTGGCCTGCTGGTCTGGCGCGGCGCCGCCTGGTGGGTCACGTCAGGCCAGACGGTGGCACCGCTCGACGCCACGTTCCAGCTTATGGGCGGCGGACCGGCCGGATCGATCGGCGCCACCTGGAGCTGGGTCGTCGGCATCGTCGCCTGCCTGGCCGTCGTGTTCGCGCTGTTCAACGGGCGGGTCCAGCGCAAGCGCTTCCGCTTCCCCCTGCGGCCGATCTGGGCCGAGACGCTGCTCGGCGTCGTCACCTGCGCCGTCATCATGGGCGCGGTCTGGCTAGCCAACTCCTATCCATGGCCGATCGGGATCGTGAACCGGTACGCGGCCGCCAACAACATCACCGTGCCGGAGGGCGGGCTGTTCATCGCCCACGGCATCGCCATACCGGTGCTGATGGCGGTCGCCGTCGGTCTGGTCATGACCTTCATCACCAACCGCACCCGTTTCGGCCGTTATGTCTTTGCTATCGGCGGCAATCCGGAAGCGGCCAATCTCGCCGGCATCAACACGCGCTGGATCACCATGAAGGTGTTCATGATCATGGGCGTGCTGGCCACGATCGCCGCCGCCATTTCGTCGGCCCGGCAGAACTCGTCCACCAATGTGCTGGGAACATTGGATGAGCTGCTGGTCATTGCCGCGGCCGTCATCGGCGGCACCTCGCTTGCCGGCGGCTCGGGAACCATCATCGGCGCCATGCTCGGTGCATTGCTGATGCAGTCGCTGCAGTCGGGCATGGTGCTGCTCGGTGTCGATTCGCCGTTGCAAAGCATCGTCGTCGGCGCCGTGCTGGTCATCGCCGTCTGGCTCGACACCGTCTATCGCAAGCGGGTTTAGGGATACGACCATGGCTGACAAAACCGCTCCCGTAAGGGCCCTCACAACTGCGCTCACTGGCACGCCGCTGGTCGACATGCGCAACATCTCGATCGCCTTCGGCGGCATCCGCGCCGTCGACGACGCCTCGATCGATCTTTTCCCCGGCGAGGTCGTGGCACTGCTCGGCCACAACGGCGCCGGCAAGTCGACGCTGATCAAGATCCTGTCCGGCGCCTACAAGCGCGATGCGGGCCAGATCTTCGTCAATGGCGAGGAGGCAGCGATTTCCAACCCGCGCGACGCCAAGAAATACGGTATCGAGACGATCTACCAGACGCTGGCGCTGGCCGACAATGTCGATGCCGCCGCCAACCTGTTCCTCGGCCGCGAACTGATGACCGCCTGGGGCACGCTCGACGACGTCGCCATGGAGGCCGAGGCGCGCAAGGTGATGGGGCGGCTCAATCCCCGCTTCCAGCGCTTCAAGGAGCCGGTGATCAAGCTGTCAGGCGGTCAGCGGCAATCGGTGGCGATCGCCCGCGCGATCCTGTTCAATGCCCGCATCCTGATCATGGACGAGCCGACGGCGGCACTTGGGCCCCAGGAAACCGCCCAGGTCGGCGAGTTGGTCAGGCAGCTCAAATCCGATGGCATCGGCATCTTCCTGATCAGCCACGACATCCACGACGTGTTCGAGCTGGCCGACCGTGTCTGCGTGATGAAGAATGGCCAGGTGGTCGGTACCGCCCGCACGACTGACGTCACGCAGGACGAGGTGCTTGGGATGATCATCCTGGGCAAATGTCCTCCAGGTGCCATACCGGGGCCGGGCGCGCTGAAGATCGCCGCCTGAGGCCGGTCAGGCCGCTTCGGGCACGCCCCGTTGCCGGTCACGTGATATGCCAGTGATCACGATGGTGTGGCCTGACCATTGTGTTGGCCCGGCGACTTGCCCATAAAAGGTCCTGTTTTGCTCATGGACCGCATCATCCGTTGAAGAAGCTTTTTCCAATCGTCGCGTTCATTGCCGTTGCACTGATCAGCATGACCATGGCGGGGTTCGCTTATTTCGCGACGCAGGAAGCCGCCCGCATCAAGTTCGAAGGGGCGGCCGATGACGCCCTCAACCGGATCGAGAGCCGCATCGACCTGCACCTGTCGCTGCTGCGCTCGACACAGGCCCTGTTCGACGCACGCAACGGCGATATTTCCCAGAACGAGTTCAAGGCATTCTTCAAGGCGCTGGATGTCGACAACAATTTCGCCGGCCTGCGAGGCATCGGCTTCCTGCGGCTGGTCAGGACGGGCGACGAGGCAGCGGTGGAACGCGACACCCTCCACGATTTCGGCGCCAGTCATCCGGTCTATCCGGATACGACGCAGGCCTGGCGCACGCCGATCGCGCTTTTCGAGCCGCTCGATCCGTCCAACCAGACCATCATCGGCTATGACATGTTCAGCGAGCCGGTGCGGCGTGCGGCGATCGAAAAAGCCATGGCCGATGACCAGCAGCATGCGAGCGGGCTGGTGCAACTCGGCCAGGGCACGGGCGTGGCGCAGACTTTCACGGGCTTCCTGGTCTATGTGCGGCTCAATGTGGAAACCGCACCGGAGGTCATCAACGCATCGCGGTCCTCGACCGCCGGCTTTCTCTATGCGGCCTTTCGGGCCCGGGACCTGTTCCAGATCGCGCTCAGCCGTGCGCCGCTGCTGCCGGTCAACACCGAGATCTATGATGGAGCGGTGAACGGCGACAACCTGTTGTTCCGCTCGGAGACGCCACCGGCCTCATCCCTGGGAGACCGGCTGCTGGTCACCCGCAAGATGACCGTGGCGGGACGCCCTTGGACGGTATTGTTCAGGCCAACCAGCGCCTTCTCGCAACCCTCTTCGCGCGCCATCCCCGTGATGCTGGGGCTGTTCGGCCTGCTCCTGGCAGGCGCCATCGCGCTGGTGGCGCGCTATCAGGAGCGAGCCTATGACGCAGTGTCGGCCTTGCACGAGACGACGGAAAAAAGCCTGCTCGAAAAGGACCTGATGCTGCAGGAGATGAAGCATCGCATCAAGAACTCCATCACCAGGGTGCTGGCGATCGCGCGGCAGACGGCTTCGCGGGCAACCGACGTCAATGAGTTTTCCGCTTCCTTCTCGGCCAGGCTGCAGGCGATGGCCGCCTCGCAGGACATGTTGACGCGCTCGCGCTGGCAGAAAGCCGACCTTGCTGATCTGCTGCGCATCGAGCTTGGCCAGGTGTTCGGCAAGGAACTGCCGGACGGGCTCCTGTCAGGCCCGGAGGTGCTGCTCGATGAAACAACGACGCAGGCGCTTGGGCTGACCTTTCATGAACTCGCCACCAACGCGCTGAAATACGGCGAAGCCGGCAATTTCGTTGGCGCTCTCAAGGTGAACTGGTCGCTGGAAGGGCGGGGGCGCGAGCGGACGCTGGCGCTGAACTGGCGGGAGGCGGGGAAGAAGAGGGTAGAGGCGCCATCGCGGACGGGATTCGGCACCAAGCTGATCGATCTCAATGTCACGCGCGAGCTGCGCGGCACGATCAGACGCGATTTTCAGGCCGATGGCCTCAAGGTGGAAATCAAAATTCCACTGGCCGGCTGAAACCCACCCGTCAGCGGCCCTAGCGGCCGACTCCCAGCCACGAAAATCCGGAGGCCCAGGGGCCTCCGGATTTTGACTTGTTATCGCTGAATCAGTTGCAGCGGGCCGTGTAGATCCGGCCGCGATGGTCGCGATACTGGCAGTAGCCGTTGCGCAGGTTGCGAACCAGCAGGCCGGAACCGGCACCGACGGCCGCGCCGATCAAGGCACCCTTGCCGCCGCCGACCAACCCACCCACGCCCGCGCCGATCAAGCCGCCGCCGACGACGTCCTGCTCGGTCGAGGTACAGCCGCTGACGGCAACCACCGCAACCATGGCAATAAGTATTTTCCGCATAGAGTCACTCCTCACTTGTGTCCACACTTTGGTAAGCTCCAACCGCCATTTAGCACGAAACGACGGCCTTTGCTGCTGCAATTTATTGTTGGCTAAGGTCGTCTTTTTCTGGGCGGTTCGTGTTCGATGCCATGACGACGTTGGATACGGCCAACGAAGCGTCAAGACTACCATCTGGCCGCACCTTCCAGACAATCTGATCGTAGTCGTCCTCCAAGGCGGGATCGACCGCGAGGCATTTGGCGACGACATGCTGCGCCTGCCCCTGCACGTCGCCCATCGCGAAGGGGCGCTCAGCGGTGCATTCGTCAGCAGTCGCAAAAACACTGACAGGGACCTGCAATTCCCGACATTCGGCCATCGTGTTCGAGCAACCGATCACCAGCAACAACGCGGCTATGTGTTCCATGACAGATGTTCCTCTGGCCGCATTAACGGCCGGCATCGTCAAAAAGTTCCTGTCATTCCAACGGCGTTACGCGAATAGTTCGGAGAAAACCGCGGCTCCTCACGCCGCGGCGTTGGCCTGCCCGGCGACTTCAATTGGCGCGACGGAGAGGAGAGCAGATTTAGTCAGGTCAACTGCCAGAAAATGGCCAGCACCATGATCGCGGCCGCGGCAAGAACGATCCCCTTCATCAACCCCCTACCTGCTTCAGGGAGTGCCTCCATGGAGGGTTCGGATTCCAGAAATTCGCCCATCGAAATACGGGCGGCTTGTTCCAATCTGTTCATGTCGGCAATCGTCAAGACATTCCTCCCGTACCGTGCTTCGAGCCTGCCAACAATCTCCGAAGGCGGGGCAGGTTCCGACGGTATCTGGGAAAAACAGCATCCGCGCTTATGGTGAACAGCCGGTTAAGGATTGTTGTTTGCCAGGCTCTCACTGCGTCTCGAAATTGCTGTGCGGCACGACAAGGCGATATTCGAGGTGGCCCTCGCCGATATCCAGGTTCGCGGTTCCGTTCAGGGATGCCGGCACCACCCGCTCCAACGCGACGCTGCCGAATCGCCGTTGACCGCCACCACCGCGATTGACTTCTATCGTTTCGGCCCATGTCAGCGACAGCGCAACCTCCCCCGTGGCAGCAGCGTCGAGTTGGGCGGTGACCTCGACGAAGCCATCCGGCCGGGACAGGGCGCCGTAGCTCAACGAGTTGACGGCAAGTTCATGCATCGCCAGCCCGATATGCAGTGCGGCGTTGGGATTGAGGTAAGGATTGGCGCCACGAAAACGGAGGCTGTGCGACGGGTTCGCGCCATAGCGGCCGACCTGGCCCGCCACCAGTTCATGAAGGGCTGCCCCTCGCCAATTGGAGGATGTCACCAGATCCTGGGAGGAGGCCAGCGACTGCAGCCGGCCGCGGAAGCGCGTCAGGAAATCGCCGATGCCGTCGGAATAGCGACCGGTCTGGGTCGCGATGCTCTGGATGATCGCCAGGAGGTTCTTCGAGCGATGGCTGACTTCCCGCAGCAGCGTCGTCAACGTCTGTTCACGCCGCTTTTGCTCGGTCGTCTCGACCATGGTGGTGACGACGCCCTGTACATCGCCATCGTCGCCTCGGTCCGCGTCGACCCAAATCTGAAACCAGCGAACGCCATTCTCGACCGGGACACTGATTTCAAGGCGCTGGGGATTGCCGGTCGCGATCACATCGCGCTTGGCGGCGCCGATGCGGTCGGTCTGCGCCGTCGGCAAAATGCCGTTGCCATCGACATCGTCGGAGGCCCACGGGGCGCGCATGTTGCGGGCCCACACGGTCTTCATCTCGCGATCCTGATAGAGGACGGAAATGCCGGCATTGTGGAGCGCGTGGAGAAGAGCCCGGCCAAGCTGCATGCCGCTCTCCGCGGGATGCAAGGCGATCACTTCATCGCCCCGTGCGCCTTCCTCTCTATCTGAAGTCCTCGAGCGCATCGGTCAACCTGTCCACCCCAACTCAGACTGAACCGCTCACCTGCCACATCGGTTCCAAATGAATCGGGACAACCACCCTTCCTAAAGCGGTCCGCCGGACGGCGTCCAGTAAAGGACACCGCCCGGCGGTGGCTGGAAACCGTTTGAGGGGTGCGGCTTCCAGTGTTCCTCTATTCAGTCGCCAGGCTCACGCCCGTCTGAAAAGGCCGGCCAAAAGCGAAATGACCAGGAATGCGAGGAAGATGAAGAACAATATCTGCGCGATACCGGCGGATGTGCCGGCGATGCCGCCGAAACCAAGCGCGCCGGCAATAATCGCCACGACGAGAAATACGAGCGCCCAGTAAAGCATGGTTCATCTCCTTCCAATGATACGGTGAAAACGTGGGTAAATGCGGTTTGTTCCACCATTCGCCGAAAAAGCCGATGCTTGCAAACCGTTCCAGGCAGCGCGGGCTGGAAATTCGCTGGCGGCCAATCCGGCTTGTCAAGAAGGCCACCGAATGCATCGCACCCAGTGGCCTTTATGTCCTTGTCCGGCTCGCGGAGGCCGCGATTTATGCAGCGGCCTTGGCCTGCCGGTCGAAGAAGAGCGCCTGGCTGATCAGCGCCTTCACCATGTCGGGATTGAACGGCTTGGTCACGAGGAAAGCAGGCTCCGGACGCTCTCCGGTCAGCAGACGCTCGGGAAAAGCGGTGATGAAGATTACCGGCACCGATGTCGACGAGAGGATTTCGTTCACCGCCTCGATGCCCGAGCTGCCGTCGGCGAGCTGGATATCGGCCAGCACCATCTTCGGTCGGGTCTTGCCGAACATCGTCACCGCTTCGGCATGGGTGCGCGCCGTGCCCACCACCCGATGGCCGAGGCTCTCGACCATCTCCTCTATATCCATGGCAATGAGCGGCTCATCCTCGATGATCAGCACGTCGGTCGCCACCTGACGGGAAATCTCGTTGCTTGCCTGGGCAAGCAGCTCGGAGAATTGCTGGTCGCCGACATCGAGGATCTCGGCCGCCTCGTCCTCGCTGAAACCTTCGACGGCAACCAGCAGGAAGGCCTGGCGGGGAAGCGGCGCGATCGCATTGAGATTGGCGGCCGCGCGCTGTTCCCAGCCCGCCTGTGTCTGCTCTTGCGGAACGCGGATGGCAACCGATGTGAAGAGCTTGGCGAAAACCTTGTATAGTGCGATCCGGTCACTCGACGCCTCGGGGAAGATGTCGACATCGGCAATGATCGCCTCAAGCATCGCGGCGACCAGCGCGTCGCCGCTCTCCTGCGATCCCGAGACGGCACGCGAAAAGCGCCGCAGGAACGGCAGATGCGGAGCGATGGTGGCGGACAAGCTCATAATAGACGTCTCCCTCAGATGACGCGTTGAACGGATTCCAGGCTATGCCGATTGCAAGCCCCGTGGAAAACAACGCCGCTTTTTTGAAAAAGTTCCGCCGATATGGAACGAATCACCGGCAATGGCGTTTTAGCGTCGGGATGGGCAACCAGACGAGGGTGCCGCTTGCCTTGTGTTGTGTTGTGGGCGGCTTGAGTTCTGGGAATATAAGGGCGAAATGAAGGATATGACCAAAGATATTCTGGCTGGCGTCACGGGCAGGCGCCGGAACGGCGTCGGCGACCCGTTGGGGCCCAACTCCGAAATCGGACGCAAACTCAAACAATATTACGACGAGCTGGTCTCTGACAATGTGCCGGATCGCTTCGCCCAGTTGCTAAGCCAACTGGAGCAGGCCGAACCTGCACAGAAGAAGGACTAGGACATGGCAGCGGTCTCCCAAGGCTTCAAGACCGATCTGCTTGGGGCAATCCCGAGCTTGCGGGCCTTTGCCGTGTCGCTGACGCAGAATGCCGACAAGGCCGATGACCTCGTTCAGGAGACGTTGGTCAAGGCCTGGGATAAACATGAAAGCTTCCAGCCCGGCACCAACCTCAAGGCATGGCTTTTCACGATCCTGCGCAATGAATTCTATTCGCAAATGCGCAAGCGCGGCCGCGAGGTGCAGGACAGCGACGGCATCATGACGGCCCGGCTTGCAGTGCACCCGGCCCAGCACGGCCAGCTCGACCTCAAGGATTTTCGGGGTGCACTCGAGCAATTGCCGGAGGACCAGCGCGAAGCCATCATCCTGATCGGTGCATCGGGCTTCTCCTACGAGGAGGCCGCCGAAATCTGCGGTTGCGCGGTCGGTACGATCAAAAGCCGCGTCAGCAGGGCCCGCACCCGCCTGCAGGAAATCCTGAAAATCTCAGGTGAGGACGAGTATGGCCCCGACGCGATCTCGGCTCAGGTCACGGGGACGGCCGCGCATTGAAATGCGGGGCCGCATAACGGCGATTCGGACGTTGTCGCGTCAGTCTCAGCCAGGGGAGCCGCGACCATAGGCCAGCGCCACGGCCTCGACGAGGTCTTCGCCCGAATAGGGCTTGGTGACCAGCCTCACCCCCGGGAAGGACGCCTTGATCTCATCCGCATCCGAATAACCGGACGCAAACACGAACGGGACGCCGGTCTCACGAAGGCCCGCGGCAAATTCGAGCGTCGAGGCGCCACCCAGCATCAGGTCGACAATGGCCGCGTCGAAATCCTTCGCGACCTTCCGGCCATCGACTTCGGCCAAATCGCGGGCAACCACCACCTCGCCTGCACCGTGGTCACGGCAGAGTTGCTCGACATCCATGGCGATGAGGAATTCATCCTCCAGGACAAGAATGCGCAATCCATCAAGTAATTGGGGCACAGGCAATTGCTCCTTGAAACGCCGGGAGTCATGATCGTAATTTGGTGTGTTGTCATTTAAAAAAGACATCCGCCGACAGGCCGATCTCGGCAACGCGCAAAAACAGACCTGCTCACGGCAGGCATTCGCAAGGGGTCGAAATGCCGAGCCAGACCGGGCGCTCTTCCTCAAGCCGTCAATACCCCTGCGAGCAATGCCCGTTGCGGGCCCTGCCGGTGTTCCGGGAGTTCGAGAAGCCGGAGCTTGCCTTCATCAGCAAGTTCAAGAAGGGAGAACTCGCGGTCGACAAGGGTGCCACGGTCCTCGTGGAAGGAAGCCACAGCGCGCATCTCTACACGGTGCTGTCCGGCTGGGCGTTCCGCTACAAGCTGCTGCAGGACGGCCGCCGGCAGATCCTCAATTACCTCATGCCCGGCGATCTCATCGGTCTGCAAGGCAGCGTCATGGGGGAAATGCAGCATTCCGTCGAGGCGCTGTCGCCAATGCTGCTTTGCGTGTTCGAACGCGACAATCTGCTCGAGATCTACCGCAACCATCCGGGCCTTGCCTACGACATCACCTGGATCGCTTCGCGTGAAGAGCGGATGCTGGACGAGAACCTGCTCAGTGTCGGCCGCCGCAGCGCAATCGAACGCGCCGCCTATCTTGTCGCCTTCATCGCCAGCCGCGCCAAGGTCGTGGGCCTGAACGGCACGCAGTCCATCCAGATACCGATCACGCAGCAGCACATCGCCGATACGCTTGGCTTGTCGTTGGTTCACACCAACAAGACGATCCGCAAGCTGATGGACCGTCAGCTGATCGTCTGGCGCGACGGCGGTTGCGGCGTCGTCGATATTGAAGGTCTGAAACAGCTCGCCGGCTGGGAGGGGCTGGCCGAGGGCCGCCGGCCGCTGATCTGACCGACACCTTGCCGGGGCGGATCGGGTGCGCATGACGGGGGTTTTCGGGTAGTTTGTCCCGACATCGGAACCTTGAGACGCAAGGCGCGTTTGAAATCGAGCAATCACAAGGAGTTAAGCAATGGCCACCGTGGCAGGGAAGACAGCCAACGAAGCGCGGACGAATCCGGATCTGGAAGCCGACATCAGGCAGCTGAAGGCCGATATCGACAAGCTCACCAAACAATTGGCCAAGACCGGTGAACACGGCTACGGCACGGCGCGGCGCGCGGCGGCCGAAGGCGTCGAACAGTTGCGCGCCCAAGGGGAGGCCGCCTTCGACAGCTTGCGCGGTAATGCCAGGGATATCGAGGCGCAGATGGTGGCAAGCGTACGCGAAAAGCCGGTGACGTCGCTGGCTATCGCCGCGGGCGTCGGCTTCCTGTTCGCGCTGCTCACGCGTCGCTAGTTCCGCCGAGATGGGACTGCTGGCATCGTTGCTCTCGGGTTTCGCCTCGGGCGAAACCGTGGCCGCCATACGTCGAGCACGGACGGCGGCCATCGTCTATATGCTTGCCGCGCTGGCGGTGTTTTGCGGTATCGGCTTCCTGGTCGGCGCGGCCTATATCTGGGCATCGGCCCGCTATGGATCGCTGGCGGCGGCGATTGGTTTCGGTGTCGGCTTTCTGGTCATCGCAGGCCTTGTTCTTTTGACCCATCGGCTGATGTCGGGCACGCGGATGCGCCGCGAGGCTAGGCGGCGCAAGACCGACATGAAAGCGATCGGCATTACGGCCGCGCTCGCTGTGCTTCCGGCATTGCTCAAAGGTGGGCTCAAAGGTGGGCTCAAGGGAAAAGGTGGGCTCGGGGTTATTCTTGGTCCGGCCGTGGCACTCGCGGCCTATGCCATCTACCGCGAGAATGTGAAGTCCGACACCGACCACCACCCGGATGCCGGCGAGGGGTAGTCGCGCCGGCGGCCATGCTCACGTCATCTCGACAGATCTTCCAGCGGCATCGATATTTCGGCGAAGACCCCATCGCGCCGGAATTCATGGGTTACTTCGCTCGAAATGACCTTGGCCAGGCTGCGCCGGATGAGGATCGAGCCGAAGCCTTGCCGCTCGGGCGGCGCGACTTCAGGACCGCCGCTTTCGCGCCAGGTGAACACCAGGCGCCTGTCACCATTCTTGCCTTGGGCTTTCCAGTCGAGATCAACCTTGCCTGACGCAACCGACAGTGACCCATACTGCAGCGCGTTGCTGGCCAGTTCGTGCAAGATCAGCCCGAGGCCGACGGCCTGATCGGGCGACAGCAGCAGATCGGCGCCCGAGATTGCCAGCCGCGGCTGGGCGGCGTTGTCGAAAGGCCTGATCTCGATCTGGACGAGTTCGCGGATGCCGATACCGCGCCACTCGCGGTCGGACAGCAGGCCATGGGCGATACCCAGGGCTTGAAGCCGCGCGCTGAAGGCTTTGAGGAATTCGCTCGGCTGGCGGGCATGGCGCACGGTCTGCGTCGCCAGCGCCTGGACCGTCGCCAGCGTGTTCTTGACCCGGTGGTTGAGTTCACGCAGCAGGAGCCGTTGCCGTTCGTCACCGAGCTTGCGTTCCGAAATGTCGTAGTTGACGCCGAAAATCAGCGTCGGCTTGCCTTCGCCATCGCGCTCGATGACACGGCCGCGCGTGGCCACCCATCGCGGTGGATGGAAGCCATTCACCCGGTATTCGCCAAAATAGTCGTCACTGCCGGTCAAGGCATCACGAAAGCTGGTTTCGGTCTGGTGGACGTCGCGTGGATCGATGGCTGTCAGAACATCGCGGGCCCGCAACCGTGTCGAGCGCGGCAGGTTGAACAATTCCGGCAATCGGACGTCGCAGTCGATGACGTCGGTGCGGACGTCCCAGGCCCAACTTGCCAGCGAAGCAGCATCGAGGGCGACGGCGCGCCGCTTTTCCTCGCGCGCGAGCGCGGCTTCGGCGACAGCGCCGGTGCGGGTCGCGTGCTTCAGGGTGAACAGGCTGCCGGCGAGGCCGGCGAGCGTTTTCAACTGGTCCAGCTTGGACCGGGACGGGTGGGCACACGGCTTGCGGTGCATGACGCACAGGGTTCCGATCCGCGCTCCCGCGACAATGATCGGGACGCCGGCATAGAAGCGCACATGATGCTTGCCGGTCACCAGCGGATTGGCGTGGAAACGCTGGTCGGCCGCTGCGTCCGTCACCACCATCGGCTCATCGCCAGCGGCGATGGCGTGCGCACAGAAGGAAATGGCTGTCGTAATCTGTGTTTCTTCCATGCCAGAACAGGATTTGAACCATTGCCGATCGAGGTCGACAAGTGTGACCAGGGCGATTGGCGCGCGCATGACGGCGGCGGCAAAGCCGCCGATGCGGTCGAAATCCGGGTCGGCCGCCGTATCCAGCATCTCAAGCCAGTGCAGCACGGCCAGCCGGTGCTCGTCGTGCACGGCGCGCGCAACCTCGGCCGGCAGACCGGCTGCTGTTTCCACCCTGCTATTCAAACCAAGTTCCCGTGACTTGTCTTGATGTCCTCGCCGTCGCCGGCCCGGGACAGCCCTGCAGCCGGAACCATCCTTGCGAGGGACCGTTACCCGAGCGTGATTTGCCGATCGCGTCAGCCGACGCGAAACCAGACGAGGACCCGCCATGGCCAGGAACATTCCCGAAAACAAAGCGCGTCAGGGGCGGTGGGGCTGGCATGGGTTCCGAATCCTGATCGCCGGACTGCTCCTGGTGCTCGTCGCCTGGGGCGTCGCCGAGATCTACGGCGTGTTGATCAAGGCGCCGAACAGTGACGAGCAACATGTCCCCACGCCGCCGAGCACCGGTCCGGCGCCCTCCGGCTGAAGTCAGCACCCTGATGGCTTCACACAGCATCAGGCGGCCTTCACCTGGGCGACGCTGGCCGGCACCAGCACATTGAGCGCTCCAGGTTTGATTTCGATCGTCGTCTCACGATCGAGCCTGACCAGTTCGCCGTCCATGACGGCGCGGAATTTCCTGCCGCCGGAATGGATTTTGAGGGTCACCCTGTCGGCCTGGTGGATTTCGACATGTTCGTTGTCACGCCACTTGCCGCGCGCCACGTTGAACAAAAACTTGACCAGTTCGGCGCGCTGCTGCGCTACCGTGACGTAAATGCCGAGCACGCCACCGGCCGGATTGTCGGCATAGGGCAGGTGACCTTCGCCGAAGAGATTGTTGGTCACGCCGAGGCCGGATATGCGGGCAGTCATCTCCGCTTCACCGATGCCGAGCGTGACCTTCATTGCCGGCGGGTTCTTGATCGTTGCCCAGGCTGCCTTGGCGGAAGCGCCGATCTTGCCCAGGCGTGAGCCGAATTCCATGCCCTGGCGCAGCTGCACCATCTTGGCATGCATGCCGATCGAGAACTGATGAACGAAAGGCTGGCCATTGGCCGTTGCCATGTCGACTGCGATGATTTCGCCGTCGGCAAAGGATTTCAGCGCCGCATCGAGCGACTGCGGAATACCAAGGCCGCGCGCGAACAGGTTCATGGTGCCGGCCGGCAATATGGCGAGCGCCTTTTTCCTGCCCATCAGCCTGGCGGCCGCGGCCGAGATGGTGCCGTCACCGCCTCCGGCGAGCACGACATCGACGGTGCGGCGCGACGCAGCGCTGTCGAGGGTGTCCACGACGTCCTTGCCGGCGACGATGTCGATGCTGAGAGAGTGGCCCGCCGATTCCAGCGTCTGACGCATCCGGTCCGAAAAGGCGGCGAGATCGGTGGTGCGCAAGGTGCCGCCGTCCCGGTTCAGCACCGCCGCGAATTTCATGCCCCGCTCCGCTGATCACCTCAAACCCGACCGGGGTATCCCAGCCAGCGGCTGAAACGCGTCAGACCAGGAATAGTTCCGGCAGGGCGGAAACTCCGGCCAGACCCAGGTTTTCGGCAATGGGCAGTCAGATCCGCTTCTTGGGTTTTGGCTTCGGCCATCGCGGTTTTTGTCGGAACAACGGCATGGTCACGACGTTGTGAACCTGCAGAGATGTCGCGTCCGATCCCCAGCGAGGGGTTCAACCGGGCGCGGCATGTACGAAATCAGGCACGAGGAGAGACCATCATGATCCGCACCCTTTTAGCGACGACCGCCCTTGCGACAATGGTTGCAACCGGCGCCTTCGCGCAGAGCGCTGCAACCCCAGCCCCCGCGAACCAGCCCGCCGCCCAGGAGCCGGCCGCGACGGCGCCGGTACCGCGCGCTGAAGGCAGCATCGTCACCAACATCATCGGCGAAACCGTCTACAATGGCACTGGCGACAATGCCGAGAATATCGGCAAGGTCACTGACGTGGT
Organism: Mesorhizobium sp. B2-3-10; assembly: GCF_006442275.1. Lineage (NCBI taxonomy): Bacteria > Pseudomonadati > Pseudomonadota > Alphaproteobacteria > Hyphomicrobiales > Phyllobacteriaceae > Mesorhizobium > Mesorhizobium sp. B2-3-10. The sequence continues at coordinate 1,019,908 of NZ_VFVT01000001.1, forward strand.
CTTCGACAAGGACGGCATGGCGAAATCCGTCGTCATCGGCGTCGGCGGTTTCCTTGGCGTGGGAACCAAGAATGTCGCCTTCGACTACGACAAGCTGCAATGGGCCGAGAAGAACGGCGATCGCTGGCTGGTGGCGCAGACCACCAAGGACGAACTGAAGGCGCATCCGGAGTTCGACAGCAAGGCTTACGCGCCGGCCCCGGCCGCAGCGACGACCGCACAGGCGCCGGCCACATCGACCGATACCGCGCAGCAGTCCACGAACGCCGAGCCGGTCAAACCGGCTGATGGCAACCTCGCCACAAACATCATCGGTGAAAATGTCTACAACGGCACCGGCGATGACGCCCAGAAGATCGGCGATGTGAACGACATCGTGCTGACCAAGGAAGGCAAGGCGCAGTCGCTGATTATCGGCGTCGGCGGGTTCCTGGGCATGGGCGAAAAGAACGTGGCTTATGATTTCGCCAAGGCGCAGTGGGCACAGAAGAACGGCGACCGCTGGCTGGTGGCGCAGACCACCAAGGAAGAGCTGCAGGCGCAGCCGGATTTCAACCGCAAGGCCTATGATCCGGCGCCGGCAACGACGGCATCCAATGAACCGGCGCCAACCGCGCCCGCAGCGGCGCCGTCCGCCGCGACAGCTCCCGCCGCCGCTCCGGCGGACAAGACCGCGGCGGCGCCGGCTGACGCCACGGCTCCTGACCAGACACAGACCGCGGCCATCGACAAGTCCAAGCTTACCGAGATGCCGGTTGGAGAGATCAGGGGCGACGACCTGAAGGGCACGACGGTCTATGGCGCCAACGACGCCAAGGTCGGTGAGATCGGCGATGTGGTGCTCACGCCCGACAAGAAACCCGACGCCGTGATCGTCGATGTCGGCGGCTTCCTCGGCATTGGCGAGAAGGAGGTCGCGGTCGGCATGGATAATTTGAAGTTCATGACCGACAAGAACGGCAAGAAGTACCTTTATACGACCTTCACCAAGGAGCAACTCGAGAAGCAAGCGGCTTACGACAAGGGCTCCTACGCCCAGAAGCGCGACGAGCAGCGTCTGATCGTCCGGTAGAATACTTCGACAGACAAGGATACTTCGATAGGCAAGGATACAGGGCGGTAGGGTAATCCCCTACCGCCCTGCTTGCGACGTGGAATATCCAGCCACTCCGTTTTCCGTCAGTTCCAAAAGGGCAAGCGACTGGTCGAGATGTTCGGCCCGCCAGGCGAGCAGCCTTTCGGCGAATTCCAGCCGGGTCGAACGATGTGCCGGGCTGCCGGCGAGGTTCTTCAATTCGCCAGGGTCGTCCTCCATGTCGAAAAGCAGCGGCGGCAGGCCGCCGCCAAAATGCACGTACTTGAATTTCTTCGTGCGGATGACAGCGAGGTTGCACTGGCGCGAGGTGATGCCGAAGTGCCGTTCGGCTTCACCGCCGGCGATCGAGCGAAAGTCGAACTCCCAGTGCGCGGCGTCGCGCCAAATGGCGGGCGTTCCACCGCTCAGGAAGGGTTTCAGCGAGCATCCGTCAAGGTGCGGTTCGGGAGCCACGCCGAGCAGGTCGATGAGCGTAGGCAAAATGTCTACCGCTTCGGTGAAGCGATCGACAGCGCTGCCGGCAGCCTTGCGGTGGCGTGGATCGCGGATGATCAGCGGGATATGGTAGCTGCCGTCGAAATAGCCGCCCTTGCCCAGCATGAAGTGGTCGCCCATCATTTCGGCATGGTCGGAGGTGAGCACGATGATGGTGTTGTCCCACGCGGCTTCGGTCTTCAGCGCTTGCCACAGGCGGCCGAGCTGCGCGTCCACCTCCGAGATCATGCCGTAATAGATCGCCCTGATGCGGCGGAAATCATCCTCGCTCCAGTCGTGCACTTTGCCCCCGGCGCCGGGGCGGAACTTCGCTCGTTTTTGGCGATCGAGATCATAGGCGACGTAGGGGTGGCCCTGGGATTCGGCGCGCCAACTTTCCGCGCGGTGAAAAGCGGGGCCGTCCGCGGGATCGTATTGAGTGTTGTACGGTTCCGGTACGATGAAGGGCGGATGCGGGCTGATAAAGGAAAGATGCGCAAACCACGGCGTGGCCTCGTCCTGCTCGCCCAGCCAGCGGATGAACTCGCCGGCAAGGAAGGCCGTCGGCGTCTGGTCCCTGGAGTAGACGGGTGGCGCTTCGGTCACCGCACCGTCGACCTCGCCCACCGGACGATGAATGTCAGGACTTCCAGCGCCGGCATCGATGCCTTGCTGCTTCAGCCAGGACAGCCACTGCTTCTGATGTTCGGGCAGCAATTGGCGCGCCGTGAAGCCGGGCAGAACACCCTCATAGCTGTGCAACCGCGGATCGGCCGGTGCAAGCTGGCGCGGATCGAGCGACACATCGGTATAGCCGAACAAGGTCGGATCGTAACCGACGCTGCGCGCGGCGAGCGCAATATTGCCATGGCGGGCGTCGAGCGGCGTGCCGTTGCGGCAGACACGATTGTTCATCTGATAGAGGCCGGTGTAGAGGCAGGCACGGGCCGGTGAGCAAGGCGCCGCGCCGCCGTAATGGCGCTTGAAAAGCACGCCGTCGGCGGCCAGCGCATCGGCATTCGGCGTCTTCACCTGGGGATGGCCGACAGCCGACAGGCAATCGCCGCGCCACTGGTCGCAAGTGATGAGAAGGACATTTGGCCGCCTGCCTTTTCCAGTCATTTGCGCTTACCCCTCTCCAGCACGTCGAATGCGCACATGGAACCGATTCCATCCACCGCGCAAGACCAGGGCTGTTTGCCAAATAGTGAACAAGGATCTTGGGATTGTTCACTTTTAAGGCACAGTCCATCCTGTGTTTGCAGCCTTTGCCATACTTGCTCGTATCCTCATATTGGCGTGGAGAGCGGCGAGGGCCGCACAAACACCAAGGGAAGGAGCAGAGACCATGCTCGACCAGATCAAGGGCCTGCATCACGTCACCTCGATGGCCAGGGATGCACGGCAGAATAATGATTTCTTCACCCACAAGCTCGGCCTGCGCCGGGTCAAGAAGACGGTCAATTTCGACGCGCCCGACGTCTACCATCTCTATTATGGCGACGAGGCCGGCACACCCGGTTCGGTGATGACCTATTTCCCGTTTCCCAACATAGGCAAGGGCCGTCCTGGCGTCGGCGAAGTCGGCACCACGGTCTATTCCGTCCCGGAAGGCACGCTCGCCTCTTGGGAAAAACGCTTCACCGGCGAAGGCGTAACCAATGTCGCCCGCGAGGAAAGCTTTGGCGAGAAGCGGCTCGCATTTGCCGGCCCGGACGGCGATGGCTTTGCACTGGTCGAGGACAAGGCCGACGGCAGAGCGCCCTGGGTGAAGGGCGGTATTGCCGCGGACGAGGCGATCCGCGGCTTTCACTCGGTTTCGCTGAGACTGAAGGATGGCGGCGCCACCGAGGAGCTGTTGAAGTTCATGGGTTACGAGGAGGTCGACAAGTCAGGCAATGTCAGGCGGCTCGCCGTCAAGAACGGCAATGGCGCCGATTTCGTCGATATCGAAACGCTGCCGACCGCACCCTTCGCCGATCTCGGCGCCGGCTCCGTTCATCATGTCGCCTTCGCCGTCGAGAATCGCGCCAAGCAGCTCGAAGTGCGCAAGGCGCTGATGGATACGGGTTATGGGGTGACGCCGGTGATCGACCGCGATTATTTCTGGGCGATCTATTTCCGCACGCCGGGCGGCGTGCTGTTCGAAGTCGCCACCAATGAGCCGGGTTTCGACAAGGACGAGGACACCGCCCATCTCGGCGAGGCGCTGAAGCTGCCGACGCAGCATCAGCATCTGCGGCCATATCTCGAACAGCATCTGCAGAAGCTGGAGGGCTGAGACGATGAGCAAGGACGCTTACGCCCACAGGGTGCTGCCTGGTTCGCCGGGTGGTCCGCTGCTTTTCGTTTTCCATGGCACTGGCGGCGACGAGAGCCAGCTTGTCTCGCTGGGGCGCGATCTCGCGCCCCAGGCCACCATTGTCTCGCCGCGGGGCGATGTGTCGGAGCAAGGTGCCGCGCGCTTCTTCCGCCGCACCGGCGAGGGCGTCTATGACATGGACGACCTGGCGCGGGCCACGGCCAAGATGGCGGGCTTCGTCCAGGCCCATGTCGAGGCGGCGAAGCCATCGGCCGTGCTGGGCCTCGGCTATTCCAATGGCGCCAACGTCCTGGCTTCGCTGGTGTTCGAAACCCCTGACCTGTTCGACGCCACGGTGCTGATGCATCCGCTGATCCCGTTCGAGCCGCAGGTGAAGGGCAGCCTTGCCGGCCGTCACATCCTGGTGACCGCCGGCAGGCGCGATCCGATCTGCCCGCCGAACCTGACGGCGCGGCTCGAAGCCTATTTGCGCGCCGACGGAGCCGATGTCACAGTGGAGTGGCACGAAGGCGGGCACGAGGTGCGGCCAAACGAAATCGAAGCGGCGCGGCGGCTTTTCGCCACCATCGCCCAAGGAGTGTAGAGATGCCCGATCAATTGCCAGAGATCGAACTTGAAGATCGCGGCTCCAAGGGTCGCTACGTGCTGCGCGGCGCCGGCGGCGCCGAGGCGGAGATGACCTTCACCAAGATCGGCGAGCACCAGCTGATCATCGACCACACCGAAGTGCCGGACGCCTTTCGCGGTCAGGGCGCCGGGCTTCGGCTCGTCACCCGTGCCGTCGAGGACGCACGGGCGGCAGGCAAGAAGATCATCCCGCTCTGCCCGTTCGCCAACGCCCAGTTCCGCCGTCACCCGGAATGGGCGGATGTGCTGAAGCAGTAGGGTCCGCAAGCACAAAGCGGATGTGCAGGAACAGAGCTAAACGGGCGGTCATTGCCGTCCCGTTGGCTTTGTAATTTGCCCCGGCGGCACATCTTGCCTAGATATGATACATCGCCCCGCCGACAAACAGACCGAATGATCCCCCATATGACCGAAACAGACCTCGTCCCCGTCTTTGACGGCCACAACGACACGCTGCTGCGTTTGCACCAGGCGAAAGACGCGGACGTCGAGAAGCTGTTCATCGAAGGGAAATCGGGCGGCCATATCGACTTGCCGCGCGCCAGGGCCGGCGGATTCGCCGGCGGCATGTTCGCCATCTTCCCGCCGCCGGTCGAGAAAGCGCGGCGCAGCGCCGTGCCTTCGGCGCCGAGCGACAGCGAACCGCTGCCGCCCGAGGTGCCGCGCGCCGATGCGCTCAACTCGACGATCGCGATGGCGTCCATCCTCTTCCGGCTGGAGCGCGCCGGTGCATTGGCGATCTGCCGCAGCGCCGGCGATGTGCGCAATGCCATGGCGCAAGGCACGATCGCCGCGGTGTTCCATATCGAAGGCGTCGAGGCGATCGATCCCGAACTCACCATGCTCGACGTGCTGCATGCCGCGGGCCTGCGCTCGCTCGGCATCGTCTGGAGCCGGCCCAATGCGTTCGGTCACGGCGTGCCGTTTCGCTTTCCGTCCTCGCCGGACACCGGTCCGGGCCTGACCGATGCCGGCAAGGCGCTGGTCAAGGCCTGCAATGAACTGAGGATCATGATCGATCTCTCGCATCTCAACGAGAAGGGTTTTCGCGACGTCGCGGCGCTTAGCGATGCGCCGCTGGTCGCCACCCATTCCAACGTGCATGCGATCTGCGGCCATTCGCGCAACCTCACCGACTGGCAGCTCGGCGCGATCCGCGACTCCGGCGGCATGGTCGGGTTGAACTTCGCCACCGGCTTCCTGCGCGAGGACGGCCGCATGAATGCCGACACCAGCCTCGACATCATGGTGCGCCATATCGATTCCCTGCTGCAGGCTTTGGGCGAGGATGGCGTCGGACTCGGTTCGGATTTCGACGGCGCCATGATCCCGGCGGTCATCGGCGACGTTGCCGGCCTGCCGAAACTCATCGATGCACTGGCGGCGCGCGGTTTTGGCCGCGCGCTGATCGAAAAGATTGCCTACCGCAACTGGCTAAGCATGCTGGAAAGAACGATAGGTTAGGACGCCTTATTCGAAGCCCATGCGCTTCAGCCAGTCCTTGCCAACGCCGCGATCGCGAATGATCGGCAGCGGGTTTTCCGCATCGAGCCGAGCGCAAATGCGATAGACCTCCAGCGTCTCGGCGCTCATCTCGCCACGCTTATAGAAGAACATGGCGGCGGCATAGCGCGTGCGGCCAGACCATTTCTCGCCGAGCGGCGTGTTGACCAGCTCCCACTGTTCGGCGGCTTCACCTTCTTCCTGTTGCTTGCCCGCTTCCTCGGTCATGGTCAGAAATCCGCCGGCGGATTGGCGGTACGGCGGTCGAGCTTGATGAAGGGTCGCGCCACCACCTTGGCCCGTTTCATCAGCTTCTGGTACTGCAGCTCGCGCATGGCGTAGATCTCGACCCAGAGGTCTTCCACGACAGTATCGCCATAGGGCCGCGCCAGCGAGGCGATGGCGATGTTGCGCTTGGCCATCGGCGACCACATGGCGGCGCTGACCAGGCCGACCTCCTGGCTCTTCCTGTGATAGACGATCGCGTGTTCGGCTGGGACGTTGCCTTCGATCTCCAGTCCGACGAGGACATGCCGAAGCTTGCGTTTGGCGCGGGCCTCGAGGATGGCGCGGCGGCCATTGAAATGGCCCTTGTCCAGATCGACCATGAAGCCGAGCCCGATCTCGTCGGGCATGCGCAAACGGTCGGCGCGGATGGCATGTTCGGCGGTGGTGAAATCGGCGTTGGCGACTATCAGCCCAGCCTCGATACGGGCACGGTTGAGGGCGGTGTAGCCGATTGCCCTGATGCCGCGCAGTTCCCCAGCTGTCATCAGCCGATCCCACAGGCTCAGCGCCTTTTCGGCCGGAACGAACAGTTCGTAACCGAGATCGCCGGTAAAGCCGGTGCGTGAAATTATGGCCGTGCCGCCGTCGTGCGGGAATTCGGCAAGGTCGAATATTTTCAGCCTCTCGACACCGGCAAAACCGGCGTCGCGCAGCACAGCGAAGGATGTGGGCCCCTGCAAGGCGAGCCCGGCGACGGCCTCGGTCTCTTCCTCGACGATGACGTCGAAACCAAGGGCGCTGTCCAGCAGCCACGGCAGATGCCGCTCCTGCGAACACAGCCGGAAGCGGGTCGGCGAAAGTCGGAACAGCGTCCCGTCGTCCAGCACAAAACCCTCGTCGTCACACCAAGCGGTGTAATGAACGCGGCCGGTCCTGAGCTTGGTGACATCGCGCAAGGTGACGCGGTCGAGGAAGGCCTGGGCATCCGGTCCTTCGATCCGGTATTTGGTCATCGGCGAGATGTCGAAGAGTGCTGCCTGACTGCGGATGGCGAAATATTCGAGCTCCTCGTCCCAAAGCGAATGCGGCGCGCGGTAGCCGGCCCAATTGTACCAGTCCTGGGTCTTGGCCAGCGCGTCGAGGCGCGGCTGGAACGGCGTGCCGAGGCGCAGCGTGCGGAAGTGGGATTGGGCTGCGATGCGGGCTGTCAACGGAATGGAGGCTTGATGGGTCATGATGGCGCCATGGAGTGCAGCGTCGGCCAGTTGAGACATCAAGTCACCCCTTCATCGCAATGACGCGCCGCGCGGCATTCAATCCTGGCGTACCCGAAACACCACCACCAGGATGCGAACCCGCGCCGGCCAGGAACAGCCCGTCGAGCGGCGTGTCGTAGCCCGACCAGCCGGACACGGGACGCGAGATCAGCATCTGATCGGCCTGCAATTCACCGTGGTGCCAGTGGCCACCCGGCATGCGGTAGCGCTTCTCGATGTCCGCAGGGGTGAGCAGTTCGGCATGAATCACCGTCTTGCCGATGCCAGGCGCATAGGCTTCCAACTGGGCCATGATTGCCTCGAGGAATTTCGGCTTGCCGGCATCCCAGCTCTCTTTCAACCGATAGGGCGCGTATTGCACTACGGCGGACAGCACGCAGGCGCCGTCGGGCGCGAGCGACGGATCGGCGAGACTGGGCAGCGTGATTTCCATCACCGGCTCGGGCGAGAACTCGCCATATTTGGATGGATTGAAGGCATGTTCGACGTGGTCGGGAGAGGACGCGATCACCAGTCGGCCCTTATGGCCGGCGGCGTCGACACCGGCAAACCGCGGCGGCCGGTCGAGCGCCAGATGGAGCTTGGCGGCATCGCCCCTCATGCGGATGTTTTTCACTTTGCGCACGAAGCCGGTGTCGATCTCGCGCGGTCCGACGAGATCGAGGAAGGTGGTCGTCGGATTGATGGCCGAGACGATCGTTCGGGCGCGAAGCTCCTCGCCATTGTCGAGGGCAACGCCGACGGCGCGGCCTTTCTCGACAATGATCCTGGCGACGGGCATCGATGCGCGGATCATGACGCCAGCCTTTTCGGCAGCCGTGCGGATGGCGGCGACCACCGCGCCCATGCCGCCCTTTGGCAGCCATTGCGCTCCGGCAACACCGCCGCTCTCTCCGCTCAGACGATAATAGAGGCCGAGCAGCGAGGTCGGCGAGCGCGGGCCGAGATGGCTGCCGAGCGTGGCGTCGAAGGCGAGCAGCCCCTTCAGCCTGATATCGGCGAGCTGTTCGTCAACCAGGTCGGCAACATTCATCAAAAGCACGCGCAGGAAGTCGCGCATGTCTTCCTTGCCAAGTTTCTTCAACGCCACCGCGGTGTGGCCGAGCGAAGCGGCCTCCAGCAGCGACATGCCGCCGAGATCGGGCGGTCGGTGCGACAGGAAGGGTTTCAGGATGCCGGCATAGCGCAGCAATTGTGCGCGCAATTCCTTCCAGGCGGACTGTTCCGACGGACTGGCGCCGGTCAGCATCTCGCCATAAGCGCCATGCAGGACAAGCGGCGGTCCATCTTTCGACAGTGCGACCGACGGCAGGAAGTCGGCGCGAGCGATCTGCAGCCCGTGCTTTTCCAGCTCCAGCGTTTTCACCACATCGGGATGCAGCCGGTTCAACACATGCGCGATGGACGAAGCGCGAAAACCGGGCGCAAATTCCTCGGTCCGCGCGGCGCCGCCGGGTTCGGCTCCTGCTTCCAGCACCAGCACCTTGCGGCCGGCCTTCGCCAGCGTGGCGGCAGCGACAAGCCCGTTGTGGCCGCCGCCGATGACGATGGCATCAGATGACGTCATGGGCCGGGCTCATATGCGAGGTGGATTTTGCGAGATCGCGCAGGATTTCGGCGGCTGCGTTGCGGCCGGGCGCACCCATGACGCCGCCGCCGGGATGGGTCGAGGAGCCGCACATATAGAGGCCGCCGACCGGCGACCGATATTGTGCATAACCGGGCACCGGACGGTTGAACAGCAACTGGTCGAAGGTCAGCTCGCCCTGAAAGATGTTGCCTTCGGTGAGGCCGACCTCGGCCTCGATCTCGCGTGGCGTGCGCACCTCCATATGGACGATGCGGTCGCGGAACCCGGGTGAATAATCCGATATCTGCGCAATCACGCTTTCAGCAAAACCGTCACGATCGGCGTCCGTCCACTCGCGACCAGCGATCTTGGGCGGAGCGTACTGAACGAAGCAGCTCATGAAATGCTTCCCTGGCGGCGCCATGGTCGGGTCGAGCGTCGTCGGGATGACCATGTCGAGGAACGGATCGGCGGACCAGCGGCCGGCCTTCCAGTCGTCATATGCGCGCTCCATGCGCTCCATCGAGTCGGTGAAATGCATGTCGCCGCGATAGACCGGCGAATCCTTCGGCAGCGCCGGGAATTCCGGCAGCGAATCGAGTGCTATGTTGACCTTTCCGGAGGATCCGCGAATCTTGAAGTTCGTCACCCGGCGCAGGAAGATGTCGGGCAGTTCCTTCTCCTCGACCAGCTTCAGGAAGGTGCGCTTCACGTCGGCATTGGAGACGACCAGCTTGCCGTAAACCTCCTCGCCGCCGGCCAGCACGACGCCCCTGGCCTTGCCACGGCTCACCAGCACATGGTCGACCTCGGCGCCGGTGCGTATGGTTCCACCCGAGGCCTTGAACGAGGCGGCCAGCGCCTTGGTCACGGCGCCCATGCCGCCGCGCGCATAGCCCCAGGCGCCGACCGATCCGTCGACCTCGCCCATATAGTGGTGCAGCAGCACGTAAGCGGTGCCGGGCGACATCGGCCCGAGTGCCGTGCCGATGATGCCAGACAGGGCGAAGTTCGCCTTGATGACGTCGGTCTCGAAATATTCGTCGAGGAACTCAGAGATGGACATGGTCCAGAAGCGCAGCGTCAGTGCCATTTCCTCGGCGGAGAGACCCGCGAATTTCTTGCCGAGATAGAGCAGTTCGCCGAGGTCGCGCGGGCGCAGGCTGGTTGGGTCCGGCGCGGTGCGCATCAACAGCGGCTGGATGAAGCGGCACTGCCGCGTCACGTCGCGGGCGTAGCGGTCATAGGCCTCGGCATCCCTTTTGGAGAAACGAGCGAATTCCCGCCGGTGCGCGTCGTGGTCGCGATAATTGGCGAGATAGTCGCCATCCCGGGTGAACACCGCGCCGCCCTCATAGGAGATGACTTGCAGGCCGAAGCGGGGGAGCTCCAGATCGCGCATGATCTCGGGTCGGAACAGCGAGCAGACGTAGGAGCAGTTGGAGTAGAGGAAGCCCGGCGTCAGCTCGCGGCTGGTGGCCGCACCCCCGACCCAGTCGTTCTTTTCCACAACCAGCACGTCGAGACCCGCGCGCTGCAGGTAACAGGCGTTGACCAGGCCATTGTGTCCGCCGCCGATGATGATCGCATCCCAAGCTTTCATTGTGGCCCAGTGCTCATCTGCGTCCCGCTCTTCATTTTCTGCGTGATCTGTCCCCTAATGCGTGGAATTTGGCACGGCACCAGCCAGTGTGTCCAGCCATTCTGAATGAATGTTCAACAAATGATGTTGCGTTTTTCCGGACATGAGTTACGCTTTGCCGACGTTCGAACCCAGTAATCCGTCTATTGGGAACCGAGGCTGATGATTTGAATGGCAGACGCCACCCCGGAATATGACGAGGCCGCCATCATGAGCTGGGAGGCCATGCAGAAGGTGCTTGACAGTGCGAGCACCGTCCCACTCATCTTCGCGGGTGGAAGCCGGATGCAAAGGGATAGCCGGCGATGCTGGAGACCATCACACGCATGAAAACGGCAGACGCCAGGGACGCGCTTCTTGAACCGGCGCGGAAAGCCGAATCCGAGAAGCGCGGACGCAAGGCCTCGAAGGAGGTCAGGCAGCTTCAGCTCATCGAGGCGACGATCGATTCGCTCGCCAAGCGCGGCTATTCGGAAACAACGATGGCCGATGTCGCCGACGGCGCCGGCCTGTCGCGCGGCATCGTCAATTTCCATTTCGAGAGCAAGGAAAAGCTGCTCGTCGCGACGCTGCAATATATGTACGACGAGTATTCCGCGCACTGGCGCAATGCCTTGCAAAAGGCAGGAGACGATCCCGCGCGTCAACTCCAGGTTCTCGTCGCGGCCGATTTCGACCGCTCCATCTGCAACAAGCGCAAGCTTGCCGCATGGTGCGCCTTCTGGGGAGAGGCCAAGTCGCGGCCGACCTACCAGGCGCTGAGCAGCGCGCGGGATGCCGTTTACCAGAATATATTCATCGACCTGTGCGCGGCTCTGAAACAGAGCGGCGGCTACGCCTATGAGCCGCAGGTCATGGCGCTGGCGCTCAGCGCCATGCTGGAAGGCTTGTGGCTGCGGTTGATGATGGGAACCGAGGACACCACGCGGGAGACCTCCTTGCAGGCGGCCAATGAATTCCTGTCGGCGGCTTTTCCGAAACACTACCCGCTGAAGGCCGCTAGCCCAACGAGATCATAAGAAGAGACGAACCATAAGAAACCGCAGAGGATGGAACAGCAATGAAGACACTGACAAGGCGCCTGACGCTGACGCTCGCGCTGGCGGGAACACTGGCGGCTTCGGCCGCGGCGCTGGCGATCGCGGCCGACAAGGATCTGATCGTGTTCGACTGGTCAGGCTATGAGGATCCGAGCTTCCACCCGAAATATGTCGAGAAAAACGGCGATTCGCCGACCTTTGCCTTCTTCGGCGATGAGGACGAGGCGTTCGAAAAGGTCCGTTCCGGCTTCAAGGCCGACCTTGGCCATCCCTGCTCGCAGAGCGTGACGAAGTGGCGCGAGGCGGGCCTGCTGCAACCGCTCGATACCTCGAAGATCACGGGCTGGAAGGATCTCAATCCCGGCATCATGGCGATGAAAAATCTCGCCACGACGGAGGACGGGAAAGCCTGGTTCATGCCCTGGGACTGGGGCAACACGCAGCTTACCTACAACTCCTCCAAGATCGACGAAAGGGACGTGCAGTCGCTGAAGGCGTTCGCCGATCCGAAGTTCAAGGGCCGCGTTTCGATCGGCGACAATGTCGACGATGCCTATGCGCTGGCGAGCCTCGCCATCGGCCTGAAGGACTGGACCAAGATGACCGACGACCAGTTCAAGCAGGCCTCCGACTTCCTGCGCCAGGTGCACAAGAACGTGCGCTCCTACTGGACTGATACCACCGACGTCGTCCAGCTTCTGAGCGGTGGCGAAGTCGATCTCGCCTGGGCCTGGAACGATGCGACCGTACAGTCGGTCGCTGCCGGCGTGCCGATCAAGTCTAAGAAGGACACGGCGGAAGGCATCTCGACCTGGGTGTGCGGCTACGTGCTGTTCAAGGATGCGCCCGGCAATACCGACAAGGCTTATGACTATCTCAACGCGGTCAACGATCCGGAGACCGCCAAGGTGCTGGTCAAGGACTGGGGCTACGGCCAGGCCAACGCCAAGGGCATGGCCGGCGTCGATCAGGCCATCCTGAAGGAAAAGGGCTATGACGACGTGCAGAAATTCGTCGACAAGACGCTGTTCCAGCAGCCGCTCCCGTCAGATCTCAAGCTCAAGATGATCGCCGAGTTCGAGAAGATCAAGGCTGGCTATTGAACGACCAGACAGAAAGAACCGACGTCGTCATCGTCGGCGCCGGCTTCACCGGGCTGTCGGCGGCGCTCGAGCTGAAGAGGGCCGGCGTCGGCTTCCTGCTGCTCGAGGCACGCGACCGCGTCGGTGGGCGGGTCGAGGCCATGTGGAACGGGCTTGGCGAGCGCATCGACAGCGGCGGCCAGTTCCTGTGCGAGGACATGCCGCAGCTGATGGAACTGGCCCAGGCTCGCGGCAAGACCTTCGTCGAGACTTATGTCGAGGGCGATTTCATCACTTGCCCGTCAATGTCGGTCGGCCGGGCCGAGCGGACCTATCACGCCTCGATGGCGATCCGTGAACGCATGAACAGCATCGAGCCCAACGATCCCGCCATTGCGGGATTGACCGTTGCCGAGTGGCTGGAGCGGCAGGATGACGTGGGCGAGGCCAAGGCGGCCTTCCGGTCGATGATCGAGGGCCTGTGGTGCCTGGCATTGGAGAAGGTACCGCTCTGGTATCTGATCGACAATGACCGGCGTATCACCAATGAGGTGCCGGAGCTGCAATATTCCCTGCGCGAGACCATGCAGTCGTTGGCCGATGATCTGGCGGAGGACCTCGGCGACCGGGTGAGGCTCGGTGAACCTGTCACCCGCATCGAATACGGTCCGCCAGGGGTTCGTGTCGTCTCGAGCAATAGCGTGATCGAAGCGCGAGAAGTTCTGGTCGCCGTGCCGCCGGCGACAGCCGCGAAGCTCGATTTTACGCCCGCCTTGCCGGCAGCCCTGAAAGCGGCGCTCGGCGCCTGGGAAAGCGGCGCGGTGATCAAGGTCCTGGTGCGCTATCCCAAGCCATTTTGGCGCGAGCGGGATTTGAGCGGGATGGTGATGTGGCGCGATCTGCCGGGGCTGTTTGCCTGCGACGCCAGCAGGGATCCCGATCATGCGGCGCTTGTCGTCTTCGTTGGCGGACCGCTGGCGCTGCGCTGGCACGAACTCGGCGAGTCGGATCTGCGGACGCAGGTGACGACGGAGCTTGTGGAGGCGCTCGGTCCGGAGGCGGCGGATGTTCTCGATTTCAACCGCCGTGACTGGACGCATGATCGCTGGAGCGGCGGTGCCTATAGCGACCTGATCGTCGATGTGTCGGCGAGGGGTGCCGAGGCCACCATTCTTGCCGGCGCACCGCCGGTGCATTTCGCGTCGTCGGAATTGGCGCCGTCATTCCCGGGCTATGTCGAGGGCGCGATCGTGGCCGGGCGTATCGCGGCGCGCAGGATCATCGCCGGAGTTCAGTCGGCCATCGCGACCAGCGCTTCCGGATCATAGGCGAGGCGAATCGAGGTGCCGACTGGAATGTCATCGGCGCCGAAATCGTTGGTCTCGGTCACCGAGAGCGGCTTCTCCAGGCCAGGGATTTCGACGATCAGATGGGTGATCTCGCCGAAATAGTGGCGTTCCACCACCTTGCCGGCGACCTCGAACTTGGCTGTCGCATTGTCCCACAGCACGCGCAGGCGCTCCGGTCGGATGCCGAGCGTCGCGCCGCCATTGCGCACGAAAGCCTTCGGCTTGTCGGTCTTGATACGGCCGAAACCCAGCGTGTCGACGATCAGCGAGGCGCCGTTCTCCTCGACGATCTCGGCCTTGACGAAATTCATGCCGCCAAGGAAGTCGGCGACCTGGCGGTTGACCGGGCGCTGGTAGATTTCCTTCGGGGAGGCGACCTGCGCGATCTTGCCGCCGAACATCACGGCGATGCGATCGGACATTGCGAGCGCTTCATACTGATCGTGGGTGACCAGGACGAAGGTAATGCCGACGGCCTGCTGCAGGCGGCGCAGTTCGACCTGCATCTGCTCGCGCAGCTTCTTGTCGAGCGCCGACAGCGGCTCGTCGAGCAAAAGCACCTTAGGTCGCATCACCAGGGCGCGGGCGAGCGCGACGCGCTGCCGCTGGCCGCCGGAAAGCTCCGTGGCAAGCCGCTTGCCGAGGCCGGTGAGCGAGACCTGCGCCAGCGCCTCCTCGACCCGGCGCTTCTCTTCGCCACCCTGCAGCTTCAACCGCTTCAGTCCGTAGGCGACATTCTGCTCGACATTGAGGTGCGGGAAGATCGCGTAGCTCTGGAACACCATGTTTGTCGGCCGGCGATTGGCCGGTATGCCTTCCATGGGCTGGCCGCCAACCGCGATCGAGCCGCTGGTCGGATTGTCGAAGCCGGCGATCATGCGCAAGAGCGTGGTCTTGCCGCAGCCCGACGGCCCGAGCAGCGAGAAGAACTCGCCTTCCTTGATGGTCAGGGAGGCGTCGTCCAGCGCCTTGAACGCCCCATAGCTGCGGGTGACATTGCGGATCTCGATCATCGCTCTTTCGGATTGGATCCCGTCCGCGTGAGGGCGCTCGATCCGCGGCTGCTCAGGCATAGAGGCCTCCCTCGTTCTGGGTGCGTCTGGCCGCGCGGCGACGCAGGATTTCGGCGATTGTCATCAACAGGAAAGAGGCAACCAAAAGCAGCGTGCCGAGCGCCAGCACGCCGGGCAGTTTCGAGGCGAAACGCAACTGGCCCCAGATGTAGATCGGCAGCGTCGCCTCGGTGCCGGTAAGGAAGAAGGCGATGATGAATTCGTCCAGCGAGATGGTGAAGCAGACCAGCAGGCTGGAAATGATCGCCGGCGCCACCATCGGCAGCGTCACGCGCCGGAAAGTGCCGAAGGCGCTTTCGCCGAGATCGGCGGAGGCTTCCTCGAGACTGCGGTCGAAACCCTCGAAGCCGGAAGTCAGCACCGTCATCGAATAGGGAATGCAGACCAGGACGTGGCCGAGCACGACAGTGAACAGCGAAAGGCCGAGGCCCAACTGCAGCATCACCAGCAGCATCGAGATGGCGACGATCACTTCGGGCAGCACAAGCGGCGCCATGATCAGACCGTTGATGGCGCGGCGGCCGGGATAGCGGTAGCGGGTGATCGAGCGGGCGGCGAGGATGCCGAGTACGGTGGAGAGGATGGCCGCCGAGACGCCGACGATCAGGCTGTTCCAGGCGGCATCGAGCAGCGCCGGCGTGCGCGGCAGGTCTTCGTACCATTGCAGGGTGAAGCCGGTCAGCGGGAATTTCGGCGTCGCCGCCGTGTTGACCGAGAAGATCGGCAGGAAGATGACGGGCAGATAGAGGAAGACGATATAGAGGAACGCATAGGCCGACAGCCAGCCGCCCGGCAGGAAGCGCCGCGCCTTCATCGCGCCATCCTTTGCAAGCCGCGGATGATCAGCACCGTGGCGCCGGCCATCAGAGAGACGATCAGCATGGTGGTGACGGAAAGTGCGGCACCGAGCGGCCAGTTGGCGGCTTTGCCGAACTGCGCTTGGATGGCATTGGCGATCATGACGCCATCCTTGCCGCCGACGAGCTTTGGCGTGACATAGTCGCCGACAGTCGGGATCATGACGATCAGCGCCGCGGAAATGATGCCTGGCGCCGACAGCGGCAAGGTCACGCGCAGGAACGACCGGAAGGGTCCATCGCCAAGGTCGGTGGCCGCTTCGACCAGCGTGCGGTCGACCTTCTCCAGGGACACGAAAATCGGCAGGATGGCGAAGGCCGCCCAGGCATGGGTGAGCGTGATGATGACGGCGCTCGAATTGTAGAGCAGGGCGGTCGACGGTTCGTCGATGATGCCCAGACCCATCAGGCCGGAATTCAAGACGCCGTTATAGCCCAGGATGACCTTCCACGACATCACGCGCAAGAGATAGCTGGTCCAGAACGGGATGGTTATGAGGAACAGCCACAGGCTCTTGTGACGGCCGCCATAGAAGGAAATGAAATAGGCGATCGGGTAGGCGAGGACGACGGTGAACAGGCTGACCGTCAGCGAGATGTAGAGCGAGCGCCACAACAGATCGCGGTAGATCGGCTCGGTCAGTGCGACGCGATAGTTTTCCAGCGTGAAGGTGCGGTCGATGGTCAGGTAGTGCTGCGTCCAGAAGGAATGGGCGATGACGACCAGGATCGGCAGGACCAGAAGGATGAGAGCGTAGAGAAAGGTCGGGCTGATCAGGGCAAAGCCTTGTACAGGCTCGGATTGCAGAAGGGCATTTCGTCTGGCCCGCGTCAGGCCCAACGGGGGCGACCCTTCCGCAGCCACCGTCATTGCCAGACTCCGGGGGGACGGGCTCCGGGTGCGATCTCGATTGCTGGCCTGGACTGTCCCGCCATACGGCATCCCATTGGGCTGGCGCCGGCTATTGTTCCCCTTGCCGGCTTTCTTTCATCATGCGCGCATCCGCGGATTGAAATCAAGCGCTAATTCTGCAATATTGATTGAACGGACATTCAAAATCGTGTGAGCAGGGCGGCGATTTCGGCCATGGCGAACCGGATTGATGCCCGGAAAATTCGGGGATGATGTGGAGGCGATGATGGCGGCGGTGAGGGATCTGAAGGCACGCGAAACGGCTGGCCCTGGCGACGATGCGGTCGGGCTGGCCAAGCGTCATCTCATCCAGCCCTGGCCTTACGCCGGTTCCGTCGGTTCGGAGGCGCGCGCGCTGATCGGCGAGGGCGATGGCATCTACATTACCGACAGCACCGGCAAGCGGCTGATCGACGGCCCGGCCGGCATGTGGTGCGTCAATGTCGGGCATCGCCGCGAGGAACTCGCCAGGGTGATGTACGACCAGGCGATGGCGCTGTCCTACAACACGCCCTGGTACACGATGAACGCGCCGTCGGCGGAGCTTGCCAAGCGCATCGCCGGCCATGCCCCAGGCGACCTCAGCCACGTCTTCTACACCACGGGCGGTTCCTCGGCGGTCGAGACGGCGCTGCGCTTCATGCAGTTTTACAACAATGTGCGCGGCCGGCCGGAAAAGAAGCTGATCCTGAGCCGTGGCGGCGCCTATCATGGCTCAACCTATCTCTCGGCCTCGCTCAATGGCCGCCCGCGCGACCGCGACTGGATGGATGGCGCCGACGATCTGGTGGTCAAGCTCGCCTCCCCCGACCCGTTCCGCCGGCCGAAAGGCATGAGCATCGCCGCTTTCACCGATTTCCTTGTCGACCAGTTCCGCGATACGGTCGCGCGTGTCGGTGCCGACAGAATAGGCGCGTTCGTCGGCGAACCCATACAGGCGTCCGGTGGCGTCATCATTCCGCCGGACGGCTACCTCAGGCGCATCCGCGAGATCTGCCGCGCCAAGGATATTCTTTATATCTCCGACGAGGTGGTGACGGGCTTCGGACGTCTGGGCCATGTCTTTGCCTCGGGCGACGTGTTCGGCATCGACCCCGACATGATCACTTTCGCAAAGGGCGTCACCTCGGGTTATTTCCCGCTTGGCGGCGTCATCATCTCGGAGCGGCTGCTGGAGGAATTACGCCGTTCCAACCATCCCGACGCGATGTTCGGCCATGGCCTGACCTACACCAGCCATCCGGTCGGCTGTGCCGTGGCCTTGAAGAATCTCGACCTGCTGGAAGAGAGCGTGCTTGCTCACACGCAGGCGGTCGCGCCCTATTTCCAGGCGCAATTGAAGACGCTGGAAGAGCTGCCGCTGGTCGGCGAAGTGCGCGGCGTCGGGCTGATGGGCTGTGTCGAATGCGTCGCCGATCGCGAAAGCAAGGATCCGCTGCAGCTCGACAAGGATGTCGGCAAACGCATCGACGCCCACTGCCACGAGCTTGGCCTGCTGGTGCGGCCGCTGATCAACATGTGCGTTATGTCGCCGCCGCTCGTCATTACGCGCGAGCAGATCGACGACATGGTCGGCATCCTGCGCGAGGGTATTTCACGCACGATGGAAGATCTCAGGAAAGAGGGTGTGTGGCAGGGGTGAGTTTCTCCTTCTCCCCGTTTTTACGGGGAGAAGGTGCTCGAAGACGGATGAGGAGCAGCGCTGATGGGGAGAGGGGCGCTGTCATCGGCGGCTTCGCCAATCAGCAGGGTTGTTACGCCCGGCTCCGCAGCGCGTCGTTCAAATTCCACATGTCCTTTTCTTCCGGCGCTGTTTCCAGGCCGAGCACCGGAACCTGCTTGCGCAGGTGGTCGTGGTGGGTGCGCACGCCATATTCGAGGTCGGAGAGATAAAAGCCCTCGAAAGCCTCGGACAGCATGGATTCGTTCGACCAGACCGAGAGCTGCACATCTTCCGACATGGTGTCGCGATCGATGCGGAAGGAGAGGTAGCGGGCGGCGGCCTGCTCTCGGCTCTCGTCGCGGTAGCGATAGATGGCGCCGCGCAGCAGCGTCTCACCCGTCGACAGCGGGAACTCCTGATAGAACTGCACTGATTCCGGCATCACCGACAGAACGGCGTTGGGGAAGATGCCGTAATAGACCCAGGCCTTCCTGAGATGGTCAGGCAGATGCGTCGGCTCCGGCGCGATCTTGACGTAGTTCTTCACGCTCCAGCGGCGGCCGGCATGCGGGTTGTAGGTGGCGAAGGAGCGCGAGACGCCATTGACGAAGGGCTCGTCGAAATAGGTGGCGCCATAGAGATCCTGCAAGGCCGGATGCGCCATGGCGACATGATAGCCTTCATTGTCGACGTCGCGCACCGACTTCCAGTTGACCGGCGTCTTCTGGGTCCAGATGCCCCAGGAAGGCACCATGTCGGCGGCCTTGTAATGCGCGAATTCGGGTTCGATCGGCCTCAGCAGCTCGGCGACGGAGGGCTGTGGCCCGCCATTGCGGAAGCGGATGAAGATGAAGCCCATCCAGATTTCGAGGTCGAGCGGCATCAGGCCAAACTCGGTCTTGTCGAGGTCGGGGAAGGAGCGCGGGCGGGCGGCGCCGCGCAGCGTGCCGTCGAGATTGTAGACCCAGCCGTGAAACGGACAGACCAGCGCGTTCTTGCAATTGCCCTGGCTGTCGGCGACGACGCGGCTGCCGCGATGGCGGCACATGTTGTTGAAACCGCGTACCACGCCGTCCTTGCCGCGCACGATCAGGGCGCGTTCGCCAATGACATCCATGGTGAGGTAATCGCCGGCGTCCGGTATGTCGCAGACATGCCCGACGATCTGCCAATGATTGCGGAACACATGCTCCTTCTCCAGTTCGAGAAGGGCGTCGGAATGGTAGCTCCAGCCCGGCAGTCCCCGCCGGTCCCAATCGTTCGGGATTGCCACGTCACGGAGGTGCGGGTTCATAAAACGTCTCTTCTTTTATTGAATATGCATTCAATATAATCATATTTTGCATTGAAATGCAATGGCTTGTGGAAATGTGACTGTTCCGCAGCGAAAATGTCGGCGCTGGTTCCATGGGAATCCCGCGCCGTTGCGGGCTTCGAAAACCCCGGAAAATCCGGATCTTAGCCAGAGTTCCGTAACTGCCCCCGATCGCTGGCTCGCGCCGCCAATCGTTCACGCGGCTACCGGTCGTGCACGTCTTGCAACCGCCACCCCCCGGGCCAAAACAGCCAATGACCGACCCTGCCCGGTTTTGCCCGTATCGATGTTTCAATCCGGTTACATTGCCGGGCTCTCGTCACCTTTGCGCCGTTACAAGGCGCGATTAAATTCGTTTCATCGCAAAAAGAAAATCAACGAAGGGGATGATGATGCATGCGAAAGTCCAGATCACCAGCGGCAACCGCTTTCAAGCTCCAGAGCGCGCTGACCGCCGCCCGAAGCTGGCCCTTCGCCAGCGCGCCAGCGACCACCCGATGGGAATGTTCATGGCGCTGGCTGCTTGCGCCTTCGCCGGCATGGCGTTCACGCCGACGGTCGGCCCAGCCTTCGCTTCGTTGAACCCGCCCGCCAACGTCATCGAAGGCGCGCCGACCACGACCACGACCGCCCGCCTGCCTATGCCGGCAATCGATTTCGCCTGCAGGGGGCAGGCCTGGGGCGCCGAGAGCGTGGATTGCCTGCGCGCCATTGCCGAGCAGTCCGGAACGCACAAGACCCGCGCGATCCGCATGATCGCCAACGCCGCGCCGCTGACCAGCACGCCCAACATCTTCTGATTTCTGCCTCTGCGTTTCTGCCGGGGCATGATCCCGAAACCGGTTCCCGTTTGGGGATCATGCCCTACCTCCCCGAGCGCTTCTCGGCGCTCGCTTCGGCTCCCGCCGCGATGTCGGCCGGGAGCCTTTTTTATGCTTTCAACGCGGCCTGCTCGGCGATGGTCGAAAGCACACTGCGTACATCCAGCGTGCTGAACGGTTTTTCGAGGATCTGTGGCCGCTGCTGCGACGGCAAGGCTTCGACTTCCGCCTTCGCGCCGATCAGGTCGCCGGTGACGAGCACGAAACGCCGCGCCAGGTCGGGCCGTTCGGCGAGCAGTTCGCGGTAGATCGAAATGCCTGATATGCCGGGCATGCGCAGATCCGAAAAGACGATATCGGGGGGCATGTGGCCACCCAAGGTGGCGGCGCCCGATTCCCAGAGCGGCGCGATCCGCGACTTGATGCCCATCAGTTCGAGAATATCGGACAGGGAACCGGCGACGTCAGGCTCGTCATCGATGATCAGCGCATGGCGCAGGCCGCTCGATCGTGGCTGGCTTTCGCCGGCGGCGGCGATGCCCGCAGAGATCGCCGGCAACTGGACGACGAAACGCGCGCCTCTCGGCAACACCTCCTCGAACCAGACATTGCCGTTGTGTCGTTCGATGATCGATTTCGAGATCGACAGGCCAATGCCGGTGCCGACGCCGACCGGCTTGGTGGTGAAATAGGATTCGAAAATGCGCGAACGGATGGCTTCGGGAATGCCGGGCCCGTTGTCCTCGACCGAGAAGCCGGGATTGCCCCGATCGCTGCGGAAGCTCCGCACCTTGATCAGGCGGTCGCCGGCGACGCCGGCCAGGGCATGCTGGCTGTTGATGAGGAAATTGGCCGCCACCTGTGTCACGTGGTCGGCATCGGCCATGGCGAGCAGCGGACCTGGCGCGAAATCGGTATCGATGACGATGCCGCTCGAGCGCGCGCCGTAGGCGGTCACTTCGAGAGCGGCGCGGATCACCTGGTTGAGATCGGTCTCGGCATGTGCCGCCGGATGGAGGCGGACCATCGACAGGAAGCTTTTGACGATGCGCCCGCAGCGCTCGGCGGCGGCACGCACCTTTTCGGCACGGACCTTGGTCTGCGGATCCGAGGCGAATTCATGCAGCAGCGTCGACTGGGCCACGACGACGGCCAGCGGATTGTTGAGTTCGTGCGAGACGCCGGCAAGCAGCGAGCCCATCGCCGCCATCTTCTCGTTCTGGTGCAGCTTCTCGCGCTGCCGGTTGATCTCTTCCTCGGCGCGCAGCCTGTCGCGCAGGTCGCGGATCGAGCCAAAGATCAGGCGGCGGTCGGCGACCCGCATCTCGGTCGCCGTCAGTTCGATCGGAAACACCTCGCCGGCGGCATTCTGCGTCACGGTCTCGAGCCGCTGGCCGACCATCGGGGCGCCACGGCCGGACATGTAGTCGGCGCCCGAGGCATAGCCCTTGCGGTAGTATTCAGGAACGACCGTGTCGAGCAGGTCTTTGCCGAGGATATCGCTGCGCAGGAAGCCGAACATCTTCTCGGCGGCCGGATTGAATTCGATGATCGACCCGGCCTCGTCGATGACGATAATGGCGTCGAGCGAGGCCTGCAGCATGGTGCGGCGGATCACTTCGCTGGCATGGGCGTCCGAGGGGGAGTGTTCGATGGCGTCGCCTATGGCGAGGGCGATGATGTGCAGCGTCGCCTCCTCCTCGTCGGTCCATTCCCGCTCTTCGACGCAGTCATTGACGGCCAGCGTGCCCCACAAATGGCCGTGCGCGAAGACCGACACCGACAGGAACGACTTGATGTTCTGCTTCTCGAAATCGGCCCTCAGGAATCCTTCGAGGTCGCGCGTATGGCCGGCGAAAATCTTGCCCTGCCGCTCATCCTCGGCCAGCCGCTCAAGCAGCGGATCCGAATTGACGATCGACTGCATGATGACGGTCGGTGAGGCCAGTTCGCCGCCGAAGTCAGGATCGATCCAGTAGGCAGCGACCGACTGGGCGAAACCCTGGCCGGGCAATTCGCGCAGGCGGAACAGGATGCCGCGCTGGCACTCCATGGCGTGGCATAGCGTCTCCAGTATGCCGTCCATTTCGCGCTGCCAGTCGCCGGCCTCGCGCAGCCGGCGCACGACACGCACGGCGGCCATCGCCGCGCCCTGCCTGAAACCCTGCATGTCCGTGCTTGCCGTGTCGCCCATCATTGTCAGCCATTAGTCCAGAGTCACGCCAATCGATCGGCTGGCAACGGCTGCGGAGCGGACTTCCTCGGTCTGACGCTCAGCTGCCGTCGCCGGCCGGCAGCGAGAAAATATAGCCTTCGCCACGCACCGTGCGCAGGAATTTCGGGTTGGCCGGGTCCGTCTCGATCTTCTTGCGCAGGCGCATGATGCGGATATCGACGGCGCGCGACGATTCCGGATCCTCGGTGAAGCCGATCGCCTCGGAGATCGCGGCCCTGGTCAGCAGCCGGTTGGCGCGGGTCAGGAAAACCTCCAGCACGTCGAATTCGCTCTTGGCCATGTCGATCACTGTGCCGTTGGCGCCGGTGACCATCCTGCCGTCGAGATCGGCCTGGAAGGGGCCGAAAGCGACGGAGCGCCGATCCGTGCTGGCCTTCCTGTCCTGCGGCTCCGTCGGCTGGGGAACACGGCGCAGCACGCTGCGCACCCTGGCCAGCACCTCGCGCAGTTCATACGGCTTGACGATATAGTCATCGGCGCCGAGTTCCAGTCCGACGATGCGGTCGAGCGCGGTGCCGGCGGCGGTCGCATAGATGATGCCGATCGGCATTTTCGAGCGCAGCCAGCGGCCAAGCGACAAGCCATCCTCGCCCGGCATGGCGATGTCGAGGATAGCCAGATGGAAGGACTGCGTCTCGATCAGGCGGCGCGCGGCGGCCGCGGTTTCAGCGGTCGAAACATCATAGCCGGCGGCGCCGAGATATTCGGCGACCGCGTCCCTCAGGTCGGGCTCATCCTCGACGATGACAATTCTTGCCCGCACGATGCTCTCGCTCCCACTTTCAGTGGAAAGTAGATTGGGTATAAACATGATGTCCAGCACTCATATCCGGTTGCCAGGGAACGGTTGGAAAACATGGCCGCACGAGCCATCATTGCGCTTGTTTCCGTCGCCGAGGTCGTCGCGAGCGAGCTTGCCGACCATCTCGAGCGGCGCGGCCACGACGTGCGCCGGGCGCGGCAGCCCTGGGAGGCGGAATCGCTGCTGTCGGGCGGCGGTATCGACGTTGTCGTTGTCGGGGACAGCCTCAGCCAGGCGGAAGGGCGGGATCTGCTCAGGCGTTTTGGCGGCCAAGCTGGGGGTGGGGAGCATGGACCGGATTTCATCCTGATATGCCGGCCGGCCGATCTCCTCGACAAGGTGTTGGCGCTCGAGCTCGGCGCCGCCGACGTCGTCGAAAGTCCGCTCAATGTCAGGGAACTCGCCGCGCGTGTCGGTGGCCTGCTTTCGCGGCGCGGCAGGGGTACCCAGGAGCTGATCGTGCTGGAGAACGCAACCGTCGACCTGAGATCGGCGATGGTCATGCATCGCTCCGGTACGCAGGAGCAGCTCTCGCCCGGCCAGGTGGCGCTGCTCAGGCTGTTCCTGGCGAGCCCGCGCAAGGTACTGACGCGGGACGACATTATCGCAGCCGCGCCGGCCGAGAATGCCGACGCCTTCGATCGCTCGATCGACTCGCGCATCGTGCGACTGCGCCGCAAGCTCGACACCGAGACCATCACCACCATACGCGGCGCCGGCTACAGGTTCGATCCGCCACGGCAATTCGCCGACTGACGGCTGTGTTTTCCTGCTGGTTCGTCGGATGAGCATCGGACTTTCCATTTTCCCGCGCCGATGCCCGCGAGGTTCAGCGCACCACCAGCAATGACGGGCCCGAGGCCATTTCGCCGCCGACGGCGAACTCGCTTGCGTGAGCGCGTTCCTTGAGCAGCACGCTGGCGAGTGCGGCAAAGCCGAGCAGGCCCTGCGCATAGAGCAGTGCGGAAAGCACGGAAGCCGCGAATTTTGTCTTCATGATCTGAATTCCCCAAAAAGATGACTGTGTAGCGGGTCGCTTCAGGAACTCCCGAAGTGCCCGCGCCGCCCACGGAGCCCCCCGTCGCGGCGCGGGCCTTCGGTCCTCTCGGCAGCAAGTTGCCGGAGGGGCCGCGCAATGCCAGCAGCCGAAGGCCAACCCGCCAGAGGGCCTTCAACTGGGCGATGCGCAGGCTGGAAACGATCCAGACCGTGGCGCAAACAGGGCGACGTGCAGGGTCGAAATCTCGCTCGAACTCATCGCCGCCAGCCGCGCACGGGGCCGCCGGCAATGGTGCCGCCGCCGACAGCCGCCGCCGTGATGCTGATCCTGGATAGCCAGGAGCGTATGTTCGTTTTCGTTCCCTTGGTCGTTGCCGTCTGCTTTCGTTGCGTCAACTTTTGCATCCGGTCGGTATCCGGATCATGCCGCCCAAAACCGCACTTTGTTGCAGATTGGTTTCGGATTGAGACAAACTCTTTCATGTAGGAGACAATTCGAACTTTCGTTTCGGGGTGAATGCCTGTGTCCTTCATCCTTGGCCCCCGTGTCGGAATGGAGCGCCATCAAACAGGGTGATTGTCCTGTTAATCAGCGGAAACAGATTCGAAACACAAACGAGCATTTCACGAAATCTTTCCGAAACATGCCGCTGGGATAAGCCGCCTCATCGAATTGGAGCCGGCCGGACCGGCAGAGAGAGGGGACATTCATGCACACCACCATTTCCGCAAAGTTCATCAACATCACCGCCGCCGCGCTCATGGGCAGTGCACTTCTGTTCGGCGCCAACGCCGCCCATGCCGCCAACAGCGTCGTTGCTCGCGTTTCGCTGTCGCAGCAGGTCATGGAAGTCTCGGTCGACGGCCGGCCGACTTTCGCCTGGAAGGTTTCCACCGGCGACAGGGCGCACGTGACGCCGACCGGCTCGTTCAAGCCGACGCGCATGCATGAGATGTGGTATTCGAAGAAATACGACAACGCGCCGATGCCGCATTCGGTGTTTTTCAGCGGCGGCTACGCGGTCCACGCCACCTATGCCATCAAGCGCCTCGGCCAGCCCGCCTCGCATGGCTGCGTACGGCTGCACCCGGACAACGCCGCCGATTTCTACCAGCTCGTCGAGACGTTCGGAGCGGCCAACACCAGCATCGTCATCGTCAAGTAGCAGGAAGGTCGCCGCATTCGGCCATGTGCCGGAGTTGCTGGAGCGATCGCCAAAAAAAGGCCGGAGAAATCCCGGCCTCTTTTTGTGTCTTGCGCCCCGTGCCTCAGCTCGGCAGCGCCGGCATCAGCTTGGGATCCGGCTTTTCCGCCAGATGCGGCAGGTCCTTGCTGGCGATGAAAGTATAGAACATCGGCACGACGAACAGTGTGAACATGGTGCCGACCAGAATGCCGGTGAAGATGACCAGGCCCATCGAATAGCGGGCCGCGGCACCGGCGCCGCTGGAAACGATCAGCGGCACCACGCCCAGCGCCATCGCCGCCGTCGTCATCAGGATCGGCCGCAGGCGCACCTTGGCCGAGGCGATGATGGCGTCACGCCGCCGCATGCCATGCAGTTCTCGCTGCTGGTTGGCGAATTCGACCAGCAGGATGCCGTGCTTGGTGATCAGGCCGATCAGCGTGATCAGTCCGACCTGGGTATAGATGTTGAGCGTGCCGAGGCCCAGATTGAGCGGCACGATCGCGCCGAAGATCGACAGTGGCACCGCCATCATGATGATCAGCGGATCGCGGAAGCTTTCGAACTGCGCCGCCAGCACCAGGTAGATGACGATGACGGCCGCGCCGAAAGCGATCAGGATCGTGTTGCCCTGTTCCTTCTCCTGCCGGGACTGGCCGGAATAATCGATGAAGAAAGTGTCGGGCAGGCTCTCCCTGGCGATGTCCTCGAGCACTTTCAAACCGTCGCCCGTGGTGACGCCGGGCAGCGGCAGCGCCGAGATCGTCGACGAATTCAGCTGGTTGAACTGCTCGATCGCCGCCGGCGACGCATTGTTCGAAATCGTCACCACGGCCGACAACGGCACCATCTCTCCCGTCACGCTGCGCACGAAATATTCGCCGAGCTTTTCAGGGTTGTCGCGGAATTCCTGCGGCACCTGCGGGATGATGTCATAGGAGTTGGAGTCGCGGTCGAATTGCGCCACTTCGGCACCGCCGACCAGCAGCGTCAGCGTCCGGCCGATATCGGCGATCGGCAGGTTGAGCGCGGCGGCGCGGTCGCGATCGATGGTCACCGTCACCTGCGGTGCGTCATAGGCCATCGAATTCTGCACGACGATGAAGCGGCCCGAGGCCTGCGCCTTGTTCTTGATCTTCTCGGCTTCCTCGTAGACCTGAGCGGAATCGCCGGTCGAGCGCACCACCATGGAAATTGGCAAGCCGCCGCCGGAGCCCGGCAGAGTCGGCGGCGCGAAGACGAAGGCCTGGACACCCGCCACCTTGGCGATACGAGCCGTGATGTCGGCCTGCAGCTCCTTCGAATTGCGCTTCCGCTCCGCCCAATCCTTGAAGGCAAAACCGACGAAGGCGCTGTTGGTCGTGCCGCCAAAGGCGACGGCCGAGAACTGCGCCCGGGTCTCGGGAATGTCCTTCACCAGGCCCAGGATCTGATTGACGTAAGTCTCGGTGTAATCGGAGGTCGCATAGCGCGGCCCCGTCACCAGCGAGAGCAGGAAGCCCTGATCTTCTTCCGGCGCCAGTTCCGTCGAGGTTTTGGTGAACATGAACCCAGTCACGCCGACAAGCGCCAGCACGATGAGCAGCGTCAGCGGGCGATAGTTAAGAGATCCGGTGACGGCGCGCTCATAGACATGCTCGACGCGCGCGAAAGTGCCGTCGACGATGCGCTGGAAACGGCCGGCATTGCCGGGCTTCAGGAGGCGCGCCGACATCATCGGCGTGATGGTGATGGCAATGATGCCAGACAGCACCACCGATCCGGCGAGCGTCACCGCGAATTCGCGGAACAGGGCGCCGGTCAGGCCGCCGGTGAAGGCCAGCGGCGCGAACACGGCGGCCAGCGTCATGGTCATGGCGACGATGGCCGACGCGATCTCGCGCATGCCGCTGAAGGCCGCCTGCATGGGCGGCATGTGATCCTCTTCCATGTGGCGGTGGATATTTTCCACCACCACGATGGCGTCGTCGACGACAAGGCCGATCGCCAGCACCATGGCCAGCAGCGACAGAAGGTTGATCGAATAGCCTACCGCGAACAAAAGGAAGCAGACGCCGATCAGCGACAGCGGGATGGTGATGATCGGCATCAGCACCGAGCGGAACGAACCGAGGAAGAGGAGGATGACGACGACGACGATGGCGACCGCCTCGCCGATGGTCTTGAACACCTCGTCGATCGAGGCGCTGATCTGTCCGGTCGCGTCGTAGACGACTTCGATCGTCATGCCCTTCGGCAGCGTCTCCTGAATCTGCGGGACCAGCTTGGTGAGTGCCGCCGCCGTGGTCAGCGGATTGGCTGCCGGGGTCGGGAAGATGGCGAGGAAGGTGCCGGGCTTGCCGTTGAAGGAAACCCTGGTGTCGGTGTTCGCGGCCGCCAGTTCGACGCGGGCCACGTCGCGCAGGCGCACGACATTGCCGTCGGTCGAGCGCAATGGCAGCGCGGCGAAGGCTTCCGGTGTCTGCAGCGTCGAGCGCACGGTGATCGACGAGACGACATATTCGTTCTGGGTGTTGCCGGGCGCCGACAGGAAGTTGGAATTGTTGATCGCCGCCAGCACTTCGGCCGCCGTCACGCCGCGCGCGGCAAGCCTGACCGGGTCGATCCAGACGCGCATCGAGTATTCCTGGGCGCCGAAGATCTGCACGTCGGCAACACCTTCGACCGTCGACATGCGGGGCCTGATGACGCGCTCGATATACTCGGTCAGCTGCTCCTTGGTCATGTTCGGATTCTGCATCGAGATGTACATCATCGCGAACTGCTGACCCGTACCCTTGACGATGACCGGGTCCTTGGAGGCGTCCGGCAAAGTGCCACGCACGCCCTGGACCTTGGACAGCACTTCGGTCAACGCGACGTCTGGGTTGGAACCGAGCTTCATCTGCACCGTCACGGTGCTGGAGGAGGGACGGCTGGACGAGGTGACGTAGTCGATGTTCTCGGTCGAGGCGACGGCGCGCGCGATCGGGGCGGAAATGAAGCCCTGGATCAGATCGGCGCTGGCGCCCGGATAGGCTGTCGTGATTGTGATCGCGGTCTCGTCGACCTTCGGATACTGCCGGATCGACAGGTTGAATATGCCCTGGAAACCGAGCAGCAGGATCATGCAGGCAAGAACCGTCGAAAGGACGGGCCGGCGGATGAAGAGATCGGAAAAGCTCATTGCTGGTCGGCCTGCTTGTTCGCCGATTTGGTCGGGTCGATCGTGTTGTCGACGTTGACGGTCATGCCGTTGAAGAGGCGGTTCTGGCCCGCGGTGACGACCTCGTCGCCGGCCTTCAGCCCTTCGACGATCTCGACCATGCCTTGATTGCGGCGGCCCGGCTTGACGAAGACCTGTGACAGCACAAGCGCCGGTTTGTCGCCTTCCGCCGCCGGCTTGGCCGGATCGGCCGCTGCTGGCTTGGCGGCATCGGCAGCGGCCTTGTCCGCTGGCTTGGCTGCGTCGGCGGCCGGCTTCATGGCATCGGCGGCGGGTTTCATTGCGTCGGCCTGCTTGGCGTCTGCCGCCTTGGCATCCGCGGGCTTGGCATCCGCAGGCTTGGCATCCGCAGGCTTGTCGGTGGCCGCCGCCGGCTTTTCGTCCGGCTTGGCTGGCTGCGCCGGGGCCGCCCCGGCGGGCTTCGCCGGCTGCACCACGAATATGTAGTCGCCATAGAGGCTGGTGGTCAGTGCCGTCTGCGGCAGTGACAGCACGTTCTGCTCCTCGGGCAGTTCGACACGCACCTGCACGAACTGACCTGGGGTCAATTTGCCTTCGGGATTGGCAACTTCCGCCCGGATGTTCACCAGCCGGCTGGAGGGGTCGATCTTGGGGTCGATGCCGCGAATGGCGCCCGCAAAGGGCATGTCGTCGCTGCCGCCAAGGCCCAGACGGACCGTCTGGCCAATCTTGAGCAGCGGCAGCTGCTGTTCGGGAACCGAGAAGTCGACCCGCATCGTGTCGAGGTCCTGCAGCGTCACCACCGCGGTGCCGGGTGCCAGATACTGGCCGAGGTCGATCCTCGGAATGCCGACCGTGCCGGCGAAAGGTGCGGTAAGCTGCTTCTGGTCGAGCACGGCCTGCAGCCTGGTCACCTGGGACGCCGAAGCGGAGGCCGCCGCACGCGCCGTGTCCAGCGTCGAGTCGGAGCCAACGCCACGCCTTGTCAGTTCGACGGCGCGGGTCAGCGTGGTCTGATCGAGTGCCGCCTGCGCCTTCTGCGCATCGAGATCGGCGCGCTCGACGGCGTCGTCGAGTTGCAGCAGCACTGCGTTGGCCGCCACCTTCTGGTTGGCATGGAAGGGGATTTCCTTGACGATGCCGGCGGTCTCGACCGTCAGGTCGACACCGCGCACGGCCCGCACCGTACCGATGGCCTCGACGCCCGGTGTCCAGTTCGACGGCTTGGCGATGGTTGTCGACACGGTCGCCGCCGGCGGCTTCATGGTGGCGAAATACTGCTTGATGCCGTTGTCGCGCAGGAAGTTGAAACCGACGATCCCGCCGACCACGATGACGAGCACGGCAAGGACCACAATAACGATAAAGACACGGAGTATGCGCTTGAACAAGGAAGTCCCCTCAGTCGAAAATCCGGCGCGAAGCGCGGACATCGGGACACATATCGACTGCGGGTCCCGATTTCAAATAGTGGCGGTCTTACTGTACCGTCTGGACGGTCTTGTCAATTGGGCCTAAGCTTGCGATGGGAGGCGCCATGAGAGCCCAACGACCGAACTCGCGCGAGAAGATTCTCGCCGCGGCGGCTGATGTTGCCCGGGAATCCGGGCCCGGCAGCCTGTCGCTCGATGCCGTTGCCAACCGCGCCGGCGTGTCGAAGGGCGGGCTGCTCTACAACTTCCCCACCAAGGCGAAATTGATGCAAGGCCTGGTCGAAGGCTATCTGCGCGATTTCGAGCAAGCGCTGGAATCCGCCAACAGCAACGACAAGGGCAAAAATCCCCTCGCCGTCTATATCAGGCTGTCAGCCGAGGATTGCGAGGAGAAGCAGCCGTCGGCATCCTGGATATTCTCGGCGATCGCCGAGGATCCCGATTTCATGATGCCGATCAAGACATTCAAGCGGCAGCTTTTCGAGCGGTTGAAGGGCGAGGCGCCGGACCTCAAATCGCTTCTGGTCTGCTATCTCGCTATCGAAGGACTGCGCAGCATGAACCTGTTCGATTCCGACGTGCTGTCAAAGGACGAACGGGACCTGCTGGTGTCGTCACTTCTCGATATCGCCAAATAGGCTTGCCTGCGCGCGAGGAGGACGACGCTGCCGCGATCGTTCAATCGACGGCGCTTACAGGGCCTTGCCCGTCGAAGGATCGAACAAGCGAAGCGCGGCCTCGTCGAAGGCGAGGTTGCGCTGTTCGCCCTTGGCGAATTGGGCCCGCGGCGGCAAGCTGGCCGTCAGCCGTTGCGTGCCGATCCGCGCCGTGGTGACCAGCTCGGGGCCGGTCAGTTCGACGACCTCGATCTCGACGGGCAGTGATAGCTCCGCGGCGGCTCCGGTCGCCGCACGCAGCGCTTCCGGCCTGATGCCGACGACCATTTGTGCACCCTCACGTGCCGCATTCGCATAGCGTGCCGGCACGGGGATCCATACATCGGATCCGGCAATGGCCAGCTTGCCGTCGGTGACGGTGGCCTGCAGCATGTTCATCGACGGCGCGCCGACAAAGCCGGCGACGTAGAGTGTCGCCGGGTCGTTATAGATCTCCTCGGGAGTGCCGAGCTGCTCGATCCGGCCGTCGCGCATGACGGCGATGCGGCTGGCCAGCGTCATCGCCTCGATCTGGTCATGGGTGACGTAGACGACGGTCGTCCGCAGCATTTGGTGCAGGCGTTTCAATTCGGTGCGCATTTCCAGGCGCAGTTTGGCGTCGAGATTGGACAGCGGCTCGTCGAACAGGAAGACCTGCGGCTTGCGCACCAGGGCCCGGCCGATGGCGACGCGCTGGCGCTGGCCGCCGGAAAGCTGACTCGGCTTGCGATCGAGCAGAGCCTCGATCTGCAGCAGCCTTGCCGCTTCGTTCACCGCCCTGTCGCGCTCGTCGGCCGCGACGCCGCGCATCTCCAGTCCAAAGCCGATGTTGCGGCGCACGGTCAGGTTCGGATAGAGCGCGTAAGACTGGAAGACCATGGCGATATCGCGGTTCTTGGGGTGCACGCCGAGGATCGAGCGGCCACCGATCAGGACGTCGCCGCTGGTCGCCTCGGCAAGGCCGGCGATGATGTTGAGAAGCGTCGATTTTCCGCAGCCCGACGAGCCGAGCAGCACCAGGAATTCACCGCTCTGCAGCGCGATGTCGATGCCTTTCAGCGTCTCGACGCTGCCGTAGCTCTTGCGGATGCCATGGATTTCAAGCGCGCTCATGCATGGGACCCTCAAACTGCATCGGCCCGCCATAGTTGCGGGGCAAGGTGGAAATGGCGCGCGAGGCGACGTGCGTAGCGGCGCGGAGGCAAGCGGACAGCGGCCGTTCCTGTGCCAATGCGGCCAGGAAGGCGGCATTGAAGACGTCGCCGGCACCGATCGTGTCGACCACCCTGACGTCGGGCGCGGCGGCTTTGACGAGAGTGCCGTCCGGGCCGATGGCGATGGCGCCTCGTGGCCCGCGCTTGACGACGAAGGTCGCGCCTTGCCTCATGCTGGATCGGATTTCACGCGCCGCTTCCGCCGGACTTGGCAACCCCGCCAGGGTCACCGTCTCAACCTCGTTGAACAGCGCCAGCGCGCAGCGCGACAGCCATGTCCTCGTCGAGGCGCAATAGGCCGCGGTCCAGCCATCGATCGGCCAGCCTGTATCGAGTGCCACGGCAACGCCGTGGCTGTCGGCCCAGTCGAAAAAAGCATTGTAGTCGCGCGTGAGGTCTTCCGTCAGGAAGGAGCCGCAGAGCAGGGCGTAGCCACCGGAGAGTGCGGGGCCGTCGAGAACCGACAAGACATCGGCGAGGCCGAAGCGTGGCAAGTGCCCGCGTGTGGTGAAGAAGGTCCGTTCGCCATCGGGGTGGGTCATCCCGACCGACAATGTCGTGCCTTCGGGCCGGATAGCCCATTTCGCGGCGCGGACGCCAAAAGCCTCACCAAGCCAGCGGCCGAACTGGTCGTCACCGACATTGGCGGCAATCGCAAAGTCGATGCCCAGCGCTTGCCAGGCGAGCCCGGTGTTGCCGGCCTGGCCGCCGACGCGCAATTCGTCATGGTCGACGACGGTCTCGGTTCCCGCCTTCGGCCATGGCGCGACCGGGCCGACGATCAGGTCGACATTGACGTTGCCGATCACCGCCAGCGGGCGCATCACTCGCTCCTGGTGATCTTGGTGGTGCGCACCGGCGTGCCCGCATTGTCGACGCGACCGTCCGCGAAGGCGATCATCAGGCGCTGTGCCACCGGCAGCATTGCGAGGATAGCGGCCATCCCCGCGGCTGGTTTGAACGTGAGCGTGACGGCCCCGGCGACCGGCGCTTGTCCGGACGCGTCAAAGATGACCAGCGGCGCGCCGGTTTCGACCACCGAAAGTGCCATCGCGGTCACCAGCTCCGAAGTCGGGTCGGCGCCGCGAAACAGGACAACACCGATCTGCGGGCCAAGCATCTCCATCGGCCCGTGCCGCAACTGGCCGCCTTCGAGCGAAAAGCAGGGCAGCCGCGACAGTTCGGTCAAGCCAAGCGCCAGGGCTTCGGCCACGCCCTGCAGGCGGCGGCCAGAGGTGACGATCGTATCCACCTTGCCAATCGCGGCGAGTGCTTGGGCGATATCGCAATCCTGCGGAGCTTCGAGCATGGCAAGGGCAGGGGCCGGATCCTCCCCCAGAGCCGCCAGGATGGCCAGGTGCAGGGCCAGGGTCACGGTCAGGCTGCGGGTTGCGGCGAAAGCCAGCTCCGTGCCGCCGGCGCCGACCAGGCAAGGCGCGGTGCGGGCGAGAAATGAACCGCCTTCGAGCGTCAGGCCGAAAACGTCCGAGCTGCCGCCGGCCTGCGCAAACCATCTGACGACTTCGGCGCTCTCGCCGGATTGCGAAGTCACAAGCACCGTCCGGTCCGCCAGCGGCAATGGTTGGCCGAGCTGCTCGGACAGTGGCAGCGCCAGCGCATCGATGCCGAGTGCACGATAGAGCGGCTCGACGGCACGGCCGACCGCGTGCGAGCCGCCCATGCCAAGCAGAAGCAGGCGGCCGCTCTTCCTGATCGAAGCGGCGACGTCTGCCGCCATGGCAGCGTTGTTCTCGAACGAAGCACGCGCATCGGCGTGCTGGCGCGCCATTTCGCGGTCGATGGCGGTCAGTCCGGCCGGCCGTTCTTTATCTGCAGTCATGTTCATCCTTTCACACCGCCGCTGGTCAGGCCCGAGATCAGCGCCCGCTGCATGACGAGGCCGATCAGCACCGGCGGCAAGGCGGCCAGCACGCCAGCCGTGGCAATCAATCCGTAGTCGGAAACACGGCCGCCGGCCAAATCGGCGATGGCGACGGTGAGCGTCTTGGCGCGCTGGTCGGAGGTAAACAGCAGCGCGTAGAAGAATTCGTCCCAGGCCAGCAGCACGGCGAATAGTGCCGATGTCGCCATCACGGGCGCGGCCAGCGGCAAGGTGATGATGCGCAATGTCTGGAACAGGCCGGCGCCGTCGATCATCGCCGCGGCCTCGATCTCGCGCGGGATGGAATCGAAGCCGGATTTCATCAGCCAGGTGGTGAAGGGCGCCAGTATGGTGAGATACACAAGCGTCAGGCCGAAGACATTGTTGAGCAGGCCAAGATGCGACAGGCCCATATAGAGCGGCACGGCGAGCGCCACCGGCGGCAGCATGTAGGTGGCGATGACCATCGACAGCGACCAGCCGATCGACGGTGTGCGCGAAACCGCCCAGCCGGCGGGGATGGCCAAGGCGAGTGCCGCCAGCGTCGCCATGGCGGCGATCTCAAGACTGTTGCGCAGCGACGAGGTGAAGGCGGCGCCGGCGCTGTTTTCGGCCGTCGACAGCAATTGCTGGTAGCGGGAGAAGTCGGCTGCCTGCGGCCACCAGCGCAGCGGCTTGGCGGCGAGATCGGCGGCCGGCGAAATGCTCATGATGAACAGCCAGGCGATAGGCGCCAGGATGATCGCGGCAAGCAGCAGCGCGCAGGCATAAATGAAGACGGTGAAGGCGAGGCTCTTGCGCTCCATCAGGCGGCGCTCCCGGCGGTCTTTCGCACCAGGGCGGCGTAGGCGACGGCGAGCAGCGTGACGAGCAAGGTGACGATCAGCGCCAGCGACGCGCCCGAACCGGCGCGCTGGAAGGAGAACGCTTCCTGGTAGACGAGGATCGAGAGTGTTCGCGTGGTGTTTGCAGGACCGCCGCGTGTCATCACCCAAATGATATCGAAGACCTTGAAGGCCTCGATGGTGCGCAGCACCAGCGCCACCATCAGCGGGCCGGCAAGATAGGGCAGGATGACGAAGCGGAAACGGTTGAACGGTCCTGCTCCATCAACCAGCGAGGCGGCGGTGATGTCACGCGGCACCGCTTGGAGGGCGGCGAGCGCGATCAGCGCCACCAGCGGAAAGTTCTTCCAGCAGTCCGCAACGATGAGGGCAGCCAGCGCCGTTCCCGGCTCGCCGAGCCAGGACCGATAGGCGTCGATGAGGTGCAACTGCGTCAAGGCGGCATTCAGCGCGCCATATTCGGGATTGTAGATCAGCCGCCACAGCGTGGCGTTGACCACCGTGGGCAATGCCCAGGGCAGGATCATCAGGGCGCGCAGGATTGCGCGGCCGCGAAAGTCCTGGTTGAGCAGCAGGGCGGCGAGGACGCCGATCACCATTTCGGCGGCAACCGAAATAATCGCGAACAGGGTCGTGGTGATCAGTGTGCGCGAGAAGTTGGTGCTCGACAGCATGTTGGAATAATTGTCGAAGCCGACAAAATTGCCAGCCGTGCCGACCAGCTTGGCATCGGTGAAGGAGAGCCCGACCGTATCGACCAGCGGCCAGCCGATGACGGCGACCATGACCACGAGCAAAGGCAGCATCAAGAGCCATGCGCGGGTCGTCATCCAGGTGCTCGACATCAGAGCAGCCTCTCTTCTCTCATCTGTGATCTGAACATAGTACGGGCCGCAATCGCGCATGACCCCGGAAATCGGAGACCGATTTCCGGAAAGAATCATGCGCAAGATAGAAAGTGCTACAGGTTTTTTTGCGCGTCATAAGGGACGCAACGCTGTAGTGCCGCCCGTATCGAACGACTGGCTTGTCTCAGAGGCCGCTGTTCTGCGCGGCGGTCTTCAGGGCGTCTTCCGGCGAAGACGTCCCGAGCAGCGATTCCTGGATTGCCTGCTGCAGCGCGGTCGACAGTTCCTGGTATTTCGGCGTGGTCGGACGCGGATACATGGCGGCCAGGCCGAGCTTGGCGGCGGCGATCAGTTCTTCCTGGCCCTTGGTGACCGTAGGGTCGTCATAGGACGAGGCCCAGATCGGCAGCGAGAGCTTGGCGTACTGGTTCTGCGTCGCCTGCGAGGTCATGAAGGTGATGTACTTCCAGGCTTCGTCGGGATGCTTCGAGACCGCAGTGACGCCGAGACCCATCGAACCGTTGACGGCCGACACTTCGCTGGTGCCGGCAACGCCCGGCGCCGGCACGACGCCGACCTTGCCGGCCACCTTCGAGTCCTTCGGGTCGTTGGCCATGTTATACATGTAGGTCCAGTTCAGCGCGAAGGCGGCATCGCCGTTTTCGAAAACCTTGCGCACGTCCTCTTCGAGGAATTCCTTGGAATTGGGATTGGTGAGACCCGACTTGTAGCTGTCGACCATGTATTTCAGGGCCAGCAGGCCGCCGCCATTCTGGAAGTCCGGCTTGCCGTCCTTGAGGAAGTCGCCGCCATAGGCGCTGACCAGCGTGGTGTAGTCGCAGATGGCCGCTTCCGCCTGCGACCAGCTCCACGCGATCGGCGTCTTCAGCAGGCCCTTGTCCTGGATGATCTTGGCCTGTGCGCCGAGCTCCTCCCAGGTCTTCGGCGGGGCCTTGATGCCGGCCTTTTCCAGAATATCCTTGTTGTAAAACAGGTATTTGGTGTCGAGGATCCACGGCATGCCATAGGACTTGCCGTCATACTGCACCGTGGTCCAGGCGCCGGGCAACACGCCCTTCTTCATGTCGTCGGTGATCTTGGAAGACACATCGACCAGAACCTTGTTGGTGGCGTATTCGGCCGGCCAGATGACGTCGAAGAGGACGACGTCATAGCCTCCGCCCGACCCTTGGGCGAGCACGGTCTTGTCGTGCAGGCCCTCATAGGGGACGAATTCGAGATTGACCTTGACGTCCGGATTGGCCTTGGTGAAGGCGTCCGTCATCGCACGCACGTCGGCCTCGCTGTAGGCGGCCTGCGCCATGAAAAGCGCGTTGAGCGTCGTCTCGGCGAAAGCGTGGGGGACGAACAGTCCTCCGGCAAAAACAGCGCCGACCAGTGTCTTGGTGATCGTCTTAAGCATTTTCTTCTCCCATTGCAGCGTTGACGGGCCGGCGCTGCCAGACGTTTGGCATCGTCTTCCCGGGTCCATGTCGCGTGACCTGATGGTGCCGGCTGACCAGTGGCGGCAGCAGAAGCCTTGGCCATCTTGTTTTGCGGTGCTCGGTTCACATTAAGTCAACTCGCTTGACTTAATTAGTCGATCAATATTCTAATGGTGTCAAGTGGGGAAACGCCGGTGGACGACATCAGCCCGATTCGTGCCAAGAGCGGCACCAACCAGGAAGGCACGAGCGCGCATAACCGCCGTGTCATGGTCGAGGCGTTGCGTCTCAATGGCGCGCTGTCGCGGGCCGATTTGGCGCGGGCGACGCAGCTTACCAAGCAGGCGGTTTCCAACATCATCGAGGACCTGGAACGCGACGGCCTGGTCGTTGCGCTCGATGCGGTGCGCAAGGGCAGGGGGCAACCGTCGACCCCCTACAGGCTGGTGCCGGAAGGCGCTTTCGCCATCGGCCTTCAGATCGACCGTCACCTGACGCGTGCGGTCGCGGTCGACCTGATGGGCAGCGTGCTGGCGCGGGCCGAGGCGAACCTGCCTTTCGATGAGCCGTCCAGAGGCGTCGAGGTGATCCTCGGCCTGATCGATGGTGTCCGGCGCGAACTGGCCGGTATCTCGTTGCAGTCGGAAAAACGCCTCGTCGGCCTGGGTGTCGCCATGCCCGGACCGTTTGGCCTGAAAAATTCGGATGACAAATGGATGATGCCGGCCTGGCAGAAGTTTCCGCTGCTGGACATGCTGGCCAAGGGCACGGGACTGAATGTCGGCCTGCAGAACGATGCCGCCGCCTGCGCGACGGCCGAGCGCATCGTCGGCGCCGCGCACGGCGTCGACCACGCAGTGTGTCTTTATGTCGGCTATGGCATTGGCGCCGGACTGATCCTCAACGGCGAACTGTACAGCGGCGGCCATGGCAATGCCGGCGAAATCGGCATGGCCTTGCTGTCGCCGGCCGGTCCCGGCTCGACACCGCTCGAACATCGCGCGTCGCTCGCCTCGCTCTACCAGCATCTTGGCCTCGATCCCGCCGACGAGGACCTCTACGGAAAGATCGGCGCGCTGGCCGCGGCGGGTGATGTGAAGATCATGCGCTGGATCGAGGGCGCGGCCCATGATCTGCGCTGGAGCGTGCATCTCATCGAAACCATCTTCGACCCGCAGACAGTCATCCTGACCAGCGGCGCGCCGGAAGCGCTGGCGCGCCGGCTCGTCGAGGCCATGCATCCGCTGCTTTCGTCGATCGCCGACCGGCCAGGCCGGACCTTGCCGCGCCTGCAGCTCGGCACCACCGATCCCTGGTCGATTGCGTTGGGAGCCGCGGCGGCGCCGATCAGCCGCGCCTTCGATCCGCTGTTCTCGGCGATCCTGAAGACACGCTCCGGTCCCGCCTGAAGGCGACCGCGCGTAAGGCCAGGCCTCTCCCGGCGTCACACAGGGTTCATCGTCCGGACATAGCGTCTTTTCCAGTTCTTTGCTGCAATGCAATAGGAGTGGGACATGGTGGACATAGTTTCTAGTGAGGCGGGCATTCCAAGGCCGGATCATCCGCTGGATAGTTCGGGTGGCGCGAAGTGGTTCCTGCCGGTCTTCGGTGTGCTGGTGCTGGTCGGCGTGGTCTATGTCGGCTACGCGCTTAGCCAGGACCTGGCGGTGGCCAAGACGGTGCCGTGGATCCTGCTCGGCATCGCCTTGCTGATCGCGCTCGGCTTCGAATTCGTCAACGGGTTCCATGACACCGCCAATGCGGTGGCGACCGTCATCTACACACGCTCGCTGCCGGCGGAGTTCGCCGTCATGTGGTCGGGCGCCTTCAATTTCCTCGGGGTTCTCACTTCCAGCGGCGCGGTCGCCTTCGGCATCCTGTCGCTGCTGCCCGTCGAGCTGATCCTGCAGGTCGGTTCTTCCTCCGGCTTTGCCATGGTGTTCGCACTGCTGGTGGCCGCCATCCTGTGGAACCTCGGCACCTGGTTCCTCGGCCTGCCGGCGTCGAGCTCGCACACCATGGTCGGTTCGATCATCGGTGTCGGCCTCGCCAACCAGTTCATGGCACCTGCCGGCAGCGCTACCAGCGGCGTCGACTGGTCGCAGGCGACCAATGTCGGCGTGACCTTGCTGGTGTCGCCGATCATCGGCTTCTTCGCCGCGGCGATCCTGCTCTACGCGATGAAGCTTCTCGTCCGCAATCCGGCGCTCTACGAGGCGCCGAAAGGCAATGCGCCGCCGCCCTGGTGGATCCGCGCGCTGCTGATCTTCACCTGCACCGGCGTCAGCTTTGCGCATGGCTCCAATGACGGCCAGAAGGGCATGGGCCTGATCATGCTGATCCTGATCGGCGTGGTGCCGACGGCCTACGCGCTCAACCGCACGCCCGACATCAACTATCTCGAAGCCTACAAGTCGGCCTCGGTCAGCGTGGAGACCGCGCTGGGCAAATATGTGAAGCCCGGTGTCACCGTCGCCGATGCGAAGGATGCCAAGGCTGCCGTGCAGGATGCCGTGCGCACCCGGAGCTGGAGCGACAAGACGACCGTCGCTCTGCAGAGCTACATCCACAACACGACGGCCGAGCTGCAGCCTTACGCTTCGGTCGACACCGTGCCGACCGATCTGGTCAGCAACGCCCGCAACGACATCTATCTGATCGGCGAGGCGCTGAAACTGATCGACAAGAAGCAGTTGCTGCCGATGGAGGCCGCCGATCTCAAGGCGGTCACCGACTATCACAAGGCCGTCGACAACGCGACGAAGTTCATCCCGATCTGGGTGAAGGTCGCGGTGGCCCTGGCGCTTGGCCTGGGCACCATGGTCGGCTGGAAACGCATCGTCGTCACGGTCGGCGAGAAGATCGGCAAGAGCCACCTGACCTATGGCCAGGGCGCTGCCGCCGAACTCGTGGCGATGGTCACCATCGGCATGGCCGACCGTCTGGGTCTGCCGGTGTCGACGACCCATGTGCTGTCGTCCGGCGTCGCCGGAACCATGGCGGCCAACGGCTCGGGCCTGCAATGGTCGACGGTGCGCAACCTGCTGCTCGCCTGGGTGCTTACCCTGCCGTGCTCGATCACGCTGGCCTTCGTGCTGTTCATCATCTTCCGCCAGGTGTTCTGAGCGGGCGAAGCGACAACACTACCGACGGCGCCACAATGGCGCCGTCTCGTTTTCCGTCGACAGGTTCGCGACGATTTCGGGCGGCAGTCATGAACGACGCATCGCATCTGGCCCTGCTTGCCGTCGACGACAGCATCCGGCGCCTGGCCTGGTCTGGGCTTATCACCGCTTGCCAGGCAAAACCCCGGTGGCGCTTGCTCCGCGCGATATCGGCGCGGCACTGGCGATGCGTGAGGGCTGGGTCTGGCTGCATGTCGATCTCGTCGACCAGCGTGCCCATTCCTGGGTCAGCCGTACCTGCGCCTTGCCGGCCTCGGCCAACGCGATCCTCGAAGGCCATGAGGACAGCCCCTCGCTGGCGCATGAGGATGGTGTCGTCCATGGCATTTCCGCCGACCTGCACAGCGAAATCGCGCGTCAGTCGACCACCATAGGCAGGTTGCGCTTCGCGGTCTCGGAGCGGCTGCTGGTGACCGGCCGCCGCCATTCGCTGGCAGCGGTCGAGGAGGTGCACGAGGCGCTGGCCGCGGGGCTGCGGCCCGCCACCGCCTTCGAACTTTTCGAGGCGATCGTGCTGGCGT
Organism: Mesorhizobium sp. B2-3-10; assembly: GCF_006442275.1. NCBI lineage: Bacteria > Pseudomonadati > Pseudomonadota > Alphaproteobacteria > Hyphomicrobiales > Phyllobacteriaceae > Mesorhizobium > Mesorhizobium sp. B2-3-10. The sequence goes on from NZ_VFVT01000001.1 coordinate 1,061,180, forward strand.
TCTGCAGCAGCACCAGCCTGCGGCTCGCTGCCGCCACCAAGCGGCTCGACGAAGTGGAAGATCATTTGGTGACCGAGCGGCTTGCCGACGAAAGGCGGCGGCTGAAAGATGTTCGCCGTCTGGCGGTCTCCCTGCACCGCCCGATCTCGGCGCTGGCGGCGCTCTTCCAGGACGAGGACCGCTCGGACTGGAAGCTGTCGGCGGGGGCGCACGAGATCCTGCGCCGGCTTACCACGCGGCTGGAAAGGCTCGACCGCGAAGTCGTCATGGTCAACGACCGTGCACGGCTGTTGCAGGAGGAGGTCGCCGCCGAGCTCGCGGACGAATCCAACCGCAGCCTTAAGGCGCTGGCTGTGATGAGCGCGCTGCTTCTGCCGGGCTCGCTGATTGTCGGCATGTTCGGCATGAACACCGCCGGGCTGCCGCTTACGCAAACGCCGGGCGGATTCGAACTGGCGCTGTTGATCGCGGCGGCCGCGACTGGCCTGTTCTACTGGCTCCTGCTGAGAGCCGGCGCCAATCTTAGGTTCTGAGCCAAAATAGACAGGTAGAGCGGCTCTGCGTTTCGACGAAACGGAGAACCGCTCTTGGGTCGCTCAGGTCGGATCTTCGCGATGCAGGTCGTGGATGGTGACGCCGTCGGCATTGGTCGGCAGCATCAGCCACTTCTTGTGACGCAGCGTGCGCTCGGTGTCCTCGAGGCCCATCTCCCAATGCTCGCGCATCGAGGTGCCCGAAAACTCATAGTCCTTGGCGTGGCCCTCATAGCCTTTGTGCTGGTAGATCAGGTGGACGATGTTGACGACGCCGGCGTTGGAATAGTCGGCGATCAACTCCTGCTCGCCTTCCCTTAGCTGCTCCGACGGCACGCGCTTCAGCGCATCGAGCAGCTTCATCTTCAGCGCATGGATGCGCTCGAAATTGTCGGTGTTCTGCCGCGTGCGGCTCGAATACATGATGTCCTTGTGGCGCGACAGCACGTCGGCCATGCCGCGCGGCAGCACGCCGCGGGCGCTGAACAGATCGACCTGGAAGACCAGCGAGGAACGGTCCTCTTCCTGGTCGAGCAGGTATTGCAGCGGCGTGTTGGAGACGATGCCACCATCCCAATAGTACTCGCCCTCGATACGGATCGAAGGAAAGGCCGGCGGCAGCGCGCCGCTGGCCATGATGTGCTCCGGCTCGATACGCACCTTCTCGGTGTCGAAATAGACGAAGTTACCGGTCCTGACATTGACCGCGCCGACGCTCAGCCGCTTCTTGCCGTCGTTCAGCACGTCGAAGTCGATCAGGCTCTCCAGCGTGTCCTTCAATTCGGCGGTGTCGTAGAAGCTGGTGGCGCCTTCTGCGCCCGACAGCTGGAACCAGGGATTGGGATTGCGCGGCTTGAAGAAGCCGGGCTGGCCCATCGTCATCGTCATCAACGACGAGGTCTGGTTGCGGATATCGCGGTAGATGTCGCCTTCGGGCGTATAGGACCAGATCTTGCGGCCGGAAATCGTCTGCCAGAACTGTTCCAGCCGCTGCAGCCGGCGGCTCGGCTCGTTGCCTGCGATGATCGCGGCATTGATGGCGCCGATGGAGACGCCGGATAGCCAGGTCGGCTCGCAGCCGGCATCGGCCAGCGCCTGATAGACCCCTGCCTGATAGGCGCCGAGCGCGCCGCCGCCCTGAAAGACCAGCGCGATACGGTCATACTGCGCCGTGATTTCCTCGATGGTGGCGGCGGCTGCCTTGTTGCGGTTACGATCAAGCACTGACTTTCTCCAGCTGGGTTGCGCTGGCAGCGGATCGGCTGTGGTCAGCGAGGTAATCATGCACCACTTCGCCCAGCCCGAGCGTCAGATCGGCCTTGAAGTGAACCGCCGACACGATGTCGAGCACGGGCAGCTTCGCCACGTCGGCCATGACATGGGGCCGCAGGTCGAGCGCGGCGGGCGCCGTCCAGGCTTCCTTCAGCGTGATATCGGTGAGGTAGTAGCGGACCAGCTCGCAGATGCGCGGCGTGCCGTCGACATGGGGGATGATCTTGATGAGGAAATTGGGGGCGGCGAGCGAGGCGAGTACCTGGTCATGATCGGCCTCACGATGCTTGTAGCCCATCGTGCCGGTGGCGCACAGAACGCTGCCATAGTGCAGCGTGCCGACGATTACCTCGCCTTCATGGACGATCTTGGGATTGGCGAGTTTCTTTGGAAACCCCCACAACTCGCGGCCGCCGGCGATCGGCGCGTCATCGTCGAGATACATCGAATGGACGTAGCCGCCATGCTGGCCCTTGTAGCGCACCGGGATGACCTGGCCGGTCTCGGTGTAGTCGCCGAAGCCGGTGGAGTCCGGCATGCGGATGAATTCGTACTTGACCAGCGGCTCGTCGATTTCAAGCGGCGCCGGCACGACGGCCTCGAGCGCCTCGCGTGTCGTGCGATAGGTGATGATGATGTATTCGCGGTCGAAGAAGCGATAGGGCCCTGGCGGAAACGAGGGATTGGTGAGCGGCATCGCATAGGCGCGCTTCACGACATCGGCGATTTCCATGCTGGTGCCCCAAGGTTCTGTCGGACGAATTCGTTCAGGAAGGATCGCGCGAATGCGCAACGATTATGTTGCACGGCACCATGACAGTGCCGTGTCAGCCTAACGACCAGGTTTCCGAACCGGGCGAGGACAAGCAGGCGTTGTCGTCTGGCTGTAATCGCATCGACATATGGCTCTGCCATTGTCATGCTGCGACGCACAATTATATCGTCATGTTCCCTCCCACCTCGCGCGAGATCTCCCATGGGTTCCCTGTCTTCGAAGAATGCCCTCGTCACCGGCTCGACCAGCGGTATCGGCCTGGCAATCGCCCGCGCCTTTGCCGCCGAGGGCGCCAACGTCACCATCAATGGTCTTGGCGATGCTGCCGCCATCGAGCGGGAGCGCGCCGGCATCGAGAAGGATTTCGGCGTCAAGTGCCGCTATTCCGATGCCAACATGATGGATGGCGCCGCGGTCACAGCCATGATCCATGACGCGGAAGAGGCGCTCGGCAGCCTCGACATACTGGTCAACAATGCCGGCATCCAGCATGTGGCGCCGATCGAGGAGTTTCCCGACGACAAATGGGAAGCCATCATCCGCATCAACCTTTTGGCCGCCTTCTACGCCATCAAGGCGGTGGTGCCCGGCATGAAGGCACGCAAATGGGGCCGCATCGTCAACACGGCTTCCGCGCACGCGCTGGTCGCCTCGCCGTTCAAGTCGGCCTATGTCTCGGCCAAGCACGGCATATCAGGCCTGACCAAGACGGTGGCGCTGGAAGTCGCGCAGGACGGCATCACCGTGAACGCGATCGCGCCTGGCTATGTCTGGACGCCGCTGGTCGAAAAGCAGATCCCCGACACGATGAAGGCGCGGGGCATGACCGAGGAACAGGTCAAGCACGACGTGCTGCTGGCCGCGCAGCCGACCAAGGAATTCGTTACTGTCGAAGAGCTTGCGGCACTGGCATTGTTCCTGTGCTCGGATGCGGCCAGGCAGATCACCGGCACGACGTTACCGATGGATGGCGGCTGGACGGCACAGTAAAATTGGTCGAAACATGCCGCCTTCAGGCCAACGCCAGGGCGCCGGCGGGAAGGCAGTGCGCGGCCCATGAAAATCATCCAGCTCTCCGATCCGCATCTGATGGCGCTCGGTGGTTATCTCTACGGTTCGGATCCGCTCGCGCGGCTGGAAGCCTGCCTGGCGGATATCGGCAGGAACCATGCCGATGCCGACCTGGTGGTGATATCAGGCGACCTGAGCAATGATGGCGAGCGCGCGGCCTATGCGGCGTTGCGAGAGGCGCTGGCGCGGTTCGTGCCGCCTTGCCGGCTGATGCTCGGCAACCACGACGACAGGGCGCTTTTTCTCGAAATGTTCCCGGAAGCGCCGGCCGAGCGCGGGTTTGTCCAGAGCGTTTTCGATGGCGGCGATGGCCGCCTGATCCTGCTCGACACGCTGGACAGCGGACATGTCGAGGGCAGGCTGTGCGCGGCCCGTCTCGACTGGCTGGACGAGAAGCTGCACGAAGCGCGCGACAGGCCGGTCTTCCTCTTCATGCACCACCCGCCGTTCCGCATTCACATGCCGGTGCTCGACGAGGTCAGGCTCGTCGACGCCGATGCCTTCCATGACATTCTCCGGCGCCACGGCAATGTCGGCCACATCTTTGCCGGCCATGTCCACAGGCTGATCGCCGGCAGCTGGCGCGGCATACCGGTCAGCACGCTGCGCAGCACCAACCATCAGAGCGCCCTCGATTTTTCGGACAGCTGGCGGCTGGGCCACGAGCCGCCCGCCTATGCCGTCATCTTCATCGATGCGGATGGAGTGGTCGTCCATTTTCAGGATTTTGAGGCTGGCCGCCGCGAGCCGGTCAGGGGTCCTTGACGAGGCGGCTTTCGCCGCCGCCAAGATGGGTCTCCCACACATGATCGGAGATCAGCCGCCGATACTGTGGGGTCATGACCAATTTTCTGTGCGAGGCGCCGCCGACGTGGAAAAAGGCGCCGCCCAGCATCCGATGGTCCGCTTCCATCCCATCAACATCGAGATCGGCTGCCGTCTTTTGCGCATCGGAAACATCGTTCTCGCCAAGTCCGCGATACAGCAGGCTCCAGTTTCCGCCGCCGGTGTCCATTCCGCTGACAAAACGCGGTGTGAAGTCCAGGTCCAGTCCTTGCACGGCGCTGAAGCGGAAGAAGCAGAACCCAGCCCACATGAACCAGGCCTCGGGGTCCGCTTGCGCTGGGCGCTTTGAGCCGTGGACGATTTTTCCCTCCATCGTCGCGGCGATGTCCACGGGGACGGTCGGAAAGCAGTCGTGATCCAGAAATCCGAAAAGCTCCGGCCGCAAAGGCCGAACGATGTTGTGGAAGATCCAATTCATGGATATCCCGTGCGACCGGTTGGGATGGCTTTCCCGGTTCCGAGGCAAACCGAAATAAGCGGTTTTTCGCGCCCGGCAGATGTCCGCGATACGCACCCTTGCCGATCGATCGGATGAATTGTCGATGACCACCAGCGTCATCCCAGAGGAATACAATTGCCAGGCTCGGGTGAGCGCATCGATGACCCAGGGCGTGTTGAAGGCAATGACAAAGCAGAAGCGCCGGGAACCGGTTTGCAGCAGCTCCTCGGTGAATTTCAGGCCTTCGGGAACGCCGCGCCCGCGAAAATCACGCTCAATCAAGGCGTTGCGAAAAGCCTTGGCCTTTCTGACAGGCCAGTTGTGGTTCAGCAGATCAACAAGGCCCTTGGCCGGCTTCCAGCTCATTACAAACTTCGCCATTGCTCCAAATCGGATGCATGCTCCCATAAGGCGAAGCTCATCTTCCCACAACCCCGGCCTGGAGCCGCGAGAATTTTTGCGACCACCGGCTTGTCGTACACGCATGCTGTATTTCAACCTGATCTGGTCGCGGGCGCTATCAATCGCGACATCGTAGCGCTAAAACGCCATCCGGGTTCTGCACGGGGTTGATATGTTGGTTGCGATCTTCCGCGCATTGCGCGCCATTCCCTTCGTTGCCGCCAGCATTGTCTTTGCCACGGGCGCCCGGGCGCAAGCGGTCGAATTCAAGACAATCACGATCAAGGTCGGCTATGGCCCCGGCGGGGGCTATGACCAGACATCGCGGCTGATCGCCCGCCACTTCGGCCGGTTCCTTCCCGGCAATCCGGATATAGTCGTCCAGAATGTGCCCGGGGGCGGCAGCCTGAAGCTCACCAAGATGGTGTTGCGCAGCGAGCCGGCCGACGGCAGCGTCATCGCTTCCGTCAGCGAAGCCATGTCATATGCGCCGGTGCTCGATCCCCAGAACGCCAATTTCGATCCGCTTGCCCTGCAATGGATTGGCTCGCTCGTCAACGAGCCGGCCTATTGCCTGACGGCCAAGAGTTCCGGCATCGACACGATGGACAAGTTCCTGCAGTCCGATTTCCTGATTGGGGCGACCGGCAAGAGCAGCGTGACCTACATTTTCGCGGCGCTGGTCAAGAACGGCTTGAAGGCAAAGTTCAAGGTCGTCACCGGCTTTGAAGGCACAGCCGATATCGAACTGGCGATGCAGCGAGGCGAGATCGCCGGAATGTGCGGAGTCTCCAGTTACAACACCTCCGAAAACCGCGACGCGCTCAACCTCATTGGTACCTTCGGCCAGGGCATCGTTGCAGGCCAGGAGAAGTTCACTGCTAGGATCGACGACCCGAAGGTCCGGGAAGCGGCCGCGCTGATCGAGACCGCTTTGCAGTTCCATCATCCGTTGGTTGTCCCGCCGGGCACGCCCAAGGAGACGGTCGAAACGCTGCGCAAGGGATATATGGAGATGGTCAGGGATAAGGCGTTCCTGGCCGACATCGGCAAGCTTAGCGAAATGACCGTCAACGCCACCAGCGGCGAAGACATAAGCCGGCTTGTCTCGGAGCAGTTGAAGGTGGATCCGGATGTGTTCGAGACCGCCAGAAATCTGGTGAAGTAGATTCCCGGCGAGGCTCAACGGTGGATCTGATACTCACCGCCGTCGTCGAGATGGCCCAGCCGTTTCGCATGCTGATGCTGGTGACCGGCGTTTTCGTCGGCCTCGTCGTCGGCGTTGTCCCGGGCATTGGCGGGCTGTTCGCGATGGCCCTGCTCATCCCGATGACCTACAACATGGACGCCTATGCCGCCTTCGCGCTCCTGCTCGGTATGGGATCGGTCAATACCACCTCCGATACGATCCCGGCCATCCTGTTTGGGGTTCCGGGCTCGGTCGGAGCGGCGGCGACGGTGCTCGACGGCCATGCCATGGCCAAGAAAGGCGAAGCCGCGCGCGCCTTCGGCGCCTCCTATTCGGCGTCGATGATTGGCGGCGTGTTCGGCGCTCTGGTGCTTGCCGCGGCTATTCCCATCATGCGACCGCTTGTCCTCTATCTAAAGACGCCGGACTTCTTCGCCATCTGCGCCTTCGGGCTCTCCATCGTCGCGATGCTGGCCGGGAGCCAGCCGCTGAAGGGGCTGGCCGCGGCCATGTTCGGCATGCTCGCCTCGTTTGTCGGTATCGATAAGATCGCCGGCATCGACCGGTGGACCTTTGGTGAAATCTATCTCTGGGACGGTCTGCCGGTGGCCCTGGTGTTTCTCGGCCTGTTCGGCCTACCGGAGCTGGCTTCGCTCCTGTTGCGAGGTTCCATCCAGGGCAATGCGGAGCGACCGACTTATGCGGGCATGTGGCAAGGCATCAGGGACACGCTGCGGGAGTGGCCGCTGGTGCTGCGATGCAGCAGCATCGGTTCGCTGCTGGGCGCAGTTCCCGGTGTCGGCATCGCGGTGCTGGACTGGATCGCCTATGGCCATGCGTCACGGCGGCCTGGCTCGGGACCGAAATTCGGCGAAGGCAATGTCAGGGGCGTCATCGCGCCCGAGAGCGCCAACAATGCCAAGGAAGGCGGCTCGCTCATCCCGACCATCGCCTTCGGCGTGCCGGGTTCGGCCTCGATGAGCATCCTGCTCGGCGCCTTTGTCGTCCATGGGCTCGTTCCCGGCCCCGACATGCTGGGCAAGAATGCCGCGCTCACCATGTCGATGGTGTTCAGCATCGCCGTGGCAAATATCGTAGGCGCGGTGACCTGCCTTGTGCTGACCCGGCCTCTGGCGCGCGTCGCGCAGGTTCCGGCCGCCATCCTGGTGCCGCTGGTGGTCACCTTCATCGTGGTTGGTGCATACCAGACCAATATGAGCGCCTTCGATTTCGCGCTGGTCATCGGCGTCGGCGCCGTCGGCATGGCGATGAAGGAACTCAACTGGCCGCGCTCGGCCTTTTCATTGGGATTCGTGCTCGGCCCGAGCCTCGAGAACTATTTCTTTCTCGCCTATCAGATTTCCGGCTGGTCGTGGCTTGCCCAGCCGCTGGTGCTCATCCTGCTTGGACTGGCCGTGGTCGGTCTCGTCAGGCAGACGCTGTCGTGGATCAGGGCCAGAAATCCCGGCGGGCCGCTGCCCCCCGCGCTGCCCGACATTGTCGCAGGCGCCACCATGACATTGCTGGCGTTCGCGGCGTTGGGGACGGCCGTGACCGGCTTTCCCTTCGAGGCCGCCATTTTCCCGGTCATCACGGCTGGATTCCTGTTGGTGTTTTCGCTGGTGACCACAGTGCAGGCGTCGCTGCGATGGCGCAGGCGGGCCACGCCTGTCCTATCCGTGCCTGCCGCGATACCAGGCGAATGGTCTCCGGTTTCGGAACCCACCATGAAAGGCAATCTCGCAATCATCGGCCTTTGTCTGGCCCTCGCCTTTCTCATCCTGTTGGTCGGTCACCTGGCAGCGACCTTCATCTTCGTTGCCGGCAGCATCATGGTGCTTGGGACGAAGTCGAGGCGGTCATCCCTGGTGATCGCTGCCGCCGCGACGGCCTTCGTCTATTCGGTCTTCGACATGCTGGCATCCCAGCCCTGGCCGACTCCGTGGCTCACAGGCATTAGCGGAATTTTCTAAGAACCCTTATGCGGCGCCAGCGTTTCGACCAGTTGGCGGCGTAGCAGCTTGCCGTTGCCGCTGTAAGGCAACGAGGCGACCAGCCTGATCTCGCGCGGCCGCCGGTCGGGCGCGATGTTGGTGCGCATGAAAGCCTGGAATTCCTCGACGGTTCCGCGGTCGGAGACGATGAAGGCGGCGATTTCCTGCCCCATGGTCTCATCTGGAAAGCCGGCCACGGCGACGTCCTGCACCTTGGCATGGGTGCGGATCAGTTTTTCAAGCTCCTGCGGCGCGACACTGACGCCGCCGCGAACGATCATATCGGCCTCCCGATCGACGATCGTGATAAATCCGTCGGCGTCCAGAAATCCGATATCACCGGGGATGCCCCAGTCGGAGCTCATGATCTGCGGATCGACGAACAGGCGGTTGCCGGGCATCAGGACCGCGGATGCCATGGTCGGCGTCCATGCCTTGATCAGCCCGCGCTCACCTTGCGGCAACACGCGGCCATCGGCACCGAGGATTTCGACCTGTGCGCCGGCGACCGGACGGCCGGCGCTTTCGGGCTTTGCCAGAATATCCTCACCCCATAGCGAGGATATGATGCCGGTAAGGCTCGATGAGTAGCTTATCCGGTATCCAGAGGAGAGATAGCGGTAGGCAGCGATCTTGTCTTCCCCTCTGGCCGGTCCGCCTACGCTGTAGAGAACGGAAAGTTGGGGAAGCAGGTGGGTTGCGCGTTCGCCCACCTCCTTGACCATCCGGGCAATGACTGATGGCGCCAGCGCCGTGCCGCTTGCCTGGAACGAGAGCAGCGCCTCGATGAGCTCCGAGGGGGTGAACAAGGGAGGAAAGAACCGAACGATTCCCCCGTAAAGCAGATAGCCGAAGACCTGGTGACGCATTGCCGAGTATGACAGGGCCATCGGCGTCAGGAATCGTTTGGCGGTTCCCTCCACCACGCCCCGGCGCGCCGCGATGCGCCTGGCGAGTGCCTCATGCGACTGGGTGTAGGCCTTTGGATCGCCCGTCGTGCCGGACGAAAAGATCAAAAAGGCCGGGACGGCATCGCTCGCCGGGGGGCCGACGTCGGATCCCGGCGCCGAAGCCGATTTCCAGCCAGCGTCGAAAAGGGCGTTCGGATAGACCTCATCGCCCGGCATGGCGCGGCTTTCAAAAACGATGCTCAGACCGAAGTCGCGGGCCTGCCTGGCTCGCTGACTCCTGGGCGTTCGAAAGTCGACGACAACAGGGGTCGCGCCGATTTTCCAACAGGCGAGGATCGAAAGGATCACGTCGATGTTGTCGAGCATGGCGAGGCCGACGCGGTCGCCCGGTCGGATGCCCGATGCGCCGAAATTGGCTGCAAGATGTCCGCTCTGCGTCAGGGCCTGGGAATAGGTGATATCAGACCGGCCGCTGACCATCGCGACCTTGTCGCCATGGGCAGCGAAGGCCTCCAGTATCTGCCAACCAAAACTCATTGACGATGCGGGTTTTCGCGTGGAGCCTCGCTTCGGGCGGAGAGGAACGTCAAGATCTCCGCGTCGATCGCGTCCATGTTGGCCTTGCGGAATTTGTTGTGAGTACCCGGCATGACGACCGTTTTCACGCTGGCCTCGTTAGACGCCCAGCCCTTGTAGTCCTTGACGGTGGTGGCTCCCCATTCGGAACTGGCGAGGATGAGGATGTCGCAGGGGTAGGACGAGGGCACAAAACCGGCTGCGGCCTGCAGCAGCGCGCTCTTGTATGCCTTCTTGCGCAGATGGCGCCCCAGGCGTGTCTGTCCGAGACCGACCGCCTTCAGCGTGTCTCGCAACAGGCGCCAGTAGACTACCTTGCGCACGATATCGCGCCGCCTCCTCTCCGTGAGGCGATCGTCGGGCATCGGCTTCAGCCAGGCCGAACCTGGCGACGGCGGATCGATGAGCACGATCGCCGGCCGCTTGCCCGTCGCCTCATGGCTCAGCCGGCCGACCTCGATCGCGAGCAGGCCACCCACGCATATGCCACCGATGACTTCGGGGTGCCTGCCTGTTACCGAGGTGAAGGCTTCAAAATAGTTGGTGCCAATTTCGGCCATGGTGGAATAGGGCGTCTCGCCGAGTTCCGTGCCCATGCCGCGCACCGCCATGATCGCGTATTCCTCTTTCAGACGCCTGCTGAAGCGATTGGCGAACAAGGCCGAGCCGGTGATGCCGTGGATCATCGCGATCGGCTCCTGGCCGACGCTGCCGGACACCGGCACGATCAGCTCACGGGCCGGATGCTCCGGCACCAGCGATGCGATCAACCGGCCGAATTCCCGCGGTGTCTGCGCTTCGAGCAGGACGGAAGTCTGCAATCTCACGCCGAACCGCTTCTGCACGGCAAGCACCAGAGTCTCCGCCATCAGCGAATCGCCGCCGAGATCGAAGAAATTGTCGTCGAAGCCGACGGCCGGCACCTTCAATTCCGCGGCGAAGATGCCGGCAATCGCATGGGCCGGTCCATCGCCCGGCGGTGGCACAGGTCTAACCCGTTGTTGGACGTTCATCGGAAAAGCCCCTAACCGACGGATGTTCACTGCTAACGCTTTTACGCAGGGTGAGAGCCCCTAACAAGTGTCCTGTGCGCCGCGCGTCGAGCCGCCGCTGGCGTGCTTGTCTCGCCACGGCAACGCGGAAAGTCGCGATTTGCCGGCTCCGCAACGGCCTTTTGTCCAGTTGTGTAAGTGTTGCAAAAGCACGCAGATTTGGACATTAGTCTTGACAGAAATACAGATGTTCAATACCCGTCAGGCAATTGAACAAGCCTGCATTATGGGAGGAATGAGCGGTATGGCGTCCAATGTTTCGTTGACGGGCCTTGCCCGCGATCTCGAGGAACGCGGCAAATCGGGCAAGCCGATCCGCATCGGGCTGATCGGCTCGGGCGAAATGGGAACCGACATCGTCACCCGCGTCGCCCATATGTCGGGCATAGAGATCGGCGCGATCTCCGAGCTGAACCTGCCCGCCGCCAGCAAGGCGGTGGATATCGCCTTCCAGGAAACCGGCCATGCGCGCGAGGTATCGAACGCCTCGGCGATGACGGCCGCCATGGAAGCCGGCAAGGTGGCGGTGACCAACGACGCCAGCCTGGTCATCAACAACGATCTTATCGACGTCGTCATCGATGCCACCGGCGTTCCCGCCGTCGGCGCCGAAATCGGCTTGCGCGCCATGGAGCATGGCAAGCATCTGGTGATGATGAATGTCGAGGCCGACGTCACCATCGGCGCCTATCTCAAGAGCGAAGCCGATCGGCTCGGCGTCACCTATTCGCTGGGCGCCGGCGACGAACCCTCCTCCTGCATGGAGCTGATCGAATTCGTTTCGGCCATGGGCCACCCGATCGTCGCCGCCGGCAAGGGCAAGAACAACCCGCTCAACATCGACGCCACGCCGCCCGCCTATGAGGAGGAGGCCAGGCGCCGGCACATGAATGTGCGCATGCTGGTGGAGTTCGTCGACGGCTCGAAGACCATGGTCGAGATGGCGGCGATCGCCAACGCCACCGGGCTGGTGCCCGACAAGGCCGGCATGCATGGCCCGGCCGCGACGCTCGGCGAATTGAACAAGGTGCTGGTGCCGCAGAAGGATGGCGGCGTGCTGTCGAGGGTCGGTGTCGTCGACTATTCGATCGGCAAGGGTGTCGCGCCCGGTGTCTTCGTCGTCGCCGACATGTCGCATCCGCGCATTTCGGAGCGCATGGAAGATTTGAAGATGGGCAAGGGCCCGTACTTCACGTTCCATCGTCCCTATCACCTGACCTCGCTCGAAGTGCCGCTGACCTGCGCCCGCGTCGTGCTCTACGGCAAGGCCGACATGGTGCCGCTGGCCAAGCCGGTAGCTGAAGTGGCCGCCGTGGCCAAGAAGGACATGCAGCCCGGCGAGAAGCTCGATGCGATCGGCGAATATTGCTACCGCGCCTGGATCATGACTGCACCGGAAGCGCATGCCGCGAGGGCCATTCCCTGCGGCCTGCTGCAGGGCGGGTCGGTTACGGCGCCGATCAAGAAGGGTGAGCTCATCACCTACGCCAATGCCGCCCCGGCAGCGGGCTCCAAGATCGCCGAACTGCGCGCCCGTCAGGACAAGCTCGTCTACGGAACCGTGGAGGCGTAACCATGGCCGGAGCCAGCAAAGCCGTCGCGGACAGCCGCGCCAACCTGCCCTTCGTCTATCGCCAGTACAGCGCCGAGCAGCTGAAGCAGGTGCTCTACAAGATGTACCTGATCCGCCGCTTCGAGGAGGGCGCGGAAGAAAGCTACACGCGCGGCCTCATCCACGGCACCATGCATCTGTCGATCGGCCAGGAGGCGAGCGCCATGGGCATCTGCATGCCGCTTGGCGAGGACGACCAGATCACCTCGACCCATCGCGGCCACGGCCACTGCATCGCCAAGGGCGCCGAGGTGAAGCGCATGTTCGCGGAATTCTTCGGCAAGACCACCGGCTATTGCAAGGGCCGCGGCGGTTCGATGCACATCGCCGATGTCGCCAAGGGAAATCTCGGCGCCAATGGGATTGTCGGCGGCGGCATTCCGATCGCCGTCGGCGCCGCGCTCTCCGCCAAGATGATGAAGACCGGCAAGGTTGTCGTCTCCTTCTTCGGCGACGGAGCCAACAATGAAGGCGCCTTCCACGAGGCGCTCAACATGGCGGCGGTCTGGAAACTGCCCGTTATTTTCGTCTGCGAGAACAATGGCTACGGCATGTCGACGTCGACTGCCCGGTCCACCGCGGTCAAGAACATCGCCGACCGCGCCGCCGCCTATTCGATGCCGGGCGTCATCGTCAACGGCAACATCTTCTCCGAGGTCGCCGAGGCTTCGTACAAGGCGGTCGAGTGGGCACGAGCGGGTGAGGGGCCGACGCTGATCGAGTCCAAGACCTATCGCCATCGCGGCCATTCCAAGAGCGACCGCAATCGCTACCGGACCAAGGAAGAGATCGAGGACTGGATGTCGAACCGCGATCCGATCACGCTGTTCGAGAACGAATTGCGGGAATTCGGATTCATCGACGACACGGGCATCGAAGCCATCCGCGAGGTGGTGGCGCGGGAGATCGCCGACGGCATCGAGTTCGCCAAGGGGAGCCCGTCGCCTGACGTCAGCGAGACCGGCAATTACGTGTATACGGAGCAGGCGTGATGGACGCGATGGTGCGTGAACTGAGCTACGCTCAGGCGATCCAGGAAGCCATGGCGATCGCCATGGACATGGACGAGCGCGTCTTCCTGATGGGCGAGGACATCGGCGTCTATGGCGGCGCCTTCCAGGTGACCGGCGACCTCGTCGATCGTTACGGCGCGGACCGGGTGCTGGACACGCCGATCTCGGAACTGGGGGGCGCGGGGGTCGCTGTCGGCGCCGCGCTGACCGGCATGCGGCCGATCTTCGAATTCCAGTTCTCCGATTTCGCCACGCTGGCGATGGAGCAGATCGTCAACCAGGCTGCCAAGATGCGCTTCATGCTGGGCGGCGAGGTTTCGGTGCCCGTCGTGATGCGCTTTCCCGCCGGCTCCGGTACCGGTGCCGCCGCGCAGCACAGCCAGAGCCTGGAAGCCTGGCTTGGCCACGTGCCGGGCCTGAAGGTTATCCAGCCGGCGACGCCCCATGATGCCAAGGGCATGCTTCTGGCTGCGGTCGCCGATCCCGATCCGGTGATGATCTTCGAGCACAAGCTGCTCTACAAGATGAAGGGCCCGGTGCCCGAAGGCTATTACACCGTGCCGATCGGCAAGGCAGATATCCGCCGCGAGGGCCGTGATCTCACCATCGTCGCCACCTCGATCATGGTGCAGAAGGCGCTCGACGCCGCTGCCGCGCTGGAGGCCGAAGGCATCGACGTCGAAGTCGTGGACCTCCGGACCATCCGGCCGATGGACAAGCAGACCGTTATCGACAGCGTCAAGAAGACCTCGCGGCTGATATGCGTCTATGAAGCGGTCAAGACGCTGGGCATCGGCGCCGAGGTCAGCGCCATGATCGCCGAAAGCGAGGCGTTCGACTATCTCGATGCGCCGATCGTGCGGCTGGGCGGTGCGGAAACGCCGATCCCCTACAATCCGGAGCTGGAAAAAGCGACGGTGCCGCAGGTTCCCGACATCGTCACCGCCGCGCGCGACCTCGTCAAAGGGGTTCGCTGATCCATGCCGACCGAAGTCATTCTTCCCAAGGTCGACATGGATATGGCGACCGGACAGATTTCGCGCTGGTTCGCCGAGGAAGGCGCCACGGTCAAGAAGGGCGACGTGCTGTTCGAGATCGAGACCGACAAGGCCGCGATGGAGATCGACGCTCCGGCCAGCGGTGTGTTGCGCGACGTGACCGGCAAGGAAGGAGTCGATATCGCGGTCGGATCGGCGGTGGCTTGGATTTATGCTGACGGCGAGGCTTATAAGGACAAGGCGCCAATCTCACCCCTTGAGGGGGAGATGTCGACGAAGTCGACAGAGGGGGTTGCCTCAGAAGGCACCGCCCTCGCGCTGAGTCCGGTCGAACCGACCCCACCCGACCGGCGTTTGGCCGACCACCCTCCCCTCGAGGGGGAGGGGAAAACCCGCGCTACACCCTTGGCGCGTCGATTGGCTCGTGAAGCAGGACTGAATCTCTCCGGCATATCAGGCACAGGCCCACATGGCCGCGTCGTAAAGGCGGATATCGATGCGGTACTCTCCTCCCCCCTCGAGGGGGAGGTGTCCGCGAAGCGGACGGAGGGGGTCGCCTCAGGAGGCACCGCTTTTGCGCCGAGCCCCGTCGAAGCGACCCCACCCGACCGGCCTTCGGCCGGCCACCCTCCCCTCAAGGGAGAAGGGGACGTGATGAAACTGTTCGAGGAAGGCTCCTACGAACTCGTTCCGCACGACAATATGCGCAAGACCATCGCGCGGCGCCTGGTCGAAGCAAAAACCACCATCCCGCATTTCTATCTGACGCTCGACTGCGAACTCGACGCGCTGCTGGCTTTACGCACTCAGCTCAATGCCGCCGCACCGGTGAAGAAGACCGACAAGGGCGAGGCTCCCGCCTACAAGCTGTCGGTCAACGACATGGTGATCAAGGCGATGGCGATGGCGCTGAAGGCGGTGCCGGATGCCAATGCCTCCTGGACCGAGAGCGCCATGGTCAAGCACAGGCATGCCGATGTCGGCGTCGCCGTGTCCATTCCCGGTGGCCTGATCACGCCGATCATCCGGCATGCCGATGAAAAGACGCTGTCGGTCATCTCCAACGAGATGAAGGACCTGGCCAGCCGCGCCCGCAGCCGCAAGTTGAAGCCGGAGGAATATCAAGGCGGCACGACCGCCGTTTCCAATCTCGGCATGTTCGGCATCAAGGACTTTGCCGCCGTCATCAACCCGCCGCATGCGACGATCCTGGCGGTCGGCGCCGGCGAGGAGCGGGCGGTGGTCAGGAACGGCGAGATCAGAATAGCCACCGTGATGTCGGTGACGCTGTCAACCGACCATCGTGCGGTTGATGGCGCGCTGGGGGCCGAACTGCTGGTCGCCTTCAAGAAGCTGATCGAGAATCCGATGGGCATGCTGGTCTAGTCTCCTGCGGTAAGCCGGCGCCAATGATGCGCCGGCTTATGATGAAACGACTTGTCAGGCACCGAACCTTGACCCATGTTCTCTGGTGATCGCGACCAAGGGAGGCCAACATGCCTGCATTCGACCCGTCTGACGTCAAAACCTTGTTCGGCAGGGTCATGGGCGCGTCGCCTTCCGACATCAAGCTGGTGGCGCAGCGCCTGCACGATCATGCTTTCGAGCCACGCATGTCGGCGGAAGAGACAAGGCAGCTTGTCGTCAGCCTCGGTTATGACAGCCTCGATGCGTTCTGCAGTGATATCGGCCTGCCCGCGCATATCGCCGAGCGCTGGAGCCGTTTTGGCGTTTCGGGCGAGATGAAGCAGGTGTTCACCCTGCTGGCGGGGCAGCGCAGACGCGTGGCCGAAGCGATCGCCGAATTCGAATCCATGACCCATGTCGGCGTCGAGGATTTTTTGCGCGAGCGCGGGTTGATTTAAACCCAGGCATCTCAGCCGGCCTTGGCCAGCAGCGCCATAGCGGTGTCGCTGTCGGTGATCAGCACATTGGTGTTGACAGCCTTGAGCGCGGCGAGGATTGCCGCCACCTTGCGCTTTCCGCCGGCGGCCAGCACGACATTCGGCACATGGGCGACAACATCGAGGTCGATCGCCATGACGCGCCGGTTGACTTCGTGATCGACGAGCCTGCCGGCGGCATCGACGAAATAGCATAGCATGTTGGCGACCGCGCCTTTTGCCTTCAAGGGTGTAATCAGCGACGACGGCACGATGCCATGCCGGAAGATGGTGGCATCGGGCGACATGTCGCCGACGGTGAGCAATGCGATGTCGGCCGCCGCGGCGCGCCGGCGCACATCCTGCAGCGTCGGCTGCGCCCACAGGAGATCGCGCAGCGAGGGGTCGTCCACCATCACCGGCGCCGTGATCTGATAGCTGTCCACCTCGAACACATCGGCGACCTTGGCGGCCACGATCGACGGGTTGATCCATTGCGAATGCGGCAGGCTGCCGACAAGCGCCACCACCGAGGCGCGCTTCAAGTGCCGGCGGGCGAGGAAACCCAGGCTGGCGTGCAGCGTGGCGCCACCGCCGATCGCCAGCGTCATGCCATCCTGCATCTGCTCGCCGAGATAGGCCGCCACGGCGTGGCCGATGGCCTTCTCCAGATGGTCGTGAACCGAAGGTGTCGGGATGACGACGGCGGCGTTGAGGCCCCAGCGTTTTTCCAGTTCCCGCTCAAGCGCCACCTGTTCGGCTGTCGGCGCGTTGATCATGGTAACGACGATGCCCTCGGCGGTACAGGCGGCCAGCGTACGCATGACCTTCACCCTGGAGACATCGAGCTTGTCGGCGATCTGCTCCTGCGTGAAGCCCTCGACATAATAGAGCCATGCCGTCTTGACGCTGAGGTCCGACGAGACCATCGGCAGGCGAGCCGGTGCGGGCTTTTGCGTGGGCATGGATGTCGTCCCTCATGTGTCATGGCCGACGGTTGTCCTCATCCGGGCAAGGCCGCTCTTACGTCAATCGGATGCCGGGTTCGCGGCAGGCCGATTATCGCACAGCTGTGATCATTTGTAATTGACATCGTACATATGAACATATTTTGTTGGTTTCACGCGCTGTGTCATCCACCAGTCATATGCGCCGTGCAGGGAGGAAGAGACGGGGTGCTGGCCAGGGGCCAGACCGGTCATGCACAGACAAGACAGGAGGTCTCATGAAGACGCTATTCATCCAGCTGCTGGCCAGTCAGCTGGCGCTCGCGGCAACTTTGTTTGCCGGCGTGGCAAATGCCGAAACACTGACGCTCTACACATCCCAGCCCGAGGCAGACGCAGCCAAGACCGTGGATGCCTTCAAGAAGGCACAGCCCGGCATCGACGTCACCATCTATCGCTCCGGAACCAGCGACATCCTGACCAAGATGGCGGCCGAGTTCGCCGCAGGCAGCCCGCAGCCCGACGTGCTGCTGATCGCCGACGCGGTGTCGATGGAACTGCTGAAGAAGGACGACCGGCTGCTGGCCTATCCCGAGGCCAAGCTCGACGGCATCGAGGCGGATGCCTATGACGCCGACAAGACTTATTTCGGCAGCAAGCTGATCACTACCGGCATCGTCTACAACACCGCTGCCGCCGAAAAGCCGCAGCATTGGGCGGACCTCGCCAAGCCGGCCTATGCCGATGGCTTGGTCATGCCGAGCCCGCTCTATTCCGGTGCCGCCGCCTACCTGCTTTCGGGCTTCGCCGGCGACAGCAATTATGGCTGGGATTTCTTCCAGAAGCTGAAGACCAACAACACCGTCAGCGTGCGCGGCAATGGCGCGGTGCTGAAGTCGGTGGCGTCGGGCGAGAAGCCCTATGGCATCCTCGTCGATTTCATGGCGATGAACGCCAAGAAGAAGGGTTCGCCCGTCGAATTCGTGTTCCCCTCGGAGGGCGTGCCCGCCGTGACCGAACCGGTGGCCATCATGAAGACCGCCAAGAACGTCGACGGCGCGAAAAAATTCGTCGACTTCATTCTGTCCGATGAAGGCCAGAAGCTGGCGCTGTCGATGGGTTACCTGCCGGCACGCGCCTCGGTCGGTCGTCCCGACTGGCTGCCGGAAGGCGTCAAGGTCAAGGTGATGCCGTTCGACACCAAGGCGATCGTCGCCGAGACCGACGCCGACAAGGCGAAGTTCCAGGACCTGTTCGGCGGCTGAGCCGTCGATCCCCGCGAGATGCCGTCTCGACGGCATCTCGTCAGTTCCGGTGAGCCCGGCCGCCCCGCTGACCGATCCCAGGAAACGCAATCATGCCGACACGTATCAGGGAGAGCCGGGGCCAGGAAATGGTCCTGACGGCGGTGGTGGCCGTCGTCATCGTCCTGCTTTCGCTGCTGCCCATGCTGCGCCTCGTCAAGGAGATCGTGGCACCCGGCGGTGTCTTGTCGACGGTGGCCGTGGAGGCCGGGCTGAGAAGCCCGGCAACCTGGATCGCGACATGGCATACGCTGGTCGTCGGCATCGGCGGCACTCTTCTGGCGGTGCTGTCGGGAACGTTGGTGGCCGTGCTTGTATCGCTGACCGACATACGCGGCCGAAGCGCCCTGGTGCTCTGCTACGTCATGCCGCTGATGATCGCGCCGCAGGTGACGGCGCTGGCCTGGCTGCAACTGTTCGGCCCTGCCAGCCCATTCCTCAAGCTTTTCGGAGCGGCGCCGCCGCTCGGCACGAAAAACCCGCTCTACTCGACCTCGGGCATCATCCTGCTGCTTGGCGTCCAATACGGGCCGCTGGTCTTCCTGCTGGTGCGTGCAGGCCTGCGCAAGCTGCCGCGCGAACTGGTCGAGGCGGCGCGCGCCGGCGGTGCGAATTGGTTCACCGTGCTGATCACCATCGTGCTGCCCTTGATGACGCCGTCGATCATGGCGGCGGCCGCGCTTGCCTTCGTCTCCTGCGTCGGCAATTTCGGCATTCCGGCCTTTCTCGGCATCCCCGCCAACTACCTGGTGCTGCCGACGCTCATCTATCAGAAGCTGGCCGGCGGGGGCCCGGCGGTACTCGGCGAGACCGCGTTCCTGTCGGTGCTGATCGGCATCATCGCCATGGCCGGCATTCTTGCCCAAGAGGTGATGAGCCGCCGCCGCGACTACCGCATCTCCTCGACGTCGCTGCTGGCCGAACCTTATGAACTGGGCCGCTGGCGGCCGGTCGTCCAGGCCGGCATGTGGCTGCTCATCGTGCTGGTGCTGGTCCTGCCGCTGTTCGGGCTGGTGCTGACGTCGCTGGTGCCGGGCTACGGCATCGCGCTCACCGCCAAGACGGCGACGCTCGACAATTACCGTTTCGTGCTGTTCGAGCATGATGCCGCCAGCCGCGCCTTCTTCAACAGTTTCTGGCTGTCGATCGCTGCCGCCTTCTTCGCGGTCCTCGTCGCCGTGCCGATCGGCTATCTCATCGCTTGGGGCAAGCAGCGCTGGGTGCGGCTGCTCAATCTTTCAGTCGAACTGCCCTACGCCTTGCCT
The DNA here is from genome assembly GCF_006442275.1 of Mesorhizobium sp. B2-3-10. Taxonomy (NCBI): domain Bacteria; kingdom Pseudomonadati; phylum Pseudomonadota; class Alphaproteobacteria; order Hyphomicrobiales; family Phyllobacteriaceae; genus Mesorhizobium; species Mesorhizobium sp. B2-3-10. Next base: position 1,081,262 of record NZ_VFVT01000001.1, read on the forward strand.
GGCGTGGTGCTGGCGATCGCCTCGCTGCTCTTGTTCCTGCGCCCTATCCCGCTGACCGGCGTCCAGCTCTACAACACCGTCTGGATCATCCTCTATGCCTACCTCGCCCGCTTCCTGGTGCTGGCCTTGCGGCCGACCATCAGCGGCTATCACCAGATCGACCGGGCACTCGAAGAAGCTGCACAGGTGGCGGGCGCCGGCCTGTTCACGCGCATGCGCACCATCGTCTTTCCGCTGGTCGCGCCGGCGGCGATCGCCGGCGGCCTGCTGATCTTCATGACGGCCCTCAGCGAGCTCACCGTCTCGGCGCTGCTGTGGTCGTCGGGCTCGGAGACCATCGGCGTTGTCATGTTTTCCTTCGAGCAGGGCGGCGATTCCAACTACGCGGCGGCGATGTCGGTCATCACGGTCGCGGTCACCTTCGTGCTGATGCTGGTGACCAACCTGCTTGCCCCTCATCTTCCGAGCGGAGTTCTGCCATGGCGCGATTGACCCTGGACCATGTGACCAAGAGCTTCGCCGATTTCGACGCCGTGAAGGATGTCTCGATCGACGTCGCTGACGGCGAGTTTCTGGCGGTGCTCGGCCCCTCCGGCTGTGGCAAGACGACATTGCTGCGGCTGGTCGCCGGTTTCGAAAAGGTGACCTCGGGCGAAATCCGCATCGGCAGCGATGTCGTGTCGAACAGCGGCGGCAGCGTCGCGCCGGAAAAGCGGCGCGTCGGCATCGTCTTCCAGAATTACGCGCTGTGGCCGCATATGAGCGTCGCCGAGAATATCGGCTATGCGCTGAAGGTGGCCAAGCTCGACAAAGCGGTTGCGCGCCAAAAAGTGGAAGACGCGCTTGCCCTTGTCAATCTTCAGGGCCTGGGCGAGCGCCGGCCCGCCAATCTTTCCGGCGGCCAGCGCCAGCGGGTGGCCTTGGCGCGTTGCCTGGTGGCGACACCTTCGCTGGTGCTGTTCGACGAGCCACTCGCCAATCTCGACGTCCATCTCAGGGCCTCGATGGAGGACGAGTTCGCCGCCTTCCACAAGCGCACCGGCACGACCATCGTCTACATAACCCATGACCAGGCCGAGGCGATGGCGCTGGCCGACCGCATCGCGGTGATGGACCATGGACGCTTGGCGCAGCTCGCCACCCCGCGTGAACTCTATCATAAGCCGGCAAATGAGATGGTGGCCTCCTTCATTTCGCAAGGCATTCTGCTTCCGGCGGACGTGTTGGCCAGCGAGGACAACGGCTATTGCAAGGTCCGGGTTCTCGGAACCGAGCTGGTGGTCCGTTGCCGGCCTGGCGAGCGGCCGCGCGCCGGCGCCAAGATCTGCTGCCGCCCCGCCGATATCGAGCTTTCGGCCGATGCCTCGGGCTTCGATGGTCTCGTCAAGCGGGCGATCTACCAGGGCGGCGCGGCGCGGATTGAATTCGCGCCGACCGCTGGTCCCGACCTCACCTTGCATTTCGAGCAACCCGATCCGGTTGTGCTGGAGAACGGGGCGCAAGCGCGCCTGCGCATAAAATCCGGCTGGCTGATCCCGGCGGCGGGGACAGCCTCGTGATGATACTGGACCTTGCCGGCGGCTTCGGAGAAAAGGGCCGCACCAGCCTCGCCGTCAACAGCGGCGACGATCGCATCCTGCTCGATGTCGGCATCAAGGTCGGCGCTTCAGGGGCGGAATACTACCCAGCGCTCAACGGGTCGAGCGACGACATCGATGCTGTTTTTGTTTCGCATGCCCATGAGGATCATGTCGGCGCGCTGAGCTGGCTGTTGTCGCGCGGCTATAGCGGCCCGATCTTCATGACGGCGGAGACCCGTGCCGAGGCGCCGGCCACGCTTGCCGCCTATGCCGAGCCGGAGGATTTCAGGCGATTTCCCTTGCCTGAAAACCGCATCGAACTCTTCGAACCGGGCGACACACTGACAAGCGGCAATTTCACGGTCAGGACCGGGCGGTCCGGTCATGTCGTCGGCGGTGTCTGGTTCACCGTCGACGACGGGACAAGCCGCATCGCCTATTCAGCCGATGTGGTGCCTGACAGCAATGTGTTTGTCATGGACACGATCCCGCACTGCGATCTCCTGGTCTTCGATGCCTCCTACGGGGCGGATCCCGTGCCGGGGGCTGCCCGGGCGCAGGAAATTTCCGAATGGGTGGCGCGGCATCCGCAGGGATGCCTCTTGCCGACGCCGCTGTCTGGCCGATCGCTGGAACTGATCGCGGCCTTGCCGGGGTCGTTCGCCGTCCATGCCGGCATGCGTTCGTCGCTGGAAGCGCAGATCGGCGCGACCGCGTCCCTGTTGCCGGGCATTTCCGAGCTTTTGCTTGCCCGCCTGCGGAACGCGGCCGACTGGAGCGATGCCGACCCGCTGCCATTACTGCCATTGCTGGCCGATGACGGCATGGGCGAGGCTGGCCCGTCGTCGCGCCTTTTGCCTCGCGCCGACGATGCCGGGTTTCCGGTGTTGCTCACCGGGCATCTGCCTTTGGGCTCTCCGGCCGATCTCATGCACAAGGCCGGCCGGGCGGACTGGATACGCATGCCCACCCACCCGACACTGTCGGGCAATGTCGGCATCTGGGAGAAGGCGGGACGCCCCAGGGCGCTGGGCCATTCCTGCGCGCCCGATCTTCTTGGCGAGTTGAAAAGCCATATTCCGTCCTTGCTCACGCAATGCCGTACGGGGCAACGCATCACGGTGGGGCAAGGAAGCGCATCATGAGAATCCTGATCTGCAACGATGACGGCATCGAAGCGCCGGGTCTTGCCCGTCTGGTCAATGCCGCCCTCGGGTTGAGCGACGATGTCTGGGTGGTCGCGCCGGACGGCAAGCGCACCGCCGCCGGCTCGTCGCTGACCATCGCCAGGCCGCTGACGATGCGGCGCGTCAAGCCGAACTGGTATTCGTGCTCGGGCACGCCAGCCGATTGCGTGGTGAGCGCCATGACGTGGCTATTCGCTGATGAACCGAAGCCTGACCTCGTATTGTCGGGCATCAATGACGGCCGCAACGTCGCCGAGGATATCGCCTATTCCGGCACGCTGGGTATTGCCCGCGAAGCGAGTTTCTGGGGCGTACCGGCGATCGGCTTTTCGCGCGTGAAAAATCCTGACTTCGGCGTTGCCGACGACGAATGGCTTGGCAAGCTGCTCGCCTCGCTCTGGCAATCGCGCGCCGAGTGGGCGACAGAGGGCCATTGGCTGAGCGTCAACCTGCCGACCGCGCTGCCGGCCGAAATTCGCCAGCCGCGCATCGGCCGCGACAAGATCGGCCGCACGGCCGAGGTGGTGGAAACCGACGGGGATCGCACGATCATTACGGTGCCGCGTGGCCGAGCCCATGCAAGCGAACCGGGGGATGAAAACGCCGCGATCGATGCGGGTTTCGTCAGCATCAACCGGCTGAACTGGTTTGGGGAAACGCGGCTGGACGACGGATTTCTGGACGGAATCCCACGCTGGCGGCAAAGCTAGCCGATCTCCTGCGCGGCATCCTCCAGATCACCAAGCTGTCAGCGGCTAAATGGCGTCAATCCGGTGCTTATGCTTGAAGCCGCCGCTATTTCATTCCACATCGGAAGAGATGAAGGATGAGACACGCGAATGGCGCCGGAATCTGCTGTGGGCCTTGGCCACATCGCTGGTCCTGCATGCGCTTGTCGCATCGTTCTTCATCTATGGCCTGTCAAAAGCCTCTCAAGAGCCGCAGCAGGAGCAACCGATAAGCGTCGCGCTCGTGCCTCCGCCCGACAAGCCAAAACCGCAGCCGCTCAAAGCCGAGAAGCCGCCGGAACCAAAGGCTGATAAACCCCCCGAGCAGAAGGTTGAAAAACCACCCGAACAGCCGCGCAAACAACCTGAAGACACCGCTTTGAAGCGCGTTTTTCAGTATGGCGATAAAGATACAGGACCGAAGAAATCCCTGGATGGGGGGGCGGCCAAGGACAATGCGCCGTCGCCTGCAAAGGATGACGCCTCGAAGCCTCCGGTCGTGCCCAAGTCCGCCGAGAACAAGCCTGCAGCGACGGCAAACGCGGAGCAGCGGCCTGATGCAAGCAAAGCCGATGAGAATCCGCCAACCGAGCCGACCGTCACCAAGCCCACGCCGAGCGAGGAAAAGCAGGTCACGGAAGACGCTGATAAACAGCAGGCTGCGCCAAAAGCTTCCGATCAGCAAGCAGCCGTAGAGCCAAAGCCGTCGCCAGCCGAGAGCGACGCCAAGACCGGGGCCGCGACCGAAAAGCCCAAGACCAAAGTCGTCAAGACGATGAAGTTCAAGTCTGAAAAAGCCCTGAAGTCCCGGGCCGGAAAAGCCACCGCCTCAAATTCCACGAACGACGCAGGTGCTGGATCACCAATGTATTCCGGTCTTCCGGGGGTTCGGAAACTCTACTCGCAGGGCGCTACCGGCGACGCGTTGGCCACGAGTTCCATGAGCGGCGTACCTCGCAGTCAGCGCGTTGCGACCCTTTGCGCCAACGTGCTGGACCAGGAGCTGCAGGGTGCCGACTATTCTCCCAAATGGCTGCCGACGATTCCGCTGAAAGCCGGCAATGTTCTCGACCGCCCCGAAGCGGCCTTCAGCACGACAACCACATGGTACCAACTGAGCTTCCGATGCGAGGTGGATGCCGATGCGACCAGGGTCCTGTCGTTCGGCTTCCGTGTCGGCTCCGAGATTCCACGCAGCGAATGGCCGCCAAACCATCCTCTTTAGTCTCTGCCACTTAGGCTGGCACACCAAGTCCAGCCAATTGCCGGCTAACTTCATGCCAGTCGGCGCAGACGAGATCGGCACCGGCCGCCGTCAGCCGTGCGGCATGCTCGGCATAAGTATGACCGCCGCCGGTATAGCCGATCGCCGTCATGCCGGCGGCGACCGCGCCCTGGATGCCGAAAGGCGAATCCTCGATGACGATGCAGTCGGCTGGTTTGGCGCCCATCCTGGCAGCCGCGAAAAGGAAGATGTCCGGCGCTGGCTTGCCGTTCTTGACCATCGAGGAACTGTAGATCGCATCGCCGAAGAAGCGTGCCAATCCGGTCACCGCCAGGCTGTGGTTTATACGCTCGATGGAAGACGAGGAGGCAACGCAGCGGTCGCCGGCAAGCGTTTCCAGAAACGAGCCTATTCCAGGCGTTGGCTTCAACTCTTCGGTGAAAAGCACCTTGGTCTCGGCCCAGATATCGCCGTCGGCCGACGCGGGAAACTGATGGCCGGTCAACTCCTTGATCCTGACGATGATGTCGGCCTGTTTCATGCCGACGCACTGGGCGATGATGCCGCCGTGAACGCCCGGCATGCCATGCTTATCGTAGACACGTTCATAGGCCTTGGCGGCCAGCGGCTCGCTGTCGACGAGAACGCCGTCGCAATCGAAAATGATCAGTCTTGACGGCGCCACGCGTTTCTCCCGGCCTCTGTCAGAATTCGCACATCGCTATCGACAAAAAGTCAAATGTTCAATAGCGGGCACGCTCGGCCTCGTGGATAGGAGGTAATAGAGGCCGATTCAAAGCTGGCGCAAGACGTCGCTGGCGCGGGAGGACCCCAGCGCCCGCTGCATGGCCTGCCGCGACTGTGCGCGATCGGGCGTGATCCAGTTCGGTTCCGCCCCCAGGAAGCGGTCGAGGAAAGCCACGGCATAGGCCGGTATTTCGGTGACGTTCTCGCGATAGGACCACCAGGTGCGCAGGTCGTCGGCGCATTTGTCGATACTGGGCGCCGAGCCAAACTCCTGCTCGTAGATCGCCGAAATCACCGAGACACAGTAGTTGGTGTAGAGAAAGCCTTCCGGCCAGAAACGGATGATGTCCAGCGTGCCGGCATTCTGATCCGTTTCGATGAGCTGGGTGAGGCCGGAGATTTCTCTTGCCGGCGCCTGTTTGATCAGTTCGCGCAGCACGAGGCCGGCGGCAAAGACGATGAAATCGGCGCGGTCGATCGCGGCAAAGCGCTTCTGCGCTTCCATGACCTCGACCCAGTCGAGAAAAGCCCGGGTCAGCTTCGCCTCGTCGATTTCGAAGCGTACGCCGAATGTGTCCGAGACCACCTTGGCGCTGCCGCGGAAGGTGGCGCGGAACCAGCGCAACTGCCGCAGCCGGTGGCGCAGGTCGGGCATGAGGGCCAGTTCATCCCTGAAGGGCAGTTCCATTTCCTGTATCCCGTTTCCCCCAGGTTAGCACAATCGTGCCCCCGCCGTAATCGCGCGGCGGCCCTGTGGATGACCGTGGTTGAGGTCAATATCATACATATTGACATTCGCGGAAACAAATGTTCTCACTTTGCTGTTGTCGCGCGCCGGTCCAAGGTGCGCCTCGACTGAGGCTTCGGGAGGAGAACCGAATGGCGATTTGGCAGTGGGGACTGCTTCTGCTGGTTATTGTGTGGGCGTTGCAGTCGCTCGGCGTCTGGCTGCAGATGCGGCACTATTCGGATGTCTTCCGGGGCGTCACCGACCAGTACAAGGACGGCTTCGTCGGAGCCGGCAATTTTCGCGGCCGATTTGCCAAGGGAACGATCGCGCTGGTCGTGGTTACGCCCGACTTGATCGTGCGCCGGATGATGGTGATGAGCGGCCGTTCCGTGTTCACCAAATTCAAGCGACATGAAGAATTCGAGGGCGTTCCCCTCGATCGACTCCGGTCCAACCCTGCGATCATGGGGGAGGGGGAACCCGGTGTGGCCGAGGCCGTGAAGCGGGCGATCGAACAGATCGACAAAGCACGGTCGGAGCCGGGGAAGAAGCCGGGTTTGGCCGGCTTGAATGTAGCAAGGGCATAGAGGAGGCCGTGCGCCGACTGGGATCAACCGGCGGGCCGGCATAAGGAGGAGAAATGTCTGTATTTTCGTTGTTGGCGCAGCATGCCGACATGGCCGTGCACAATTTGCATGTCGCGGGTGCCATGGTCTCGGATGCTGCATTGCATGGCAAGCTCGCCGTCGAGCATGCTTCCGATCATCTCGTGGTCCTGGCGCAGGCGCAGACCGACAGCGGGCCGGTCACCGCCGATCAGCTGAAGGAGCAGCTGAAAAACGTGCAGCAGGAAGAGCAGCTTGGCTGGCTGACTGCCATCGGCAAGTACTTCATCGGCATTTTCCAGAAGGGCGGCGAGGTTTTCGCCGGCTTTGTCACCGGCATCATCCCGACGCTTGTGGTGCTGATGACCGCCTTTTACGCCGTCACCGAACTGGTCGGCGAAGAGCGGGTCCACGGTCTGGCGCGTGGCGCTGGCCGCATCGCGCTGACCCGCTACACCGTGCTGCCGCTGCTGGCGGTGTTCTTCCTCACCAACCCGATGGCTTACACCTTCGGCTCGTTCCTGGAAGAAAAGCACAAGCCGGCCTTCTATGACGCGGCCGTATCCTACGTGCATCCGCCGCTCGGCCTCTTTCCGCACATCAACCCTGGCGAATATTTCGTCTGGGGAGGCATGCTCGTGGCCTTGCTCGATCTCGAGAAGCGCGGCGTCATCGCCGCCGGCTACCATGTCAAGGTTGCCATCTGGTACGCCATCGTCGGCCTCGTCGTCATCCTGCTCAAGGGCATGCTGACCGAGCGCATCACCGCCATCATGGCACGCCGCCAGGGCGTCGAGCTGTAAGGGCGGGGAGGACATCATGGCCAAGACATACAAAGCCGTACGGATCACCCGGGGCAAAACAGGGTGGGGCGGTCCGCTTGTGATCGAGCCGACCGAACAGCGCAGCAAGGTTGTTTCCGTCACCGGTGGTGGCATTCATCCGGTGGCGCAGCTCATCGCCGATATGACCGGCGCTGAAGCCGTCGACGGCTTCAAGGCGCCGCCGATCGAAAGCGAAATGGCGGTTGTCGTCGTCGACTGCGGCGGCACCGCACGATGCGGCGTCTATCCGCGCAAGCGTATCCCGACCGTCAACCTGACGCCGGTCGGACAGTCCGGGCCGCTCGCCCAGTTCATCACCGAGGATATCTATGTTTCGGGCGTCAAGCCGGCCGACGTCACAATGGCGGACGGGTCCGAGGCGGTCACGACTGCAGGGGGAGCAGCATCGATGGGTTCGACCAACAACACAGCGACGCCGACGGCGCTGCCCAGCGAGGGTGGCCTGATCGGTTTCATCAGCACGATCGGCCGCGTCATGGGGCGTGTCGTCGGCATCTTCTTCAACGCCGGCCGCCGCACCATCGACCAGGTCATCCGCAACGTGCTGCCGTTCATGGCCTTCGTGACCATGCTCATCGGTCTGATCCTGTATACCGGCGTCGGTGACGTGCTGGCGCAGCCGATGGGTCCGCTGGCCAACAATATCGTCGGCCTGCTGATCATCTCGGCTATTTGCGGCCTGCCGTTCCTGTCGCCCATCCTGGGGCCAGGCGCTGTTATCGCGCAGGTTATCGGCGTCGCCATCATCGGCCCGCAGATTGCCAACGGTACGATCTCTCCGGCGATGGCGCTGCCGGCTCTGTTTGCCTACAACACCCAGGTGGGCTGCGACTTCGTTCCCGTCGGCCTCGCACTGGGTGAAGCCAAGCCGAAAACCATCGAAATCGGCGTGCCGGCGGTGCTCATCAGCCGCCAGATCATGGGTCCGGTCTCGGTGCTGATCGCCTGGGTCGTTTCCCTGATCGTGTTCTAAACACCAGAAATAACGAGGTTCGCCATATGTCGGTTCTTCTCAAGACACGGGTCACGGCAATAGGACCCGAAGTGGCGGACCTCGCCGAGGGCGGCGTGGTCATCCTGTTCGCGGATGGCTCGCCACCGGAGCTTGCCGAGGTCTCGGTGCTCCACAAGACGGAGATCGGACCCAGCGACGGCGCGCCTGAAAAGGGCGCGTCGATCACCCTTGGCCCGGTTTCGGCTGTCATAACCGCCGTCGGCTCCAGCGCCTGGAGCAAGGTGCTCGAGATGGGCCACGTCGTCATCTCGTTCAACGGCGCCACCGAGGCCGAAAGGCCAGGCGAGATCTGCGCATCGCAGGTCGATACGCAAGCCCTCGTGGCAGCGCTGAAGACAGACGCGATCATCACCATCGCCGCCTGAAAGCATTCGCGCCCAGCCAGTCTGGCTTTGGCGCCCAAAAAAGCAGAGTATTTGCCATGGAACGCTCGACCATCGTCAGAGTGCATGAAGGTTTGCACGCCCGTCCCGCCACGCGCTTCGTCAAGCTCGCCAAGGCTTTCGAATCCGACGTCGAACTGGTCAAGGACGGCAAGGCGGTCAGTGCCAAGAGTTCGGTCAAGCTGATGCTGCTGGCGGTCAAGGAAAACCAGGAAGTCACCGTGCGGGCGAACGGCGCCGACGCCATCGAGGCGATCGAGGCGCTGATCGGCTACCTCGAAAACCCCAAGGCGGGTCTCGACGACGAAGACTCCCACGCTCCAGCCAGTGACCAGGGCAAGGAAGCGGCGCCCGCGCCAGCGCCCCGGTCCGAGCCGGCTGCATCAGGCCAAGCAAGCAGTGGTTTGCGCGGTGTCGCCGCAAGCGAGGGCGTCGGCATCGGGCCGGCTTTTGCACATTTCCCGCCTGACATCGCCGGGCAGGGCCGCATGCTGCAGGCCGATGAGATCGCCGGCGAGATCGACAGGTTTCGCGCCGCCGTCGCCGCCGTCCAGGCCCGCATGGACCGGGCTTTGGCACAGGATGGTCTGTCGGCCGGTGACCGCGGCATCGTCGCGGCGCTGAGAGATATCGCCGCCGACGACAGCCTGACCGGCGAGGCCGAGAAGGCAATCAAGGGCGGCAACGACGCGGTCTCGGCCACGATTACCGCCGCCTCCACCATCGCCGCCGATTTCAGCGCCGTCGACGATCATTATCTCAATGCGCGGGCGGACGATGTCCATGCGGTCGGACGGCAGATCAGCCTAGTGCTGCTTGGCCAGGACGACGTCAGCCTCGAGAACATCCCGCAAGGTGCGATCCTGATCGCCGATGATATCGGGGCCTGGGATCTGGCGCGGGCGCCGCTGAAACGCATCGGCGGCGTGGTGTGCGGCCATGGCGGCGCCACCTCGCACATCGCCATCATCGCCCGCTCGCATGGCATTCCGGCGGTGCTCGGCCTTGGCGGCCGGATCCACCTCTTGCGCACGGCGCAAGAGGTGGCGCTCGACGGCAACAGCGGTCAGGTGATCATCGACCCCGACGCGGCGACGCGCGCCGATTTCGCCGGTCGTGTCGAAGCGGCGGCGAAGGAGCGTGCCGGCCTGGCGGCTTTCAAGACGGTGACGCCGAAGCTGGCGGACGGCAGGGTCATCGAGGTCGCGGCCAATATCGGCTCGCTGGAAGAGATCGAGGCAGCGCAAGAGGCCGGCGCCATGGGTGTCGGCCTGTTCCGCACCGAGCTCCTGTTCATGCGCCATATGCACCTTCCGTCGGAGGACATGCAGGCCGAGACCTATGCGGCGCTGGCCAAGGCCTTCGCACCCTATCCGGTCATCGTGCGCACGCTCGACATCGGCGGCGACAAGCCGATCGCCGGCATCGAGTTCCCCGACGAGGAGAACCCCTTCCTCGGTTGGCGCGGCATCCGCATGTGCCTCGACCGGCCCGATATCTTCAAGCGCCAGCTCAGGGCGCTGCTGAGGGCCGCCGTGCACGGCAACATCAAGGTGATGCTGCCGATGGTCTCCGATCTTGGCGAGGTGCGGCAGACGCGCGTTCTTGTCGCCGAATGCGCCGCCGAACTCAAGGCCGAAGGCGTGCCGCATGCGACGTTCGATCTCGGCGTGATGATCGAAACCCCGGCCGCCGTGCTGATCGCCCCGGCACTGGCCAAGGAAGTAGCTTTCTTCTCGATCGGCACCAACGACCTGACCCAGTACATCATGGCGGCCGATCGGCTCAACCCGACCGTTGCGAAGCTCAACGACGTCACCAATCCGGCGGTCATGTCGGCGATCGGGCTGACGGCCAAGGCCGGCGTCGCCGCCGGCATCATGGTCGGCATGTGCGGCGAAGCGGCGGGCCGGCCGGATCTCATTCCGGCCTTCCTGGAGATGGGCCTGACCGAGCTGTCGATGAGCCCGGCCTCGATCCAGCGCGCCAAGAAGACGATCACGGCGATGGCAGCCGGGGAGTAGTTCCCGCAATCGCCGCTGGAGCTTACGGCAGATGCGCAAGCAAGGTGGCGAACACAGGTGCCAATTCATCGACCGGGCTCGCCTTGGCGCAGGCTTGGGCAATGCGCTCATGACGTATGTCGGCCGCCAGAATCGCGATTTCCAGCATGTCGGGCTCCGGCGCGCCGTCACGACCGGTGGTCGCCAGGCCGCAGGCCAGGACGACCGGCGCCAGGCAGCTTACGTCGAGCGCCTGGCCGCCGGCAGCGCTCGTTTCCGGCGCGGCTTCGCCAAAGCGGACCGGACGCTGGTTGAGCAACTCGACCAGCAGTGCCGCGCAGATGGCCGCGATGGCCTGCAGTCCGGCACCCGGCGCGGCCAGCGCAGCCAACAATTCGCCATGGCGCTTGCGCATGGCCGCGTGGACGGCGGCGAAACCGGCTTCATGGATACGGGCGTGGTCGATCTTCAGCCCGGCAAGCACTGCCTTGGTCAGATAGTACATGTCGCGCCGGAACAGGCGCTCGGCGCTCAATTGCTGGTCTTCGTCACCGGCCGGGAAATAGGTGGCGAGGCCTTTTACGGTCGTTCCGTCCACTCTTATCGGGCGCTCGTGCGGAACGAAGGATTCGGCGATCGACAGCGCTTCGTCGACGGCACTCGCGGCATGGCTGAGCAGGCCTTCGATGCCTTTGCCCGGAAATGGCGGCAGATGGCTGGTTGCTTCGCGCAGCAGGCTGGCCTCGCTGGCGCCGTCATGGCGGCTCTGGCGGATGATGTCGCGGACTTCCCGCAGCCGGTCCTTGAGGTTGACGCGGACATCTTCGGAGATTTGTCGGAGCATCGCGGTTAGCCTCGAATGTGCCGTGCGGCGCCACCTGCGACGGGCACCACCGACTCTACATTGTTCCTATCGATTGGTAGATCAATAGGCGATACTAGACCAGCATGCAGAATCGGCGACGGCGCACTCGTCCGCCGCGGGGGAGGGATGATTGGCCAGGGGACGACAAATCGTGGAAAGACGGCCCGAGGAAAGGCGGACCGACGAAAGGCGGGCAGGAGCGGAAGCGACCGAGCAGATCGTCAGCGAGAGCCGCACGGACCGCCTCAGGATCCGCGCCGCCTGGATGTATTTCGTCGAGCAGATGACGCAGAACGAGATCGCCGATGTGCTCGGCGTCGGCCGCGTCACCATCGTGCGCATGCTGGCGGAGGCGCGGTCGCGCAACGAGGTCAAGATCACCATCGAGAGCGAGCTTCTAGAGATCGTGCGGCTGGAGCGCGCGCTGGAAAAGACCTTCGGCCTCCAGCAGGCGCTGGTGGCGCCGCTGACGGCGGCCAGTGCCGATCCGATCCCGGCAATAGCCGCCAAGACCGGCATGTTCCTGTCCGACGCTATGAAATCCGGCATGCAGGTCGGTGTCGGCTGGGGCAATACGCTGTTCCACACATTGCCGTTCATCAGCGCCAAATCGCTGACCGATTTCAAGGTGATTTCGCTGCTTGGCGGCGTCGGCGTCGCGCGCCGGGTCAACCCGGCCGAGTTCGCCTGGCGCTTCGCCCAGATCTTCCAGGGCGACGGCTATCTGATGCCGACGCCAGCCGTCGTCGACAGCGTCGAGACCAAGATCGCGCTGATCGAACGCTGCGGCCTGCAGGAGGTTTTTGAAATGGCCGACGCGCTCGACGCCGTTCTGCTGAGTGTCGGCGGGATCGCTTCGGCCACCACCTTCTCGCGCGGCGGCTTCCTCAGGGAAGCGGACCGGGAGGCGCTGCTGGCGCGCGGCGCCGTCGGGGACCTCCTGTTCCACTTCTACGACCGCAATGGCGATCTGGTCGATCATCCCGTCAACAACCATGTGATGTCGGTGGATGTCGACCGGCTGCGCAAGGCGCCAATCCGCATTCTGACCTCCGGCGGCGCGGAGAAGACCGACGCCCTGCTCGGCGCAATGAACCTGATTGCGCCCACAATCCTGATCACCGACGAGGAGAGTGCAAGGCGGATTCTGGCGGCGGTCAGCGAAAGCTGAAGGACCCCATCGTATAGTCCGGCCAGGCCTTATGCTCATCGAAGACAGCGGCGAGGTCAGGCGTGTCGGCCAATATCCCACCCATCACCAGTGCCGTCGCGATGCCGACGCCATTGCCGCCTGCAATATCGTGTTCGACGCTGTCGCCGACGCAGACCACGCTGCCGCGCTTTGGTTCGCCGGCGAGCGCGAGCGCCGCTTCGAAGATCGCCGGGCCGGGCTTGCCGATGCGGGTGACGCTGCCGCCCAGGCTCTCGTAAAGATCGGCGATCTCGCCGGCGCCGAAGCGGGGCCCGACCGCCGTCAGCATGATCTTGTCGGGATTGGTGCAGAAGCATGGCACTTTTCGCGCCGCCGCCGGGGCCAGCAAGCGGCGATAATGCTCGAGGTCGTAGCGGTCGCCCTCGCTGGCCGCGATCAGTACCAGGTTGGCGGTATCGCCGGTTCCGGTCAATACAAAAGGCAGGCCCTCGATCGCTGTGCGGTCATTATCGCGGCTGATCAACAGGCAGTTCGTGCCGGGGCGCAACGCTCCGGTCGCCGCCATTTCGTGGAAGGATCGCCACGCCACCTCGCCGGAGGAAACGAAATGATCCCAGCTTCCGGGCTCGAAGCCGAGCCTCAGCAAACGGTCTTCGTTGGGCTTGGCGCGCCTGCCGGAGTTGGAGACCAGCACCACGGTCTTTCCGGCGCGCTTCAGTGCCGCCAAGGCCACCACCGCACCGGGATAGGGGGCCGAGCCGTCATGCAGCACGCCGAACTGGTCGACCAGGAAGACCTGGTAGCGCTCCTCCAGCGGTCCGATGCCGTCGAGGCGTTCAGCCAGTTTCCCGCTCATAGCAGCCCCGCCTCGTTCGCACCCTTCAACGCCAGGCGCGCCGCTCCGGCAGCGGCCTCGTCCGACAAAGCCGGCAAGAACGCAACGCCGAGCTTACGCTGCCGGATCGCGCTCCACGCCGGATTTGCCGCGCCGCCGCCGACGCTGCGCACCGAAGTCAGCGCCGGCGCGCCGAGCTCGCCAAGCCGGCGATAGCCGAGCGCTTCGATCGCGGCCATGCCTTCGAACATCGCCTTGAGATAGTCGGCATCATCCGCCGGGCGCGGGACGAGGCGCGGGGGGAGCGCCGGATCGGCGATCGGGAAGCGTTCGCCCGATGTGGCGAGCGGATAATAGTCGAGGCCGGTCTCGGTCGCGGGGTCGATCATGGTGCTGAGCTCGATGATCCGCGCGAGCGGAAAATGCCGCGCCAGCACCTTGCCACCGGAATTCGATGCGCCGCCGGCCAGCCAGGTGTCGCCAAGACGATGGCTGTAGATGCCGAAGCGCGGCGCCGAGATCGGCCGGTCGGACAGGATCTTGATGGTCAGCGAGGAACCCAATGCGGTGACGCCGTCGCCGGCTGCCGTAGCGCCCGTCGCCAGGAATGAGGCGCAGCCGTCCGTGGTGCCGGCAACCACAACCACATCGCGCGGCAAGCCGAAAAGCGCGGCGGCGGCCGTGGTAAGCGTGCCGCTGACCTCGCCCGGCTCGACGACATCAGGCAGTAAATTCATGCGCATGCCGGTGGCCGCGATCCAATCCGGCCAGCGGCGAGCCTCGACGTCATAGCCGGTCTTGAGCGCATTGTTCTCGTCGCTGACGTCGAAGCGTCCGGACAGGTTGCCGGCGATCCAGTCGGCCTGGTGGAGCACGGCCGCCATGCCGGGCAGACGCTGGAATCGGAGCGCCTTGGCGAGGCCTGAAGTCGGCCCGTGGGCGGCGCTCGTTTCCGGCGCCTCGCGGGCGACGATGGCCAGGATGTCTCCGTCATCGACCTTGTCGTTGTACATCAGCGGCTCGGCCAGGGGCCGCCCATCAGTGTCGACCGGCAGCAGCGTGCCCGATGTGCCGTCGACGGCGATGGCGCGGACCGTGGCACGGTCTATGCTTGAAAGCAGCCCGGCCAGCGCCGCCTGGACCGCTTGCCACCATGTGCGGGGATCGCGGGGGTTCGGGCCGAACCTGTCGAGAGGCACGGCGGATTGGGCGGCAATGGAAAAATCCTGGCGCATGGCGACCGCGCGGGCGCCGGAGGTGCCGATGTCGATGCCGACGACAAGTGGCGTCATGTCGTCCGTTCCTTGTCAGGCCGTGCCGGCGGCGTTGAGCTTCTGGCGATACTGCTCGGCGTCCCAGTTGACCAGTTCGTCATTCTCGGCGGCCGTGAGATAGTTCAGCCGCGCCTTGCCATCGACGCGCGCGGTCACGTCGGCCAGGCAACGCTGCATGGCGTCGGCACCGGCGCTGGCGTCGCCGCGCATCAGCACGCCGGCGCCGGGAAACAGGATCGCCGGTGGCGCCGCGCCGAGCCGCGCGACGACGCCGGCCACGTCCTCGCCCGGCCTCGCCAGGACCGAGCCCTGGCCAAGGAATATGACATGGTCCGGATAGAGGCTGCCGGCCTCGGCCATGTGCAGGCTTTCCGCATCGATCGCGACAGCATGCGCTTCGATATCCGCCGGTAACCGGTAGTCGCCGGCTAGCGTCGTCAGGGCGGCGATGTCGGGTGCGGCGGTCGCGCGCGCCGGCCGCGCCAGCAGCGACCGGACGCGGTGCAGCAAGGCCTGTGCGTCGGGGACGGTTTCCGCGGCGACCACCAGTCCGTGATTGCCAAGGATCAGTACGTCGACGCCGGGTCGCAATCTCTCGGCAATGCCACGGGCGAGCGGCAGGCCCGGCCGGAAATAGGGCACCCAGGCCCATTCGATGCCGCCCAGCCGCTTGGCGACCTCGGCCTCGCCATCGGCTTGCACGGCCAGCGAAATCGTGTCGACGCAGTGGACGTGCAGAACCACGCGTTGCGGCATCAAGGCATGCACCGTGGTCTCGATCGACGGACGCAGGCCACGCGGATTGAGGTCTTCGATGGCGAAAGCCTGTGGCTTGTCGGCGGCCGGGTCGCGCCGGTCGACGGCCTCCAGCAGCGGCGCCATCGCCACCGGCACCATGATGTCGTCGCTGAGCGCGTCCTTCAGCCAGGTGCCCGAAGCCTTGATCCACAGCGTGTCGCCGGCCTTCAGCGAGGTGTTTCCGCCCGCCGCCTGCGTCATATGCGGGTTCAGCCCGATGCTGGCCGAAAGCGCCCGCAAGGCAGCCAGTTCCTGTGCATCAGCTTGGGTTGCCATGGCCCTTTTCTCCAACGCTTGCACAAAATCCCGTCGTCGGGACCGGTGTTGGCGTTGGTATCGCAGATGTGAGTGATCTGCGTCAATAGTGATCTACTATCGTCAAAAGCGGCTTGCAATCCAACTAATGTTGAGTAAGTTGCACCAATTGCCATAGAAATGGCGTCAGGGAGGAAAGGTTGAGCGACCTCGGCCGCCAGCGTCAGATCGTCGAATTGCTGCGGGATCGCCCGTTTGCCTCCGTGCGCGAGTTGCAGGAGCGGCTCGGCGTTTCGGCGGCGACGGTCAGGCGCGATATCGACCGGATCGACGAGGCCGGTGAGGCCCGCAAGGTCTATGGCGGCATTTCGGCGCTCGATGGCGCCTCGCATGCGGGCGTCGCCTATGCCCGGCCCTATGACGAGAACCGCGACCTTGCCGTCGAAGCCAAACGGCAGATCGCGGCGGTCGCCGCGACCATGGTGCGCGATGGCGACGCGGTCATCGTCCATGGCGGCTCGACCTGCTTCCATCTCGGCGTCAAGCTCGCCGACCGCAACATCCGGCTCTACACCAATTCGATGCCGCTCGCGGCCTATCTCAGCGACCATGGCCATTGCAGCCTGACGGTTGCCGGCGGCGATCTGCACCGCGAACCCGGCATCATCCATTCGCCGACCCAGGCGACGTCCTTCTATGCTTCGAAATTCTTTCTCGGCACGCAAGGGCTCAACCAGGAAGGGCTGCTGGAATCGCATCCGCTGCTGGTGCGGTCCATCGTCGAGCTCAGCCTGTGCGCCGATCAGATCGTGGTGCTGGCCGACAGCCGCAAGCTGTCGATCCACGCGCGCAACGTCGCGCTGCCGCTGTCGCGCATCGGCACGCTGGTGACCGATGACGGGCTCTCCGATGCCGATGCGCGCATGCTGGAGGACGCCGGCGTCATGGTGCGGATCGCTTCAACCTCGGGAGCCCTCGCGTGAACGTGGCAGTTCTCGACTTCGGCAAGACCAATTCGAAGCTGTTCGTCTTCGGCCAGGACGGACGCATTCTCGACGAGCGCCGGACGCAACCGAAATGGGCGCGCCAAGGCGGCTTCAGCGTGCTCGACGAGGCCGCCCTCCATAACTGGGCGTTCGGTGCCGTCGCCGACGCGGTCGAAAACCATGGTGTCGAAGGGGTGATGGTGTCGGGCCATGGCTGTACCTTCGCTCTTGTCGACGACAAGGCGCTGACCCATCCGATCCTCGACTACGAACAGGAGCCACCGGCCGAAATCGCGGCGCGGATCGACCGCCGCATCCCCGATTTCGGCGAGACGTTCTCTCCCCGCCTGCCGCTCGGCTTCAACTATGGCCGTCACATGCTATGGCTGCAGGAAGTCGATCCCGACGCGTTCGCGGCGGCGAAATGGATCCTCGGCTATCCCCAGTACTGGAGCTGGCGCCTTGGCGGCCGGCCGGTCTGCGAAGTCTCCTATCTCGGCTGCCATTCGCATTTGTGGGCACCGCGCAAACGTGATTTCTCCTCGCTGGTCGACGCCGAGGGCTGGCGTGGCCAGATGCCGGCTTTCGAACGCGCCGGCGCCGTCATCGGCGAGCAGCGCTTCGGTGGTGCCGGGCGCCCGGTCGCCATCCACAACGGCGTTCACGACTCCAATGCGGCGCTGCATGCCTATCGCCGCCAGGAGCTCGGCCCGCTGACTGTCGTGTCGACCGGCACCTGGGTCGTCGTGCTCAACCCCGACTGTCCGCTCGAAGCGCTCGACCGTGAGCGCGACATGCTGGTCAATGTCGATGTCGACGGCGGCCCAGTGCCGACCATCCGCTTCATGGGCGGGCGTGAATTCGCCGCCATCAGCGACGGCTGGCAAGGCCCGATCCCGCATCGCTCGATCCAACAGGCGATCGATGCCGGCCTCATGGCGCTGCCGAGCTTCGCGGCGGGCGGGCCGATGCCGGATCGCCCCGGCCGGTTGGCCGGGCGCACGCCCGATGCCGGTGAACGCGCTGCCGTGGCGCTGCTCTATGTGGCGCTGATGATCGATCTCTGCCTCGACCTCATCCATTCCAACAATACTGTCATCGTCGATGGCGGGCTGAACACTGGCGGCTTGCTCGCCGGGCTGCTGGCGCAGCTGCGTCCCGGCCAGGGTTTCCTGCAAGGTGCTTCGCTCGAAGGCAGCGCCACGGGTGCCGCCGCGCTCGCCTTCGAGAGCGTGGGGCGCGACTTCGCCGCCGAGCCGCCGGAGCCGGTGCAGGCGACGCGATTCGGCGGGCTTGCCGGCTATCGCGACGCCTGGCGCGATCTCATTGCCGGGCATGGTGCCGCCGCCAAGGCGGCGGGTGGTGCACGATGAGCGCGGCGGTGCGGACGCTAGCGGCGCGCCAGCCGGTGCTGGAGATGCGCCACATCTCGAAGACCTTCGGCGCGATCCGTGCCCTGCAGGACGTCTCGCTCAGCGTCCACGCCGGCGAACTGCATGCGCTGATGGGCGAGAACGGCGCCGGCAAGTCGACGCTGATGAAGGTGCTGTCCGGCGCCTATCGGCCGGATCCCGGCGGCGAGATCCTGATCGATGGCGCGCCCGCCGCGACCGGCGATCCGATCAAGGCGCGTGCTGCCGGCATCGCGGTGATCTACCAGGAGCTGTCGCTGGCGCCGAACCTGACGGTGGCGCAGAACATCTTCCTCGGCAACGAACCGCGCCGCTTCGGCATCGTCGACCGCGACCAGTGCAACCGGCGCGCGACCGAGATCGTCGATCGGCTGGGTGTCTCGTTCTCGGCGCGTGCGCTGGTCTCCGGCCTGTCGCTCGGCGAGCGCCAACTGGTCGAGATCGCACGGGCGCTGTCGACCAATGCGCGCATCATCGTCATGGACGAGCCGACCACATCGCTGACCTCGCGCGAGACCGACCGCCTTTTCGAGGTGATCGCGACGCTGAAGGCGCAAGGCATCGCCATCATCTACATCAGCCATCGCATGGAAGAGGTCTACCAACTTGCCGACCGCGTCAGCGTGCTGCGCGACAGCGGCTATGTCGGTACGCTCGAGCGCGCCGACCTCAATGCCTCGCGCCTAGTGTCGATGATGGTCGGCCGCGATCTTTCCGCCTTTTACAAGAAGGATCATCGCCCTCCAGACGGAAAACGCGCCATCGCGCTCTCGGTGCGCGGCATGTCCGACGCGCATCTGCTGAAGAACTGTTCGTTCGATCTTCATCACGGCGAGGTGCTGGCATTGGCCGGCCTCGTCGGCTCGGGCCGCACGGAGCTTGCCCGGCTGATCTTCGGCGCCGACAAACGCAGCGCCGGCACGATGGAGCTCGATGGCAAGCCCATAACCATCGGCTCGCCGCGCGAGGCGCTCGATGCCGGCATCGCTTACCTCACCGAGGACCGCAAGGAACTCGGCCTGTTCCTCGATATGTCCATTTCGGACAACATCAGCATGGGCGTACTTGTCAGGGACGCGCGAGCCGGCGGCCTTCGCGATTTCACGGCCGCCGACAGGCGTGCGGCAAAGGCCATCGCCGACCTGTCGATCCGCACCAACTCGGCGCAGGCCAATGCCGGCTCGCTGTCGGGCGGCAACCAGCAGAAGGTGCTGCTCGCGCGCCTTCTGGAGACCGAGCCGAAGGTCGTCATCCTCGACGAGCCGACCCGCGGCGTCGATGTCGGGGCCAAGTCGGAAATCTATCGGCTGATCGACAATCTCGCCAACCGGGGCATCGCCATCCTGATGATATCAAGCGAATTGCCCGAGGTGATCGGCGTCGCCGACCGCGTGCTGGTGATGCGCGACGGCGCCATATCAGGCGAGGTGACGGCATCCGAAGGCGAGCCGCTTCGTCAGGAAGCGATCATGGAACTTGCGACGGGAGCGTCTCAGCGATGACAGACAGGACGACCGCGACGAAGAGTGTGGATCAGGCGGCGGTCAGGAGCCGGCGGCTGCGCACCACATTTGCCGCCCTTGGCATGCTGCCCGTGCTGGTGCTGCTGGCGGCCGGCTTCCAGTTCATCAACCCGCGCTTCCTCACCGGCACCAACCTGCTCATCGTCACGCAGCAATCGTCGATCAACATCGTGCTTGCCGCCGGCATGACATTCGTCATCCTGACCGGCGGCATCGACCTGTCGGTCGGCTCTATCCTCGCGGCGGCCGCGATGGTGGCGGTGCTGGTGTCGCTGGTGCCGGACTGGGGCCTGCTCGGCGTGCCGGCGGCCATCCTGGCGGGGCTCGGCTTCGGGCTCATCAACGGGCTGCTCATCGCCTATATCAGGTTGCCGCCGTTCATCGTCACGCTGGGTTCGCTGACAGCCGTGCGCGGCATTGCCCGCCTGCTCGGGCAGGACACGACGGTGTTCAACTCCGACCTGCCGTTCGACTTCATCGGCAACGGCTCGGTGCTCGGCATTCCCTGGCTCGTCGTCATCGCCCTGTCGGTGGTGGTGCTGTCCTGGCTGGTGCTGAAGCGCACGGTGCTCGGCACCTGGATTTATGCCGTCGGCGGCAATGCCGAGGCAGCTCGACTGACCGGCATCAAGGTGCCGCTGGTGCTGCTCTTCGTCTATGGCGTTTCCGGCCTGCTTGCCGGCCTTGGCGGCGCCATGTCGGCGGCAAGGCTCTACGCCGCCAACGGCCTGCAGCTCGGGCAAAGCTACGAACTCGACGCCATCGCCGCCGTCATTCTCGGCGGCACCAGTTTCGTCGGCGGCGTCGGCTCGATCTGGGGCACGCTGATCGGCGGCCTGATCATCGCGGTGCTCTCCAACGGCCTCATCTTGGCCGGTGTCTCTGACATCTGGCAGTACATCATCAAGGGATTGGTCATCATCGTGGCGGTCGCCCTCGACCGCTACCGGCTCCAGGCAGGAGCAAGAACGTGAGTGACCTAGTCGCCGGCATCAACGACCGGCTTGTGTAACGCACCGTGAGAGGCGCGGGGCATCAGGAGGAAGTAAGCGTAATGAAGACCATCGCCAAACTGCTCTGCGGCGCCGCCCTTGCGGCCGTCGTCATCGCGCCGGCATCGGCCAAGGACCTCAACAAGGTCGGCATCTCGGTCGGCCTGCTCGGCAACCCCTTCTTCGTCGCCACCATCAAGGGCATCGAGGACGCGGCCAGGAAGATCAATCCGAAGGTCGAGGTGACGTCGGTATCGGCCGACTACGACCTCAACAAGCAGGTCTCGCAGGTCGATTCCTTCATCGCCGCCGGCGTCGACGTGATCATGCTGAACGCGGTCGACGCCAAGGCGATCGCTCCGGCGGTGAAGAAGGCGCAGGCCGCCGGCATCATCGTCGCGGCCTTCGACGTTTCGGCGCCCGGTGCCGACGTCACGGTGATGACCAACAACGTCAAGGCCGGCGAGGAAGCCTGCCAATACCTGGTCGACCACACCGGCGGCAAGGGCGACTACGTCATCCTCAACGGGCCGGCATCGTCGTCGATCCTGGAACGGGTGAAAGGCTGCAAGAACGTGCTTGCCCAGCATCCCGACATCAAGATCCTGTCTGACGACCAGAACGCCGAAGGCTCCCGCGACGGGGGCTTGAAAGTGTTCCAGTCGCTGCTCACCCGTTTCGACAAGATCGACGCGGTGTTCGCAATCAACGATCCGACGGCGATCGGCGCGGAGCTCGCCGCCAAGCAGCTCAACCGTTCGGAGTTCATCTTCACCGCGGTCGACGGGGCGCCGGATATCGAGAAGGAACTTTCTTCCGGCAAATCGATGATCAAGGCCTCGGCCTCGCAGGATCCCTATGTGATGGCCGGCCAGTCGCTCACCATGGCGGCCGACCTGCTCGCCGGCAAGAAGCCGGCCGAGGCCACCGTACTGCTCGACCCGAAGCTGATCACGGCCGAGAACCTGAAGGACTACAAGGGCTGGACCGCGGCCCGCTAAGCCTCCCAAGGCCGGTGCGGCCGGCGCGATCCGGCCGCACCATTCTCCTCGCCGCTTAACTCTTTGTTTTACGCAATTCCGGACGGAGAATTGCTTTAACCGGAGACGATCATGTCGCGCATCGGAATCCATTCCTTCGTCTGGTCGGCAAGCTCGGCGCAGGGCGAACTCGAACGCACGCTGGCCAATACCAGGGAGGCCGGTTTCGACCTGATCGAATTCTCTTATCTCGACCCCGCCAATGTCGATATTGACGGGCTTGCCAAACGCATCGCCGATCTTGGTCTCGGCGTCGCGATCAGCATCGGATTGCCTGGTGACGGCGATATTTCGAGCGCCGACAAGGCGATCGCCGCGCGCGGCGTCGAGATCCTCAGCGACACCGTCGCGCTGACGCGCGACCTTGGCGGCAGCAAGGTCGCCGGCATTCTTTCGACCAGCCATGGCCTGCAGATCGAGGCACCGACACGCGATCAATGGAACCGCAGCGCGGCAACGCTGGCAAAGGTCGCCGAGACGGCGAAGGCAGCCGGCGTCACGCTCAACCTCGAAATCGTCAACCGCTTCGAAAGCAACCTGCTCAACACCGCCGCGCAAGGGTTGGCCTTCATCGAGGACACGGGGTCGGACAACATCTTCCTGCATCTCGACACGTTCCACATGAACATCGAGGAAGCCGATGTCGGGCTCGCCATCCGCCACGCCGCCGCCAAGATCGGCTATGTCCATATCGGCGAGAGCCATCGCGGCTTCCTCGGCACCGGCAACATCGATTTCGCAGGGATTTTCGATGCGCTGACCGCAATCGGCTATGCCGACGATCTCAGCTTCGAATCCTTCTCCTCGGAGATTGTCGACGAGAACCTGTCGAAGAAGACGGCGATCTGGCGCAATCTGTGGACCGACAACATGGCGCTCGCCAAGCACGCGCGTGCCTTCATCGGCCTTGGGCTGGAAACGGCGCAACGCAAGGCAGAGCTGGTCTCGGCACGGCACAAGCCATAACCACTCCAGCTCGCGCCGGTCAGCCCGAATGTGCGGCCGTGCCTGTTTCGCATGGCACGGCATTGCCCCCGTCATGTGCATCGGCTATCCGACCCGCAGCACACATGAAGCAAACGGAGCCCGGCATGACGAACAAGACCATCCTGAAATTCGGCGCGGTCGAGCACGCGGAAGCTGGCGATCTGCCTGGCTGGATCGCGGTCGAGGGCCAACCGACCATGCAGACCGCCGTCCAGCACACGACTTCGGATGGCAAGGTGATATCGGGAACCTGGCGGGCGTCGCCAGGCACCTATCATGCGACCTACACCGATTATGAGTTCGTGCACATGATTGCCGGCCGCATCATCATCACGCCCGACGGCGGCACGCCGGTCGAGGTCGGCCCCGGCGACGCCTTCGTGGTGGAAGCCGATTTCAAGGGCACCTGGAAGATCATCGAGCCGGTGACCAAGCATTTTGTCGTGCGGGTCGGCTGAGCCGGCCCGATCACAGCCGAAGCAAGCCCGCCATGATTCGCCATGGCGGGTAAGCACGGATTGCTTTGCGCCTATTGCGGCAAGCTATCCGCCCACGACTTCACTCAACCAGCTCCGCCACCTGACCGGTTTGTTCCCGCGCGCCTTTCCGCTTCGGAGCTCTGCCGCTTTGGGTTGTGGAACATTCAGCTGCAGCCGGCGTTTTACGTCACACTGTCTTTCAGAGATGCACCGCAGTCGCGCGCGACTGCCTTTGGAGGCATTACCATGGCCCGCAACCCGCAAAGCACGGCAAGCATTGGCGGCCACCCGATCCATCCCATGCTGATCCCCTTCCCGATCGCTTTCTTCGTCGCCACCTTCGTTTGCGACCTGATCTTCTGGCGAACAGGCAATCCGGGATGGGTGACCGCCAGTCTCTGGCTGCTTGGGGCGGGCCTGATAATGGCCGCCTTGGCAGCTCTTGCCGGGCTGACCGATGTCCTTGGCGATGTTCAAATCCGCAATTTGCGTGACGCGTGGCTCCACGCCGGCGGCAATGTGCTCGTCGTCCTGATCGAACTCTACAACTGGTACTCTCGCTATGCCCATGGCGAGACGGCGGTGGTACCCACCGGCCTGGTCCTCTCGCTGATCGTGGTTCTCATTCTTCTGTTCACGGGCTGGAAGGGCTGGGAAATGGTCTACCGTCATCGCGTGGGCGTCGCCGATGGTCCAGGCGAAGTGAGCCGACACTGAGCGCGGACGAATAGGGCCCTCTGGGCTATGCGCCATGCCCAGCCTGCCGAGCCGTCCCAGGAAGGGGCTATCGGCGACGGGTCGCCATTGCCGGACCGTGCCCGAGACCTATATCCCTAGCGAATTTGTGATCGGCCAACCCCGGAATTGTCCGCCGCACCAGCTG
Source organism: Mesorhizobium sp. B2-3-10 (assembly GCF_006442275.1). Lineage (NCBI taxonomy): Bacteria > Pseudomonadati > Pseudomonadota > Alphaproteobacteria > Hyphomicrobiales > Phyllobacteriaceae > Mesorhizobium > Mesorhizobium sp. B2-3-10. The sequence goes on from NZ_VFVT01000001.1 coordinate 1,105,792, forward strand.
TCTTCCCGGTACGGTCGCGCCTCCGCGGCCAGAGGATACCCGCATGACAAGGTTCAATTCCACCAGGCTGTTGGCCACAACGACCTTGATGCTGCTCCATCACGGGCTGGCAATGGCGCAGATGCCGGCGCAGCAGCCGGATGCCAAGTCATTCAAACTTGGCACACTCGACATCGTCGCCCTGCACGACGCCCAGTTCGTCAAGCCCAACGACGGCAAGACCTTCGGCCTCGATCACAGCCCCGCGGAAGTCGGCGAGCTGCTCAAGGCGGCGGGAGCGCCGACCGATACCATCACGCTGAGCGTCGACGCCCTACTGGTCAAATCGAAGACCAGTGTCGTGTTGATCGACACGGGTGTCGGCGGCGCGCTGCAGGACAGCCTGGCCAAGGCCGGCATCAAACCCGCTGACGTCAGCGAGATATTGATCACCCATTCTCATCCCGACCACATTGGAGGGCTGGTCAAGGACGACAAACTGGCTTTTCCCAACGCCACGATAAGGATGTCTGACGTGGAGTGGGATTTTGCCAAGTCCAACAAGGATGCGGCCGATATCATCAAGGTCATTGCCGACCATGTGAAACCGTTCAAGGCCGGCGCCGAGGTCGCGCCTGGCATCACCTCGGTGGCGCTCAAGGGACACACACCCGGCCATGTCGGCTATCAGATAAAGTCCGGAAAAGAACGGCTGTTCGATATTGGCGACACGGTGCACAGCTCAATCATCTCGCTCGCCAAGCCGGACTGGGCCGTGGCCTTCGACGGCGACAAACCGGAAGGTGAGCAGAACAGGGCCAGGACCTTGGCCACGCTGGCCAAGGACCACGAGATGATCTTCGCACCGCACTTTCCGTTCCCCGGTATTGGGCAGATCGAGAAAGACGGCGACCACTTCAAATGGACGCCGAGCGACAAGCCCAAGTAGGGATTGATTCCAGCCATAGAACTGTCAGCTGCTTGAGGCTGAGTGCGAATGCGGTTGGCCTCAGACCGATGCTGCAAGCTCAGTCGCGAAGTTGCGATAGGAGTGCAGCGGGCGGCCCAGGATCCCTGTCAAACGCTCGACGTCGCCGGCCCCAGGAAGCATGCCGTCGGCGACATAGCGCTCGGCCATCAGGCGCATTTCATAGGCCATCCACTTGGGCATGATGTTCGCCAGATTCTGCTCGAACCCGGTAGGATCATCGCCGCCATAGGCAATCGGGCGGCCCAGGACATCCGACCAGATCGCCGCTACATCTGAGCCAGTCAGCGTATCGGGGCCGACCAGATTGATGATTTCGATCGGCAGCTTGCCCGGGGCCTGGTCACGACGGACCAGCTCGACGGCTGCGACCTCGGCAATGTCGCGGGCGTCGACCATGGCGATGCCCTTGGCTCCGATCGGCATCGGATAGATCCCATGGTTGAAGATGACATCCTTGATCATGAGTTCATTGTCGATGAAGTAGGCCGGGCGCAGGATAGTGGCGCTGAAGCCCATCTGTTCGATCATCCGCTCCGCGCCGGACTTCACGGCGAAATGCGGCACGTTGACGAAACGATCGCTGTGGATCACCGACAGGTAGACAACCCGCTCGACGCCTGACTCGCGGGCAATGTTCAGGGTGATGAGCGCCTGGGTGAATTCGTCCCCCGACACCGCGTTGAGCAGGAACAGTGTGTTGACGCCAGCAAACGCTTTGCGCAGCGAGTCGATATCGAGCAGTTCGCCTTGCACGACCCCTACAACGGCCGGAAAGTCAGCCTTCGAGATGTCACGAACGAGGACGCGCACATCGGCGCCGCGCTTGACGAGCTGCTGGACGACTTGGCGGCCGACACGGCCAGTGGCGCCGGTAACGAGGATAGTCATGATTGTTTCTCCGAGTTGGGTTGCTTGACGACCCCAATATGAGTGGTTCACACATGGGCCAATAGGTGTGATATTTGAACGCAGCGTATCACTGGTGGAACACATGGATCTGCTTGCTCTCGCTGATTTCGTCATCGTGGCGCGCCACGGCGGCTTCGGGCGTGCCGCCCGCGCTGCCGCTCGCCCTAAGGCGACGCTGTCGCGTCGGGTCGCGGAGCTTGAGGCCAGCCTTGGTCTGCGCCTGTTCGAACGCGGCGCACGCATGCTCAAGCTGACGGAGGAAGGGCGCGCGCTATACGAACGTGCGGGCCGGCTGCTTACCGAACTCGACGAGACAGCCGCAGCGATCTCCTCGGGAGGTGAAAGGCCGCGAGGCAGGTTGCGGATCAGCGCGCCACTGGTTTTTTCGCAGACCGCGATGGGAAAGATCGCCGCCGGGTTCGCCCTGAAGTATCCGGAAGTGAGGCTCGATGTGTCGACGGAAGACCGCTCCGTCGACATGATCGAGGAGGGATTTGATCTGGTGATCAGGGTCAATCCCGATCCGGATGACAGCCTCGTCGGACGAGTCTTCCTGCGCGATCGGCTGGTGGTCGTGGCAAGCCCTGACCTCGCGCGGCCGCCCGGGCACCACCCCGCTCCCGCGGTCGTGCGCACGGCCGGCGATCGACCGATCTGGGCCGTGAAGACGCCCACTGGCCGGGCAACTATCGCGATCCAGCCAGTTCTGACCCTGTCATCGTTGATCATGGTCCGGGGTGCGGTGCGAGCGGGGGTCGGTGCGGGCCGCCTCCCCGTGTCGCTTGTCAGCCACGACATAGCTGACGGCTCGCTGATCCATTGGGGTGATGTCGAGGGAGGCGACATCACCTTGTGGGCGCTCTACCCGTCCAGGCGGCTGCTAAGCGCTCGGGTGTCCGCGTTCCTCGACTACCTCAAGCAGGCATTCCCGATGGGGACGCCCGATGAATTGGCCGCCTATGTCGGCAAGTGACGTGTAGAAAGCGGGTCGCCAACCGGGCAGCTTACTGCACGTAGCCATCGTAAAATTGAAAGCATGGTGATCCCGACAGGAATCGAACCTGTGACCTACAGATTAGGAATCTGCCGCTCTATCCTACTGAGCTACGGGACCACGCGGCCCGACACATAGCCGCTTCGGATCGTTTCGCCAAGAGGGCCGGCCGAACGCAATTCGGCCGGCGCTTTATAAGACCGGCCTCAGGCGGCTAGCGCCGTCTCCGCCAGTTTCACCCAATAGCTCATGCCGTGCGGGATGGCTTCGTCGTTGAAGTCGTAGGCCGGATTGTGGAGACCGGCGGTCTCGCCATTGCCGATGAAGATGAAGGCTCCAGGCCGGGCTTCCAGCATGTAGGAGAAATCCTCGCCGCCCATCACCGGCTGGATCTCGCGGTGCACCTGGGCATCGCCCGCCACGTCGGCGGCCACATCGCTGGCGAAGACCGTCTCATCCGCATGATTGAAAGTCACCGGGTAGTTCGCGTCGTAGTCGACCTCGATCGTCGCGCCGTAGGCGGTGGCAAGTCCCGCGCAGATGGCGCGGATCCGCTCTTCCGACTTCCTGGCCACTTCCTTCTTCAGCGTGCGCACGGTGCCGGCGATCTCGGCCGATTCCGGGATGATGTTGTAGGCGTCGCCGGCGTGGAACTTGGTCACCGACACCACCACCGCCTCGACCGGATCGGTGCTGCGCGAGGCGATCGTCTGCAAGGCGCCGACCAACTGGCTGGTGATGACGATCGGATCAATCGTGCCGTGCGGCATCGCCGCATGGCCGCCCCGGCCTTTCACGGTGATGGTGAATTCGGCCGTCGCCGCCATGATCGGGCCCGGACGGATGGCGAACTGGCCGACCGGCAGGCCGGGCATGTTGTGCATGCCGAACACTTTAGCGATGTCGAAACGCTCCATCATGCCGTCCTTGACCATCTCGTTGCCGCCGCCGCCGCCTTCTTCCGCCGGCTGGAAAATCACCGCCACGGAGCCCGTGAAGTTGCGCGTCTCGGCGAGATATTTCGCCGCGCCGAGCAGCATCGCGGTGTGGCCGTCATGGCCGCAGGCATGCATCTTGCCCGGAACGGTCGAGGCGTAGGGCTTGCCGGTGATCTCCTTGAGCGGCAGTGCATCCATGTCGGCGCGCAACCCGATTGTGGGGCCTTCCCCCTGACGGCCGCGAATGATGCCGACGACGCCCGTCTTGCCGAGGCCGGTCACCACATCGTCGCAGCCGAACTCTTTCAGCTTTTCGGTGACGAAGGCCGCCGTCTTGAAGACATCGAAGTTCAGTTCTGGCGTCTGGTGCAAATGCCGTCGCCAGCCGGCGACTTCGTCCTGCATTTCGGCGGCGCGGTTGAGGATCGGCATGATGGTTCCATTTCGTTGTTGGTGCAGCCGGCTTCAGCCTGGTGGTTTGCAATTGGGTGCGGGGTGCCTTGCAATTGTGATTGTCAGGCGCTTTGCCATGTTGGCGTCACATAGGGTAAATAGCACCGCAATAATGCGGTCCGGTTTTTGAGGGTCGGATCCTTATGCTGGCGGTCACGTAATGAAATCTTACGGAGCCAGGGGCAATCAGGGCAAGAGGCGATTTCGGATTCGATCATGCGGTACAGGCATTTCCTCAAACTATTCCCGGCTGGCGCAATCATGCTGTCCGTCCTGGCTGGGCCAGCGCTGGCCAATCCGGTGGTGGTCTTCGACCTGAAGAGCGGCCAGATCCTGCAGCACCAGGATGCCTTCAAGCGCTGGTATCCGGCCTCGCTCAGCAAGCTGATGACCGCCTATGTGACCTTCCGGGCGATCGCGGCCGGAGAAGTCCAGCTCGATTCGCCGATCAAAGTGACCAAACATTCCGCCGGCGAACCGCCAAGCAAGATGGGTTTCAAGCCCGGCTCGGTGATGCGGCTCGACAATGCGCTGAAGATGATGCTGGTCAAGTCGGCCAACGACATCGCCATGGCGGTCGGCGAGAATGTCGGCGGCTCGCAGGCCGCCTTCGCTGAAAGGATGAATGCCGAGGCGGCTAGGCTCGGCATGAACGGCACCCATTTCGTCAACCCGAACGGCCTTTACTCGCCCGACCAGTACACGACGGCACGCGACCTTTCGATCCTGGTGATGGCGATCCGCCGCGAGTTCCCGCAATATGCGCCGTGGTTCTCGATCGAGGGGCTCGCGGTCGGCAATAGGGCCATTCCGAACTACAATCTCCTGATCGGCCGGTATCCCGGCGCCGACGGCATGAAGACCGGCTTTGTCTGCCCGTCGGGCTTCAACATGATCGGGTCGGCGACCCGCAACGGACGTACGCTGGTGGCGGTCGTGCTTGGCGAGAAGTCGGCGGTCAGCCGCGCCGAAGCCGCGGCCAAATTGCTCGATCAGGGCTTTGACGCACCTGCCGCCGGGTCCACCACCGTCACCACGCTCGCTCCCTACGGTGATCTGATCTCGCCCAACGACATGCATGACGAAGTCTGCAAGAAGAAGAGGAAGGCGGAGCAGTCCGAGGCGCCGCCGCCGGCCGCCGCCAAGGACCAGCCTAAATCGCCCTATCGGGAGAAGCTCGACCATGTGCCGACACTGGTTGCCGTCGGCCTTGGCGGCGCCACGGGTCCGGCGCCGAAGGCGATCCTTGACGAGGGCGCGCAGGAATATGCCGACGTGCCAATCCCGACCTGGCGGCCCGACAAGCCGGTCCCCGCCGGCACGGGCCCGAAAGTCGTGGGTGCCGCCGCCCAAGGCGACCAGCCGGCCAAGGTCGCGAATTAGAGCACGATCCAAAAAGTGAAATCCGGCTTTCGCGAGAGATCATGCCCAAATTAGAAGGCAGAACCAGATGAGCGGTTTCCCGATCCCAGTCTCGGTGCTAACCGGCTTTCTCGGCGCCGGCAAGACGACATTGCTCAACCGGCTCCTGAAGGATCCGGCGCTCGTCGACACCGCGGTCATCATCAACGAGCTCGGTGAGGTAGCGATCGACCACCTGCTGGTCGAGCAGGCCTCCGACGGCATCATCCAGCTTTCCGACGGCTGTCTGTGCTGCACGGTGCGCGGCGAACTTGTCGACACGCTGGCCGACCTGGTCGACCGGCTGCAGACCGGCCGTATCGCCCGGCTTGGCCGCGTCATCGTCGAGACCACGGGATTGGCCGACCCGGCGCCGGTGCTGCAGTCGATCATGGCCCATCCGGCGCTGGTCCAGGCCTTTCGGCTCGACGGCGTCATCACCCTGGTGGATGCGGTCAACGGCAATGCTACGCTCGATGCGCATGTCGAGGCGGTCAAGCAGGTCGCCGTGGCCGACCGCATCGTCATCTCCAAGGCCGATCTGGCCACCGATCACGGCGACCTCGACACGCTGCGCGCGCGCTTGCGGCAGATCAATCCCGGGGCTCGACTGCTCGATGCCGGGGAGGCGAAAACCGGGGTGGCCGCATTGTTCGACTGCGGTCTCTACAATCCTGCGACCAAGTCCGCCGACGTGCGGCGCTGGCTCGGCGAAGAGGCCACGCATGATCACCACCACCATGACCATCATGACCATGACCATGAAGGGCATGACCATGCCCATCGCCACGATCAGCGCGTAAAAACCCATTCGCTGGTGCATGACGGCCCGGTGCCGTTTTCAGCCATCGAGATGTTCCTCGATCTCCTGCGTTCCACACATGGCGAGCACCTGCTGCGGATGAAGGGCGTCATCGAATTGCAGGAGGATCCGTCGCGGCCCTTGGTCGTGCATGGCGTCCAGAAGATCCTGCATCCGCCGGTGCGATTGCCGTCCTGGCCGGACAGCCAGCGCGGCACGCGGCTTGTGCTGATTACGCTCGACATGCCGGAAGACTATGTGCGCCGGCTGTTCGCCGCCTTCATCAACCGGCCGTCGGTCGACACGCCCGACCGCGCGGCGCTGGAAAACAATCCGCTGGCGATCGCCGGACGTTAGCCTCCTACGATTGGTATTCGCCGCGTTCGACCAGAAAGCGATGGCCACCGGACATCGCCGCCGTCTCGATCAACTGATGTCCACTGTCGGCGCAGAAGGCAGGAATATCGATAACAGCCAGAGGGTCGGTGGTTTCGAGCCAGAGCCTGCTGCCGGGCTGCATCCCGGCCAGGCGCTTTTTCGCCTTGAGGACTGGCAAAGGGCAGTTCAGCCCCTTGAGGTCGTAGATAGCTATCAGTTCGGCCAAGGCGAAAACCTCAGCCGCCGAACATGCCGAGCAGCTTGTTCTTCAGCTTCGTAACCCGGCTTTCGTCGGCGCTCGCAGCCTGCGTCTCGGCTGCCGGCGCGGTCTCCGCCGGAGCCGCGATGGTCGCGGTGGCAACCGGAGCTTCCTTGGCGGCCTTGGCCGCTTCCTTCGCAGCCACGGCTTGCGCCTTGGCAGCTTCCTTTTCGGCCAACGCTTGCGCTTTGGCGGCTTCCTTCGCCGCTTTTGCCGCTTCTATGGCCGCCACCCGCTCTCGCTCGGCCTTCTCCTTGGCGGCCTTTTCGGCCTCGAGCGCGGCCATCTTGCGACCGGCAGGCGAATCGATGCGGCCCATGCGCGCCGTCTCGGTGACCGAACCGTCGGTGTTGAGCGACGGCGGATCGATCGGCACGCGCTCGCCACGTGCCCGGCGCTTGGACCAGTCGGAGACGATGCTGGCTTCCTTGATGCCGGCAATCGTCGGCTTGGGTGGCGGCACGCTGGCCTTGAGCGCGCTGTTGAAGGCCGCGTCATAGGTGCTTTGATAGGCGTTGTAGGCGCTCTTAAGCGAATCCGGCTGCGTGGTCGCCGGGCAGGGGCCGGTCGGATTGAAGGTCTGCCCATCGGGAGCGACCTGGTTGAAGACGTAGCGCTTCTCGCAGACGTCGACTTTCGGTGGCACCTTGGTGACCTCGAAATTGTCGTAGCCGACCTTGAGCATCTTCCAGAATTCGTAATTCGGGTCGTTGCGGTAGCGCGCCATGTTGGCGGCTGTCATGCGGAACGGAAAAGCCTGGATCTGGAACTCGGTCTGGCCACCCTGGAAGGCGTCGCGGCCGAAGGCGTAGATCTGCTCGATCTGGGCGTCGGTCATCGAATAGCACCCCGATGAAGAGCAGGCGCCATGGACCATCAGGTTCTGGCCGGTGCGGCCATTGGCACGATCATAAGCGTTGGGAAAGCCGATGTTGAACGACAGATGGTAATTCGAGCGCGGATTCATCTGCGACGGGCGAACCGTGTAAAAACCTTCCGGCGCCTGGCGGTCGCCTTCGGTGTATTTCGGCCCGAGCTTGCCCGACCATTTGCAGATGTCGTAGCTCGCCACCATGTCGTAGCGACCGTTGGTCTTGGCCTTCCAGATCTCGAGCTTGCCTTCTTCCTTGAAGATGCGCGCCATTACCGAAGAGGTGCGGACCATGCCCTTGGCTCTCATATCGGCAAGGATCTTGTCGGGCAGCGGCTTGTTGGCTTCCGGGGCAAAGTCCTTCATCGACGAATCATTACAGCCCGCGACGGCAATCGAGGCGGCAAGAACTCCAGTACGAGCAAGCTTGGCAAACATGGATAAGGCTATGTCTTTTCTTTCGGGCCAATGGCTTCGAAACGGCCACACCCGCATGCTGAACACTGACGGACCGTAAGCCCGTTAACCTTGAAAATTCCTTACCGCAAGGCTCGGCCAATCTCCCGCGGTGATTTCATTGAACCGAATGGGGCGGCATTTTTGTGGCGAAACTGCTCATCGCCGCCACATTTGGGGTGGACAGACAGCTTCCGTCAGCCCTGTTCCGCCGCCCAAGCGGCGTCAGAGGCTGCGGCCCATCGCCAGATATTTCTCGCGGCGCTGTTCGCGGAAATCGATGTTGGCGCCGGCGAATTCCTTCATCGTCTTGGCGATGAGATCGCCGGTCGCGGCAATCACCGTTTCGGGCGCGCGCTGCGCGCCGCCCATCGGCTCGGGGATGATGGCGTCGATGACCTTCAGTTCCAAAAGATCCTGCGCGGTGATCTTCATGTTGGTCGCCGCGTCCTTGGAGCGCGTCGTGTCGCGCCACAGGATGGAGGCGGCACCCTCGGGCGAAATCACCGAATAGATGGCGTGTTCGAGCATGTAGACGCGGTTGGCGGTGGCAATCGCGATGGCGCCGCCCGAACCGCCTTCGCCGATAACCACCGAGATGGACGGTACTTTCAGGCCAAGGCAGGCCGAGGTCGATCGGGCAATGGCTTCGGCCTGGCCGCGCTCCTCGGCGCCAACGCCGGGATAGGCGCCGGCCGTGTCGACCAGTGTCAAAAGCGGGATCTTGAAACGGTCGGCCAGTTCCATCAGCCGCACCGCCTTGCGATAGCCTTCGGGGCGCACCGAACCGAAATTGTGCTTCAGGCGGCTCGCCGTGTCCGAACCCTTTTCCTGGCCGAGAATCGCGATGGGCTCGCCGCGGAAACGGGCAAAGCCGCCGACGATCGCCTGGTCCTCGCCGAAATTGCGGTCGCCGGCGAGTGGCGTGAAGTCGCTGAACAGGCCCTTGATGTAGTCGATGCAGTGCGGCCGGTCGGAGTGGCGCGCCACCTGCACCTTCTGCCACGGCGTCAGCGCCTTGTAGAGTTCGCGCAGCGCGTCGCGCGAGCGCTTCTCGAGCCTGGTGATCTCATCGGCGACATCGACCGCCTCGCCGTTCTCGGCAAGCTTCTTGAGCTCGAGGATCTTGAGCTCAAGATCCTGCACCGGCTTTTCGAAATCGAGGTAATTGTACATGCGTGGGCGGACCGATACGTCGGAAGGCAATGACCGCGGAACCGTTGAAACCAAGGCTCCGGGCGGTGAAATGTCGTCCTCACATAGCGATATGAGGCCTAGTCGGCAAGCGGATGATGATCGTTGACCAGCCGCACCAGCCGCTCTTCCAGCACATGGGTGTAAATCTGTGTCGTCGATATGTCGGCATGGCCAAGCAGTTGCTGAACGGCTCTCAGGTCGGCGCCGTTCTGCAGGAGATGGCTGGCGAAAGCATGGCGCAGCACGTGCGGCGAGATCTTGGCCGAGGCGATGCCGGCGCGCGCGGCCAATCCTTTCAGGTCACGGGCAAAGACCTGGCGCGAGAGATAGCCGCTGTCGGATGCCGCCGGAAACAGGAACGGGCTGTTGGCGAAAGCGGGCAGCTTGGCCCGGGCGTCAAGCCAGCTCCGCATCGCCGCACGCGCCTTGGCCGACAGCGGCACCATGCGTTCCTTGTCGCCCTTGCCGCGTACCATGAAGAAACGATCGTCGCGCTGCGCCACTGTCACCGGCAGGCCGACCAGCTCGGAAACGCGCAGTCCGGTGGCGTAGAGCACTTCGACCAGCGCATGCAGGCGCAAGGCCGCCAGCCTGTCGGCGTGACCGAGCCGGTCATCGCCGGCTTCCTGCGCGGCGCGATCGATCAGCCGGCCGGTTTCGGCCTCGCTCATCGTCTTGGGCAGCGGACGGCCTTTTTTCGGGCTGTCCAGCGTGCCGGTGGGGTCATCCGCGCGCAGGCCCTCGGCGTAGAGGAACTTGAAGAACTGGCGGATCGCCGACAGTTTGCGCGCCTGCGAGGTCGGCGCGAAGCCGCGCGCGGCGATATCGTCGAGATAGGCCCTGATGTCGGCGGCGCCGGCGCGGGCAAGTCCGCCACCGATCCCGCCGGAAGCATCCTCGAGATCGCGGCGATAGGAGGAAAGCGTGTTCTCCGCCGCTCCCCGCTCGGCGCTCATCATTTCCAGGAAGGCCTCGATGCGAGCGGCGCTGTTCATGTCCTTGAGGCGGTTCCGAGTCGGTCTTCTTGGGGTTCAGTTTTTCTTCGGATTGAGCTTTTCCGGCGGAATACGCACGCTCATCTCGGCTTTTTTCGGCTCGACGAACATCACCAGCGCGAACATCGTACCATAGGCAATGCCGGCCAGAATCGCGAGGGTCACGACAAAGCGAAACAGTGTCGGCATTCAGTTCTCGCCCGTCTTCTTGTTCTGCGTTTCCAAACCCTGTGCCCTTATGGGACGCCAATCCGGCCAATTCAAGGAAGAAGCGGACCCCTGTTAGCAACTTCCGATGCAAGCGTCGCTCTGTCCATATCGGCCCATCGCACTTGGCACGCTTGACGCAAACCGGCTTTTCATGTCGATACGCCGGCAAAGAGGCCCAAAGAAGCAGCCGATGAACGCGCTACAGGCAAATTCCCCAGGCGAGACCCATGCCGCGCTGCTTGGCCGGCTGGGCAGCCGGTCCATCGTCTTTGTCGGGCTGATGGGCGCCGGCAAGACGGCGATCGGCCGCAAGGTGGCGACCATGCTTTCGCTGCCCTTCATCGACAGCGACCAGGAGATCGAAAGCGTGTCGCGGATGACGGTTCCGGAGCTGTTCGAGCGCTATGGCGAAACCGAGTTCAGGGCCCTGGAACAGCGTGTCATCCTGCGCGTGCTGGAAAACGGCCCGCAGGTTCTGTCGACCGGCGGCGGTGCCTTCATGAACGCGCAGACGCGCGAGGCCATCGCCGCCCATGGCGTCTCGGTTTGGCTGAAGGCCGAGCTCGACCTTCTGATGGACCGCGTTTCCAAGAAGCAGAACCGGCCGCTCTTGAAAAGCGCCGATCCCCGCGCCGTGCTGGAGCGGCTGATGGCGGAACGCTATCCGGTCTATGCCACCTCTGACGTCACCGTGCCGACCCGCGACGATCGCAAGGAGGTCATCGCGGCCGAGGTGATCGAGGCGCTCTGCCGGCATTTCGGCATCGATGCGATAGCCGCGACGGGCGAGGTCGAATCATGAGCGCGGATCAGCCAGTCACAGTCACAGTCGGTCTGGGCGACCGCGCCTACGACATATTGATCGGCTCCGGCCTGCTGTCGCGCGCCGGCGTTGAGATTTCGCGCCGGCTGCCGGGCACGCGCGCCGCTGTGGTGACCGACGAGAACGTCGCCGCCGCGCATCTCGATACGCTGAGGGCCGGGCTCGAGAAGAGTGGCATCCAGCCCGCGATCATCACGATGCCGCCCGGCGAAAAAACCAAGAGCTTTGCCCATCTCGAGGCGGTTGTCGACGGCGTCCTGGCCGCCAGGCTGGAGCGCGGCGACGTCGTCATCGCGCTTGGCGGCGGCGTCATCGGCGATCTCACCGGTTTTGCCGCCGGGATCGTGCGGCGTGGCATGAATTTCGTGCAGGTTCCGACATCGCTTCTGGCGCAGGTCGATTCCTCGGTCGGCGGCAAGACCGGCATCAACAGCCCGCGCGGCAAGAACCTCGTCGGCGTCTTCCTCCAGCCCAAGCTGGTGCTGGCCGATACCGAAGTGCTCGACACGCTGCCGATCCGCGAATTTCGCGCCGGCTATGCCGAGCTTGCCAAATACGGGCTGATCGACCGGCCGGATTTCTTCGCCTGGCTGGAAACGAATTGGGAAAAGGTGTTCGCCGGCGGACCGGAGCGGGTCGAGGCCATTGCCGAAGCCTGCCGTGCCAAGGCCGATGTCGTTGCCCGCGACGAGTTCGAGACCGGCGACCGCGCTCTGCTCAACCTCGGCCATACGTTCGGGCACGCGCTCGAAGCCGCCACGCAGTATGACGGGACGCGGCTCGTCCATGGCGAGGGGGTCGCCATCGGCATGGCGCTGGCGTACCGGTTCTCCTCTCGGCTCAATCTCGCCAGCCCCGACGACGCGGCCCGCGTCGAGGCGCATCTGCGTGCCGTCGGGCTGCCGTGGCGGATGGCCGACATTCCGGGCGACTTGCCCGATGCGGATGCGCTGCTTTCATTCATCACGCAGGACAAGAAAGTGTCGCGCGGCGCGCTGACCTTCATTCTGACACGCGGCATCGGCGAGGCCTTCATCGCCAAGGATGTGCCGGCCTCGGAAGTGCTGGCGTTCCTCAGGGAAAACCATCCAGGCAACGGGAAAGCCGGCTGAGATGGACACTGGCTGGGTCGTCTTCGCCGTTCTTGCCATCCTCGTCGTCCTGATCGTTGCCGTGCGCACCCGCCTGCTTGCCATGTTCGGCTATGAACTGTCGCGCATCGAGCCGCAGCGGTCGAGCCAGGACGAGTTGCGCGGCGCGGTCGACGATTTCCGCCGCGACGGCCAGGTGGTGCGTGAGGATCGCGACCGCATCGGCGGCCTGTTCGACCTCGAAGAGCTCGAAGTTTCCGACGTCATGGTCCACCGCACGAATATGCGCTCGGTCAATGCCGACAATGCGCCGGAAGCGGTGGTGCGCGAGATCCTGCAGAGTCCGCACACCCGCATGCCGCTCTGGAAAGGTTCACTCGACAATATTGTCGGCGTGCTGCACGCCAAGGATCTGCTGCGCGCGCTGAACGAAGTCGGCAATGATTTCTCGCGGATCGACGTGATGAAGATCGCGTCAAAACCGTGGTTCGTGCCCGACACCACGACCTTGCAGGAACAGCTCAACGCCTTCCTGCGCCGCAAGACGCATTTTGCCGTCGTCGTCGACGAATATGGGGAGGTCGAAGGGCTGGTGACGCTGGAGGACATTATCGAGGAGATCGTCGGCGAGATCGCGGACGAGCACGATGTTGACATCCAGGGCGTCAAGCAGGAGGCGGACGGCTCCGTCGTCGTCGAAGGCACGGTGCCGATCCGCGACCTCAACCGGGCGCTCGACTGGAACCTGCCGGACGAAGAGGCGACGACCATCGCCGGCCTCGTCATCCACGAGGCGCAATCGATCCCCGAGGAGAAGCAGGCTTTTACCTTCCACGGCAAGCGCTTCGTCGTCATGAAACGCGACAAGAACCGGATTGCCAGGGTCAGGATCCGGCCGGCCGGCGACAGTTAAAGCGTTTCAGTGTTGGTAGGATCGCCGAGCCGCTCTAACTCTTTGTGCTTACGAAATTCCGGACGGAAAACCGCTGCGCATTTCTCCTGGAATCGCTATCGAGCCGTTGCCTTGCCAATCCTCGCTGGAACTTCCGCCCGCCGGGATGCATTCTTCGCCGATGACGATCGATCGGCGAACCTTGCTCCTGGCCTCGGTGGCTGCCTTGTTGCCAACCGGCACGATAGCGCGAGACATGCCATCCGCCGAAACTGTCGACTACGGTCCGGCCAAGCTCGATATCTACGCGCCCGATGGCGCGAAAGACCTGCCAGTGGTCTTCTTCGTCCATGGCGGCGCCTGGCGGACCGGCAAACGCAGCCAGGTGAACGCCAAGCCGGCCTTCCTGCTTGCCAACGGCTTCTGCTTCGTCTCCATCGACTACCGCATGCTGCCGCAGGCTGATGTCGCCATCCAGGCGGGCGACGTGGAGAGGGCCTATGCCTATGTCAGGACCAACGTCGCCCAATATGGCGGCGATCCCGACCGCATCGTCGGCATGGGGCATTCGGCCGGCTGCCATCTGGTTGCCCTGACCGGCATGCGCGGCGGATTGCCCGGCGTCGCTGGCCTGCTTCTCGACGATACAAGGGCCTACGATCTCGCCGCCCTTGCCGGAAGTGGCGGCATGGTAAGGGCCTATTCGCGTGTCTTTTCCGATCCTTCGCAGTGGGCGGCACTGTCACCGGCGAGCTATGTCGACGGCCGCAAGCATCCGCCGACCTTCATCGCGTATTCCCGCGCCGACGGTCGCGGCGAGCAGTCCACGGCCTTTGCCCAGCGCCTGCGCGCCAGCGGAACCGAGGTGACGCTGTTCGACGGCAGTGCCTATACGCACATGTCGATCAACCGCGATTTCGGCGAGGACGGCGACGCGCTGACCGCTGCCGCGCTGGCGTTCCTGAAATCGACGGTCGGTTGAGCGCACCGGCTGTCCGTGGCGTGTTCCACTCGTTGTGCCTGGCACCGCCGATGCGGCCGGGCGGAAATTCAACAGTCATTGCTTGACCGTTCGCTGAGCGTCGCACCGGTTTCGGCGTCGACCGAAGTGAGGCTGACCTCATAGCCCCAGAGGCTTCGGACATGGCGCAGGGTCGCGTCGCGGCTGCCACTGTCGAGCAGTACGCCCTCCTTCACCTTGTGCTGCAGCCGCAAATGCCGGTTACCGAGCAGGTCGACATCCACCACCTGGATATCCGGCCGGCTCGCGCCGATGTCGTAGCTCTGGGCCAGCGCGGCACGTATCTTTTGGTAGCCGCGCTCATTGTGGATCGAGGCCACCTCGTAATGGGCGTCGTCGGCCTGATCGGCGAGGACAAACATTCGCCATTTCCGTATCAGGGCTGGGCTGAGGTGCTGGCGGATGAAGGATTCGTCGCGGTGGTTGGCCCAGGCGTCCAGGAGCACATCGCGCCAGTCACCGCGGCCCGCGATGTCGGGAAACCAGTCGCGGTCCTCCGCCGTCGGCGCGGTCGAAATGCGCTGTATGTCCTGCATCATGTCGAGGCCGAGCGCGTATGGGTTGATACCGGAGAACCGGGGGTCGTCGAAGGCCGGCTGGAAGATCACATTGGAATGGTTGCGCAGGACCTCGAGCATGGCGCCCTCGTTGATCTGGCCGCGGTCGAACAATGCGTTCATGAGGGTGTAGTGCACGAAGGTGGCGCAGCCTTCATTCATCACCTGCGTTTGCCGTTGCGGATAGAAATACTGCGCGACGATACGCACGATGCGGATGATCTCGCGCTGCCAGGGCTCCAGGACAAGGCTGTTCTTCTCGAGGAAATAGAGCAGATTTTCCTCGGGCAGGTTGAGCGATTTCTTCCGCTCCGCCAAGCCTTCGTCCTTCTTCTCGGTCTTGCTGCTGTCCTGCGAGGGAGGCAGCGTGCGCCACAAGTCGTTGTAGGAGCGTTCTTCATATTCCAGGCGCTCGCGCAGCCCTTCACGCTGCCGCTCCGACGACAGCTTTGGCGGCCTGTGATATCGGAACACGCCTTGTTCCATCAGCGCGTGGGCGCAGTCGAGAATGCTTTCCACGGCCGACAGTCCGTGCCGCTCCTCGCATCGGGCAATGTAGCCCTTGGCGAACTCCAGATAGCTCAGAATTCCCCCGGCGTCGGTCCACTGCCGGAACAGATGATTGTTCTTGAAGAAATGATTGTGTCCGAGCGCGGCATGCGCCGTCACCAGGGCCTGCAAGGCCATGGTGTTTTCCTCCATCAGATAGACGATGCAGGGATTGGAGTTGATGACCAGTTCGTAAGCCAGGCCCCGTCCACCCTTGCGATAGAGAAAATCCTGGTACAGGAAATGCTTGCCGAACGACCAATGACGGTACATCAGCGGCATGCCGACCGATGAATAGGCGTCGAGCATCTGTTGCGAGGAAATGATTTCCATCTGCACCGGATAGGTGTCCAGCTTGAGTTCCTCGATGGCGATTGCCGCGATCGCGTCGTAGGCGTGCGACAATTTCTGGAAGTCCCAGTCGGATCCGGAAAAGAGCAAACCCGGTTTGCTGGCTGTCCTGGCCATGGTTTCCCCTCAGGCGCTCTTCCTGAGCGCGGGCTGTTTGGCGAAGAGCTGACGAAAGACAGGATAGATATCGGCGGCCGTGGCTATGCGGCTCATCTGGAAGTTCGGCCAGTTCGATTCGATGGCGCTGTAGGCTCGCCAGAGCGACGTCCCGTTTTCAGTCGCGCCGAAGATGTGACTCTCGCGTTCGTCGATGATCTCGACATAGGCGAAATACTGGCACAGGCGCATGAGCTTGCCGTTCAGCAGGGCGATGCAGCGCTCGGAATCGGTGGCGAAATTGTCGCCGTCCGAGGCCTGGGCGGCGTAGATGTTCCACTCGCTCGCGGGGTAACGCTGCTCGATGACGCGATGCATCTCCTCGAGCGCGGTGGAAACGACGGTGCCACCGCTTTGCGTGCAGTAGAAGAAGGTTTCCTCATCCACCTCCTGCGCCTCGTGCGTGTGGCGGATGAAGACGATTTCGGTGCGTTCATAGCGTCGCTTCAGGAACAGGTGCAGCAGCACGAAGAAGCGCTTGGCCAGGTCCTTCTCGCGCTCGCCCATCGAGCCCGACACATCCATCAGGCAGAACATGACCGCTTTCGCATTCGGCACCGGGCGCTGGTCGAAGCGGTTGAACCGGATGTCGACCGGGTCGACGAAGGCAATCCGCCGGCGCCGGCGCTCCAGCCGCTCGATCTCTTCTTTGAGCGCCACGACGCGCTCGCGCGTTTGAGCATCAGGCGGTGCGGCCTCCAGCAAGGCGAGTTCCTGCATGATCGCGTCGACCGCCGCTTGCTTGGGGCGCCTGAGCGCAATGCGGCGGCCGTGGCTGTTGCGCATCGTGCGGCCGACATTGATGTTGGTTGGCGAACCGGTGGCGGCGAAACCCGCCCGGCGCGGCTTGAAGGCAAGGATCTCCTTGAGGTTGAGCTTGACCAGGTCGGGCAGTTCGAGATCCTCGAAGAAGAGATCCAGCACCTCCTCGCGCGAAAGCACGAAACGGAAGTCGTCCTCGGACGCGGTTTTTCCCGGTGACGAACCGCCCATGCCTCCGCCCTGGCCGGGCTTGGGGATCAGGTCGCCTTGGGAGAATTGCCTGTTGCCCGGCAGGATGTGCCGGCGCCGGCCGGTGTCCCTGGCGTCGTTGAAGGTCGGCTCGCCAGTGCCTCTTTCGGGCATCGGCACGACGTGCTCCGCGTCCACGTCGGCGATCCGCCCAGCGCGGATCTGGTCGCGAATGCTGCGCTTGAGCTCCTCGCGGGCACGCCTGAGAAAGCGCTGGCGGTTGCCAAGGCTTTTGTCCTTCGGATTCAAGCGGCGGTCGATAAAGATCGGCATGCAACCATTCGGACTTGCTCTCAGCCCGCCTTGTTCACCCGCATGTACCAATCGACCAGCCGGCGCACCTGCCGTTCCGTATAGCCGCGCTCCACCATCCGCTGGACGAATTCATTGTGCCGCTTTTCGGTGACGCTATCCTGCTTGGAGCCGAAGCTGATCACCGGCAGGAGATCCTCGACCTGGCCGAACATGCGCTTTTCGATGACCTCGCGCAGCTTCTCGTAGCTCGTCCATGAAGGGTTGCGGCCATGGTTGCGTGCCCGGGCACGCAGCGTGAACTTCACCACTTCGTTGCGGAAGTCCTTCGGATTGGCGATGCCTGCCGGCTTTTCGACCTGCGACAGTTCGTTGTCCAACACCTCGCGGTTGAGGATCTGGCCGGTGTCGGGGTCCTTGTAGTCCTGGTCCTCGATCCAGGCATCGGCATAGGCGATGTAGCGGTCGAACAGGTTCTGGCCATATTCGCTATAGGATTCCAGATAGGCCTTCTGGATCTCGTGGCCGATGAACTCGGCGTAACGGGCGGCCAGTTCCGACTTGATGAATTCGAGATAGGCGGCTTCCGTCTCCTTCGGAAACTGCTCCCGTTTGATCGCTTCTTCCAGGATGTACATAAGATGCACGGGGTCCGCCGCGACCTCGTTGGTATCGTAGTTGAACGTCTGCGACAGGATCTTGAAGGCGAAGCGCGTGCTGACGCCGGTCATGCCTTCGTCGACGCCGGCGGCGTCGCGATATTCCTGGACTGACTTCGCCCTCGGGTCGACTTCCTTGAGGTTCTCGCCGTCATAGGCGCGCATTTTGGTGTGCAGCGGCGAATTGTCGTGCTCGGCAAGGCGTGTCGAGACGCTGAACCGGCTGAGGATGTCCAACACCTCGGGCGCGCAAGGGCTGGCGGCCAATTCACTCTCGCGCAGCAGCTTCTCGTAGATCTGCCTCTCTTCGGTGATGCGCAGGCAATACGGCACCTTGACCACGAGGATGCGATCGAGAAACGCCTCATTGTTCTTGTTGTTCTTGAACTGTTGCCACTCGGATTCGTTGGAATGGGCAACGATGATGCCCTGGTAGGGAAAGGCGCCAAAATTCTCGGTGCCGTTGTAACTGCCTTCCTGGGTCGCCGTCAGCAATGGATGCAGCACCTTGATGGGCGCCTTGAACATCTCGACGAATTCGAGCAGGCCTTGCGTCGTTCGGTTCAGCCCGCCGCTGTAGGAATAGGCGTCAGGGTCGGACTGGCTGAAATTTTCCAATTGCCTGATGTCGACCTTGCCAACCAGGGCCGAGACGTCCTGGTTGTTCTCGTCGCCAGGCTCGGTCTTGGCGATGGCGATCTGGCGCAGCCGCGACGGCATCAGTTTGACGACGCTGAATTTGGAAATGTCGCCGGACAGTTCGTCGAGGCGCTTGGCCGCCCATGGTGAGATAAGTCCGTTCAGGCGGCGCCGGGCTATCCCGTATTTGTCCTCCAGGAGATCGCTCATGCGATCGGGATGGAACAGGCCAAGCGGCGATTCGAAAACCGGACTGATCTGGTTGCCGACCTTGAGCGTGTAGATCGGGCGCTCCTCCATCAATTTCTTCAACCGTTCGGCCAAGGAGGATTTGCCGCCGCCGACCGGACCCAGGAGGTAGAGGATCTGCTTGCGTTCCTCGAGGCCCTGGGAGGCATAGCGGAAATAGCCGGCGATGCGCTCGATCGTATCCTCCATCCCGTAAAAGTCGGAGAAGGAGGGATATATCTTGACGGTCCGGTTCGAGAAAATACGGCCTAGCCGCTCGTCCTTGCTGGTGTCGACCAGGTTTGGCTCGCCGATCGCCTCGACCATTCGTTCCGGCGCCGAGGCATACATCGATTTGTCCTCGCGGCAGGCGAGCAGATATTGCTGGAGACTTATCTCTTCCTGGGCGGCGTTCGCATAGATTTCCGAAAAGAGATGGAAGACGTCGGATTGGTTCTCACGCATGATCGTTGCCTTCGGAGCCATTCTGATGGGGCTCGCATATTCAACTGCGGGAAGGCATTGTTTGTTCCGTCGCTCCGGCCCGAATGGCCGTCCATCAACCGCGATTTCGGCGGAGATGGCAATGCGCCGAACGCCGCCGCGCCAGCGTTCCTGAAATCGACGGTCGCCTGATCCTGCCGACCGTCGCTCGCCCATTCCGTGGCTGGATCATGCCAAAAACGGCGGCGGGATATTGCCGTGCCGATATCCGCGGGTGCAATTGCTCTTCGTGAATGGGAGAAAATTCGCATGAATGGCGCCGATGTTCTGTGCGACGTGCTGTTGGCCAATGACGTGAATGTCTGCTTCGCCAATCCCGGCACATCCGAAATGCATTTCGTCGCGGCCCTCGACCGCAAGCCGGCGATGCGCTGCGTGCTCGGCCTGTTCGAGGGGGTGGTGACGGGTGCGGCCGACGGCTATGCGCGCATGACCGATCGTCCCGCCGCGACGCTGCTGCACACCGGCCCGGGCCTCGCCAATGGGCTGGCCAACATGCACAATGCAAGGCGCGCCTTCAGCCCGATGATCAATATCGTCGGCGACCATGCCTCCTACCATCTGCCGCTCGACGCGCCGCTCACCAGCGATATCGAGGGGCTGGCGGCGCCGATGTCGAAGTGGGTGCGCCGCATCGGAGGACCTGCCGATGTCCAACCGGCCACGGAGGCGGCCTTTCGCGCCTCGCTGACACCGCCGGGTGTCACCACGCTGATCCTGCCGGCGGACGCGGCCTGGGGCGACGCCGACGCGGTTTCGCCCGGCAAGGTGGAACTCGCATCGCCGCCAGCCGTCGGCATCGACGCCGTGCGAGCGGTGGCTACCGCGATCCGTGCCGCTCCCGGGCGCGCCGGCATGATCGTCCGGGGACGGGCGGCGCGGGCCGATGCCCTCGAGATCGCCGGCCAGATTTCAGCGGCCTGCGATGTCAGGCTGTTCAGCGAGGTTTTGATCGCGCGTATGCAGCGCGGGCGCGGGCGTGTCGCGCCGACGCGCATTCCCTATCCGGTCGACGCGGCGACGGCAGCGCTCAGGGATATCGATGTCCTTGTGCTGGTCGGCGGCAAGGAGCCGGTCGCCTTCTTCGCCTATCCGGGAAAACCGGGAAGGCTTGTTCGTGACGATTGCCAGGTGCTGACGCTCGCCGCCCATGGTCAGGATCTGCATGCGGCACTGGAGGCGCTTGGCGACGAACTGGGCGTCAGGCAATCGCAGCCGGCGTTGGTTGCAAGCGCCTTTCCCGAGGAAGCAACGCCAACCGGCAGCTTGACGGAAGATGCCATTGCACTCTCGGTGGCCAAAAAGCTGCCGGGCGACGCGATCGTCTGCGACGAGGCCGTCACCTCGGCGCGACGTTTCTTCGCGCTGTCGGCCTTTGCCGCGCCGCACGACTACATGATGGGCACGGGCGGGTCGATCGGCGGCGGCATTCCGCTGGCGACAGGCGCGGCGATCGCCTGTCCCGGCCGCAAGGTGATCAATCTGGAGGCCGACGGCAGCGGCATGTACACGGTGCAGGGCCTGTGGACGCAGGCGCGGGAAAGGCTCGACGTGGTGACGATCGTCTTTTCCAACCGCACCTATGCGATCCTCCATGGCGAGATGCGCAATGTCGGGGTGAACGCGATCGGCGAAAATGCCAGGCGCATGCTCGACCTCGACCATCCGGCGCTGGACTGGGTTTCGCTGGCCAAAGGCATGGGTGTGGAGGCGGCGCGTGCCGACACCTGCGAGCGGTTCGACGCGCTGCTCGATGCCGCCTTGTCGCGGCGCGGGCCATTCCTGATCGAAGCGATAATCTGAGCAGCGCGAGACGCGCTACGGGCCAGCTCGAAGACTTGGCTTACCAGCGGGTCTGTTCGCCGGGCGCCGCGGGCTCGATAGCCAGCGCGTGAACGCCCGCCTTCAACTCGTCGGCCAGCAGTTCGTTGACGGCGCGGTGGCGATCAACGCGGCTCATGCCAACGAAATTCGCCGAGACGATGCGGACACGGAAATGTGTCTCGCCGGTACCATCGAACTCAGCGTGGTGACCGGATTCCACATGATGATGGCCGGCGTGGAGATGGCTTTCGTTGAGGATGACCAGCCGCTCGGGCGAAAATGCCTTGTTGAGCTTGTCTTCCATGGTCGCCTGTATGGACATCGTCTTCTCCCTTCACCACATATGGTTGGCGCGCCGCCGTGAAAACCCGAAATAGGTTTCGCCGGTCCGTTGGCGCGCAACAAAATCGGTCATCCGCCTGCTTTAAGCCGCGATTCAGCGGTTAGGGCGATCATCGCGAAAATGTCAATTCTTGTTTCGCATCTGCGAACGCCCCATAAATGGGTGAGATGAAGCCGTATCCCAAATATTTCGAGAAGATTCGCGTCCGCCCCGACAAGGACGCGGAGGTGAAGGCGCACGCGCCGATCTGCCAGTGGGATGGCTGCAAGGAGGCTGGGACGCATCGCGCGCCGGTCGGGCGCATGAAGGAGGGCGAGTATTTCCGCTTCTGCTTCGACCATGTGCGTGAGTACAACAAGGGCTTCAACTACTTCTCCGGCGTGCCGGACACCGAGGTGGCGCGCTTCCAGAAGGAAGCGATGACCGGCCACCGGCCGACCTGGAAAATGGGCGTCAACGGCGCCTCGACGCGTTCCTCGCCCGACATGGCGCAGATGCGCTCCGGCCGCGCAGGCTATTACAACCGCATGCGCGACCCATTCGACCTGTTCAAGGGACCGAAGGATCCGCGCGAGGCGCGCGAGCGCAAGGCCAAGCCGCTTGAGGCCAAGGCGCTGGAAACGCTTGGCCTTGATACAAAGGCGACTGGCAAGGACATCAAGGCGCGCTATAAGGAACTGGTGAAGCGTCACCATCCGGATGCGAATGGCGGCGACAGAGGTTCGGAAGACCGGTTCCGCGATGTGCTTCAGGCCTATCGCGTGCTCAAACAGGCGGGCCTGTGCTGAGCGACCCTATGGTTCGTGTCGTTTTCCAACTTTCATAAGGTTGGAAAAGGCTCTAAGACCGCCCCCGAACAAAATGGATTGCCGGCGAAACGCGACGTTTCGCCCGTGGAGACGTTGAGAGATATGAACAAGGTCGATCGCGACATCGCCAACCTGCCCGACGCGACGGTGTCGGTGAAGGAGAAATTCGGCTTCGAGTCCAAGATGGTGGTGCCAGCGTACTCGGTCACCAGCGAGCATGTGCCCGATGTCGATCCCGACTATCTGTTCGACAAGGCGACGACCTTGGCGATCCTCGCCGGCTTTGCCTACAACCGCCGCGTCATGGTGTCGGGCTATCACGGCACCGGCAAGTCGACCCATATCGAACAGGTCGCCGCCCGCCTCAACTGGCCTTGCGTGCGTGTCAATCTCGACAGCCATGTCAGCCGTATCGATCTCGTCGGCAAGGACGCGATCGTGGTCAAGGACGGCCTACAGATCACCGAATTTCGCGACGGCATCCTGCCCTGGGCCTACCAGCACAATGTCGCGCTTTGCTTCGACGAGTATGACGCCGGCCGTCCGGACGTGATGTTCGTCATCCAGCGCGTGCTGGAATCGTCCGGCCGCCTGACGCTGCTCGACCAGAGCCGGGTCATCCGCCCGCATCCGGCGTTCCGGCTGTTTTCGACCGCAAATACGGTTGGTCTGGGCGACACCACCGGCCTTTATCACGGCACCCAGCAGATCAACCAGGCGCAGATGGACCGCTGGTCGATCGTTACCACGTTGAACTATCTGCCGCACGACAATGAAGTGAACATCGTGCTTGCCAAGGCCAAGCATTATCGCGACACCAAGGGCAAGGACATCGTCAACAAGATGGTGCGCGTCGCCGACATGACGCGCTCGGCCTTCATCAATGGCGACCTGTCGACGGTGATGAGCCCGCGTACCGTCATCACCTGGGCCGAGAATGCCGAGATCTTCGGCGATGTCGGCATGGCGTTCCGGCTGACCTTCCTCAACAAGTGCGATGAGCTGGAGCGTTCGGTGGTTGCCGAGTTCTACCAGCGCGCCTTCGGCCAGGATCTGCCCGAGAGCGCGGCCAATGTGGTGCTGGGCTAAGCAGAGCCTCGATGGCGGGTCCGGGCGACAATACGCGCAACAAGTCCAAGACGGGGTCTGAAGCCGACAGCTTCAAGCGCGCCGTCACCGTCTGCATGCGCGCCATTGCCGGCGACAAGGAAATGGAAGTCGGCTTCGCCAAGGACAGGCCGGCGCTGGCGGGCAGCCGTGCGCGGCTGCCCGAATTGCCCAAGAAGGCATCGAAGTCCGACATCGCGATTACCCGCGGGCTCGGCGATTCCATGGCGTTGAAGCGCGCCTGCCATGATGTGCGCATCCACAGCAGACTGGCGCCGGAAGGCAAGGCCGCCCGTGCCATCTACGACGCGGTCGAACAGGCCCGCGTCGAGGCGATCGGCAGCCGCGCCATGCAGGGCGTGGCCGATAATATCGGCTCGATGCTGGAGGACAAATACACCAAGGCCAACCTCGTCGACGTCAAGGACAAGGCCGACGCGCCCATCGAGGAGGCGCTGGCGCTGATGGTGCGCGAAAAGCTGACTGGCCGGCCGGTGCCGAAGAGCGGCGAGCGGTTGGTCGAACTCTGGCGGCCCTGGGTCGAGGAGAAGGCCAAAGCCGACCTCGACGGCCTGTCGGAAAAGCTCGAGGACCAGCAGGCCTTCGCCCGCGTCGTGCGCGAGATGCTTGCCTCCATGGAAATGGCCGAGGAACTCGGCGACGACCAGGA
Source organism: Mesorhizobium sp. B2-3-10 (assembly GCF_006442275.1). Lineage (NCBI taxonomy): Bacteria > Pseudomonadati > Pseudomonadota > Alphaproteobacteria > Hyphomicrobiales > Phyllobacteriaceae > Mesorhizobium > Mesorhizobium sp. B2-3-10. The sequence goes on from NZ_VFVT01000001.1 coordinate 1,130,111, forward strand.
GACCGAAGACTCCGAGGACAATGACGACAACCAGCCGCAAGGCGAGGAACAGAGCGAGGAGGGCGGCGAAGACGATTCCGGCTCCGAGCAGTCCCAGTCCGAGGACGCCGAGGCATCGGCCGACGACGAGCAGGCGGCCGAGACCGAAGCCTCCGATGCCACCGCCGACGATCTGTCCGATGATGACGATGCCGATGCCGAGACGCCCGGCGAGGCTAGGCGCAACGACAATCCCTTTACCAATCTGCCGAAGGAAATCGACTACAAGGTTTACACGTCAGCTTTCGACGAGACGGTCGGCGCGGAGGAGCTCTGCGAAGAGGAAGAACTCGACCGGCTGCGCGCTTTCCTCGACAAGCAACTTGCCAATCTGTCGGGCGTGGTCGGACGGCTCGCCAACCGGCTGCAGCGCCGGCTGATGGCGCAGCAGAACCGGTCCTGGGATTTCGACCTGGAAGAGGGCTATCTCGACCCGGCGCGGCTGGTGCGCGTCGTCATCGATCCGATGCAGCCGTTGTCGTTCAAGCAGGAGCGCGACACCAAGTTCCGCGACACGGTGGTGACGCTGGTGCTCGACAATTCCGGCTCGATGCGTGGCCGGCCGATCACGGTCGCCGCCACCTGTGCCGACATTCTGGCGCGCACGCTGGAGCGCTGCGGCGTCTCGGTCGAGATCCTCGGCTTCACCACGCGGGCCTGGAAGGGCGGACAAGCGCGCGAGAAGTGGCTGAAGGACGGCAAGCCGCCGAACCCCGGCCGCCTCAACGATCTGCGTCATATCATCTACAAATCCGCCGATCATCCATGGCGGCGGGCACGCCGCAACCTTGGCCTGATGATGCGTGAAGGCCTGCTCAAGGAGAATATCGACGGCGAGGCGCTGCTGTGGGCCCACAACCGGCTGATTGCCCGGCCCGAACAGCGCAAGATCCTGATGATGATCTCGGACGGCGCGCCGGTCGACGATTCCACGCTGTCGGTCAATCCGGGCAATTATCTCGAGCGGCATCTGCGCGCCGTCATCGAATTGATCGAGACGCGCTCACCGGTCGAGCTGCTGGCCATCGGCATAGGCCATGACGTCACGCGCTACTACAGGCGCGCCGTCACCATCGTCGATGCCGAGGAACTGGCCGGCGCCATGACCGAGCAACTGGCTTCGCTGTTTGCCGAGGAAAGCGCGAAGGATACGCGTCGCGGCGGCATGCGGCGCGCCGGATGATCTTTTCGCGAGGCGGGTTTAGGCAAACGCTTTTCGCCGCCATCGTCCTGCTCGCCGGTGTGGCTCCGGCAGGTTCGGCCGGCTCGGCTCCAGTTGAACCTGTCGCCGTCTCGGCACGCCCGATCACCGAATTCCACATTGGCCGCGCCGACAAGCAATTCGGTCCGCTCGAATTCGTCGGTGGGCTGGAAATGACCTCGCCATCGCGCGATTTCGGCGCGTTGTCGGCCTTTCGGTTTCTGAAAGCCGGCAGCGATTTCATCGGTGTTGCCGATACCGGTTACTGGTTCTTCGGCACTGTGGCCCGCGATGCCGACAGGCGCCCCGTGGGCATCCAGAATTTTCGCATGCAGCAGATGGCCGACCAGGGCGGGCAGCCGATCGACGAAAAATGGGAAGTCGACGCCGAAGGCCTCGCGGTCAAGGACGGCATTGCCACCGTCGGTTTCGAGCGCAACCACCGCGTCTCCCAGTTCAGGATCGACCCGGACAACATGAAGGCGCCATTCAGGCAGCTGGATTTCCTGGTGCCGGCGTGGGAGTTGCGGCAGAACCGCGGCTTCGAGACAGTCACCCATTCAAATGCCAATGGCCAGCATGAAGGCGGCCTGATCGTGGTCTCGGAGAAGAGCCTCGACAAATCAGGCAACATCTACGCCGCCATTATCGAAGGCCCGTATAGGGGCGTCTTCACCGTCAAGCGCAACGACGATTTCGACATCACCGACGGCGCCTTCCTGCCGGATGGCGACCTCTTGCTGCTGGAGCGCAGTTTCACCATGGCGGGCGGCCTCAAGATGCGGCTGCGGCGCATTTATGGAGAGAGCGTCGAGAAGGGCGCCGTCGCCGACGGGCCGGTGCTGCTGCAAGCCGACATGGGCTACCAGATCGACAATATGGAAGGGCTCGATGTCTGGAGCCGGGATGACGGCGCGTTGATGGTGTCGCTGATCTCCGACGACAACCACTCGATCCTGCAGCGCAATCTCTATCTGGAATTCATTCTGCACCAGGATTGAGGGGCAGCCCCTTCGCGACGCTCATTGGCGATTTTTTTATGCGTCGGCCATTTCCGAGAATCCTGCCCTGACAAGCCAGGGGTTGCGCGGAGCTCCACGAGTCCAGACAGGTCCAAACACTGCTGCTGACGGCTCTGGTCTGGACCGCTAGCTGTTGGTGGCGATCCAGATGACATGGCGCGCGCCGCGCTTGCCGTTGGCGCGCGTGTTGACTTCCTCGACAGCGAAACCTGCCTGTTTCAACCGCCGCGTGAAGCTGGCATCCGGCCCTTGCGACCATACGGCCAGGACTCCGCCCGGTCTTAGGGCGGTGCGTGCGGCGGCGAGGCCAGCCACGCTGTAGAGCGCGTCATTGCCCTTGTGGACGATGCCTTCGGGGCCATTGTCGACGTCGAGCAGGATCGCGTCCCAGGCAATGGGTGCGGACCGTACGAACTGACCGACATCGGTTTCGTGGATGGTGACGCGGGGATCATCGAGCGAGCCGGCAAAAATCTCGGCCATCGGGCCGCGCGCCCAGGCGACGACGGCCGGCACCAGCTCCGCGACGACGATCTCGGCATTGTCGCCCAATTCGGCGAGGGCAGCGCGCAGCGTAAAACCCATGCCGAGCCCGCCGATCAGGATTCTCGGCCGACGATGACCCGCAATCCGCTGGCAGGACAGTTTTGCCAGCGCGTCCTCGGAGCCGCTCAGCCGGCTGTTCATCAGCTCGTTGGTACCGAGCATGATCGAGAATTCAGAACCGCGCTGTTTCAGCCGCAGTTCCTGCTGGCCATCAGGCGTTTTCGCGGAGTCCAGCTGGATCCAGGGAATCACGGCTAGGCCGCGGCGGCGGCCGGCTGGCTCCAGCGGGCGGCGAGCAGCCGGTAAGGGATCAGAGCCACGACAGCGATGATCAGTTTCACGCTGAGGTCGCCGAGCGCCCAGGACACCCAGCGCATGGCGTCGACATGAAACACGCCCATCAATGGGGCGCTCTCCAGCGCAAACCCGTCGCTTGGGCCGACGAAGGCAAAGGCGGCTGAAAAGGCGACGCCGAAGAACACGAGGGTGTCGAACACCGATCCGACCAGCGTGCCGACGATCGGCGCCCGCCACCAGCTCTGCCGGCGCAAACGGTTGAACACGGTCACATCGAGCAATTGCGCGGACAGGAACGCCGCTCCGGAAGCCGCCGCGATGCGCACCAGCCGGTCGGCTGATGTCTCGAATTCGATCAGGCCATGGCGGAACAGGAAGGGCGGGACGAGGATCGAGCAGACCACCGCCGTCATGAAGCCGACAAAGACGATCCGGCGCGCCACGGCAGGCCCGTAACGGCGGTTGGCGAGGTCCGTGACCAGGAAAGAGAAGGGATAGGTGAAAGCGCCCCAGGTCAAAACGTCGGCGAGCGACAGGCCGCCGACGTTTCCCTGCATGGGAAACTGCACGAGGATGTTCGATGCCACGACGACAAGCGCCATGGCAGCCACGAAAGGCAGGTACCGCGAAAAAGAAGACATTTTTTTATCCTGGGTAATGGAACCAGCGGAGCATCATGCCGAGGCAGCGCTCGCTTCGTAATTGAGCATCGGAGTGTCGAACCTTGCGGATCTATCCGATGCTCAGCGGCCAGCAAGGAGGTTGGCCAGGCGGTCGTCCCCCGCCTTTATCTGGATGTTACGCAGCGACCTGCTCGGCAAGCTTCTTGGCGATCTGCTTCTTCAAGAGACGCGCGCGCTGCGACAGTTCCTTGACGTCGGCCTTGGCCAGGAAGGCATCGAGGCCGCCGCGATGTTCGACCGAACGCAGCGCGTTGGCCGAGATGCGCAGGCGTACATTCTGGTTCAGCGCTTCCGAAATGAGCGTCACATTGACGAGGTTCGGCAGGAAGCGACGCTTGGTCTTGTTGTTGGCGTGGCTCACATTGTTGCCGGTCTGGACTGCCTTGGCAGTGAGTTCGCAGGTGCGGGACATGGTTCTAACCTTCAGTTCTCTCGGGGCCTGCCAAACCTTTGTACCCGCGCCGGGTGGCGCGCGGTTCTGGTCAGGCGGCCTTATGGAAAAGTTGGCGTTCCATAGTTGCATTTCACCCGGGCGTCAAGCTCCGGCTTCCGCACGGAAGCGCCCGGCTTTTCATATTAAGGCCGGATTTCACCGTATAAGCGGTCTCATAGGGACACGCCAGACCGGAGTCGCCCGCCTCCGGCCGAAACCAAGGATCCGATCCCGCCATGCTTCGTTCGTCTCACGCGCTTGTTGCCGCGCTTGTCATCGCCTTGCCGACCGCTGCGTCCGCGGCCTCGCCGCAGTCGTTCAAGGGCGAATACACGGTGTCGTTCCTTGGTCTCTCGATCGCCAGATCGACCTTTTCCAGCCATTATGAGAACGGTGCCTACGCGATCGAAGGCAGTGTCTCGGCGGCGGGTCTGGCCAAGCTGTTCGACGACACGCGGGGCACGATCTCGTCAAAAGGCACGATTTCGGGCCAGAAAATGGTGCCGCAGGCGTTTCGGGCCGACTACACTTCCGGCAAGAAGGCGTCTTCGATCGACATTCGCTTTAGCAATGGCAACGTGACCTCGACGCGGGTGATCCCCGCTCCGGGCAAGCGCGATCCCAAGGCCTGGGTGCCGCTCGGCGCCGGCGACCTGGCATCGGTGCTCGATCCGATGGCGGCGACCGTCATCCATGCCGACAGCCTCGACCAGGTCTGTGGCCGCAAGGTCAAGTTCTACGATGGTGAGATGCGCGCCGACCTGACGCTGACCTACGCCTCGAAAGGAACGATCTCGGTGCCGGGCTACAAGGGCGATACCGTCACCTGCCAGATGGGGTTCGAGCCGGTGGCGGGCTATCGCAAGGGCCGCAAGGCGCTCAATTATCTCAAGAACAAAAGCCGCATGATGGTGACGTTTGCACCGCTCGGCCAAACCGGCGTATATGCGCCGATCCACGCCACGGTCGGAACGCAGATCGGCACCTTGACCATCAGCGCCAGACGGTTCGAAGCGGTACAATAAGGCACGCCACCGGAGACAGAACGGGCGCGCCACTGGAGACAAAATGGGGCGCGCAACACTGATCGGCTTTTCGGCGGTCGCCATGTGGGCATTGCTGGCGTTGCTGACGGATGCGTCCGGCAAGGTGCCGCCATTCCTGTTGTCGGCGATCACTTTCTCGATCGGCACAGGCGTAGGGTTTGTCGCGCGACTGTTCATGCCGGCCACCGACAGGAGCCAAAAGACCCCTCCTCAGGTCTGGGTGATCGGCATTGCCGGCCTGTTCGGCTACCATTTCTTCTACTTCACCGCGCTGCGCAACGCGCCGGCGGTCGAGGCGAGCCTGATTGCGTATCTCTGGCCGCTGCTGATCGTGCTGGGCTCGGCGCTGATGCCGGGCGAGAAGCTGGCCTGGAACCATGTCGTCGGCGCGCTGCTCGGCCTTGCCGGCACCGTGCTGATCGTCACCAAGGGCGGCGGCCTGGCTTTCGATGCGCGCTACGCCTTCGGTTACGCCATGGCCGCCGTCTGCGCCCTGCTATGGTCGTCCTATTCCTTGCTGTCTCGACGTTTCCCGTCGGTGCCGACCAGCATCGTCATCTGGTTCTGCGCGGCAACCGCCGTGCTGTCGCTCGTTTGCCACCTGGCGCTGGAACAAACGGTTCTGCCTGACGGCGCCGGCCAGTGGCTGGCCGTGCTCGGGCTCGGCCTGATGCCGGTGGGCGCGGCCTTTTATGCCTGGGACATCGGTGTCAAGCGCGGCAACATCCAGGTGCTGGGTGCCGCGAGCTACGCGGCGCCGCTGCTGTCGACGCTGGTGCTGATCGCGGCCGGCGTCGCCGAACCGTCGCTGCGCATTCTGGCCGCCTGTGTGCTCATCACCGGCGGCGCGGCGCTAGCGGCAAAATCGCTGTTCCTGCGGAAGCCGGCCACGGAGAGCGGAGCCGGGACATCCGAAGGCGGAGCCAGGGCATCCGAAGGCGGAGCCAGGGTATGACGATGCCGTTTGCCGGGGGCATCGACGGCAACGCCAATGCGACGCTGATCTTTTCGCTGGTGGCGGCGGTGATCTATGGCTTCACGCTTGGCACGCCGCCGACGCTGGCCCGCTCGGCGGCAAAGACACTTGCCGTCGCGATGCTCGCCGTACTTGCCGCAATACAAGGCGGGCCGCTGCTGCTGGTCGCCGCCCTTGCGCTGAGCGCCATTGGCGATGCCTTCTTGTCACGCGACGGCGAAAAAGCCTTTCTGGGTGGGCTGGCCAGTTTTCTCGTCGCCCACATCGTCTATGTCGCGTTGTTGCTGCGCAGCGGTGCCGGATTGGAGTTGCTTGGCGCCGAGCCCAGGCGCGGTGCGATCGCGCTGGCCATGGCGGTGTTCGCGATCGTCATGCTGGCGGCGCTTTGGCGCCGCGTTGGTCCCGGCTTGCGTGTACCGATTGCCGTCTATGTCGTGACGATCCTGACGATGGGCATGTCGGCGCTAACGACAAGCAATGTCTGGGTGATCGGTGGCGCCGTGCTGTTCATGGCATCGGACGGGCTGCTCGCCATGGAGAAATTCTTAGTGTCGGCCGTCTCGCCGCATCGCGCCTGGATGCGTTTCACCGTGTGGGTTCTGTACTATGCCGCCCAACTGGCGATCACGCTGGGATTCCTGCTGGGCTAAATCGGCTTCGGCTGCCAGCCCGGCTCGGCCAGTTCGAAGGCGGCGAAATCAAAACCCGGCGCCACCGTGCAGCCGACCAGCGTCCATTCGCCCAGTGTGCGCGCCGATTGCCACCAGCCCGCCGGCACGGCGATCTGCGGCCGTTCACCCGCCGCGAGCTCGATGCCGAGCACCTGCTCGATAATGGCGCCGCTTTCTTCCCACATCGACAGCGCCAGAGGCGCGCCGGCATAAAAGTGCCAAAGCTCGGCGGCGTCCCTGACCCGATGCCAGGCCGAAACCTGATGCTGTTCCAGCAGGAAATAGATGGCGGTCGAATGGCCGCGCGCACCGCCGGCTTCGTCGCGAAAGGTTTCCGCGTACCAGCCGCCTTCCGGATGCGGGTTCAGGGCGAGTGTTGCTATGATTTCCGCGGAACTGGTCATCGGCAGAAAGCTGGCATCAGAAATTGTCCTTGCGCTTGCGGATCTCGGCGAAGACCTCGGCATCCCCAGCCTTTTCCATGCCAAGATGCTTGCGGATTGCCGGATCGTGCCAGCGCAGGAAGGGATTGGTCGACAGTTCCTCGCCGATCGTCGTCGGCAGCGTCGGCTTGTTGTCGACCCGCAGCGCCTCGATCCGCGCAGCGCGCTCCTTCAACGCCGAATTGGTGGGGTCGACGCTCAGTGCAAAACGGGCATTGGCGAGCGTGTATTCGTGGCCGCAATAGATTGTCGTCTCGGCGGGAAGAGCCGCGAGCTTCTTCAGCGATTCGTACATCACCGGCGGCTTGCATTCGAACAGCCGCCCACAACCCAGCGCAAACAGCGTATCCGCGGTGAACGCCACTTTCGATAACGGCAGATGGTAGGAGACATGGCCAGCGGTATGCCCGGGCGTGGCGATCACTTCGATGCGCTCATGGCCGAGATGCAGGACGGAGCCTTCTTCGACGGTTTCATCGATGCCGGGGATCTTGGCCTTTTCCGCCTCCGGGCCGACGATGCGCAGCTTGAAGCGCTCCTTGAGCGCCAGATTGGCCTCGACGTGATCCATATGATGATGCGTCGTCAGGATCATCGTCGGCGTCCAGCCGGTGCGCTTGATCGCGGCCAGGATCGGCGCTTCCTCGGGCGCGTCGATAATCGCGGTCTGGCCGCTTTCGGGGTCATGCACCAGCACGCCGAAATTGTCGGTGCGGCACATGAACTGTTCGATTTCGACCGGCATCGCATTTCTCCATTTGCCGCCGCAGACATAGGGCGCCGCTGCGTGAATGTCATCCCGGATGAGAAAGCGAATGTCATCCCGGATGGGAGCAAAGCGAATGTTATCGTGGGATGTCAAATTGACATCCGCCGTGCCGGCCGCTTTGGCCTTTTGTTGAATCCGGCTGACATCACGGCTACATCCCTGACATGCATTCCGACATCGTCGACCTTCGTTCCTTCTATTCGACAACGCTCGGCCGGTTCGCCGAGCGCTCGATCACCATGGCGCTGTCGTCGATATGGGCCGCGGTGCCCAATGAGCGGCTGGTCGGCCTGGGCTATACCTTGCCCTGGCTGGAACGCTTCGGCACCGACGCCGAGCGGGTCTTCGCCTTCATGCCAGCGACCCAGGGCGCCGTGGTCTGGCCGGCGGCCGGGCCAACGGCGACGGCCCTGGTGTTCGACGAGGAACTGCCGCTGGTCGATTCCTGCATCGACCGCATGCTGCTCGTCCATTCGCTCGAACACGTCGAAAACCCGCGTGAAACGCTGAACGAGATCTGGCGGGTGCTGTCGCCGGCCGGGCGCGTCGTCATCGTCGTGCCAAACCGGCGCGGTGTCTGGGCGCGCTTCGAACATACGCCGTTCGGCAATGGGCGGCCCTTCTCACGCGGGCAGCTCACCGAATTGCTGCGTGAGGCGAATTTCACGCCCGCCGCCTGGTCGGATGCGCTGTTCTTCCCGCCATCGCGGCGGCGTTTCATGATGCGCTTCCACAATGTGCTGGAGCGCGCCGGCCGGAGGCTGTGGCCGATCTTTTCCGGCGTCATTGTCGTCGAAGCGCAGAAACGGCTCTATCAAGGCGTGCCGGTGGCCCAGCGTGCGTCCCGCCGCGTCTTCGTGCCGGTGCTGTCGCCGCATGGCGCGACACGGCTCGGCCGGCGGGCCGAGGCAAGGGGTGTGGCATCGCCCCGGCAAGTGACACCTTCGTGATCGCGATGGAAACTTGCATCGCGCCGCGTCTTTCCGACCTATCTGTCGTGCTGGGCTCGCGGAGTGGTTGAGGGGCTGCCGCCGTCGGCTCCCTTCATCCGGTTTCAGCTTCGCTACTGAACGCAAGGACCTCGGCCATGGCTGATCAATTGGACAATCAGGCCACCATTCAGCCGGTCGCCGTCGCCAGCAGCCTGCGCGATCAGGTGGCGACGATCAAGCGGGCGCTGATCGGATCGCCGGTTCGCAAGTGGTTGCTGTGGACGTCGCTCGGCATCATGGGCGTCATTATCGCGACGTCGATCGGCCAGGTCTTGCTCAACCGCTGGAACCAGCCCTTCTACGATGCCCTCGCGCGCCGCGACATGGCGGCCTTCCTGCATCAGCTGATGGTCTTTGCCATGATCGCCGGCGGACTGCTGGTGCTCAATATCGGCCAGACCTGGCTCAACCAGATGATCCGGCTGAAGTTGCGCGAGGCGCTGACGCTGGACCTGATCGACCAATGGATGCGGCCGGCGCGCGCCTTCCGGCTGGCCAATGCCGGCGCCATCGGCGTCAATCCCGACCAGCGCATGCAACAGGATGCCGCGCATCTCTCGGACCTGTCGACCGATCTTGGTGTCGGCCTGCTGCAGTCGTTCATCCTGCTCGTGTCCTTTGTCGGTGTGCTGTGGGAACTGTCTTCGGGCTTCGTCTTCCACGTCAACGGCTGGTCGCTGGCGATACCGGGCTACATGGTTTGGGCCGCGTTCCTCTATGCCGGTACCGCCTCGTGGCTGAGCTGGCTGGTCGGGCGGCCGCTCATCAGCCTCAACAGCGACCGCTATACGCGCGAAGCGGAGCTGCGCTCCTCGATGGTGCGCGTCAACGAGAATGTCGATGCCATCGCGCTGTACCGTGGGGAGGATGACGCCAAGCGACGGCTGCAACTCGACCTCGGCACGGTGCTGGGCGCCATGCGGCGCATCTACACCGCCCAGATCAATCTGTCCTGGGTAACCGATACCTATGGCTGGATCACGGTCGTGGCGCCGATCCTGGTCGCCTCGCCGGTCTATTTCTCGGGGGATATCAGCTTTGGCGGGCTGATGATGGCGGTCGGGGCCTTCAACCAGGTCCACTCCTCCCTGCGTTGGTTCATCAACAACATCGGCAGCATTGCCGACTGGCGCGCCACGCTGATGCGTGTCGCCGACTTCCGCATCGCGCTCGATGAAACCGATGTGCTGCACGACAAGGAGAAGCGCATCGAATTCGCCGACAACGCCAATGGCAACCTGACGTTCGAGAAGCTTCAGGTGGCATCGCCGGACGGATGCACCAAGCTCGCCGACCAGCATGTCGAAATCCATGCCGGCGAGCGCGTCATGATCACCGGTGAACCGGGCGCCGGCAAGACGCTGTTCTTCCGCGCCATTGCCGGGCTGTGGCCGTGGGGCAGCGGGCGGATCGGCCTGCCGGCGGGGGAAACCATCATCTTCGTGCCGCGTGTGCCCTATTTGCCGGCCGGCACGCTGCGCGAGGTCCTCAATCACCCGAACGGGCGTGCGCCGGCGAACGACGCCGACATTTCAGCGGTGCTTGCCGAGGTCGGTCTTGGACGGCTGTCGTCGTCGCTCGACCGCGTCGGACGCTGGGACCATGAGTTGGGCGATGACGAACAGCGATTGCTGGGCGTGGCCAGGCTCGCCTTGCGACAGCCAAAATGGGTGATCATCGACGAAGCCATGGATGCGTTCGACGGACCCTCGCTGCGGCGCGTGCTGTCGCTGCTGGAGAAGCGCCTGCCCGGCGCCGCGATCATCAACATCGGGCGCGGCCAGCACAACAATCAGTTCTTCCCGCGTTCCCTGACGATCGTTAAGGATTCCGACGCGCCCGCGCTGAAACCTGCCCACGTCAGGGCGGGTGCCATCGAGCCGCCGCCAGCCGCGGCAAGCCTCCACCACAGGAAGTAGCAGTTTTTCCCCCGTTGCGGCCCGTTGCCTGGCCGCCAAGGCCCTGGCGGTCGGCATCTCGCTGCGGGACGAGAAGGAATGCGCCCTGCAACGCGCCGTGCTCGATCGCTGAGCTGTCGCCGGTCAGGCCGGTGGAATTCCAAACTTGCCACGAACTTCGTCGTAGAGGTCGCGCCGCCAGCGGCGGCCGTGGAGATAACCGTTGATCAGTTCCGGCAATGAATAACCAAGCGCGTCAGACGAGCGGTTGGCCATGTATCCCGCAAATGCCTGTGGTATTCGCCCCCGGAGAATATCGGCGATGATCTGCCGCGTGATCATAAAGGGAGGGACATGGGGGTAGGAGCGAGCGATGTGCGGATGCTTACTCATCAGGATCGCGTAGGCTTCGACATAGCCGTCCCTGCGGCCTGAAATCGAATTCTGCGAATTGTGCTTCGTCCAGTCGATATCTTCCGATAATTGCGCGCCGAAGCGCTGTGCGAAGCGCAGCAGAAGCTCGCGGTCCTGCATCCGGGGAATGTCGCTGTCATAGCCGCCGATGGCCAGCAAAGCCTCGCGCCTGGCTGTTATCGCCGATCCGGCTATGAAGGCCGTCTGCGCGACCACCGCCCGCTCCAGCATTGGCGGGTTCAGGAAAGCGCCGCGGTTGACGCAGGCGGTGCCGCGGCCACCCTTCACCGAGACATATGAGGAGAGCAGGACTTCGAGCGCTGGATTGTCGTCGAACCATGCCAGCGTCCGTTCGAGCCGGTGCGGCAGGAAGAGATCGTCCGAATCAAGAAAAGTCACCACGGGCGCCCGGGCTAGCTCGATGCCGGCATTCCTGGCGGCATTGGCGCCGCGCCACTTCGCGCCGACATAGATCAGCCGGGGGTCATGGATGCGGGCGAGCGCCGCCTCGGTCCCGTCCGTCGAACCATCGTCGACGACGATATGTTCAAATCGCGGCATGCTCTGGGAAAGCACGCTTTCGACGGCGCGGAGCACCGTTTCGCGCCGGTTGTGAGTCGGCGTGATCACCGTGACGAGGGGCGCCTGTTCGGTCTTCCCGATCATATCACGTCGGCCGCCTCCAGCGCGTAAACACCCTTCGCGCCAGGTCCTTTGATCATCGGGATGGCTAAATGGATCGGACTTCCCCCTGGATGGGCCTGATCGGATTCGGTGCGACGCTACAAAAAACAACCTGCCATGTCACCCCGTCGTGCCGTCGTTCGACCGACCAGGCATGATGAATTCCAGCTCATGGCGCTTCAACTGCAACACTTTCGCACCCGCTGAAAGACGCGCGGCCACCCTCAAGGATTGGCAGTCGCGCCTGCGGGCGACGCCCATTTCATTATCGCTTCAGCAGGAACACTGCTTGTTGGCCAAAGAAATTCCAGAACCACCATGGCATCGACAGGCCGATCTTCTGGCCGTTGGCGTCGAGCGCGGTCGCCTTCTCCACTGTCGCGCCAAGCTCTTCGCACAAATTGACGAAGTCTCGGATCGTGCAGAAGTGGATGTTGGGCGTGTCGTACCAGGAATAGGGCAGGTCGCTGGTCACAGGCATGCGGCCCTTGACGAACAGCGACAGGCGCACCCGCCAGTGACCGAAATTGGGGAAAGACACGATTGCCCGGTTGCCGATCCTGAGCAGCTCGTCGAGCACCAGCTTCGGGTTGCGGGTGGCCTGCAGGGTCTGGGACAGGACAACGAAGTCAAAGCCCTTGTCGGGATAGAATTCGAGATCGGTGTCGGCGTCGCCCTGGATGACACTGAGACCGCGCGCCACGCATTCGTTGACGCCACGCTGCGACAGCTCGAGTCCGCGACCGTCGACCTGCTTGGTGTCCTGCAGCAATTCGAGCAATGAGCCGTCGCCCGAGCCGACGTCGAGCACACGCGATTGCGGCGGGATGAGGTTGGCGACGACCTCGAGGTCGACGCGTTGGCTGCCGTTGACGCTCATGGCTTCGCCTCGTGGACGGCGCATGGCCTTGGTCCGAAACGTCTGCAACTTTTCGGGGTCATGGCTTCGCCGTCCTGTTTGGCGCATGAGCTTGATCCGAAACGTCTGCAACTTTTCGGGGTCATGCGCTGAGCCCCCTGGCGCGCGCGGCCGAGCCGATGAAGCCGTTGATGGCGGCAAACAGTTCCGGCTCGTCGAGCAGGAAGGCGTCGTGGCCGCGATCGGTCTCGATCTCGACGAAGGATACCGAGGCGCCGGCGGCGTTGAGTGCGTGGACGATGGAGCGGCTCTCTTCGGTCGGGAACAGCCAGTCCGATGTGAAGGACACCAGGCAAAAGCGGGTTTTCGTGCCGGCGAAGGCGTCGGCCAGCCGGCCGCCATGGTCGGCGGCGAGGTCGAAATAATCCATCGACCGCGTCATGTAGAGATAGGAGTTGGCATCGAAGCGGTCGACGAAGGTCATGCCCTGGTGGCGCAGATAGCTCTCGATCTGGAAGTCGGCATCGAAGCCGAAGGTCAGCGCTTCGCGGTCCTGCAAATTGCGGCCGAATTTGCGGTGCAGGGCGGCTTCCGACAGATAGGTGATGTGGGCGGCCATGCGCGCCACCGCCAGCCCTTTCTCCGGGCGCTTGCCGTGTTCGAAATATTTGCCGCCATGCCAGTCCGGATCGGCCATCACAGCCTGCCGCCCGACTTCGTGGAAGGCGATGTTCTGTGACGAATGGCGCGCCCCGGTGGCGATCGGCAGCGCCGAGAACACGCGCTCGGGATAGCTCGACGCCCATTCCAGAACCTGCATGCCGCCCATCGAGCCGCCGAGCACGCAGAACAGTTTCTCGATGCCGAAATGGTCGATCAGCATCTGCTGCGCGCGCACCATGTCGCGGATGGTGATGACCGGCAGGTCGAGGCCATAGGGTTTACCGGTGGCCGGGTTGGTCGAGGCCGGACCGGTGGAACCCAGGCAGCCGCCGATGACATTGGAGCAGATGACGAAGAAACGGCTGGTATCGATGATCCTGCCCGGTCCGATCAGCACTTCCCACCAACCGGGCTTGCCGGTTACCGGATTTGTGCTGGCGACATGCTGGTCGCCGGTCAGCGCGTGGCAGACGAGGATGGCATTGGAGCGGGCATCGTTCAGCGTGCCATAGGTCTGGTAGGCGATCTGGAACGGCGACAGCAGCGTGCCGGCGTCGAGCTTGAGCGGCTTGTCGGGTCCGAAACGCAACACCGGGCTCGACGGTTGGTCGGCCTCGTTGTTGGTCTTTCCTGCACGCAGAGCAGCCATCACGTCTCTCTTGCTGCACCGTGCGGTCGTGGAAATCGTTGCCGATCCCCGCCGCCGATGCGTCCGTCCGGCCGGTCGCGGACAACAAAAAACCGGCATTGCCTTCGCAAAGCCGGTTACGTCACGCAAACGGCCCTTTAGCGAATTGTTTAACGTGGCTGCAAGCCGACCGGCCAAATCACCACGGAACTGTCAATCGTCTTTCTAGAACCCGCCTGCCTCGCCGTCAATGGCGGCGGCTGGCACCACTGCCACCTCTCGACATTGCGTGCCATGGCTTGTATCTCCGCAGCGGCCTCCGGATGGAGGGGTTTTCGACGGATTTTGCAAGATATGAACCAGACACCGGATCAGGCACGTCCAACTCCGCGCGCGGGCATCATGGACATAGAGGCCTATGTGCCCGGCAAAAGCTCGGCGCCCGCCGGCGTCGCCAAGGTCTACAAGCTGTCGTCGAACGAGAATCCGCTTGGGCCTTCGCCGAAGGCGATCGAGGCCGCGCGCGAGGTCGCCGGCAAACTCGACATCTATCCCGACGGCAGCGCCAGGCGGTTGCGCGAGGCAATCGCCGAGGTGCATGGCCTCAACCCGCAAAACATCATCTGCTCCAACGGGTCGGACGAAATCCTCGGCCTGTTGGCGCAGACCTATCTCGCGCCCGGCGACGAGGCTATGTTCACCGAACACGCCTTCATGGTCTACAAGATCTACATCCAGTCGGCAGGCGCCACCCCGGTCGTGGTCAAGGAGACCGACGAGCGCGCCGACATCGACGCGATGCTGGCGGCCGTCACGCCGCGCACGAAAATCGTGTTCCTGGCCAATCCCAACAACCCGACCGGCACCTATGTGCCGTTCCAGGAGGTGCGCCGCCTTCATGCCGGACTGCCGGGAAACGTGCTCCTGGTGCTCGACGCGGCCTACGCCGAATATGTCCGCCGCAACGACTACGAAGCCGGCATCGAGCTGGCCGGCAGCGCCGAGAACGTGGTGATGACCCGCACCTTCTCCAAGATCGGGCTCGGCGGCGCGCGCATCGGCTGGATGTATGGTCCCCTGCATATCGTCGACGCCATCAATCGTGTACGCGGCCCCTTCAACGTCAATGCGACTGCGATCGAGGCCGGCATCGCCGCGATCCGCGACCGTGCCCATGTCGAGCGCAGCGTGGCGCATAACGAGACCTGGCTCACCTGGCTGAGCGGCGAAATGACCGGGCTCGGGCTGCGCGTGACGCCGAGCGTTGGCAATTTCCTGCTCATTCATTTTCCCGACGATCAGAAGCATTCCGCGGCGGCGGCTGACGATTATCTGAGCGCGCGCGGCTATATTCTGCGGCGCGTTTCAGGTTACGGCTTTCCCAACGCGCTTCGCATGACCGTCGGCACTGAAGAGGCCAATCGCGGCGTTGTCGCCGCGCTCACGACATTCCTGAAAAGCTAGAACGTCTAAAGAGCTGGAACACCATGGCATCACCGATGTTCGAAAAGATCGCGCTGGTCGGTATCGGCCTGATCGGCTCGTCTCTGGCCCGCGTCATCCGACGCGAGGGCTTGGCTCGCCATGTCGCCATCTCGACGCGCAGTGCGGCAACGCTCAAGCGAGCCGAGGAACTGGGCCTTGGCGATTCCTACACCATCGATGCCGGGGACGCGGTGCGTGATGCCGATCTGGTCGTTGTCTCGGTGCCGGTTGGCTCATCCGGCGCTGTAGCGGAGGAAATCGCGCCGGCGCTGAAAAAGGGGGCGATCCTCACCGATGTCGGCTCGACCAAGGCCTCGGTCATCGCGCAGATGCAGCCGCATGTGCCTGAAGGCGTCCATTTCATTCCTGGCCATCCGCTGGCGGGCACCGAAAAATCCGGCCCGGATGCCGGGTTTGCCGACCTGTTCGACAACCGCTGGTGCATCTTCACGCCGGTGCCGGGCACCGATCCGGAAGCGCTGGAACGGCTGTCGGAATTCTGGCGCCGCTGCGGCGCCAACATCGACACGATGGACCCGCAGCATCACGACATGACGCTGGCCATCGTCTCGCATCTGCCGCACATCATCGCCTACAACATCGTCGGCACCGCCGACGATCTGGAATCGGTGACCAAGACGGAAGTGATCAAATATTCCGCCTCCGGTTTTCGCGATTTCACGCGTCTGGCTGCCTCCGATCCGACCATGTGGCGGGACGTGTGCCTGCACAACAAGGATGCCATCCTGGAAATGTTGGCGCGGTTCTCGGAAGACCTGGCGTTCCTGCAGCGCGCCATCCGCTGGCGCGACGGCGACAAGCTCTTCGACCTGTTCACCCGCACCCGCGCCGTGCGCCGCTCGATCATCGAGGCGGGCCAGGATATCGACGCGCCCGATTTTGGCCGCCAGGCGGTCGAGCATCCGGCAAAGAGCTAGGTGATTTCAACCGGCCAGGCGGTTGCCATCATGGCGAGCGTCTCCGCCCGATCCGGCGCGCCCAGCCGGCCGCCGAAGCGCAGGCACTTGAGCGCGGCGGCCGCGCTGGCAAAGCGCAGTGCGTGCTCGACCGCCATGGCTTCCGCCAGCCCGACGGCAAAGGCGCCATGAAAGACATCGCCGGCGGCCAGCGTGTCGACCGCCTTGACCCTCGGTGCCTCGACATGGCGGGATGATCCGGCGCTTCGGTCGAACCACCAGGTACCCGCCGCGCCGCCGGTGACCGCGACGAACGCATCGGTGCGGGACGCCAAATCGGTGCAGGCGGTCTCCAGATCCAGCGCGTGGCCGCATATGATGCGGACCGCCGGCTCCGAGGCGACGATGTGCGAGGCGAGCGGCAATAGTCGCTCCAGTACCGCCAGGGGCGCGGTATCGGCATCGAGTATGGCTGGGCGGCCGGCGGCGCGCGCCGCCTTAAGGGCAAGCGCCGCGGCGCCCGGCCAGCGCACGTCGGCCAGTACGGCGTCGAATGCCGTTATGTCGGTGAACGGCAAAACCTCGGGATCGGCCTGCGCGCGCGCGTCGTAGAAAGGCACGATGATCCGCTCGCCATGCGCATCGACCAGGATCGAGGCCAGTGCCGAGCGGGCGCCGCTGACGCGGCGTACATGGCTGCAATCGACGCCCTCGGCCTCTATCCCGGCAATCAGCAGATCGCCGACCGGATCGTCGCCGGCGCTAGCCCATAGCGACACCTCGGCACCCAGGCGATGCGCGGCGCAGGCCGCGCTCGTCGCCATGCCCGAGGCGATCTGGATGCCGTCCGAGGCGATGAATTTTCCCTGATGCGTGGGCAGTGATTCGACACGAAGAATGGTGTCAAGCGTCAGTGCGCCGACGCTCAGCAGCTTTGCCGGCCCCGCCATCCGTTAGTTGACCGGTTTGATCTTGCCCAGCGGAATGAAGCCGAGGGAAGCCTTGCCCTTGACCACTTTCAGCGGCATGGACGGTTCGCTGCCAAGCAGCGCCAGGGCGCCAAAACCCTGCTCGATCGCATTCTTCTGCTCGGGTATGGCGCCGGCAAGAATAGATGCCACCGCCTTGGGATCCTTGATCCTGATCATCAGGTCGGCGTCGACGAGACCCTCGGCATCGACTGACAGCGGCCCGGAAACGGTGACGCGCGCCGTGCCGGACGACAGATCGAGGTTGCGGATTTCGATCCGCTGGCCGCGCAGGCTTTTCACCTGCGTGCCGATCAGCGCCACGCCGTTCTTCAGTGTCACGTCGCCGCTGGCATCGAGCGCCGGCAACATCCGCCCGCCGATCGCGTCGGCATCGATCTCGAGATCGCCAAAGCTGCCGACATAGTCGAGATCGCCGTTGTTGGGCTGCAATTGGCCTGACGCCTTGCCGGCACTGAACAGTTCCACCGGATCGGTGTCGTCGGCCGGGTCGGTCTGGCCCGACAGGCCCTCGGCCTGCAGCGCTACACGCCGGGGCAGCGGGTACCACAATTTGACGTTGGCCTGCAGATTGTCCCAGTCGATCCAGAGCGGCATCATGCCGGGGACGGAGGTCCGGAGTGGACCGCGTAGATTGGCAACAGGCGACAAGGGCTGGACGATCTGGGCGACGGCGTTGAAGGAGCCGGCCGAGGCAGCAATGCTCTTGGCGTCGTCCTCGTAGGCGAGGTTGTCGCAAGAGACGGCAAAGCTCAGTGGATAGCCACCGACCTGGAGGTTGGCGCAACCGGCCTCGATGCCGCTCTTGTTGAGCGTGGCAACCGCCTTGTCGGCCTCGGACCGGACCCTGTTGGCCAGATAGAACCAGCCGGCGCTGTAAATGGCGAACAGCACGAGGATGAACGCGGCAAGCCACCACAGACGGCGACGGTTACCCGGTTGGCGTTCGTCACTTGACGTCATGCTTTGGCTCTCATTAACGCATGGATGGTGTGGACGGATTCTCAGGGTCCGAACACTAGGTAGACAGAGACGGATGGAAAAAACACCGGTTACCGGTGCGGTGCTGCCATTCTTTTTGCAATCAGGCGCGGTGATATGGGCGATTTTTGGGTGTTCGGCTACGGTTCGCTGATCTGGCGGCCGGGTTTCGCTCATGTCGAGACACGACGCGCCCGCCTGCATGGCTATCGCCGCTCGCTCTGCGTCTATTCCTTCGTGCATCGCGGCACGCGCCAGCGGCCCGGACTGGTGCTTGGCCTCGACCATGGCGGCTCCTGCGTCGGCCTTGCGTACCGCGTCCCTGGCGAATTGCGCGACGAGGTCATTGCCTATCTGCGCGAGCGCGAACTCGTCACCAGCGTCTATCTCGAGCGGACGCTCAAGGTTCGCCTCGACGGCGGTGGCACGGTGGAAGCCGTGGCCTACGTCGTCGACCGCAAGCATGAGCAATATGCGGGCGCGCTGGACGCGGCGGAGGCGGCGGCCGTGGTGCGCGGCGCGGTCGGCCGATCCGGTGACAACGAGGATTATGTGCTGAGCACGCTGAAGCATCTGGAAGCGCTCGAGATTCGCGACCACTGGCTGGAGGATGTGGCGCACCGGATAGCGACTTTGTGAAGCGCTGGCTCCGCGGAAAAGGGTGGCCAGGCCTTTGACCTCGATGCGGCAAGACCTAGGTTAGGCTCCGAACCCAGCCAGCGGGCGGCATCCGCCCGGTCCCAATCACCACGGAGATCCGTCTTGCAGAAACGCCGTCTCGGTCGCACCGACCTTTCCATCGCGCCGCTGGTTCTGGGTGGCAATGTCTTCGGCTGGACCGCCGACGAGAAGACTTCTTTCGATCTGCTCGATCGCTTTGTCGGAGCCGGCCTCAATGCCATCGACACGGCCGACGCCTATTCGCGCTGGGTTCCCGGCAACAAGGGCGGTGAATCGGAAACCATCATCGGCAAATGGATGAAGGATCGTGGCAATCGCGACAAGGTCGTGGTGGTCACCAAGGTCGGCTCAGACATGGGGCAGGGCCACAAGGACCTGTCGGCCGCCTATATCGAAAAGGCTGTCGATGCATCGCTGAAGCGGCTGCAGACCGAATTCATCGACCTTTACCTGTCGCACTGGCCGGATCCGACCACGCCCTATGAGGAAACCCTCGGCGCCTATGAGAAACTGCTCGCCAAGGGCAAGATCCGCTATGCCGGCTGTTCCAACCTCGACGCCGGCCAGTTGCGCGCGGCACTTGACGTGGCAAGCCTGCGCGGCCTGCCGCGCTACGAGGTGCTGCAGCCGGAATACAATCTCTATGACCGCTCCTCCTTCGATGGCCCGCTGCGCGATCTCTGCGTGGCGGAGGATATCGGCGTCATCACCTATTTCAGCCTGGCCAAGGGCTTTCTCAGCGGCAAGTACCGCAGCGAGGCCGATCTCGGCCAAAGCGAGCGCGGCGGCGGGGTGAAAGACTACCTCAATGCGCGTGGCATGCGCATCCTGGCGGCGCTGGACGCGGTGTCGGCCAGGCATTCGGCCAAACAGGCGGAAGTGGCGCTTGCTTGGGTTATCGCGCGGCCCGGCGTCACCGCGCCGATCGCCAGTGCGACCAAGCCTGAGCAGATGGACAGCCTGATCCGCGCGGCGTCGCTGAAGCTGTCCGCGGACGATATGGCCGAACTCGACAAGGCCGGCGCCTGAGGCTGCGACGCTGGTGCTGACCACGGTGCTGGCGGTGTACGGCTGACGGCCCGTGGTCAGGAGGCTTCAGGCCTTCGCGCCGAGCTCCCGAAGCCGTTTCACCGCCGTTGGCGGCAGGGCCGGCGGGTTGGATGCGCGAGATGCCTCGAGGAGAAGCTGGTCGCAGGCAGCTTCGGTCTCACCGATCAGCCGCGCCATGAACTCGTCCTTGCCTAGGCCAGGCGGTATAGGCGGCAGGAAGCGCGCCTTGACGGTGCCGGGATAGCGCAGGAACTTGCGGCGCGGCCAATAGAGGCCAGCGACATGGGCGACCGGCACGACCGGAACGCCAAGCTGCGAATAGATTTCGACGATGCCGTATTTATAGGCCGGCTCGTCGCCCGGCGCCCGGCGCGTGCCCTCGGGATAGATGATCAGCTGGCGCGGGTTGCGCGCCATTTCTTCCTTGGTCGCCGCAACCACCGCCTTCAAGGCCTTGGAACGGCTGCCGCGATGCACCGGGATCATCCGCATCTTCAAGATGTACCAGCCGAAAAAGGGGATCCAGGTCAGCTCGCGCTTGAGGATGTAGAGCGGGTCCTGGAGGAAGGGGAAGAAGGCGATGGCGTCCCAGAAAGACTGGTGCTTGGGCGCCAGGATGAAGGAACCCTCGGGCAGGTTTTCCTGCCCGGTGATGTCGTTTTTGGTGCCGGCGATCTTGTCATAGAGCCACATCGAGGTGCGCGACCAGAATTTCGGCACGAACCAGGCGCGGTGGCGGGGCGACAGGAAATAGTACGGGGTCCAGAGGATCATCTGGACGATCAGATTGACGTAGAAGACGAAATTGAACGCCAGCGATCTGACATAGAGCATGGGGGAGGTCCGGTGAGGAAGTGTGCGTTGGTTACACCAAGCGCGGAGAAAAAGGAAACGGTGCGATACTGCCCGTCCTACCAGGTCGCCTGCGCCAGGCGTTCCCTCAGGCGGGGGGCGGCGAAGTCGAGGAAGGCGCGCAGTTTCACCGGCAGCCGGCCCTGGCCCGCATGCACCAGGTTTACCGGCCAAGGCTCGGGTTCGAAATCCCTGAGCACGGGGCGCAGTGTTCCCGAGCGTGCGGCGGCGACAATCTGGTAGGAAAGCACCCGTGTCACTCCGACACCGGCGATCGCCGCATCAATCGCCGCCTCGGCGGTGTTGACCCGGAGCCTTGATCGGACCGGCACGACAAAATCAGCCTTGTCCACGGTGAAGGTCCAGGTGGCGAGCGAGCCAAGGCCCTCGAAGGTAATGCAGCTGTGCGCCTCGAGATCTCCTGGAGTTTCTGGAATGCCGCGTCCGGCCAGATAGGCAGGGCTCGCGCAGACAACATGACCGATCGAACCGACCCTGATGGCGACCATGCGCGAATCCGGCAGCCTGCCGATACGGACGGCGAGGTCGATATGATCCTCGGCCAACTGGCTTATCCTGTCGCCGAGCGTCAGGCGGATATCCACCAGGGGATAGGCGGCGAGGAAGTCGGTGACGACCGGTAGCACGTGAAGGCGGCCGAAGACGATCGGCGCGGTGACGATCAATTCCCCTGTCGGGGCGCTGTATTCGCCGCCGGCGGTGCGTTCGGCGTCGCCGACCTCGTCGAGGATGCGGCGGCAGGCAGTGAGATAGGCATGGCCGGCGTCGGTCAGTGTCAGCCGCCGCGTCGAGCGGTTCAACAGGCGTGTCTTCAGGTACCGCTCCAGTTCGGAGACCTTGCGGCTGACTGTTGCCAACGGAACGTCCGAATGGCGCGCGGCGGCGGAAAGGCTGCCGCCCTCCGCCGCCGCGACGAAAAGGGACATGGCTTCGAGACGATCCATCATTTCTTCCAGAAAATGGAAGGGTTGGTTGCAAATATGGCATCTACATCCGCAACATGGAAGGCTGCATATAACGGGGGCACACCTCAACCAGGAAATCTCTATGCTCCGCATCGCTACGCCTTCGTCCATCGCTGCCGCTCCCGCCGCCGCGCAGCCCATGCTGCAAGTGGTGGAAAAACAGCTTGGTGTCGTGCCGAACCTGTTTCGGATGGTCGCCAACAGTCCGGCGGCGCTGGAAGGCTATCTCGGCATGATGGGCGCGCTGGCCAGGGGCCGGCTTCCGGCGCCGACGCGCGAGCGCATCGCGCTGGCGATCGCCGAGATCAATGGCTGCAACTACTGCCTGTGCGCGCACACCTATCTCGGCAAGACGCTCGCAAGCCTCGACGATGCCGAGATGATGGCCAATCGCCATGGCGGCTCGATGGACCCCAAGGCAGCCGCGGCGGTGGGTTTTGCCGCCCGGGTTGCGCAAAGCCGCGGACATGTCGCCCAGGAGGATATCGCCGCTGTCAGGCTCGCGGGCTATGACGACGGAGAGATCATCGAGATTGTCCAGCATGTCGCCCTGAACGTCTGGACCAACTATATCAATGAGGTTGCCCAGACCGAGATCGATTTTCCGGTTGTTTCCGCCCGCAATGCTGCCTGAATCCGGATAGGAGCGGCGATGCCCGCCGGTCCCCACCTCATGCCGCAGAGGAAATCCCATGTCTGAGAGCCGCCCGCCGCTTCCGCCCTTCACCGCCGAGACGTCAGCCCAGAAAGCGCGCATGGCCGAGGATGCCTGGAACTCGCGCGATCCGGCGCGGGTGGCGCTCGCCTATACGGCGGACAGCCGTTGGCGCAACCGCGCCGAGTTCCTGCAAGGCCGCGATGCCATCCAGGCGTTCCTGACGCGCAAATGGAGCCGCGAACTCGACTACCGGCTGATCAAGGAGGTCTGGGCCTTCCACGGCAACCGCATCGCCGTGCGCTTCGCCTATGAATGGCGCGACGACAGCGGCTCATGGTTCCGCAGCTACGGTAACGAGAACTGGGAATTCGACGACCACGGGCTGATGCGGCTGCGCATCGCCAGCATCAACGACCTGCCGATCGCCGAGGCCGAGCGCAAATATCACTGGCCGCTCGGCCGGCGGCCGGACGACCATCCGACGCTGTCGGAGCTCGGTCTTTAGAAGCATTCAGGCAAAGGAGGTTTCGATGAACGCACACGCTTTTACCAGCGATGTCGCCTTCACGCCGACGGTCAAGGCGATCCAGGCGCGCAAGGGCTCGCGCCAGTCCTACGCCCGCGTCGAGGAGCGCGGCGGCTGGCAGTCGGCGATCACACCGGACCTCGCCGCATTCATCGAAATGCAGACCAGCATCTTCCTGTCGACGGCCAATGGCGATGGCCAGCCCTACATCCAGCACCGCGGCGGCCCTGCCGGCTTTCTCAAGGTGCTCGACGAGAAGACAATCGGCTTCGCGGATTTTTCCGGCAACAGACAATTCATCACGCAGGGCAATCTGGCCGACAATCCGAGGGCCTTCCTGTTCCTGATCGACTACATGATGCGCCAGCGCATCAAGATCTGGGGTACGGCGCGCGTTGTCGAGGACGATGCCGAGTTGACGACGAGGCTGATGCCGCCGGACTACAAGGCGCGTCCCGAGCAGATCATCCTGTTCACCGTCTCGGCATGGGATGCCAATTGCCCGCAACATATACCGCAGCGCTTCGAGGCGGCTGATGTGGCAGCCGCGCTTGGCGAGCGCGACCGGCGCATCCAAGACCTTGAACAAGAGATCGCGCGCCTCAAGGGCGTTTCAGGGGCTGTCGCCAAGCAATGACGCGGCTCAGCCGCCGGCGGCGGTCTCGGCCAGGGCGATTCCCTCAGGCGTCGGCTTCACCGGGATAAACCCGCGAGCCAGCGCCAGCAGGTACTTGGTGTATTCGGTGAACAGCACGCGCACCGCGCGCGGCTTGGTCAGCCAACTGCCATTATCCAGGTTGGAATTGACCACCGGGTAGGGTTCGAGCTTGGCGCCATGCAGCAGCCGGCCCATCTCCAAAAGGCTGCGCGGCATGTGATAATTGTTGGTGACCAGGATCACCGTGCCATAGGCATGGTTTTCCACCCATTTGGCGCTTTCCTCGGCATTGCCGATCGTGTCGAGCGCGGCGCGATCGATGTCGACACAGCAGGAAAACAGTTTCTTGTCGCCGCCGGTGGCCGCCTGAAGCTGGCGCCGGCTGGCCGAGGGGTGCACGCCGCTGATCAAGAGCCGCTCGCCCTTGCCGGATGCGAGCAGCTCCATCGCGGCGTCGAGGCGCGACTGGCCGCCGGTCAGCACAATGATGGCGTCGGCCTTGGCAGGGTTGGCGGGCGTGGTCAGATGACTAACCTTGCTGGCGAACCAGCCAAAGCCGCCAGCGAACACTGTTGCAAGCACAAGTAGGGAGAGAGCGGAGAAGCGCAGGGCGGTCCTTAGATGGCTAACCCTGCCACGGCCGCGCCAACGGTCAACCACCACTGGCAACTGTCCAGCCGTCCCGGTCGAATCCCGCACGTCCATGGTCATATAGTTAATCCTCAAATGCGGCCTTTGATAGGTAAAAGACGCACTTTGCGTTACGCGAATTCTCTATCCGTGATCCGCCCTGTTTCCATTCAAGCCAAGACGAGGTCCTTTCATGCATCGGGTTGGCGAACGTCGATGTCGCTGAGATAGGCAACGACGGTGACGTGCGAGGTTGCCGCCGTCAGCGCGCCAATCACCAGCACCATCAGGACGACGCCTGCGTAACCCGCCGAGCCGATGGCGAAGTTGCCGAACAAAGCAGTCGCCTGATCGGCCTGCGGCGTTGCCATGTTGCGTGACGACCACCAGGAGAACACGATGAAGACGAGCACCGCCGCCGCTCCGCCGGCGGCCGCGCCCTTCATGCCGGTGACCAGGAAATGCCGGCGGAATTCGCGTGCGATGAAGCGCGCTTCGGCGCCGACGAAATGCAGCACCTCGATGATGTGGCCGTTGCCGTCCATTGCCCCACGGGTCGCGAACACGACGGTCAGCACCGTCGCCGACAGCATCAGGGCCAGAACGGCAACGCCTATGGTCACCGTGGTGCGGGCCATGGCCACCAGCCGGTCGACCCAGGTGCGGTGGTCGTCGAGCGATGCACTCGGCAGTTTCGGCGTGATCGCGGCGCGCATGGCGGCGAAGTCAGGCGGGCTGCTCTCGTCGATGGTGACGATGATCAGGCGCGGCACGGGCAGGTCGTCGATGTTGAGGCCCGAACCCAGCCAGGGCTCCAGCAGCCTTGCGGTCGCTTCGCGGTCGATGATCCGGGTCGACTTCACGCCAGGGAATTCACCGGCGATCCGTGACGCCTGGGTAAGCGCCGCCTCCATGTCGAGGCCGTCGGCCGGCTTGATCTGGATCGTCGCCTCGCGCGAGATCTGGTTTTCCCAAACCGAGGCTGTGTCGCGCACCAGGGTCACCGCGCCGAAGGTCAGGCAGGACAGGAAAGTCATGATGGCGATGACCAGCACCAGCGCGCGGCCGGCAATGTTTTGCGCCGGCACGATCGGCGCCATCTTGCGTTGCGCGCGCGGCCTCGCCTCCACCGCCTCGGCATCCTGCTCCTCGAAATGGTCGGCCGACAGCTCAGTCATAGATATCAAGCCTTCCGCCGGCCAGGATCATGCGGCGCGCGTCGACCTGCTCCATCAGGCCAAGGTCATGCGTGGCGATCACAACGGCGGTGCCAAGCCGGTTGAGCTCGATGAACAGCCGCAGCAGCCGCCGCGCCAGCGGCGGATCGACATTGCCGGTCGGCTCGTCGGCGAGCAGGATCTCCGGCTGCTCGATCAGGGCGCGCGCGATCGCGGCGCGCTGCTTCTCGCCTCCGGACAGGACCGGCGGCAGCACATGCATGCGCTCGCCCAGCCCCACCCATTTCAACAACTCGGTGACGTCGGTGCGGTAGCTCGCTTCCTCGCGCCCGCGCACGCGCAGCGGCAGCGCGACATTCTCATAGGTGGTCATGTGGTCGAGCAGGCGAAAGTCCTGGAACACCACGCCGATGCGGCGGCGCAGATGCGGCAGTTCGGTGCGCGAGATGCGCGAGCGGTCCTTGCCGAAGATGGTGATCAGTCCACGCGTCGGTTTCAGCGACATGAACAAAAGGCGCAGCAATGTCGTCTTGCCGGCACCCGAAGGCCCGCTCAGGAACTGGAAGGAGCGCTCCGGTATGTGCAGGGAGATGTCGCGGAGGATTTCCGGACCCATGCCATAGCGGAGGCCGACATTTTCGAAGCGAATCAATTTCGACGACCTGAATTTCCTGGCCGCGGCGAACCGGCCTGTTTTGTGAAAAGACCATCGGCCGGCATGGTTAACCGGCGGTTAATTCCTGGCTCGTTTAGGCTCTTCAAGAGGGCTCCGGTGGGGAAGCGTTAACCATTTGTGTTTACGCAAAAGAAACGAAAAGCGAACACGCGCAATACTGGGGCCATGATGGCTGACGAACGAACCGCGCGCCCGGTTTCCGGCGAAATCATGACCGATCCCGCGGCAATTGCCGCAGCGGACCGGATCTTGCGCGCCCCGGCGGCTGATATCATCGATGCGGATTATATGGTGTTGCCGCGGCCGGCCCCACCAGTCGGAAATGTGACGCCGCTGCCGCGTGCGATTGTCCCCCCGGCCATCGAAGGCATGGACATGCTGCGCAAGCCGGAAATGCCAGCGGAACGGCCGCCGGCCTCGCGCGGCGGTCCGATCTTCTGGATCGCCGGCATCGGCGCCGCCCTTGCCGCCTTCTGGGTCTCGGGCGGCCATGCGCTGGTGCGCCAGGCACCGTTCCTGCCCGGCGCGCAAGCGTCGGCGCTGACCATTTCAGGCGTGACGTCACGCATCGATGCCTCCGGCGCCAATCCGGTGCTGTTCGTCGACGGCGAGGCCGCCAATGACGGGACGAGGCCCGCGACAATGCCGCCACTCGAAATCCGGGTGACGGGCATTGACGGCCGGACAACCCGCTGTACGCTGGGGACATCTGGCCATTCGCTGGCATCGGGCGAAAGATTCGGCTTTGCCAGCCGGCTCGACGTGCCTAAGAACGGGGTAAGGACCGTTTTGGTCACCTTCGCCGAATAGCGTGTGTCGATATTCAGGTGAAGCCGGCCTGCAAACGGTGGTTCCCTGCGCTTCCGGTGCTCACGTACGCTCCGCTCCGGTTCTCGGAAACCACTGCTTTCGGCTCGGTCTGACCTGACTCTCAACACACGCTCGGTGTGAAGGCGTTTCGGAAAAAAACTGGAGGGGGCGAGAAATGCCAAACGTGCGCGGCAAGGACATCGAAGTCCTGTTTTCGGCATCGGCGATCGCGCGGCGCAATCTCGAACTCGCCAAGGAGATCGCCGGGCACGATTATCACGATCTCCTGGTGATTTCGGTGCTGAAAGGCTCGTTCATCTTCGCCGCCGACCTGATCCGCGCCATGCATGATGTCGGCCTGTCGCCGGAAGTCGAGTTCATCTTCATCTCCAGTTATGGCGCCGGCACAACCAGCGGCGAGGTGAGGGTGCTGCGCGACATCGACAACGAGGTTGCAGGCCGTGACGTGCTGTTGATCGACGACATTCTGGAATCGGGCAAGACGCTGAGCTTCACGCGCGACCTGATGCTGTCGCGTGGCGCGAAAAGCTGTTCCATCGCCGTGCTGCTCGACAAGCGCATGCGCCGCCAGACCGCGCTCAATGCCGATTATGTCGGCTTCGACTGCCCCGATTATTTCGTCGTCGGCTATGGCATGGATGTGGCGCATGCTTTCCGTGAATTGCCGTTCGTGGGTGTGGTGAAAGGCGATGTGTAAGGCGAGTGCCTCGCACCGGTGAATCCTGAAAAAGGCCTTAACGGTGTCAGGAAAATTAGTCTGGGCGAGCGCCTGGGTTTTCAGGAAAAGTCAACGTTTCGCCACCAAATATGCCGGCCATGGCAAAGCTTTTGATCGTCGAGGACGATGAGTCCGTCCGCACCCTCGCAGCCCGCGCGCTCGAACGCGCCGGGCACGCAATCGATATCGCCGCCGATGGCGCGCAGGGGCTTTCGCTGATCCGCGCCGCAAAAGGCGGGTACGATCTCGTCGTCTCCGACATACGCATGCCGGAGATGGACGGCATCGAGATGGCGGTTGCGGCAGCCGCGCTTTTTCCCGCGATGAAGATCATGCTGATGACCGGCTATGCCGACCAGCGCGAGCGCGCCGAGGAATTGAACGGCATCATCCTCGATGTCGTGCAAAAACCCTTCACGCTGGCCGAGATCCGCTCTCGGGTCGAACGGGCGCTGATCTGCTTCGCCTGATCAGGCTGGATCCCTGGCCACAAGAGCCGGTGCCGGGCTGGCGCGGCGCTCGGTGTTGAGCGCCAGCAGGCCGGCGCCGATGATGAGCGCGGCGCCGATCACCGTCGCTGACCTGGGCACCTCGGCGAAGAACAGGAAGCCCCACAGCGGCGACCACAGGATGCCGGTATATTCGAAGGTGGCGACGCGGTTGGCCGGCGCCAGCCGGTAGCCTTGCGAGAGCAGGATCATGCCGGCCGAGGCGACGAAACCGCAGGCGGCCATCTTGAGAAAATCCGGCAGCGTCGGCCAGATCCATGGTCGCACCAGGAATTCGAGGCTCGGGTGGACGGCGTGGGTTATGCCCGCAATGTGAAACGTGCCGGCGACGACGGCCGCGCCGGTAAGATAGGCGCCGTTCTGGTAGAAGGCCATGACAGTGGACGATTCGGTATCGCTGATCTTGCGAGCCATCAGCTGCGAGAAGGCGTAGAGCACGGCCGAGCCCAGCGACAGCAAGGCCGCCCAGTCGAACAGTCCGGCGCCGGGGCGCAGCATCACCAGAACGCCAAGCATGCCGATCAGCACGGTCGACAGCGTCCGCCAGGAAACGCGCTCGCCGAGATAGGGGCCGGCCATCGCCATGATGCAGAGCGGCGCCATGAAATAAAGCGCCACGGCGTCGGCCAGCGGGAGGGCGGCGATGGCCAGGTAATAGACCGTGTAGGAGGTGAACTGGATGAAGGCGCGTATCGTCAGCAGGCCGAACCGTTTCGACAGGATTGCCCGCAGCCCGACATCGGCGTGAACCAGAACGATCAGGATCGGCAAGGCTACGATCGAGCGGATCGCCATCACCTCGGTCACCGGGTAGCCGCTCGACACGGCTTTGACGAGCGGATCCTGCAGCGAGAAGACCAGCACGCCCAGGCACAGGCTCAGGATGCCACGCACCATCCTATTCTGCATCCGTTCAGGCTCCCGCGCATCCGATCCGGCGACGCTCACCAGATCAAAAAGAACCCGCCACCGTTTTCGGGTAGCGGGCACGAGTGAGGACTCTCGATTGGTCCGCAGCCGATTTCGCGACTGCATATCCAATGGGTGAGGCGATTATCGTTCGGCATTTGACATGTTGCAAACGAATTGGAATGATGCCAGCGATCAAATCTGCTTATGATGGATGCCATGCGGCCAACCCTCGACAGTGATCTCCTGCGTACCTTTGTCGCCATAGCCGAGGCCGGCAATTTCACGAGGGCCGCCGAGCAGGCCGGCCGCACGCAATCGGCCGTGTCGATGCAGATGAAGAAGCTCGAAGAGCTGGTCGGCGACAGCCTGTTCGAGCGAGGTTCACGCGGCGTCGCGCTGACGCGGCGTGGCGGCGAACTCATCGTCAATGCCCGCCGTATCGTTTCGCTGCTCGATGAAACGGCGGCGTCGATGGCGGCGGCGCCGCTCGGTGGGCCGGTGCGCATAGGCATTCCGGAGGAATATGGCCATGCCATCCTGTCGCGCGCGCTCGGCGCATTTTCGAAGCGCCACACCAAGGTCGAGGTCACCGTGCGCTACGCGCATTCGGAGGCGCAGATCGCGGCGCTCGCCGCCGGCGAGCTGGATTTATGCGTGGTGTTCGAATGGCAAGATCCTTCCGGCGGCGAAGTGCTGATGCATGATCCGACGGTCTGGGTGACGTCGAACCTGCATCACATGCATGAGGAGCGCCCGGTGCCGATCGCGCTCTACAACCGCGCCGGCTGGTGTAAGGACTTCGCCATCAAATCGCTGGAGCAGCGTGGCCTTGCCTATCGCGTCGCCTATACAAGCGATACCAATGGCGGCCTGAAGCTTGCCGTCACCTCGGGGTTGGCGATCGCGCCGATCTCACGCAGCAACATTCCGGCGGACTGCCGAGAGCTGACGTCCGCGGACGGGTTCGGCGACATCGATTCCTCCAATGTGGTGATGCATCGCAACCCGAATGCGTCAGGCGAAGCAATCGACGGCATGCAGGAGGCAATCCGCGAGGCGTTCGTCAACAGGTAGACGGCTCCATGGAAATGAAGCTGGTCGCTCTCGCCGTTTCCTATTTCAGCTCCAGCAGCCGTTCCAGATAGCTGCGCTCGATGTCGGGGCTGAGCGCATTGCCGAGCCGCTTGCGGATCGCTTCCAGAATCTGGCGCGCGCGCTGAACGTCGATCTCGTCGGGCACTTTCACCGAATCGCCAAAATCGGGACCCTGGCTGGCGCGCGGCCGGCCGAGCGGGTCGCGGTCGGCATCCTGCTGGCGGCCGCCTTGCTGGCTGCCGCCCTGGTCGCCCTGCATGGCCTGCATCTGTTTCATCATGTCCTTGGCGCCCTTGCGCAGCGCCTCGAGCGCCCGGCCCTGGTGGCCGACGGCCTCGTCGCCCTGGCCCTCGCCAAGCGCCTGCTCGGCGCTGCCCATGGACTTGCCGGCCTCGCCAAATCCTTCATTGGGCTCCATGCCCATGCCCTCGAGGCCTTTCTTCAGCTGCTCCAGATCGCTCTTCAGCTGGCCCTGGCCCTCCTGCAGCTGCTTCAGCGCATCGGCGAATTCCTGCGGCGTCATAGGCTTTGGCTCGCCATTCTCGCCGGGCTTGCCGTTTTCGCCAGATTGACCTTGCTCATCGTTCTGGCCAAGCTGCTCGTCGCGGTTGCGGCCGCGCTGGCGCTCGCCGCGCTGCATCTGATCCATGCGGAAGGTGTCGTTCATCATCTCCTGCTGCCGCCGCAGGATCTCGCCAAGCTTGTCCATCTGCTGACGCATCTGGCTGTCCTGCTCGCCCCCCTGCTGCTGGCGGCCGGCCTGGAGGTTGTTCATCATGTCCTGCAACTGAGACAGCAATTGCTGGGCCTTGTCGCGATCGCCGGACTTCGCCAGATTTTCGATCTGGTCCATCATGCGGTCGATGTCGCTCTGGCGCAGCTCCTGGCCGTTCTGCTGCATCTGCGGCGCGTTCGGGTTCTGCTTGGCGCGTTCGGCGAACTCCTGCAGGAACTGGTTCATCGCCTCGCGCAGTTCCTTCATCGCCTTCTCGATCTCGGCATCGCTGGCGCCATTCTTGATGGCGTCCTGCAGTGCCTGCTGGGCCTGGCGCAGCCGCTTTTCGGCCGCCGAGAGGTTGCCCTCCTCGATACCAAGCGCGATCTCCCAGAGGTAGGCAACCTCGCTGCGCAATTGATCGTCGTTCACCGCCAGCTTCAGCCGGCTCATTGCGCTCATGATGGCGAGGTAGTGGGACATGGTATCGAACGTGTCTTCAGGCCGCAGCGTGATGGCCTCCATCAGGTCGAGCACGCGCGGCTTGGCATTGGCGTCGAGCGCAAGCAGGCGGCGCTGTTCGATCACCGCGCGTGCCAGCGGGTTGGTGAACGGCCGCTCGGGCATCGCGAGCGTCTTGGTTTCGCTTGAGGCGGTGTGGCCGGCGTCGTCGGTGGCGACCAGCGTCAGCTTGATGCTGCTGCCGGCCCAGACATGCTCGGTCAGGTCTTTCGTGGTCTTGGCGGCATTCAACTTGCCGCCGCGGCGCGGCAGTGTCAGCGGCATTTCGGGCGGACCATAGAGCGGATGCGCACCCGGCGGCTGCGGGTCGGCCAGCGCGAAGACCGCCTTGGCGGTGGCGGCGCCGTAATCGTCATCGATCTGATAGTTGAGCTCGAAGGCGCCGTTGGCGGCGCGCTTGGGCTCGCCGACGAAGCGGATCTGCGGCGGCTTGTCCGGGATGACGGCGAAAGCCCAGCGGCCAAGCTGATCCTCCCCCGATTTCAGCGTCAGCGTCCCGTCGCCGGTCAGCTTGCTGGCGAACTGGCGCACCTTCGAAGGCGAGGCGGACGACACCGCCGGGCTTGCTGCCGGCTTGGCGGCGGCTTGCGGGCTTGCGGGGTCGATGGCGCGCGCATTGCCGTCCTTGTCGGCATAGGCAAGCGTTTCCTCGCCCGAGCCTCCGGTAACGCGCAGGGAGACGTCGCTTCCCTCGGGGACATGAAAAGTCGGGGTCGCCTGGTTGGCGTCGGCAGTCAGGAAGATCGGCGGCTTGCCGGTATAGGCCGGCGGCGTCACCCATGCGTCGATGCGCGGCGGTACGGCGTCGAGCGTGCCATGTGCGCTGAACCCATCTGTCAGCCGGCCGCCGGTCGGCCCGAAGGAGAAGGCAAAGGCAGTGACCAGCAGGAGCGCCGCCACGGCGCGCAATCCCCACGGGTCGCGCTCCGGCACGCGCGTGCGCGGCAGATCGGCGCCGAGATTGTCGAGCTTTCCAGCCATTCGCTTCTGGTGCTCGCGCCAGAGCGCCTGCGAGAAACTGCTTTCCTGGCCGCTGGGCCGGTCGCTCTGCACCTGCACCGGGCTGTGCAGCAGTCTGTTGGCGGCTTCGATGCGGCGATCGATCTCGGCCGCGCCAGGTATGCGGAAAAAGCGCAGCGGATAAAGCGCCGCCAGACCTGCCAGGCAAAACATGGCGATAAGGCCGATGCGCACCACGTCCGGCAGCCGGGGAAAAATACCGAACCAGGAGACGCTGAGAAACAGGCCGACGACGATAATGAGCGGAAGCAGCAGCGGCCAGCCACGCTCGATCGCCATCGAGACCCGCGTCGCCAGCCGGCTCAAGGCCAGGCGTCCGGCCAGGCCGCGATTGCTGCTGAAGGTGGGTCGTTCGGTCATCGGCCCTTCCTGGAGCCCTGTTCCGTCCTGAAGGACCGCAATGGGCTCTATCTCTTTGGGCATGATCTGTTCCGAAACTTGGATTCTATTTTTCGGGATCATGCGGCGAGGCGGACGGGATAGCCCAAGCCTCACGACTCGAAGAATACCAGTAAACACGGCAAAGGCGAGGCAGTTTGAGAAAACGTGAAGCCTGCCGAAATGGTTGCAATCAGAAATTGGCGGGGTTTGCGTTGGCCCCACAGACCAGCACGGCGACCCGTTCGCCCGGTGTCGGCGCGTAGCGGCCGGACAGGATCGCGGCAAAGGCGGCGGCACCACCCGGCTCCGAGATGATGCGCACGCGGTTCCAGAGCGCCTTCTGGGCGGCGATGATGTCGTCGTCGCTGACCAGGATGGAGCGTTCGACGAAGGCTTCGGCGATCGGGAACATCATCTCGCCGACCCGCTTCGGCGCCAGCGAATCGGCGGCGATGCCTTCCGCCGGCGCGTCCACCGGATGGCCGGCCTCGAAGGCGCGATGAAGCGTCGGCGCACCCTCGGGCTCTACGGCGACGATGCGGATGCGGCCGGCATACCAGGCGGCGATGCCGCCGATCAGGCCGCCACCACCGACGGCGACCAGCAGCGTGTCGATCTCAGGCAGATCGCGTTCGATTTCGAGCCCGAGAGTGCCTTGGCCGACCAGCGTCTCCTCCTGGTTGAAGGCGTGGATCTGCAAGGCGCCGGTTTCCTCGGCGAACCGTTCGCTGGCGGCCAGCGCTTCGGCATAGCGGGCGCCGCCGACAACGAGGTCGGCGCCATAGGCCCGGATGCGGTCCAGCTTGGCCTGCGGGCTCACTTCGGGAACGAAGATGGTTGCTCTGTGGCCAAGCCGCATGGCGGCGTAGGCGACGGCAGCGCCATGATTGCCGCCCGATGCGGCGACGACGCCGGCCTCGGGAACCGGCCGCTCCAGGAGGTTGGTGAAGGCGCCGCGGGCTTTGAACGAGCCGGAATGCTGCAGGCATTCGAGCTTGAGGTCGATCGCCAATGGCCCCCGATCGAAGTCGGCCATGTCGACGCGCAGAACCGGTGTGTGCCTGATATAGGAGCGGATGCGCGGTTCCATCGCGGCGATGCGTTCGCGTGTGACGACGTTGCCCTGCGACATCAAAATCTCCTTGGGATTGACAGCAATTAGTAACTTGGCAAAATGGCTAAATGCAAGAGGTTGATGTCTTCAAGGCGATCGCCAACGAGCGCAGGCTGCAGATTCTCGACTGGCTCAAGAATCCACGTGCGCATTTCCGGGCACAGGCGGATGGCGATCTGGTCGAGGACGGCGTCTGCGCGCTGCTGATCGCCGAGAAGCTCGGCATCACTCAGGCGACGCTTTCCGAGCATATGCGCGTGCTCGTCCAGGCCGGCCTGCTCAGAACCAAGCGCATCAGGCAATGGACCTTCTACCGCCGCGACGAGGACAGGATCGCCGACGCAAGGGCACTCATCCAGAACCGGTTATAGCGCAGAACCGGTTATAGCGTCGCGGCAGGGCGGCTTACGCAAGCCAGTCCGGCACCGAATCCAGCCCGATCAGCTCGTCATAGGTCAGGCGCGGACGCACGACATGGAAACGGTCGCCGTCGACCAGCACCTCCGGCACCAGCAGGCGAGTGTTGTAGGTGCCGGCCTGGACCGCGCCATAGGCGCCGGCGGTGGAAACGGCGACGAGATCGCCCGCCATCAGCCAGGGCAGGTCGCGGTCGAGGCCGAGATAATCGCCGGTCTCGCAGACTTGGCCGACCACGTCGACCATCATGCGCGGCGCGTCGGCCGGCGGCTGCACGACCGGCCTGATCTCGTGGAAGGCATCGTAGAGCGTCGGCCGGATCAGGTCATTCATGGCAGCGTCGACAACGAGGAAATTCTTGGCGTCGCCTTCCTTCACGAAAATCACTTCCGAGACCAGGATGCCGGCATTGCCAACGATCAGCCGGCCCGGCTCGAACATCACCTTGAGACCCAATTTGGTGACATGCTTGCGGACGATCTGGGCGTAGGCGTCGGGCAAGGGGGGCGGGTTGTTGTCGACGCGGTAGGGGATGCCGAGACCGCCGCCGAGATCGACATGCTCGATGGCATGGCCGTCGCCGCGCAGCGCTCCGACAAGGTCGACCAGCAGGGCGAAGGCGTCGTCGAAGGGCTGCAACTCGGTGATCTGGCTGCCGATATGGGTATCGATGCCGGTGACCTTAATGCCCGGAAGCGTTGCCGCGCGGGCATAGACCTGGCGCGCCCGCTGCCAGGGAATGCCGAACTTGTTTTCAGCCTTGCCGGTTGAGATTTTCTTGTGGGTCTTGGCGTCGACATCGGGATTGATGCGCAGCGAGATCGGCGCCACCTTGCCGAGCGCCACGGCACGTGCCGACAACAGCTCGAGTTCCGGCTCGGATTCGACGTTGAAGCAGAGAATGCCGGCTTGGAGCGCAAAGTCCATTTCGCGGGCGGTCTTGCCGACGCCCGAGAACAGGATCTTGCCGGCCGGGACTCCTGCGGCGAGAGCCCGGCGCAATTCGCCTTCCGAGACGACGTCGGCGCCGGCGCCGAGCTTGGCCAAGGTCCGCAGCACCGCCTGGTTGGAATTGGCCTTCATGGCGTAGCAGACCAGCGTATCGAGCCCGGCAAAGGCCTGGACGAAGACACGGTAGTGCCTAGTCAGGGTCGCCGTCGAATAGCAATAGAACGGCGTGCCGACCTGTGCGGCGATATCAGGGATCGCCACGTCCTCGGCATGCAGCACGCCATCGCGGTAGTCGAAATGGTTCACGAGAGTGGTTCCGGAAGTTGAGGCACGATGCGATCGGGTTTGGAAAGACCAATCCCGCCTTCATCGGAGCTAGATCAGCGGGTCGAGAATGAACTTCTTGTCCACGACCGGTTTTTCCGGTTCCGGCGGCACGGGCTGGTGGGCCTTCTCGGCATCCTTGCGTGCCTGGACAGCCGCCTCATAGGGCGTGTCCAGGCCCGCCTTGCGGCCGCAGGCGGTCACGGAGGCAAGCGCCGCAAGCAGCGTCAGCGTCACCAAAATCCTGCTTCCGGTCATCGATCCATCCGTCCGAAACTCTCTGTCCGCCGCTGCTTTTAGCCGAGTTCTCGGTGCATTGCACCCCGGATATTGCTGATCGCGATATCCGGCATTACGCCTTGGCGAGACGCTTTTTCCAATAGCGGATCTGCTTTCTCACTTCCGACGGTGCGGTGCCGCCGAAGCTGGTGCGGCTCTTGACCGAGTTCTGCACCGCCAGCACCGAGAATATGTCGGAAGTGATGCCTGGGTTGATCGACTGCAGATCCTCCAGCGAAAGCTTTTCCAGGCTGACCTTCCTGTGTTCGGCCAGCGCCACCGCGCGGCCGGTGACATGATGGGCCTCGCGGAACGGCAGGCCCAAAGTACGCACCAGCCAGTCGGCGAGGTCGGTGGCGGTGGCGTGGCCGGAGCCGGCGGCCTTCTTCATCGCGGCGGCATTGACCGTCATGTCCGCAACCATGCCGGTCATCGCGGCCAGCATCAGGTCGAGCGTCTCGGCCGCGTCGAACACCGATTCCTTGTCTTCCTGCATGTCCTTGCCGTAGGTCAAAGGCATGCCCTTCATCACCGTCAGCAGGCCGACCAGATGGCCGTTGACGCGGCCTGTCTTGCCGCGAACCAGTTCGGCCGCGTCGGGGTTCTTCTTCTGCGGCATGATCGAGGAGCCGGTGGAGAAGCTATCCGACAGCCTGATGAAGCCGAATTGCGGCGTCGACCAGATGATGATCTCCTCGGCCAGCCGCGACAGGTGAGTGGCGCAGATCGCCGCCATGGCAAGGAATTCCAGCGCGAAATCGCGGTCTGAGACGCTGTCCAGCGAATTGCGCATCGGCTCGCGAAAGCCGAGCGCGCTCGCGGTCTGGTGACGGTCGATCGGGAAGCTGGTGCCGGCAAGGGCGGCGGCACCGAGCGGGCTCTCGTCCATCCGTTCGATGGCGTCGCGCACGCGTGACAGGTCGCGCGAAAACATCTCGACATAGGCCATGCAATGATGGCCGAAAGTGACCGGCTGCGCCGCCTGCATGTGGGTGAAACCCGGCATGACGGTCGCCGCATGTTCCTCGGCTCGCGCCAGGAGGGCCATGATCAAGCCTTTCAACGCCTCGGCGACACGAAAGCATTCGTCCTTGACCCAGAGCCTCAGATCGACGGCCACCTGGTCGTTGCGCGAACGGGCGGTGTGCAGCCGGCCGGCCGCCGGACCGATGAGATCGGCAAGGCGGGCCTCTATGTTCATGTGGATGTCTTCCAGCCGCGTCGAAAACTCGAAGCTGCCGCCCTCGATCTCTTTCAGGATCGTGTTCAGACCGTGAGCGATTTTTTCTTGATCGGCCGCCGAAATAATGCCCGTTTGCGCCAGCATCTCGCTATGAGCGATCGAGCCTCTTATGTCCTGCGCGTAGAGTTTGCGGTCGAACGAGATCGACGCGTTGATCGCTTCCATGATCGCGGCCGGACCCGAGGCAAATCGTCCGCCCCACATCTGGTTGCTGGTCTTCTTGTCGCTCATGGCTATAACCCGTGCTTCGGAGCAGTTTGAGAATATGGCAGACGGAAACAGATTTTTCCCGGCCCGGCGCCTGATCCTCGCCGCCCTGGTGGCGGGAGCGCTGGCCGGCGCGGTCGCGGTATATGTCAGCGAGAGCCGGTCTGGCAACAGCGCCGCGCCCCAAGCAGCCGCCGGCGACAAGGACGATGTCGCCTGCGCCGCCAAGAGCGATCGCGCCAAGAAGGTCGCGGCCGCGGCCACCGGCGAGGTCGCGGCACTTTTGCCGGCCGATCCGCCGCAGTCGATGAGGAGCCTCGCCTTCCACGGTCCGGACGGCAAGCCGATGACGATCGCCGATCATGCCGGCAAGACGGTGCTGCTCAATCTCTGGGCTACATGGTGCGCGCCCTGCCGTGCCGAAATGCCGGCGCTCGATGCGCTGCAAAAGGAGAAAGGCAGCGACGCCTTTCAGGTCGTCGCCGTCAACGTCGATGCCGGCGACGACGTGAAACCGAAGAAGTTTCTCGCCGATACCGGTGTGCACACGCTCGGCTACTACCGCGATTCGACGATGACACTGTTCAACGACCTCAAGACGCGCGGTCTGGCGCTCGGCCTGCCCGTCACCATGCTGATCGACGGCGAAGGCTGCCTGATCGCCCACATGAACGGTCCAGCCGAATGGGCGGGCCCCGATGCAAAGCGGCTGGTCGAGACGGCGCTCGGGTCGTGAGCCAGAGCACCTCCAGGAAAGTGTGTAACGGTTCTCCGTCCGGAATTGCGTAAAAACAAAGAGCTCTAGGCCGAGCATACGCTCGGCTTGAGCAATACGAGGCTGCCATCCTGGCGGTCGGCGCCTCGCGCCCGAACACGCTTGCCTTGGCCGGTCAGGTCTCCGAACGCCTCGATCGGCGCCGGCTTGCCGAGATAATAGCCCTGGCCGATCTCGCAGGCCTCGGCGTCGAGGAACTTCAACTCGCCGAGCGTCTCGACGCCCTCCGCCAGCACCGGCAGACCCAGGCCGCGCCCCAGCCCGAGCACGGCGCGCACGATCGCCGCAACCTGGCCGTTGGTGTCGACGGACTTGATGAAGGAACCGTCGATCTTGATCTTGTCGAAAGGAAAGGCGCGAAGGTTGGAGAGGGAGGAATAGCCGGTTCCGAAATCATCCATGGCCACGCGCACGCCAAGCGCCTTGACCTGTCGCAAACTCGCCAGCGCGCGCGGCATGTCCTTCACCAGCGCCGTCTCGGTGATTTCGAGTTCCAGCCTGGCTGCCGCGAGACCGGACTTGAGCAAGGTCTCGTGCACCTTTCGGCTGAAGTTCGGATTGTGCAACTGCACCGCGGAGACGTTGACGGCCACCGTCAGTGGATTTTCCCAACTGGCGGCCTCCTGGCACGCTGCGGTCAGCACCCAATCTCCGATCTGGCCTATGGCGCCGCTGTCCTCCGCCAGCGGAATGAATATGGACGGGGGAACATCGCCGCGTTCGGGATGCCGCCAACGGATCAAGGCTTCGAAGCCGACCATTTTGCCGCTGCTGATCTCTTTCTGCGGCTGGTAGACGAGATAGAATTCGTCGCGCGCTACTGCCTGGCGCAGTTCGTGCTCCATGACGCGCTTGTCGCGAGCCTCGGCGCCCATCGACGCCTCGAAATAGCGATAGGTGTCCCTGCCTTCGGTCTTGGCGCGATAGAGCGCGGTATCCGCATGGCTGATGAGGCTGGCCTGGTCTTCCGCGTCCAGCGGATAGAGCGCGATGCCGATGCTCCCCGATACCAGCCCGCCACCCGCCGAGAGCCGGTTCTCCTCGCGCATCGCGGCGAGCACCGCGTCGGCGATCCGGCTCGCCGCCTGCGGGTCGGGCAGGTTGGGGGCGATGATGGCGAATTCGTCGCCGCCCAGGCGCGCCAGCATCTGTCCGTGGCGAAGAACGCCGGAGACACAGTTCGCCACCTTCTGAAGCATCGCGTCGCCGGCGCCATGCCCATAAAGATCGTTCACCTCCTTGAACCGGTCGAGGTCGAGCAGCAGAAGCGCAAGATGCCCGCCCCTCGCGCCCTTGCCGGCTTTTGCGTCTCGGCTCGTGGCGGCGATTTCGGTATCAAGCCGGCTGGAAAAGCTACGGCGGTTGGCGAGCCCCGTCAGCGGATCGAAATGAGCGAGGCGAAGGATTTCCTGTTCCGCCTTCTTGCGTTCGCGAATGTCGCGGACGGCGACGACATTGTGAGGCTTGCCGCAATAGTCGATGCTTCTGGCGATCAGTTCGACGGGAATTCTCATCCCGTCGCGATTGCTTAGTTCCGCCTCCCACGGCTGTCCCTGGAAGTTGATCAGGTCGGATGCGGTGCGCTCATCGAAGAGGTCGCCAAGTTCCCTTCCGTTCAGTGTCGTGGCGACCATGCCGGTCAGCCTGGCCATGCTGTCGTTGACACTGACGATGCGATTGCCATCGCAGACGATCAGGCCTTCCACCGCGGCGTTGGCTAAGCCGTGCATGCGGTCGACCTCAAGCTTTTGGCGGCGGAAGCGAAGGTCGATCCACAGCGCGGTGGCCGAAAGCACCAGGATCACCAGAGTGGCCGCAGCGGCGGCGAAGGCCTGCGAGGTCGGTGCGACGGTGTGTTGGGATATGGCGATCGAGGAATCCGGGAAGATCGAGACGGCAGCCATGGCGATGAAGTGCAGGCCGCAGATTGCCAGCGTCAGCAAGACCGCACCGGCAAGCGTCGCAGGCAGCGACGAGCCGCGCAGGACGACGCGCAAAGCCAGCGCCGCGAGCGTCACGCCGGCCAGCAAGGAGACGGCGACGAGGAGCAGGTTCCATTCGATCCGGCCCTCGACCTCGAATGCCGCCATGCCGATGTAGTGCATGGCGGCAATACCGCCGCCCAGAACGGCGCCGCCGACCAGATGGTAGTCAAGCTCGTCGCGCAAGGTGGCGACCCACATGCCGGCCGCCGTAACCGCCACCGCGCCAGCGAGCGAGAGTACTGAAAGTCCGGGATCATAGGCGTTGGGGATTCCCGGCGTGAAGGCAAGCATGGCGATGAAGTGCGTTGCCCAGATGCCGAAACCGGTCGAGGTGGAGGCGATCGTCAGCCAGGCAAGCCGATTTCGATCCGTCGAGCGACCTATGTGATGAAGAAGATTGACGGCTGAAAAACAGGAAATTCCACAAATCAGCGCTGCCAGTGCAACCAGCCTCAGATCGTGCTGGTTCACGATGCAGTTATAGACCGTCAGCATCTTATTCCCCCTGGCCCGCAGGAAATAAAGAAAGAAATATGACTGATTAATGCTTGGCTGTTGAAGGATCGATAAAGCCGCCTGCAACCATAGCGTGCTTTTGCGGCGCAAGCTGACCGCAAGAGCACAGGCCAGGTCAGCCGCATCGATTGAAGACGACGGTTATTTCAGGCGGACGGTCACTGTCAGGGCGTCATGATCCGAGCTTGGGCTGCCATCCGGCAACACCGCCGGAAGAACCGCCGGCGCGCTGGCCGCGAGGCCGCGCGTGAAGAACCAGTCGATTCGGCCAACCGGGGTGCCGGCGGGCCGACGCTGGGTGGGCAGGTCCAAATTGTTGGCGGCCTGCCAATCATAGCCGCGCTCGGCAAGGGCCGCGAACAGCGGCTCGTGACGCTCGGCATGGATCAGCCGGTCCGGTTCGGCCATGACCCGAGCCATCCACGCCCGTGGGTCGTCATGGCGCTCCTCGTGGCTTGCCGTCAGCGTGTTGAAATCGCCGCCGAGCAGTACCGGCGCTTGCGCATCATAGTTGTCGATTGCATCGAGGAGTTTGCGTGTCTGAGCGGCCCTGCCAGCCGGATCGGTTCGGTTTTCAAGGTGCACCGAGACGACCGTCATCCTGCGGTCGCCGATGCGCGCCTGGCCGCCGATCGCCATGCGTCCGCCGATGCGCGGTTGGCCGCGCTCCGGCCGAAACCAGCCGCCGGCGGCGTCCAGGCGCACCAGGAAGGGTCGCAGCAGCGGCATGCCACTGGTCACGGCATTGCCGTGAAAGCCTTCCGCGTTGGCGGCTTCACCGGTTGCCATGCGCTCGGCCTCGTTGCCGCCAGCGAGTTCGACGAACTCGACACCATAGGCGAAGGCATGGCCGAGCCGGTCGGCAAGCACGCTGAGCGGATGGCCGTTGCCGGAGCGTGCCATGCCCTTGTCCACCTCGGACAACAGCACGATTTCGGGGGCCAGCCCGGCAAGCGTTCGTGCAATGGCATCGACATGACGGAGCCGCTCGACGTTCCAGGCCACCACCTTCAAGGCCTCGCCGACGTTCGCGCGCGACGCCTTGCCGCCGATTTCGATCTGGCCAAGAGCCGGAATGGCGGCTGCATGCCGCAAATGGGTGGCGCTGTCGCGGGGGCCTTCGCGCATCGCCTGCCTGTCGGTGATGGGCACGTGCGCCAGCTGCTTCACCAGCATTTCATCATCCCTTTTAGCCGGATAACAATGACGGCCTTTACGTCCTTGGAAGTCGCCCTAGCTACCTAAGGCGCCGGTGTGACGTTTTCATGCCGCTGTAGCCGCCGGAGGGGAGGAAAGACCAGCTGTGCACAGGCCCGGGAAGCCACAACAGAACTGTCACATACCTTCTCTAAGAGAGCGGGCAAGGACTTGCGCAAGACCCTTGTCAACAGTCATTCAAGAGGGAAGAAATCATGACGATCATCAAGCGGGGCTTTGCTGCCCTTGCCGCTGGCGTGCTCAGCTCCGCGCTGGCGATGCCTGCCTTCGCGGAACCGGTAAAATTCGATTTCTGGTTCGGTCTTTCGGGCGATCTCGCCCGGGTCGTGGACACGCTGTGCAAGAACTTCAACGCCTCGCAGAAGGACTATGAAGTCGTCTGCACCAGCCAGGGCAATTACGACGCCACCTTGCAGAACACCATTGCCGCCTTCCGCGCCGGCAAGCAGCCCACCGTCGTTCAGGTCTATGACGTCGGCACCGCCACCATGATGCTGTCGGGTGCCTACAAGCCCGCCGACAAGCTCATGGAAGAAAACGGCTACAAGATCGACTACGCCGATTATTTCCCAGGCATCGCCCGCTATTACGCCACCTCGAAAGGCGAGATGCTGTCCTTCCCGTTCAACTCGTCTACGGCGTTGATGTACTGGAACAAGGACGCCTTCGCCAAGATCGGCAAGACCGAAGCGCCGAAGACCTGGGAAGACGTCGGCGCCGACCTCAAGGCAATGAAGGACGCCGGCTATGAATGCCCGATGGCGATCAACATCTCGGCCAATGAAAGCTGGCAGCTGATGGAGCAGTTCTCCGCCATTCACAACCAGCCGATCGCTACCAAGAACAATGGCTATGACGGCCTCGACGCCCGCCTCGAAGTCAACAAGACCAAGTTCGTGCAGTACGTCACCGACCTCAAGAAGTGGTATGATGCCGGCCTGATCAAGATCAAGTCGAAGGATCTCGGCCAGGATATGGTCCAGGCCTTTGCCACCGGCACCTGCCAGGTCATCCTGACCTCGGTCGGCGATCACGGCACGGTTGGCCGTACGCAGAAGGAAGGCATGAACTGGGACGTCGCCGAACTGCCCGTCTATGCCGGCACGGAGCGCAAGAACTCGCTCGTCGGCGGCGCATCGCTGTGGGTTCTCTCGGGCAAGTCGGATGCTGAATACAAGGGCGCGGCCGCGTTCCTCAACTTCATCCATGATCCGAAGACCGCCCTGTTCTGGTCGACCAACACCGGTTACATCCCGGTGACCAAGTCGGGCTTCGACTACATGAAGGGCCAGGGCTTTTACGACAAGGCGCCTTACAAGGGCCGCGAAGTCGCGATCGCCAGCCTGACCGCCTCCGAGCCGACCGAAATCACCCGCGGCATCCGCCTGGGCAATTTCACCCAGATCCGCGCCGAGTTCGGCACCCAGATGCAGGCGATCTTCGCCAACAAGCTCACCGTGCAGGAAGGTCTCGACACGCTGGTCAAGAACGGCGACGCCATCCTCGACCGCTTCCAGCAGACATATCCAGGCAAGACCCTGCCCTGATCCAGGGATTTCCCAGACCGCCCGCCGACCCATTTGAGCATGATCCCGAAGACCGGTTTCCAGTTTTCGGGATCATGCCTGGGTCGACGGGCGGGCATTTCGTTATTAATCTCTCGCTTGCTTTAAGCTG
Source organism: Mesorhizobium sp. B2-3-10 (assembly GCF_006442275.1). Lineage (NCBI taxonomy): Bacteria > Pseudomonadati > Pseudomonadota > Alphaproteobacteria > Hyphomicrobiales > Phyllobacteriaceae > Mesorhizobium > Mesorhizobium sp. B2-3-10. The sequence goes on from NZ_VFVT01000001.1 coordinate 1,174,051, forward strand.
ACCACCCTGCGGCAACGGCGGACCGATGGAAAAACGCGTCACTTTCGGCAGTTGGACAATCGGCATTCTTTTCGCGGTGCCGCAGCTCCTGCTGATCTTCACCTTCTTCTACTGGCCTGCCGGCCAGGCCGTATACTGGTCGCTGACGCTGCAGCAGCCCTGGGGCGGCGGCAACATCTGGGTCGGTCTCGACAATTTCCGCTCGATCCTGGCCAACGCCGATTACTGGAACTCGATCACCGCCAGCCTTGTCTTTGCCGGCATCAGCACCGGGCTTGCGATGTTCGTCGCGCTCGTGCTCGCCGCGCTCACCGACCGCCAGCTAGCCGGCTCATGGCTGTATCGCGTGGTGCTGATCTGGCCCTATGGCATCGCCGCGCCCGCCCTGGCGCTGGCATTCCGCTTCATCCTGGCGCCGGAAGCCGGCTTCATGGCCGTCGTCAACCAGGTCTGGCCCGGCTTCTGGGATCCCGGCCTGGACGGCGCCGACGCCATGGCTTCGATCATCATCGCCTTTTCCTGGAAGTATGTCGGCTACAACTTCATCTTCTTCCTCGCCGCGTTCCAGGCGATCCCGCGTTCCCTGATCGAAGCCGCCGCGATGGACGGCTCTGGTGTCATGAGGCGCTTCTGGGACATCCAGTTTCCGCTGATCACCCCGACCATCTTCTTCCTGCTTGTCATCAACATCACGGAAAGCTTCCAGGATTCCTTCGGCATCGTCGACATCATGACGTCCGGTGGGCCGGCGAATGCCACCAATCTGATGGTCTACAAGATCTACTCCGACGGCTTCAAAGGCCTCGATTACTCCGGTGCCGCCGCGCAGAGCATCATCCTGATGCTGCTCATCATCGTGCTGACCATTTTCCAGTTCCGCTTCATCGAGCGGCGCGTCCATTACAGGTGAGACTGATATGGTCGAGCGCACCCCGTTCCTCAATTTTTTCACGCACCTGATCTTGTTCGTCGGCTTCGTTTTCTGTGTGGCGCCGTTCGCCATCGTGGCAATCGCAGCCTCGCATAATCTCAGGGATGTCAACGACGTGCCGATGTCGCTGCTGCCGGGTAGCGATTTCTGGATCAACATCAAGACCGCCTGGGTGACAGCCGACCTTGGTCCCAAGCTGCTGAACAGCTTCATCGTTGCGACCGGCGTTGCCGCAGGCAAAGTGATCGTCTCGGCGTTGACGGCCTTCGCGATCGTCTATTTCCGATTTCCTGGCCGCACGCTGATCTTCTGGCTGATCTTCATCACTCTGATGCTGCCGCTTGAAGTGCGCATCGTGCCGACCTACGCAGTGGTCGCCAACGTGCTCGAGCCGTATCAGGCTATCCTGGACGTGACCGGCCTGAGCTGGCTGATCGAAACGGTTTCGGGCGTGCAGGTCCAGCTCAGCGTTGGGCTGCTCAACTCCTATCCCGGCCTAATTCTGCCGCTGGTCGCCACGGCGACCGGGACGTTCCTTTATCGCCAATTCTTCCTGACCGTGCCGGACGAATTGACGGAAGCCGCACGCATGGATGGCGCCGGGCCACTGCGCTTCTTCATCGATATCCTGTTGCCGCTGTCGCGCAACAACATGGCGGCGCTCGGGACCATCATGTTCCTGTGGGCATGGAACCAGTATCTATGGCCGCTGCTCATCACCACCGACCAGTCGCATGCGATGGCGGTGACCGAGCTCAAGCAGCTCATCCCCAATGTCGGCGGCACTCCGGAGTGGCATATCGCCATGGCCGGTACTCTCATCATTATGCTGCCGCCGATGATCGTCGTGGTGCTGATGCAGCGCTGGTTCGTGCGCGGCCTGATCGCCACCGAGAAGTAACAAGGAGACAAAAAATGGCCTCCATCGCAATACGCGGCGTCAAGAAGAACTATGCCAAGACGCAGGTCGTGCACGGCGTGGATCTCGACTTTGCCTCGGGCGAATTCGTCGTCATTCTCGGGCCGTCCGGCTGCGGCAAGTCCACGCTGCTCAGGATGATCGCGGGGCTGGAAGAAATTTCCGACGGCACGATCGCCATCGACGGCACGGTGGTCAACAAACTCGAGCCGCGCGAGCGCGGCTGCGCCATGGTGTTCCAGAATTACGCGCTTTATCCGCATATGAGCGTGGCCCAGAACATCGGCTATTCGCTGAAAGTCGCCGGTGTTCCCTCGGCCGAGCGCAACCAGCGCATCCAGGCGGTGGCCCGCACACTGGAACTCGAGCAACTGCTCGACCGCAAGCCGATGGCGCTTTCGGGTGGCCAGAGGCAACGCGTCGCCATGGGCCGCGCCATGATCCGCGAGCCGAAGGTGTTCCTGTTCGACGAGCCTCTGTCCAATCTCGACGCCAAGCTGCGCGTGCAGATGCGTTCGGAGATCCGCAAGCTGCATCGCCGGCTGAATGCCACCTCCGTCTTCGTCACCCACGACCAGGTCGAAGCCATGACATTGGCCGACCGGCTGGTGGTGATGAATGGGGGACGGGTCGAACAGGTCGGCACGCCAGGTGAAATCTACACCCGCCCGGCCAGCCGCTTCGTCGCCACCTTCGTCGGCGCGCCTGCCATGAACATCCTCGAAGGCACCGCCGAACTCGACGGATTGTCGCTGCTCGGCGGCAGCCGGCGCCTGGCGATGGCTCGCGCCGGCCTGCCGGTCGGCACGAAAGTGGCGATGGGCATCCGGCCGGAAGCGGTCCGGCTGGTGGGACCAGGCACGGCCGGCGCGCTCGATGCCACTGTCGACTTGGTCGAGGAATTGGGCGCGGGGCGGGTGATCTATGTCGACCTCGACGGCGCGCCGTTCTCGGTGATGACCTCGGAGCCCGTTCACCCCGAGCCCGGCAGCACCGTCGGCCTGAAGATCTCGCCTGACGACATGCACTTCTTCTCGTCGGAGACAGGGACCCGTCTCGATGTCTTCAAGGCTTCGGTGCCAGAGCCAGCGCTTTGATTTCCAGCACGCGCGCCGCCAAAGAGACGTACATGAAAATCATCCAGGTCACCGACGTGCATCTTGGTCAGCAAGGTGAGCGCCGCTTTGGGGCCGACCTGCACCAGCGGCTGGATCAGTGCATCGCGCACATCAATGCGCATCACGCCGACGCCGCGCTTTGCGTCTTCACCGGCGACCTGACGGAGACCGGTGCGCCGCGGAGCTATGCCGATCTGCGCGCTGCCCTGACCACGCTGTCGGTGCCGTACAGGCTGCTGCCGGGCAACCATGACCGGCGGGCAAATCTCATCGCCGCGTTTCCCGACGTTCCGGTCGACGAAAACGGCTTCGTGCAGTCGGTCCACGATACCGGCAACGAAGTGCTGTTGTTTCTTGACTGCCTGGCGGAAGGGCGCATCGAGGGCGAACTGTGCGAGAGGCGGCTTGCCTGGCTCGAAGCCCGGCTGGAACGGTCGGGCGGCCGGCCCGCTTACGTGTTCCTGCATCATCCGCCGGTCGCGCTCGGCCTGCCTCAACTCGATCCGCTGGCGCTTCAACAGCCCGAGCGGTTGCTCGACTTGTTGCGGGGCCATGGCAACGTCCGCCATATCTTCTTCGGCCATGTCCATCGAGACATTGCCGGCACCGTTGCCGGCATCCCGTTCTCGGCGCAGCGCGGCCTGCATGCCCGCTTCGAGCTCGCCCTCGAGCGATCGAGCGAGATCGTCGAACAAGCGCCGCCGTCCTACGCCGTCATCCTCATCGACAGCGCCAACGCGTGCGTGGTGGTGCACGGTTGCGATTTTATCGAGCAATGGCCGATCTATTCAGCCGAAACCGGCGAACGCATCATGGCGTGAGCTTGCCACTTCGCTTGGGTTCAGCGGCTTAAAATCGTCGGGCTCAAACGAAGACGTGCGCCTTGCCCGATACGGTCAGCCGCACGATCTCGCCGACCGCCGGCGCGTCCATGCCGGATTTGCGCAGGATCAGCGGCGTGCCGCCGATGGCCGCGGCGTCGGGCGGATCGGAATTGTTCAGGAGCCGCACCGCGATCGTGCATGTCGGGCCGGCGAACTCCGATTCCGTTACCTCGCCGAACGGCATGTCCGATGTGCCCGACATGCCCTCGCGCGAGGTGCGTTTCAGGCCGATCTGCTCCGGCCGCAGCATGATGCGGGCGACATCACGGCTGTCCGGCGCGTCGACGGCGATGCGGCCCAGCGGCGAACTGGCGAAGCCGCCCGAAATGCTCGCCGGCAGGATGATGGCGTCGCCGAGGAACTCGGCGATCATCCTGTCCTTTGGCTTGAGATAGAGCTCGCGCGGCGTGCCGACCTGGGAAAATTTCCCATCGCGCATTACCGCCACCTGGCTGGCGAAGGAGAGTGCCTCGGCCTGATCGTGCGTCACCAGGATGGTGGTGATGCCGGCCGCCTCCAGAAGTTCGGCCACCGCCTTGCGCATCGAGGCGCGCAGGCCGGTGTCGAGTGCCGAGAACGGCTCGTCGAGCAGCATCAGCCGCGGCTTCATCGCCATGGCCCGGGCTAGCGCCACGCGCTGCTGCTGGCCGCCGGAGAGCTCGTGCGGGCGGCGTTTAAGGATCGCCTTGTCGAGTCCCACGATGTAGGCAAGTTCGACGATGCGCTCGGCGCGCTTGTCGTCGTCCCGTGCCATGCCGAAGCCGATGTTGTCCGAGATGGTCAAGTGCGGGAACAGGGCGCCGTCCTGCGCCACCACGCCGATGCCGCGGCGATGCGCCGGGACAGCGGCGCCGCCATTGGCCAGCTCCTGGCCGTCGAGTACGATGCGGCCTTGGTCAGGCGCCTCGAAGCCGGCGATCAGCCGCAGCAAGGTCGTCTTGCCGCAGCCGGAAGGTCCCACGATCGCCGTGCGGCTGCCGCTGGCGACGTTCAGGTTGACGCCGGCCAGTGCGGCGACCGGGCCGTAGTGCTTGTGCAGATTACCGAGTTCGAGAAAGCTCATCGTCCTGCCATCCGCTTCGACTGGACGTAGAGCAGCCAGGTCAGGGGCAGCGACATCGCCACCATGATGAAGGCGTAAGGAGCCGCCGAGGCGTAATCGATCTCGCTGCTGTAGGACCAGAACGCCATGGCCAGTGTGCGGGTGCCGTTCGGCGCCAGCATCTGGGTCGCGGTCAGTTCATTCATGATGCCGAGCGCCACCAGGGCCATGCCGGCCGCCCCACCGGGCGCCGACAGGCGGATCGTCGTCGACCACAGCGCATTGAGCGGCCGCCGGCCGAGGCTGGACGCGGCGCGTTCGAGCTCGACCGGCGCTTGCGCGATCGATGCACGCAGGCTGACCAGCGCGCGCGGCAGGAACATCAGTGCATAGGCGACCAGGATAGTGAACAAGGTCTGGTAGAGCGGCAGTGCGATGCGCACGGTGATGGTGACCAGTGCCAGCGCGATGACGACGCCCGGCAGCGAGCCGACGATGTAATTGCATCCCTCGAGCAAGCGCTGCAATGGACCCGGCGCGCGGATAGAGATCCAGGCCATCGGCATGGCCGCGACAGTGGCAAGCAGGGCGCCAGCGAGGGACAGGAACAGCGTCTGGCCGAGTGCCAGGCCGATCTCGTCGAAGCGCCAGACATCGGCGCCGCCGGCGGCGAGCCAGCGCCCGATGGTCATGAACGGAACGCCAAGCGCCAGCAATGTGGTGACGGCGAGCAGCAGCAAGCTGGGCAGGGTGGCGCGGCCGAGGTTCATTCGTTGCTGGTATCGCGCGGCACCCGAGCCGACACGGGCATAACGTTCCTCGCCGCGGACCAGCACTTCGAGGCCGAGCAGCACGAAGCAGCAGGTCACCAGCACGCCGGCCAGCATGTTGGCGGCCGGGCCGTTGAAGGTCGACTGGAACTGATCGACGATCGCGGTCGTGAAGGTGTCGAAGCGGATGAAGACATAGAGACCATATTCGGCCAGCAGATGCAGGCCGACCAGCAGCGAGCCGCCGCATATTGCGAGCCTGAGCTGCGGCAGCACGACGCGCCAGAACACGCGCCAGGGTCCATGGCCAAGTGCCGCGGCCGCGTCCTCGAGAGCGGGATCGAGACGGCGCAGGGCCGCCGACACCGGCAGATAGAGGAAAGGGAAATAGGCGATGACGGACACCAGCACGCCAGCCCACAGGCCGTGCAGCCCGGGCACCAGGGTGATCCAGGCATAGGAGTGCACGAAAGCGGGGATGGCGAGCGGCGCCACGCAGAGCCAGGACCAGAGCCGGGCACCGGGCAGGTCGCTGCGTTCCGTCAGCCAGGCCAGCGTCACCGACAAGGTGATGGCGATCGGCACCGCCAGCAGGACGAGCAGGCCGGTGTTGACCAGCAGTTCGCCGACACGCGGCCGAAAGACCAGTGCCGAGACCGTCTCCCAGCCGGTCTGCACCGCGATCCAGATGATGAAAGCGAGCGGCAGCAGCGCCAGCAGGGAGACAAATATGGCGGCGGCGACAAGCCAAGGCGCCGCCCGCCGCTGCGCCCGTCGACGCATCTTGGGCGGCAGGCCGGGACGCGCGAGATCGACCGCGGACTGCATCAGTTCAGGCGCCATACCGTTGCGACGCGGCAGCGGCAATCATGGGACCACGGTCGCGGTCAGGAACGAAGCGTGTCGTCATGGACGAATGCATCTCGAAACAAAACGCTCCCGCGAAAGGTGAATTCCCGCGGGAGCACGATCTGACGTCCTTATTAGGAAGAACGGCAACTAAAGCAAGCCGGCTGCCGTCATCAGGTCGGTGACCTTCCTGGAGTTCAGCGTCGTGGCATCGACCTTCGGCGCCTGCAGGTCGGCCAGTGGCACCAGCTTCGGATTGGACTGCGCGCCCTTGCCGACCGCGTATTCGAAGGAGGTTCCGTTCTTCAGCACGTCCTGGCCGTTCTTGCCGGTCACCCATTTCAGGAAGGCCTGGGCTTCCTTCGGATGCTTGCTCGAGGCCAGCACGCCGCCGCCGGAAACCGATACGAAAGCGCCCGGATCCTGGTTCTTGAAATAGTGCAGCGCGACGTTCTTGGAGTTTTCGCCGGTCTTGGCCTGATCGCCAAAGTAGTAGTAGTGGTAGATCACGCCACCTTCGATCTCACCGGCATTGACCGCCTTCATCACGGTGCTGTTGCCCTTGTAGGCGGTGAAGTTCTCCTTCATCGCCTTCAGCCAGTCGGCCGTGGCGGGCTCGCCCTTGAGCTGCAGCAAAGCGCTCACGATGGCCTGGAAATCGGCGCCGGAAGGCGAAGCCGCCCAGCGGCCCTTCCAGCTCGGGTCGGCGAGATCGAGCATCGACTTGGGCAGCTGGTCTGCCTTGAGCTTGGTGGTGTTATAGGCAAACACGGTGCTGCGCGCGGCCACGCCCACCCATTTGCCGCTGGTGGCCTGATAGTCTTGCGGGACTTGAGCCAGCGTATCGGCGTCGACCGGCGCGAACAGGCCGGCATTCTCGACCAGCACCATGGCCGGCGAATTTTCCGTCAGGAACACGTCGGCGGGCGAGGCAGCACCTTCGGCGACGATCTGGTTGGAGAAGTCGCTGTCACCGCCGTTGCGCAAGGTGACCTTTATCCCCGTTTCCTTGGTGAACCCTTCCGCCCATTCCTTCGCCAGGCTTTCATGCTGGGCGTTATAGACGACGATGCCGGCATCTTCGGCCGTCGCCGGACCAGCGGCGAGGCTGATTGCAAGCGCGGCTACGCTGGCAAGGGCAAGAAGGGGGGATTTCATAAGGGTACTCCTCGGGTTGTCCCGCACTGGGGTGCGTCCGAGTACCAATTCATGAATGCACTAGTCAAGATTGAAAGACGACGGGCATCATCACGGTTTCGCGTGTCGGACGCCGATGGCATCACCCAATATGCGGGGCTGGTGGCTGCTCCTGCGGGATGCAGCCATCGACCATCGGATGAATGGTCCACCGCTGGTCCAGCCCCTGCTGTGTTCGTTTGGTCTCGGGATCGAACGCTTCGTTCAGCATGGCGCACCAGGTCCTGCGCAGATTGTCGCAGCGCGTCCGGAACGCCGCGCTGCCAAGCCCGTCACGGATATCCTGCGCGGTCAGGTCGGTGGTCTCGCCCGGCGGCTTGGGCGGAACCGTGCCCGTGTCGGCAAAGTCCGGATCCCACTGCAGATAGTGTTTCGCGTCGCCACTGGCGGCCGCATCGAATTTGACCACCGCCATCAGCGGATGAAACTCGTGCCAGCCCTTGTGGTAGCCGTCATAGACATGTTCGCCGAGGACGGCGACATGATCGCCCATCCTGATGGGGCCGAGCGCCTTGTCGCCGACATTGGCGTCCTCGACATTGCCGGGGTTCCAGTTGAACAATCCCTGCAGGACCGGCTTGACCCCGCCGAAATAGGATGCCGCTCCGCCGATGGCGCCGCCAATGGCCGCTCCGAGCAATCCTCCCAGGAACGAGCCGATGGCGCAGCCCAGCGCACCCAGGAAGAACGATCCTATGGCGCAGCCGACAGCCGCTCCGGCACTGGCGCCGGCGGCCGCCGCGGCCACCGTGACGACCAGGGCCGCCGTCAGCAGGATGACGATGGCCGGCGCCCATTGGCGCATCTTGATCCAGAAGTCGCCCTCGGCCTCGCAGTGCAGGCTCCAGCGGGCATGATCGTCGGCCGGTGCGTAGCCCAGATCCGTCTTCAGGTCGTCGCGTGGCAGCAGCAGCTCATGACCCTGAAAGCCGTCATTGAGAATATCGTTGGCCGGATGGGCCGCGACGCTGGCGGCGAATTCCGCCGCGACGGTGCCGTCGGCATTGTAGCGATTGGCCGCCGCCAAGGCCGCCTCGTTGGTCTCGGCGTTGAGGATTTCGGTCGTCGGATGCGGCATCAGTATGACGTCGAAATACTGGTCGTTGTCGAAGGCGCCGAGATCGCTGCGGAACGGATTGTAGGAGACGATGCCGATGGCGCATTTCGGATTGTCCTTGTCGAGGCAGACCAGGCGGTGGTTGAGCCATTCCCCGGCGGCCTTGTCGATCGTCGCGGTGGCGGACGCCAGAAATGCGATTGCCGCGGCAAGTGCCGCACCGACCGGCCCCAGCAGCAGGCCGAAGGCGGCCGCCAACCCGGTGATCACGATGATCTGCAGCGCCTGGCCGGCGAGGAAAGCCAGCCGATCGTCCTCGTTGTAGGGCTTGCCACCGACCGGATAGAGAAAGCAGCTCGTATAGTGCTTGTAAGCCATCGGAGCGCCTCAGCCTTTCGTGGCGGTGAGCGTCACGCCGCCGGTCATGGTGCGCGATCCACTCTCGCCGATCGTGAAGACGTGGACGTTGAAGGTCTTTGAGCCGCGGAACGCGGTGTCCTTCGGTTCGATTTCGACAGCGATCTCGGTCAGCTGGCGGGGCTGCAGCAAAAGCGTTCTTGGGACGATCCTGACCGACCAGTCGTCCGGCACGGGAAACCGGCCATACGCCTGTTCCTCGAGGGCCTCGGCCCAGCGCGCCTTGCTTTCGGCGAGCCGCGGCTGTGGGGTGTCCGTGCGCTCGTCTCGACCCTGGCCGCGTGGCGGGATACATGGCCGCAGCTTCGGCAGAGCGTAGCAGTCCGCCTCGATCTGGAAACGCCGGACGACCGAGGCCTCGTTGCGCACGCTGAAGACGAACTTCGCCGGTGAGCGCATCTCGGCAATGTTGACGTTCTTCTGGCCAAGGTTGTTGCTGGGGTTGGCGTCATCGCCCCAGGAAAGCTGTGCTTGAAGGCAGTAGTGGCCGCCGGTGGCGGGCGTGGTCCAACTGAACTCGGCATAGGCAGGGCAATCGATCGTGCCCTTGGCTCCGAGATTTATGGCGACGTTGGCGATCGGACGGGAAATGGTCTGGGCGCCGAATGACAGGTAGGACAGTGCCACCCCGACGCCCACCGCTGGGGCGTCATAGGACCCGTTCCAGACACGCACGCGAACGCGATATGCATGTGCTGGCTGAAGCGCGCCGCTGACCGGCAGGGTGCCGTCGAAAATGTCGATGTCGGGGTTGTCCCAGGTGACCGCGAGCCCCTGCGCCATCAGATAGTACTGGGCATAGAGAAGAGGATCGGCGCGCTTGTAGATGTCGGGCGGCAGCTGGATGCAGCAATCGTTCTGCGCCGGGCTGGGCAGCCGCTGGCCCTTGGCCAGCCGGCACAGCAGCCTGCATATCGTGGCAAACAGCACCTTCAGCCCGGCGGCCAGACGCTTCCAGAATTCGGCGGCGAACAACAGCAAGGCCGCGGTTCTGATGTGGTTGACCAGAGATCCTGCCATGTCGTGTTTCCCACGCTGAGAGGACGCAACGGTAATGTTTTCCTGGCGGACCTGTCTCCGCCGGTTGTCCAGAGGCTATTTCTTCAGTGATCCCTGTCTTCTGTAGAAGTAGACGGCGGCGACAAGGACTATGGCCGCAATGACAAGGCTGCTCTCGAAAGTTCCCGAGCCATTGTCGGGAGAAAATCCAAAAATTCGTTCAATGAAATCCATTTCGGCCGCCCTCCGATTCCTTCGACGCTACAGAAGGGTTTACCTTACGTCAATCAAAGGTTGGTCCCGCGCCGCTCCTCCCGCATGAGCTGGGAACCAGAGAACCCGTCCGGGAATTTAGCGGGCCATCCCGCAAACTTTCGTGATTTGCCCGTAGTTTGGCTTGGACATTATTTCGCCGGCCACGTAACAAATCAGTGCCGAGGCGCGAAGATCGGGGAGTGAACTCTTGTGAGCGGCAAGGACGAGGCCGAGCTTTCCCGGCTGATGCGGGCCGCGATCGCGGGGGATGGAAAGGCCTATGCCGACTTTCTGCACCGGATTGCCGCGCTGGTGCGCGGTTTCGTCAGGCGCAAGATCGTGCAGGGCGGGGTCGATCCCGAGGATGTCGTGCAGGAAACCTTGCTGGCCATTCATGTGAAACGGCACACCTGGCGCCAGGACGCGCCGGTGCTGCCCTGGGTCTATGCGATTGCCCGTTTCAAGCTGATCGACGCGTTCCGGCGGCGCGGACGACGCATCGAGATCGATGTCGACGACATCGCCGAGACGTTCGCCGAGCCCGAAACGGAAACCGTCAGCGAGCGGGACATCAACCGGGCGCTCGACGGGCTGCCGCCGGCACAGCGTTCGGTGGTTTCAGCCGTATCCGTGGAGGGCCGCTCGATCGGCGAGACGGCGGCTAAGTTCGGCATCAGCGAGACGGCGGTGCGGGTGTCGCTGCACCGGGGACTTACCGCCATAGCCAGGCGATTCGGGCAGGGGCGGTTCGGGCGGAAATGACATGAAGACCGACGATCTCATCAAGGCGCTCGACGCCGATGCCCGCAGCAAGGCGATGCCATTGCGCTCGGCCTGGTGGCTGGCGGCTGGCGCGGCCGCCTTGGTCGCGGCCGCTGTCTTCATGATGACGATCGGGCCGCGCCCCGATTTCATGGTGGCCGCGCACACGGTGCGTTTCCTGTCCAAATTCGTTTTCACCATCGTGCTCGCCATCAGCGCCTTTGCCCTGATCCGTGCCCTGTCGACGCCGGGTGCGGCGACAGGCCGGGCAATGGCGGCGATGATCGCGGCGCCTCTGCTGGTCGCGGTGGCCGTGGTGCTGGAGCTCTTCATGGTGCCGCAGGCCCTGTGGAGCACACGCATGATCGGCTCGAACATGATGATCTGCATGGGCTTCATCCCGCTGATCGGCATCGGCCCGCTGGCCATCTTCCTGTGGATGCTGCGCTATGGCGCGCCGACACGGCCGGTGCTTGCCGGCGCGGTCGCGGGGCTGCTTGCCGGCGGGCTGGCGGCGACTTTCTACGCGGCGCACTGCTTCGACGATTCGCCGCTTTTCGTTGCCACCTGGTACACGATCGCCATCGCGGCTCTCGCTCTGCTTGGCGCGCTCGGCGGGCGGTTTTTCGTGCGCTGGTAGCAGGATACCCACGCCTACACCCCGTGAATACCGATCCTTAATCATGCCGGCAATTGTTTGCCGGTTTTCCATGTCGCCTATGCCCTGGGCGCAACCTTTCCTTAAAATCGATCCTTCAGGATTTTAACGGGAAAAAGCGATTGCCCACGGGGGTGGCACGAATCGTGACATTGCGAGGTATCATCGGGCCGGGACGGCACAAGCATGCAGCTCTGGCGCTGCTTGTGACCGGTCTGGCCGTAGTGGCCGCCTCGCTTGTGCTGTCAGGGCTGGACCTTGGCGCGCAAGCACTCAGACTTTGCCTCCAAATATCGGTCGCGGTGACGGTCTGCGCGCTTTTCGCGGCCTATCTGTTCATCGGTCGAATCTCGGAGGATCGACGGCAGATCACGGACAGCGAGCAGCGGTTCCGCCGGGCCATGGAGGACTCGGCGATCGGCATCGCTATCGTCGGTCTCGACGGGCGTATTCTCCAGACCAACCCGGCCTTTGCCGCCATGCTTGGCTACAGCCGCGATGAGATCGAGGCGCTGACCTTCTTCCAGCTCACGCATCCCGACGATGTGCAGATCGGAAGCGAAACGATGGCCGGCCTGAAGGCGGGCACCGTCGATGCCTTCCACTTCGAGAAGCGTTATCTCAAGAAGGACGGCACACCGGTCTGGGCTCATCTTGCCGGCTCGGTAATTCGCGACGAGAAAAGCGGGCGGCCGCTCTATCTCGTCTCGCAGATCGAGGACATCGACGCGCGCAAACAGGCCGAGGCGCGCATCACAGAGGCCGAAACGCGCTGGAACTTCGCGCTGGCCGGCGCCGGTCAAGGTGTCTGGGATTTCGACATGCGCAAGGGGGGCACCACCTATTCCTCTACCTGGGTCAAGATGCTGGGCTATGGGGATGGCGAGCTCGATGGTGACCCCGATCGCTGGCTGACGATGATCCATCCAGACGATCGCGCCACGGTCGCGGAGGCCGATCGCGCCCATCTCGCCGGCGAGACGGAATTTTTCGAAGCCGAGTTCCGCATGCGCCACAAGGACGGCCGCTGGATCTGGATCCTCGACCGCGGCAAGGCCATCGAGCGCGATGCGGACGGACACCTGGTCAGAGCGATCGGCAGCTTGATGGACATTACCCGGCGAAAGCAGGCCGAAGAACGGCTCATCGTCTCGGCGGCGATGCTGGCCGACGAGAAGGAGCGGCTGAGGGTGACGCTGCAATCGATCGGCGATGCCGTCATCTGCACCGATGCCGCGAACCGCGTCACTTTCATGAACCCGGTGGCCGAAAAGTTGACCGGCGTTTCCAGTGACGATGCGCTGGGCAAGACGCTGAGCCATGTCTACTGGGCAGTCGACGAGGAGACGGGTCACAGGATCGGGATGACGCGGCCGGTGACAGGCGAAGAGGCGCGCTCCGACCAGAACAGCCGCGCGGTCCTCATCCGCCGCGACGACACACGCTGCAGCATCCGCCAGGTCGTGTCGCCGATCCTCAACGAACGCAACGAATTCTGCGGTCTGGTGATCGTCTTCCAGGACTTCACCGATGCGCGTGCCCTGCAGCGACAGCTTGCCCATGCCGCCGCGCATGATGCACTGACCGGCCTTGCCAACCGCTCGAGCTTCATCCGCGCCATGGAGGGGATGGTCGATCAGGCGCGCAAGGACGGCACGACGACAGGGGGCCGCCATCAGTTTATGTTCATCGATCTCGACCATTTCAAGCTGGTCAACGACACGGGAGGTCACGCTGCCGGAGACGCCCTGCTGAAGCGGGTCGCTGATGCCGTGCGCGGCGTGCTTGGTCCTGAAGACATCGTCGCGCGCCTGGGTGGCGACGAATTCGCCGTGATCCTGAAATCGGCTTCCATCACCGGCGCGAGGATCGCGGCGCGTTCCATCATCGATGCGATAGCGGGCCTGAACTTCACCTGGGATGGCCGGCCGCACGGGATCGGTGCCAGCATCGGGTTGACGGCGATCTGCGCCAATTGCGGCGAAGTCGACGAGATCATCGCAAGGGCCGACGCCGCTTGCTATGCAGCCAAGGCCGCCGGCCGGGGATGCGTTTCGGTGGCGCCGGACGGCAAGGTCAGCGACGACGACAGGTCAGAACCGCCCAAGCCACTCGCCGCGGCCTCGTGAGCGGCAATCACGTCAGCGCGTCGGAACGGGATGCTCGCCGCGATAATCGTAGAAGCCGCGCCCGGTCTTGCGGCCGAGCCAGCCGGCCTCGACATATTTGACCAGCAGCGGGCAAGGCCGGTACTTCGAATCCGACAGGCCGTCATGCAGCACCTGCATGATCGACAGGCAGGTATCCAGGCCGATGAAATCGGCAAGCTGCAGCGGTCCCATCGGATGGTTGGCGCCGAGCCGCATGGCGGTGTCGATGGCATCGACCGAGCCGACGCCCTCATAGAGCGTGTAGATCGCTTCGTTGATCATCGGCAGAAGGATGCGGTTTACGATGAAGGCCGGGAAATCTTCCGAGACGGTGATCGTCTTGTCGAGCTGCTTCACATAGGTCTTGGCCGCCTCGAAGGTCTGGTCCTCGGTGGCGATGCCGCGCACCAGTTCGACCAGCTTCATCAGCGGTACCGGGTTCATGAAATGTATGCCGATGAACCGCTCCGGCCGGTCGGTCTGGGCAGCTAGCCGTGTGATCGAAATCGACGAGGTGTTGGTCGCCAGGATCGCTTCGGGATTGAGCTGCGGACAGAGCTGCGCATAGATCTTGCGCTTGACGGTTTCGTCCTCGGTCGCCGCTTCGATCACCAGATCGGCGCCGGCGAGATCGGCCATCGTCGGTGCCGACGCGATGCGTGCCATGGCCTGATTGCGCAGCTTCTCGTCGAGCTTGCCGGACCCCACCTGACGGGCCATGTTGCCGCTGATTGTGGCAATGCCCTTCTCGATGCGGTCGGGCGATATATCGTAGATCAGCACCTTATAGCCCGAAAGCGCGGAGACGTGGGCGATGCCGCCGCCCATCTGGCCCGCACCAATGATGCCGATCGTCTCGATCTTGCTCATTACCCGATCCCGTCCGGAGCGTTTTTCGCTGGATCGCGAACCGCCCCATCTCTTTGTTTTCCCGCAATTCCCGGCGCAAAAACCCCTGCGCACTGCTGCTGGAATTGCTTTCAGCCTTTGTGGCCTGCTTATTGTGCGGTGCAAACTAAAAGGGTGGGGCGACTTCGTCTACCCCACCCTTCGCAATTTAATACGGTTGCGCGGAAGCGTCAAAGCGCCTTCTGCAACTCCGGCAGGATGACGAAGAGGTCGCCGACGAGGCCGTAATCGGCAACCTGGAAGATCGGCGCTTCCTCGTCCTTGTTGATGGCGACGATGACCTTGGAATCCTTCATGCCGGCAAGGTGCTGGATGGCGCCGGAGATGCCGACCGCGATGTAGAGATCGGGGGCGACGACCTTGCCGGTCTGGCCGACCTGCCAGTCGTTCGGCGCGTACCCGGCATCGACGGCGGCGCGGGAGGCGCCGACGGCGGCACCGAGCTTGTCGGCGACCGGCAGGATGACCTCCTGGAATTTCTCCGAGGAACCGAGCGCGCGGCCGCCCGAGATGATGATCTTGGCCGAGGTCAACTCCGGACGGTCGGTCTCCGACAGCTTGTTCTCGACGAAGGTGGACAGGCCGGGATTGGCTGCCGCATTGACCGTCTCGACCGAAGCCGAGCCACCGTCGGGCGCGGCCTGGAAGGAGGCGGTGCGCACGGTGATGACCTTCTTGGCGTCGCTCGACTGCACCGTCTGGATGGCGTTGCCGGCATAGATCGGCCGCTTGAAGGTATCGGGCGAGACCACCTCGATGATCTCGGAGACCTGCGCGACATCGAGCAGGGCCGCCACGCGCGGCGCGATGTTCTTGCCGGCCGACGTCGCCGGCGCGATGACCGTGTCGTAGGCGCCAGCCAGCGAGACGACCAGTGCCGCCGTCGGCTCGGCCAGGCGCTCGGCGAGTTCGTCGGCTTCGGCGAGCAGCACCTTGCTCACGCCCTTCAGTTTCGCGGCTGCGTCGGCGGCAGCCTTGGCGCCTTTGCCGGCCACCAGCACATGAACGTCCGAGCCGATCTGCAGGGCGGCCGAAAGCGCCTTGGCGGTCTGGTCGGAAAGGGTAGCGTTGTCGTGTTCAGCGATGAGGAGAATTGCCATGTTGTCTGTTCCTTCCGATCTCAGAGCACGCCGGCTTCGTTCTTGAGCTTGTCGACCAGTTCGGCGACGCTCTTGACCTTGACACCCGCCTTTCGGCCGCTCGGCTCCTCGGTCTTGATGACCTTGAGGCGTGGCTTGACGTCGGCGCCATAATCCGCCGGGCTCTTCTCGTCGAGCGGCTTCTTCTTGGCCTTCATGATATTGGGCAGGGAGGCATAGCGCGGCTGGTTGAGGCGAAGGTCGGCGGTGACGATCACCGGCATCTTCAACTCCACCGTCTGCAGGCCGCCGTCGACTTCGCGCGTCACCTTGGCATGATCGCCCTCGAGCACGACCTTGGAGGCGAAAGTGCCCTGCGCCCAGCCAAGCAGGGCAGCCAGCATCTGGCCGGTCTGGTTGGAATCGTCGTCGATCGCCTGCTTGCCGAGAATGACAAGGCCGGGCTGTTCCGCCTCGACGACGCCCTTCAGCACCTTGGCAACACCGAGCGGCTCGGTCTGCTCGTCGGTCTTGACCAGGATGGCACGGTCGGCGCCCATGGCGAGCGCGGTGCGCAAGGTTTCCTGCGCCTGCTGCGGGCCGATCGACACGACGATGATCTCTTCGGCCTTGCCGGCTTCCTTGATCCGGATCGCTTCCTCGACCGCGATCTCGTCGAACGGGTTCATCGCCATCTTGACGTTGGCCAGCTCCACCGCCGAACCGTCAGCCTTCACGCGCACCTTGACGTTCGCGTCCACAACCCGCTTCACGGGCACAAGGATCTTCATTTGCCTGTCACCTCTTCACGCTAGTTGGGCGCGCTATAGCAGCCTGCGCCCCTTCTGAGTTGTCGAAAGCCGACATTCCCGACTGAATTCCGGCCAGATGGAATTCTGGCCGGATGGAAATTCTGGTCTTTGCCCGCCCTGGGCTGCTCCTTAAACGCCTTGGGCCGCGGCGGAGACGTTTCCGTAATTGTGGCAACCCCTGCCGTCAATACGCTGAAAGCCGCTCAAATCGGTTCAGTTTGGGCCAGAAGGATTTCCACGTCCCCAGCGCGTCGTGGTGGCGGCCGTTTGGGGCGCCGCTGGTTCGCCGACCACCGGCGGCTGTTCAGGGGTCGGTACCACGGCATCCTCGTCGGCGGGTGCAAACAGCGGCACGCCGCGGCTGCGCAGGACCAGCACCAGAACCGCGCCGGCAATGATGCCGCCGATGTGGCAGGCCCAGGATATCTGATCCTCGCCGCCGGCCGCGAACATCACGATCTGGAACAGCACCCACAGGATGAGCGGGATAAAGGCTGGAATGCGCAAAGGGATGCGGGCAAAGGCAAGCACCCACACCTTCACCCTGGGATAGAGGATCAGGTAGGCGACGACCACGCCGGCGATGGCACCCGACGCGCCGATCAGCGGCGCCTGCGAATCCCAGGCGACCAGCCCTTGGAAGGCGGCGCCGGCGATGGCGCACAGCAGATAGAAGATCAGGTAACGAATGTGACCGAGCGCGTCCTCGACATTGTCGCCGAACACCCAAAGGAACAGCATGTTGCCGCCGAGATGGAAAATATCGGCATGCAGGAAGGAATAGGTGAGATAGCTCAGGCTCTCGGGGATGATGACAAAGCGGGGGTCGAGTTCGGCCGTGTCGTGAACGACGGAGGGGATGAAGCCGAGGCCAAGCACGGCGGCATTGGTGAAGTTCTCGCCGCCGAGCGCCGTGGCGCAATAGACCACGGCGTTGGCGACAATCAGCCCGATCGTCACATATTGCAGCCTGATGTGGCGCAGCCTGTTGGTGTCGTAAAGCGGGATGAACATCGGTCGCCGGCCCCCTCCCGCCTCTGGTCCGTTCAGCGGTTCTTGCCGGGAACCCATAGCACGTCGGCATTTCCGTTGTCATTGACCGCCCGGGCGGCGACAAACAGGAAATCCGAGACGCGGTTGATGTATTTCAGCCCGTCGCGGTTGACGTGTTCGGCCGGGTCCTGAGCCAGGGCGACCATCAGCCGCTCGGCGCGCCGTGCCACCGTGCGGGCGAGATGAAGCGCCGCCGCTGCCGGCGTGCCGCCGTTCAGCACGAAGGATTTCAGCGGCTGGAGCTTCTTGTTGAGGACGTCGATGTCGTGCTCGACACGGTCGGTCTGCGCGGCAACGATGCGCAACGGCTCGTAGCCAAGCGGCTTGCCGTCATCAGGCACGGCGAGGTCGGCGCCGAGGTCGAAGAGATCGTTCTGGATGCGCGAGAGCATGGCGTCGATCGCCTGGTAGCTCTGTTCGGTATGCACGCGAGCTATGCCGATGCAGGCATTGGCTTCGTCGACCGTGCCGTAGGCGTCCACCCTGAGATCGGATTTCAGCCGCCGCTCACCAGTGCCGAGGCCCGTAGTGCCATTATCGCCGGTGCGGGTGTAGATCTTGTTGAGCTTGACCACATCGCCTCCCGAAAAGCCTCACTTGCGGGTGAAATACACGGCCAGCAGGATCAGTGCCAGCGCCACGGCCTGCAGCAGGACGCGGGCCTGCATCAGCTTGTTGGAGGTCACACCGGAGCCGCCGCGCATCATGTTGATGAGCCCTCTGATCAGTACGACCACGACGGCGGCCATGACCAGAATGGCAAGGATGTTGAAGGCAGTGGCCATTTTGCGTTTCCAGTTCTTTGCTTGTTCAGGCGCGCTTGGCGAGCAGGCGGTGGAGCATCGAGGCCGGCAGGATGCGTTTGAGCATGGCGCCGATCCTGGCCGACATTGTTACCACATAGTGCGGGCGTGGGCGCCGCGACAGAAGTGCATGGCGAAGCACCTTGTGGACCACTTCAGGCCCGGGCTTCCGCGCCGATTGGCTGCCGCCGGCGCGCATGCGCTCCAGTTGCGCGGCATAGTCGGCGCGATGCGCGGAATTCTCATGGTCGATATTCCTGAGGAACCAGGGCAGGCCATTGCTGGCGATCTTCGATTTCACCGGCCCCGGCTCGATCAGCGAGACATGGATGCCGCTGCCGGCCAGTTCCTGGCGCTGGCACAGCATCAGGGCCTCCAAGGCATGCTTGGAGGCCGAATAGGCGCCGCGGAAGCGCACAGGCACGAGACCGAGGATCGACGAGCAATGGACGAGGCGGCCGTGGCCCTGGCGTCGCATCACCGGAACCAGGCGGCGGGTCAGGTCGTGCCAGCCGAAGAAATTGGCCTCGAACTGCTCCCTGAGCGCCGCAACGGGCAGATCCTCGACGGCGCCTGCCTGCGCGTAGGCACCGTTGTTGAACAGCGCGTCGAGCCTGCCGCCGGTGCGATCGAGCACCGCCGCCGCCAGGGCGGCTATGGAGTCCGGTTCGCTATAATCGAGGTAAAAAGCCTCGATGCCGTCGGCTTCGAGGGCGGCGATGTCCTCCGGCTTGCGGGCCGTCGCGAACACCCGCCAGCCCTCAGCCTTCAATGCACGGGTGCAATAGGCGCCTATGCCGGAAGACGCACCGGTGACGATGATGGTGCGCAACTCTGCGGCTGGAGAATTCGGGGTTTGACGAAGGGTTGCCATTTGCCGCATTCATTTCCCATATTCGCGGCGTCGAGACAATCGAGGGGAGCGCGCGTCCTTGCTGCGGAACATTGTCGCCCTGCGCCGCGTGCTCTACGACGCGCTCGGCCACTTCAACACCGATGACGGCTGGGCGATGGCCAGCCATCTGGCGATCACCTCGCTGATGGCGCTGTTTCCATTCCTGATCTTCGCCACGACGCTGGGCAGCTTCCTTGGTGCCCAGGCCTTTGCCGACACAGCCGTGCACCTGGTCTTCGACACCTGGCCGGACCAGATTGCCAAGCCGATCGCGCACGAGGTGCTGAACGTGCTGACCGTCAGGCGCAGTGATCTGTTGACTTATGGCGTGCTGCTTGCCGCCTACTTTGCTTCCAACGGCATCGAGGCGCTGCGCACCTCGCTCAACCGCGCCTATCGGGTCACGGAAACGCGCGGCATCATCTATCGCCGGGTGCAAAGCATCTTCTTCGTGCTGATCGCTACCGCCGGGTTCCTGGCGATAAGCGTGCTGCTGGTGTTCGCGCCGTTGCTGGCGCGGCTGGCGGAAGCCCATTTCGAATGGATCAAACCCTATACGGGCACGATCACGCTGTGGCGGTACGTCATCGCCTCAACCGTCATCATCGGCGGACTGTTTGCCGTCCATTACTGGCTGCCGGCCGGCAAGCGCCGTTTCGTCTCGCTGATTCCCGGCATCATCTTCACACTGGCCGCATGGCTTATCGGCTCGACCATGTTCGCCACCTATCTCGACCATTTCTCGTCCTATGTGACGACCTATGCCGGTCTCGCCTCGATCATGATCGCGGTGGTCTTCCTCTACATCGTCTCGGCGATCTTCATCCTCGGCGGCGAGCTCAACGCCGCGATCAGCCGTTATCTAGAGGCGCGTGCCCGGGTCGGCTGAAGTTTGCCTGTTCGGGCGGTTGCCAGGCCCACGCCGAAAGTGGTGATGGCCATGCCGACGATCTGCAGCGCGTTGAGCTGCTCGTTGAACAAGGCCCAGGCGATGACGGCCGTCACCGCCGGCACCAGGTAGAACAACGAGGCCACTTTCGACATCTCGCCGTCGCGGATCATCACCATCAGGAGAAAGATGGCGCCGAGCGACAGCACCAGCAGCAGCCAGGCCATGGCGAAGACCAATTCGCCATTGATGACGACGGTTTGGGTTTCGAAAGCAAGCGAAGCCAGGATCATCAGCGAAGCGCCGCCGACATATTGCCACATGGTGGCCGCCACGAGGTCGCCTCCGGACGCAAAACGCTTTTGCCAGATCGTGCCGGCGCTCATGCCGAGCACCGAGACCAGCGAGGCGGCCAGCGTCGCCGCCGTCACGCCGCCACCGAGCGCCCCGAGTTTCGGCCACAGCACGATGACGATGCCGACCAGCCCGATAGCGAGGCCAAGCCAGTGGCGCGGCAGGATGGCCTCGCCCAGAACCTTGCCGGCAAGCACCGCGGTGATCAGCGGCTGCAGGCCGACGATCAGGGCCGAAAAGCCGGCCGGCATGCCTCGATGGATGGCCCAGAAGACGGCGCCGAGATAGATGCCATGCATCAGCACGCCGGCGCCGGTGGCATGCAGAGCCTCCTCGCGGGTGGCTCGTTTCGAGCCCAGCACCAGCATCAGCACGGCCAGCAGGATGGCGGCGAGCACGAAACGCGCGGCGAGGAAGGTGAACGGCTCCGCCCATGGCATGGCGTAACGCGCGCCGATGAAGCCGGTCGCCCACAGGACAACGAAGGTGGCGGGGATGAACCGCTTGATGCTGGACATTTTCCGGGATCGCCGCGCTGGTGAGAATTGACCGTGAGGATGCTCTAGTCCTGTTCAACCCCGCGCGCAAAACGAAACGATTGATCCATGCGTCAAGGAGGTTGAACGGGTGGCGTGTCCGGAGAGCGTTTCTCCTGTCAGAGCCCAATCATCCTTCTGACTTCCTCCGGCGAGGCGCCTGCGTCGCGCAAGGCGGCAAGGCCCGTATCCCTGAAGCTCTTCGACAGTTTTCGCCCATCCGGCCCGAGGATCAGCCGATGATGGAAATAGGCGGGTGGCTGCAATCCCAGAATCTCCTGCAGCAGGCGTTGCACCCCGGTCGCGGAAAACAGGTCCTGTCCGCGCACGACATGGCTGACGCCTTGCAGGGCATCGTCGATGACTACGGCGAGGTGGTAGCTGGTCGGGATGTCGCGGCGCGCCACGATAACGTCGCCCCAATCCTGGGGACGCGCCTCGACGGAGCGCGTCGTGGACAGCGTCCCGTCGCTGAATTCGGCCCATGCCAGGTCCCTGCCGGCACGCGCCATGGCGGCGCCGACGTCCAGCCGCCAGGCGAAGGGCGCATTCTCGGCAATCCGCCGCTTGCGTTCCTTCATCGAAAGCGCCTTGTCGGCCGGGGGATAGAGCGGCACACCGTCGGGATCGCGCGGCCAGTCGCGCCCGCGCTTTTCGCCGTCGGCGATGAAGGCGCGTATCTCGCCGCGGCTCATGAAGGCGGGATAGACGAGTTCCTCGCGGATCAGGCGCTCGAGCACCGTTCCATATTCTGCAAAATGCTCGGACTGGCGGCGCACGGGCTTTTCCCAGTCGAGGCCCAGCCATTTCAGATCGGCGATCATGCCCGCCTCGAACTCCGGCGTGCAGCGCGTGGTGTCGATGTCCTCGATGCGCAGCAGCAAGCGGCCGCCGCTGATATTTGCGAGCTTCTGGTTGAGCAGCGCCGAATAGGCGTGGCCCAGATGCAGTTCGCCGTTGGGGCTGGGCGCGAAGCGGAATGTCAGGAGCGTCATGTCTCAGGCGGCAATCGGGTTGTGCTGTGGTTTTGGCGGTTGCTACCTTGCTGCACATCTTCGGACAAGGATACCATGCAGCGCATCGCGACACTGGACGACGTTGAGCGGGGGCTGGACGCGCTTTGCCTCATCGACCCGCGCCTGGAAAAAGTGCGCGGCATGGCCGGCGAGGTGCCGCTCAGGCTTTCGGAGCCGGGCTTCAGGAGCCTGGCCTCGATCATCGTCTCGCAGCAGGTGTCACGGGCGAGCGCCGATGCGATCTTCGGCCGGCTGACGAAACTCGTCGATCCGCTGACGCCGCAGGCGATCCTTGCCGCCGGCGAGGACATGTTTCGCGAGGCCGGCCTGTCGCGGCCCAAGCAGCGCGGCCTGATCGCGGTTGCGCAGGCCGTGGCCGATGGGCTCGACCTGCATCACCTCTGTTCGCTCGATGCCGTGGAGGCGATCGCCAGGATGACGGCGGTGTCCGGAATCGGTCCCTGGACGGCGGAAGTGTATCTATTGTTTGCCGCCGGGCATCCCGACATTTTCCCGGCGCGCGACGTCGCCCTGCAGAGCGCTGTCGGCCATGCCCTCGGCATCGACCCGCGTCCAGCGGAGAAAACACTGATCGCGCTGGCCGAATCATGGAGCCCGTGGCGAGGTGTCGCATCGCGGCTTTTCTGGTCCTATTATCGCGAAACCAGGGGCCGGGACGCCGCGCCGCCGGCCTGAATCCGCAACAAAGCCTAAAAATCATGTGTTTTTGGCGCTTCGTGCCAGCGACAATCCGCTTCACATCCCTGTCATGTCGGGCTTACAGTATCCACGCCGAACGGTTCTAGAACTAGGAGGTCAACAAGGTGACGGTTGCCGTATCTCCGGATGGGCTTCCAGCGCTGGTGCTGAATGCGGATTACCGTCCGCTCAGCTATTACCCCTTGTCGCTCTGGTCCTGGCAGGACGCCATCAAGGCGGTGTTCCTCGACAGGGTGAACATCGTGGCCGAATACGAGCACGCCGTATCCTCGCCGACCTTCTCGATGAAGCTGCCGAGCGTGGTCAGCCTGAAGGCCTATGTGAAGCCTTCCAGGCATCCGGCCTTCACCCGCTTCAATGTCTTCCTGCGCGACCGTTTCCAGTGCCAGTATTGCGGTACCCCCGAGGACCTGACCTTCGACCATGTCATCCCGCGTCACCGTGGCGGCGCCACGACATGGGAGAATGTCGTCGCCGCCTGTTCGCCCTGCAATCTGAGGAAGGGCGGCATGATGCCGGCTCACGCCAAGATGTGGCCGCTGCAGAAGCCGTTTCAGCCGACGGTGCATGATCTGCACAATAACGGCCGCCTGTTCCCGCCCAACCATCTGCATGAAAGCTGGATGGATTATCTCTACTGGGATGTCGAACTGGAGCCTTGAGTTCGTTCGAGATTTCGGGAGGTTGGCCGTCTGGAGCAATTGTCTGTGCTTCCGATGTTCACGGACCAAATGTCCGCTGCGTTTCGGTTCTCGACAGTCACTCCATGCGACTCAGCCTGCCGAATTCTTTGAACGATCTCGCGTCGGCTCTGTAGCTCAATCGCGGGCCAGCGCGCCACGGAAGGCGACGGCGGCGAGGATAAGGCTGGCAATGGCGTTCCAGCCGGCCAGCGACAGGCCGAGAATGCGCAAGGCGGCCTTGTCGCAGGAGGGCGGCACGAATTTGTCAAGCGCGTCGAGGACGCCCTTGCCGCCGGTGTCGACCGGGCCGGCGCCCGCGGTGCAATCGGCCGGGCCCTGCCACCATGCCCATTCTACGCCGGAGTGATAGACGCCGAGATAGAGCCCGTACAGCATCAAGAGGCCGCCAATGGCCAACAGGCCCCGCGTCAGCCATGCCGGTGCGCGCAGCATCGACGCTATCGCCGCCAGCACCATCAACGGCACGCCGATGTAATACGGCGTGCGCTGTTCCAGGCAGAGGTGGCAGGGGATGTAGCCGCCAATATGCTGGAAGCCGAGCGCCGAGCCAACGGTCGCTGCCATCGCGACGGCGAGAAACAGGGCCGCGCGTGTCCGCTGGCGGCCGGTATCGGCATTCATGGTCGCTGTCATGGCGTCTTTCGTCCGTTGTGTTCGCCGTCCGCAAGGTCTGCTCGCCGCGCTGCCAAAACCGTTGCGCGGTTTAAGCATCAAACCTCAGAAGGCGTATTTGATCAGGATATAGAGCAAAATCAGGGCGACCGAGGCAGCGCCGACGATCAGGCCCAGACGCTTTTCGATGAATTCGCGGATCGGCTCGCCATAGCGGCGCAAAAGCCACGCCAACAGCAGGAAGCGGGCGCCGCGCGCGATGATGGCCGAGACGATGAAGACAACAAGGTTGATGTGGAGCGCGCCGGCCAGAATAGTGACCACCTTGATCGGCGGCAGGTGCGCAACGCCGGATGTGACGAGCAGCACCAGCATTAGCCCGGTGCCGGAAGACTGCCACTTCTCGAACGTGGCAAGGCCGCCGAAGTGCTCCAGGATCGGCCGTGCTATTGTGTCGTAGGCATAGTAGCCGATCAGCCAGCCGGCGATGCCGCCCAGCACGGACGCAACGGTGGCGGTCAGCGCATAGCGATAGGCGCGTTCGGGGCGCGCCAGCGCCATGGGCAGGAACAGAACGTCTGCCGGTATGAAGAACACCGAGCTCTCGACGAAAGCGATGAAGGCCAGCCACCATTCGGCGGATTTGCGCGCCGCCAGCGACAGGGTCCAGTCGTACAGTCCGCGAAGCATCGGCTCTCCTATGGAACGGCCCGTCTGTCTAGAAAGGTTTTTCGCGCTGCACAATGGCTGCGGTCTTACAAATTGGAAAGGTGCCGTCTGGTCGCGGCAGAGGCTGGTTTGGAATTGGCCTGTTGACGAACAGGCCTCCGACCGTATAGTCCGCGCCCATCCAGGCCGCCCGGCCTGAGCCCCTATGGCGGAATTGGTAGACGCGCTCGACTCAAAATCGAGTTCCGCAAGGAGTGCTGGTTCGATCCCGGCTAGGGGCACCATCCTTCAAATCAGAGCAAAGCTTAGCCATTTTGGGGGCAGTTATCGCGGGAGGCGCTCAGGCCATGCTTGCCGCCGCCACTTAGCCACGGAACGAGAAGGCGGCATGGAAGAAGCTCGACATCCGAGAATCCGGTCTCGCAAACCAGATCCTCTTCGGCGCCGGGAAGCAGCGGCAAACGGCCGGCCATTTCTGCCCAGGCCGCGGCCTTTCCCCGATCGACGCCGGCGCGGTCGGCGAAGGCGGACGAACGCGCCAACCAGCGCTTCGCCGTTCCGTTCGGCACGCTGTGATGGGCGACAACAAGGCGCGCGCCGGTTTCAGCCGCTCGCTTCTGTCGAGAAAGTGCAGCGTAAGCAGACATGTCGCGCCTGCTGCACTTTTCATCAAACGCGTGTATAAGACACATATTACTGAGTGAGGGCGCAGGTCGTTCCTTGCAACGTGCGACACTTGCTGTTGGGTTATGGTCTAATCCTTCATCGTATCGACGAGCATTCGCATCAAGCGGACTAGATCGTCGAAGTCCTTGCGGTCCCAGTCGGCGAATTTGGCAACGGCTATTTGCTCCCGCGCCGCATCCAGCGCGTCTGTCGCCGCTTTTCCCTGCGGTGTGACAACGGCCTCGCGAACCCTCTTGTCAGCGGCGCTCAAGCGCCGCGTGACCAGTCCCAGCTCCTCCAGTCGTGACACCTGTCGACTGACGGTCGTGTAATCGCGACCGACGCGGCCAGCCAGATCGACAACGCCGATGGGGCCAAGTCTCTCGACAAGAACGAGCAGCGGGAAGAGGGCGCGCTCGAGCGTGAGGCCCGCCTTGGTGAGCAATTCCACGTCCCGCTCGGGTCGGTTCATGATGGTGACGATGTCAATCAGCGAGCGATGCAGCTCGGGCAACAACACTTTAATATGTGCGTTATGCACTTTCTTTATTGACACCAGCTTGGCTCCCTTTAATATGTGCATTATACACATTGGAGCTTAAAATGGAAGAGCGAGCTGAAATTGACGTCCTGATCTGCGGCGCGGGAGCGGCCGGGCTGACGCTGGCAATCGACTTGGCGAGGCGAGGCGTGTTGTTCCGCATCGTTGAGCAGATGGAACGTCCCTTCGCCGGCTCGCGCGGCAAGGGCTTGCAGCCACGCACGCAGGAGGTGTTCGAGGATCTGGGCATAATCGACCGCATCATGGCAGCCGGCGGTGTCTATCCGCCAATGAGGGAGTATCGCAACGACGGCTGCTATGACGAAAAGGCAATTTTCGAGGCGCCCGAACCCTCGCCCGACGTCCCCTATTTCATCGCGCTCATGATCCCGCAGTTCCTTACAGAGGGCGTGATGCGCGAGCGCCTCGCGGAGCTGGGCCATCGTGTCGAGTTCGGCACCGCATTGATCGACTTCGAGCAGGACGATGATGGCGTCGGCGCCCGCCTCAAGTCGCCCGGCGGCGAGGAGCGGGTCCATACGCGCTATCTGGTTGGTGCTGACGGTGGCCGCAGCTCGATCCGCAGTGCGCTCGGCATTGACTTTCCCGGCAAGACGCTGGGTGTCCGCGCAATCGTAGCGGATGCCCATCTGAGCGGACTGGACCGCGCTGCCTGGCACCAGTTCAATGACGGCGACATGGAGCGGCTCGTCATGATCTGCCCGCTCGCCGGCACGGACCTGTTCCAGGTGCAGGCGCCGATCCCGCTGGACGGCGAGCCTGACCTTTCCGCGGATGGATTGACGCGGATGATCGCCGAGCGGACTGGCCGTAGCGACATCGATGTTCAGTCCGTGGCCTGGGCATCCGCCTACGCGATGAACGCGCGTCTGGCTGACCGCTACCGGGTCGGACGGGTTTTGCTAACCGGGGACGCCGCGCATATCCATCCGCCAACGGGCGGACAGGGCCTCAACACCAGCGTTCAGGACGCCTACAATCTCGGTTGGAAATTGGCCGCAGTCTTGGCTGGCGCCCCCGAAGCGCTGCTAGACACCTATGAGGAGGAGCGACGCGCCGTTGCGGCGGATGTCCTGGGGCTTTCGACCCAGTTGCTCGACCGTCAGCGCGAACAAGGCGGCATGCGGCGCGGCCGCGACACACATCAGCTCGACATCGGCTATCCCCACTCATCACTTTCTCACGACGGAGGTGGTCGGACGATTGGCCCGCGGGCCGGTGAGCGCATGCCGGATGCGACCCTAACTGGCGCCGCTGGACAGCCCCGCCGTCTGTTCGACGTGATGACCGGCATGCACTGGACTCTGCTTCTATCGAGCCCTGACTACTGGCCGATCGTGGCTGCGCGCGCGGGCCTGCGAGTGGTCACGGTGGGCGAAGGCGCGGAACTGCGCGACCCCTCCAATCAGCTCAGCTTGGCCGAGGGCGGCTGCCTGCTCATCCGGCCGGACGGCTATGTTGGCGCCACTTTCGATGCCGCGAGTTCCACCCTGGTCGGTGACTATCTGGCGAAGGTACTTCCTTCCGAGAACGCCTGCTCTCAGTCAAACGGGAGGGTCGACGTTGCACCAACATGACGGACTTGCGAGATCAGGACGGCCTGCGGAGGCCGTCCCCGGACACGACAGCCGCTGGAACGCATGTCGGCCGTTCGACTGTCCTAGGCCCGCCATGCCAGAGGACATTTCTGAATGGGATTGCAAGGCCTACCAGTAGCGCGACCCACCGGGCAGGTTGTCGCCAATCTACGGTTTTGCATCACCCACCCCGCGCAGGTCTAGCGCCGTCTGAGCAAACTCTTCATCCGGTTGCGCAGCAGGCGCGCCATGTTGCGGGTTTCGCGGTAGAGATGCAGCTGCGAGGCGGCCTGGCGGGCGAGGCGGTCGGCGTCGCGAGTCAACCCGATCACCAGTGTGCCGACCGGCTTGCGCTCGCTCCACAGCCGGCTCATCACCGGGTGGTCGGGCACGGCGCAGGAATCGGTCATCATGATGTTGGGATCGTCGAGATGCTGCCTCGTGACCTCGATCATCAGCAGCGTGCCCGGCGAATAGGCGGCCAGCGTCTCGTCATAGGCCGTCTTCCAGGTGTAGGCGACGCCAGCCTCGACGAAGACGATCAGGCAAGCGATGGTGCGGCCGTCGAGCGTCAGCGAATGGATGCGGCACATGTCCTGTTCGGCGAGCCGGTGCACCGCCTCGCGGGCGAAGGCGGCGCGGAAGCGGTCGATCGCCATGGCGGTGCGCTCGCGGCCTTTCCAGCCGGACGCCTCCAGCGTCAGGAAGTGCTCGATGGCGTGGCGGATTTCCTCGGGGCCGCGTGCCACGACATGTTCGAGCTTGCCGAGATCGCCGAGGCGCCGCTTCAGGCGGCGGAATTCGCGATAGTGGTGCGCGCGCAGCGAAGCCTTGAGATAATCGTCGCCGTCGAGTTCGCTCTCCAGCACGGGGCGTGAAGTCTGGCCCGTGGTGACCAGCGCCAGGCCACGCGTCTCGGCCACGGTGGCGACCAGGCTCGACACCGGACCGTCGAGCCTGATGTCGGGCAGGACCAGGACTTTCGGCAGCTTGAGATGCGGGCGCGACAGCATCGAGAAGAAGTCCTCGACCACGCCGACCGGATCGTCGCGGTCGATCAGCGGCGTGCCGAGCGGGCCGAATGGGCTCGACCAGGTGCGCATGACCGGCACGCCGAGCGGCACCACCGGCCGTTCCACCGAGATCGGCACCAGCAGCCGCAGCCGGTTGCGGTACTCATCGCCGTCGCGGATCACGGCAAGGCGCACCTCGCGATCTTCCAGCCGGGGCATGGCCGGCGCCAGGAAACGCGGGTTGAAGAAGACGTTCGGCTCGATCGTGCGGGCGCAGAGATAGTCCAGTTCCTCGACCAGGTCGAAGCCGGCCGACGCCGGGTAGATGGCGAGCTTGCGCTCGGGCCGGTTGTTGGCGAGGATCTCGATATGGGCGGGATCGGCGTCGCGCGCCAGCCCGGCAAGGCCGGACACCATGGCGCCGGCGGGACCGCCGCTGGTTTCCTCGAGCAGAGGGATGGCGGCCATCAGGCGGCTCCTTTGGCTGGCACGAAGATCGCCATGACGATGCCGAGCTTGCGCCAGACCGTGAAGGACAGCGCGCCGGCCTCGAAGATCATGGCAAAGGCGGTGGCCATGGCCGCGCCCCAAAGGCCGAAAAGCGGGATCAGCACCACGTTGAGCCCGATGTTGAAGGCCAGTGTCATGGCATAGACGGCGGCGCAGACATTCTGGTTGCCGCTCATGGTGAGCAGGCTTTCGCAGGGGCCAACGGCGGCGCGCGCCACGACGCCGAAGACGAGCAGGAACAGAAGCGGATAGCCCGATGTGAATTCGGGGCCGAACAGCACCAGCATCGGTTCGCCCAGCGCCAGCACCAGGAAAGCCATCAGCAGCGAGGGCCAGAAGGTCCACGATACCGTCTCGCGGGCGAAGGCGGCAAGCTTTTGCGGCTCGCCATGGGTGAACTGCGCGTAGCGCTGGGCAACGCCGGCCTTGACCGCGAAATAGACGAAATGCACCAGCGCCAGCGTCTTGACCGTGGCGAAATAGACGGCGACGTCATTGGGATCCATATAGGCGCCGACCATCAGCACATCGGCGTTGGTGAGCAGGAAGAAGAAGCTCTCGACCAGGAAGATCGGCAGCGAGACGACGAACCATTGCGCGAAATGCACTTTCATCGGGCCGGCCGGAATTTGCCTTTCCATGCGCTGGGTGACCCCGATGAGCTGGGTCAGCGTGGTGGCGTAGGTAGCGGCGATCGAGGCGAAGATCGCCGTCCGCGCGTCGGCGGCGTAGCCCGCCCAAAGCATCAGCGCCATGAACAGCAGGATCAGCACCGGCCGGATCAGGTAGGTCGGCGACAGCGCGAACAATGCCCATGAATTGGCGCGCGCCAGCCCTTGCAGCAAATCCGACAGCGCGATCATCGGCAGGCAGATGACGCCGAGGATGAACGGTATCACGTAGTAGTTTTCGATCCAGGGCGCGGCCAGCCAGACGCCGAGGGCGCCGAGCCCGGCGATGACCGTCGAGGCGATCAGCACGAACAGGCGGCTCGCAACGACGATGCCGCGCAATTCATCCATCAGGCCGCGCTCGCGGTATTCGGGGATGAAGCGGATGACCGATGTGTGGAAGCCGAGGCAGGCGAGGTTGCCGACGATGACCATCGTCACCCAGACCAGCACGAAGATGCCGTATTCGAAGGAACCCATCCAACGCGCCATCAGCACCTGGCTGATGAAGGCGATGACGGCACTGACGATGCGGATGGAGAAGGCGATGACCGACATGCGGCCGGCCTCGCCGCGTTCGTCGGCGGTGAACAGCACGGCGTCGAGGCGGCCAAGCAAAGGCTCCACGCGCAGCGCCAAACGCTGCGGCAAGAACCGCCCGGCAGTCGTGGCCGCGGAAAAGCGCACCCCGATTTCTCTCCGTTTTCCGCCTCTTTTCAGGCTTTGGTGTAGCGAAGACACCTTAAGAAAGCGTGGGTGGGGAGGGCGTGCGTAATGGCTGAGGGTCGACGAACGGTGAAGGTGCCGCACAGGCGCGGCGCCGTTTGTCGCCCAGTCGGATCTACCGGCGGCGCGCCTCTCCGCGCGTTGCGACATGGTCGATCGCGCAACGGCTGATACCGATGTCCTTCAGCATGAAACCGGGCATGGCCTCCAAGCGACGCCGGCCATGCCGCAGGTGCCATCCGTGTGCAAGCCAAGCGGTAACGGCCATCAGGCGCGAAGGCCGGGTGCGCGGCCTCGCCAGGACGACATCGATTTCGGGCATGATTTCTCCTCGCGATGCGCGCGAAAGGCCTGCCGGGACTGGACCGGCAGGCCGGGTGCCGTCAGTCGGCCTTTTTCATGGCGTCGCACGAGACGTTCGGGTTCATGTCGGCGAAGGCGCCGGTCGGGTTTTGCTTCCAGGCCCAGACATGAAGTTCGTAGAAAGGGCCGAGGCCATAGCGGTTGGGAGCGCTGTTGAAGTTGAACAACTGGCCTCCGAGCGAGGCCGGACCCTTCGCGGTGATGTATTCGACGGCCACCAGCTTCAGCGTGCCATCGGACATCGGCTCGTACATCACGGCCTCCGGCTTGGCGAGGTCGATCGCATCGTCCTTCAGATAGGCGCCATTGACGTAATGAATGCCCATGGCGCCGCCAGTGATGCCACTGGCGCAAGGAATCGGCGCATAGCCCTCGGCGGTGGCCGCCGCGACGTTCACGAAGCGGCTGTTGGCCGCCCGCACCTCGTCGGCAAGCGGATTGTCCTTCCCCGCCGATGCGGCGGTGGAGGCGATCGACGTGATGAACAGCGCGGCAAGGCGCCAGAAATTGACGTTCATTTTGTTCTCCATTGATTGTTGATGATCCGGCAGGCGCCCAGGCCGGCCAGCAAGGCCAGGCCTGGCTGCAGACGCCCGCGGCATGGGATTGGCAGTACGGGACGGGTTCGATCCTCGTCCATCCCGTCTAACCGGACCGCGGTCTCATTGGTGCCACCACCAATATTCCCAGTAGTCCCGCCGCATCTCGTGCTCCGGCAGACCGACGTCCCGTCTCAAATAATCGTCTTGCGGAGGCAGGCGCCCGCGCCGGCCTCGCAATGGCGATAGCAGCGCGGAGACAATCCGCGATGCGAGACCGCGCCGGTGGGGTGCAGGGTCGAACGCCATGCCGGCGGCCGTTTCGGGAGGGAACAACAGGGAAAACCGCCCGCTATCATTGCCCAGGACAATTTCACGCTCATGGCTCCATCCTTGCTCCATTGGATCAGCGATAAAAGTAGGGGTCCAGGACCCTCACCTCCGTGATCTTGTCCACCGGCAGGGAATTCTTCTGCGCCGTGCTGCGGATGGCCTCCGGCGAGGGGGCGTCGTAGATGCAGAAACTCTTGCTCTTGTCGGGCGAGACGAAGGACTGCACCCAGGTGACCCCCTTCTCGGCATTGCGCATGATGATGCCGCCAAGCGCCGTTGCGCCGATGTCGTTCATCGGCAGGTTGAGTCCGTCGGGGAATGTCCGTTCGATCAGATAGCGAGGCATGGAATGGCTTCCTTTTACGATTGATTCACGCTCGAAATGAGCGCGGTCGGAGAAAAACCATGGCCTTCGAAAGCGCGCATCGGAGCCTTTCCCCATATTTCGCGGGACGATTCCCTATGTTTTCGACGTTCGATCTTGGAGCCACACTGCGGATACCGAAGCGTGGGTATCCTGGGGGATGGGGCAGACGACGATACTCATGGGCCAGTAACGATGCTTCTGGAGCGGCAGGCGCAACTTGATCAGTTGGAGGAACTGCTCGCGGCGGCGGCGCGCGGTCGCGGCCGCGTGGCGGCATTGCTGGGCGAGGCCGGCGCCGGCAAGACGGCACTCGTCGAGGCGTTCGTAAGCGGTGTTGGGCAGCACGTTTCCATATTCCGCAGCGCCTGCGAGGATCTGTCGATCCCCGATCCGCTGGGACCGCTCTACGATCTGGCCCGGGATGCGCAGTGGGCACTGCCCCGGGCGATCGATGACCGGCAAGGCCAGCGGCTGCCCCTGTTTTCAGACGCTCTCGAGGTTTTCGAGGCGAGGTCTCGGCCGGGCCTGCTGGTCATCGAGGATATGCACTGGGCCGACGACGCGACCCTGGATTTCGTCCGTTTCCTGGGCCGACGCATCGCCAACACGCATATGCTGGTGCTGTTCACGGCACGCACCGACCGCAGCGAAGGGCAGATGCGCGCGCGTCGGGTGCTCGGTGAAATTCCGGCCGCCAACGTCCAGCGTATCGAAGTGCCGCTGCTTAGCGAAGCGGCGGTGTTGTCGCTTGCCGAAGCCGCCAACCGCGACGGCAGCGCAATCTATCGCGCCACCGCGGGCAACGCCTTCTTCGTCACCGAGTTGCTGGCTGCCGAAAGCGAGATGATCCCGCCGGCCAGCGTCCGCGACGCTGTGCTGGCGCGTGCCGAGCGCCTGTCGCCGGGCGGGCGCTCTATGCTCGACGCGGTGTCGGTGTTTCCACGCCGCGCCGATGTCTGGGCGCTGCGCGGCCTCTGTGGTGTCGCCAGCGCAGGCCAACTGGCGGAATGTGTCTCGAACGGCCTGCTCGACGATCTCGGCGATGGCTATGCCTTCCGCCACGAGATCGCCCGTCGCGCCGTCGAGATGGCGCTGACGCCAAGCCATCGGCGCGAATTCAACCAGCGCGCGCTTTCCGCACTGCAGGAAAACGCCGAGGTGGCTACGGCAAGACTTGTCCACCATGCGGTGGAGGCCCAGAATTTGGAAGCGGTGCGCGAGCTTGCCCCGCTTGCGGCGCGCGAGGCTTCCCGCGTCGGCGCGCATCGCGATGCGGCCGGCTATTACGAGGTCGCCCTGCGGCACGCCGACAGCCTGCCTATGGGCGACCGGGCGAGGCTTTACGAAGGCTATGCCTTTGAATGCCATCTGATCGGCCGCATCGATATGGCCATCGAGGCGCAGGGCCAGGCGCGGCGGTTGCAGCAGGCGTTGGGCGACACGCTCAGGGAGGGCGACAGCCTCAGATGCCTGTCGCGCTTCGCCTATCTGGTGGGTGACCGAGAACAGGCGGACCTGTTCGGGGCACAGGCGGTGGAATTGCTGGAACAGGCGCCGGCCAGTCCGGAGCTTGCCATGGCCTATTCCAATCTCTCGCAGCTGGCGATGCTGGCCGAGAAGCTCGACGAGACGCTGCTGCTCGGCTGCAAGGCAGTCGGTTTGGCCGAACGGTTGAACAAGCCGGAGATAGTCTGTCATGCGCTCAACAATCTTGGCTCCGCCGAGCAGTGGCTTGACCTGGCCAAGGGCCGTCTGCATCTCGCCCGCAGCCTTGACATCGCGCTCGGGCAGAATTTCCAGGAGCACGCCGCACGCGGCTTCACCAATTGCGCCTGCGCCGAAATGAACCAGCTCGACCTTGTCCGGGCGCAATCCTTTCTCGACCGGGGCATTGCCTATTGCGTCGAGAATGACCTCGCGACCTGGCGCGACTATATGCGGGGCGTGCAGGCGCAATTGCTTTTGCGACGCGGCCTTTGGGACGATGCGGCCGCGATGGCTCACGACGTCATCGACGATAGTGCGACCACGGCCCTGGTGCGTTACCCATCCTTGGTCGCGCTGGCGAAATTGCGCATAAGACGAGGCGATCCGGCCGCGCCGTTGCTGGACGAAATGAAGCGGTTCCTAGACAAAGGAATGGAGCTGCAGCGGCTGGTCCCCTACACGGCGTCGATGGCCGAACTGGCATGGCTCGGGCAAGGCGACACCGAAGAGGCACTTCGCCTGATCGATCTGGCCGAAAGCCTGTCGCCGACGAGGGCGATGTTCGCCGAGTTGGCCGTCTGGCGGCTGCTCTTGTCACCTGAAAGCAGTCCTGGCGACACGACCGGCATGGCGGAGCCCTATCGCCTGCTGCTCACCGGCGACTGGCGTGGTGCCGCGATGCTGTGGGCCCGGCTGGGCGCTCCGTTCGAACGGGCGCTCGCCCTGTTGTACGGCGACGAGCCGGCGCTGCGCCTGGCCCTGGACATATTCGAAGGGCTCGGTGCCCGGCCGGTGGCCCAGCACGTCCGCGCCGTCATGCGGCAGAATGGCGTCCATAACATCGCCAGGGGACCGCGGCAGAGCACACGCGCCAATCACGCTGGCCTGACGCTTCGCCAAATGGAGGTTCTGCACCTGATCGAGCGCGGTTTCTCCAACAAGAGAATCGCCGAGCACCTAACCATCTCACCGAAGACCGTCGATCATCATGTCTCAGCGGTGCTGGGCAAGCTGGACGCCGTTTCGCGCGGCGAGGCAACCGCCGCGGCGCGCGATTCCGGGCTGATCTGACAATATGGGAGCCGCCCCCGGATCAGAAGTCCGGGGAACACCGATCCTGCAGGTCTTTACGCGAAAGTCCCGTGGCAGTGCTTGTATTTCTTGCCGGAGCCGCAGGGGCAGGCTTCGTTGCGGCCGACCTTGCCCCAGGTTGCGGGGTTGTTAGGGTCGCGGTCCTCGGGAGCGACGATGGCGGTGCTTTCCTGGCGTACCAGAAGGGCCGTTTCGCCGCCTTCGAAATCATTCTCGCCGGTGGTGCCGTCAATATGCGTGCCGAACATGTCGGGCGCTTCAGGCGGCGGCGCTTCGGCGGCCTGGCGGACCAGTTCGACGCGCATCAGCTGCGCGGTGACGGCCTGGCGCAGATTGCCGAGCATCGCCTGGAACAGCTCGAACGCCTCGCTCTTGTATTCCTGCAGCGGATCGCGCTGGGCGTAGCCGCGGAAGCCGACGACCGAACGCAGATGGTCGAGATTGACGATGTGTTCGCGCCACAGATGGTCGAGCGTCTGCAGCACCACGGAGCGCTCGACATAGTTCATCACCTCGGGACCGAAACGGTCTGCGCGTTCTTGTGCCGCGGCGTCGGCGGCTTGAGAGATGCGCTCGCGGATGTCGTCCTCGGCGATGCCTTCTTCCTTCACCCAATCCTCGATCGGCAGGTCTAGATTGAGGAATTCGGCGACCTCGGCCTTCAGGCCGGCGACGTCCCACTGTTCGGCATAGGCGTTTTCGGGAATGGCCTTGGCGACGATCTCGTCGATGACGCCCGCGCGCATCTCGCCGATGGTCTCCGAAAGGCCCTCGCCGTCCATCAGCTCGATGCGCTGCTCGAACACCACCTTGCGCTGGTCGTTGGAGACGTCGTCATATTTCAACAGGTTCTTGCGGATGTCGAAGTTGCGCGCCTCGACCTTCTTCTGCGCCTTTTCCAGCGCCTTGTTGATCCAGGGATGGATGATGGCCTCGTCTTCCTTGAGACCGAGCTTCTGCAGCATGCCGTCCATGCGCTCGGAGCCGAAGATGCGCATCAGATCGTCCTGCAGCGACAGGAAGAATTTCGATCGGCCGGGGTCGCCCTGGCGGCCAGAGCGGCCTCTGAGCTGATTGTCGATACGGCGTGACTCGTGGCGCTCGGTGGCGAGCACGTAGAGGCCGCCGGCGGCCAGCGCCTTTTCCTTCAGGCGCTCGACGTCGGCATTGATTTCCTTTTCGCGCGCTTCGCGTTCGGGGCCTTCCGGCATGTCGCCCAGCTCCTCGGCAATGCGCATCTCGGCATTGCCGCCGAGCTTGATGTCGGTGCCGCGGCCGGCCATGTTGGTGGCTATGGTGATGGCGCCGGGCTTGCCCGCCTGGGCGACAATTGCCGCTTCCCGCTCGTGATGGCGGGCGTTCAGAACCTCGAAATCCGTGAAGCCTTCCTTGCGCAGGCGCTCGGCCAACTGCTCGGACTTTTCGATCGAGGTCGTGCCGACCAGTGTCGGCTGGCCCTTGGCGCTGGCTTCGCGGATCTCCCTGACGATCGCCTTGTACTTCTCCTCGACCGTCCGGTAGACCTCGTCGTCCTCGTCCTTGCGGATGACCGGCAGGTTGGTCGGGATCTCGGTGACTTCGAGACCGTAGATGTTGCCGAATTCCTCGGCTTCGGTCAGCGCCGTGCCGGTCATGCCGGAAAGCTTCTTGTAGAGGCGGAAGTAGTTCTGGAAGGTGACGGAAGCAAGCGTCTGGTTCTCCGGCTGGATCGCCACGTGTTCCTTGGCTTCAAGCGCCTGGTGCAGGCCTTCCGAATAGCGGCGGCCGGGCATCATGCGGCCGGTGAACTCGTCGATGATGACGATCTCGCCGTTGCGCACGATGTAGTCCTTGTCGCGCTGGAACAGCCGGTGCGCCTTCAGCGCGTTGTTGACGTGGTGGACGATGGCGACGTTCTCGACGTCGTAGAGCGACTCGCCCTTGAGCAGGTCGGCATCGCGCAGCATGTTCTCCAGCTTCTCGGTGCCTTCCTCGGTGAAGATCGAGGTCTTCTGCTTCTCGTCGATCTCATAATCCTGCGGCTGCAGCTGGATGATGAAGGTGTCGATGGTGTTGTACATTTCCGAACGGTCCTCGAGCGGACCGGAAATGATCAGCGGCGTGCGCGCTTCGTCGACCAGAATGGAATCGACCTCGTCGACGATCGCGTAATTGTGACCGCGCTGCACCATCTGGGCGCGCTCGTACTTCATGTTGTCGCGCAGATAGTCGAAGCCGAGCTCGTTGTTGGTGGCGTAGGTGACATCGGAGGCGTAGGCGACGCGACGCTCCTCGTCCGACAGGCCGTGGACGATAACGCCGACCGAGAGGCCGAGGAATTTGTAGACGCGGCCCATCCATTCGGAGTCGCGGGTGGCGAGGTAGTCGTTGACGGTAACGACATGGACGCCGTTGCCGGCGAGCGCGTTGAGATAGACCGGCAGCGTCGCGACCAGGGTCTTGCCCTCGCCGGTGCGCATCTCGGCGATGCCGCCATTGTGCAGCACCATGCCGCCGATCAGCTGGACGTCGAAGGGGCGCATGCCAAGCACGCGGCGCGCGGCCTCGCGGGCGGTTGCGAAGGCTGGGATCAGCAGATCGTCGAGGCTGGCGCCGTTGGCGATATCCTGGCGAAATTTTTCCGTGCGGCCGGCAAGCTCGGCATCGGAGAGCGCCCGCATCTCGTTTTCCATGGCGTTGATCGCCTCGACACGGGGGCGGGTCGATTTGACCCGACGGTCGTTGGAGGAACCGAAAACCTTACGGGCGAGACCGCCGAGACTGACCATCCAATGGTCCTTTCGATAGAATTCTCAATCTTGAGACAGGCGCCGGCCGGCCCCATCACATCCACGTGAACGCACCGCCTGAATACGGGCAAACACAAAAAGCGCCCGGAAAACGGTTCTGGACGCCAAGTCGATGGACAGATAAGAGGGGGCTCAACTGATGTCAACGCCGCGCTGGCCCTGCCGGTCGCGCCAAATTCCGCCACAATCTGGCTGATCTGGAAGCCACCCTCCCTACAATCCCTGACCGGAGTCATCCTTATGTCCTTGTTGTTCAGCCGTGCGTCGCTTGCCAGCCTTGGCCTGGCCCTCGGCCTGTCGGCTCTTTGCTTGTCGCCTGTCACGGCGCAGGAGACCGCTCCCGCTCCGGCCGCCCCCGCCGCGCCGGCGGATGCGGCTGCCCCGGCCGCAGCGCCGGTCGACCCGAATACGGTGATCGCCACCGTCAACGGCCAGCCCTTGACCGAAGCGGATCTGGTGCTTGCCGAAGGCGAGCTGTCGCAGCAGTTCGCGCAGTTGCCGCCCGAGCAGCGCCGCGCCGCGGCACTTTCGGCGGCCATCGAAATCCGCGTCATGGCAGCCAAGGCGGTCACCGACGGTCTCGACAAGGATCCTGACTTCCAGCGCCGCATGGCTTTCCTGCAGCAGCGCGCGCTGCATGG
The DNA here is from genome assembly GCF_006442275.1 of Mesorhizobium sp. B2-3-10. NCBI lineage: Bacteria > Pseudomonadati > Pseudomonadota > Alphaproteobacteria > Hyphomicrobiales > Phyllobacteriaceae > Mesorhizobium > Mesorhizobium sp. B2-3-10. The sequence continues at coordinate 1,212,666 of NZ_VFVT01000001.1, forward strand.
CGAGATGGTCGAGAAGGGTGTGGTCGACAAGGTCACCGACGCCGAGGTTCGCGCCCGCTACGACCAGGAAATCGCCAACACGCCGCCGGTCAACGAGCTGCATGCCCGTCACATCCTCGTGAAGACGAAGGAAGAGGCCGAGGCGATCATCAAGCAGCTCGACGGCGGCGGCGATTTCCAGAAGCTCGCCAACGAGCACACCAGCGATCCCTCGGGCAAGTCCAATGGCGGCGATCTCGGCTGGTTCGGACCTGGCCAGATGGTGCCGGAGTTCGACAAGGCGGCCTTCGCGCTCGAGGTCGGCAAATACACCAAGGAGCCGGTGCAGACGCAGTTCGGCTGGCATGTCATAAAGCTCGAGGACAAGCGCGCCAAGCAGCCGCCGGCCTTCGACGACGTCAAGGACCAGGCCAAGCAGGCGGTCATCCGCGACAAGTATTTCGCGCTGGTCAAGTCGCTTCGCGCCGGCGCCAAGGTCGAGATTCCCGACGCCAATCTGAAGAAGGCCGTCGACACGCTGGAAAGCGCCAAGTAACACACGCAATCAGGAACGGCGCGGCGAGTGATAGCTCGCCGCGCCTATTTTTTGCCGTTCTTTAGCGCTTGGGCGTGACGATGCCTCGCGTGACATAGCCAACAGCGGTTCGTATCGTGGCTTCATCCACGTCGAGACGGTTGGTCAAAAGATGCTTCCAGGCGAAGGACCCGATCAGATCGGCGACCACCTCTGAATCGATATCGTCGGCAATCTCACCCCTTGCCTTGGCGCGGTCCACGATCTGGCTGTTGTGAGTCCGGCGCCCCGTGGCATAGCCGGCGAGCGCCGCGCCGGCGGTCTCGTCCGATTGCGCCTCGGCAATCAGCGACCTGTACACGCTGCCCGAAGGCGTGTCGCGCCAATGCGCGAACAGGTTTTTCAGGAAGCCGACGAGGTCTTCTTCCAAGCTTCCGCTGTCTGGGATGTCGACGCGTTTCTGGCGCTGATAGACTTCGAGCAGCAATGCCGCCTTGCTTGGCCACCAGCGATAGATGGTCGGCTTGCCGGCGCGCGCGCGGCGCGCCACGGCCTCGATCGAGAAGCCGGCATAGCCGTCTTCGACCAGCACTGCCTCGGCCGCCTCCAGAATGGCGTCCGCGCTGTCGGGATTGCGCCGCGCACCGATCGATCTGCGCGCCGTATCCGCCTCCTCGGCCATGCCTTTCGTCCTCGTTTCAATTCGCTGGTAATGATAAGTGATCCCGCCTGCCCAATGTGGAAGATCATAGCGCCACGGACCCCGGCGACGCCAACAGATTTGAAATGCAAGCTTGATCCTGAACGGGTTTGCCCTCCGCGGGAGCGACGAAAACGCGCTTGCACCGGCTCGCCGTATCGGGCAAACCGGCCTTCCCTTGCGATTTTCCCGCCCGAGGTCTGAATGTCCACGACGATTTCCCCGCTTGCGCCGAAGAAATACCCCAAAATGCCAGAAATCGAAGGGGTGCGCATCGCCACCGCCGAAGCAGGGATAAAGTACAAGGGCCGCACCGACCTGCTGGCCATGGTATTCGATGCAGGCACCGCGGTCGCCGGCGTGTTCACCAGGTCGAAATGTCCCTCGGCGCCGGTTGATTTCTGCCGCCAGAACCTTGGCTCGGGCAAGGCGCGGGTGCTGGTCGTCAATTCCGGCAACGCCAACGCCTTCACCGGGCAGAAGGGCCGCGAATCCACCGCTCTGACGGGCGAAGCGGCGGCGAAGGCCGCGGGCTGCACGGCAGGCGAGGTTTTCCTGGCCTCGACCGGCGTCATCGGCGAACCGCTCGACACGACCAAGTTCAGCCATCTGCTCGCCGGGCTGGTCAGCGACGGCAAACCGGACCTGTGGACAGAGGCGGCAAAGGCCATCATGACCACGGATACGTATCCGAAAGTGGCGACGGCGACGGTCAAGCTCGGCGACGCCGATGTGACCATCAATGGCATTTCCAAGGGTGCCGGCATGATCGCGCCCGACATGGCGACGATGCTGTCCTTCATCGCCACCGACGCGCCGATCGCGGCTCCTGTCCTGCAGGACCTGTTGTCGCGCGGGACGGCCAAGACGTTCAATGCTGTCACCGTCGACAGCGATACCTCGACCAGCGACACGCTGCTGTTGTTTGCCACCGGCAAGGCGGCAAGGCGCGGCGCGCCCGAGATCACCGATCCCAGGGACGCCCGCCTTGGTCAGTTCCGCCGGGCGCTCGGCAAGGTGCTGAAGTCGCTGGCGTTGCAGGTGGTGCGCGACGGCGAGGGCGCCCGCAAGCAGGTCGAGGTCACCGTCACCGGGGCCAAGTCGGCCCGCTCGGCCAAACGCATCGCGCTGTCGATCGCCAATTCGCCGCTGGTCAAGACGGCGGTCGCCGGCGAGGACGCCAATTGGGGCCGCGTCGTCATGGCCGTCGGCAAGGCCGGCGAGCCCGCGGATCGCGACCGGCTGTCGATCTGGTTCGGCGACAACAGGCTGGCGCATGAGGGTGAGCGCGACCCCAGCTATTCGGAAGAAAAGACCTCGGCCTATATGAAGCGCGACGACATCCGCATCCGCGCCGATATCGGCATCGGCCGCGGCAAGGCGACAGTGTGGACCTGCGATCTCACCAAGGAATATGTCGCCATCAATGGCGACTACCGGAGCTGATCGCCTTGGTTTCGCGTCATCCCGCAAGCATGCTCGCGACCGTGCGCCGCTATGAGGCGGCCGGCTTTCGCGCCTGGCCCGCGGCCGCCGTCCACTATGACGGCACCTGGGTGGTGCGCCTGACCGCCGGTCATCCGGCCAAGCGGCTGAACTCGGTCAATCCGCTCGATCCCGGCGACATCCAGCACATCGCCGACCGCATCGGCCGCGCGAGCCGCCGTTTCGACGCGTACGGCCGGCCGCTGACGTTCCGCATGTCGCCATTGTCGGGTCCCGATCTTGCCAGTCATCTCGACAAGGAGGGCTGGAGTCGGTTCGACGAATCGCTGGTCATGCGGCTGCCGCTGGCCGACGCGCAGCTCGACGCCGCCATGGACCAGATCCCGCTCAAGGACATCAGCCGCTTCATCGGCGCATTGCTCAAGGTCAGCGGCTCGGACGTGTCGCTGCGGCCGGGCCTGTCGGAGATCATCGGCGCTATCCAGCCTGAAGCCGGGCTGTTCGCACTCGAGGATGGGACGGAGCCGCTGGCGACGCTGATCTGCGTGCATGACGGCGATCTGGCCGGCCTGTTCGAGGTCGCTACCGACAAGGCGGCGCGCAACAAGGGCCACGGCCGCAACCTGATCCTGTCGGCGCTGAAATGGGCGAGGCTGCGCGGCGCACGGGAAGCCTGGCTGCAGGTCGAGGCTGGCAACGCGCCGGCGCTGGCGCTCTACCGCGCGCTCGGCTTCGAGGAAGTCTATCGCTACCACTACCGCCGGCCCGCTGTTCATGGGTGAAATCGGGCATGAATGATGTGCAATCCAGCGGCAAGCGCCTGCTTCTGGTCGCCGCTTGCGCGCTGGTCGATGCCGATGGTCGGGTGCTGCTGGCGCAGCGGCCGCAAGGCAAGCAACTCGCAGGCCTGTGGGAGTTTCCCGGCGGCAAGGTCGAGGCCGGCGAGACGCCGGAACAATGCCTTATCCGTGAACTGCAGGAGGAGATCGGTATCGAGACCGATATCCCATGCCTGGCGCCGTTGACCTTCGCCAGCCATTCCTATGACGACTTCCACTTGCTGATGCCGCTTTTTGTCTGCCGCCGCTTCCGCGGCATCGCCCAGCCGAGGGAAGGGCAGACGCTGAAATGGGTGCGGCCCAAACAGATGCGCGACTATCCGATGCCGCCGGCCGATGCGCCATTGATCCCCTTCCTGATCGATCTCCTTTGAGGATTTGATTGGACCACCGTCCATATCAGCCAGCGTTAATGGAAGATTTATCTCATCATGAAAAATTGATGCACGGCCGTTTTTTCGTGCGGCCGCCGTCATTTCGCTGGGGAGCGATAGAATGAGCCTGGACAGGGATTGGGATTCGATCCGGCCCGAGCGCAGCTTTCGTGTCGCTGATGCGGGCATGGGCGTCCTGCGCCTCACGCTGCTGTTCGGATCGGCCGCCGTGGCGCTGGCGTTGATCGCGACCCCTTTCCTCGACAGCCAGGCGCGTTCGCAAACGGCCCGCGACGGTTTCCCCGGCCTGGACATGACGGCTACCGGTTCGATCAGCCATCGCAGCACCTATACGGTACGCCGCAGCGTGCTGCAGGCCGATCCGGGAGGCGTCTGCATTATCCGTTCCGATGGCAAAAGCAGTGGCGACTGCTGACAAGGCCAGGACATTTCCGACGGTCGGCGACTTCACCGCCTGTTAAGCCTTTGCCGTTAACCTTTCTTAACAGGTCCGCGGTAAAGTTTCCGCAACGGGGATCGAGGTCATGAAAACAGTGCTGCTGCGTTTTCTGGAGGACGAAAACGGCGCCACGGTCGTCGAATATGGTCTGATTATCGCCGTGCTGTCGCTGACGATCATCGGCGGTATCGGCCAGGTCTTCAACTCGCTGACCTGGCTGTTCAGCGACAACTCCAGCAGGCTTGCCAACGCCTTTGCGCAATGAGGCTGGTGCCTGCGAACAGGTCAATGCCCATCAGGTCCCTCCAGTATAGTCTTCAGCGAAACCTTGGCTGAACCGGGTTTCAGCGGCTTTTGCTGCGATGCATCGGGCGCCCAGCCGGACATCCAGACCGTCGAGAAGCTTGCCCTGATACGACCGTCGGGGTCGGAAAAGCGTTCGGCGTAGATTTCCGCGGCGCGGGCAAACAGCTGGCGCGTGCCCGGCCGCCGGCTGCGATCGGCCAGGGCGCTGGTTTCGCCCATGGCACGCAGATCCGCCATCAGGGCAAACGGGTTGGCATAGCGCACCGTCACCGTCTCGACGTCGGCGACCGGCAGCGCGAAACCGGCGCGCTGCAGCAACGCACCGGCATCGCGTACGTCGGTGAAGGGGATGACGCGAGGGCTGACGCCGCCGTAGAGCTCTGTCTCGGCGGCAAGCAGGCTTTCGCGCAGTTCCGCAAGCGTGCCGGCGCCTGCGAAAGCGCCGAGAAAAAGTCCGTCCGGCCGCAGCGCGCGACGGATCTGGATCAACATGCCCGGGATGTCGTTCATCGCCTGCAGCGACAAAAGCGATACCACCAGATCAAGACTTTGCGGCTCGAACGGGACGGTCTCCGGCGGCGCAATCAGGCCGGCGGCACCGTTCAGGAAAGCCGCGGCCGTCTCGACACGGGCGAGATCCGCCACCTTGCCGCTCCGCGCAAGGACATCGGCCGCGGCCGATGTCTGGCAAAACAGCACCGCTGCCTTGGCGAACTTTCGCTCGACGGCGCCCAGCCGGTCGGCGAGATCCTCGGCGGCACGGCGCATGAGGAAGTCGGCGCCGTCAACCGGATGGATGAGCGCGCGCCGCTTGTGCGCCAGCCACAGAGAGGTGTCCATTATAGGCTGCAAGGGATTGATCCTTGTATGTCGGCGCCCTGATATGGTTGGTATGGTGGTGCCGAGCAACCAATCACGTGGCCGATCCGATGCCCAAGATCAAGTCCGTCGAGATCGGTAAGCTAGCCGGGTCTGCTGCCCGGTCGGCTCTGGGCTGGCCGGCGCGCATCCTGTTTCCGCCGGTCTGCGCCGGCTGCCGCCGGCAGGTCTCGCAGCCCGGTGTGTTGTGCGGCGGCTGCTGGCCGAAGCTGCGGCTGCTGGAGCGGCCCTGGTGTCCGGTGATGGGCACGCCGTTCACCCATCACATGGGCGATGGTTTTCTGTCGGCGGAGGCGATCGCGGATCCGCCGCCCTTCGAACGGGCACGGGCCGCGGTCGTCTACTCCGGCGTTGCCCGCCAGATGGTGCAAGGGCTGAAATACCAGGACCGCACGGATCTCGCACCCTGGATGGCGCGCTGGATGGTTCGTGTGGGCGCCGAGCTCATCGCCGACGCGGATGTGGTGATACCGGTGCCGCTGCATTGGCGCCGTTTTTTCAGGCGGCGGTTCAATCAATCGGCGGAACTGGCGCGCGCGGTTTGCGAGCTCAGCGGGCTGCCTTTCTCGCCCTCCGCCATGCGGCGCGTGAAACTCACCCGCCAGCAGGTCGGACTGGAGCGGCAGGAGCGCGAGGAAAACGTACGCGCCGCCTTTCGCGTGCCGGCAGAGGCCGAGATCGAGATTGCCGGCCGCAGGGTGCTTCTGATCGACGATGTCTACACCACCGGCGCCACCGTGCGTGCCGCCACCAAGGCGCTGAAAAGGGGAGGTGCGGCCGCCGTCGACGTGCTGACCTTTGCCCGTGTGTTGCCGGGGGACTTCCGGGCGGACGAGTCCGTGACTATATAAGTCGGCAACGGAAGCGGAATTCGTCATGGTCGATGTCACGATCTATACGCGCATGATGTGCGGCTACTGCACGGCGGCCAAGCGGTTGCTGGAGCGCAAAGGCGTCGCCTATACCGAGCACGACGCTTCCTTCTCCCCGGAACTGCGCCAGGAGATGATGTCGCGAGCTCACGGGCGCACGACCTTTCCGCAGATTTTCATAGGTGACACACATGTCGGTGGCTGCGACGACCTCCATGATCTGGAGGCAGAAGGCCGACTGGACAAACTGCTCGCCAACGGCTCGTCGATTTGAGGGGTATGACAATGGGTGTTTTCAAGACGGCGGGTGTTTTCAAGGCGGCGGCAGTGCAGATGCGTTCAGGCGAGAGCCCCGAGCGCAATGCGGCCGATATGGAGCGGCTGGTGCGCGAGGCCGCGGGCCAGGGCGCGACCTATATCCAGACGCCGGAGATGACCGGTGCACTGATCCGCGACAAGGAAGCGCGTGCCGCCTCCTTCACCTCGCAGGACAAGGACATCGTTGTCGCAACCGCGCGGAAGCTCGCCAGTGAGCTTGGCATCTTCCTGCACGTTGGCTCGACCGCCATACTGCGCGCCGACGGCAAGCTCGCCAACCGCGCGCTCCTGTTCGGACCCGATGGCGCGACGCTCGCCACCTACGACAAGATCCACATGTTCGACGTCGACCTCGATAACGGCGAAAGCTGGCGCGAATCCGCCGCCTATGAGCCGGGGACCGAAGCCGTCGTTATTCCGATCAACGATGCGAAACTAGGCTTTGCCGTCTGCTACGACCTGCGTTTTCCGCAATTGTTCCGTGCCGAAGCGATGGCCGGCGCCGAGGTGCTGACCGTGCCCGCGGCCTTCACCCGCCAGACCGGCGAAGCGCATTGGCATGTGCTGCTCAGGGCACGCGCCATTGAGAACGGCGCCTATGTCGTCGCCGCCGCGCAAGGCGGCCTGCACGAGGACGGCCGCGAGACCTATGGGCATTCGCTGATCGTCGATCCGTGGGGCCGCATCATCGCCGAAGCCGCGCATGACGAGCCAGCGGTGATTGTCGCGGAGATCGACCCGGCGCAGTCGCTTGCCGCGCGCAAGAAGATCCCCAATCTCAGGAATGCGCGGGATTTCACCATCAATACCGGCGAGGGGCCGCGTCTCAGGGGCGCCGCATCTTGATCCGCTTTTCCCTGATCTGCGAAAACGAGCATGAGTTCGAGGGTTGGTTTCGCAGCAATGACGATTTCGACACGCAGAAGAAGCGCGGTTTTGTCGATTGCCCCAGCTGCGGCTCGCACAAGGTCGAGAAGGCGCTGATGGCCCCGGCCGTTTCCACGGCCCGCAAGCAGGAAACCATAGCGCTTGCCATGGGCGAGGCGCAGAAGCAGGCGCTGGCGCAGCTGAAGGCGATGGCCGAGAAGGTGCGCGAAAACGCCGACTATGTCGGCGACAAGTTCGCCGAGGAAGCGCGCAAGATCCATTTCGGCGAAGCCGATGCGCGCGGCATCTATGGCGAGGCGACGCTGGAAGAGGCCAAGAGCCTGGCCGAGGATGGCGTCGAGTTCATGCCGATCCCGGTGTTTCCGGATGACCGGAACTGAGCGATCAGCTCACGCTGCCGATCAATTTTTCCAGCAGGTGCGAAAGCGTTTCCCGTTCGGTCTGTGTCAGACCGGATAGGATCTGATGCTCGTTCGCCACATGGGCTGCAACGGCCTCGTCGATCAAGGCGAGCCCCTTTTCGGTCAGCCGCACGACGATGCCGCGCCGATCGTTGGGGTGCGGTGCACGCAGGATCAATCCGGCCTTTTCCAACCGGTCGAGCCGGTTGGTCATGGCGCCTGATGTCACCATCGTCGCTTCATAGAGAGCGGTCGGCGTCAGCGCGTAAGGCGAGCCGGAGCGGCGCAGCGTCGCCAATACATCGAACTCTCCCGCCTGCAGTCCGAAACGGGCGAACAGCGGGGCGAGGCGATCGCGTGCTATCAGCGAGGAGACCTCATTCAGACGCCCGATCACGGCCATCGGCGATACATCCAGGTCCGGCCGTTCCCGCTGCCATTGCTCGATGGCTTTCCCAGCGCGGTCCATCTATCTCACCATAGTGTATCTTGACGTTAAGAATCTTTCCATTATCTTATCTCAATATTCAACGCCGGCCAAGAGGCTGTGCCACCCATAGGGTTCCATCATGAAATATCTCTGGGATTCGGCGCTCGGCCTGCTGGTTGTCACCGGCGGCCTGCTGGGCCTGACGCTGCCCTTCGGCAAGCTCGCCACGGCGGCCGGCGTGCCAGCCATGGTCTGGGCCTTTGTCATCTCGCTCGGCGCTGGCGGCGTGCTTTTGGGCGTGCTCCTGGCGCGTGGTCAGCGCATCCGGCTCACCCCGCACAAACTGCGCTATTTCTTCGTCACCGCGGCAGTGTCCTATGCCGTCCCCAATCTCCTGATGTTTTCGGCCATTCCGCATCTGGGCGCCGGCTACACCGGCATCATGTTCACGCTGTCGCCGGTGATCACATTGGTGTTTTCGATCCTGCTCGGCGTCCGGCGCCCCAACATGCTGGGCGTATCAGGCATCGCCGTCGGCTTCGTCGGCGCCGTCATGGTGGCGGTGACGCGCGGCGAGGCTGGCCAGCCGGCCGATCTGTTCTGGGTGGTGACGGGGCTGCTGATCCCGGTCAGCCTTGCCGCCGGCAACATCTACCGCACCATCGACTGGCCGGAAGGAACCGGTCCCATCGAACTCGCGGTCGGCAGCCATCTGGCGTCCGCGGCGATGCTGCTCGTCGGCATCCTGACCTTGCTCGGAGGCAAGGCCTTCGTCCAGCTTGGCGCCGTGCCGCTCATCGTCGTGGCGCAGATGGCCTCGGCATCGGCGATGTTTGCTTTCTTCTTCCGGCTGCAGGCGGTTGGCGGTCCGGTCTATCTCAGCCAGATCGGCTATGTCGCGGCAGCGGTCGGGCTGTTTGCCGGCACGATCTTCCTTGGTGAACACTATCAACTGCTGACCTGGGTCGGCGCCGTCATCATCACCGCGGGCGTGTTCATCACCACCAAGGCGCAGAGCCAGAAAGCCTGAGCGCTTCGAGGCTCACGTCGCACTGCCGTCAGCGTCACCGCCGGGCTCCGGCCTAGGCTGGCCGAGGATTGGCTGTCAGACCGATTCCTTTTCCGCCAGCACCATGTAGTTGACGTCCATGTCCTTCGACCGCGCCCAGCGGTCGGCAAGCGGATTGTAGGTGACGCCGGTGCGGTCGATGATGGTCAGGCCGGCGCCGCGCAGCGCCTTTTCCAGCTCTTCCGGGCGCACCAGCTTGCCGAATTGGTGGGTGCCGCGCGGCAGCCAGCGCAACACATATTCGGCGCCGATGATGGCGAGGCCGAGCGCCTTGAGCGTGCGGTTGATAGTGGCCACGAACATGATGCCGCCGGGTCTGACCATCTCGCCGCATTTGGCGACGAACAGGTCGATATCGGCGACATGTTCGACCACTTCCATGTTGAGGATGACATCGAATTTTTCGCCGGCGTCGGCGAGATCTTCCGCCGTCGTGGCACGATAGTCGACGCTGACGTTGCCCTCGGCGGCATGCAGTTTCGCCACTTCGATGTTTGTTTCGGACGCGTCCGCTCCGACCACCTCGGCACCGAGCCGCGCCATCGGCTCGCACAAAAGGCCACCACCGCAGCCGATGTCGAGGATGCGCAGGCCCTCGAACGGCCGCGCCGCCCGTGGATCGCGGCCGAAGCGCGCCGCGATCTGGTCGCGGATATAGGAAAGCCGGACCGGATTGAATTTGTGCAGCGGACGAAACTTGCCGTTCGGGTTCCACCATTCGGCGGCAAGGGCGGAAAAGCGTTCCACCTCTCCGGCATCGATCGTCGATCGTCGGGGCTCAGGCATCGGTTGGTCTCCTCGGACGCTACAGCGCCGCGCGTCCTTCGGACGCGCAAAGGACGCTGTAGCACTTTGATTCTGCGCATGATCCCTTTCCGAAATCGAAGTCGATTTCGGGGTCATGCGCTAGGAAGTCGGGCGTGAGGCATCGAATGTCAAGGCAACATTTTCCTCTGCTGACAAAGCGGCTGGGCGATCAAAGGCCCGGCTTATTTCGTGTCCAGAACATCACGCAGCTTGGCCGCCAGCTGCTCGATGGTGAACGGCTTGGCCAGGAAGTGCACGTCATGATCGAGCATGCCGTTGTGGACCACGGCATTCCTGGTGAAGCCGGTGGTGAAGACCACTTTCAGCTCGGGCTGGCGCGCGAGCGCTTCCTCGGCGAGCTTGCGGCCGTTCATCACCGGCATGACGATGTCGGTGAAAAGCAGGGCGATGCCTGGTGTCGCGGCGAGCTTCTGAAGGGCCTCCAGTCCGCTTCCCGCATGGATGACGATGTAGCCGAGTTCGCGCATGACATCCGTCGTGGAGGCCCGCACGCGGGGGTCATCCTCGACGACGAGGATCGTCTCGGTGACCTTGGCGGCGCTCTTATCGCGCCCGACGGGCGCTGCCGGCTCCTCGGCTCCGAAAAACCGGGGCAGGTAGATCTTGATCGTCGTGCCTTCGCCGGGCTCGGAGTAGATCTTGACGTGGCCGCCCGATTGTTTGACGAAGCCGAACACTTGGCTCAGCCCAAGTCCCGTGCCCTTGTTGACCGGCTTGGTCGTGAAGAAGGGTTCGAAGGCCCTGGCGATGGTCTCGGGCGACATGCCCGCGCCGGTGTCGGTTACCGCGATCATCACATATTGGCCAGGCGTGACTTCGGCGTGCGTCGATGCATAGCCGTCGTCGAGGTGGCTGTTGACAGTCTCAATGGTCAGCTTGCCTTCATTGTCCATGGCGTCGCGGGAATTGACGGCCAGATTGAGGATCGCGTTCTCGATCTGGCTGGGATCGGCGTGGGTTTTCCACAGGCCGCCCGCTAATACTGTCTCGATGCGGATGCCTTCACCCAAGGTGCGGCGCAGAAGATCGGACATGCCGGTCAACAGCCCGTTGATGTCGACAACCTGCGGCGCCAGAGGCTGCAGGCGGGAGAAGGCAAGCAGGCGGGAGGTCAGGTTGGCGGCACGGCTGGCCGCGTCGGTCGCGGCCTCGACGAGTTTTTCGATGTCATGCTCGCCCCGCTTCAGCTTGCGCTGGGCAAGGTTCATGGCGCTGAGGATCACCGCCAGCATGTTGTTGAAGTCGTGGGCGATGCCGCCTGTCAGCTGTCCGACAGCCTCCATCTTTTGCATCTGGCGTATCTGGGATTCGGCCTTTTCACGCGTCTGGATCTCGTTGCCGAGTTCGATGTTCTTGCGCATCAGCTCTTGCTGGGCGACGACCACCTCGTGGAAGCGGCGACGGGATTGACGTATGGTGTAGGCGGCAAGCAGGAAAATCGCCAGCAACGCGGCCAGTGAGCCGATCCGCAGCCAGGCCTCGACCCGGTCGGTACGCTCGTCGCGCGCGGCCACCGCGGCGGCGCCGATGCGTCGGATTATGTCCATGCTGGCCCGCATCTCGTCCATGGCGGCCTTGCCCTGGCCACTGCGGACCAGTTGCAGGGCCTTTGCCGCATCGCCTCGCTCGTAAAGAGCTATGGTTTCGGCCAGGTCGGCCTGCTGTTGCGAAAGCGCGTCCTTGATGTGGCCGATCTGCTGGGCGATCTGATCGTCGGGAGCGGTCGCGCTGTCGACCCGCGCCAATTGTCCCGGAATTGCCTCGACGGCCTTCCGGTAAGGCTCCAGATACGATTTTTCACCGGTCAGCAGGTAGCCGCGCTGACCACTCTGGGCCTCCTGCGCCAATGAAAGCAGCCCGGAAAGCTGCTCCTGGTACTCGATTGTCTCACGTGCGGCGGCACGATTGGCCCTTTGGCTCTCGACGAGCACCGCACGGGTGCCGACGATCAGTGCCAGCACCGCAAAGCCCGCGACAAGCGGGAGCGATTGCAATCGCATGGCGCGCCGAAGCCGAGCAATCATCTGTTATGCCGAACCAAAAGCAATTTCCCGCGGGCAGCATTTGGTAAGCGGCGCCGGGCCGGAAGGCAATATGTCGTGCTGTTATGCAATCCGCCGTCAGCCTTGCGAAACCTTCCTCATTTGGCTATGGAGGCCGCGCATTCAGTGGCCGGCGGCAGCCGGGCGCTGTTCTTCCATTTTCGGCCGCGGGCCGGCTCCAGTCAAAGGCATTTCGCTTCCATGGCGCGTATCGTGATGAAATTCGGCGGGACCTCCGTCGCCGACATCGCTCGCATCCGCAACGTGGCACGTCACGTCAAACGCGAGGTCGACGCCGGTCACGAGGTGGCTGTGGTAGTTTCGGCGATGGCCGGCAAGACCAACGAGCTGGTCGGCTGGACCCGCGAGGCCTCACCGATGCACGATGCACGCGAATATGACGCGGTCGTCGCTTCCGGCGAACAGGTCACGGCTGGCCTTCTCGCCATCACCTTGCAGAACATGGGCGTGCATGCGCGCTCCTGGCAGGGCTGGCAGATTCCGATCAAGACCGACAACGCGCATGGCGCGGCGCGCATCCTCGACATCGACGGCGCCTTCCTGGTCAAGCGCTTCGGCGAAGGCCAGGTGGCTGTCATCGCCGGTTTCCAGGGCATCGGGCCGGACAACCGCATCGCGACACTCGGACGTGGCGGCTCCGATACCAGCGCCGTGGCGATCGCCGCCGCGGTCAAGGCCGACCGCTGCGACATCTACACCGACGTCGATGGGGTCTACACCACCGACCCGCGCATCGAGCCCAAAGCGCGGCGGCTGGCCAAGATATCGTTCGAGGAAATGCTTGAAATGGCCTCGCTCGGCGCCAAGGTTCTGCAGGTGCGTTCGGTCGAGCTTGCCATGGTGCACAGGGTGCGTACCTTCGTGCGGTCGTCCTTCGACGATCCCGATGCGCCTGGAATGGGGGATTTGCTCAATCCTCCGGGAACGCTTATTTGCGACGAGGAAGAGATCGTGGAACAGCAGGTCGTCACCGGAATTGCCTATGCCAAGGACGAGGCCCAGATTTCGCTGCGCCGCGTCGGCGACCGGCCGGGCGTTGCCGCCGGCATTTTCGGACCGCTGGCCGAGGCCAACATCAATGTCGACATGATCGTCCAGAACATTTCCGAGGACGGCAAGCTGACCGACATGACCTTCACCGTGCCGTCGGGCGATGTCGACAAGGCGCTGGCCGTGCTCGACCGGCTGAAAGCCGAGATCGGCTACGATGTCGTGCAGTCGGAAGCTGGCATGTCGAAGGTTTCGGTCATCGGCATCGGCATGCGGAGCCATGCCGGCGTCGCCGCCACCGCCTTCAAGGCGCTGGCCGACAAGGCGATCAACATCCGCGCCATCACCACCTCCGAGATCAAGATTTCGATACTGATCGACGGTCCCTATACGGAACTTGCGGTTCGCACTTTGCATTCCGTCTACGGTCTGGATAAGCAGTAGCAGGACTGAATCAGCTGTTGCGCACTTGCCGGGCGCGGCGGAAACTGCCCCGGCAAGAAGTCTATTGGAGAAGAAGCCGCGATGCGTGACACGGCCGTTGGCCCGCGCGTTTTGCTGAAACGGCTCCGCGAGCTCATGCAGGAGCCGCTGGAGCCGCAGGAGCGGCTCGACCGGATTGTGCGCGACATCGCCTCCAACATGGTCGCGGAAGTCTGCTCGCTCTACGTGCTGCGCGCCGATTCGGTGCTGGAGCTCTACGCCACCGAAGGTCTGAACCCGAACGCCGTCCACCTGGCGCAGCTGCGGCTAGGGCAAGGCCTGGTCGGCACCATTGCCGCGAGTGCCAGGCCGCTCAACCTGTCCAACGCGCAAGAACACCCGGCCTTCGCCTACCTGCCGGAGACCGGGGAGGAGATCTACAATTCCTTCCTCGGCGTGCCGGTGCTCAGGGCAGGGCGCACGCTGGGCGTCCTGGTCGTCCAGAACAAGACCATGCGCCACTACCGCGACGACGAGGTCGAGGCGCTGGAAACCACGGCCATGGTCATCGCAGAGATGATCGCCACCGGCGATCTGGCGCGGCTGACCCGGCCAGGACTCGAACTCGACCTGCGCCGGCCTGTCAGCTTCACCGGCCTGTCCTTCAACGATGGCGTCGGGCTCGGTCACGTCGTGCTGCACGAGCCGCGTATCGTCGTCACCAATTTGTTCAACGAGGACAGCGAGGAAGAGGTCCGGCGGCTCGAAGCCTCGCTTGGTTCTCTGCGGCTTTCCATCGACGACATGCTGGAGCGCCGCGATGTCGCCTTCGAGGGCGAGCATCGCCAGGTGCTGGAAGCCTACCGCATGTTCGCCAACGACCGGGGCTGGGTACGCCGCCTGGAAGAGGCGATCCGTAACGGCCTGACGGCCGAGGCGGCGGTCGAAAAAGTTCAGAGCGACATGCGCGCCCGCATGCTGCACATGACCGATCCTTATCTGCGCGAGCGGATGAGCGATTTCGACGATCTTGCCAACCGGCTGTTGCGCCAGCTGATGGGACGTGGACCCGAGGATGTCGCGGCCTCGCTGCCCAAGGACGCCATCATCGTCGCCCGCTCGATGGGCGCTGCCGAACTGCTCGACTATCCTCGCGACAAGCTGCGCGGGCTGGTGCTGGAGGATGGCGCGGCGACCAGCCATGTCGTCATCGTCGCGCGCGCCATGGGCATTCCCGTCGCCGGACAGATGAAGGGCGCCGTTTCCACGGCGGAAAACGGCGATGCCATCATCGTCGACGGCGAGGAAGGCGCGATCCATCTGCGGCCGCAATCCGATCTTGAAGCCGCCTATGCCGAGAAGGTGCGGTTCCGGGCGCGACGGCAGGAGGTCTACCGCGAACTGCGCAAGAAGCCGTCGACGACCCGGGACGGGGTCCAGGTCGACCTGCTGATGAATGCCGGGCTTGCCGTCGACCTGCCGCAACTTGCCGAAGCGGGCGCCGCCGGCATTGGCCTGTTCCGCACGGAACTGCAGTTCATGGTCGCGTCGACCTTTCCGCGCGCCGAAGCCCAGGAAAAACTCTACCGCGACGTGCTCGAGGCAGCGCGCGGCAAGCCGGTCACCTTCCGCACCATCGACATTGGTGGCGACAAGGTGCTGCCTTATTTCAAGGGCGCGATCCAGGAAGAGAATCCGGCGCTCGGCTGGCGGGCGATCCGCCTGACGCTAGACCGGCCGGGTTTGCTGCGCACCCAGATCCGCGCCTTGCTCAAGGCCAGCGGCGGGCGTGAGCTCAAGCTGATGCTGCCGATGGTAACCGAGCTCGGCGAAATCGCCCAGGCGCGCGAAATCATCGACCGCGAGGTGCGGCATCTCTCACGCTTCGCGCATCATCTGCCGACCAGTCTCAAGCTGGGCGCCATGCTGGAAGTGCCGTCGCTTCTGTTCCAGCTCGACGAACTGATGAAGGCGGTCGACTTCGTCTCGGTCGGATCGAACGACCTGTTCCAGTTCGTCATGGCGGTCGACCGCGGCAACACGCAACTGGCCAACCGCTTCGATACGTTGTCGGCGCCGTTCCTGCGCGTGCTCAAGCAGATCGCCGACGCCGGCGCCCGCAATCACACGCCCGTCACCCTGTGCGGTGAACTCGCCGGCAAGCCGATCTCGGCGATGGCGCTGATCGGCCTCGGTTTTCGCTCGATCTCGATGTCGCCGGCCTCGATCGGTCCGGTCAAGGCCATGCTGACGGAGCTGCCGCTGGAGGAGCTGAAGGCTTTCTTCGACGACAATCTGATGGCGCCGGCGCAAGGGCTGCCGATGCGGGCATTGCTGCAGGCCTTCGCCGACGACCGCTCGATCCCGTTGTAGCACCTCATCATGGTCAATTTGCCCCGCGATCGTATGGATCAAGTCGTCAAGCGTTTCGAGATGCTCGAAGCGCAGATGTCGGCCGGGCCGGCGCCGGATGCCTATGTGAGGATGGCATCGGAATATGCCGAGTTGCAGGAGATGGTGGCCAAGGTCAGGGAATTGCGCTCTGCCGAGCACGAGCAGGCCGACCTTGAAGCGATGCTCGCCGACAAGGGCACCGACGCTGAGATGCGAGCGCTTGCCGAAGCAGATCTGCCCGGCGTCGAGGAGCGCATCGAGACGCTGCAGAAGGACATCCAGATCCTGCTCCTGCCCAGGGATGCCGCCGACGACAAGAACGCCATTCTCGAAATCCGCGCCGGCACGGGCGGCGATGAGGCGGCACTCTTCGCCGGCGATCTGTTTCGCATGTATGAGCGCTATGCCGCCGAACGCGGCTGGCGGTTCGAAACGGTATCGGCCAGCGACGGCGATGCCGGCGGCTTCAAGGAAATCATCGCCACGATCTCCGGTAAAGGTGTGTTCGCCCATCTGAAATTCGAATCCGGGGTGCATCGCGTCCAGCGCGTGCCGGCCACCGAGGCCAGCGGGCGCATCCACACGTCAGCCGCCACAGTCGCCGTGCTGCCGGAAGCCGAAGAGGTCGACATCGATATCAGGGCCGAGGACATCCGCATCGACACGATGCGTGCCTCCGGCTCCGGCGGCCAGCACGTCAACACCACCGATTCCGCGGTCCGCATCACCCATCTGCCGACCGGCATCATGGTGGTGCAGGCGGAGAAGTCGCAGCACCAGAACCGGGCCAAGGCCATGCAGATCCTGCGCGCCCGGCTCTATGACATGGAGCGCAGCAAGGCGGATGAGGAGCGTTCCGAGTCGCGCAAGTCGCAGGTCGGTTCCGGCGACCGCTCCGAGCGTATCCGCACCTACAATTTTCCGCAGGGCCGGGTCACTGATCATCGCATCAACCTGACGCTCTACAAACTCGACCGGGTGATGATGGGTGAACTCGACGAAATCGTCGACGCGCTGATCGCCGATCATCAGTCGAAGCTGCTGGCCGATATCGGCATCGATGGCTGACCATCCGCCCGCGGCGCTGGGGTCGCTGCTGCGGGAAGCGCGGACCCGGCTTGCCGCAGCCGGCATCGATGATCCCGCGCTCGATGCGAGGCTGATCGTCGAGCACTATTCCGGCACGACGCGCACCCAGGCGATCGCCGACCCGGAGTGCAAGATCGACGGGAACGCCATCGCCGCGATCGACGGCGCCTTGAGACGGCGAGCCCGTGGCGAGCCGGTGCATCGCATCCTCGGCTATCGCGAGTTCTACGGTTTGCGCTTGTCGCTGTCGCCGGAGACGCTGGAGCCGCGACCGGACACCGAAACGCTGGTCGAGGCGGTGCTGCCCTTCGTCAAGGCAATAGCCACGCGGGAGGGCACATGCCGCATCCTCGATCTCGGCACCGGAACGGGCGCGATCGCCCTGGCGCTGCTAAGCGTCGTGCCGGCCGCGACCGCCACCGGTGTCGACATCTCCGCCGGCGCTCTGGCCACGGCGGCCCGCAATGCCGGGCAATTCGGCCTCGGCGGTCGGTTCACGGCGGTTCAGTCGGACTGGTTTAAAAAAGTTTCCGGCCGGTACCATGTAATTGCCGCAAACCCTCCCTATATACCAACACAAGAGATTGGAAATCTGCAGGACGAAGTCCGCGATTTCGACCCGCGCCTTGCCCTTGATGGCGGTGTGGATGGGCTGAACCCCTACAGGATCATCGCCGCCGAGGCGGCAAGGTTTCTGGAAGCCGAAGGCAGGATTGCGGTCGAGATCGGCCACACGCAAAGTAACGAAGTCAACGATATATTTCGCGCAGCCGGTTACGCGGCTGGCGAGGTTTTTAGCGATCTCGGCGGAAACGACAGGGTTCTTGTTTTTCAACGAGCAACGTCTTGACGCAGTGCAAAAAAAGCGCTTGGCAATACCGGGGAATGCGGCTAGGGTCGCCTAACCGGATGAGACGAAGCAGGCAGTGCTCTTAGCGATTCGGTTTTTCCTTGGAAATAGCTGCCTTCTTGCGCAAACGACGCCCAAGCTTCGTGCGGGAATCGTCCGGCAAGTGATGTAACCGGAAACAGGATGACACGTGGCGCCAACGCAATCGATGCGGGCGAACGCCGGTGAAGAAACGAAACGGCTGGCTGCATGAGCGCCTCCGTTCGTGAAGAGTTTTTCAAAATTTCAAGATGAAGAGAGTCGAATGAGGCCACAACAGCAGAACAGGCGCATGCGCGGTCGCAACAACAATGGCGGCGGCGGTGGCAATAACAATAACAACAACAATAACAACAACCGCAAGGGGCCGAATCCGCTTACGCGCAATTACGAGAGCAACGGCCCGGACGTGAAAATCCGTGGATCGGCTCAGCAGATTGCCGAAAAATACGCCACGCTTGCCCGTGACTCGCACAGCTCCGGCGACAGGGTGATGGCGGAGAACTACCTCCAGCACGCTGAACACTACAATCGCATCATTGCCGCCGCGCAGGCGCAGATGCCGATCCAGAACGTCCAGCAGGCACGCGACGAGTTCGACGAGGACGGCGATGACGATCGCGACGAGTTCGACAATGCCGGCAGTGGGGCGGGCAATAGCAGCGGCAATGCAGGTTCCGATCCACAGCTTCCCGTAATCAACCATGGCGCAGGTCCGCAGCCGGTGATCGAGGGCATGCCTGCGGAGGTTGCGCTGAACCGGGAAAACGGTCGCGACAATCGCGACAACAGCGGGCGCGACAATAACGGTCGCAACAATGGCGGCCGCGACAACGGTGGCGGGCGCCATCGCGATCGCCGCCCCAATGGCGGCTACGGCCAGCGCGACCACGCTTCACCCGAACAGGGCGGACAGCAACAGCGCAACGAGGCCCCGGGGCAGACGGAAGTCCAGGCAGAGGCCGCTCCGCCCCCCGAGACGGTCGCGGCGGCCGAGCCGGCTCCACGGTTCGAGAATTTTTCACCGGCAGGTCTGGCCGCCCAGGCCGAACTCAATGAGGCGGCCGCCGAAAGCGGTGCTGCCCGCCGTCCACGGCGTCCGCGCCGTCCGCGCACCAATGCCAATCAGGTCGAGAGCGGAAGCGAAAATGGGGATGCGGCCGAGACAGCGGCGGCTCCGGTCGACAGCGGCGGTGCCGAACCCGTGGTTTCCGACATCGACAACTGAGCGAACGGCATTCAAGGCCCTGAGCGGCGGAGAGAAATCTCCGCCGTTTTCGTTTGGGCTGACGTGGAATATTATGCGCCTGCCATATTGCGACATCTTGAGGGGCAAGGGTCCATGCACCATATCTGGCCTGAACAGGATCCGGCTCGAATGGGCGGGTCCGTCACCGCAATCTGATCCGGTGCCGCAAAGCGGGCCGGTGATGGAAGGAGACAAATATGAACCTTGAGAAATACTCAGAGCGCGTGCGCGGCTTTATCCAGTCCGCGCAGACCATGGCGCTCTCGCGCAACCACCAGCAATTCACCCCCGAACACATTCTGAAAGTCCTCGTCGACGATGACGAAGGCTTGGCCGCGTCGTTGATCGAGCGCGCCGGCGGTAATGTCCGCGATGTCAAGCTCGGCGTCGAGACGGCGCTCGAGGCGATGCCCAAGGTGGAGGGCGGCAATGGCCAGCTTTATCTGGCGCAGCCGCTGGCCAAGGTGTTCTCGACCGCCGAAGAACTGGCCAAGAAGGCCGGTGACAGCTTTGTCACCGTCGAGCGGCTGCTGCAGGCGCTTGCCATGGAGAAATCGGCCAAGACCGCCGAGATCCTGGCCAAGGCCGGTGTCACCGCGCAGGCGCTGAACCAGGTTATCAACGACGTCCGCAAGGGCCGTACCGCCGATTCGGCGAGTGCCGAACAGGGCTATGACGCGCTGAAGAAATACGCACGCGACCTCACCGCGGACGCACGCGCGGGCAAGCTCGACCCCGTGATTGGCCGCGACGACGAGATTCGACGCACCATCCAGGTGCTGTCGCGCCGCACCAAGAACAACCCGGTGCTGATCGGCGAGCCGGGCGTCGGCAAGACGGCGATCGCCGAAGGGCTGGCGCTGCGCATCGTCAATGGCGACGTGCCGGAATCGCTTAAGGACAAGCAGTTGATGGCGCTCGACATGGGCGCGCTGATTGCCGGTGCCAAATATCGCGGCGAATTCGAGGAGCGGCTGAAGGCTGTGCTTTCGGAAGTCACTTCGGCCAGTGGCAACATCATCCTGTTCATTGATGAGATGCACACGCTGGTCGGCGCCGGCAAGGCCGATGGCGCCATGGACGCGTCGAATCTCCTGAAGCCGGCGCTGGCGCGCGGCGAACTGCACTGCGTCGGCGCCACCACGCTGGATGAATACAGGAAGCATGTCGAGAAGGATCCCGCCCTTGCCCGCCGTTTCCAGCCCGTCTTCGTCGACGAGCCGACAGTGGAGGACACGGTCTCGATCCTGCGCGGCCTGAAGGAGAAATACGAGCAGCACCACAAGGTGCGTATCTCCGATTCGGCACTGGTGGCGGCGGCGACATTGTCCAACCGCTACATCGCCGACCGCTTCCTGCCGGACAAGGCGATCGACCTCGTCGACGAAGCCGCCTCGCGGCTCAGGATGCAGGTCGATTCCAAGCCCGAAGCGCTGGACGAGATCGACCGCCGCATCATGCAGCTCAAGATTGAACGCGAAGCGTTGAAGGTCGAGACGGACGATGCCTCGAAAGACCGGCTCGCCCGCCTGGAAAAGGAACTTGTCGGCCTGGAAGAGGAATCGACAGAGATCACCGCGAAGTGGCAGGCCGAAAAGCAGAAGCTCGGGCTAGCGGCCGACTTGAAGAAGCAGCTCGACGAAGCGCGCAACGACCTTGCCATTGCCCAGCGCAAGGGTGAGTTCCAGCGCGCCGGCGAGCTTGCCTATGGCAAGATCCCGGAACTGGAAAAGAAGCTGAAGGAGGCCGAAGCCCAGGACGGCAAGGCCGGCATGGTCGAGGAAGTGGTCACGCCCGACCACGTCGCCCATATCGTGTCGCGCTGGACCGGCATTCCGGTCGACAAGATGCTGCAGGGCGAGCGTGACAAGCTGCTGCGCATGGAAGACGAGATCGGCAAGCGTGTCGTCGGCCAGGGCGAAGCGGTGCAGGCCGTTTCCAAGGCGGTGCGGCGTGCCCGTGCGGGCCTTCAGGATCCGAACCGGCCGATCGGCTCGTTCATGTTCCTCGGGCCTACCGGCGTCGGCAAGACGGAACTGACCAAGGCTTTGGCCAATTTCCTGTTCGACGATGAGACGGCGCTGGCGCGCATCGATATGTCCGAATACATGGAGAAGCACTCCGTCGCCCGGCTGATCGGCGCGCCTCCCGGCTATGTCGGCTATGAGGAAGGCGGTGCGCTGACCGAAGCGGTGCGGCGCCGGCCCTATCAGGTCGTGCTGTTCGACGAGATCGAAAAGGCGCATCCGGATGTCTTCAACGTGCTGTTGCAGGTGCTCGATGACGGCCGGCTCACCGACGGGCAGGGCCGCACCGTCGACTTCCGCAACACACTGATCATCATGACGTCTAATTTGGGCGCCGAATATCTCGTCAATCTCGGCGAGGATCAGGATGTCGATGCCGTACGAGACGAAGTGATGGGCGTGGTCAGGGCATCGTTCCGGCCGGAGTTCCTCAATCGCGTCGACGAGGTGATCCTGTTCCACCGGCTGCGCCGCAAGGACATGGACCGTATCGTTGAGATCCAGCTCAAGCGGCTCGAGAGCCTGCTGACCGATCGCAAGATCACGCTGTCGCTGGATCCCGAGGCGATCGAGTGGCTGGCGGCCAAGGGTTACGACCCCGCTTATGGTGCCCGGCCGCTGAAGCGGGTGATGCAGAAGGAGCTGCAGGATCCATTGGCGGAAAAGATCTTGCTCGGCGAGATCCTGGACGGCTCGACGGTCAAGGTCACGGCCGGTTCCGACCGGCTGAATTTCCGCTCCAAGCCGGCGATCGTCGCGGCCGAGGTCGCGGCCTGATTTCAGACGCCGCGCGTCCACCGGACGCGCGGCGTTTTCATGCAATTGGCGGGGGATTGATGACGCTGGACGAATACAACGGCTTCTGCGCTTCGCTGCCTGCAACGAATCACGTGGTGCAATGGGGCGGCGCCCATGTCTGGAAGGTCGGGACCAAGGTGTTTGCGATCGGTGGCTGGGATCAGGGTCGGCAGCTCTTCGTCACCTTCAAATGCTCCGACATCGCCTATGACGTGCTCAAGGAGCAGCCCGGCCTGCGCCCCGCGCCCTATCTTGCCTCCCGCGGCATGAAGTGGATCCAGCGTCAGACAAGCCAGAGCATGGATGATGGTGCGCTGGAGGACTATCTGCGCGAGAGCCACCGCCTTGTTGCCCTTAAGCTGACGAAGCAGGCGCGCAAGGAATTGGGGCTTGGCGCAAGCTAGCCAATATTCCCCGAGGCGCCGGAAAACCGCCATCTTCATGCCCGGTTCATGTTGGAACCATATGGTGGGTAACTGGTTTGCTGGCGAAGGGTTCGCCGAACTGAACAATGCCGGCGGCGGCACATACGGACCGGAGAGTTTCGCACGATGCTGCGCACTATCTTCACTCTTTCGGCATTTGCCGCGGGACTGGTGTTTTCCAATGCGTTCGCCGCGCCGACGCATGACGGTGCCGCCCAGCCTGTCCGTGCGTCCGGGAGCGGCGGCATTCTGCTTGCGCAGGACGGCAATCTCGACATTTATTACGATGCCAGGGGCAATCGCGTCATCGTCGATTCGGATACCGGCAAGGTGATCGCCATCCAGCCGCCGCAGACACGGCTCGACCGGCGGGCGCTGCGCCGCGAGAGCCGGATGCGTGAACTTGGCCGCGCACCCGCCGACGATGACCGCTACTATCTCGACGATCCCCAGGACATGGCCCGCTTCCGCCGCAGACAGTTGGAAGAGGAAGGCCGGGTCATTCCACCGCCCGCCGACGAATACGATCCTGACGGAAGTGGTTCAGTCGATGCTTATCCGCCGGCACCGCGGGACGACGGCAGTTACGACAACAATTATCCCGACGCGCCGCAGCCGGGTACAATCAAGCGCCAACCGCTGAACGAGGCGTCGATAGACCCCGTCCGGCCGGCAGACCCGACGGACCAGGCAGCGCCCTCGGACCAGCCGGCATTGCCGCCAAAGGCCGGCGGCAAGACGTCGGTCGATCCGTCGCTTTCGCTGGGCGCACGCCAGGATGTCGCGGCACTGCAGGTGCTGCTCGACCGGGGCGGGGCTTCGCCTGGCGTCATCGACGGGCGCTTCGGTTCGAATGTCGACAAGGCGCTGGCGGCCTACAATCAGATCAACGGCAGCAGCCTCAAATCGACCGATTCGGTCGGCATCCAGGCCGCATTGTCGCAGTCCGGTGGCGACGCGTTCGCCAACTACACCATCACCGCGGAGGATGCGGCCGGCCCCTATGTCGCGTCGATCCCGGAAGACTACAGCCAGAAGGCGCAACTCGACCGCATGGGCTTCACCTCCGTCACCGAGGCGCTGGCCGAGCGCTTCCACATGGACGAGAACTATCTCAAGGGGCTCAATCCGGACGCCAACTTCAATCGTCCGGGCACGATCATCAAGGTCGCGAATTTCGGCAAACTGGTTTCTACCCCCGTCACCCGCATCGTCGCCGACAAGGGCAAGAAGGAAGTCTTTGCCTATGACGGGTCGGGCAAGCTGGTCGCGGCCTACCCCGCCACCATCGGCTCGTCGGACACGCCGTCCCCGACCGGCATCCATGCCGTGTCGCGTGTCGCGCTCGATCCGAATTACACCTACAACCCCAACATCAACTTCAAGCAGGGCGAGAACAACAAGATCCTGACCATTCCGCCTGGGCCGAATGGCCCGGTCGGATCGGTGTGGATCGCCCTGGACAAGCCGACTTACGGCATCCACGGCACGCCGGAGCCCTCGAAGATAGGCAAGACCGAGAGCCATGGCTGCGTGCGCCTGACCAATTGGGACGCGCGTGAATTGGCCAAGCTGGTCTCGCCGGGCGTGCCGGTGGAGTTCGTCGAGTAGGGTATGTCAGTGTTCAGGCGATGCCGGCCTGACCTGAATCTCAACATCTCAACCAATGATCCTGCGCACCCACGTCACATTCGGCGTTGCCGCGTAGATCAACTGCACCACCAGAATGAAGCCGACGCTCGCCAACGGGGTGATCAGGCAAAATGCGGCGCCGACGGCCCACAGGACCTGCGCCTTGACGATGCGCAGGTAGACTGTGCGTTTCGTTTCCGCGTCGACGTCCTCCGCGACAAGGCCGCTTTTCTCCGCATACCGCCAGCTGACGAACAGCGTGATGCCGAGCATCAAGAGGTTGAGCCAGTAAACCAGCACCGCGGTCCTGAACTCCAGAAAATCGGCCAGAAGGTCGGTCGAGAACGGCAAGAGCGCGATGAAGGCGAGAAAGCAGAGGTTCAGCGTGGCCAGCCGTCTGTCGGATCTGGCGATCAGACCATGCTGGGCCTGCTGGCCGAACCAAAAGATGGTCAGGGTCAGAAAGCTCAAGGCGTAAGTGAGGAAGCGTGGCGCGAGTGCCGCGATTGCGGCGAGCAGATCATGTTCGGAGTGGATCACGTCATGCGCCGGCACCCTGATCTCGAGCACGATCAGGGTGAGCGCGATGGCGAACACGCCATCGGTGATACCGACAATACGGCCGCGCCCCTCAACCGATGCTTCGAGCGGACGCTTCATCGATTTCTCCTGCCCGCGGGTTCTGGAAAACCTAAAGCGCGTCTCGTCGAAACGGATTCCTGCGACGCGCTTTAAATCTTGCCTGATGCATGTCGTTGTCGCAAAAGCCGAGGTCACTTCTGCGCGACATGCATTAGCATGACTGCCGCGGTTTGCATCGGGGCAGATGCGATCCCTGGCAATATGGCCGGTTTCAAGGACAACAAGCCGCTGGCCGGTTGTTGCCGCCGCGCCGACGGTCTAATGAGCGTGACATGCATGCGCCCGATCAAGCCGCCGCCGTTCCGCTGACCGCTCCGGTCGCGAATGGCACGTTCTGCCCGCAATCGCAGCGGCGTTATGTGTTGATCGCGGCAATCCTGGCCTCGGCGCTCGGCTTCATCGACGGATCGATCCTGGCGATAGCCATGCCGGCGATCCGCGTCGACCTCGGCGCCAGCCTTGCCGAGGCGCAGTGGATTTCCAATGCCTATGCGCTGACACTCTCGGCGCTGATCCTTGCCGGCGGTGCCGCAGGCGATCGGTTCGGGCTGCGCCATGCTTTCGTGGCCGGCATTGCGCTGTTCGTCGTGACCTCGCTTGCCTGCGCGCTGGCGCCGAACGCTGTCGTGCTGATCGCATTTCGCGCGCTCCAGGGCATCGGCGCCGCGATCATGGTGCCGGGCAGTCTCGCGATTATCGCCAAGGCCTATCCGAAGAAGGAACGCGGCAGGGCGATCGGCATCTGGGCGGCGGCCTCGGCGCTGACCACCGCTCTCGGCCCCGTGCTCGGTGGCCTGGTGCTGTCGGCCTTCGGCGGCGGCATCTGGCGGGCGATCTTTGCCGTCAATCTGCCGCTCGGCCTGGTCTCGATCTATCTGCTGCTCGCCAAAATTCCGGCCGATGCGCCGACGGAGAAACGCAGTCTTGACCTTGCCGGCGGGGCGCTTGCGACTCTGGCCTTCGGCGCGCTTGCCTATGGGCTGACTTCAATGAGCGCCAGCGGCGGGAGCCACATGGCCGGTCCAAGCATTGCCGCCGGCGCCGTGCTGCTTGTCGTCTTCATCCTCTTCGAGCGGCGGCAGCGCGAGCCGATGATAGATCTCAGCCTGTTTCGCATCGGTGCTTTCGCCGGCGCCAACGTCGCGACGTTCTTTCTCTATTTCGCACTGTCAGCCAATCTTTTTTATCTGCCGATGCTGCTGATCGCAGGCTGGGGACTGAGCACCGCCGAGGTCGGCTTCATCTTCCTGCCGCTGTCGGCGGCGATCGCGCTTCTGTCGGGGCCCGTCGGCAAGCTGTCGGACCGGATCGGGCCCCGTTTTCCCATTGCCTGCGGCAGCCTGATCGTGGCGGTTGCCTTCGCCGGGCTGGCCTTGCTCGCCTATGCCGGCTTTCACCATTTCTGGACCGGCATCTTCCCCTTGATGGCGCTGATGGGGCTTGGCATGGCGTTGGTCGTATCGCCATTGTCCACCGCCATCATGACGGCGGTGGAAGACAAGGACACCGGCGCGGCTTCCGGCATCAACAACGCCGTCTCACGCATCGGCGGTTTGATCGCGGTGGCAGCGATGGGGTCGCTCGCTGCCTGGATTTACGCCAATGGCCTGGAGGTAAATGCCGCGCCCGGCGTGCCTGGCTTCGGCGAACCGCCACCGGCAGGACTTTCGCCGGCACTCGATGCGGCGAGGATCGCCGCCAGCGACGCAGCCTTTTCCGCCATCTCCTTGGTGACGGCGCTGCTATGCCTGCTTTCCGCTGTCATTGCCTGGACGACGATTTCGGGCGAAGCGCTGCCGTGGTCGCGGCGCGCCGAACCTCGGCAGGACAAAGGCTGAGTCTCAGCCTTCGATCTTGGCGCTGGCGACCTTCAGCGAATTGCCATCTTCCTGTTTCAGCAGATCGTCGATGCGCTCGCGCTCGCGCTTGAAGGCGACGAGATCGTCGCCTTTCAGCACCTTGCCGACCGGTAGACGGACGCGCATCGGATCGACTTTGGTGCCATTGACGATCAACTCGTAGTGCAGGTGCGGGCCTGTGGCGAGGCCGGTCTGGCCGAGATAGCCGATAGTCTGTCCCTGGCGCACATGCATGCCCGGCTCCATACCTTTGGCAAAGGCACTCTGGTGATTGTACGAGGTCTCGTAGCCATTGGCATGGCGAATGATGATCTGCTTGCCATAGCCGCCGGCCCAGCCGACCTTCTCGATGACGCCATTGCCGGCGGCGATGATCGGCGTGCCGATCGGGGCTGCCCAGTCGACGCCTGTGTGCATGCGGACATAGCCGAGGATCGGATGCTTGCGGGCGCCGAAGCCGGAGCGGAACTTTCCGGCGGGCAGCGGATTGCGCAGCAGGAACTGCTGGGCGCTCGAGCCGTCTTCGTCGAA